>NZ_JALIFP010000120.1 GCF_022867885.1 Lederbergia sp. NSJ-179 | reverse complement strand
CGGAAAGCACCTCATCATAATGGTCAAACAAATAATAATTTTCCTGTATATGGCTACAGGACGCTTTTTTCAGGCTGTCAAGTATAGCAGAGATCGAATGTTTTCCTTTCAATCGGTGCTCTAATAACCTTGCTATGACAAGCGATACAAAGCATGTTAGGAAGTGGGCTTCAATATGTTCCTGCCTTGAAAGATAGACTGGTCTGCTTTCTATATCACTTTTTGTTACCTTAAAAGATTCTTCAATTTTCCATAGACCTCTATATAGTTCAATAATTCGACCATCGGATTCTTTATATTCACTTGTGATAATGGCGTAGTAGCCATCGAATTCCTCTTCCTTCTTTAATTTCTCTTCATCAAAGAGCAACGCCTGTTTAGCGCTATCAAGTATCTCACCTGTCTTGGAATCAAAAGTTAAATTTTTTACATATTTGGCAGCACCGACCGATGTTGCCCTATTATATTTCGTAGGTTCTTTAATGAGATCTTTCGCCTTTTCCAGTGCAGGTGC
>NZ_JALIFP010000119.1 GCF_022867885.1 Lederbergia sp. NSJ-179 | reverse complement strand
ATAAACTCGACTTGATCATGGAATCATGACTATTTTCACCTTTGGTTGCACACAAACAAAAAAGAATGAGTTACAGTTTGGAGCCATGTATCGCTCGCAACCGAACTCATCCCTAGTCCGGTTTTTGGTTTTACTCTTTCTAGTAATTCAGTGTCAAAATATCAGTAAATGATAGAAACGGAAAGATCCTAGTAACTTGTTTTTTCAACATTAAATAGCGAAGAGCCCGATGAAATGGAAGACCTTCGCTTTGCACAAGCCTTTATGTTGATTTTAGATTTGTTAAAATCCACTCTTTTAGACCCATATTCCGCGCTACACCTACCACGCAAAATTTTTTTGACAAAGCCCACTGTCATAAAAGCAACCGATCATTGCTCTTACGACAGTGTTTTATAAATAAAGACAGCACACAACATATATCGACACAAACGAAGCAAAAGGATTTTAAGCCTATGTTACTGGCCTGTTTTTTCGACAATCTTTTGACCTTGCGGCTCCGTAAAAACACTCTCACTCAAGCCAAGTAAACCTAAAATACGTTCCACACGAG
>NZ_JALIFP010000118.1 GCF_022867885.1 Lederbergia sp. NSJ-179 | reverse complement strand
ATTCAATCCTTCCAGCTTAACTTTAATGCGATAAGCGCTCGGTTCAATAGACTGGGATAACGAAGAAAATTCTCCTAGGTAAGAGAAAACATCTTTTAAAATGAATGCCACTGTTGCAGGACCATTTAAAAACAAAAAAATGCCCTAAATTGGGCATTAGTCAAATGAGATGGAATACATTAAGGCGTATTCCTTTTCAATACTTTTTAATGCTTTTAAGGCAAGTTGATTATAAGGCTCCTCTATATCCGCCTCTAGCTTTTCCTTAAGGGTTGTATAGGCCGTTTTTAAGGAATCCTTATAGTCCGGAATATCCCCATCATACGGCTTGGCAATTCTTATGGGAATATTGGTTTGCTCTCGATAGGCCAACGCCTTTCTTTCATGAAAGAAGGGGACATCCGCCTGTAAAGGATTGTGCAAATCACCTTGTCTAGGGTGGTTGAGTACAGCTAAAATTCGGATTGTATACGTATCCTCATGAATGGCTGTAATCTCTCCGATATATTTCCCTGTTTTTTTATTTGTGACAATGATATCACCGATGTTCATCAAATAGCTCCTC
>NZ_JALIFP010000117.1 GCF_022867885.1 Lederbergia sp. NSJ-179 | reverse complement strand
CATCTAAGACTTCTCCATAGATAGGAAACCCTTGTGCTGTGGTTCCCATTCCGATTTTAATTTGCGGTAGATCAGGTCGATGATCCTTGGAATAACCACGTACAATCTTCACAAGATCCGCCTCTTCTTTCGCCTCCCCTGTATACACCAAAGAAGTTGTATCAAAATGAAGATGATCCCAGCTTAAGTCGGATACTGCTTCGCGAATCCCTTGAACAGCCTGGATATAAACCTCTTGAAGCCCCGCCGAATGGAGGGCATCTAGTGCTCTTCCTAATGCATCATCATTAAAATCACTAGCCTTTCTTTCCGGACCAAATAATAATTCAACATCTTGCCGTTCATAGAACTCCTCTACCTTGTAAAGGGCTTTTCGATCCGTCAATTGATTAATGATCAACGTAGCGATACGTGTGCCGACAGATACATGGCAATCTTCCTTTTTAACAGGAGAGAGCTGATCGATTCGATCGATGAGTCCTAATTTGTCTATTAATTGACGAATAACAGGAGCCGATCCGACTCGACATACTTGAAAGTCAGGAATCTGCGGAATTGGATTATTCAT
>NZ_JALIFP010000116.1 GCF_022867885.1 Lederbergia sp. NSJ-179 | reverse complement strand
TTGACCGTAATAACGAAAATGAAAAGAAGGAATAATGACTAGCTAAGCTATCCCTTCTTGTTTTTGATAAATATTTTACTAGGTATAGTCGTACTAAAGCTACCGCGCTATCGCTTGGTTGCCTCGTTATCAAGTGATGGAGGAAAAGCTTTTCCATCACTTGATGACGAGGTTATTAGGTTTCTATTCTGTTAAATGATCACTTTGGAGGTATACTGAGGACGTAAATACAAACGCGCTTTCCCCATCACAATATACCAAGGCTATCCAATTCAATTCGCCGAGGAATGCACATTGAATTAATGTGCAACTTAACCCCTTTCCCACAATGAAGACCATAAATACGCTCGTTTAAATGAATGATCCAACGGTCTTGCAACATCATATATCATTTCTACATGGCTCCTCATGACAATTCTCCATCAATAACCCTTTTGACCATATGATCATCAATGATACGTTGTTCATTTTGAAATCCATAGATCAGGGAATGTGTACAAACTTTATTAATCAATCTTGCAGTCCCATTGGAAAATTGATAGATTTCATCAATAGCCGCCTCCGTAAAAATGTCTCTTTGCGCTCCGGCACTCATCAA
>NZ_JALIFP010000115.1 GCF_022867885.1 Lederbergia sp. NSJ-179 | reverse complement strand
TTTCAACCTCTCTCCATGTGAAGAAAGAAATTATCCGGTATTAGCTCACGTTTCCGCAAGTTATCCCAGTCTTACAGGCAGGTTGCCCACGTGTTACTCACCCGTCCGCCGCTCATCTTTTTGGAAGCAAGCTCCCAAAAGATGCGCTCGACTTGCATGTATTAGGCACGCCGCCAGCGTTCGTCCTGAGCCAGGATCAAACTCTCATAAAAGTGGAACAAAGGCTTGTCATGAAATTAATCATACTTACCTTGTTCCTTCTGAGTTGATTTGCTCAATTGCTGGCAATGGTTTAAAACCATCTGTCCATTATTTATTGACGTTCGTTTCGTTCAGTTTCCAAAGATCAAATTCCCAATTGCTCTAAGAGCAACTTTTATATAATAACATTGAAAAACTACTTTGTCAACACTATTTTTTGAATCCTTATTCTCTCTCAAGGACATGTTCTAATATATCAAGTTTTTGCATGAGATGCAATAGTTTTTTTGAAAATTATACTTGCCAATGATTCCCAGGTTAAAAACATAAGAAAAACCGGGCAAACCCCGCCCGGTCCTTTTCTATCCACCCAGACTAGAGGAAATCCGATAATTTATATTCCTGTCCATGTAGGCCTTTATAATACTCTGGATACATTTCTCCAC
>NZ_JALIFP010000114.1 GCF_022867885.1 Lederbergia sp. NSJ-179 | reverse complement strand
TAACTCCTGATTAAGCCCCACGCTATGCGTGGGAGAACAGAAACGGAAGTACCTTTACGTATGATAAAAAAAGTCCTCCTCTGCTATAATGACAAAGGTTTCGCAAGCCAATGTCGGGCAGAGGAGGACATCCATTATGGATAATTCAAGTTTATCACATACAAAGTGGAATTGCATGTACCATATTGTGTTTATTCCTAAATATAGACGAAGAACCATGTATGGTCAACTTAGAAAAGATGTTCGAGAAATAATTAGAAAGCTTTGTGAGTATAAAGGAATTGAAATTGTAGAAGGAAGTGTATCTATTGATCATGTCCATTTATGTGTCAAAATCCCACCAAAGCTTAGTGTTTCAACATTTATGGGGTATTTAAAAGGTAAAAGCGCACTAATGATATTTGATAGGCATCCGGAATACAAGAGGAAAGGGAATAGACACTTTTGGGCAAAAGGATATTATGTGGATACAGTAGGAAGAAATGAAGAGGTTATTAAAAAGTATATAAAAAACCAAACTGAAGCAGACATGATAGAAGATAAAATTAACAATTAAGGACAATGACCGGCTTGCGAAACTACGCCTTTAAGGCGTTGCCAGTAACATGCCCTTACAGGGCTGAGTCAAACCACCCGTTGAACGGGTGGTCTGTGATT
>NZ_JALIFP010000113.1 GCF_022867885.1 Lederbergia sp. NSJ-179 | reverse complement strand
CAAATTACCTGACTATTTGCGAAATCCACTACTTCATGCTGGGACAGCATGATAATAGAATTGTACCTATCCCTTTCATACCAAGCGTTAAGGCTTATTTAGCATGTCCGAAACTTGAGAAAGATACTCACAAAAATGCTGTCCAACTAGGATCAGCTTTTTCTTTACTCCTCGCTAACTTTTCCCGATCTTTAATTCCCGGCGGTTGTTCCAGCCAATTGTGTTTAATCATAATATCTGCTCCGCTTTTAGCTAGTTTGGCGATTTCTAACGATAATCGTTAATAATTTATCGCTAAATAACTTCGTTGACTTGCAGCCGCGGCAGTCGCATAGTTTGATTCAATTATAAGAGACATAAGAAGTGAAATTGCTTCCCTTTGGACAGGCATATGAATGATTATATGTCTATATGTATTTTAATGGAGCTTTTTGCGCTGTATCATTTTTTGGTGTATGAACAAAAAATAAGGGCATTATTTTTTTTGTGAAAAGTTGAATTTTACTCCTTTTTTTATATAAAAAAGGATGCGTTGCTGTTTTCTGATCATTACCATCTAAAAAAGGGCATACGAATCCCGTTGTCCACAAATTGCTTTTTTAAACCTGACTTATCAACATGTGGATAATTTATGATACCAGACTTCTCATTTTCTCGGGCTGATTCT
>NZ_JALIFP010000112.1 GCF_022867885.1 Lederbergia sp. NSJ-179 | reverse complement strand
AGTAAACGTGTTTCTTCCCCATCTTTCCACATATTTCGTATATCAATGACTGGTTTTATTCCATGGTCATCCCATAGTTTCACGATTAGTTTCGTATCGTCATATCCTCTGTCGCCGGACATTTCTTCTGCTTGTTCCAAGAGGGAAGGACGATTTTTTTCGATTTCATCCAATAGGTCATGAGCCGCATTGATATCCGGGACAGAAGCTTTCGTGACCGAATAAGCCATTGGGAGCTCGTAGGTGGAATCAACAATCAAATGAATTTTATACCCAAACCATTTGACGATTTTTTCCCACATGGTACCGTCCTCTCTTTTCCCCCTATACTCCTTCGTGCCATAGTTGGCATCTGTATCTCTTCGTCCATCTTTCTTTTGGTTTTTATTTTTCCCGGTGGCAAAGGACTGGATTGCCTTCCCATCAATAGCCAAAGTTTTTCCGAAGTCAGGAAGTACCTCACTAATCTGCTCAACCAACCTTTCAAACATGCTTTCTATTTCCTCTTCATGATCGATTAATTTTTTCATAAACCGAGAATAAACGTATGCAGGCGGTACTACGCTGCCTTCCAAACCGCATAACCAACGCAGTTGTGCATTACGACTTAATTCTCGTCGGAGTGACTCCGTAGAATCATGCTCAAATACAACACCAGCTAAAATGGTATTCCAGACGGCACGAATAGGATAGTCATCACGACCATTTCGGCGTTCCTTTTCTAGAATTTTCAT
>NZ_JALIFP010000111.1 GCF_022867885.1 Lederbergia sp. NSJ-179 | reverse complement strand
ATTAATGAGTAAAAATAATCTCATATCATCTTTATTTTCGTTATTATATGGAATGATTATGTCTTCGTTATTTTTTCTCTTTATAGTAATAGCCTCCGGTTGTTTCCCTGAAAGAGGATAAATATTTCCGTCAATATCAAAGACTATAACTTCTTGGATAATATCTTCTGGAACTTGACCAAGCTTAATGTATTTTGTTTTTGAGATACGATATGCTTTATCACCGTCCTTATTTAATAACTCGACATCTCCAAATTGCCCTTCCTTTGACTTATTTTTCTCATTGCGAAGTTTTAAATTGTTATTATCAACATCTTTTTTAGCGTAACCCTTTATATTATTTTTAATTTCTTCACGACTAATTAATATTTTACTAGCATTCATATGATCTGCTATATGATATTTCTTATCTTTGTTAATTAAAATCACTAAAATATCTGAGTAATCATTCTGCGAATCTAATTCCACAGAAATAGGAATATTAATAGAACTATTATTTGGCATTTCCACATCATATTATTTTTGATACTTGTTATTTACCCGAAAATTAATCAACTCTTTATTTTTATACACGAAAATACGGAAGTTACGCATAGCGCTATCTTCTTCCCTTTTCTTTAAGGTATCAATTATGTAGTTAAAATCAAAATACCGTTCTTTATTTGGTATTTTATAATAAACTGTTTCTTCTCCATCTATCATTACTTTTTGTTCATAAGAGTCCTTTGCATTAAAGGTCGTCGCTGTATCTGGCACGAACCCTATCTCTTC
>NZ_JALIFP010000110.1 GCF_022867885.1 Lederbergia sp. NSJ-179 | reverse complement strand
AAGGTGGGGTGCTCTCGCCAATTCTTAGTAATGTCTACTTGACTCAGTTGGACAGGGAGTTGGAGAAACGGGGACATAAGTTTGTTCGGTTTGCGGATGACTTCTGCATCTATGTCAAAAGTGAACGAGCCGCTTACAGGGTTCTAGAAAGTATCACGACGTTTCTTGAGAAAGACTTGAGACTAACGGTCAATCGAACGAAGAGTAAAGTGGGCTCTCCAACAAAGCTGAAATTTTTGGGTTTCTGCATTCACCGCCACTCTAAAGGAGTCGGGTGTAGACCACATCAAACAGCAAAGAAGAAGTTTAAATCCAAACTTAAAGCTTTGACTAAGCGAAACCGAGCTGGAAACTTCCATGAAATTGCAAAAGAAATTAACCAGGTAACCGTAGGGTGGATCAACTACTATGGTGTGAGCCTTATGAAAAGCTACATTCGATCGGTAGCCCACTGGCTAAACCATCGATTGAGGCAGCTTATATGGAAAAGATGGAAGAAGATTAGGACGAAGTACTATCAATTAAGAAGGCTGGGAATTGCACCTGAAGAAGCATGGAAATTCTCCAATACTCGAAAAGGGTATTGGAGAGTTTCAGCAAGCGAAACACTTCACAAGGCAATCAAGGTCAAAACGCTCAACAAATGGGGATTAAAAGATCTCAATCATTTATATGAGCAACGATACTCAAGTTACTGAACCGCCGAATACGGGACCGTACGTTCGGTGGTGGGAGAGGTCGGCTAATCAATTAATGATTAGCCTCCTACTCGATT
>NZ_JALIFP010000109.1 GCF_022867885.1 Lederbergia sp. NSJ-179 | reverse complement strand
ATAAAAAATGGAATGGTCATTTTCTGAGAGCCTTAACCAAATGGTTGTCTCCTGAAGAACTAGAAAAAGCAATTTTCATAGCAGATAGTGCTTTTGTCACGAAAGATAATTTGAAAGAATTGAAGTGTAAGGATGCGTCAGACTTGCTTTTCTTGTCTCGGTTGCCAGAAAACTTCAAGCTTGCCGAAACGATTAAAGAGAAAGCCTGGAAGGACGATCAATGGGAAGAGGTGGGAAAGCTTGTAGAGGGAAAAGACGCTGCGATTTATAAAATTTCTTCAACCAAGGCCAGGCTGGACGGGGAGACTTATCGTTTTGTCATCGTTCACTCCAATAAATTGGATGGACGAAAGGAAAAAAGCCTCACATCCCAACTTGAAAAGGAGCAAAAAAAGTGGGAAAAGGACAAAGAAAAAATGGAAAAAAAGGACTTTTCCTGTGAGCGTGATGCCCAAGCGGCCCTTTCAGAGTTTATGAAAGAACACAAAGGTTCTCATACAGTAGAAGGAATTGTTACTCCCAAAGAACAGCCGGGAAGACGGAAAAAACGGGGACGGCCTAAAAAAGGGGAAGCCGCACCACCTCCAGTTACAGTCTATACGATAAACCTGACGATCCATCCCCCATCGAAGGAGAAATGGGAACAACTGCGTCAACAAGCATCCACCTTTATCTTGATAACCAATCAGATGGATGGAGAAAAATTATCCGATGTAGACTTGCTAAAAGCCTACAAAGGGCAACAGACCGTAGAAAATCGTTTTCGATTTTTGAAAAATCCTTATTTCGTGGGAAGGATTTACCTAGAAAAACC
>NZ_JALIFP010000108.1 GCF_022867885.1 Lederbergia sp. NSJ-179 | reverse complement strand
GGGGGTTCCCCCATTCGGAAATCTTCGGATCTACGCTTGCTTACAGCTCCCCGAAGCATATCGGTGTTAGTCCCGTCCTTCATCGGCTCCTAGTGCCAAGGCATTCACCGTGCGCCCTTAACAACTTAATCGTTAAAAACGTCTTACATTCTTATGGATGAATTCCATAAGGTGATGCTTCTCGGTTTGTTATTTCTTCTCATTTTATCTGGTTTTCAAAGAACAAATAAGCTGATGATTTAAAGCTAAATCAGCCTAAATTTGGTGGAGCCTAGCGGGATCGAACCGCTGACCTCCTGCGTGCAAAGCAGGCGCTCTCCCAGCTGAGCTAAGGCCCCATAAATTTTAAAAAAGCTAACGTGTGATGGGCCTGAGTGGACTCGAACCACCGACCTCACGCTTATCAGGCGTGCGCTCTAACCGGCTGAGCTACAGGCCCACATTAACTTCATTAAGAGTTTGAACTCTCAAAACTGAACGAAACGGAACGTCATTTAATCTGAAATGTTTTTTGTATTTCGGTGTCTAGCTCCGGCGCCTAGCGACTAGCAAACTTCTACGCTTCTTCCTACGATAAGTCAACATCGGCTCATTCTTTGCCGTGTTTCCTTTATCTCGTCAGAAGCTAGGAAGTTTGTACGTCGATGGACAGGCGCCTACGCTTTTAGGCTCACAGGATGTGAGTCATGCCGACGTTGCCACAGGACGTGGCGCCTTTAGTCGGCCTTCCTTATTATCCTTAGAAAGGAGGTGATCCAGCCGCACCTTCCGATACGGCTACCTTGTTACGACTTCACCCCAATCATCTGTCCCACCTTCGGCGGCTGGCCCCAAAAGGTTACCCCACCGACTTCG
>NZ_JALIFP010000107.1 GCF_022867885.1 Lederbergia sp. NSJ-179 | reverse complement strand
AATTGTAAAGCAATGGCTTTACGCCCGGTTTCCCGGATCTGGGAGACGACTTTTTCCGCTTCTTCTTGATTAGAACGGTATGTGAAGATTGAATCAACACCGTGGCTTGCAAGGGTTAAAACTGTGCTTTTGCCAATACCGCGGCTTCCGCCTGTAACGATGGCAATTTTTTGGTTGGTTTGTGTCATTGTGTATTCTCCATTCTTCATTAGTATCTCCAGATAGTGTAACCAATACGTTGATACTTATATCTAACTAACTGGTTGGTTACATGTTAATTTAAAATAACCAGTTAGTCAACTGTGTTTTTTTGTATGATATAATGAAAACACTAAATTCATGCTGGACTAAGGAGGGACGCCATTTGAGAAACGCTGAGGCAACAAGAGAACGGATTTTGGAAGCAGCTATGGATGAGTTCTCCTCCTTTGGCATTGCAGGAGCACGTGTTGACCGCATTGCTAAAAACGCTGGCTGCAATAAGAATTTGATTTACGTTTACTTTGAAAATAAAGAAACGCTTTTTACAACTGTTCTCGATAAACACTTAACGCGTGTTTATGAGGAAATTTTTTTTACACCTGAGGATCTTGCTGGTTATGCGATAAAAGTATTCGATTGGGCTATGACGCATCCACAAATCGTAAGGTTAATGACATGGTACAGTTTGGAGCAGAAGGAAGACAATCTAACCGAGCGTGCCTCTGTGCGCGATAAGAAAATTAAAGCGATAATGGATGCGCAAAACGATGGCCTGGTCGGAAAGACGTTCACTCCTGGCTTTCTTATGACTGCAGTCATGGCTTTAGCAACCGCCTGGACGCCAACACATCCTTTCGGGCCCTCGCACGACCCGGTTGCCGTGAAAATTCCAAGAGAGACGAGAGAGGCCATCGCCAGGGCCGTTAGTCTGATCTCTAAAGGTGAATAAAGCTGATATGAATTTCGCAACGTGAGAATGAGATGCAAGTGAGAG
>NZ_JALIFP010000106.1 GCF_022867885.1 Lederbergia sp. NSJ-179 | reverse complement strand
AGGCCTTTTTTATCGAAAATCGGTTCGAAAACCTTTTCATTTATAACCTCTGGTTTCATGTCTTTTAGCTTAGCTAAAGTTGTTTTGTAAATGACTTCATCAAGCTTGTCCGCATTGTAAAGAAATTCCACTTCAATATGCTCACCAAAGTCTTCCGTGTTATCTCCCTTTGCGTCTGTCACCGTATAAGAGGTATCTAATAATACTTTTCCAATATCCAATGTTCCATTATTTTGTAGTTCAAAATCACGTATAAAGGAGTCCCCTGGTTTCATGTTATCGACCTTAATAATCTGTGTAGGGTTTACAGAGAGATCCAATGTACCTGCGGCAAAGGTATTGTTTGCCTCCGCACTATCACTAAAATAGGCGTAGGTTCCACCTCCAATTAATGTAATCCCGAGTACCGCTGATAGTAATCCTGTACTTAATTATTTTTTAATATTCATCCGTTTTCTCCCCCATTTTTTATTCAAGTTTATCCTTCTATTCTTCCTTAAGATTGGATTCTTTCGGAACTTCAATCAGACGCAGTGTACGCCAAATGGTGAATATAGCATGCCCCAGAAATAAAAGACCAGGTATGATCAACATCAGGACAGCTCCTTGTTTTGTATTCACAAAATGTAAGGCATAGCCTAAGTAGGGGATCGTCCACCCCGTATATTTTCCAACAACATTTTGGGCTAAGACTGGTTCTACGTCAGGTCCATTATTATTGTCACCTTTTGTAATAAAGCGTTGACCACTATCTTGAACCTCAATAATTCGGTGTGTGACAAGAATATCGTCCTTGGTTTTAAATGTGATGACATCACCACTTTTAAACGTTTCCTTTTTTTCAGCTAGTTGGATGAAGATAATCGAACCAACCGGCATCTCTGGCTCCATCGAACCAGATAATACTGTTTTTAGTTGATAACCAAAAAGGCTTGGTTCCCCTCCTGCCGCCCGCGATGAAATGACGATCAATACAGCACAAACTAGCAGGATAATGAACAGGGTTGAAAGACAATTACTTATCCACTTTAAGATGGTTTTCCCTTTCATATTCG
>NZ_JALIFP010000105.1 GCF_022867885.1 Lederbergia sp. NSJ-179 | reverse complement strand
CCCACCTTGAGGAGCACCGAATTCTGTTGGCTTCGTGAGACCATCTTCAAGTATTCCACTCTTAAGAAACTTCCAAATTAGTTTCAGCACGGTCTTATCTTGGATAAACTCCTCAAGATATGCCATCAATTTCTGATGGTTGATCGTATCGAAATAACTTTTTAAATCGCAATCAACTACTACTCTGTAACCTTGTTTATAGTACTCGATGGACTTTCCTATAGCTTGATGTTGATTTCTCTTAGGGCGAAAACCATAGCTTGATTCAGAGAAATAAGGGTCTATCAGCCCGCCTATAACTTGATAGATCGCTTGTTGGACCATTCGGTCCCGCACACACGGGATGCCCAACTTACGCTTCGATCCATCTTCCTTTGGAATTTCAACTCGTTTCACAGGAAGGGGTTGATAGGTGCCGTCCTTCAATTTCTTTTTCAAGGGTTTGAGATATTGGCTGACATGTTCAAATAGTTCATGAACAGTCATTCCGTCAATCCCCGGAGCCCCTTTGTTGGCTTTTACCTTCTTACAAGCGTTAAAGAGGTTGTTATTATCAATTACTTTGTCTATCAAATCGATACCATCCTGTCGGTCTATTTCGTTAAAGACAGGGCTACACACTTTCGCATATTTTTCGGCTTCCAGCTTATTCCTTTGCGAATAGTCATTGTTCAATGTTTTCTGTGGTCTGCGCACTGTCCTTACCTCCATGTTCCTTCAAGATTATTACTGTTCGGCCCTTCGCCTACTAAGACTACTATGGCCTCTGCTGACTTCTTACAATTCAACCCGTCATCACTGGCAGGTTTGTTCCTGAGGGATATTTCATCTCTCTTGTCGGGAACCCTTGTAAGACCTCCCCGGGTAAGAGCTATAACCTTCCTCCCATGTAACTGCTGTATTTACTGTATGGAACTCGGGCAGTATCGGACTTCGTTTTGTTAGGCAAACTCGTCCATTCCAATTCAGCCTTATATACAGTTTCTGTCCGTCAGTTCGGGATTTTGCCTCCGGCTTCCTTCAGATTCACACCTCACGATGGACACCCTTGCCTTTGGCTAACAGTTCCTACTGCCAAGCCTGTAGTGGACTTTCACCACCAAGTTATAGCCCATGCCGGGCGCACCTAAAA
>NZ_JALIFP010000104.1 GCF_022867885.1 Lederbergia sp. NSJ-179 | reverse complement strand
CTTTTAGATAAAGAGCGCAAATATAAACAAAACAAGGAAAATTACAACCGTTATGACATGCAAAAACAATTAACATTGGATAAAAGGAAATATCCATTTCTAAAAGAAATGCCTTCCCAGCCTCTGCAAGAAGTATTTGTGCGATTACAAAAAGCCTTTGAGAATTTTTTTCGCAAAGATGCTAGATACCCAAAACAGAAAAAGTATAAAGAGTATACGAGTATGACGTTCCCTCAATTTGGATTCAACAAGAAAGGGAACCGAATGGCGATGTCCTTTTCCGGCAATGGCAAATTATACAATACAAGGCTAGGAGAAATAGATATTCTGCTTCATAGACCACTAGAAGGAACAATTAAGCAACTGATTATCAAGCGTCAAGGGAAAAGGTGGTATGCTATTTTCTGTGTCGAAGGACAAGCGCCGCCGCCAACTACTTTGGATATACATAACGCAATAGGTATTGACGTTGGAATCAATAAATATGCCGTTCTTTCTAATGGACCAGAATATGAGAATCCAAGATTTCTTCGTAAAAAGGAAAGGCAATTAAAGAAAACTCAGCGGAGACTTTCCAAAAAGAAAAAGGGCTCAGCGAACTATACCAAGCAGGTACAGCGAGTTCGTCAATTACATGAGAAAGTAGGGAACCAACGTAGAGATTTTCTTCATAAACTAAGCTACCATTTGACGAAGGACTATTCGGTTATTGCTGTGGAAAATCTAAATATACGAAACATGGTTCGGAACAGGAAGTTAGCAAAATCTATTTCAGACGCAGGCTGGGGCATGTTTCGAAACATGCTCGCATACAAATGCGCAAGAAATGGAGGGGTCTTGATCAAGGTAGAACCTACATTCACTTCACAAGATTGCTCGAGTTGTGGCAATCGGGTGAAAAAGTCTCTTTCTATTCGTACGCATATTTGCACAAAATGCGGAACGATACTTGATCGTGACCATAATGCGAGTCGAAACATCTTACAAAAAGGATTAAATGAGTTCCTTACTATAACGGAATAGCCATAACTGTAGGGCAAGGTTGTGTCCGAACAGTATAATCTACGCCTGTGGAGACTGTGTAAGACATATTTGGGACACCCCCATTATGCAATGGTTCATGAAACAGGAAGCCCCTTCTTCAAACAACCCGACAGGGTGTTAAGGAGGGGTCATTCAC
>NZ_JALIFP010000103.1 GCF_022867885.1 Lederbergia sp. NSJ-179 | reverse complement strand
CGTCTGGTGACAATAGCGAAGAGGTCACACCCGTTCCCATCCCGAACACGGCAGTTAAGCTCTTCAGCGCCGATGGTAATAAGGGGCTTCCCCTTGTGAGAGTAGGACGTTGCCAGGCATTCATTATGGAGGATTAGCTCAGTCGGGAGAGCATCTGCCTTACAAGCAGAGGGTCGGCGGTTCGAGCTCGTCATCCTCCATTTTATTTTGCCGGCCTAGCTCAATTGGTAGAGCAACTGACTTGTAATCAGTAGGTTGGGGGTTCAAGTCCTCTGGCCGGCACCATGGACCATTGGATGAGCCATTAGCTCAGTTGGTAGAGCATCTGACTTTTAATCAGAGGGTCGCAGGTTCGAATCCTGCATGGCTCACCATTTTTAGCGGGTGTGGTGGAATTGGCAGACACGCTAGACTTAGGATCTAGTGCCGTAAGGCGTGGGGGTTCGACTCCCTTCACCCGCATCTGATGAATTGTACATAGTTATGTGAAAGTGTTCAATGGTGGAATAGTACCATGCCAAATTGGGGATTTTGAGTTCAAGAATTATCCTCATTTTTTGGAAATAAGTTTAAAGCATTACAATTCATTTGGATTGAGCATTTCGTTTTATCTTGTATAACTTCGGGAAGTAGCTCAGCTTGGTAGAGCACTTGGTTTGGGACCAAGGGGTCGCAGGTTCGAATCCTGTCTTCCCGACCATAAAAATAATATGGGGCCTTAGCTCAGCTGGGAGAGCGCCTGCTTTGCACGCAGGAGGTCAGCGGTTCGATCCCGCTAGGCTCCACCAACTTTTTAAGAAAACCCAAGAAATTCGTTGACATTAGGTTCAAGGTTTGGTAATATAGGAAAGTCGCCAATGAGGCAATTAAAGGTTTGATCTTTGAAAACTGAACGAAACAAACGTCAATAAATAATGGATAAATGGTTTTAAACCATTGCCAGCAATTGAGAAGGAACACAAACTTCTCTCATTTATGAGAGTTTGATCCTGGCTCAGGACGAACGCTGGCGGCGTGCCTAATACATGCAAGTCGAGCGCATCTTTTGGGAGCTTGCTTCCAAAAGATGAGCGGCGGACGGGTGAGTAACACGTGGGCAACCTGCCTGTAAGACTGGGATAACTTGCGGAAACGTGAGCTAATACCGGATAATTTCTTTCTTCACATGGAGAGAGGTTGAAA
>NZ_JALIFP010000102.1 GCF_022867885.1 Lederbergia sp. NSJ-179 | reverse complement strand
AGGATGGCTCACAAACAAAAATTAATGGTGGGTAATCCAACCTCGTAAGCCATGCAAATCCTTCTGGCTGTAACATAGTAGAAGATCCACGTTCTACCCCACCTTAAAAATTAAAAATCTGTGTCTTGACAATGGGGTCCACTTTAATCTTTACCCGTATTTAAAGAGAAATGTTATGGCTAAAGTAGATATACATAGAGAAAAGCATACTGATACAGAAAAAGCTGAACGTATCTTCAGTAAAATATTAGTAGATGACGAGATTGAAAAATTTAGGGATTTTGTTGCTTCAGATTATGGCCGTATGATTAAAGAAAATAAACGCAAGTATAATTACTATTTAAAAAACCGTGAACGTGATCTTGCCATCATTAGCTTAGTATTAGGATCCGGCTTGCGTGTGTCTGAAACTGTCAGTATTGATATTGACAAAGTCGACTGGAATAATCAACATGTATTGATACGCCGTAAAGGCGGAAAGTATGATAAAATGGTCTTTTCAGATGTTGCTCTGGCTGATCTGCTTGAGTATCGAAAGGTACGTGATATAACTTATCCAGCTGCTAAATCTGAGAAAGCATTATTTCTTTCCCTTCCTTCCGGAAATGGTGTATCAGCACGTTTAACTAAAAACTCAGTTCAAAAAATGGTTGATAAGTATGCCGAAGCTTTTGGAAACTCTCCATTTTGTATTTTTAAACAAATTTTGGGTCTCAGCAGACTGACTTAGACTCTCTGCAGCTGCTACATTGAGACTAAAACCCGTAATTATTCCTACCGACAACAATGCGAAAAGTATTTTTTTATCTAAAAATCTCCTCCTAGAATCCCATAACGATAAAATGAAAATCATTTGACCAATCCCTTATTCTGAATCCAAGGTCGTTTTTAATGCATTGTTCATGAATGTCTAGTGGTTCAAAAAAACGACAGCGCTTTCGATGGGACAGTTTGCACTCCAGTTTCACATTTTTTTAGAACCCATATTCCGCGCCCCTTTGAAAGCCTAAAATCTTTTTTGCAGGAATTCCCCCATGTCCTATCGAAGGTAAGGGTATGAAGACCGTGGGGTGATTGCAATGAATAATCCAATTCCGCAGATTCCTGACTTTCAAGTATGTCGAGTCGGATCGGCTCCTGTTATTCGTCAATTAATAGACAAATTAGGACTCATCGATCGAATTGATCAGCTCTCTCC
>NZ_JALIFP010000101.1 GCF_022867885.1 Lederbergia sp. NSJ-179 | reverse complement strand
TTAGAATACAAAAAACTTGCCACCCCCCTAAAATCTGAAGATAATTGAGGTTACCACACACCCAAAATCCCAGAATAGGAAGTGACAAGTTGTACCCTCAATTATTAACTTATTTACTCGAATTTATCAAGTTTCAAGACCAAATTATTCGTACTTTACAAACTCTTCTTATTGGTAAAAACATGTTTGAAAAGCCTACAGAAGAACCTGTTAATAAACCTTATCGAAAACTCCAGGTCGATGATCTCCCGATCATTGAAACTTTTGAAAAACTAAATTATAAAATCCTTCTAGAAGACTATTCGACGGAACATGGGAAACCTCTTAAACCTGTTAAAAGGCATGCTCATTCAAAAATGACTGTTCCAAAGACAATGAACTGTCCCAAGTGTGGTGCTCCATCAGATTATCTTTATGCGAATAATGGAAGTAAAGGGCAGTTTCTGTGTAAAGTCTGTTCTTGTCTTTTCAGTGATAAGAATCGGTTCTCTAAAGAGGCCATTTTAAGGTGTCCTCACTGTGCGAAAACTCTAGAAAAAGTCAAAGAAAGGAAAGATTTTTCCATCTTCAAGTGTAAAAACAATGATTGTTCCTATTACCAAAAAAAGCTAAAAGCCATGTCTAAAAAAGAGAAAAAACGTTTTAGGAAGGATCCTCAGGCATTTAAAGTACGATATATCTTTCGGCAGTTTCACGTTGACTTTCTCCCTTTGTCTAAACAATCACCCGAGTTACCAAGGGTAAATTTGTCTAAGATTCATGCTTCACCGCATACATTGGGTTTAATCTTAACTTACCATGTGAATTATGGGCTTTCAGCCCGTAAAACAGCTGCAATTATGCAGGATGTTCATGGTGTCGCCATTTCCCATCAAACGATATTGAATTACGAGAATAGTGTCGCTTTACTCCTAAAACCTTATGTGGATCATTATCCTTACGAGCTTTCGGATCAATTCTGTGGTGATGAAACCTATATCCGCGTGAACGGAAAATGGAACTATTTGTTTTTCTTTTTTGACGCGGTAAAGAAAATTATTCTTTCCTATCCGGTGTCTCCAAATCGTGATACCGTCACAGCTATTCATGCCATTGATGAAGTGTTGGTAAAGATGAAGGAGATTCCAGAAGATCTCACTTTTGTGGTCGATGGAAATCCCATCTATCTTCTAGCTCAACATTTTTTCGCCCAACACGACATCCAGTTTGATGTCAAACAGGTGATTGGTCTGACAAATGAAGACCCTGTTTCAACCGAATTCAGGCC
>NZ_JALIFP010000100.1 GCF_022867885.1 Lederbergia sp. NSJ-179 | reverse complement strand
GAGTTTACTCAAAAAAGTTATCGAAAAAGCACAAAAAAAGCATCCCTTTTTGGTAAAATATAGTCACCACAACAATAACCAAAGAAAGGGATGCTTTATGGCTAATATTTTACCAAATTCTCAACCGAAAAACGAGGCTGATTCCTATATTTCGCGCTTTTTCAAAGAACATAAATTGGGCACATTGCTAAATAAGGCAAATATCCGAAAGGAAGATGGGATTTCCCCTCTGGTTCTTTTCCAGTTTATCTTCTCCCTTGTTCTACATGGCAAGAACCTATATCGGACCCTTGAATCAGGTCGTATACAGGATGCTCCTGAAAAGGACACTATCTATCGTTTGCTCAACACTCATACATACAACTGGCGAAAGTTTCTTACCCTATTGAGTAAGAATGTGATTGTGACCAAATTGATTCCCCTGGTTTCTAGTAACCGCGAGCGCGTTCTAATTTTGGATGACTCCTTGTATAGTCGAGCGCGAAGTAAGGCTGTTGAGCTGCTGGCACTCGTACACGATCATACAACCGGCAAGTATGTCAGAGGTTTTCGTATGCTTACGCTTGGTTGGTCAGATGGAAATACTTTCATACCATTGGCTTTTTCGCTGTTGAGTTCCGAGAAAAAGAAGAACCGTTTTCAAGAAGTCAACGCCACCATTGACAAGCGTACAGTCGGTTATAAACGCCGCAAGGAAGCTGTGAAAAAATCAACAGAAGCGATGTTCGATCTCCTGAATGAAGTGAACCCACTGCAGCTATGTGCAAAAACACTGCTTTTTGACAGCTGGTTTGCTTTTCCAAAAGTCATCAAACGGGTCGTTTCTGCTTACCCTCTTCAGGTCATTTGTATGCTCAAAAATATGCACCGCGTCTATTACATGTACGAGGGCGAAGAATACACACTAGGCCAGTTGTATAAGAAAGTTCGAAAAAAACGTGGGCGCGCCAAGATTCTTGCTTCTGTCGTAGTTGGTTTGGGTCTGGATGACAAAGGGAATGAAATACAAGCCCGCATTGTATTTGTACGGGATAGAAATCGCTCAAAAAAATGGCTGGCTCTCTTGTCTACCAATTTAGATCTCCCAGAAGAAGAGGTTGTGCGTCTCTACGGGAAGCGTTGGGACATCGAATGTTTTTTCAAGGTGGCCAAATCCCACCTTCGTTTAGCGAAGGAGTTTCAATCACGCAGTTACGATGCGTTGGTCGCCCATACCACTGTTGTTTTCGCACGATATATCATGCTTGCCATGAGCTCACGGGAAGAAGAGGATCCAAAAACGATTGGACAGCTCTTTTATTTGTGCTGCGATGAAA
>NZ_JALIFP010000099.1 GCF_022867885.1 Lederbergia sp. NSJ-179 | reverse complement strand
CAGAATTCAAATCTCAAATTGTGCTAGAAATCTTGAAGGAGGAAAAAACACTAAGCGAAATTGCTTCTGATCACGGAATTCATGTTAATCAATTGAGGCAATGGAAGAAAGCTGTTATTGATCAAATGCCGCAAGCATTCGCCAATGAAAATAAAAAAATTGATCAGATGCAGGCGGATTATGAAAATCAAATAGAATCCTTATATACTGAAATAGGAAAATTAACCACACAATTGTCGTGGGTTAAAAAAAAATCTGGCATCAAAGACTAGAGCTGAGCGTTTAGAAATGATCGAATGGGAGGAATCAGAATTACCGATTAAAACACAGGCTGAACTGCTAAGCCTCAATCGCTCTAGCTTATATTACAAACCCGTCGAGCCATCTCCAGAAGAAGTTATGATCAAGCATAAAATTGATGAAATATACACCAAGTTTCCGTTTTTTGGCTCAAGACGAGTGACGCATAGATTAAACAATCACGAGGGGATGATCATTAACCGAAAAACTGTACAACGACACATGAGAGAAATGGGTATTGCCGGGATAGCACCAGGTCCTAACCTAAGCAAACGAAATCATCAACACCGAATATATCCATATCTTTTAAGAGGATTAAGCATCCAATATCCAAACCATGTCTGGGGAATCGACATCACCTACATTCGATTGAATCGTGGCTGGATGTACCTGGTGGCCATTATTGATTGGTTTTCACGGTATGTCGTTAGTTGGGAACTGGATCAAACCCTTGAAATGGATTTTGTGGTCGAAGCCGTTAAACGAGCTTTCTCTGAACACAAACCAGTCATTATGAATAGTGATCAGGGCAGCCACTTCACGAGTTCACAATATATCGACTTACTCAAGGAGAAAGAAGTTACAATTAGTATGGATGGCAAAGGCCGAGCCCTGGATAATATAATCACGGAAAGACTTTGGCGAACCGTGAAGTATGAAGAAGTATATTTAAAAGACTACGAGAGTCCTAGAGAAGCAAGGAAAGGGATTAATAACTTTCTAACCTTTTATAATCATGAACGACCACATCAGTCATTAGGCTATAATACGCCTGCTTCCCTTTTTCTAGTGTAATTGTTTGTAAGCCATCCTCATGAAAAGAGTACTTCTTAGGGGCTAACCAGTCAAGAGTAAAGGCAAGCCCTCACTCGTTCGCTCTTGACAAGTTAGCCCCTAAGAAGCAAAATATCGGTGAGGATGGCTCACAAACAAAAATTAATGGTGGGTAATCCAACCTCGTAAGCCATGCAAATCCTTCTGGCTGTAACATAGTAGAAGATCCACGTTCTACCCCACCTTAAAAATTAAAAATC
>NZ_JALIFP010000098.1 GCF_022867885.1 Lederbergia sp. NSJ-179 | reverse complement strand
CAGCTCTACTAATCATTATACTATGGTCAGTAGAGTTGACGGTTCTTTATTTGTATATGCCCCGACAAAAATGTTGGCCAATTTCTACCAAATACCGACATTAGAGCTGGCCCCGAACACTTAGCATCAGACGCTATATTCTTATAATTTTTAGACTAACATACCTGAACGGAGGGATGAGATGTGTTGCTATATAGAAGTACAAAGACGATTTCCAAATAAATGGGTTGTATTAGAAGTCATGAAGGCGCACTCAAAAGAAGGGAAAAGATATATTGAAGAAATAATAGTTATTGATCGATTTGAAAAGTCTAGCAAAGCTATGGGCCGTTATGATGAATTACGACACGAAAAATTTTATCGAGAATATTGCTTTTTTCATACATCGCGCCCTAACTTAGTTGCACGCGAAAGATATATAGGGGTTAAAGGTTTATATTTAGTATGGTCTTCCATTTGTCCGTCTTAGGTAAAATTTCGTGGGAAAAAGAGAGAACTTGACCTTCAGTTGCTCTCTTTCTTCACGTGTTTTATCGCGCACTTCATCTCTTACCTTCAATCCTTTGGATCTCAGCTAAGATAGATGACTACCCCTTTTTAAAATCGTGCTATTCAAAGGTATGACTCAATAACTTTCTTGAAATCTTGATTGATAATGGAATTAAATGCTTTATTAATGAACACTTTGTTTTCATTGTTTAATATAAGTATTGGATAATAACTCACGACCGGACTTCTTCTAACTTTTACTTTCTGATATTCAATACGGCTAATCTGTTCTTTTGGAATGGAAAGTTCTTGCCCTTTTATAGTCAAAACAATCGCGTTTTCATAGATGGAAAATTTATCACTTCTTTTAAATAGAAGTAGGTATAATCCGACGAGTGCAAACACGCCTCCAATTACCATTAACATCATTTTTGCGTAGATAAAATTTGCGCCGACAAAGCATATTATTCCTACAAGAATAAATGCAAAACCATTTTTGTTGCTGTCAGTCTTGCCAGCATACAAAAGTTCCCCAAAATCATTCAAGCTTATTCCTCCTAACTGTTCTCTATAGATATACTATTTTAACCCTCTCCGGTAGATTATACCAGTACTGATAGTACCATTATACAATGAATGGATTGACGTTTACGTGAAATGACATTATTTAAAAAGTAATATTACTCAACTTTCGCAGTGACAAAACATTGATTAACCCTTGATATAACTGAGTTTACTCAAAAAAGTTATCGAAAAAGCACAAAAAAAGCATCCCTTTTTGGTAAAATATAGTCACCACAACAATAACCAAAGAAAGGGATGCTTTATGGCTAATATTTTACCAAATT
>NZ_JALIFP010000097.1 GCF_022867885.1 Lederbergia sp. NSJ-179 | reverse complement strand
GGACTAGGGATGAGTTCGGTTGCGAGCGATACATGGCTCCAAACTGTAACTCATTCTTTTTTGTTTGTGTGCAACCAAAGGTGAAAATAGTCATGATTCCATGATCAAGTCGAGTTTATTCACTGTTGCGTAAATCATGGCGATAAAATTATCCGGAGTACGATATCCGCGTGCTTTTCTCTTGGCAGCTTGAACTAGGCTATTGATTCCCTCGAGTAGCCCATTGGTCATTTTGGTTTCAAACCATTTCAGAATGCCATCTTTATGGTTTTTTAATGATTGAGCCAATTTAATCATCGGTTCCAATTGAGACCGAATAGCCCAATCATACCATTCATCAAAGTACATCTCGGAAACAAGAGCAGATCTAGTAAACATTTTCTGTAGGGACAATTTCATACGGTAGGCTCTGCCTGTTGCTAAATCCATATCCTTTAGTTTGCCGAATTTATCCAGTTGGCTTTCAGTGAGATTCTCTTCGTTTTTAAGCCAAACATACCGAGAATTCTTAAGTTCTGGTTGGGTAGCCTGTTCTTGCTTGCGTACCTTATCTAATGCTTCGTTGACCAGTTTCATGACATGAAACTTATCAAAGGTAATCGATGCTTCAGGGAATTTCCTTTCAATGCCTGCAATGAACGATGGAGACATGTCGCAACAGAAGTCTTTGATTTGAGAACGCGGAACCCCTTTACTATCAAGGAATTGGCAGAATTGCTGCAAGACATCTGCTCCTTTTCCAGGTGTGACAAAAATGACCCGTTTGGTGTCCATATCAACAAATAATGTCACGTATTTATGACCCTTAGAACGTGAAGTTTCATCCATAGCCACACTTTTTACCTTGGATACATCAATGTTTTCAACGGCTTTCTCAACGTAATGTTTGAAAACTCTCCATAGACGAGTGTCATGTTCACCGACTTTACGTGCCACTGCGGCAACGGGCATTTCAACCATTAACGACAACACATGATATTCAAAAAGCGTGGAAAATCCGCCACCCGGGCGTGCCCAATCAATGATAACAGTACGTATCTTTCCACATGATTCACATTTAACCCTTGGCATTCTTGCATGAAGAATGGTTTGATACTGCCAAAAGTCAAGGTGTCTCCATGTACGATCTTGATCTTGAATGTCATGAACCTTACAACCTGGTGCCCCGCAATTTGGACATGAAAATTCGGCGCCTCTCCTGTATTCAATATAGATGTGAAGTGTTTTTTCTTTCTTAGCTAATTCATGATGGAAAACATACCACGGTTCGGGTATTTCTAAAGCAGATTGAAAAACGTTATAATCTTCTTGAAAATCTCTCATAAAGCTATCATCTCCTAGGTATTTTCGTAGTTTCTACCCAGTATTGACAGCTGTATGAGATTTTAAACTAAACATTAAATAGCGAGGAAGC
>NZ_JALIFP010000096.1 GCF_022867885.1 Lederbergia sp. NSJ-179 | reverse complement strand
ACCAAATTCTACTGAAAATGAAAAATCTAATTCCCGTATGCTACAATTTTTCACACAAGCAAAGATTGGGACATTCCTGCATCAAGCTAATATACGCAAGGAAAAAGGGTTCTCACCACGTCTTATCGTGCAATTCATTTTTGCACTTGTTCTTCATGGAATGAATTTTTCCAGAGCGCTTGAATCAGACCGTGTCCCCAAGGATTTTGAAAAGGACACTGTGTATGCGTTACTGAAAAATCCTACATATAACTGGCGTAAGTTCCTTGCCAGCGTTGGCTCGTATCTCGTGGTGAAGTTCCTGCTTCCGCTGACTTCTGAAAATCGTGATCGTGTTCTCATATTTGATGATTCTTTGTACAGCCGTAATCGTAGTAAGGTCGTTGAACTGCTTGCCAGAGTGAAGGATCACACCACCGGTAGATATTTCAAGGGATTTCGTATGCTTACACTTGGCTGGTCAGATGGTTCCTCTTTTATACCGCTTGCTTTTTCATTGCTGAGTTCAAAAAAAGAGAAAAACCGTTACCAGGACATTGATTCAAGTATAGACAAGCGAACGGTTGGTTACCGGAGACGCCAAGAGGCAACAAAAAAGAGCACTGAGACGATGTTCGATTTATTGGATTCCATCCATCCGAAAAGACTTGGTGCGAAAATAGTTCTTTTTGATAGCTGGTTCGCCTACCCGGCCATCCTATCAAAAATTGTAAAGAACTATTCGCTGGATGTTGTTTGTATGATCAAGCGCTCACCAAAAATTCACTATACATATGAAGGCAAGTCTTACACGTTGAACCAACTTTACAAGAAGGTGCGCAAGAAACGTGGCCGTGCTAAAATCCTTGCGAACATTGTTGTTGGTCTTGGTCACGATGATGAAAATGGCAATGAAATCCAAGCACGAATTGTATTCGTCCGTGATCGCAACCGCTCCAAGAAATGGCTTGCCCTTTTAACAACCAACCTGGAACACACAGAAGAAGAGGCAGTAAGAATCTATGGCAAGCGCTGGGAAATTGAGTGTTTTTTCAAGGTGGTCAAATCCAACTTACGCCTGGCAAAGGAATTTCAATGCCGTAGCTATGATTCCATGACTGCTCACACTACAATTGTGTTTCTGCGATATATGATGTTGTCACTTAGTGTCCGAGAAGAAGAGGATCCCAGGACCATTGGTCAGCTATTCTATTTGTGCTGCGATGAAATGGAAGATATTCGTTTTGCACAGGCACTGATGACCATTTTGGAAATAGTCGGTTCAACCATGGCTGAAGAATATCTTCTTACAGATGAGCGAATAAACGATTTCTTTGATCGTTTTTTCAGCAAATTACCTGACTATTTGCGAAATCCACTACTTCATGCTGGGACAGCATGATAATAGAATTGTACCTATCCCTTTCATACCAAGCGTTAAGGCTTATTTAGCATGTCCGAAACTTGAG
>NZ_JALIFP010000095.1 GCF_022867885.1 Lederbergia sp. NSJ-179 | reverse complement strand
CTTGGGCGAACAACACTGGATGATCCTTTCCAGTGGGCAAGGTCTGTGCCGACTACGCCATCCGTATGGCGATACTTTTATCTCTTTTAGCTTATTCTTTGGATTTCTTGCTTTTTCTCTAAAGAGAGAAAACGCTTGTACCAAATCGGTTGTTTATAGACAATTGAGATAAGTGTGTTGACTGCCATTGGATGCTTTTTACGGGCAATGTTTTGTGCACCGTTGACATCACGATGGATTTCTGTTTGATGAACAGAACAAATAAATCTCCTTCCTTTTGCTTGATGTTTCCCGCCGCAAAATGGACAGGATTGCGAAGTATAACTCTCCTCCGTTTCTTCGACTTTGATTCCTTTTTGTTGTGCTTTATACGTTAGTTTCTGTTTGATTTTCCCTTGATTCCACAAGGAAAGCTGTCGTCTTCTTGTTTTGTTATATTTTCTTTTTTTCTTTGGATCCTTTTTGGTCTTTTTCTCTATACCCGACACATTCCCAATCACGAAATGAGTGACTCTTTCTTCCTCCAGAAAGAAGACGATTTCCCTGGTCGTTTTATGTTCCAATGCCTCAAGCTGATTCTTACTCTTTTGACGAATACGATTTCGCGCTTGCTTATACTTCTTCCACTGTCGGGAACCTTGTTTACAACGAGATATTTTCTTACTCAAATCTGTTAGTACTTTCGCACGGTATTGCGCAATACTCCTCATCGCTCGCCCTGATACCAATACGGCTTTGTCCTCTGTAGCAGCTGCCACCGCATGGATTTCGCCTAAATCGCCGCCAGCTACTTTAAAGCCATACGAAGAAATATCTTTCTCGGGTACATGGATTGTATAACAAAAGTGATATTGTCCATTCCGCCATACGATTTCAGCATAATTACATGCACTAAGATCTTCTGTGGCAAGATTCGGAATAAAGAGCTTTTTATTTTGTTTCGGAAACTTCTCCTTCCAGTTCTTCTTTTGCTTTTTTGTTAAAAGATCGGATAATCTGAGTTCATATTCTGATCTTTTAATCGCAATTTTATCATCCGTGATCGACATAGATGCTTTCTTTAGAGGAACACAATAATAATACTTTTTTCGCCAGGGATATTTTGCTTTTTTGTCGGTCTTCCTTAACTTCCGGATTGTTTCACGATTCGCCTCATATTTATCAGCGATCGCTTGCACCGTCTGCGAATGAAGATTATAGGTTTGTTTTCGAACAGATTGGATCTCTTTTTTACTTAGCCATTTCTTAAACGAAAAAAAATAAGACGTTGCTTCCCTGACAATATCATTCCAAACAGTGGCCGCTTCACGTTGCATCGTTCTGAGTTCATTGTATAGGCTTTCATCATAAGGAATGGGAAAAGAGTGCGTGACGATCATATTGGCTAACCTCCTTTCTGTTTACTTTATAGTTCCATTATACCGGAACGTGTATTCCTCCACAACCCAACTGTTGAATTTATTTACATTCTAAAGCCTTGCT
>NZ_JALIFP010000094.1 GCF_022867885.1 Lederbergia sp. NSJ-179 | reverse complement strand
CAAATTGAACCAAATTCCTTGTTTTCACTTTAAAATTGTGGATAACTTAATTTTTACTTTCTTATTATCACACCCTTTGCTATAATTTAGTTACTAGGTAAATCTAACTTGAGTGGGTTTCTCTAGTTTTATTAAGTCCTCTTCTGTTAGTGTTAGAGTCTGGAATGCTCTTAACAGATCAGAGGCTTTTTTCTTTGCCTTTTTCTTTGTCATCTTCATGATTTTTGACCCGTTTTCAAAAAGTTGAACGAGTATATCTGTTATTTGCGTTAGAAGATAGTGATTCTTCATCGCATTATAATCATGACTGTTTGCATGCTGAATATAGTATCGAATATTCTTCTGATTATTGAACCCTTCATTTTCGATTTTCCAACGGCTCCTACCTGCGTTGATTAGTCTCTTTGCGTTTTTCTTTCCAACTTTGATGTTGGTAATATAAGTAAATGTCCTTTTGTCTTTCTCCAGTTCTTCCACAAATTCTAGTACATGAACTGTTCGTTGGTTGTAAGATATGTCATTTACCCATGAAATTCCTTCATAAGAATGGCTGTTTTCCAATACTTTAAGACTCTGAAATTCTCTCATGACCGATTTGATGCTTCCTTCTTTGAACCTAATTAAGAACTTCCATTTATTCTTATCGCATAGCTGAAATACGTTTTCACATGCATATAAGCTGTCTGCGATGATACAAATTGGTAGCCGTTTAAAAGTATTTTTCAACTTCTTTTCCATCCGATAAAAGGCATTCCGTTCACAATCTTGTTTTTCCACATCTTCTGATTCGTTCTCAATAAATTCTGATGCAATACTGAAAACCATGTCCCCAACCACTAGCTTTGCTTCCAAAACGTGATGCATATAAATAGTCTTTACCTCTCCTGTTTCTTCATTCTTATATTCTCGTTTCAGGCAATGCTCACAATGCTTTTTTCGAAATGTGAATAGACCTGTCCCATCAATGACAATTCCCCAATATTTACCGTCTATTCGGTAATCATAAAAGCACTTCTTATTTATCAGTTCTTTAATCATGTAGGTTCTAATGTTTTCAAGTTCCTCCGGCTTTAAGCGAGACAAGAAATCATTCACCGTATCATAGTGTGGGATCTCATCTAGCCTTTCAATGCCGAGGCTTTTTGATAGATTTTCAATACATATATCTAAATTAAATTCCTCCGTCATTTCTCGCATTGTTTCTATATTGGATGCATTTTTAATGATGACCATCATTAAAATAACATCAGGGCTATAGGTAATATAGCTTTGATGCCTCGGATCTTTTACTTGTTTCAATTTCTTATTTAGATCCTTGTAAAAATGATTCTGGATTTTCATGAACTCGAAAAAATACTTTTTATTCTTTTCCTCTTCACGCTTTTCTTTTCTGGTAATCAAAATAAAGTCCTCCCCGAAATATGCTGTTTGTAGTCATTCTACAGTTAGATTATCTTATAACTAGCCTATTTTAGGGAAGAGTTTTTTAAAATTATCACGAAGAATTTTTACTCCTCAGAGCTG
>NZ_JALIFP010000093.1 GCF_022867885.1 Lederbergia sp. NSJ-179 | reverse complement strand
CCTGAATCCGTGACTAATTTTTTTCTAAAAACCACTCAAAGTCTATTAGAATCAGGTATAATACCAAAAAAAGGTGAATTTAGTCATTTCACCCAATAGGTGGTTATAATGAAAAAGTTTATTATTGAATCTACTAGCGAACGCATTACAGCGCATACTGGTTTAGCCGTTATTGGCAATCTTCTATATCACACTTCTCTGCCAGAACGATTGAATCAAGCACAACCAAGTAAAACTCAACGAAATTCAAATATCTCCAATAGGGATGTCGCCCTGTCTTATATTGGTTTACTTTGCCAAGGCAAGAATGATTTTGACCATATAGAAGCTTTCCGGGAAGACGAATTTTTTCGTTATGCTCTAAATGTCGACAATGTCCCTTCTAGTCCCACTCTCCGTCAACGATTGAATCAGGCTTCTTTAACAGATGACTGGAAGACGATCTTATTGGAAGAGTCCGCTAACCTTATTTACCGTATGGATGCAGCCATTACTCCTGTATACGTGGGGAATAAACCATATCTTCCCTTGGACATGGATGTCTCTCCTTTTGACAACTCCAAAACGATGAAGGAAGGAGTTTCCCGAACATACAAAGGTTCCGATGGGTATGCTCCTATGTTTGCCTATCTTGGGCAAGAAGGCTATGGGGTCAACGTAGAACTACGTGAAGGGAGTGTACATTCACAAAAGGGCACCCCCGAATTTCTTCAGAAAACGATTGAGCTTGCAAGACGAATGACGAATCAACCGATTCTCCTTCGTATGGATTCAGCCTGTGACAGTGCAGATAATTTGAAAATCTGCATGATGAATAAGGTGGACTTTATCATCAAGCGAAATCCTCGGAAAGAAACAGCAGAAGATTGGCTGTCCATCGCAAAGGACAATGGCATCTGTTTAGAGGAGCGTCCAGGCAAAAAAGTATACATGGGTTTCTGTCTCTCCACCATTAAGGGTACTGGTGTCCCTATCCATATCGCTTTTAAGGTGATAGAGAGGACCATCGATAAAGACGGGCAGATCTTGCTGGTTCCAGAGATTGAATTTGACACCTACTTTACTTCATTATTTGTGCCAACTGCCAAGATCGTAGAGCTATACGAAGATCATGGCACGAGTGAACAATTTCACAGTGAACTCAAAACCGATTTAGATTTAGAGCGTTTACCTTCGGGCAAATTTGCGACGAATGATCTTATTCTTCATTTTGGATTGTTCGCTTATAATTTGTTACGTATGGTGGGGCAAGAAAGTCTAAAAGACAATGATGTCCCCCTAAGGAAAAATGTAAAAAGGCGCCGTATACGAACAGTGATTCAAAATATAATCACCTTAGCTTCGAAACTTGTCAACAGTGGGAGACAGTGGAAATTGAAATTCAATAAAGATAATCTTTGGTATACCGTATTTAAGAAGCTGTATTGTGCATTTTATTAAGCCACTTTTACTGCTAAATAAAATAAGATTGGTGACGAAGCCTTTGAAAAAAACGAGTGATCATAAGGCTTATTTCAACATGCCTTCAAAAAAAGACAACTAAAGAAAAAGGAATATTTTATTTGAAATTGATCGTAATTACCCTTTTGGAATAAGAGCGAAATA
>NZ_JALIFP010000092.1 GCF_022867885.1 Lederbergia sp. NSJ-179 | reverse complement strand
CTGGACAGTCAAAAGTTCTTGTCGAAAAATTGTTGAATTTTTAAATGGAAAAATAACCCAATCATGCAATCTTATGATATCCTAATGGTTCGCACACCAGAAAGGAGATCAGATCGCAGAAAGGGTTATGTTGCTAGTTTACCCTATTTCGATGCGATTGACCATACCATGTTAAAATTTATTGATTCTATCTTACATCATTTCCGTTCCTGCTTCTCCAGAAGCGCCACCTATCATTGGTTTGTTGTGATCATTGTCGGTTTCATGTTGCGTTCAGATCATCTGGGTATGACTTCTATTATCCGAGATTTGTCCCTGAATTCTCGTACTTATGAAAGCTTGCTCAACTTTTTTCGTTCTCACGCGTGGTCGCTTGAATCTCTTCGTCTAACATGGCTTCGGGTCGTGAAAAAAACAGCTCCACTTTCTTACGTCAACGATAGGGTTGTGCTTATAGGAGACGGGATGAAACAGTCCAAGGAAGCTCGCCGAATGCCTGGGGTTAAGAAGCTTCATCAAGAATCTGAGAATTCTTCCAAAGCAGAGTATATTTTCGGTCATCTGTTTGGTGCCATCGGCATTCTTATGGGAACGCCACAAAAATGGTTTTGCCTACCCTTGTTTATGAATTTACAGGATGGTGTTAAGACGATTTTTGGCTGGAGTGATTTATCCGATCGGCAGGAATCCCATGTCGTACAAATGATTGATCAGGGATTTGTTGCGGCCAAAACATTTGGAAAGGCCTTGCTCCTGCTGGATCGTTATTTTCTGTCTGTCCCTGCGTTGAAACGCTTGAACGAGTTGAATGCTTCGGAAACCACTCAGATGCACATCGTCACAAAGGCCAAATCGAACGCAGTGGCCTATGAACCACCTCCTGCAACAAAGAAGAAAGGAAGAGGTCGTCCACGAAAGAAGGGAGAAGTCGTCAAACTGAAATCTTTGTTTCAAAGTCGTGCTGCTGATTTTCAAAAGGCCCAGGTAACGTTATACGGTAAGGAAGAAACCGTTCAGTACTTGTGTCTTAATTTGCTATGGGGACAGGGGCAGTACCAAGAGTTACGGTTTGTTCTCGTCCGAATGGGCAATCGTTTGTCTATTCTAGTAAGCACGGACCTAACACTAGAAGCAACAGACATTATCCACTTGTATGGACACCGCTTTCAAATAGAATGTACTTTCCGTGAAATGAAGCAAGTTATCGGTGGATTTGGATATCAGTTCTGGAGTAAATCGATGCCAAAGCTGAAACGTTATCTAAAAAAGGAGGAACCTCATCCCCTAGAGCACGTAACCAATGAAAAGGATAAAGAAAAGATCCGTTTGACAGTCAAGGCGATTGAAGGCTATGTCATGTGTAGTTGTATCGCCATGGGCCTCTTACAACTGATCGCTGTACGCTATTCGTCCCGTGTTCCCGGATTCTTTTTTCGTTACTTGAGAACATCTTCCAAGTCCATTGTTTCCGAAGCAACGGTCATGGTTTATTTGCGCAAATCTATTTTTCGTATGTTTGCCTGCAACCCGCATTTATCCATAACCAAAATAATTCAAGCCAAGCAAAAACTCGCTGATAACGATGAGGATTTACTGGCTTCTTAAAGCTGAAAACTTTTGACTGTCCAG
>NZ_JALIFP010000091.1 GCF_022867885.1 Lederbergia sp. NSJ-179 | reverse complement strand
TTAAAAGGTAAGAAAGTATAAAAATTGGCTAGCGTTGAGAGCCAGCTCCAGCGCCTCAATTATAGGTGTTACTATTGGATTTATTTTTTCTTTTTTAATTTTAAATGTCTTTACATATGGGGTGTTGATTTCCGCAGAAGGCACTCGCTTTCCGCGGGCGGTACGGGGAGCCTCCTCGGTGCTCCGCCCCTGTGGGGTCTCCCCAGCCCCGTTTTCCCGCAGGAGTCTCGTGCCTTCTGCTCCAATCAACCTGTATAATTGGAAAGAAACTCTCCCTTTTTCTTACTATAAAATTTGGGTCTACCAGAGTGATCGCCCCTGTGTTATTTTTAATATATGGGGAAAAATATTTTGAAGGAAATCTTTTTCGATATAAATCAACATTGGGAGACGTTCAAGAAAAAATACGGAGACAGGATCCGCTCGGTAGTCATCAAGGAGGTAGAAAAGTTTCGGGACTGCGGAGACATGAAAAAAGGATTCAAACTTCTGGTTTGTGAAGGTTGCCATGATGTGAAGCATGTTCCCTTTCGATGCAAGGGTCGTTTTTGTACGACCTGTTCCGTTGGAGAAAGCGAAGAATGGAGCCGCTTGTTATCTGAGGACGTATTACAAGTGAACCACCGACATGTGATATTTACAATTGATGAAGGGTTACGGGATATATTTCTTTTGCATCGAGAGCTTCTGAAACCGCTCATGGACGAAGCGGCTAAATTAATTGCAGATTACTTTCAAAAGAAAGCAAAGGTAACACCAGGCATAATTGTTGGTTTACATACATTTGGTTCCAGGGTGAATTTCAATCCACACGTCCATATGATGGTAACGATGGGAGGAATCACGAAAAAAGGGGAATGGAAAGGATATGATTTTATTCCATTTAAGATGCTTCGCAAGCAGTGGCAGACTGTAGTGTTGAAGCTCATTCGAAAAAGCTTGACGAAGCGAGAAAAGAAAAGGGTACAGCCAAGATTACAAAAGGCTTTTTCCGCAAATGGGGAAGGCTTCTATGTGTATGCCCCAAAACAAAGAGGTAAAATAAAAGAACAGCTCCGCTATATTGCCCGTTATATTCGTCGACCTGCGATTGGAACAAACCGGATCGAGGCATATGATGGTCAAACTGTAACCTTTAAATACGTGGACAAGACAGATGGGAAAGAAAAGCATGAAACCGTTACAGTAGAGGAGTTTATCGCACGTTTAATCCGTCATATTCCGGATGAACAATTTAAAACGATTCGTCATTATGGCATGTATTCAAGAAGGAGTAAGAAATTAAGTAAAAAGATGTTAGCAACATGGCAGCAAGGAACAAGACGTTGGATAGTAAAGGTAAAGAAAACATTACGCCGCCAAACTTGGAGAGAGCGTATTATTTCCAGTGGACAAAAAGATCCGATGATATGCCCGCATTGTGACAATTATTATGAGTACATGGGAGAAGTCTGTCTTGAGAACGGAACATTAGAAATAAAAATAGCATTAACGAAAGAAGCAAGAAACTATATGGAAAGGATGATTCATTATCTCGAAGGCAACAGGCAAGAAAAACAAGAAGAGGAAAAAAGGAAAAGGAACCGACCATTTGGGACCGAGGAAGAAGTTTGTCCATTATCATTGTTTGACGTGTCATGAGGAGGAGGAAATTCCTTATGACGTTGTAAGGGAATTTGATTTAATGGATGGGGGAGATCCAACAACCCCACCAAGATTCAGCTGTGAGAACTGTGGTGGAGAAATGTATCCAGAGTATTATAAAGGCCTACATGGACAGGAATATAAATTATCGGATTTCCTCTAGTCTGGGTGGATAGAAAAGGACCGGGCGGGGTTTGCCCGGTTTTTCTTA
>NZ_JALIFP010000090.1 GCF_022867885.1 Lederbergia sp. NSJ-179 | reverse complement strand
ATTCGTATTGTCAAAACTTATATAGTAAAAAGTTAATATAACCTTGATTTAAGAGGGCTTATAAAGAAAAAACTTGCCACCCCCTAAAAATCTAAGGATAATTGAGGTTACCAGACCACCAACATCCCAGAAAAGGAAGTGACAAGTTGTATCCTCAATTATTAACTTATTTACTTGAATTTATCAAGTACCAAGATCAAATTATTCGTACGTTACAAACCCTTCTTGTTGGTAAAAACATGTTTGAAAAACCAGCGGAAGAGCCTGTTAATAAGCCTTACCGTAAGCTTCAGATAGATGAACTTCCCATTATAGAAACCTTGAAAAAGCTCGATTATACAATTCTTTTAAAAGAGTACTTAGAAGAACACGATAGGCCTCTTAAGCCTGTTCAAAGGCGCTCTAATTCAAAAGTTACTGTACCCAAAACTACGAATTGTCCTCAGTGTGGTGCTCCGGCAGATTACCTTTACACCAATAATGGGAATAAAGGACAATTTCTTTGTAAGGTCTGTTCCTGTCTTTTCAGTGATAAGAATCGGTTTTCCAAAGAGGCCGTTTTAAAGTGTCCTCATTGTGCCAAAAGTCTAGAAAGGATTAAGGAAAGAAAAGACTTTTCTGTTTATAAATGTAAAAACAACGACTGTTCCTATTACCAAAAAAAAGTGAAAGCCATGTCTAAAAAGGAGAAAAAACGATTTAAGAAAGATCCTCAGGCATTTAAAGTAAGGTATATTTTTCGCCAGTTTCACATTGACTTTCTCCCTTTGTCTAAACAATCACCCGAGTTACCAAGGGTAAATTTGTCTAAGATCCATGCTTCACCGCATACATTGGGTTTAATCCTGACGTACCATGTGAACTATGGGCTTTCAGCCCGTAAAACAGCTGCCATTATGCAGGATGTTCATGGTGTCGCTATTTCCCATCAAACGATATTGAATTACGAGAACAGTGTCGCTTTACTCCTAAAACCTTATGTGGATCATTATCCTTACGAGCTTTCGGATCAATTCTGTGGCGATGAAACCTATATCCGTGTCAATGGAAAGTGGAACTATTTATTTTTCTTTTTTGACGCGATAAAAAAGATTATTCTCTCGTATCCCGTGTCTCCAAACCGAGATACGGTCACGGCTATTCATGCCATTGATGAAGTGTTAGTGAAAATGAAGGAGATTCCGGAAGACCTCACTTTCGTTGTCGATGGAAATCCTATCTATCTTCTAGCCCAACACTTTTTTGCTCAACACGGCATTTCATTTGACGTGAAGCAAGTGATTGGTCTTACAAATGAAGATCCTGTCTCCACAGAGTTTCGTCCATTGAAACAAATTATCGAGAGACTCAATCGTACGTTTAAGGCTAATTATCGCTCCACACACGGTTTTGGCTCAGATAAAGGTTCCGTATCTTATGTTACCTTGTTTGTTTCCTATTTTAATTTTCTGAGGCCGCATGCCTCTTTAGAGGGAAAGGTACCTGTTGTCAATCCATCCTTATCAGGTCTTCCTACAATGCCGGCACGGTGGACAAAACTGATCGAGTTAGCTCAACAATGGATCGTAAAACAGCGGTTAGCCTAACTTTTTGTTTAGCTGAGCCCTTGAATGATTTTTAAAAGCTAATTTAGCAATCGGCGAAGCGAACTCTTGACAAACCGAACTTGCCAATGGTTTAAAATGGGAAAAACCAAGGGCTTATTTCACCTGCCTTCTTTTTGTCCCCTTCGCCCTTGTTAACCTAAAAACAAACCATTGGCGTGTTTGTCAAGAGCGATTGCGGCGGCTACCACTACAATTCAGACTTGGAGCTACTTTTAAGCGTGAGTTTTCATAGAACTTTTGACAGTACCG
>NZ_JALIFP010000089.1 GCF_022867885.1 Lederbergia sp. NSJ-179 | reverse complement strand
TTTCAACCTCTCTCCATGTGAAGAAAGAAATTATCCGGTATTAGCTCACGTTTCCGCAAGTTATCCCAGTCTTACAGGCAGGTTGCCCACGTGTTACTCACCCGTCCGCCGCTCATCTTTTGGAAGCAAGCTCCCAAAAGATGCGCTCGACTTGCATGTATTAGGCACGCCGCCAGCGTTCGTCCTGAGCCAGGATCAAACTCTCATATAATGTAAGAAGTTTAGGCTCGCACGATGCGAGTCACAACAACGTTGCCACAGGAGGCCCGCATGACGCGGGTCACAAAGGCGTTGCCACAGGACGTGGCGAATTTAGCCTTTGCTCCTTTATTGATCTTAGTTGTTGATCCTTACTCTTGCTGGCAATGGTTTAAAACCATTTATCCATTATTTATTGACGTTCGTTTCGTTCAGTTTTCAAAGATCAAACTGTTGCCACCGTTTCAATAGCGACTTTATTATCATAACACCGTTCATTTTCGATGTCAAGTTTTTAATTTTTTTCTTTTTTTCCTTTTTTGTATTTCCTTGTCTCTTAAGGACGCCTTATACTATATCATTCTTTTTTTTGATGTTCAACCCATTTTAAAAAAAAACTTTAAATTTTTATTATTTGTTGAGAAATCCTTCTTTAAACTATAGAATTCTCTAGTTTTACACTACATATTAACTCCCATAAAACCTGTTTCGTATTTATTATATTTACGACATATATTGTTACAGATCACTTCTAGTCGGCACATTCTTTGGCTAAAAGGGCTTTTGATTAAAGAGGCTTCCCAGTTTCTTCGCACGGTTGCCAATCTGTCCCGCCGCATGTGTGCTTCACAGGTTCCCATTTGGTTCTACACAAACGCCTACGGGTCTCTCGATTATCCGCATCTCCATCAGACATTACATCACGATGGTGCTATAGGTTAGGCTTCTTGGATTATATGAGCATCTCCAAGGAAGTTCTTTCACCCTCGTGGCGTTTCTCGTTCTGTATCACTTGGTACCGTTTTACTCAGTAACGTATACTAACCGACAAAATGGAAACGTTGCGACGGCCCGTCGCACAAAGTGCCCCTTTCAAAAGAAAGGGGCTTAAGGCAAGGAGGTACTACCTACTAGTCACCACGTCGACGGCGTTCTTCTCTACAAAAGCACACAAAACGGTCTCTATCACGGTCTCGATCTCTATCACGATCTCGGTCTCTATCACGGTCTCGGTCATCCCAATCCCATACTTCCCGGCACCTACAAACGAATCTTTCCCGTCTTCTCCGTCTGTCTCTTTCTCCACCTACAAAGTCGTCATCATAATAATAAGACATATACTCATCGCACCTCCTCTTTATATATTAAAGCCGGCCGACCTTAATACATATCATATTGGAAAATGCGTTATTTGATTGGTCAAACTGTCTGATGAAAAAGAGGATTTTTTATTATCTAGTTCCAGCGACTACCAAACTTTCGGGGCAGTTTTTTTAATACAGAACTCTTGTCCGTTGAGCTGATCCCCTGAATAATATCTAGACCCTCCATTAATCCCCCAATGGTTTGAACCCAAATTCCAGTTTGAATACATTGTGTAGTTGAAATTTGTTTTTCAAAGCTGCCATTCTTTCTGCATTTTCTAAGTAGTGGCTAATATTAAAACCTTTCGAGATAGTTATCCTGTCATAAATAAATGAATGAGGAGGTTCTAACATATTGCATGAAAAAAAGATACATCTAACGTCATTAGAGGTAATTGCGATGTCTCACACCTCAAGTGAGACAAGGGGTTAAGGAGAGACCAGAATTTATTTTCCCCCAAAATGTGACGGTATAATGCATTTTTAAGAGAAGGGAATGGAAAAAATGTCGAAAAACCACCCAAAAAATAAGAAAACAGATGAAACCTTGCCCTATAAGGTTTAAAATAGTTAGTAACCAAAAAACCATTAAACCGAGGGGGTTCATCTGTATGGCTATTATACCACAAATGAATTTG
>NZ_JALIFP010000088.1 GCF_022867885.1 Lederbergia sp. NSJ-179 | reverse complement strand
ATAAAAAATGGAATGGTCATTTTCTGAGAGCCTTAACCAAATGGTTGTCTCCTGAAGAACTAGAAAAAGCAATTTTTATAGCAGATAGTGCTTTTGTCACGAAAGATAATTTGAAAGAACTGAATAGATTATGGTAACGATTTAAGAAGTAGTTCAGATATAACAATATGGGAAAATGGAAAGTATGTGAAATTTGTTGTCCATGATCAGGAAGAACCCAAAAAAGAAACAACTTATTACAGATTAAAAGATGATGAACTTGTGAATGGAATACAGTCATCCAGATATTAATTTTGATTCTTTTGAAGAACAAGAACCAGATTATATAGAGGAACAAGGAAAAATAATTAAGGAGTAAAAGCAATTCTTGAGAAAGGAGTAGTTATATTGATAGATTCTAATAAAGCAGCTGAATTTGCGTACAGACAAGGTTTGTATTTAGATGAAAGTCCTAATGCTTTGCAACTCATAACAAAATTGGTAGGTATACAAAGTCAAACAAAAAATTTACTCGCTTTTTCAGCGAGAGCAAGAAATGTTGAGGTGGATTCTAACACTCTAAATAAGATGTTTACTAACAAATTGTTAGAAAGGATATGGACTGTAAGAGGAACTATGCATACGATAAATTCTAATGATTGGTCTTTATTTCAAAAAGCATTTGATACAGAATGGGAGAATAGATGGAGCAAGTTTATTTACAAGCATATCACTAGTGAACAAAAAGAGATGTTAGAAAAATGGATTATGAACAAAGTTTCTAATGGTCCAATTACCAGAAATAGATTAATGGAGGAAGCTATTTCTTCCTTTGGAGATCTTTCTTGGGTAAGATATGCTTTCTCATCTTGGGGAGGTCTACTAAAATCTCTATGCTACCAAAATTATTTATGCTTCAATCCTGATGGGGAAAAAAACGAATTTGTTTTAAGAAAAGATGTTGGAATGTATCAACAATTAAAGTTGTCTGCTGATGATGCATTATTCGAACTATTTAAACGCTATATAAATTTATATAGTCCAGCTAATTATAAAGATTTTGTACATTGGAGTGGGACCACTGTGAAAAGGTTGAAACAAATACTAAATAAAAAAAGTATACATTTACCCAACACGAAGATTCCGAATACTATCACACAAATTAACATCCTACCTAGATTTGATCCTTATTTACTTGCACATAAAGATAAATTTTATATACAACATGAACACTATCCATATGTTTTTAAACAAGCAGGAAATATAGAAGCTGTTATTCTAAAGGATGGCATTGTGATCGGTACTTGGAAGCAAGAAAAAGGTTTATTAAAAGAAAATAAGCTATTTACTTGCTATGAAGAGGATTCTTTAGAAGCGAAAATCGAGGAAGAGTTCATTCGAATGAAGCTCATTAATAGAAGCAAAAACTAGAGAATTCTCATTCTTTTTATGAGTAAAAATAGGACGAAATTTTAGATTATCCGCATAAACACTGAACATATTTAACCTTTTCAAGGACTAAATAAGCTAATTTACCACTAATTTACTACTTTTGAAAGGGCTTTGATACGACGAATTATCCTTGCAAAGAGAAGAAACAAAGATACTTCCAATAAGGATTGAATATGATACCATTAAAGTAGGAATTTAAAATAGGAGCAGTGGTAATGAAAAAAAGAAAATATTTAGGAATTGGTACCTCACTTGGATTAATCTTTGGTGCTTGTATAGGGATTCTTATAGGTATAATTATGAGCAATGGTAATTTTTTGTTTAGTCTACCTATAGGAGCAGGATTTGGAATGTTGATAGGAATTGTTGTTGGCTCTATTTTAGATCAATCAAAAATGAGAGGATATTAAGTTCCAATTTGTTACTGATACTTTAAACAGACCAAGATTGACAATCTATAATGTCCCCTCAATTGACAGTTTTGTTGACCGTAATAACGAAAATGAAAAGAAGGAATAATGACTAGCTAAGCTATCCCTTCTTGTTTTTGATAAATATTTTACTAGGTATAGTCGTACTAAAGCTACCGCGCTATCGCTTGGT
>NZ_JALIFP010000087.1 GCF_022867885.1 Lederbergia sp. NSJ-179 | reverse complement strand
GCAGAAGTCATTCACTTAAATGGAGATAGCTACCGAATGAAACATCGAGCTACGATTTTCACTGAAAAAGTGTAAAAAATAAATTATCGAAAATTGTAACATTCTACTTGACGGTCACATCAAGGTAAAATTTTGCAAAATGCTCCATTAAATCTCCTTTTTCAATATTTGATTCAATGGTTTCTAACACCCTTTCCAATTCAATCCATGAGTTAAATTGCTTAGTTAAAAGTTGAGTACTGGTTTTCATGGTATACACACATCCCTTTTACCGTAATAATTTTTTCAACGTGTAAAACATATTTACAGTGTATTTCGTTTTTGCCGTAATGTCAACCGTAAATGTAAATAAAATGAAATCAAATATATATTATTAATTAGATGAGAACCATTATCACAAAAATATAAATGAAAAGGAGATTAAATTGATGAGTAAACCTGCAAAAAGAATAAACATTGTATCTTTAAAATTAGTAAAGGAATCGAGCCTACTATATAAAGAACGGTCAGTAAGGTCACCAGAAGATGGATATCAATTAATGAAGTTATTCCTAGCGGACAAAGACCGAGAGCATTTCATTGTTACTTCACTTGATACTAAGAACCAGCCAGTATCAATCAATGTGTGTCACATTGGTAGCTTAAACGCCAGCATAGTACATCCTAGGGAGGTGATGAAGTCTGCAATTCTTAGTAATGCTGCATCAATCATTGTAGGGCATAATCACCCATCAGGGTTGCGAGAACCAAGTAAAGAAGATATTGAGGTTACAAGGAGATTAGCGGAAGCGGGTAAAATCATAGGAATAGATGTCCTTGACCACATCATCGTGGGCGATGAATCATTCATTTCATTGAAAGAAAAGGGCTATATCTGAAAGGAGCAGAAAACAGTGAAAACAACAAAAAGCACGATAAAAACAGAAGTCACTTATGATGACGTAATGAAGAACAAGTATCTGATTAGGAAAGAGTGGGACAAGAACAAGAAAAAGGCACTAGTTGTTATGAAAAACGCAGGTCAGGCAGATGAAATTGTGCAAGACCAAACAACAATGTACGTCATTAATAACCTTTCCAAATTGGAGTACGGTGTTGTAGAGATTGTGAATTTATTTCCATCCATTGAAAAGGATGATACAAAAGAGTCCGCTATTGAAAACTTGAAATGTATTCAAGAAGCTATCTCAAGAGTAGATGATGTCATAATTGCGGCTGGAAAAGGAGTAGAGACAAACAAGAAAGCAATTGAACGGTTAAATATGATTTTAGCCATATTGCTAGATAAGAAAGCGAACATTCTTCAAATAGAAGCGAATTTTGGTCGGAAAGGTTTCCATCCTCTTTATCCAGCTCTGAAACATCAGTGGAAATTAGTTCCGTATGACGCAGCCATAATATGAACCAATAATATTGTATTTGAAAGGAGCCAAGCATGTTTGATTACGAGCAATTGAAGGATTTTATGAAAGAGAAATTCAGTGTAGCGGTTGAAATAAATGCTTTAGGGGAGGAAACGGTACTTCTCAATCATGAGGAACTAGACAAGGAGCTGATTTCAGATGATGTGTTGCAAATATTACCGAATCCAGTTTCATTTCACACGTATATATACAATGAAGAATCAGAGTGGATTATTGGAATTGCCTTAGAAGCAAAGTCCAATAATCCACTCTTTTTAGTTTGTTTGAAAGATGGGTTAAGGATTTATGAAGAAATATTAAATAAGGGGGAAAGTAAAAATGGTTGAACAACGTAAGCCACGCTATGTGACGAGAGCAATTAATGAAGAATTGAATATTGAAATACAAATCCTTCTGTGGGAGATGTTAGATTCAATTGCAATTAAAAGAAAAGATAACATGGATTATTTGCAGGTATTGGAAATTGTTAATAGTGGCAATAAATTAAAAATAATTAATCAACAAGAACAGCCAGCCATGAGAGAAGAAATAGTAATAGAACAAGGTTCAATAGTTATCGGGAATGTTACTGTTTGGATTATTGATGAAAAAGATAAGCAAACTATGTTATTTCCGTCGGATTACTAGTGCAAGGGATTGGGATTTAATGCGGATTATTAGATTGAATGGGGAAACTATAAAGTGGACCCCATTGTCATGACACGGATTTTTAATTTTTAAGGTGGGGTAGAACGTGGATCTTCTACTATGTTACAGCCAGAAGGATTTGCATGGCTTACGAGGTTGGATTACCCACCATTAATTTTTGTTTGTGAGCCATCCT
>NZ_JALIFP010000086.1 GCF_022867885.1 Lederbergia sp. NSJ-179 | reverse complement strand
ATGACTTCTGCCCGATGGATAATTCTATCCAAAATGGCTGTCGTTATCGCTGGATCCCCCAATAACTCACCCCACTCCTTTGGAGCTTTATTTGAGGTCAAGATAATAGAGGAACGGTTGTATAAGTCATTGATTAAATGGAAAAATAGGTTCGCTTCATGCTGATCCATTGCCATAAACATAAGATCATCAATAATGACTAAGTCCGCAGTACGGATTCTTTTCATTTTAGTTTGTGCTTTCCTTGAAATTTCCTCTGTTTTTAAGGCATGAACCAACTCTCCCATGGTGATGAACATAACCTTATAACCTTGATTGATTGCTTCTAATCCTAACCCAACTGATAAGTGCGTTTTTCCTATGCCTGGCGGTCCAAGTAGAAGAATATTATATAATTGTTCAACCCATGTTAATTCCCTCAGATGATTCAGCTGCTTTTGACTTAATGATTGTTGTTCTTCTAAATGAAACTCATCGAGTGTTTTTCGAAAAGGGAAGGCAGCCCATTTTAGCCTTTTTTCCAATTGTTTTTCTTCTCTTCGTTTCTGTTCATATTCCAAAATACTGTTAAGAAAGGAAAGATAGGTTGATTCGTTTGTCTCAGCTTGTTTAACAAGCTGAGACAAAGAATGGGCTGCTTCTGATAAATGAAGGGTTTTTAAAAGCTCTTCTGACTTCTTTAATTGGCTCATTTTTCTCCCTCCAATACGGCTATATATTCATTTACATCTCTTTTTTGGGCATAGGTTTGAGTAATAAACTCATTTTGACCATGGAATGGTTGAATTTTAACCTCGTCATTGCGGACATCTGTAACATTTATTTGTCGTTGTTGTTTGATATGCTGAACCATATCGACAAAATCTGTTGCACAAAAAAGCCTTTTATCCACACATCCCTTTAAGGCATGGTTAGATATTTCTTGCGGCGTCTTTTTTAGCTGATTCATGATTATCTGTAGCTGATCACGTATATATCGAGGATATCGATCCCTGATTTCCTCCAGAAAATATTGTGCTAGAGGCAAGTCAGTAAAATAACTGGCTACTGTATCCATATAGGCATCGATTCCTTTTGACCGATCCCTGGTATGTTGCCGGTCTTGAATCAATTGACCTTTCCCATGACAAATTTTATGCTTGGCCAATAAAGGGCCATTTACAGATGCATATATAAGCAAATGTTCTTCAGTTCTTTGGATATAAACCTCTTCTTGTTTATTAAATGTACCTAGAGGAACAGAATACCGGTTGGACAAATATCGGATTGTATTGTCCCGGCGAACCGTTCTTGTTATACTAGATACAGGTTTTACATTACTGAATTCTAACGGGTTAGGAACTGGTCTTAAATGGTGTTTTTCTTCTTGAAACACTTCGACCGGTCTTTTTTTTGTAGTATGGTGAATTTTATAGTTCCCTGTACGATTAAGCCATTTCCACGAATCTTCATTCCAGCGATCGATATTGGTAAATATCCGATGCTTGGCGAAATTTTTCTTGATATATCCGACTACATTTTCAATTCTCCCTTTGCTTTCTGGATCTGCTTTGCGACAAACCCTTATCTTTAAACTACGCTGTTGGCGGTATACCTCAAATTCCTTTGTGTAAATAAGGTTTCCCCCATTTTCACTGACGACAATGACTGAATCCTGGTCATATACCATTTCATGCGGAATCCCTTCAAACCACTTAAATGCATTTTCATGGGCATTTATCAAATCTCTTGTTGTAAAAGGCCTATCCAGCCATTCTACATACTTATAACGTGAATGCGATAAGACAAAAGCTATGAAATAAAGTTTTACTTTCTTCTTTTCAGGGGTCTCCTGTATGGTTTCTCCAAAATCCACTTGTGTTTGTTCCCCCATGGCCATATCTGGAACAGCTTCATAGTCACGAACACGAATTTCTTTTGGAATATCATAATCTTCTCGAAGTTTCCTAACATAACCTCTGACGGTGCTTTCAGATATCTCTAGGGAAGAATATCTTTCTCTTAACCAATCTTCCACTTGAGCAGCTGACATGTCTGGATTCTCTTTGAGCCAGGATAAAATCATATCCTTATATGGATCTAATTTTTTCGTCCTGACTTGGATGGAATCTATCCAGTCTGCCATTTCTTTCGGATCCTTTTGAAGATATCGATACAGAGTGGGTCGAGAAATCCCCAGCCTTTTGGCTATCTTTGCTTTACTGAATCCTTGATTTAATAATTGACGAATGTCTACATACACTTCAAACTTGTCCACCTTTCATGTCCTCCATCACTGTAAATCATCATCAACGAATAACAATATAACAGTGATAGAGAAATATTTTAATAGGAAT
>NZ_JALIFP010000085.1 GCF_022867885.1 Lederbergia sp. NSJ-179 | reverse complement strand
TGGGAAGGCATTTCTTTTAGAAATGGATATTTCCTTTTATCCAATGTTAATTGTTTTTGCATGTCATAACGGTTGTAATTTTCCTTGTTTTGTTTATATTTGCGCTCTTTATCTAAAAGAGCAGAGTTCCTAAGTTTGACGGCAGTATTGGAGCCAACGGTCTAACATTTCTTTTTGTTTTTCTGTTGGGAAAATCTCGTATTTTTGATTGACCAACACTGCCATCACCTTCTTTGCTATATCTAACCCCATTATAGAACATTGGTTCCGAAAATGAAAGCCTTTGGCTTACGCCAACCGAAATTCATCTCCCCCTTATCGTTGGGCTACGCCCTTCACACGATTGAAGAGGGAGACTTCTTTCGGAATCACGTTAAAAAGTTGCAATTCTATGCCAAATCTTATAATCTTTAAAGCAACTTGTCTAGGGGTGATGGAAAGTGAAAATCGGATGCATTCAACTTGATGTGGTTTTTTCTGACCCAAAAACGAATTTCGCCCAAGTGGAAAAATGGGTTCGAACGGCTGCATCTCAAGGGACAGAGCTTGTTGTCTTGCCTGAAATGTGGAATACGGGCTTTGACTTGCCTCATCTTGAACAATTAGCAGATCATGATGGGAAACAAACGAAGGGACTTTTATCCCAGCTTGCGAAAGAGCTAAATATCCATATTGTTGGCGGCTCCGTTGCGACCAAAAAAGGAGATCATTTTTATAATACGATGTATATATACTCGAACAAGGGTGAATTAGTAAGCGAGTATGATAAAGCTCATCTTTTTCAATTAATGGATGAACATCTTTACTTGCAAGCGGGGAATACAATCAATCGATTTTCCTTAGATGGGATTGAGGCAGGGGGTGTGATCTGTTATGACATTCGCTTTCCCGAATGGCTGCGTGTTCATGCGCTAGATGGCGCTAAAGTCTTATTCGTACCTGCGCAGTGGCCGAAACAGCGTGTGGATCATTGGCAAGTTCTCTTACAAGCGCGCGCGATTGAAAATCAATGTTTTGTGATTGCCGTCAATCGGCGGGGAAGCGACCCAAATAACGAATTTAATGGACATTCCATGATTATCGAGCCATGGGGAAATGTACTTTGGACCGGTACGGAAAATGAGGAACTTGCCATCATTGATGTTGACTTTTCCATTGTAAGTGAAATAAGGGAACGAATCCCTGTATACGACGACCGGAGACCGGATTTATATGCTTCCACCACAAAGGGTACAATTGGAGATTGACAGTGAGTGAAAACTGTCGTATGATCTTAGTCGTACTTTACCATAATTGTATATGGAATTTATCCAGAGAGACTGAGGGAAGGGCCCGATGACGTCCGGCAACCCCTTGCTATGCAGGGAAGGTGCCAACTCCTACAGAATGTATCCATTCTGAAAGATAAATCATTTCCGTTCGTTTAATGATGCTCTTTCAATTGGAAGAGTTTTTTATTTTCTTTAAGGGGAAGAAGGGAAGTTTTTTCCAATTCGGCTTACGAAAAAAGGTGAATAACATGCTACAAATACAAAATGTATCGAAAATATACAAAACGAAGAATGGTTCAGTCACAGCAGTTGATCAAGTCACCCTTTCGATCCAAAAGGGAGAAATTTTTGGCATCGTTGGCTATTCTGGAGCTGGAAAAAGCTCTCTGCTTCGTTGTATCAATATGCTAGAACGGCCGACAAGCGGCCATGTTCATATAGGGGGAACAGACTTAACCACTCTTGAGGCCAAAGAACTTCGAAATGCCCGGCTTAAAATCGGGATGATTTTTCAACACTTCCATTTGATTAGTCAAAAAACAGTTGGAGAAAATATTGCTTTTGCACTAAAGGCGGCCCGTACACCTAAAAAACACATTCGCTCAAGGGTACAGGAATTATTAGAGATGGTCGGTCTTCCGGATAAGATCAATGTGTATCCTGGACAACTGAGTGGTGGACAAAAGCAACGTGTCGGGATCGCGAGGGCTCTTGCGAATAACCCTTCCGTCCTTCTTTGCGATGAGGCAACATCTGCTCTTGATCCAACAACGACCCTTTCGATTCTGCATTTATTAAAAAAGATTAATCAAGAGCTTGATCTTACCATTGTCTTGATCACCCATGAAATGGATGTCGTAAAGGAGATTTGTGACCGGATGGCCATGTCGTATTGTGGAGGAAGGGGCTGTCTACGATCTTTTTTCTGAACCAAAAGAACCTTTAACAAAGGAGTTTATTCACAGTGTTGTTTCCTTTGATGTCCCTGAGGCGATTCTGAAGGATGTGCAAGGCCAGCTTGTAAAAGTCCTTTTCAAAGGAAATCTACTCCCAAATCAATCGCATCTTGTATGTCATAACTTTCTAAAAAATCAATGTAACTTTCTGGTGACTCTAAATAAGTAACAGCTGGGTCCTTTGTAGATTCGGCAGCAAAAACTTCTCCAAATGGGTTAAAAATCATCCCTACAAGTAATATGATACTACTAAGAAGAAAGAAGATTCGTGATGTAAAAGATAGCCTTTTCAACAAATTAATCTCCTCCTTTTTAATATCTGGACAGTCAAAAGTTTTCAGCTTTAAGAAGCCAGTAAATCCTCATCGTTATCAGCGAGTTTTTGCTTGGCTTGAATTATTTTGGTTATGGATAAATGCGGGTTGCAGGCAAACATAC
>NZ_JALIFP010000084.1 GCF_022867885.1 Lederbergia sp. NSJ-179 | reverse complement strand
GCAGAAGTCATACACTTAAATGGAGATAGCTACCGAATGAAACATCGAGCTACGATTTTCACTGAAAAAGTGTAAAAAATAAATTATCGAAAATTGTAACATTCTACTTGACGGTCACAGCGAATAACGATTTTGATAAAAAAGACGTCCGTTTTCACAATTTCGAGAAATATCAAGCTGTTTTTTCACCTTATCATAAAGCAAATTTGTTATATCTCTCCAAAATTCATTTAGCGTGCGAAATTTCAGCTACAACTTAAAATTTACGTTTTTTCATCTCAAAGCAGATTGAACCATCTAGCTTGGCAATGGTTGTCACGATTCATGCTCCGGAACGGGGACAATGAATCGGCTACACTTAACTGGACAAAGAAAAATAAGGAATAAGTAGACTAAATAGCTAAATCTGGGTACAATTTTTGATTGGAAAAAGCGTCAAGTTTTTTCTCTATTAAAAAGAAAATCAAAAAAACCCCCAAAAAAATAAAAGATTGTATTAAATTAATTGGAATTTTCTACTCTATACAGGATAATAGACATAGGTAATTAACAGTAACTTTCTACTTGAACAGAATATTGATGGACTCTTCACATAGTGGGTATGATACAAGAAATCGGAGGGATACAAATGCATCCATTACCAAAAGACGGGGGAACATTTTGGACGACTCATAAGGGCTTGCGCGTCCAAATCTTTTACACGAAATATGAGGATGCCTTTGAGGCATTTGCAAGTTTCTATTATTGGGAAGAAGAAAGCATTGACGGCTGTGCACAACATCCGGTTTTAAATATAGCCATAGCTGGCGCCTTAGAAAATCTAATGGAAGAAATGAAGGAACACGGACTAGATATTTGGACGACCGCTCGCCCCTCTACCAAGCAAAAAGCTCAATTTTTGATGTTCAATCCTGATGAACAACCGTGAGCGGGGGCAAAACTGACATAACTTTTTGTTTGGTCGAATAAAGAAAGGTAATAAAGATCTAAAGGATATATGACCGATATCATCAGGGATCTGAAAGCATAACCCTTCCATTTTTGAATTAAATTTAGTTAAAGTTAATTCCTCACCATTTAACGGAATTCGATTTGGATTAGCCGTCGTTCTTGTTGCAGTATAATTTTTTTCTTCTATTACACACTCTAATAAAAATTCCCAATCAGGCAATTTCTCTCAAAATGAGGTGTAGTTTTTCGTCTTGGAACCTAAACAAAAATAGATAATACTAATTAATAAAGATTTTCCAACTCCAATATATGTCTATTCAGCAACTTTATTTTTAGTATCTTTCTATTTAGCTACAATAAAGTTCAAGCTACTTTTATTAAAATGGACAGTTTTAAAAAATTGTAAGCAAGCAAGGTTACCGATTAGGTCATTCAGTACGATTTCCATTAGATGGACTGATTCTATGCGACCAAAATTAGGCCGAGGACGCAAAAATGGGCTCATAGACGGGGGCTATCCGACCAAAATCTGGCCGAGGACGCTAAAAAGGGCTCATAGACGGTTCTATGCGACCGAAATCTGACGGGAGTCGTAAAGTTGTCCCCACACTTTTTATGGGTTTCCTTGAGCTGTACAATTTAGTCACTTTTAACATTAATAAAAATTGGGCTTCTTTTCATGTGTTTTTCTTTCACCTATTTGGTGATGCCCTTAATGGCTTAAAGATGCCGTTATAACAGGAGCGCCGAAGGATACAGAACATGGTTATGAATAATTCAGGTATGAGTAAAATATTTACGGGAAAGAATAAGTGTTGGAGTTTTTTACCAATTACAGGACAGAAGGACCCTCGCCTTTGCTATAATAGGTTATAAACGAATAACCAAAAAGAAAGGTGGAGTCCCTTGATTTCGCCCCTTTATTTTTTAGTTTATTTATGTCATAATAAGAATATACTAATAAAGAGAAGTGCTTTGCACACTCCTCACGCAACCTCTACCGTCAGGGTGGTGGTTGTCAAAAATTATAGTTTTTTTCGAGAACCACCCATTTGCTTCCTACGGCGTTGGGTGGTTTTCTTTTTTTCTAGAAAGGCTTTTTTAAAGAGATGTGCACTTATTGCTCGCACAACCCCCTTCAAAGCTTCTCTTAGAAAATCAAGAAATGTTTCCATGGTGGTCACCTCCTTTCCCATAAATGGAAAAAAGAGTGACAACCAACCACCCAAACAATATTCAGTTGCTAGTTTGATATTATCATATTTTTATGAACATTGATACTCAAAATAAAACAAATGTGCCTCTGTAATTTTCCCAGTAACACTACTCCGTATTACTCGAAAATCTAGCATCTTCGATCGACAGCTTAATTTACTATCCCACTAATCACAAGATAGTATGAGAATCATTTTGATGCGTTTGCGAGTTTCTATTATTGGAAGAGGAAAGTATTGACGGCTGGGGTCAATATCCAATCTTAAATTTGGCCGTGGCTGTTGCCTTAGAAAGCTTAATAAAAGAGGATGGATACCAATATACTTTAAAAAGAGGGGACTATCTCATACTTTCATCAGGTAAATTTCACAAGGGCTATCGTCCTTGCATGGAAGAGACTCATTTTAATTGGCTACATTTCTCCACCATCGGCAAATTTCAGTATGAAAGTACCACAAAATCACAGACCACCCGTTCAACGGGTGGTTTGACTCAGCCCTGTAAGGGCATGTTACTGGCAACGCCTTAAAGGCGTAGTTTCGCAAGCCGGTCATTGTCCTTAATTGTTAATTTTATC
>NZ_JALIFP010000083.1 GCF_022867885.1 Lederbergia sp. NSJ-179 | reverse complement strand
GTCGATACCAATATTTTACCAAAGAATAGGGTGTTTTTTGTGTTTACTTAATATTTTTTTCAATCAAAAGCCAAGTATGGCAAGGAGTTATGAGTATTTTTTTACTCCGAAACTTGAGTATCTTTGTAAAGTAAACCTAGAAGAACTCTTAATATAGGAGGCCAAACAGGCCAAATAGCGCGATAAACAGGTTGATGACTAAATTAGTTCGCAAGATCCACATTTATTTTCAAATTCAAACGGATATGATTGCAGCGGCTTTTTTAGAGTCCACATCCACATTACCTAGTTCGGTATAAACCCCAACCACTATTATTTGTGAGTAAAATTTTACACATAGGGTGCTAACCAGGGCTTTTTTCATTACTGTACCTTATAAATATAGGGTAATCGGATAGAATCATAAATCGGCTAATTTTTTGCGTAAAAGAATCACTGATTCGGATAGGTTTCTTTCAAAAACATTACAGACTGTTTAATTAATTCCTTTAATACTTAATATCTGTTACCTTGTTGATATACACACAAGCTTTTCCTGTTGTGTGTTTTCCAAAATCCTTTAATAATTTGTCTCGTTGGGTGTCACCCGTTGCAAAATATAAACTGATTTTAGCTTTTCGAGGTGAAAAGCCAACTAACGGCGCATCGCCTTCGTGCCCAGATTCAATGCGATTTAATTCTTCTTTTGACGGTATAAATCGAATGATTTATACCCCTATGACAGGATATCAATCATTTGTTGATGGTGTTTTTCACGTGTCTTTTGTTGTCTGGTAGAAAAGATGTAGCGCGCCAGGTTTTTGGTAACTAGGTGTTAAGTTCTGAAAAAATGTAAGCACATCTGGGTATCATCTAATAATGATTCGATATCTTTGACATTAGACCCATAATCTGCAACACGCTAGCTAGCTGGTAATGAATTCTTTACTTTACTTTCCTTTTCTCACGTTTTAATCTAACGATAGTGAAGACACCATCCATACTTACCATACGTGAGAACTTAATATCGCTATGAGCAATATACCCATCTTCATCTAAATAAGTTTGATAGTGCGTATTGCCTTTTTTTCGGATAAGCAAAAAATAAATAACCATTATTTTGTAATAGCTGGTTATGGATGATTCGATGTGTGTACACTACCATTTCATCAATAGTTTCTACAAAAATGATAATAGCATCATGGTGTTTGTCAAATATCGTCGCTCGGTTAGTTGATAACGGTCATGTTTGTGTACTTCTCGAGATTCAATTTATCAAAAACAGTCATAACTTCCTCCTTCATTTTAGTTTAGTATATCATTTTATGGGCTACCTAAAAAACTTTGGCTAACGCCCACCGAAATTCAATCTTCGGATAATCGTGTAGAAAGATAAAAGCCTTTTTGTGAGGGCTTTATCTACATCTATGTTTTTTTATGAAATCATCTACTAAATCATGGTTCGTTTTACTTTCTTCTTCCGTTTCATCAGGAGCACTGGCAAAAACACCATTTGTTCTATTTTCCATTGGATTCTACGATTATTTATCTACTAATTCCCCATTGCATCTTTGCAAATCTTATTCATTTACCAATCCTTTCTACATATATATTATCAATCCATTTATAGTAGGTGAAAATTATGCTCGCACAATTTGGACTTTTTATTGCGGTAATTATGGCTGTTTATTTATTTTCTTATTCCTATATAGAAGCGTTGCGCATATCGAATGCAGAAGACAAAGTCTATGGAGGAACCTTTATCTTTTCCACTATTATGGCTTTTGTTTTTTCAGGATTAACCTATCTTTTCATATAAACTAAAAACAATAGTATACATTCAATGACGATGTATCACATTTTATCCTTTCAAAAAGTATTTCTCCCATCCTGATTTCTATATAGGAGGGAGTTTATTTAATGGAAATTGTATCTTCCATTAAAAGACTCTGATATTGGTTTACATATTTTCTATAACTTGGTTTTTTGTAATGAAAGTATGATACTATCATTTTAAACCTGAAACGTTTAGAGGAGAGAGTTATTTTGTTGAACTTCATAGATTCAGAACTTTTGATTAAATTGGTTGTATCAGCATTACTCGGATTAGTCATTGGATTAGAAAGAGAATTAAAAAGCAAACCACTCGGATTAAAAACAAGTCTTGTGATTTCAATTATTAGTTGTTTACTAACAATTGTATCGATAGAGTCGGCATACATCCTTCCCGGTAGAGAGGATATCATGATTCGAATGGATCCGCTCCGTTTGGCCGCGCAAATTGTTTCTGGAATTGGTTTTTTGGGTGCTGGTGTAATCTTAAGAAGAGGAAATGATCATATATCAGGCTTAACAACTGCCGCAATGGTATGGGGGGCCGCCGGCATTGGGATTGCTGTTGGAGCAGGGTTTTATGTGGAGGCAGTTACTGGAGTGGTCCTTCTAATTATCAGTGTAGAACTCATCCCTTTTGCGCTTGTTAAAATCGGACCTAAAAGTTTGTCTAAAAGGGACCTGATTTTAAAAATCACCGTTTCTAGTCAAGAAAGCCTTGAGAAAATTATAGAGAAAGTGCAAAAGGAAAAAATTTCTGTCACACATATTCGAATTAAAGATATTAAAGATAATTCCATGCATATGCTTGAGCTAAAAACGAAAGTGAGTAGTAAACGCCCGGTTACAGATATTTACTATACCATATCCAAAATGAAGGATGTCTACGCGATTGAAATTGTCAGTTAAACAAGAGTATCCTTAAGTAAAAAATTATTCACTGAGACATTCGTTCAGTGGGAAGAGCGTTCCACGGAAGTGTAATGGTTGAGCTGTGAACCCGCTGCATATACTAGCCTATCTTCTTATCCTTCCTTGAGGTAATTGCGATGTCTCGCACCTCAAGTGAGACAAGGGGATAAGGAGGGACCAGAATTTATTTTCCCCAAAAATGTGACGGTATAATGCACTTTTAAGAGAAGGGAATGGAAAAAATTCGAAAATCCACCCCAAAATGCAAAAAAACAGATGAAACCTTGCCCTATAAGGTTTAAAATAGTTAGTAACCAAAAAACCATTAAACCGAGGGGGTTCATCTGTATGGCTATTATACCACAAATGAATTTGTTTTCGTGGACAG
>NZ_JALIFP010000082.1 GCF_022867885.1 Lederbergia sp. NSJ-179 | reverse complement strand
TGTCCGCAGCCACTCTCAATGGCGGCTATATAGCCAGTGGCATTGACGGGGCAATCTAATAACCGCCACCTCCAATGCCACTGGCATTTATAAAAGACAACTCAACTGCCGAAATCTAAGATGTCAAGTCGCCCTCGATGAGTTTATTCAGCTCTTTTTTCAATGAAATATTCAATTTTTAAGCGTTTTTTATTTCTATTAACTCGTGTATCTCACTTCTTAATCTCTCAATCGTTGCTTCCATTCCCACAATCTCATTTTCCAACTGTTCATGATATAAGGCTCTCTCTTCTTTACAATTCATTGATTACCCGATGAATATGAGATTCTCCCACAATCTTATTTCCTTGAATAAAGGCGTCTAATAAGCTTTGACTACAAAGGGTATTAATTTTCCGTGGAACCCCTTGGCTAAAGTTATATATGGCTTGAATGGCTTCCTCGGAAAAAATCTCATGGGGTGTTTCTACCATCTTTAACTGATGGCGAATATAATCATGTGTTTCTTTTTCCGTTAAACCACTCATTTGATATCGCATTTGAATTCTCTGGTCAATCGCTTCGAGTTGCTTTACCTTTAGTAGATTTCGCAGGCTAGGCTGTCCCACCACAATCAACGATAGGGGGGACATTGAATCTTCCTTAAAGTTGAGGATAAAGCGCAATTCCTGTAACATAGAATCAGAAAAGTGATGGGCTTCATCTAATATAATGACAGGTAGCTTTTTCTCATTTTCATAAATATCAAGCACCAAAGCTTGGTATTGTCGCTTCACATCCGTTGACCGAAAGGCAGGTTGGATACCGAAGTTCTGCAGAACTTCTCGATAAAAGAGTTTCGGGGTCAAGGAAGAATCACATATATAAAGATAGTGATAATGAATCGGATCTAATTGATGAACTAATGAACGGATGGCCGTTGATTTTCCCATCCCAGCTTCCCCAGTCAAAAGGCAAAATTGACGGTGCTTCACGGCATATTCTAATCGGGCGGAAGCTTCCTTTTGGCAAGAGGAGTCAAACAGATGACTAGGGGAGATTTCTCGGGTAAATGGAACATCCTTCATTTCAAAAAAATCTAGCACTTCTTCATTCCTCCTTGATTGTTTCTCTTTTAGCTTGGAAAAGCTTGTGACACCAACCTGTTTTCGTTTCTCTTCTTCCTGTTTTTTCTTTAATTGTTCTAAGAAACTAGGGAATCCATTAGAAACGCGATGATCCTCTGGATCAGCTGGTAATTTAGAATGACTTTGATTTCTAAGTTCCGCGGTCTTGGCGTCTTCAAAACGCGCATCATCCTTCCACACTTGAATGGTGGATAGATCGAAGGGATTATAGCGAATTTGAATTCGTTTTCCACGTAAGGAGGAATCGACATCATATAAATTTCCATCCACTTCAATAATGGCTGTTTTTCGCACGGTTCGTTCTTCTTCCCAAAGGAAAATTTCTTTTAATATTTCAACGGGAAGATGACGAGTATGATCCATCTGTGCTTCGTACCGTTTCTTAGGTGTTTGTTTCGTACTCCGACGAACACGGTTATCATACGCTTCTAACCAAGAACGTAAGTATTCATTCAATTGTTTTAATGTCGTGAGTTTCCCCTGGTTAATTAAGAGATTCGCCTCTCCTGTAAAACTACTATCTACATATTGGAAAAATTTTTCAATTTTGCCCTTTGATTCTGGCGAATAGGGCTTAGCATGAATAAGCTTTGTCCCCATTTTTGCGCACATAATTCGAAACTGTTTCGCACTATACACCGAACCATTATCACAGAAAAAAAGATTCGGAACACCAAATCTGATTACAGCCTTTTGGACACAACGTTCTAAACGAGGGTATCTTTCTTCCATGAAAAATTCCGCATGCATAATTCTCCTACTATGATCATCGATTATGGCGATCAAATAGGCCTTTTTTCGCTTTTCTGGATTCTTTGGATCTGGCAAATAGAGGGTGTGCTGTGTATCCGCCTGCCAACAATCATTTGGTAACTCATGTTCAAAATGGCGAAACTCCCTTTTTACCGCACGGTAAATATCCTTCTTACTCCAGCCCATTTCTTGAAAGTAACGAGATAGAGTTCGTGGCTTTAGGACACCTACCGGAATCGTTTCCTCTAATTCCAGAATCCGAATAACCTGTTCAACACTTCGGCTTGGTAATTCCTTCCTCAGTTCAATCGCTCGTTTTAGTACTTCGGGCTTTTGATTGCGTAAAGTTCCCTTTTTTTCTCTTAACCGAGGTTTTAGACCATCAAAGCCCTCCTTTTCGTAGGCTTGTAAATATCTCTCCAAGGATCTGACACTCACGGTAGTCTTTTCACTTCCTGGGATTGTATATCGTTGCTTGGCGATTTCCCTCAAAAGGGCATACCTCTCCCCAGGCTGTAGCTGCCGTTGAACGATAGAAGCAATTAAGCCAAATCGAAAGGTAGCCACTTCATTACGTAACGTTTCATCCATCTCTTTTTCTCCCCTTATTCCATAAAATAAGAAACAACCCCTATTTTCCTCAAAATCTGTCCAAAAAGGTAGGGACATATTTTGTGGAGCAAGGAAGTGGAAGTGATGGAATATTTAACCAAAAGGGCCGACGCTTTAGTTGACTCACCTATGTAAAAATGATTGGCGGAGGTTGATCAAGGAAAAAAGCCTTCCCTTACAGGGAATAGAACCTTTTCTTCCAAAAAAGAAGGAAATTAGAATCTGTATTTCTTCCTGAGAATGAATTCCCCTTCGATAAAAGGACAGCACACCTTCCCCTTCTTGAAATTCAGATGCCCACTGCCTTCGTTGATCAATCCACCACTTCTCCCAGAAATCATAAAACCGGTGTTTCCAACGATATAGTGTTTTAAGAGAGACAACTGAAACAGAAGAAGTCGTTAACCCCTCAGCCAATTGACTAATAGGAACCCCTTCCAATATCCATCTGCCAAAAAACTCATAAATATGATTCACAAATCTTCCCCAAGGAAGAGTAAAACAAGGCATTAAAGAAAAAGTTTTATTACAATCAGGGCATCTTCTGCGCATGATTGGAATCCGAAAGGATTGATGCTTACTATGAACCGTTTTTTCATATTTTCCATGTTTTCTTGTTAACCTACCGCAACATGGACAAAAAACATCTTGATTAAATTGTTTGACGAACTTCAAATATTTCTTGAAGGATAAAGGACTTTCTAGTAAAATTATCATTATAAGTGGGAGGTTATTTGTTCTCTGGCCTGCAAGCATAGAGGAGCAAATAACCTTTTCCTTTCTTAGTTTAAGAACCGTCAGCTCTACTAATCATTATACTATGGTCAGTAGAGTTGACGGTTCTTTATTTGTATATGCCCCGACAAAAATGTTGGCCAATTTCTACCAAATACCGACATTAGAGCTGGCCCCGAACA
>NZ_JALIFP010000081.1 GCF_022867885.1 Lederbergia sp. NSJ-179 | reverse complement strand
ATCTTGAGGAGTTTATCCAAGATAAGACCGTGCTGAAACTAATTTGGAAGTTTCTTAAGAGTGGAATACTTGAAGATGGTCTCACGAAGCCAACAGAATTCGGTGCTCCTCAAGGTGGGTTATGCAAAGCTTCGCATAACCCACCTTATGCAAAGAAAGTTATTATGCAAAGTATGTGATAGAAACCTTGAGAATTCAACAATTATAATAGATTTACTTTGCATAATACCCGAAGATGATAATAGGAGCTTAAAGCTCAGATATCATTTTTGGAGGGATACCTTATGCAAGAAAAAACACTGGTTGCGCTCATCGATGATTTGGAACAGGAAATGCTACGCCTCGGTTATACCAAGGGTACCATGAACTTCTATCGCAGGAGATGGAAGATGTTGCTTCAATTTGCACAGGAACGAGGTGAAATTTACTATTCTGAACGATTAGGAATTGATTTTGTTGAAAAGCACTTTCAAGTCTTCGAAAAAGATTTCAATCGAACTTTATCACAGTCGGAGACACAAGAACTCCGAGTCATCCGGATGATTGGAAACTTTCAGCTGCACCGTACTATTTTACGCAGGTATTATAAACATAAGAAAATCCTTACGGATCCATATTTTATAGAAATCAGTAGTCGTTTTAAGCAACACTGTGTAGACAAAGAATATTCCGATGTAACAGTAGATCATTATGTCAAACAGTCAGCCAGGTTCATGGATTATCTTTCTTCTCAGAAGGTTACGGATTGTAAAGGTATTAATCTATCGGTAATCAATGACTACATTAAAACCTTGGCTGGCTATACCTATAAAACGGTGGAACAAAATATTTGCTCTTTACGAGCCTTTTTTCGTTTTCTCTTAGGAATTGGAGAAGTACAGACTGATTTTGCCGCAAAAACACCTATGGTACAAGCGAGAAAACAGACCCGTATCCCCTCTGTATGGACAGTAGATGAATTAAAAAAGTTAATCGCAGCTATTGATAAAGGTAGTCCAAAAGGTAAACGGGATTATGCAATTATCTTACTGGCATGTCGTTTGGGAATGCGTTGCACAGACATTAAAAATTTGAAAATGGAGCACTTTCATTGGGAGGAAAAGAAACTTGTCTTTACTCAATCGAAAACCAGGGAGACTATATCTCTCCCACTGACGCCGGAGGTTGGTTGGGCAGTTATTGATTATCTTAAATATGGTCGACCACGAATAGAAAGTCCCTATCTATTTGTAAGACATATTGCACCATTCGGTCCCTTTTCGAAAGATGACCATTTAAACCAATTAATAAAAAGATATATGGAACTGGCGCATCTCCCTACACTGAAAAAGAGAAGAGGAATGCATTCTCTTCGACACACTATGGCCAGTATGTTACTTGAAAAAGAAACACCCTTATCCACTATTTCAGATATTCTCGGTCATGTTGATACTGATTCAACAGCCGTTTATCTGAAAGTCGATGTGAAAAAGCTTAAGGAATGTTCTCTTGATTTCGAAGAGGTAACCAGCCATGAGTAAACTAAATTATGAAGGACCTTTTAAAAATCACATCCAAAATCATGTTGAATTGAAACAAGCTGTCGGATACAAATACAATTCAGAAATAGGCCATTTCAAACGTTTTGATAGATTTACCTTGGAAAAATATCCTCACGCCACCAACCTTACGAAGGAAATTGTATTGGAATGGTGTAGTAAAAGAACGTATGAAGCACAGGCAAACCAATGTTCACGAGCATCAATCATTCGACAGTTTGGAAAATATCTAGGTTCTATTGGCGAGAAAGCCTATGTCCTCCCGAAGGGATACTACCCCACGGAAGAACAGTACGTGCCATATATTTATACGAATGATGAGTTAATAAGCTTTTTTGCTGAAACCGACAAATGTCGATATTGTAATCAATGTCCATACCGACATTTGATTATGCCTATTCTCTTTCGCATGATTTATATGTGTGGACTAAGGGTATCTGAGGCAAGACTTCTTAAAGTTGCCGATGTCGACCTTGAAAATGGCATTCTTACAATCCATCATTCCAAAGAGGATAACAGTAGGTTGGTACCTATGTCTGATTCCCTTATAGATCGTTGTCGTCATTATTCAAAAAAGGTTCATCCTTTCTCAAATGAAGAAAACTTTTATTTTCTAGCACTGAATGACAAACCAATGACGATAGGGAACGTCTATAAAAATTTCCGTAAATTTCTATGGCGTGCCGGAATTTCACATGGTGGCAGAGGACGGGGACCTAGGGTACACGATTTTCGACATACCTATGCAGTGCACTGCCTGAAAAAATGGGCTGAACAGGGAAAGGATTTATCGGCATATCTTCCAATATTGAAAACGTATATGGGACATGACTCCTTTGAAGAGACGGCATACTATTTACGCCTTACGGCGGATGTCTTTCCACATATTACATTAAAACTGGAAACGCAGTATCCGGGAATAATCCCTAAATTGGCAGGTGATATCCATGAAACCAACTGATTTTGCCAAACACCTTACAGAATTTCTTTCGGTCTACCTGCCATCACAAAAAAATGTTAGTAGAAATACCATTTGTTCCTACCGTGATGCGTTTAAACTTTTAATAAAGTATTGTCAGGAAATTAAAAGCTTTCCTGCAGAACGGATAACCTTGAATGTTCTATCAAAGGAACTACTCACTGATTTTCTTGAATGGTTGGAAACGGATAGGAAATGCAGTATTTCTACTAGAAATCAGAGACTTGCGGCAATTCATTCCTTTTTTCGATATGTACAGGCCGAAGAACCTTCCGGTTTATTTCATTTTCAAAAGGTTGTAGCCATCCCCACTAAAAAAGCCGAAAAGACAGTGGTGGAACATTTGTCTCCGGAAGCTGTAAAGCTATTGTTGGAACAACCTGATAGAAATTGTCCGAAAGGACGACGTGATTTGACATTGTTGAGCGTTCTATATGATACGGGGGCCAGAGTACAGGAACTAATCGATATTAGTGTTGGTGATGTTATTTTGAAAGAGCCATCCGTTATAACATTGACAGGTAAGGGAAATAAGAAAAGACGTGTTCCTCTCATGAAAAATACAATGTCTTTATTGGAACGTTATATTTTGGAGAATAGACTGGATAAACCATGGAAAAATGAATATCCATTATTTACAAATAACCAGCGTAAGAAGCTTACCAAGGAAGGGGTAGCTTACATTATTTCAAAATATGTTGCCCTGGTCGGAAAAACATCTTCTCTTGTGCCTCCGAAAGTGAGGCCCCATATGTTTAGACACTCGAAGGCCATGCATTTATTGCAAGCAGGAGTGAATCTCATCTATATCCGTGATTTCCTAGGTCATGTAGATTTAAAAACAACTGAAATCTATGCTAGAACGGATACCGAGACAAAAAGAAAAGCCATTGAAAATGCCTACCCAGATCTGGTCGATGATAATCTTCCCGATTGGAATAAGGATGAGGCATTAATTTCTTGGCTGTCTGATCTAAAGTAAATCTGATATTATGCAAAGTAAATGGAATAAAAAGCCTTTGTATTATTGGGTTTAAGAGGTTTACTTTGCATAATGCTTTTCTTTGCATAAGGTGGGGTGCTCTCGCCAATTCTTAGTAATGTCTACTTGACTCAGTTGGACAGGGAGTTGGAGAAACGGGGACATAAGTTTGTTCGGTTTGCGGATGACTTCTGCATCTATGTCAAA
>NZ_JALIFP010000080.1 GCF_022867885.1 Lederbergia sp. NSJ-179 | reverse complement strand
TTAACCCTTGCAAGCCACGGTGTTGATTCAATCTTCACATACCGTTCTAATCAAGAAGAAGCGGAAAAAGTCGTCTCCCAGATCCGGGAAACCGGGCGTAAAGCCATTGCTTTACAATTCGATGCCGGCGATGTCCGTACATTCGACTCCTTTGTACAAAGCGTACATGGTGGGCTTAACGATATGGGAGCTAAGAAATTTGACTACCTCGTGAACAACGCGGGTGTCTCACACCACAACTCTTTCGAGAAGACGACCGAGGAAGAGCTGGATCGTTTGTACGAAGTGCACTTCAAGGGAGTCTTCTTTCTGACACAGAAACTGTTGCCGCTGATCAATGATGGCGGCCGCATTGTGAACATCTCCACAGGTCTTACACGCTTTGCGGTACCGGAAAGCGGCGCTTACGCATCTGTGAAAGGTGCCGTTGAGGTTCTCACCAAGTACATGGCAAAAGAGCTGGGACCACGCGGGATCACAGCCAACGTAGTCGCTCCGGGTGCTATCGCGACAGATTTTAGCGGGCTCCGCACCAATCCCGAATTAAAGAAGCTTATCGGGGGCATGACGGCACTCGGTCGTGTCGGCGAACCCAAGGACGTTGGAGAGGCCATCGCTTCGTTGCTGTCCGACGAAAATCGTTGGGTCAATGCCCAGCGCATCGAGGTTTCGGGAGGCATGTCCCTGTAATTTCAAGGGGGTATGCGGAGTCCTCGAACTCATCGTCGAGGCGGACTACTGAAACGTGCAATGATATTCTGCTTAGGGGCCCTTGTCGGCCTCTGTTTGTGATATACAGCCCTGTTCGGTGTATCCCGATTTCGCTCATCAAGTCCGAAGAGGATAGGGGTTGCGCTTACATTGGCATCAACTGTGCAAAAGGAGACGCATCTCATGACTAACTTAAGAAACAAAGTGGCATTGATAACAGGATCGGGGCGTGGAATCGGAAAAGCAATTGCAGAAAGGTATGCGTCTTTAGTGGCTGATATTGTCGTTAATTATACGAACGATAAAGCTGCCGCAGAGGCTACCGTTTCCGATTTGCAGGCACATGGGGTGAAGGCGAAACGAATGGTAGAAGAGTAAGGGGGGGAGAAAAATCGAACGATCCATTTGCCGCCAGTCCTTATACGTTCGGGTTTGAAACTAGATTACCTCCTCCAGCGCCCCCCGATCCTGCCTCGCCGGTCCGGATCTTGATGGAAAAAAACCGAGCGAAGGCCAAAGCGCCGCGAATCCCATTAATGGGCTGCGCGGCGCTTTTTGGTTTATGCGGCTAGATGTTATATTGTTGCTCCAAAGCAACTGATTTTTCATTTAATCTGAACTTTTAACTCAATATCTAATATGTCGAAGTCCAGTACGAATCGGTTCATGATATAGATGGGAACGAAGATAAATCTGTTCCGTTTTATGCGTTGTGACTTTAATCGATTCTTTGCCAAAGTTTGAAGCATAAAATTGCCGTGCGACCAACTGATTTTCACGGCAATTTTAATTTGTTCAGAACTTTTTTGAAGCATCGTCGCCGCCATCCTTGCGTCCTTTTGTTCGTTAGGACAGAATGAAGCGGCTTCTCACCACATAGTCAGAACGGCTTCGGCGATAGAGCGTCCCTGCTCCCGCCCGGCGATCGCCGTTACGCTGCGGCGGGCCGGGTCGTACGGATTCGGGCCGATCGCCACAGCGCTGCTTTCATCGGGTGTTATGAGATAAACGTCCGCGCTTGTACGCATGCTTGCCGCATCCTCAGCCGCTCCCGGAATGGAGCCATAACCATTTGGCATCGGGGAGAGAATCACGATCCGTTCGTAGCCTTCAGCCAGCCGTGAATTGGTCGTGGACACCATTCCTCCGTCGGTCCAGAAGCGGTCACCGATCGATACAAGTGGCCAAATTCCAGGAACGGCTCCGCTGGCCGACACGGCATCGAGCAAAGATACTCCCGATTGATGATCGAAAGTATGAAGTTGCCCGGTTTCGGCATCGATGGCGGTCACCTGAAGATGCGCCGGCCATTTTCTGGTCACAAGGCGACTCTCGACCACGGTGCGCCGCTGTTCAGGCGATACGGGGGAGGGATTATTTTTGGCGATAAGGCCGAATTCTGCTCCGACTTTTCGCGGATCGCTTCCCCCCGTGACAAATGCCTTATACCATGCTTGCATCAATTCTTTTGACGCGGCGACCGGTATCTCGGCCGAGTTCGTCTCCGACTGGGCGGCAAATAGCTTATTCATGTCGTATCCACTGGCCAAGGCTACTCCGACAAAGGCACCGGCGGACGTTCCGATGATCACGTCAGCTCGATGGAGGTCTACTCCGGATTCGAGCAGTCCCGCTAAGACGCCAACCTCCCATGCGATGCCCGTCACGCCACCGCCCCCCAAAACTACTGCCCGGGTCGGTGAATTCCTTTTCTGAGCGTTCATTCACAGTTCCTCCTTCTGATCTACAATTGTGCCAATTGGTTTGACAAGGCTCTATTAGACTTTTATAGTATAAACTATAAAGTACACTTGAAAGTCAAGCCTTATGCGGGAGGAAAGCATGAAAATTCATGTGCTGGCACAGAAGACCGGGTTAAATCCGCCGACCATTCGTTATTACGAGAAGGAAGGATTGCTGGATAGACGCCACGTTGAACGCAGGGACAATAATTATCGCGACTATACCGAGGAAGCGGTCGAACACCTTTTATTGATCAAAAGGGTTCAGGCTGCGGGTTTTACGATAAGGGAAATCAAAGTTATTTTGAAGGAAGAAGAGGAGAACAAACTTGAGCTCTCCCGGGCCATTGAATTTTTGCGGAAGAAGATGAAGGAAATGGACCGTAGGAAAAGAGAACTGGAACAATCGCAGTCTCTTCTCGCCCGGATGTTAGACAACAAATTGGCACTGCTGGAGAAGACTGAACAGTGAAAAGTTCTCGTCAACAAATCGTCACATAGTAAAATAACCCAATCAGGCGAATCGGTGATATCCTAAGGTTCCTACACCAGAAAGGAGATCAGATCGCTAGAAAGGGTTACTTTGCTAGTTTACCCGATTTCGTCCCGATCGACCTGTTCGCAAATCCGGCCGGGGACGTCCGCCCAAGAAGGGCAAGACGCTCAAGCTTGCCGAGCTGTTTCACACGCGGGCAGCCGAGTTTCAACCGGTCAAGGTGATGATCTATGGCAAGGAAGAAACGGTTTCCTGCCTATGCCTGGACTTGCTCTGGGGACAGGCCCTGTACCAGGAGCTTCGCTTTGTGCTGGTCAAACAAGGCGACCGCCATTCCATTCTGGTCAGTACCGATCTGTCGCTGGAGGCGACGGAGATTATTACTCTATACGGGTATCGGTTCAAGATCGAATGCACCTTTCGCGAAATGAAGCAAGTGATCGGGGCATTCGGCTATCGGTTCTGGAGTCGCTCCATGCCAAAGCTGAAGCGATACTTACGCAAAGGCGAGCCGCATCCACTGGAGCAGGTGAAGCAAGAAACGGATCGCTTGCGAATTCGGCAAACCCTGCAAGCGATCGAGGGCTTCGTCATGTGCAGTGTCATCGCGACTGGTCTCATTGCCCTGAGGTTTTCCGGGCGGAAGCCGGCCTTCTTTCTTCGCTATCTACGTACACCTTCAAAGGCCGTTGTCTCGGAAGCGACAGTGACGATTCATTTGCGTCAATCGATTATTCGGCTGTTTGCCCAAAACAAGCACCTTTCGGTAACCCAAATTATTCGATCCAATCAAGTTTTGCCCTCTGCTACCGCAGATTCATGGGCTTCTTAAGGCTGGAAAACTTTTCACTGTCCAGCCCGTTTGTTCAATTAAGAAAAACCGGGCAAACCCCGCCCGGTCCTTTTCTATCCACCCAGACTAGAGGAAATCCGATAATTTATATTCCTGTCCATGTAGGCCTTTATAATACTCTGGATACATTTCTCCAC
>NZ_JALIFP010000079.1 GCF_022867885.1 Lederbergia sp. NSJ-179 | reverse complement strand
CGTTCTTTATTTGGTATTTTATAATAAACTGTTTCTTCTCCATCTATCATTACTTTTTGTTCATAAGAGTCCTTTGCATTAAAGGTCGTCGCTGTATCTGGCACGAACCCTATCTCTTCTTCCGTATTTTCTTCAATAATAAGATGTTCCTCATCAAATATTTCTACTTCTTTTTGATTCCTAACATTTTCATTCTTTTGAATGGATTCAGTACCAGTACATCCTATTAAAAAAAGGCAAATTGAAAAAGAAAATGTAAAGGACATAAGATATCTCAACATTGTATTTTCTCCTAACTAATATAATCCCCAGTTATTATGGTTTTCAAACTATAAAGAGGGAAATCCCCTCAAATTTGAATGACAGCATTTAAAAAACAAAGATATTCAGATCATCATATAATTATAAAATAAAAAATTTTTGAAATCCAACAACAAGGGAAATTGAGTATAAAAACAGTTTGATTCGAAGCACCCAAGTACTGCCAAAACAAAAATTTCCTTGCTTCAAATATTGAGCATTACAGCAGCCTATATATGGACTTTTTACACAAGATTTGTTTCAATGCATTTGACAAACTTAAACAGGTAGTTAAACCAAATGTTCTTCTGTATATCAAAAATGAGAAGCTCATATAATGAACTTCTCATTCTCCTTAGTTAGAATTTATAGATAGCTCCAGTATCGTCTGAGTATGTGTTTTTAGATGTTGATAAAGTGTGATGAGATTTCCCTCTATATTCTGTTCCAGGTTGAACAGTTCCAGGATTGGTAGATAAAGTAGCTGACGATGTGCTTTTACCTACTCCATTATCTTTTTTAGTACTAATGATAGATCCATTCCTCATAAATTGTAGAGTTACACCATGAGTTGCAAGGATAACTTTACTAGTAGTTTTACCCACAGCCTGAACCTTACTAATTGGGTAACCCGCTGCAAATGTACTAGGAGTAGCCGTTATACTTGTAGATCCAGAACCATCGTTTTTAAATTTTATGCTGTCATAAGTGGTAACATTCCCATCATCATAAGTTTTAAAATCAATAGAAGATGGTAATTCGGCAATCTCATTCCATAATTCTAGATCCCTATTTTCATTTTCTGCAGCAGATACGCTACCAACGGATAACCCCACAAGGGCTAAAGACAATGTAGAAGCTATTCCAATTTTCTTTGAAATTTCCATTCTCATTAAAATTCCCCCTTGCATTTTATATGATGTAAGGCCTTACATTACAGTAATTCAACAAAAAAAAGAAAACCCCTTCAAAATAATAATTACTTTTTTAAAAGTTTTCTTTGCTTCATTGTAAAATGAAATGCAACAACTAAATAAATAGAAAAGCATCGTGAAACCAGGTATAGTTAAAGTTGACCATAACCACAAACATACAGAGGTAAATCACGATGACTCACTCTCATTCTAACACGAAAAAACGAAGCTATATACATTTACTTGATCGAAAGAGGCCAAATAGCTGCGTACTCGGAACAAAGACCGTCTTCAAGGGATATCACAAAGAAAATGGGACGTGATGAGCACAGTACAATATCACGTGAACGAAAACCAGGCACAGTTGAACAACTTGATACGAATCGCCAACCTTACAAAATATACTTTCCAGATGTTGGTGCGCGTGTATACGAAGAGAACCGAAAAAATGTGGTGACAACCATCTTAATGGCTTCTTGGAAATACTTTTTATATGCTGAAAAAAATCTGAAAGCCGATTGGTCCCCTGATGTTGTTGTGGGTCATGCAAAAAAGCAAAATGAATTCGATTCCGTCCCTTGCATAAAAACACAATATAACTGGATTGATCATGGTGATTTAAAAGTGAAGAATATGGATTTAGTTTTGAAACTCGTCGAAACGCAAAGCCTTCAACAACCAGAAATAATAAAAGAACTTGGTACTAGTATAGAAGAAAGATCGGAATCCATTGAAACGCGTAAGGCTATTATCCAACGTATATCAAGTAAGAGTGCGCCAGCGATAAGCGATGTTTACAAGGGATATTTCAAGAGTACCCAAATGTTCAACAAACGTTTAAAAGTATAACAGCTGATAACGGAATTCAGTGAACTTAGCGAGCAAGGAGAAGGAATGGGAATAGATGTTTATTTTGGCATCCATATGCATCATGGGAAAGAGGGACGAATGCGCGTCATAATGGACTGCTCAGACGCTTTATATAAAGAAAGGTCAACCGATTCATGCATACTCCGAATAACACATTACAGAAGTTACCAATTGGATGAATACATTGAAAAAAAGGGTTTTTGCTGTCACTTAACTAGTGTCTTGGCCATGTTCCTTTTTTAAGGATTCACTTTTGCCACTCAACAGACCAGTTTCAACGTTAACTTCCGTGGTCCTGTGTTTCGTATAGGAATCCGGTCTTTGATCCCCGTTCTGGGGTGAGAAGCCGTTACTGATATGCCTTTAGCTAACAATAATAAAATCGGATATCTTTGCGGATCGACTCGAGAAATTTTTACCCGCGATGACCTTTTTAGCAGCCAACATCATAGGTTTTTCACCTATCCCATATACAAGCATAAGACGAATGGAACGCTTTCCCGCTATGATCTTCACAATGTGTGGATTTAAACAATTTCCTTTCAAAAAGACCTTGCGATTCTCGGTTAATCGGATGATATACTGCTCTTTTTGATGCATAGAGTCAAACAGGGACATTCATGTCATTCACTCGGTCAAAGAAAAATGTTGCGTTCTTTTTAATGTGTCCGATCACAAAATACAATCCCTGAAATAAAACTTCATTGGTGGACTTGTAGCTTTTTTTCTAAGAGGAATGAATGCGGAATAACAGATTGGTGGGCTGTTTCTGGTTGGCGATCAAATCGACGATTTCTGTGACGTTGTATCCTTTTTCGATTATGTGCTCTTTGCTGGAACCATCCTTGACTTTACCCACAGTGCTTCGAATGACCGCCCATGGGTTTTAGTGACATTGGAATCATTTACCATAATGAGAGGTTCCTTGCCTAACGCCTTCACCATTTTTGTGTGTAGCGAGAAAGAACGGACGAGGACAGTAATGCCCTAAATTCCGGCTTAATCGTTCAATGATATTTTTAATCAAGACGGGCTCATTTTAGCGACGGCAATGTCTTTAAAGATAACACTACCGGATTTTAAAATGCCATGGATGGACCGGATCACGAACTTGGATTCCACCTGACTCGCTTTTGATACGATACTTTTTGTGAATTAAACTGATTTACTTTTTATCCAGTACACACCTGTAGTGGAATGGAACATGAAAAGGCCATCTTATAGTTGTTTAGTAGCGTTTTAGCTGGTTATAAAATTATACCAAACAACAGGGGCCTTTTCGCTGTTTTTACCTCGCTTTTCGCTACCTTACCGTATTTTTATTGAGGGATCACCTCTTGAAATTGCCCTACTCATTCACCTCTTGATTGTTTACGGAAACTCAAGTTAAAAATAACTTGCCATATACAGTCTGTTTGTTACCATAAAGATAATATTTCTTTTAGTTATTTAGTTGCTTTCTAAGCAGAAGTCGTTATACCTTCATTTTTTGGAAGGAGATTCGGCATGAAAATTTATTGCCCTCGTATTCCTTAATAAAGTTATGTTGGGCAGACTACTGTCACAAAAGGACTATTATGTCCATTATATAGAGTTAATTAAAGTCGGTTAGTTCCATCTTTGGGATTGGTCGGCTTTTTTTATAGATATATATAAAGAAAGGAGATGAACAGAGAAAGTATAAAACCTGACTTTTGCAGTTGAAATAAACAAAAACAGCCTAGAACCCGCATGAATGCTGACTCTTAGGCTGTTTTTGCTTGTCAGAAAGTTGTAGTGTAATTCACCCTTTTTTAACCGCCCCTACAATTTTTTTATTTCTCCCAGTGACAAGCATTTTTGGCCTAGATCGATGCCCAGTTCCTTCTTTATACCGGAAAGCACCTCATCATAATGGTCAAACAAATAATAATTTTCCTGTATATGGCTACAGGACGCTTTTTTCAGGCTGTCAAGTATAGCAGAGATCGAATGTTTTCCTTTCAATCGGTGC
>NZ_JALIFP010000078.1 GCF_022867885.1 Lederbergia sp. NSJ-179 | reverse complement strand
CGGAATTGGATTATTCATTGCAATCACCCCACGGTATTCATACCCTTACCCTTCGATAGGACGTGGGGGAATTCCTGCAAAAAAAGATTTTAGGCTTTTAAAGGGGCGCGGAATATGGGTTCATTTGTTATAAGTTCATCCAAATCCTGTCGCACGGTTTTCCAATACTTCAATTTACTTACTGGATTATGATTTGTTTCTTTATACTTACCATAATCACTGGTATCTTTAAGCTCTGATTCACCATTTTGTCGTTTGAGACTAGGATTGTAATTGGAAACGACATAATCAAGATTATCTTCATTCACACACCACTTTTGGGCGAAATTCTCAATCAGTTGATAACTTGTTGATTGAATCATATTTTCTAACAATACCGAAACATTTTGGTCACGATATTCTTCAGGATTGTCTTGGATATTATCCCATAATCGCTTCATTAAATCAGCTAATTTTGGATTGTTCTTTCCTAAATCATCAATATATTTATTCACTTCTGTGACGGCTTTCTCGTCCTTATTAGGAATTAACTCATATTCGTCCTTCCCTGAGGGAACAAAGGATTGAATAAGCATTAAGATATACTCATAATTGATTTCTTCTGTTTTTATAGATTCCAATTCGTATTCAATATCAATTTCTATGGGTTCAGATGGATCATTATTTTTTTCGCTTTTGATTACTTCTAATGCATTATGATATTTTCCTTGATAGTTTTCTATTTCTTTAAATTGAATGGGAAAAACACTTCCTAATTGACTCTCATCAAATTCGCTATATACTTGTACAGCAGAAAATGCCCTATCTAAAGATTGGTAAGCCTTCGCAAATTTTTTCAAAAAAGGAATATGATGAAACACTACTTCTTCTGGAGAAGCTGCCACTTCACGCAATTCTTGTATAGCTTTTAGGAAATCTTGTTTGGTTTCCTCCCACTCTGGTGCTAAAACATCATTTTCTCCACCATTCGAATACAAAACCAAGGCTTGTTTCACCTTTTCTTCAAATGTCTTCGGTGTTTGGAATGTTACGATTTGACCATATTTCTTTGGCTTATCGAATAAACGATTTGTTCGAGAAAATGCCTGAATCAAATCATGTGGTTTCATTGGGAGCCGATCAATAAACAATGTAGATAGACAAGGTGCATCGAATCCTGTTAATAATCGGTCAACGATAATCACTAAGTCCAATTGTTCAGAACGAGAAAAATATCTCTCTTTTTTCCGTGCCAAGCGATCATTGACATTACTGTTATATGCTCGAATCGTTTGTAATGTAAAACTTGTACCGAATTCCGCATTATAATCACGTAAGGATTCTTTCATCTTTTCTTGATTGAACGAGGAAGCTTCTTCATTTTCTGAGATGGAATATGTAATGGCTACTTTAGGAAAATCAGGTAGAACACGTTTTGTTTCCTCACTAATTTGAATAGGTGTTTCACCCGCTTTTATCCTTTTGATTAAATCGTAATAGCGTTGCGCCTGAGCGATAGAAGAAGTCGTTAACATGGCTTCATACGTTTGCCCTGAACCTTTTTTGAATCCTAGCTTTTGTCGTGATTTATTTATAATGGAATGCATCACTTGCAGCATATGTTTTTCATCTTCATAAATGTCTTTTGGTAACAAAGCCTCTTTGGCGGATATTTCCATAGCATCGATGTCGATGTTAGTTTCTCCTTGTAATTGAATAAGCGCTTGATCTAATTCTTCTTCAGAAAAAGTACTCTTATATTCGATTTGAAATCCTAATACAGCTTGATCATGAATCGCTTCTTTAACTGTATATTCGTGCAATCTCTTGCCATACTGTTGTTCTGTTGTCCTTGGTAGGTTGCCAATTGCTTGTTTGGCATTTTCTGCAAAAATGGGTGTACCGGTAAAACCATACCACAATGAACGTACAAAGAACTGTTCAATTTCTTGTTTCTTTTGCGGGGAGATAGCACGATGACATTCATCAACCACAAAAGCTACTTTTAATTGTGTAAGTGTGTGATAACGTGTTGACCGTTCCTTCCCATTAAATCGTTTCATCACATAATTTAGTTTTTGAATGGTCGTTACAATAACAGTACGATCATCCGATAATAGCTTCATAATCAAATCATTCACATTATCCGTCTCATCAATCTCAATCACATCATTTTCAGCATAGGAAGTAAATGAAGAGGTGGTTTGTTGATCTAAGTCCACTCGGTCGACAATAAAGATGGTCTTTTGAATCGATGGAATTTGTAAAAGATTGCGAGCTACCTTATATGAGGTTAGTGTTTTACCTGAACCCGTAGTGTGCCAAATATAGCCCGATTCTTGCCGTTTAGACGCTTCCTTAACCGCTTCAATTGCATGAATCTGGTATGGACGCAATAGAATTAAGGCTTTTTTTTCACTGTCTATGACCGTATATTGTGTCACCATCTTGTGTGCTTGAGGAATCGATAAGACATCACGTGCGAATTCTAAATAATCATCAACAGGTTTATTTTTCTTATCCACCCATTTGGTTAGAAATTGTTCATTTAATTTAGTATCTAACGCTGTAGCAATATAGCGAGTATCTGTTCCATTTGTTATCACAAACATTTGTAGACAAGAATAAATACCCGTGAACATTCCTTCTTTTAAGTATTTCTTAATTTGGCGGAAAGCATCCATATATGGGTGAGTCCGATTTTTCAATTCAATATGTATCATGGGTAATCCATTAATCAATAGTGTGACATCAAAACGACGATTTCGATCTTCTAACGTCCGTTTTGAACTGTGAAATTGATTGATTAATTCGTAGGATGACATTCCTCCAGCAATATCCGCTCGATTTAGCACTCGCAATCGAATGGTACCGAGAGTTGCGTCTTCCCGCTGTACTTGGACCTTTGCAATCCCATTTTCACCTGACAACCAACGTGCTGCTTCATAGAAATTCACAAAATTTAATTGGTTTCGAATCTGGTGAAATTCCTGTTCTGTTAAGGGGACTTCATCCAGAACATCTTTATTATTGTTTTCCAATTTTTCTCTAAAGTTGTTCCACAAATCCGCTTCCGTACGCAAATCTTTACGATAAGTCCACTGCGATTCACCGTTAACTAACTGCTTTATTAAATTATTCTCCAATACTGCTTCTGGCGTAGTTTCATATCTCATAATTACACCTCGATTTCCATACTAAAATAGTCCTATAACTACTATTTAGTATATCATATTATGTTGGAAAATTAAGGAATTACTTTTATTATAGCAAAAATATTGTAGTTTGCAGACTCTCATTGTACTTGTTTACGTTGGTTGACCATAATAACTCGTTACAAAATCCTTGATAGGTGGTCAGTGAAGAAGATCTTATAAAATATGTGTTATCAACAGCTTTTATCTTTGTTTTTCAGTTCGTCAAATGTCACATACATGATTGAGTAGGCTTCGGCATCAAAAGCTTGTTCTGGCACATAGATAAATCCATAAGTTGTCCATCGCCAATCGTTGTGACACCACGCTCATTATCATTAATTTAATATTAGGTATCGTTAAAGAAGAGTGGGAATAATAGTATAGCAAATATAGCAATAGATCTATCGGTTGATAATCGACAGATTCATTACTTTTGTAAAATAACAATAGACAAAATTGGATGTTGTATAAAAGCTTGACGACTAAGCATTATGGTGATAGTATAGCCATACCGTCAGAAAACAAAATGTTGATTAAGAATAATATTTTCTAAAAAAGTGTTGACGAAACTATTAATTAGTGTTATTCTAATTTAGTCGCCAATGAGGCGGTTGAAAGTTTGATCTTTGAAAACTGAACGAAACGAACGTCAATAAATATTGGATAGATGGTTTTAAACCATTGCCAGCTATTGAGAAGGAACACAAACTTCTCTCATTTATGAGAGTTTGATCCTGGCTCAGGACGAACGCTGGCGGCGTGCCTAATACATGCAAGTCGAGCGCATCGAATGGGAGCTTGCTCCCTGAAGATGAGCGGCGGACGGGTGAGTAACACGTGGGCAACCTGCCTGTAAGACTGGGATAACTTGCGGAAACGTGAGCTAATACCGGATAATTTCTTTCTTCACATGGAGAGAGGTTGAAA
>NZ_JALIFP010000077.1 GCF_022867885.1 Lederbergia sp. NSJ-179 | reverse complement strand
TTAGATTTCGGCAGTTGAGTTGTCTTTTATAAATGCCAGTGGCATTGGAGGTGGCGGTTATTAGATTGCCCCGTCAATGCCACTGGCTATATAGCCGCCATTGAGAGTGGCTGCGGACAGCTAAGCGCAAGCGCCTTAGTCAGCTCCGACAAGCAAATAACCTGCGCCAATAAAAGTCCGGTTTTGACTTTTATTGGCGCAGGTTATTTGACCTCGAGCCGATGGCGCTGGAGCTAGATCCAAACAATAGCCAATTTTTTATGCTTTCCATATAAAGAAAACCCTATCCAAAACTTATTTGTCTTGAATAGGCTTTGTTCATAGGAAAACCTCATTTACTTATGGTAAGGTTCTCCGTAACACATCTAAATGAGGTTATTAATACTATTTAACAAAACTTAATTATCATCCATGGAGTCAATGACTACTTGGTTAATATGCTCTACAATTTCATCTAGAGAAAATTTCTTGGTATTTAACGCAAACTTATCAACCAGATAAGGATTATACTGTCGTACATCTTCTACTGAAACATCATGCCAAATCGGTAAAATGATTACTCTTTTTTCATTAATTTCTCGATTCAAAAAGCTTTTAAATTCATAGTCGGACCAACCGCTTTTAATAAAATTTGTCGATAAGAAAACTACGACAAATCTTGAATTTAATATCCCCATATTCATCATATCTGTTTGGCTTTGTCCTATTTTGAACACCTTAACATCTTCAAAAACTTTCAATCCTTTGTTACTAAGCTTTTCTGATAGCTCAGAAACGAAAATATCTTTATCAAGGCTAGAATGTGATAGAAATACATCGAACTCTATTAACTCTTTTTCTTGTACTGAATGTTTAACATCTATTGATAATTCGTCCAGTTTTTTAGACATTTCAGAGTAACTGTTTAAGTACTCTTCGTTTGTACTTGCCTGTGATTCCATTGATTTAATTATTGTTTTAAATTGTCTTTCTTGCTCCTTTACTACTTTTGCCTTATATTTATTCATACTTTCGGAATTTTTGCGTATCTGTTCAACTAGCTGTGTAATATCTTTTTCATGTTTTAATAGTTCTTTATTGTAACTCCCTATTCTTTGTATATCAGAATTTGTTTTATTTCTTTTATTCGATAATTTTATAATTTTATCAGCTTTTCCATCTCTTTTCTTTCTTGCATCCATCAATTTTGATTGTAGCTGAATATCTTTATCAGTAGTCCTTCGTAAATTAGTATCATTTATACTCATAGATATTCTCCCTCTCCCCACTTAAAATGCAGAAAATTCATTAATCACTTGGCATTTGACCTTCAATATTAATTAATATTATACTCTCTGACTCTTGACCTTTTGTGAAGCCGAAGAAGGTGAACTACTGTATCCTTTACTGGAAGCCTCTTTCTTAGCATCTTCTAATATCTCATCAAAATCAATTGTATTTAATTTGTCCAAGTTAATTCTCATTCTAATCAATGTACCTTTAATATCACAATCCTCAACAGATTCTCCTGAAAGACTATAGGTTATGGTTTTCTTCCCCGAAGCGATACTAAAGTGACCATTAGTTCTTTCAACAATTCTTTTTACAAGTGCAAGACCATATCCTGAGTTTTTATAATCCTCTGGGGCATATGCATGATTTGATAACGCAGATAGTCCTGGTATCACTGCCTTTCTAATAGCATCTTCGTGTGTTGGTTCACCGAACCATGTTTCTTCAATATCAAAAGGTATCGTTTTAAGCAATCCAAGACCTAAATCAGCAATTACCAATTCTACACTGTTTGTAGTTGGGTATAATTGAGAACCATAATAAAAGTGTGTTGTCTGTGAATGGTCAAAGATATTTCTAATCATTTCCCTAACAACAAATTCAAATAAGTCCCTGACAACGTCGTTACTACCCATTCCAAGGTCCCTCAATATTTTCTTAACTATCTTAGTCGAAACCTCATCATAGTAAGTTTCAATTGTTTTACCTTGAAAATCAAGTGAATCGAAAAGGTCAGCTAATACCACCTTAGTTGGCGCAATGTAATTGCTTCCTTGGCTAAAGGAATGAGCATCTGATATTCCTAATTTTTGGAAAATTCCCATGGTTTTTCCGTAAGATATAGCATCTCTATTAATATTGTCTATTGGCTCTATCTCATAAGGTATGGCATCTTCTCTTAATCTATCAATCGTGGAAAGAAGTATGATTGCTCCAGCTGGCTCAATAAAATTTAGTGAAGTAAATTGAAAAGTTAGAACATCTGGCTCATCTGAGTAGTACTTTTTTTCATCAAGATGTTTTGTCATTCTCATCATGTTATCGTATTTCATATTAACTATACTTATCATAATATCCCCCAAATATATCTAGCTGTTTTAATAAGAGTTGGATGCCCCTTTTTATATTGATTCTTCTATTATATTTATTACATGGCTAGCAAACTCTTCAGTTAATTGAATCTTGTCAGCCCCAAAATTTAAAGCTCCAAGAGTTTTTCCTTGATTATTTTTTGTAATTGGTAATGTTGGATTATATGAAGCCTGAATAGTGGAAATAGTGTTATTAAACGTATTCCACCTTTCACTATATTCTGGACAGAGATTTTTTGCCTTTACCTCCCAAGGCCATCTACTAGACGTTCCTTCCAAATAATATGGACCTTCTACAACCTCAAAGTAACCCAAAAGCTTAGCTGTTCCAACTCCATAACATATTAAGATATCTCCCTCTCTTACAGCAGCTGGTTTTCGTTTAGAAAAGTGAAGTTCCTGTATATCTGTTGATAGTCTCCTATGTTCGGAAAAAGGCTCGTCTGATACACCTACAGGCTTAATAAAGTATCGTTTATCAGGCGTAACTGTATGCTGCTTTCTTTTATTTAGTATATCACTGACAGTTAAACTTATTTTCGGTTCTTTAGGTATGGGGAACGCTTGTGAAAAGGCATCTATCTTTTTTATTATTTCTTCTAATTCTTTAGTAGATAAGGCTCTGCTTTCAACACTATTGATTTCATTAATCAATTTCAACAATTGACTGGTGTCGTCAATTAGAACTCCCCATTCATGATTATTTTCTAATCCAGAATTAGTAAAATTAGCAGAAGTTATTATACCCTGTAATGGTACTTTAGACTTTAATGAGATATAAATCTTTCCATGTAATTTATTGTCAATATGGATGCTGTAACTAATATTATTCTTTTGGCAATTCAAGCAAAAGGAATAAAGTGAGTTGGATTTTTTTATCAAATCAGGATTATTATCTTTTAGGGTAGTTATCAACGAAATATGTTTGATACTCGTACCGTTTAATTGATTAAAAAAATCATCAAATGATTCCATTAGAAATGGACTTATTATCATAAGTTCATCTGCATTTAAAAGGATATTTTTAACTTCATTATAATGATTAGAAAAAATATTATTTAATAGCTTCATAATCTCCCTCACCTCATATAGGCCTGTAACAATTTACCTATTTTAGTATACATTATTTAATTTTTGCTTTCTATGAATAGTAAGGGAGAACTGAATTCACTTTTACGCTTTCAAATAGTAATGTAATTGTATATCTTCTACTTGAGAAATTCCAATTCTCAGACACAATGAGGATTCCAATTGAACTTCTTCAACATATTCGAGGTCTAATCTATTTTGTAACAGTAAGTCTAATTCTGTAGAGTCCTCAACTATTATTATTGCTTGATGATTTTCAAGTAGAAATTCTTCTATCCCTTCACCACCACTAAGATATTCATAAAGACTGTAAAATTCACAATTTAAATATTCTAGAAATTCACTTGAAAGTCCACCTATAAGGTTATTTAAATCCTCTAAGCACTGTATTTTTTTCATTGTCGATAGCTCCTATTTGGTTTTTGTGTTAATTCCGTTGCCAATGAGGCTACAATACCAACAACTATTTATAATGGACCCAAGAAACTAGACACGAAATGAGGAGATGTTAAAGTAGGTTTATGAAACAAAGAAAACGATATACATCAGAATTCAAATCTCAAATTGTGCTAGAAATCTTGAAGGAGGAAAAAACACTAAGCGAAATTGCTTCTGATCACGGAATTCATGTTAATCAATTGAGGCAATGGAAGAAAGCTGTTATT
>NZ_JALIFP010000076.1 GCF_022867885.1 Lederbergia sp. NSJ-179 | reverse complement strand
GGAGAAAAATTATCCGATGTAGACTTGCTAAAAGCCTACAAAGGGCAACAGACCGTAGAAAATCGTTTTCGATTTTTGAAAAATCCTTATTTCGTGGGAAGGATTTACCTAGAAAAACCCAAGCGAGTGGAAGCCTTCGCCTATGTCATGATGTTGAGCGTCATGGTGTATAGCGTTTTTGAGTACCTCATTCGTAAAAACATGGAAGGTGAGAACGAACCGCTGGATTTGATGGGCGGGAGCAGAAATAGTTTTCGACCAACAGGAGAGTCTGTCTTGGAGATTCTGGATACAGTGGACATCGTACACTTTAAACAGGAAGAAGGAATCGTCCGTGTATTATCGGTCAACGGAAAAGCTCGTGTGGAACGTATTTTAGGTTTACTTGGCTTGAGTGAGAGTGTTTTTACGGAGCCGCAAGGTCAAAAGATTGTCGAAAAAACAGGCCAGTAACATAGGCTTAAAATCCTTTTGCTTCGTTTGTGTCGATATATGTTGTGTGCTGTCTTTATTTATAAAACACTGTCATAAGAGCAATGATCGGTTGCTTTTATGACAGTGGGCTTTGCCAAAAAAATTTTGCGTGGTAGGTGTAGCGCGGAATATGGGTTAGAAATGCTCCTTATTTTATTTTTCTAAATATGTTACTTTAACTAAAGACGTCAATATGAGAAAAAAAGTTTCACATTTTTTAAAATTTTTTATCAAGGAGAGTTATCTACATATTCTATATACGGAGAAAAAAGAATTGTTTTAAATGATGGATTACTCCAGAGGGATACAATGTTTATTGTACTTGGGAACAATATGTAATAAAGGGATACAATCAAATTTAGATTTATGATAAAATGACACTTGGGTGTTTTTGCCCAACGCCCCGAAAAAGGGGAATAATAAATTATGTTTCCTTGATTAAATCCCAAACAGGATAAATTATGTTTCGTTATGCTCCCGATAAGGATGTTTTGTAAGGCGTAAGTAAACATAAATGACCTTATGTTTACTTATGGGCATATTAAGTGACCCATCTAAAAACCTAGGTCACACAAGGATTACAGGCTTATTCCACCTTTTAGGGGGATGTGCAAAAACACCCTAATTAAAGGGCTTTTTTCTTACTCTTTTTTATAAAATTATTCACCAAATCATGATTCTTTTTTCGCTCTTCTTTAGTTTCTTCAGGAGCAATGGCAAAAACACCATTTGTTGATTCCTCTGCTAGATCGTGTAGCTTGTCTTGCCTGCAGGTGATATGATTTAGATTTTTAATCAATTTCATCACACTCCTTCTCCTTTATTTAAGTATAACTTAATTAGGTGATTGGAAGCAAATGAATCTAAAATCATTCGTTGATTTCCTATATATTTTGCTCCCAAATTTTCGTAATATCTAATCAGTTTTTTATCGAGTTTTATATGGATACAAACATAACCATCATAGCCCTTATCAAAGCTCTTTTTACAAGCATAAGCCAATAATGCTGGTGCTATTCTTAACTCCCCATTAGGACCTCTGTTGTGGGGTGCAGACTCCAAATATCTAACAAAAATATATCCTTCTCCATCATCAATTTCTTCAAATGATATTAATCCCTGTATATGATTGTCACCAACAATTAATAATTTATACGGTTGATAATGAGGATCTAATATTTCTTTTTTCCAATCAAATGTCCACCGTATGGGGTTTATAGCTAAATCATTTAGGAGAAGTCGATGAAGCACACCTGGGTAAATCTCATTGTTATGTTTATTTATAATGTTAAATTTCAAATAAAATCACCGCCTGACTATCATTATAAACGTTTTTCTCCAATGAGAGGGCTTGATCTTTATTTTATTACTTCTTCCATCATATCAACAAGTGCACTTCTCTCCATCCTTGCCATATCAATTATCCAATAATCTTCCGCATTCTTCATTACATCGACTGACCATCTTCCTGATAACCCGCTACAGCCATCCATATATTTCTCTACTTCAGAGACAACCATTTCTTTGTTTTCTCTGTATTCTTTTACAATACGATCTTTTTCATGACTATAAACTGTTTGATCTTTCTTGTTGTACAACCCTATCTCCATTACATCAGGATGCCAGTAATTGGCCACTCCTACAGACTTCTTTTCATCGAAATCATAAAACACTCGAAATTCAGTGTGTAAAGGCATTCCATAATATATCGTTGGAAGTTCTTCTTTATCTTCAATGTATTCTCTAAATACAATTTCAGATGTCGTATCTGCGCCTACAACCATTGAATTGTAATAAATATCTAAAAAATATCTTCCTACTTCTTCTCTATTTTTATCTTCAACAATTGTCTTATCGAAAACAAACTTATCACTAAAAATGCCAGTTTTCATAAACAATTTTTTCCCATCCATAAAATCTTGAATTTTTCCAAGAAGAACATCATTAAAAACCTTAACATTATTATCAGAGTAGTCATCAGAACGCAACCAGGTCCATGTGGAATAATCCATTTGGATGATCCTCGTTATAGGGATTTGCAAAATCGAATTATCTTTTGTGGTGGAAGACTCAATTTTAGGAAACCAGTAAGACATATTTTCGGGATTTAGCTTGGAAAGTTCAAAGTTTTTTCTTCTCCTAGTTTCTATTTCTTCTTCAGACTCAGGTAAAAACATTTTGTCAATTAAAAAATTGTCTTTTTTGCTCATTTTAAAAACTCCTTTTTGTGTTAAAACACCATTTCATATTGTCCTTGTGTTACTTTCTTACTTTTAGATTCAGATATTTTGATATTCACTTCCTGTATGATCTTCTCCACTATAATATTTTTCTTCTTATATTCAGCTAACCTGACTTTTCTTTCTTCAAGAAAAGCTCTGTTACTATCTTCGATGTTAGACATTTCAGCTTTAGCTGATTTGCCAAGCGTAGCATTAAATGGTGGGTTTGTGGTCACAGTATCCCACCCTATCTCTCTTGCTTGTGCTTTTACAATTTTAATCTTTTGATCATGTGGAATACTTTCCCAGGGATGCATCATATCTTCTTCATACTTAAAAATTTCTCTTTTTGATAAATCAAGAGGATGACAATACACATCAATCCACTCACTATTTTCCTCAAAGATATGCTTAGGAACCCGATATTCTTCTAATAAGGAGTTCCCATAATAGATACGAGTATCCACATTAAATTCAAAGTATCTATTGATGGTTAATGCTTGGGGATCCGCATGAACACCTACAATTGGTTTCGGTACATACAACATCCAAGGCTTATAAAGAAAAGCTTGAATACTTGCTACTTTCACCATGATTAGGCTTAAGTCGACTCCTATAAGGTTTAACGAGTTAGATGGTAATAGCATGGCAGCTCCACCAATGCAAGGCTCAAATTGGCTGCAGTTTCGTGATTCATTGTCTGCAGAAATCATCATATTCATCATTGAAGTTATGGACATAGGAGTAGGATAATAATCTAAATGTCCACTTTGTCCATGAACAGAAACAAAATTTGATAAGTAATCTGCCGGCTCCATAAGTAAAAGATCTAAGTTAAAAGTTTGATACAACTTATTCCATATAGCTTCAGGAAGTCTAGGTTTTTCAAACCAGGAAATACCAAGAGCATATCCTATCCATTCAATAAAATCATTTACCCTATACCCATTGGAGTAAATGATTTTCATACATTCTTCTAACATCTTCTCCCCCATGCTGCCGCTAGTTGAATCACTAGTGATCCTAGTATCTGGAAATGAATCTATATCTATCTCCCCAGTAGCATTAGTGAGTAACCAGTGATACCATTTCCCATCAAGCATCGTGTCCGTCATCATGGCCAATCCCCGAAGCCATCCAAATGTATATGAATCCTCCACAGATTGTGGAGGGCGAATAAACAACTGGTGATTCATAATGTTAAACATTCTATCTTGCTTCAATAACATTTCTTCAACACTCATAGCATTAAGTATGTTGTTGACCTTCTCTTTGAGAGGATCCAATTTTTGTTTTCCTTTTTTCATAAAGCACCTCCAAATAAAAAACCCCCAATTTATTTGGAGGCTTACTAACTCAAGTTTCGGACATGCTAAATAAGCCTTAACGCTTGGTATGAAAGGGATAGGTACAATTCTATTATCATGCTGTCCCAGCATGAAGTAGTGGATTTCGCAAATAGTCAGGTAATTTG
>NZ_JALIFP010000075.1 GCF_022867885.1 Lederbergia sp. NSJ-179 | reverse complement strand
TAGTCTGAATTCAAACCATTGGCGTGTTTGTCAAGAGCGATTGCGGCAGCTTACCACCACATTTAGATCTTAGAGCTACTTTTGGGCTTTTGTTTTCATAGAATTTTTGACACTACCCTATTGATGTCTGAACGTTTGGTAGCTGATCAACTCGGTTATCGGACACGATTAGCCTTTAATCGTTGCCGTTCTAAGAGCTTTCTCGGATCAGCTACCATTGTATCTTTTTAATTTCCTAAAATACTTTCCGCCTGATTTCTAAAGTTCTTTGCGGCATCCTTTGGACTAATTTCTCCATAGTTGATCTGCTCAGACAAGCTATCCAGTAGTTCGATAATTTGTCCAGCTTGAGCAGGATCTGGTGCTCCCATTGGTGTGCTATTTTCTTCCACCCATTCCACATAATCAAATACTTGTGCTTGTGCTTCCGATACCTCAGATTTTAGAGCCTCTTTGATTTCTGAAGAAACGGGTACACCGCGTTCAGCTAAAATGATTTTATTTGCCTCAACATCATTAATAAAGAAATCAATAAATTGTGCTGCTACCTCTTTATGTTTAGAATTTTCTGATACAGACCAAAACATGCTAGGCTTTAGGAATAAACCCTCTGCCGTTCCGGGTCCAGGCAACGGAGCCAATTCCATTGGACGATCCGCTACTTGTTGTAAGCCTAAAAATTGGTTGGACCACTGAAATATTCCTACACCTTCTTGCTTTACGACAGGGTTGTCTTCAATCCCTGTTAGTTGAGCTGAATAGTCAGGTGTTGGCGTTAAACCTTTGTCTACCTGTTCTTTCATCATCGTAAAAAAATCAACGAATAATTGATCATCATCATAACCCAATCCAGAACCATCTTCTGCATAAAGACGTTTCCCTTGCGTACGGAGATAGTAGTTGAAAAATACATCCGCTTTCTGACCCGTATCAAAGAAAATACCAGTGTCTTTCGCCTTTGCAGATATTTTCTTATAATCATCCCATGTCCAATCTTCAGGGATAGAATTCTCACCAACTTTTTTTAACATCTCTGGGTCATATTGAAAAGCTAAGGCATTTACTCCTGCGTTAAATCCGTAGACACCTTCCCCAACTTCTCCACCTGAAATAATCGTGTCTGCAATATTGGATGTATCAATTTGCTCACCAAAGTATGGTGTCAAATCTGCTAGTTGATTATTATTCGCATATTGAGTGATATACGAAAGATCCATCTGGATAATATCAGGCAGTTCATTTGCCGCTGCCTGTGGAGCAAGCTTTTGCCAATAATCATCCCAGCTCGCATATTCTGCCTCAACTTTTACATTCGGATTTTTCTCTTCAAAAAGTTTAATCACTTCATTGGTGTAATCGTGTCTTGGTTGGTCACCCCACCATGCGATTCGAAGTGTAACTTCTCCATCTGCTGCATCTGATTTTTTTTCATTACCATCTGATCCGCCATCTTTGCCTGCGGAAGTGTTGTCACTATGACCACATGCAGCTAACCAAAAGACCATCATCATTCCCAAAAGTATAAATAGACCTTTTTTCAATGTAAATTCCCTCCCCTTTTTATTTATCTGTAAGCGATTGCGCTTATAGTATAACAAAGGTACTATTGTTTTGATTATAGAAAAAACAGTTGTAAATGTTTAAAAAAGAGAGAAAAAACTTTTTTTGTCTATTTAAAATATAGTTAGCTGACTTCTAGATCAATTTAAAATGGCAAAGCCCCGTTATAGGCTTTGCCATTTTCATTCCTATTCGTCCCTTCGTTCTATTAAAACTAATGGCACCGAAAGGTCGATAAGTGGTGGGTTGTTGACTTATTCATTCATCCATACTAACATTTCACCAGGTTCACGATTGCACCATGCATAATATGGAATTGCTGTTATTTGTACAGATTTTGGATGATCTTCGACAGGGCGATAGAGGGTATTATTCCAGCTTTCTTCATCCTCTCGCAAGGCTTCACCTTTGATTAACACGACACCTCCTAGAATTTCTTCGTTATACTCGGCTTTTAATTCTGAGTCTCTTGGCAGAATAATCCCCGCTAAATTCGGACCATTATCTGCCTCTTCTAAACAATACACGATTGGCCCCCGGCGTAATGCCACTTTCCCATTATTATGACGAACTTGTGGGTTCGCTTGAATCCGTTCTACTTCCATTGGAAATGATAACTCAATTAAATCATTGGGAGCCCATGTTCTTTCTATATAGACATACCCATCTTTCATGAGCGGGACATGGTCAACATATTCACCATTTACCTTTACTGTGGCTCCGTTTGCCCAACCAGGAATACGTAGAGCAAGAGTAAATCTATGTTCTCCTTCCGGTAAAACCTCAATGGATACATCTCCATCCCAAGGATAATTCGTTCTCTGTATCATTTGCACTTCCCTATTTTGGATCGTAAAACTTGCTTCGTTTCCCATATATAGATGGATGAAAAGCTCATCTTCTTCCTGCGTATAGACGTAATGCCCCACAGAAGCAATTAATCTTGCAATATTCGGAGGGCAACAAGCACAACCAAACCATGGCTGCCTTACCGTCTTGACGTGTTGATGATCTTTTCTTACATGACATGCCTGCGGTGAAACTTCTAAAGGATTCACATAAAAGAATTTTTTTCCATCCAAATCCATGCCACTTATAGAGCCGTTGTATAAAGCCGTTTCTAATACATCTGCATATTGGCTATTGATCTCTAAACTTAGCATTCTCTTTGCCCAAAAGGCTAAAGCAACGGTTGCACATGTTTCGGTATAAGCCAAATCATTTGGTAAATCATAGTCAAATGAGAAGGCCTCACCAAATACCATGGAGCCAATACCACCAGTAATATACATTTGTTTTTGCGTCACATTTTTCCAAAGTTTTTTAGTTGCTTCCCTTAATTCGTGATCACCAGTTTTTGCAGTTAGATCCGCCATTGCCGAATACATATAAGTGGCTCTTACTGCATGGCCAACAGCTTTCTCTTGCTCGCGCACAGGTTTATGGGCTTGGTGATAAGCATAATCATCATTAAACCAAAATGGTTTAGAATCATTCCTTTTCTTTTTCTCGATATCGAAAAAGTGCGGTTGTGTTCCTCTCTCATCAATAAAGTACTGACTCAATTTTAAATATTTTTCATCTTCTGTCACTTCATATAATTTTACAAGTGCCAGTTCAATTTCTTGGTGCCCAGGATATCCATGAATCTGACCCTCTTCCCTACCAAAGACACGTTCAATATGATCCGCATACTTGATCATAATGTCGAGAAATTTTCTTTTCCCAGTGGATTGATAATAGGCCACTGCAGCCTCTATTAAATGCCCAGCGCAATAGAGTTCATGATTGTCCCGAAGATTCGTCCAACGCTTGCCCGGCTCTTTTACTTGGTAATACGTATTAAGATAACCATCCTCTGCTTGGGCTTTTTCCATTAAATCAATGACTTCATCGGCCTTTTTTTCCAGTTCGGAATCAGGTTTATGTTCTAAACTATACGCAACAGCTTCCAACCATTTGGCCACATCACTATCCTGGAAGACCATTCCATAAAATTCACCCTCTGCTTCACCAGCAGCAATTCTAAAGTTTTCAATCGCATGACTTGGTGCTACATTTGGTAGCCGGTCGTTTAAGGCATCCCATTGATAGGGAATAACTTGTTCGCGAACAACTTTTATATAACTTCCCCAGAACTTATCCGTAATCTTGAGTCTATTCTTTATAGCCTCTTTCATCGAGTACAACCCCTTATAATGGATGTTCAAAAAGTCCGGTAAAAATGACACTGCGAATATCTTCGTTGGCTTGCTTTTCCGCTGCTCACGTATTAACTGTATACGTTCCGCTGCTCAAAGCTAGCCGCCTCGAACTTCTTGGTCCTTTTTATCCTCCTTTTTGAACTCGCTCTTATAATATATTTTCTTATTCTAATACTTTTCTAGCATTGGTTACAGATTCCCACACGATATCATTTATTCTATTGATCCTTTTCCTTCAAATATTGGCTTGACGACTATTCGACCTCCATTCCTACTTCATGTCTAGTTCATTATATCGCTCCTCTCATGACGCAAAATGTTCACTTGATACCCCTTACATTTCTTTAAATATAACATTCATTATATTGCTTGTCGGTAGTTAGACTCATACAATAGGTGGACAAAAACGACATCAATCACATAAAATGATCTTAAATCTTTTGGTAGTGTCAAAAATTCTATGAAAACAAAAGCCCAAAAGTAGCTCTAAGATCTAAATGTGGTGGTAAGCTGCCGCAATCGCTCTTGACAAACACGCCAATGGTTTGAATTCAGACTAAC
>NZ_JALIFP010000074.1 GCF_022867885.1 Lederbergia sp. NSJ-179 | reverse complement strand
CCGCACATAGCTACCCAGCTATGCCTCTGGCGAGACAACTGGTACACCAGCGGTGCGTCCATCCCGGTCCTCTCGTACTAAGGACAGCTCCTCTCAAATTTCCTGCGCCCGCGACGGATAGGGACCGAACTGTCTCACGACGTTCTGAACCCAGCTCGCGTACCGCTTTAATGGGCGAACAGCCCAACCCTTGGGACCGACTACAGCCCCAGGATGCGATGAGCCGACATCGAGGTGCCAAACCTCCCCGTCGATGTGAACTCTTGGGGGAGATAAGCCTGTTATCCCCGGGGTAGCTTTTATCCGTTGAGCGATGGCCCTTCCATGCGGAACCACCGGATCACTAAGCCCGACTTTCGTCCCTGCTCGACTTGTAAGTCTCGCAGTCAAGCTCCCTTGTGCCTTTACACTCTGCGAATGATTTCCAACCATTCTGAGGGAACCTTTGGGCGCCTCCGTTACCTTTTAGGAGGCGACCGCCCCAGTCAAACTGCCTGCCAGACACTGTCTCCCACCCGGATCACGGGTGTGGGTTAGAATGTCAGTACAGCAAGGGTAGTATCCCACCGATGCCTCCACAGAAGCTGGCGCTCCTGCATCCTAAGCTCCTACCTATCCTGTACAAGCTGCACCGACATTCCATATCAGGCTGCAGTAAAGCTCCACGGGGTCTTTCCGTCCTGTCGCGGGTAACCTGCATCTTCACAGGTACTATAATTTCACCGAGTCTCTCGTTGAGACAGTGCCCAGATCGTTGCGCCTTTCGTGCGGGTCGGAACTTACCCGACAAGGAATTTCGCTACCTTAGGACCGTTATAGTTACGGCCGCCGTTTACTGGGGCTTCAATTCGCACCTTCAGGCAAAGCCTTAAGCGCTCCTCTTAACCTTCCAGCACCGGGCAGGCGTCAGCCCCTATACTTCGCCTTGCGGCTTTGCAGAGACCTGTGTTTTTGCTAAACAGTCGCCTGGGCCTATTCACTGCGGCTCTCTTGGGCTTTCACCCGAAAGAGCACCCCTTCTCCCGAAGTTACGGGGTCATTTTGCCGAGTTCCTTAACGAGAGTTCTCTCGATCACCTTAGGATTCTCTCCTCGCCTACCTGTGTCGGTTTGCGGTACGGGCACCTCCCGCCTCGCTAGAGGCTTTTCTTGGCAGTGTGGAATCAGGAACTTCAGTACTCTATTTCCCTCGCCATCACCGCTCTGCTTTAAAGAGAAGGATTTGCCTCCTCTTCAGCCTAACGGCTTGGACACAGCATTCCAGCGCTGTGCTTACCCTATCCTCCTGCGTCCCCCCATTACTCAAACGGCGGGGAGGTGGTACAGGAATATCGACCTGTTATCCATCGCCTACGCTTTTCAGCCTCGGCTTAGGTCCCGACTAACCCTGAGCGGACGAGCCTTCCTCAGGAAACCTTAGGCATTCGGTGGAAGGGATTCTCACCCTTCTTTCGCTACTCATACCGGCATTCTCACTTCCAAGCGCTCCACCAGTCCTTACGGTCTAGCTTCGCAGCCCTTGGAACGCTCTCCTACCACTGACACGGCATTTTTCCAAAGGAAAATATGCATCCATATGTCAATCCGCAGTTTCGGTGATCCGTTTAGCCCCGGTACATTTTCGGCGCAGAGTCACTCGACCAGTGAGCTATTACGCACTCTTTCAATGGTGGCTGCTTCTAAGCCAACATCCTGGTTGTCTAAGCAACTCCACATCCTTTTCCACTTAACGGATACTTGGGGACCTTAACTGGCGGTCTGGGCTGTTTCCCTCTCGACTACGGATCTTATCACTCGCAGTCTGACTCCTGAAGAACAAGTCTTTGGCATTCGGAGTTTGTCTGAATTCGGTAACCCGGTGAGGGCCCCTCGTCCAAACAGTGCTCTACCTCCAAGACTCTACTTCAAGGCTAGCCCTAAAGCTATTTCGGAGAGAACCAGCTATCTCCAGGTTCGATTGGAATTTCACCGCTACCCACACCTCATCCCCGCACTTTTCAACGTACGTGGGTTCGGGCCTCCAGTAAGTGTTACCTTACCTTCACCCTGGACATGGGTAGATCACCTGGTTTCGGGTCTGCGACCTCATACTAACGATTTTCCCGAAGGGAAATATCGCATGCGCCCTATTCAGACTCGCTTTCGCTGCGGCTCCGTGTCTTCCACTTAACCTTGCATGAAATCGCAACTCGCCGGTTCATTCTACAAAAGGCACGCCATCACACGGCGTTTTTCCAAAGGAAAATCGCATGGTGCTTTGACTACTTGTAGGCACACGGTTTCAGGATCTATTTCACTCCCCTTCCGGGGTGCTTTTCACCTTTCCCTCACGGTACTGGTTCACTATCGGTCACTAGGGAGTATTTAGCCTTGGGAGATGGTCCTCCCAGCTTCCGACGGGATTCCACGTGTCCCGCCGTACTCAGGATCCACTCAAGAGGGAACGAAGTTTCGATTACAGGGCTGTTACCTTCTCTGGCTGGTCTTTCCAGACCGCTTCGTCTACCCCGTTCCTTTGTAACTCTATACTGAGTGTCCTACAACCCCAAGAGGCAAGCCTCTTGGTTTGGGCTTTTCCCGTTTCGCTCGCCGCTACTCGGGGAATCGATTTTTCTTTCTCTTCCTCCGGGTACTGAGATGTTTCAGTTCCCCGGGTCTGCCTTCCAATTCCTATGAATTCAGAATTGGATCCTACCCCATTAAAGGTAGGGGGTTCCCCCATTCGGAAATCTTCGGATCTACGCTTGCTTACAGCTCCCCGAAGCATATCGGTGTTAGTCCCGTCCTTCATCGGCTCCTAGTGCCAAGGCATTCGCCGTGCGCCCTTT
>NZ_JALIFP010000072.1 GCF_022867885.1 Lederbergia sp. NSJ-179 | reverse complement strand
GTGGTCTGGTAACCTCAATTATCCTTAGATTTTTAGGGGGTGGCAAGTTTTTTCTTTATAAGCCCTCTTAAATCAAGGTTATATTAACTTTTTACTATATAAGTTTTGACAATACGAATTAATCCTAGGGGGTGCAAATGTGAAAAAAGGATGGTTTCTTATTTTATTGATCTTCTTGATCGCTGTTATTTCAGGATGCAGTGACAAGGTAACGAAACCCGAAGATTGCTTTGCGGAATATGTAAAACTTTGGGAAAGTCAAGATTTTGACAAAATGTATGATTATTTAACAACAGAGACAAAGAAAAATGTGGCAAAGAAAGATTTTGTAGATCGTTATAACAAAATCTACAAGGATTTAGAGATTCAAAAATTATCGATTCAATACACAAAACCAGAGACAGAAACAGATAAAAAAGCAAAAAAAATCAAATTTCCTTTTCATGTGAAAATGAATAGCCTTGCTGGTGAAATTGCTTTCGATCAGCAGGCTAACTGGGTGAAAGAAGAAGACGATGATAAGAAGACGACGGAATGGCGAATGAAATGGGATACCACTTTTATTTTTCCCGATTTAGAAGAAGGAGATAAAATTTCCGTTCCAACGATCCCACCAATCCGAGGTGCGATTCTTGACCGCAATGGCATTGCCCTTGCTGAAAATGGCACAGGCAGTCAAATTGGACTTGTTCCCAAAAAAATGGAAGGAAAAGATACACAAGTAATCCAACAGATGGCTAAATTATTAGGGATTAGTGAGAAAGAGATTGAGGATGCTTTAAATCAAGCTTGGGTAAAACCTGATCTTTTCGTACCCATCAAGACAATATCAGCAAATAATACGGAATTACGCGAGAAATTACTAGCCCTCCCAGGTGTTCAAGTAGCAAATGTAGAGGCAAGGATCTATCCACTTGGAGAACGTGCCGCCCACTTAACTGGAAATTTATCACCTGTTACAGCGGAGGATTTGGAAAAACATAAGGATAAAGGGTATACAAGTACAGATATGATTGGCAAACGCGGTTTAGAGCTTGTTTTTGAAGATCGATTAAGAGGCGAACCAGGTGTACAAATTATCATCAAGAAGGAGGATGGTAGCGAGAAAATTCTTGCAGAAAAAGAGGTGCAAAATGGGGAGGATGTTGAACTCACGATTGATAGTGCCCTCCAGACCACGATTTATGACGAATTGCAAGGGAAGCCGGGAGCTGCCGCAGCGATCGATCCAACTACAGGTGAAACATTAGCCCTTGTCAGCAGCCCAGCTTATGATCCAAATGTATTAACGCTCGGAGCAACCAATGATCAGTGGAAAAAATTACAAGATGATCCAAAACAACCGATGCTCAATCGATTTAATTCCGCTTTTGCGCCCGGTTCCGTTTTAAAGCCGATCACAGCAGCTATCGGTCTTAAAAACGGAACGATCACTTGGGATCAGGCGTTAACCATTAATGGAAAGGGTTGGCAAAAGGATAAGTCCTGGGGCAAATATGAAGTGAAACGTGTAAGTGATCCAGGCGTACCGATTGATTTAGAAAAGGCATTGATCTATTCCGATAATATTTATTTTGCACAAAAAACGATTGAACTTGGGAAAGAAAAATTTGAGGCAGGCTTGAAGAACTTTGGCTTTGCTGAGGACATGCCTTATGTCTACCCGATGCATCAATCAACCTTTGGGGAGATTGGTTCAGATATTGCCTTAGCGGATTCTAGTTATGGGCAAGGCCAAATTGAAATGAGTGTCCTCCATTTGGCAACGACGTATTCTACTTTTGTCCATAAAGGAAATATGGTCAAGCCGATTTTGGAAGCAAAGGAAGATAAAGGGCAAATTTGGAAAAAGGATCTCCTGACTGAAGATCAAGCCAACCATTTATCGGCTGCTCTTCGCAAAGTTGTAGATGAAGGGACAGCACGTGGAGCTAGATTAGAAGGCTTTCCATTGGCTGGAAAAACGGGGACCGCCGAATATGAAAAGGCTGAGCAAGGAATAGAAGGAAAAGAAAACGGCTGGTTTGTTGCCTATAATCCGGAAAAACCTGATCTCGTCATTGCCTTAATGGTTCAAGAAGGTGGCTCCGCAGGCGCTATCGAACATGTCAAAAATATTTTTAAAGAAACACGGTAATTAGAAATTTATTTTAGCCCGGCTTATGGAATGGTAACGGACAAGTTCGGTGTAACCCTTCAAATTTTTACTACAAAGTAACGCTAACTTTTTAGTTAGTCCCCTTATGCCAAAAACGGCAAAGGGGCTTTTTATTATTTTGGGTAATTCTCTGATATTATTATTGAATTACGCTTCCCGTTTCAAGGGTGCGTACGCAAGCCCAGTCATTGTTATTACAACTTGATGCATTGAACCACTTTTAAATGGAGCAGATTTTCGAAGAAAAAGAATCGGAAAAAAGCAAACACCGTCTCAGTTAGATGAGCTCCTTAAAATTTTGCGTAAAGATGACACAGTAGTTGTCTATAAATTAGATCATATCAGTATCAACCGAGATCTGAGCCAAACACTTTTCTCAAAATATCACCATCAAGTAATACAACTGCGCTATTTAACTTTAAGTTTTCATATAGCATTTTGGCCACCGTCGTTTTACCGACTCCAGATAATCCTGTGATCCAATACACTTTCATATATATCCATCCTAACTGGTATATCAAATTGCAAAAAGTTCCTTAAATCGCTCGTTTGAGTACATATTCTTAGGTGATCCCTCTTCTACAACTTTCCCTTTTTCAATCATTATCACCCTATTGCATTTGTTAACTGATGCAATATTATGTGAAATTACGATAAGAGTTTTATTGAAAAATACACGTTCCCAAGAATCAATTAACTTGTGCTCAGTCTCTTTATCAAGAGAACTTGTTGCTTCATCGAGAACAACAATGGGTGGATTCTTTAAATAAATTCGTGTAATAGCTATTAGCTGCTTTTGTCCTCCCGATAATTGTATTCCCTTACTTCCAATAACGGTTTCAAGCCCATTATCTAAATTCTTTACAAAAGATAAGACTCCAGTTTTTTCACAAGCTTCTGTAATTTCGTTTTCTGTTGCCTTTAAATTTCCTAACTTAATATTATCTCGAATAGTTCCATCAAAAATAAATGTATTCTGCTGAACAAAGCCAATACTTTCTCTTATTGATTTAAGAGTATATTCCGCAATATCACAGCCATCAATGTAGATTGATCCTCTATCAGGTTTAAAAAACGCAATCAGCATGTTTACTAATGTTGTTTTCCCACTTCCACTCTCTCCAACAAGTGCCACCTTTTCACCAGGTCTAATCAGCATCGAAAAATTATTAAAAATGGTAGAACCGGAATATGAAAATCCAATATTTTTGAATTCAACTTCTCCTCGATGTACACATAATTTTTTCTTTCCAGCTTCACTTTCAACTGGTCTGTCTTTAAAATTTTTAATATACTTTACTGCTGTCAATCTGTCCTGTAAGTCTACATAATAACTATGCAGATAGACAATATTGTTATTAATTTCTGTAAAAAATGCTACAATAACAATTAAAGAGCCCACAGTTAAGCTTCCATTAATGGTAAAATAAGCACCTATACCAAATATAGCTAATTGCATACAAGTGTTTATAACTTCTACGAGATTTGATAAGTGCAGATTAGCCACCGATTTCTTAATCTCAAGCTGAAATAATTTTTTTTGATTCCGTATAAATATCCTTCTTATGAAATTCTGAGCCCCTAATAGTTTAATTTCTCTATTTCCATTTAAAATATCAAAGAGCCATCCCACATATTTTCCATATTCAGTACGGTATTTACTTGAATATCTTCTAGTAATTTTTCCACTCTTTAGCGTTATAAACGCAGAAATCGGTACAAATATTAAAAATATTACTCCGATCTTCCAATTCACCAAAATAATATAGGTACTAAACAATACTATCATTAAAGTGCTATAAAAGGTATAAACCAAGTTTCTAGTAATGATCATCACACACTCGTTCGTGTAAGTTTGAATAGTTGTAATAATATCTCCAGATTTTGCTTCATTTACGTATTCATTTCTTAATGACATAAGATGATCATACAAATCCATCTTAATATCAAATGTATATTTACCGACTATATGATTAAAAAAAGTGTAAATCACAAAATATAGAGAACATAGAAACAAAGAAAATAACAGTATAACTAGGCTTATATTAAAAAAAGTGTCTAAATTTTTGTAATACACCATTTCATCTATTAAAACACCAAACAAAATGGGGAGCATTAACTGTAATATTCCTTCAGTAAACCAACCAATAGAAAATAAGACAAAACTCCGTTTATACTTTCGTATATATTTTGATAAAAAAGTAAAACTTGCAATTATACCGAAATGAGAGTCTTCGTTTTTCATAAAGTGTCATCTCCTAACGGGATCATTCGCCTTAACAATGATTTTTCTCCAATTGGTATTTCAATAAATACCTGTTTTTTTTCAAATTCGAAAGTAGGATCTTCCAAAAACTTAGGTTCTGACACGTAGATTCGAGTAAGGTTATCTTCATGAGATACTTCATCAACTGTAAGTTTATATTGATTCAAATTTTTATCTGTATAAAGATAAAAATTTTTGGAAAGCATAGGTTCACTATTTTCAAATTCTATGACCCAGAAATCAGACTTATTGATAATCGAACACGGATAGGTTTGCACTACGTTCGTACTTACCGACATGGTCGCGATTAAAATAATCACTATAAAAAATGTGAGATAAATTGTGAATGGTAAATATGATCCAGTCATAAGACGAGCGTATCTCTTTCCCAAAAATAGTTGCTTTTTCATCTACTTTCTTCCCTCGTATTATATTTAACATATGAAAACATCACTAAAACTGGGGGGCTCATAACCAAGGCAAGTACAGTGTTTTTTCCTTTTGATGCTTGGTAAATTACACAAGAAGATTTTAACAATCATTAATACAATTTTCAAAGATCAACTTTCCCAAAATTTATATATTCGATTATTACTTGTGCTATTTTAATTATTTACATAAAACGCTTCTCTTTCTATTACACACCCATTATGTACTTGGATAAACCTGCTACCAAAAGCAACATTTGGCTTACGATGAGAGATGTAGATAATCATCTTATCTTTGAAAAAGTCATCCAGCTCTTTGTAAAGAATATCCTCTGTTTGTTGCTCTAGATGCCTGGTTGCTTCATCTAGAATGATAACGTCGGCATTTTTTAATATTTGTCCCGCCAAAATTATTCGTTGTTTCTGACCTCCTGATATCTTACTTCCCCCTTCACCAAGATTAGTATCAAAGTAATCTGGAAGCTTTCTTATTAAATCGTAAATTTGTGCTTTTTGACACGACACCTTCATTTCTTCTTCAGTTGCTTTAGGCTTAATCAATTGAAAGTATTCTCTGATAGACATATTAAACAAGATTGAATCTTGCATAACATAACCTATTTTCCTATAAAGTGACTTCTTATCAACATCTCTCAGTCTATATCCCGAATAATACACATCTCCTTGAGAAGGATCTACAATTCCCGTAATTAATTTTACTAGTGTACTTTTTCCTGCTCCGCTACTACCATAAATAACAACTCTTTCTCCTTTACTTATTGACAGATTCACTTCTTTTAGAACATAGTGATTTTGGTTAGGATAGCGATAGCTAACTTGTTGAATTTTTATATCGTTTACTTCATCTACTATTTTGTTTTTATTCTCTACAGCTTTTATGGACAGAACATTGATTATTCTATCAATAATTGTTTTTTGACTTAGCAAATCCCCTTCAGTTGACGAAACTTTATTCACCGAATCAGATAAAATTGTATTGTATTGAACAAACATCAATAACATACCAATCGTCAATCGTCCTTGAATAACAAAAATACCTCCTACAAAATATAACAATATCTGCATGACAAACTTTTCTTTAACCCATGGCATCACTAAATAACGAATAACGAAATAATTTATTGTTTTCGTATGGTATTTCGCAAATATATTTAAAAATTTCACATATTTCTTTTTCTCATATCTTTCCAGATTAAATGCTTTAATCTCTTTCCAACCTCTAATCACTTCATGAAACCAAGACGTCATTTCCTCATCATTCTTACGGTTTAAATTCACAATATTCTTTTCCTTATTACTAATAAAAAGATCAAACCATATAGTAATAGGAATGATAGCTACAGCAATAAGTGAAAGTTGCCAGGAAACAGAAAATAAAAAAATACACGCTATAATGATTGAAAATACAGAGATGAAATAATCGACCATTTGTTTTTCAATAAATTCTTTAAGAAACTTAGTATCATCTTCAATGTTCATTTTTACATCAGCAACCGATTTTGTTGATTCTTCCTTAATATCTTCGCGTACATAATTACCGAAGATTTTATTTTTTATTTTGTATAATAAATGATAGCTCAATCGATTGTTATAATACATAGAAAGATAGCTTAATCCCACCTTTACTAATTGTATGAAGCCATACCCGATTAATACATTGGTAAAAAATAAAGTAAACTTCCCACCCACTACCACGTCATCGATAAAAATTCGATAGACTAAAGGTAGTAGGAAGGTTAGCATAATAGTTGCAGCGCTAACCAATGAGAAGAAAAAAATAAACTTTTGCTTCCTCGCTATTTAATGTTTAGTTTAAAATCTCATACAGCTGTCAATACTGGGTAGAAACTACGAAAATACCTAGGAGATGATAGCTTTATGAGAGATTTTCAAGAAGATTATAACG
>NZ_JALIFP010000071.1 GCF_022867885.1 Lederbergia sp. NSJ-179 | reverse complement strand
GGAGAGAGCTGATCGATTCGATCGATGAGTCCTAATTTGTCTATTAATTGACGAATAACAGGAGCCGATCCGACTCGACATACTTGAAAGTCAGGAATCTGCGGAATTGGATTATTCATGGCAATCACCCCACGGTCTTCATACCCTTACCTTCGATAGGACATGGGGGAATTCCTGCAAAAAAAGATTTTAGGCTTTCAAAGGGGCGCGGAATATGGGTTTAGAAGAACCTGTCCTTTCGGAAGAAAGAGTACAATCCATCATCGACAAACTCTTTAACAAGTTACCCAGATTTTTAAAGAAACCTTTTCTGGGCAACAAGGAATTTATAGAAAACGCAGCATAGTCAAACTATGTTACACCCAAATATATCAAGGGTTAAGAGCTATCTTTAGGGTGCGAAAGTTGAGTAATATTATTATAGACATCTAATAAATATGCTGTCTCTAATAGGAAGGCTGGGAAAAATCAGCAGAACGTTTTTTCGGAAGAAGGGCGTCAGGTCTAAAATAATTCTGAATAGTTTCAGTGCCTATATATAACCAAGTTTGGAGTTATGATAAAATGATAAGTACTATTCAAAAAAATCAGCCAGATGAACAAGCAGGGATTTTTTTCATATCTTGAATGAAGGGAGGGGTGAAGACATTGGCCATAACAAATTAAAATTAGTAGGTATTTATTTATTGTTTGTTGTTACTGGATTAATCATTGGTTATACTATCTTTGCACCTATTACCGGAAACATAGTGTTAGGATTAACAATGGGTTTTATTATTGGAGGAGGCCCTGGATCGCTTATAGTTCTCAAACTCGAAAAAGATAATTGATATCTGTAAAAGTTATGGCGGATCACCATAAGGTATCCATGGTTGAAAATCTTTTTTCATGTTTTAAAAATGTAATTTAAAGCGTTTTCCAATGATTACAAGAAATATAGCTTTTAAGTAGCAATGTTAACCTTCTAGAAAGTTATTGCTAAATTGATAAAGAGTGATATTACGAAAATATAATAAAGGGATTATTTTGAAAGGAGAGGTAGCTTTGTTTCCTGACTTATCCAATCGCCTTTTTAAAGGAACTTATAAAGAAAGAATGGATCATATTGCGGCTGAATCAGGTAAATATGAGTATACTTGTCATTTCAAGTATGAAGGAATATCAGCAGAAGACATATTAACTGAGGAGTTAAGAAACATACTACGGGGCGGGAAAGTACTTGATGTTGGTTGTGGTCATGGAGAGTATACCAATAGCTGGTCTGATTATTCCGAAGAAGTTGTTGGATATGATATTGATATGACGGAAGGTTTTATTGAAACCGCGAATAGAAAGAGAAAGCCCAATGTAAGGTACGTAATTGGAAATACAAAAGATGGATTGGGGCTTCCTTTTCCAACCGATTACTTTGATGTCGTTTATACAAAGAAAGGACCAACAAGCTGGTTTCCAGAAGGTAATAGGGTAGTAAAACCCGGAGGTACAATATTGTTACTTTATCTATACAATTGGATATCTGACATTGGAGATTATTATAAAGGATGGATTGATCCGAATTCTAATGGAGCAGAAACCCTTAACATAATAAATGAGAGGTTAGCTAAAAGTGGGTTTGAGGACATAAGGACCAAAACCATAGAGGAAATTGCTTATATACCTACTCCAGAAGATGTTATTAACTATATATTCTTTGGCCAAAGTAAAAAGTTTACTGATTATGTTAAAGAACAGTACTTAGAAAAAGTCCAAAGGCAATTCGAAAAATATACTCATGACAACGGATCAGACAGAGGTATTAAGGTAACGAATTATTATTGTTTAATTCGTGCTGGTTTGGAGTTGGCTGATTGCTTGGAAGTGGCTTAGTAACGAATTATTATTGTTTAATTCGTGCAAAAGCATCATCCTAGCGGAACTTAGAAGTGATTGTCCGCGGTGCGCTGTTGATGCGGATGAGCCCTTAAAGGCTGTTTTTTCGCCAACCGCCATCAAAACCACTACCACGGACACAAACAAGGTCAAGGGTGGTGGACATGGGGAATATTCTACACTTGGAGGGCAACAAAAAAGACTAATTTGGGAAGGAGGATTTATCTTAAAAAATGATTTTTGTGTGTTGACAAAGGGATACATTACAATAAGATGTTATGATCGAAAAGTACGGGGTTTATGATTCCATGTCCATGTGGAGCCCGATTAAAACATTAGTACCAGCATCTGAAGTCATTCAGAAGCTGGCACACAATAAAATGGAGCAAAACCGTGTCACTGCGATGGTCATTACGGAAGAAAATGAACTTTATTTTTCCTTCAGTTGCTCTCTTTCTTCCCGCGCTTTATCACGCACGTCATCTCTTGCTTTTAATCCTTTCGATCGAAGTTGATCTCGGTATGCAACGGCTGTTTGAAAAGCATAGCTTCTGAGCGCTCTCCCTCTTTTACCAGCTTGAATCGTCAAAATCCTTTGCTTGGATTCCTCTTCACTTAATGTTTCATTCCAGTATGCTACCAGCTCTCTTAAATGCTCTTCTTCGATCTTGGTTAAATCTCTTGCTTTGTTTTCGATTTCAAACAATTCATTGACTCTTTCATTTTGCGATTGGGCATAATGACTGGTATTCTCATTGGACCATTTCTGCCATTCCTCACGTAGGTTCTGCTTTTCCTGCTCAAAAAACTTTTGAAAATCCTGTTGCGAGCGAACCGTCGCATACTCGCCTTTACCAGCCTTTGCGACCTTTTTCAAGGCCTTCTGTCCGGCATCATCGACATCAAAGCCAATAATATTGACGATCGCTTGGATATCAGATTGGTTAAGCTTTTCTGCTGCTTTTACAGGGTCGCCATCACAAGTTTCCACACCATCACTAACAACATAAATAATATTTTCCACATTTTCGCCGGTTTCGCCTTTCAGATCATCCATTGCTGCTTCAATTGAGGCTGCAAGGGGAGTCCAACCAGCAGGGTCAAATTGATCCAATGCCTTCGAGAACTTCTTTTGTTCAAAAGACCCCAGCGGATAGACGACCTCTGAGCTACTACATGATAACTCTTTATCGGCATCACTGCCGGTTCCTTTATGACCATAGACCCGTAAAGAAACGTTCACTTCTTCTGGTAGCTCCTTGACAAAGTCATTCACGGCTTCTTTTGCTAAAGCCATTCTCGTTTTACCGCCGATTTCGGCCCGCATACTGCCACTAGCATCAAATAAAATTTGCACATTGATTTGCTTGCTGGTCGCTTCCGGTGGCGTGCCTAACTCACCATCTGGATGTGCAGTTGGATCTTCGTAATCGGTGTCCACATCTTGCATTGCTTCATAAAAGAAGCGGTAATCCTCTGCTACAAGGGAAACAAGGCGGTAATAATAGTCATCTGGTGTTTCTCCTTTTGGGAATTGGTCCATCTCTTTTTTGATCGCTTCTAAATCATATTTGTCGCCACTATAGGGACCTGGCTCTAACTGCACCATTTCTTCGGGGTCCTCGGTAAAATATTGGCGGAATTCCTCGTCCGTTTCCTCAGGTTTCTCGGCTTTCGAAACAACCTCTTCACTTGGTTGTGTATTTTCTACTTTTTCCGTTTGCTTCTCTTTTTTCTTATTAGTGGCTTCCTTTTCATTCCCATTATTGGAACATCCACCAAGGACGAGCAGGGCAGCGAATAGAAAACAACCTAAAACTTTAAACTTGCGCATATAGTACTCCTTTCCATGGTTTAATCAGTCTATTTTTTTTAAAAATCGCTTATTTTTCTAACCAATTATAACGGAAAATCTAGCCTGATAGTTTAAATGAGGGGGAAAACGAAACCAAACACCTAATCAAAAGGAAAGGGCGGGACATATTAACTAGAATGGAAGTAGGAAACAAGCCACATTTTTGCTACACTAGAAGGAAAGAATATACAATGAAGCAAGGGCTGGCATTGAATCGTACTGAAAAAAATACTTGAAACAAGACATTCAATAATATTTAAAACGTCTTAGTGGCTACGCAAAAGTTGACATCATTGAAGTTGATGATGCAAACATGGAAATAGTCAAAAGGCGAAAAGGAATGGCACCTAGTGAATATGTTAAAACTTACTTAAAGACAAATTAATCAAACAGGAAGACATATACTTCCAGCCAGGAGAGCGTTATCATTAGATGTGTAAGGAGCATAATATCGTTTCTAAATAAGAAGGAAGTGATATGTTTGGCCAAGTCAATAGCATTAATCGGAACATTTGATACAAAAGGAAAAGAGTTTTTATTTGTAAAAGAGTTAATTGAGTCTCTAGGGTTAAATGTATTTACCATTCACTCTGGTGTATTTGAACCTCAATTTACACCTGATGTTTCGAATGATGAAGTTGCATTAGCAGCAGGAGAAAACATGGCAAAGATTGCGGAACAAAAAGATCGTGCATATGCAACAGAAGTTCTTGCAAAAGGAATGGAAATCTTATTACCAAATGACTTAGAAGTAGAGATGATTCGCAAGGCTCATGAGTTGGATATACTTACAACCCCATATGTATTTGACGAAGAACAAGCAACAAAAATGGCTGAAGCAGGTGCCGATCTTCTCGTAGCACATATGGGACTGACTACTAAAGGTACGATTGGTGCTAAAACCGCTTTAACCCTAGACGACTGTGTTGAACGCATTCAAGCCATTGTTGACGCGGGACGAGCAGTAAATCCTGATATATTGGTTATTTGCCATGGTGGACCAATTGCTGAACCACAAGATGCAGAATATGTTATCAATAGAGTAGAGGGAATAGTAGGTTTCTTTGGAGCCTCAAGTATTGAAAGGTTTGCTGCCGAAAAAGGTATCAAAGAACAGACAAAGGAATTTAAGAAGATAAACAAATAATCCTTATTGTAATTCATTATAAAAATAGACTAAGATTAGTGGGTAAGGTCATCCATCGATGGCCTTACCTGGAATGCATATCAAAACGGGGCTTAGTGTTGGTTTAAAACCGGAAGAGATTGTAGGTTGCATCATGCACCTCATCCCGTAGACCGGATTCCCGAGTGTTTTGAATGCTTTAAAAGTTGCTCAAAAAGTGTTTGCAGAACAAGGTGTAAAAATTACAAATCAGTTGATTGAATGGAAACGCTAAAACTAATCCACAAAACCGGATGGGGGTAAGTTAATTATGATAAATGATTCAGATATGAAGCACCTGCGACGTTGTGTTGAGCTAGCAAAAACAGCGTTGGATAAAGGAGACGAGCCATTTGGTTCAGTCCTTGTTTCAGCCGATGGAGAGGTGCTTTTTGAAGATCATAACCACGTTGCAGGCGGTGATCATACCCAACACCCTGAATTCGCCATAGCGCGATGGGCAGCTAACCACATGACACCGGAAGAAAGAAGCAAGGCGACAGTTTATACCTCTGGTGAACATTGTCCCATGTGCGCTGCGGCCCATGGTTGGGTTGGTTTAGGCCGAATTGTCTATGCAAGTTCGTCCGAACAGCTGGCACAATGGTTGAGTGAAATGGGAGTAGCTCCATCACGCGTTCGGAATCTTCCCATTCAAGATGTTAGTCGGGATACTACAGTAGATGGACCCGTCCCTGAACTGGCAGAGCACGTTCGCCAACTTCATCGTCAGCTTTATTCAGGGAGACGTTGACTACTATATTTAGAGGTCTCATAGAGTGATACAAATGATAATAATAGCTATATTACTAGGAACGTGAATACCTTTTAATAAAGTAAAAACAACCATGGATAGATAAAATCCAAGGTTGTTTGCTGTTAAATGTTGAATGATCGTAAGCCCGAAATAATAAAATCATGTTCCTTTACGACACGCATAAAGTGGTCATACGAATATTTGCAAAACCTTAAATCAGGAAGCCCTGCAGATGACAGAAAGGCTTCTGGAATATGTCGTTTCCCAGTATGAAATGTTCCAGACACTTCTCAATGAAAATGCAGACCATACCTTAGAAAAACAATCGGCTATAAGAATATGAAAAATATGATCAACATCGAATTTCGCAAACAATTAAACCTCTTTGAACCAGTAGAAGTCACTGTTTAAAATGAAGAACTGGATAAAGCAGTAGATTTTGTGAGACGTAAATATGGATATACATCACTATTACAAGCCTCAAGCGGGGGAATGGCTAGATATCGCGCTACATTAGTTGGAGGTCACAGTGCCGGAGAGGATGAAAAGAAATGAGTCAATCTATTTTAAGAGTTACACCTGATCAACTTGGATACAAAGATAGGGGATCGTTAAATGGATTGGAATGATGTTGTCAGACCATTCGGAGGCAAGAGGTAAATAATCAATTAATGGAAGTAGAAGCAAAGGAAGAAATGAGCGAAGAAGATATTTCTAGAGCTCTGCACAAGGCTTTTGTAGCTAACTACCCTATTTTGTTACAGGCATACGTATTGAAAAATGGTAATTACTAAAGATTTAGAATGCAGAGTAGTTGGGTATTTCGAAAACCAGATATGTTTTATGTTAAAAGATGGAAGGTCAACTAGTTGTTCTCTTGAACAAATAAGGAACCTTGAATTCGTGAATAGTTTGGAATAGTATGATAAAGGAAAGTAAGAAACATTACAGGAGCAGTAAGATGCACTGCTAAAAGTTAGGGTATTTTGCACATGATTGATTGGTTGATGTGAGTTTAAGTTTAGTACTCTAACTTTCGAGAGACGGTACCTAACTGCTCTTTTTTTGAATTGACTCTTAATGATAATAGCATTCACTGACGGATCTGGAAGCCATACAGACTCATAATTATAGGTAGTTATTTGTTGAGGCATCAAACAAAACTACGAGAAATTAGCAATAAATAACCGGTATAACAAGAAATGCAAAGGAAAAAACGACTATATGCCTTTCCTTTGCTATATTTATATTTTTAAAAATTATATCTAATGCCATTTTGAATTGTGCATTTGTTTTTACAATTGAGGGACTCCAATTTCAATGATATTAGAATAATTTTGCCATTGTTCAACTTTATGATTTTTTAACTCATTAAGATGTTTGAATGCCAATTGATTCGGATTATTATTAATGAGTAAAAATAATCTCATATCATCTTTATTTTCGTTATTATATGGAATGATTATGTCTTCGTTATTTTTTCTCTTTATAGTAATAGCCTCCGGTTGTTTCCCTGAAAGAGGAT
>NZ_JALIFP010000070.1 GCF_022867885.1 Lederbergia sp. NSJ-179 | reverse complement strand
GTCTTATTTCGAGTATGCTTTAGCCTTCGGACTTTGAGCAGGACTTCAGCCTGGGATATGACTTTAGTCATCGACATTTATGTCAAAATCCACCTGCTTTGAGCAGGTGGTCGTTTAAGTATTTGAAGAACATTACCGATGTCACTAAGCCTCGGATTGATCTACTATCTGTTTTATTGTCAACGATTGGATTCGGAGGAGTTGTCTTTGGCTTCAGTAAGGCCGGCGAAGGATCTGAAGGTTGGAGTAGCATGGTTGTGATCACATCAATCGTCATTGGGCTCGTCGCGTTGGTATTATTCATACTGCGACAGAATATTAGCGATCCAATGTTGAATCTGAGCGTTTTCAAGTATCCAATGTACGTTATTGGGATGCTTCTTATAATGTCATGTATGTTGATCAGTTTGTCGAGCACGATTATTCTTCCGATGTTTCTTCAGACTGGTAAAGGACTGTCTGTGTTAATCACTGGACTTATGCTTTTGCGGGTAGTGTACTAAGCGGTCTCATCCAACCGTATGTGGGGCGTTTATTCGATAAATATGGACCGAAATGGCTTGTTATTCCAGGACTCGTTATCCTAACAGTCATTATATGGTTCTTTACAACCATTTCCCCTACTTCTTCAGTAGCATTTATCATTGCTTTGCATATCGGGCTCACGGTTGGTATAGCCTTGATTTGGACGCCAGCTCAAACGAACGGGCTAAATCAATTACCGCCGGAATTATATCCGCATGGCACTGCAGTCATGAACACACTGCAGCAGGTTGGAGGCCCCGATTGGAACAGCAGTTGCAATCAGTATCCTTACGGGCGGTATGGAGAAATATTTGCACGGCTCCTCCGCCCCGACCAAAGTGACTGAAATTGCAAACGCGATGGCATCGGGTTCACAAAACGTGTTCTTTTTTACGATGATCATAGCATTGATATGCTTGATCCTTGCATTCTTCATTCGCCGCGTAGTCAACCATGAGGAGAGGTATTCGGCGCATTGATGTTTTTATAAAAAACAACAGGGTCACTTTAAATAATCTATATAAGTTGACCCTGTGTATTTCACAGTACCAGGAAATAGTGTAAGAGTAATCTTCAGCAATCGAAGCGCGATTGTTGAATAAAAATTTATTTTACCCCCATCCAAAACAGTACGGGGGTATGTGTGTTAGAAGTATTTAACTTAAACAACTTATTATTACCTTGATATTTCCTTATTGCGGGTGGTGTCAGCTTCGCTGGTACTACCCCCATAAATGTTGTCCCCCTCCCTTTTCCATTTCTACTTTGTATACGGCTTGCCCCAATACATCTTGACCTATGAGCTACTAAGAACACAACCTTCAAATTTCTACTTTAGAGAAGGGTAAGAATAATTTTATCCCCCGTCGGTTTTTTGGCAGCCATTTCATATCGAGCAGAAGATGACTGGCGTAGCCACCCATACAAACAAACATCATTCCATCCACAAGAAATTCCTTCTCCATAAAATAGCCAAGCCAGGAAAAATAGGCCAGACCTAGAAGCGAATGAGTTAAGGAACGATGGGGTAAAAAGGAAGCAACGGCGATATATATCCCCAACATCATCAACCATATACTTTCATAATACATACTAAGCAAACAAACAAGTGCCCCTGTAAGGATTAGCATCCTTTTTTGCGTAATTATGAGTAGAGGGAGGACAAGCAATGCACTTCCTATTAATAGACCTTGCCATTTCTGCCAGTAAGTATGTGGGCTAAGGGAAGTGGATAAAATCAAATATAATCCTATTATACTCAGAACGGCGATCAGCCATTTTTTATTGATTGATATTTTCTTCGTTAAAACACCCTTTACATCTAAATCTGGTACTAAACCGACAAATCCTCCCAATAAGGTAAAAGAAACTGCCGTTATAAGATCCGCATTGGTATACTGGGCGATTCCCATTCCCGTTAGGCAGCCGCCGATAAAATGTGTTTTTCCATCCATTTCTCCAGGTCCTTTCAGTTATATTTTGTCTATCCTATTATAGCAAACTCGATCACTTGTTTGTTAGAAAGAAAAATGTCACAATAAGAATACTTATGATCAAAGGAGAAAAGTACAAATGAAATTGGTATCTTGGAATGTGAATGGATTAAGAGCCTGTGTACGCAAGGGCTTTTTGGATTATTTTCAAAAAATTGACGCAGACATCTTTTGTGTGCAAGAGACAAAATTACAGGAAGGGCAAATTAAGCTAGAATTAGCAGGCTACCACCAATATTGGAATTATGCGCGCAAGAAAGGATATTCGGGGACCGCTATTTTTACGAAAATCGAACCACTCTCTGTTAAATATGGAGTCGGTGATGAAGAAGTGGAAGAGGAGGGGCGAATTCTTACACTCGAATTCAAGGATTTTTTTCTTGTCAATGTCTATACCCCTAATTCACAAAGGGATTTGGCGAGACTTCCGTATCGATTACAGTGGGAAGACCAAATGCTTCTATATCTATTAAATTTAGATAAAGAAAAACCGGTTATTCTTTGTGGCGATCTCAACGTCGCCCATCAGGAAATAGATTTGAAAAATGCGAAATCAAATCGCGGAAATTCAGGGTTTACACTGGAAGAGCGCGGAAAATTTGCGAGCTTACTCGAAAATGGATTCATGGATACATTCCGTTATTTTTATCCTGATAAAATAGATGCCTATACTTGGTGGTCTTATATGAATAAAGTGAGAGAAAGGAATATTGGCTGGAGAATTGATTATTTTCTTACATCAGAAAGACTGAAAGAAAGACTGGTAGATTCCGATATTCATTGTAATATTTTGGGCAGTGATCATTGTCCGATTATGTTGGAGATTGTGTGATGAACAGGAAAACGGTACTAATTACAGGGGCTTCAAGTGGTTTTGGATTATTTACAACGATAGAGCTAGCCAGAAGAGATTTTCATGTGATTGCGACAATGAGGAATTTGAAAAATAAGGATACGATAATAGAGTTATGTAAACAAAAGAGTATAAAGGCTTCAATCGAGTTTGTTTCATTAGATATTACTGATGCCGCCTCTATCCAGAAGCTTACGGAACAGATCGCTCATTTGCCTTCCATAGACATTCTGATTAATAATGCTGGGTTTGCTTTAGGGGGATTTGCAGAGGAAACCAGTTTACAGGAATATAAGGAACAATTCGAAACAAATCTTTTTGGCACCATTGCAGTGACACAAGCGCTTCTCCCTTCTATGCGTGAACAGGGAAGGGGAAGAGTGATCAATATGAGCAGCATTTCCGGGAAAATGGCTTTTCCCGGATTGTCTCCGTATGTTGCCTCTAAACATGCGCTTGAGGGCTGGACAGAAAGCTTGAGGCTGGAAGTAAAACCATTTGGAATTGAAGTCGCCCTCGTCGAACCGGGGTCTTACCAAACGAATATCTGGACAAAGGGGAAACGAATTGCTCAGAAATCGAAGCTTCCTACATCAGCATATGCCATGATGATGACAGCGATTGAACACGAAATGGAAAAAGGGAGTCAAAGTTATGGTGATCCGTATGCTGTGGCGCTTCTGATTGCGGAACTTTGTACAAAAAGAAGGTTAAACAAGCTTCGTTATCCGATCGGAAAAGGGGTTAAGGGATTATTACTGGCAAAGCAAATGACGCCTTGGAAATTATGGGAAAAAATCGTCCTAACCAAACTAAATGCGCATCTTTAGTGCTCTTGTTTAGGTTCAGCTTGAAAAATACATCAATTACATTAGTAAACGTTTTATTTCCAAAAAAAGTCATGTTAAACTAACGAAGCTTTAAGTACATTTTTTCACAACCTTGTGTTCTAAGTTTAAGCTTGGGAGATAGTGTTAAAAAGGATTAAATTGCATTTTATAAATAACTCAAAAGTCAAGAAGGAATATCTAGAAAGCTAGAGAAGGTTTTCAAAGCAAAAATTGTTGCCGAAGTTCGACTTGGGGCATTATTTTTTAAGAAGAAAAGGAAATGCCAGCATAAAAAAACCGATTTCCATACAAACGTCGAAATCGGTTTTTTGGACGGACTTATGCCACAATCGCGCCCGATTGTGGCATTGCCACTTCATTGTTTAACTCCACTCTACTCATAAAAACCTTTATCCCCGATGCTCCAATCCATAGAAGGTTCGTTTTCGGTGCCCATCACAGATAGGGAATTCAATATTCATGTGAAGTGATAAAAATACAAATGAAAACATTTTAATCTGAATAATAAAATGATAGTCAGTTTTTTCTTTATCCTTGCAGAGAATGATATGATGTTTTTAGAATCGGTAATTTAAGTTCATAAGAAATTTTATTTACTATCTGAATGGACGCTAAGCAAGATTCTTCCACGGCCATGACGATGTTCACTTTGATTCATAGCTTCTGGCGCTTCGTTTAACGGATAGATTCTGTCGATTGCTGCTTTAATAATGTCGTTTGCCATGAGTTCCCCAAGTTTCATAATATCTTCAGGCGTTGGTAAATTAGATGCTAAAGTAGCCGTTACGCCATGTTCTTCCGCCTTTTGCTGAGAAGGAAACTGTACCAATGAAACCAGGCGACCTCCTTGCTTTAATATAGACCATGAGCGTTCCTGCGTATCGCCTCCAACAGTATCGATAACTAGATCGATATCATTCACAATTGGTACCGGTTTTTCGACTCTCTCGTATGTTACCCCCTCATTTCCACCATATTTATTCACGAGAATTGCTTTCATTGTTTCTTTTGCCATGTTTTTTCCTCCTATACTTTATCACCAATTGCTTAAAACGCATGATTGCGATAAGAAGAAAAACTCTAGCAGTTTGCAAAACATGCCCATACAAAAATCCATGCAGGTACTTATGACGGGAAGAAAATCACTGATAATTAATTACTGGCGAGCCGAGTGCATAGGAAAATTGCTTGCTCGCTTCTGGGAGAGGTACTTGGAAAAGTGCTACCTAAGGTAGTAACTCGCTGGTTACCTACTCTACCGCCTATACGATGTGAAATGAGGGGAAAATCGGCGATAACGTCAAAGGCTTATCTATCGCTATAGTAACGAAAAAAGCCCCATTCTCAATTTTAATGCTGAGAAATTTTTGGGCTCTTTAGTATGGATGAACGGCTAAATTCGCGCCGTCCTGGTGCAACGCCGATCTGACCAACATCCTGTCGGCCTGACACAAACAAAAGTTCCGATATAAAGAAAGGCGTTCTTTGCCTTTCATTGGCGCGGGTTTATGACCTCGAAGGGCCACTTAAAATTCTTATTTTCTCACGAATTGTTGAAGTGGGAGTCTTACTTGCCAGTTAGTTCAGGATAAAAAGACTAATTTCTAAGATGCGTAAGCGAGAAATTAAGCTTTTGTTACTTCAGATAATGGACGATAATTAAAAAACAAATTTTTAAAAAAAGCTATATAAGCCAGCTTCAAAATACCTATACTCTTCATCACTTATAATCTTCTTTCCATAGCCTTCAAAGAAAATACCTACTTCGATATCGCTTTCAAAAGCTCCCGGTTTTGGGCGAACTGCTAAAGAAACATCATACCTTGGATCTCCATAGGCGCCGCCACTCCAATCGATAATTCCTGTAATTTTCCCTTCTTTCACTAACACATTATCGATGGTAAAGTCCCCGTGAATTAAAGTTTGTTCAAATGGTTTAGGTTTATTTTTCTTTAAGCTATTTAATAAATCTTTTGAACCATCAACATTGTAATTCATTAAATTATATTCAGCTTGGATTAGCATCTCATCAAGCCATCTTGTCCCATAGATTAACTCACTTGGACATACTGTTGAATGGATATCTGAAAGAATCTTCCCGAAACTATATATAATTTCATGCTTTTTATCTTGATGTGTTTCATTAAATAGATAATTTCTTAATGTATCTCCCTCAATATATTCCATTAATATCCACGATTGAGTTGCACTTTTTTGTTCAATAAACTTGTATATATTTGGTGTGAGAAGGTTAGTTTTGGATAAGCAGTTAAGTACAACCTCTTCTTTTGATAACCAGGAACAGAATTGTTTTCCTATTGTTCTTTTTAAGACGAACATAATATTTTCAGTTTCTATAATACCCACATCTGAGGTGTGTCCCTGCCTTGGAAATTGAATGTTTTTTATCACTCCAACATAATCTGAAATTTCAAATGGTACCTCATCAAACTTTATCGGCTCTCGCTTCATAGTTTTTCTCAATCCTTATATATTTTTTGGTTTATTCTCATTTCCTTTTGTGTTATACACTATTTGAAACAACATGAAAAAAGAAAAAAGAGCACAACTAATTCTGTTTTGCCTTAATGACCCTCTTTGTAAGCCCGATTTCTGCAAAATTACTGTAAGGCTTTATTTCTAAATAGTGCTCTGCCGGAAAGTGAAATCAACTTTTATATTTTGGCTAATAAATCATCAAATGTCTCTCGCCATTCTTTATGGGTCGTCCATTTAATATTTTGATTATCCCCTAGTGTTCTAGGAACAACATGAACATGAAAATGAAATACATCCTGTTGAGCTTCGGCACCGGAACTATTAACAATTTGAACATTCTTTATTCCAAGCTTATTGTTGTACAACGATACAACCTTTTTTACAACTGAAATAACTTTCAATAATTCTTCTTCAGTTATATCAAAAATATTCTCATAATGCTTCTTAGGAATGATTAAAGTATGATATTTGCTAACAGGATTAATATCAAGAAAGGCATATGCATGCTCATCTTCATAAACCTTCCAAGATTTCGCTTCGCCCTTGGCAATTTTACAAAATATGCAATCTTTCACGTATAAGCCCCCTTTCTTGAATAAATTAAAATTATAGTGCCGCATAAATATATTCAATAACACTGTCCAAATCAGCAAGTGAAGCTACTGTCCATACTACTCTTTTAGCCATTTAGCCGTTCCCATTTCCATTTCTTTCTGAGACACGATCTAGATCTTCCAGTCCTTTTTCCATTTTAGAACAAATATCTTCTATGGAATAATCATTTGGCAAGTAGTCAATCAGCTTCTTGATTTCATCTTTATGCATAATGACCAACATAACATTTTTAAACTAATTATATCATTGTACGTCAAATCGGTCACTATAAAGCGTGTAGAGCTTTTTGCGCTGTATCATTTTTTGTTGTATGAACAAAAAATAAGGGCATTATTTTTTTGTGAAAAGTTGAATTTTACTCCTTTTTTTGTATAAAAAAGGATGTGTTGCTGTTTTCT
>NZ_JALIFP010000069.1 GCF_022867885.1 Lederbergia sp. NSJ-179 | reverse complement strand
TTAGATTTCGGCAGTTGAGTTGTCTTTTATAAATGCCAGTGGCATTGGAGGTGGCGGTTATTAGATTGCCCCGTCAATGCCACTGGCTATATAGCCGCCATTGAGAGTGGCTGCGGACAATATAACACAGAAGGAAGTAGAAAAACTATTAAATAAGCTAATCAAGCTACATTATTTTGAAATTCAAGAATTTGCTGTTGCTCCAAATGATCAGGAAATCTTAATCGTATTAGGAAATTCAGATATGCCGTATGGGCAATATATTTATGATGAACGTAATCGATCTATATGGAAGTGTACGATCGACACGGGTAGTGTTGTGCAACTCACTTTACCAGAAGAAGATACATTTGCTCCTTCATGGTCCCCGGACTGCCAGAGAATTTCTTATATATCCCGGGCATCAGGAAAAAAAGAAATATGGGTCATGGATCAGGATGGTTCAAATAAAAGGCAACTCACTTCTTCAAAGCATGCTGGAAAAGATCCTTTTAATGAGGCGGAGACGAAGTGGTCCCCGGATGGGAGGATGATTGCTTATACGGTTCAACCAAATGGAAGTTTTTACGGATTATGGCAATCCTTTATTAAAAAACAAGAGGGACCTACACATATTCAAGTTGAAAAGGGGGAAAATAAGCTACAAGTAGCTGAACAGCAAGCTCGAGCTACATTTACATCTTCTGTTTATATGATCAATCTTGAGACTGGAGAGAATAAGCCGATTACGCCTAATTCTGAGCGCGCTTATTTCATTATGACTTGGTGTGATGAGGGACTGTTGGTTAGAAAAGGTTCAAAACTGCTTAAAATAAATCCTTATACCCTTCATGTGGAGGAGTTGTATGATGGTCATCTCGGCTTGATAAAAGCCTTGGGTACCATCCTTTTACTAGCAAGAATAAGGGAGAAGCATCTCGAATTAGGCTATATTCAGGAAAATGACTTTATCATAAAACGGGAAGTTCCAATTATGGGCCACGATCCTATCACTTTCCATGCTTGGGCAAATGATGGAAGTCAGCTATTCTTCAGCTCTCAAGAGGGGCTCTCTAATATTCTTTATTCAGTTAACGCTCATACTGGTGAGATCAATGCGTTAACAGAGAAAGGAAAAACAGTTCAGGATCTTACATGTATGGCTATAGCTCAAAGTTATCATAAACGGGAATCCATCCTTTTTCCTTATAGCGATCCACATAACCCTATAGAATTATGGGAAGCAACAGGTTCAGGTGAAATTAGAAAAGTTAGTAACCTATGCAAGAAGATTCAACCTGAAAGTCTACCAAAAGTTGAAATCATTAAATATGTAAGTCGTGGATGGGAAATTGAATCCTTGCTTGTATTCCCTAAGAATTATGATTCAACGAAGACATACCCAACCCTTGTTTATTTGCATGGTGGTCCTGAATATTATGTGAGGGCAAATTTTTCAGAGTTAATGTCAGGGAGAGCTGAAAGTGCTGCTTACTTTCTCGCTGAACAAGGCTATGCAATTTTTTTGCCAAATTTCCGCGGAAGCAGCGGTTATGGCGAGGCATTCGAATATGAACTTTCACATTATAAATTGATGCAAGCGCCATATGAAGATGTCATAGCTGGAGTCGATTACTTGATCAATGCTAGAATTGCTAACCCCGAGAAGCTAGGGATTTACGGTAGCAGTTTTGGAGCCCATCTTACAGCATGGACAATATCACAAACAACTCGTTTTAAGGGAGCAATCGGAATGGTAGGAGAATATGATCCACTACAGACAGATCGTTATATGAATAGTTCCTTTCATTCAATGTCGGAGAACAGAAGTAAGGGTACAATAGCAAATGACTTATGGTTTGAACCCGATGTATATAAAAAATTCTCTCCCATGGAACATTTTGAGAAGATAATAACCCCTATGTTGTTTATTGAAACAAGTGCCGAACGGGAGTTAAATGGAAGTAGCTCTCGCACTTTGTTTAATGCCCTTATTACTCGAGGCATAAAAACAAATCTCGTGTATTATCCCGAAGCCTTTCACAATGGTGGTTGGAATGATGTATATAAAAAGGATTATATGAAACGGGTGGTGGCATGGTTTGACTACTGTATAAAGGGAAAAGATTTGCCCGATTGGTTTGAAAAGTAAAACGAGACTATCAAAAGGATTTTTCTGGGCGGTTTTTATCTCAATGATCAAGTGCAAGTGTATGGTAAAGTCGGTTTCATCACTGGATTTACAGGTACAAGCGTGGCATACGTCAAAACATGGATGAGCAGAATAAATCCTATAAACAAGTGAATCTAAAGGAATTGATCCATATGAGACATAACAACAATTGGCAATACACCGGAACACTTTAGGCTAACGCCTAACCAAAATTCATCTCCCCCTTATCATTGGGCTTTGCCCTGCACATGATTGAAGAGGGAGACTTCTTTCGGAAATTCGTTAAAGGTTATTGTTCAGGATAACGAAATCAGGCTCAAAAACGTATGAGTGATATAGTTTGTTGGTTTAAATCACTTGTCGCTGATGTTGGTAAGTTATTAAAAATGATTGAGGTAGGGGTTGGTAGATTAGAGGATGAGAATTGTATCGTTATAAAAAAGATTGATTAAAGGGGTAACTTATAATGAATAATAAAGGAATCTAGATGTACTATTTCAATTTTTTCTTACTTTTCAGAAACTAAAGGAAGATTGAGAGGGAACATGTTTTATTATGATTTGTGATAGATAAGGAAATCAAATGAATTAAGTAAAACCTGAAGAAGTATACATATATAATAACAGAGAAAAGTGAAGGAATCCCTTATAGCATATAAGGCTTCCTTCACAAACCAATCGTAACAAGGGATTACCCGTTCATCTAGTACAAAATTGGAGCTGCTAATTTTCTGTGCGTCAGTTCTTTTCCGTTATTAATTTTTCAATTGCTTGCAGTTCATGTTTGGGATAGTCATCATCAAAACCATATTCATTCATAAAATGTATAATCAATCTCCATTCCTGTGCCGCTTCTAGGTACTTTTTTTCTCTAGTGAATAAAAAAGCTCTACTAAATCTACCATCAATAAATTGTGGATCAAGCTGGACAGATTTTTCCCATGAATGTAATGCTTTTTCACTCAGTCCTAGACGAGATTGTATTTCTCCGTTGTAATAGTGTAATTCGGCATAAATGGGGAAAAGTTTTAAACCGGCATCAATCACTTTTTTTGCTTCGCTAATTTGATCGGATTTTAGATAGCATTGAGTTAGATAACAATAGTTTCTAGGATCCTTAGGAGCTTTTTTTAATTGCTCTTTGTAAAATTCAATAGACTTATGATTTTCAAAAAGCTGTGCCCGTACTCGTATATGCTGTGCGTGTAGTTTACCACTAATCCATGAATATTCTGTTGTAATAAGTTTACTTTCTAATCCCTTTTGGTAACTGCTTGCAGCTTCCTCCAGATATCTATTCGCCTTCATTTCAAAAAGGTAACCATAAGAAAAGAGGTATTCAGGATTATCAGGTTGTTTATCTAATGCCTCTTGATAAAGTTCGAGTGTTCTTTTCCAAAGTGCATCGTCATAATGATTCTCAAGCTGTTCCAGTAACATATACTTTTCATCTTTTTCCCATTTTAGATTAAATTTTTCCACCAGGTCTTCACGCTCCTTTGTTTAAAATATGTTGTTTAACGCGATCTCTTATCTCACCTAATAACCTGCCTTCTGGCGAGGGAAGTCCGTCTAAATCTTTTAGGAGATTCGTCACAATGCGTTGAGTAATTTTTCCCTCTATTTCATTCCATACATCTGGGGTGCTATTTTCAATTTCTTCTTTTAGTCGAAACATATGATGTATTCTTTTCACTATTGTCACCTCCAATGATCGTTGCTAATTTCTTTAGACTTTGTCTATATTTCCATCGCACTGTCCCTGCCGGCATTCCCAGCTCCTCACTAATTTCAACATGTTTTAATCCAACGATGACATGCATTACGACAATTTGCCGTTCAATTTCTTCCAGTTGATATAAAGCTTCAGATAGCATTAATTTTAACAATGGATTATCGCTTTTATCATCTTTAATCGTATCTATTTCAATTTGTTCAGGCAGCTTTTTACGTATCGTGTCTAAACAAAGATTACGTGTAATTGATATCACCCAAGCTTTAGGATTTGTACCTTGTTGGTACTGGTCTGCTTTATCAAAAACCCTCACAAAAGTTTCTTGTAAAATATCTTCAGCTAACACAGGATTTCTAAGAATAGAGAGTGCTACTGCATAAACGGGGACACGTAATATTTCATACAAATCTCTTAGTGCCTCAACATTACCGCTGGAAACAGTCTGTAATAATTTGTCAAGCTTCATTTTACACCTCCCTTATAACCATAACGTTCCAGTGATCCATTTTGTTGGAAAAAATTAAAAAGTTTTGAGTTTCCGGAATAAACACTAACGTAGAAAATGATTTATTCGGAGCAAAGTAATGGGAAGGTTATAAGGAGCCAGATGTCGAATATTGTAAGGAGCAAGTAGGTGACAGAGAATGTACAGTCAGGCCGCTTTGAAAAGAAAAAGATGATGTTCGGCTTGCTTATGGGCATGTAACAGATATAAAGGTTGAAGTGAATGAACAAGTAGTAGCAGGTCAAAAATTTGCCGAATGTGGAAATAACGGTACTTCTTGGGCTCCACATATTCATGTAGGAGCATGGAAGGATAACGAGCCGTTGCAAATTATCGTCGATTTATCAATTTTAGGGAAAATACAACGAGAACAAGGTGACAACTATTTTCTTGAAGATGACGCAAAAACAATTATTCATTTAACTAGTTCAATGATGTATCAATAGAGTGTTCTCCTCTATTGATACAATAATAGTAGATATCACATTTGTATTTAAATGGCGAAAACTGAAGTGACCTCAAAAAGTCAGATTATTTCCCGCTTACGATGTAACTTTTAGCTTCATAGAGTTAGATAGGTCTCTCAAAAATAATAAATAAAACAGGGGTGTAAAATCATGGATAAGTTAACATTTGAAGTATTGCAAAACTATTTAGCTTTAAAATATAAAGAAGGCCGATCGTCAACCGGATTATTTATGAAGCTGGTTGAAGAAATTGGGGAGGTAGCTGAAGCTTTAAATCAGTTAGAAGGTCGAAAATCAAATACAGGAGACTTTTCATTAGAAAAAGAATTAGCTGATGTTATACATTATACTGTTGCAATCGCAAGTATAAATAATATTGACTTATCAAAAGTAATTTTGGAAAAAGACAAGATAGCTGCAATTAAGTATAACCAATCTCCTAATTTAGAAGAGTTTTTAAAGAGAAATATGTAAAAATGCACTTTAATCCATCCAAAATCGGTGGTTTTTGTTCAAATTAGTCCAGTTGTTTCACAATGTATGAATGAATGTATCCCCTCCATTTTATGATATTTATCACCGTATTGGCTTGACATAGAGCCTCTGCGCATGTACTCCCAGCCAAGATGCCAAGTAACAAAAGACTTGGCGCGCCAACAAGGTTAGCATGCCCGCTAGACCAACAGATATGAAATGTGTTTAAATCAAGCATTTGTAAAATGTAAAATTAATTCTCGATATTGAAGCATTCAGGAAAAGATCCTTTTAATGAGGCAGAGACAAAGTGGTCACCGGATGGGAGTATGATCCCGTATACGGTTCAACCACAATTTTAAAAATTTAAATGGATGTTACTGGTATACACATTTGTGAAGAAAATTAACTAGTTAAGGGGAGTGATTTTCGATGAATATAAGACTTGCTGAAAATCAAGACATGAAGCAATTAATAAAAATGAGATGGGATTTCACTATTGAGCATGATGAAAGTAAAAGAATTGAAAATACTCCATTTAATGATTTTGAAATTGAATGCCAATCTTTTTTAGAAAATGCTTTAAGTAGTGGTCAATGGTTTATTTGGGTTGCAGAGGAAAATGGAAAAATTATATCTCATATATTCATAGAATTAATTCAAAAGGTACCACGCCCTGGTAGGATAACACATCCATTTGCTTATATGACGAATGTCTACACTATTAAGGAATATAGAAATAAGGGGATTGGGAGTAAACTCCTTGCCACTGTAAATAAGTGGGCAAAAGAAAATAGTTATGAATTTATTATTGTTTGGCCAAGTGATGATAGCATTCATTTTTATAAGAAAAATGGCTATATTCATTGTGCAGAACCTATGAATTTTCCTTCTTGAAATATGGGTTAAAGTCTAGAAGAAAGAATACTTTCCTATTAATGTGCCGAAGTAAAGAGGAAACTCTCCAAAGTAATAGGATGTAAGGTAGCAATAGATATTTGAAAGGGGGTAATATTTTGAGACTTAGACAAATGGCAGTGGCTTTTCTTCTGAATGAAGAACAAGAAGTTTTGTTTCTTCAAAAAAGGTCCAAGGACATTTTTTTAGCTGGGCACTTGGTTCCAATTGGAGGACATATTGATGGGGATGAAGTCAATGATCCTAAAAAAGCGTGTATAAGGGAGATAGAAGAAGAAACTGGGATAAAAAGTGATTGTATAGAAGATTTATCACTTCGATACATTGTTCTTAGACTAAAAGACAATCAAGAAATTCGAATCCAATATGTCTTTTTGGGGAAGATCTCAAAAAATTCTACTCTAAATGAAAGCGATGAAGGTTCATTAGAATGGCTAGATTTTATGGAAATACCTAATCGGAATGTTTCAGCGACTACCATTGAAATTGCGAAACATTATATGGAATTAGGAACATCGACTGAGAAAACATACGTAGGCTCAATGAGCTCGTTAAATGGAAATCCACAGATTAATTGGGCACTTTTAGAGGACTGGGAACCATCCCTTTTCAATCTTTAGAATAGGAGGGTTAGAAATGGCTTTTTATTCACATAAACCTGAAGCGTACGAATGTCCATTTTGTCGGGTGGTGTCAGGGAGTGAAAGACCAAATAAAGGAACGAAACAAAGAGACATTATCTATCAGAATAAACACGTAACGGCATTTATTGCAAGCAAGTGGTGGCCCAATAACAAGGGGCATGTTCTCGTGATTCCGAATGAACACTTTGAGAATATATATGCGCTGCCAGCAGAACTGGCTACTGAAATTCATCGTGCTGCTCAATTAACAGCGTTTGCGATGAAACATACATATGAATGTCATGGAATCTCTACTCGACAACATAATGAGCCTGCTGGAAATCAAGATGTATGGCATTATCATCTTCACGTTTATCCGAGGTATGAAAATGATACACTCTACTTAACCAAAGGATATGAGACTGAACCGGATGAACGTCCTTTCTATGCAGAAAAATTACGGTTGTGGATTCAAGAAAACAATTAGTTTCTTAATGACAAATAAAGGGTAGGAGGAAGTTGATTTTGCAAAAGCCATTTCATCACTTAGCTAGAGGTCTGATCATTTACGACAATAAAATATTACTGGCAAAAGCGAAAGGGCAGACAAATACTTTTTTGCCTGGAGGCCATATCGAGTTTGGAGAAAGCGCCAAAGATGCATTGAAACGGGAAATTAGTGAGGAGTTAGGGATACCTTGTACAGTGGGGCGTTTTCTAGGTGTGGTTGAACATAAATGGGAGCAGGACCAAGTTGATCATTGCGAAATCAATCAGGTATTTGAGGTCTATAGTAGTGACCTACATCTTGAAACCAATCCAATTGAGAAGAGAAATGTATAGTTACGAACCTTTCGAAACCTTAGGTGTATTCACTTTGCTTAGGCCTGCTTTTTGGACGATTTTGCTTATGACTTTACTCTTGTTTTTCGGGGTCATCTATAATGGACCCAAGAAACCAGACACGAAATGAGGAGATGTTAAAGTAGGTTTATGAAACAAAGAAAACGATATACACCAGAATTCAAATCTCAAATTGTGCTAGAAATCTTGAAGGAGGAAAAAACACTAAGCGAAATTGCTTCTGATCACGGAATTCATGTTAATCAATTGAGGCAATGGAAGAAAGCTGTTATT
>NZ_JALIFP010000068.1 GCF_022867885.1 Lederbergia sp. NSJ-179 | reverse complement strand
GGAATTTGGTTCAATTTGATCCTAAAAATAGGAAACTCAATTGACGGAACATTCAAAAATGTTGATAAGGTATTTTCCTTAAAAAAGGGAACAAAATATAAATTTACTCCTCAGAGCTGGAGGAAAAGGAACATCACTTGACATTAAAACGTCACAACTATAAAATGAACATGTGTATTTTACATTTTTTTCGCATGAATTTGAGCTTGGCTCAGTATATTGAAACCTATGTAGCAATGTACCAGCCGACATGAAAAAAATTATTTTTAATTTTATAGCAAGGGGAGGTGAAAGTATGGGTACAACCTTTATCACCATCATCTCCATTTTGCTTGGCCTTATCGTCGGTGTAGTTGTTGGCTATTTCATTTTTAAATTGATTACGGAAGCAAAGATAACAGGTGCTAAAAGTTCTGCGGAACAGATTTTAGGAGATGCTAAGCGGGATGCGGAAGCATTGAAAAAAGAAGCCTTGTTAGAAGCGAAGGATGAAAATCATCGCCTTCGTACTGAAATGGAACTTGAACTTCGAGATAGAAGAACCGAATTGCAAAAACAAGAAAATCGATTATTGCAAAAGGAGGAGAACCTCGACCGAAAAGGCGAAACTCTTGACAAGCGGGAAAATACGCTCGAAAGGAAAGAGGAGTCCCTTAATGAAAGACAACAACATATTGAAGAGATGGAAAGCAAAGTGGATGAGATGGTCCGCAAACAAGAGCTTGAGATAGAACGGATTTCTAGTTTAACTCGTGAGGAAGCAAAAAGCATTATTCTGTCAGAAGTAAAAAAGGAATTAGCTCACGAAACAGCCATTATGATCAAAGAAAGCGAAATGCAAGCAAAAGAAGAGGCTGATAAAAAGGCTAAAAATATTCTCTCTCTCGCGATTCAACGTTGTTCGGCCGAACATGTCGCTGAAACAACCGTTTCGGTTGTCAATCTACCGAATGATGAAATGAAAGGTAGAATTATTGGTAGAGAAGGTCGCAATATCAGGACGCTTGAAACATTAACGGGCATTGATCTCATTATTGATGATACACCAGAGGCGGTAATCTTATCAGGCTTTGATCCCATTAGACGAGAAATTGCTCGAATAGCACTTGAAAAGCTTGTTCAAGATGGACGAATCCATCCGGCACGAATTGAAGAAATGGTGGAAAAGGCTAGACGCGAAGTGGACGAGCACATTCGTGAAATTGGGGAGCAAACAACATTTGAGGTTAGCGTTCACGGGTTGCATCCAGATTTAATTAAAATACTTGGTCGTTTAAAATTCCGAACAAGTTACGGACAAAATGTTCTCAAACATTCTATAGAAGTTGCATTTCTATCCGGATTGCTTGCTGCGGAATTAGGTGAGGATGTGACACTTGCCCGTCGTGCAGGATTACTTCATGATATTGGGAAAGCGATCGATCATGAAGTGGAAGGAAGTCATGTGGAAATTGGTATTGAATTAGCCACTAAGTATAAGGAACATCCTGTTGTGATCAATAGCATTGCTTCCCATCATGGGGATACGGAACCGACCTCGACCATTTCTGTGTTAGTTGCAGCCGCAGATGCTTTGTCAGCCGCAAGACCTGGCGCAAGAAGTGAAACACTTGAAAATTATATTCGTCGCCTAGAAAAATTGGAAGAAATTTCCGAGTCTTATGATGGTGTTGAAAAATCATATGCGATTCAAGCCGGTAGAGAAGTCCGTATTATTGTAAAACCGGAACAAATCAATGATTTGGAAGCCCATAAACTGGCGCGCGATATTCGGAAGAAAATAGAGCATGATCTCGATTATCCTGGGCATGTTAAAGTGACTGTCATCCGGGAAACAAGAGCCGTTGAGTATGCTAAGTAGAAAAGGCGGGGTGTAAATCGCTCCGCTTTTTTGTGTCTTCTATTTTTCAATATGGTACACTATTTATGCAGTCCAAAAAGAAAGGGATTTTTTATGGAAATTTTATTTATTGGTGACGTCGTTGGATCTCCTGGTAGAGCGATGATTCAAGAATATTTATCCAAATTAAAAAGAAAATATCGTCCACATATAACGATTATCAATGGAGAAAATGCGGCGGGGGGTCGTGGCATTACAGAACCTATTTACAAACAATTTCTTGAAGCAGGTGCGAATGCGGTTACTTTAGGAAATCACGCTTGGGATAATAAGAATATTTTCGGATTTATTGAAGACGCGAAGTACTTAGTAAGACCAGCAAATTTTCCAGAAAACACACCGGGAAAAGGACTGGTTTTTGTCAAAATTAATTCTATTGAAGTTGCGATTATCAACCTCCAAGGAAGAACGTTTATGCCGCCACTGGATTGCCCATTTAAAAAGGCAGAGGAATTAATTGAATTAGCGAAAAAACGAACAAATATTATCTTTGTTGATTTTCATGCTGAAGCAACAAGTGAAAAACAGGCGATGGGTTGGTTTCTCGATGGTAAAGTATCAGCTGTGGTTGGCACCCATACACATGTTCAAACGGCTGATTATCGAGTATTGCCGCACGGAACGGCCTATATAACAGATGTAGGTATGACAGGTCCTTATGATTCTATTCTAGGCATGGAAAAAGAGGCTGTATTACAAAAATTTCTCACAGCCTTGCCAGCTCGATTTGAAGTACCTAAAACGGGACGCAAGCAGCTAAGCGCCTGTTTAATTAAGGTAGAGAATACAACTGGAAAAGCACTAGAGATTCATCCGATTCTTATTAATGATGACCATCCGTTTTTCTAATAGTAAGAAGGCATAATGTCGGATCTAACTCCTGCGCCTAGCCTCTCGAGGCTAGGCGCTCCTTTTTCTTATGTTTTTGTCAAATTTGGGGATAGTCGGAATAGTGGCCGTGCCCCAGTTTTATGTTTTTGGCAAATTCGAGGACAGCCGGAATAGTGGCTGTTCCTTAGTTTTATGTTTTAACCAAATTTGGGAACAGCCAGAATGGCGGCCATGTCCCAGTTTTATGTTTTAAACAAATTCGGGGCAGCGATATCAATGAACGTGCCCTTTCTTGTAAGGTAAGAAAGAAATTGGCTAATGTTTGGATCTAGCTCCAGCGCCTAGCCCCTCGAGGTCAAATAACCCTGAACCTATGAAGGGAAAGATCGCCCTTCCTAGGTTCAGGAACATTTGCTTGTCGGGGCTGAACAAGGCGCTTGCGCCTTTCTTATAATAATGCTCATTTTTATTTCTTCTCTTTCCTCTTTTGGACAAACCGGAATAGTTCAGAAATTTCCTGAATATAGTAACAGTGGAAAGGGTTACTGCGATTGTTGATTTTGGCAATCGCGATGGGGAAATGACAAGGAGGAACAAGAAATGGAAATATTAAAAGTTTCAGCAAAATCCAATCCTAATTCCGTGGCGGGTGCGCTAGCAGGCGTTCTCAGGGAAAGAGGGAACGCGGAAATCCAAGCGATTGGAGCCGGGGCATTAAATCAGGCAGTGAAAGCAGTTGCGATCGCAAGAGGATTTGTCGCCCCCGGAGGTGTGGATTTAATTTGTATACCCGCTTTTACGGATATTTTGATTGATGGAGAAGAAAGGACGGCTATTAAGCTAATCGTGGAACCAAGATAAAAACAATTTCTACTTTCATACGGATAAGGACTTGTTTGCTACCCAGCTAACGAGTCTTTTTCATTTTTCTAAAATTGAATTCTCAACCTGTATCCAGCCAAGACTCCTTTAAACTTTTTAAATGCGCTCCTTTTTGAGCAATGAGTTCTGTAATCTCAATCAGATCTTTTGTGGATCTGGATAAACGGGTTAAATCCGTTACAACAACGGTGTCTTCTGGTCGAAGAAACTCCAGCATAAGGTTCAGCTCTGGCCGCTCCTGTTTCGTTCCTGTTACTTTTTCAAAAAAGATACGTTCACACCCAAATTCTTCAAGCTGCTTCTTTTGGCGATCCAAATTTTGATCAATGGTTGAAACGCGCATGTAACCAAATTTCATTTACATCCTCACCTTTCAGTGCAATTGTACCAAAACTATCAAATAATTAATATTGTTACAAAGTATTTGGTTACACATTTTTGTTACAGCAATTGCATAACAAACACTACTTTATAAAAAAAGTAGTAAAGTTAAAAGCTCCAGTTACTCTTTTCCGCAATCAGGCCATATTGTCGAGGATTGTTTGAATGAATTTCCAGTTTGACTCGTTATGATTGTGACGATCTTTACTTAAACCAAAGGCAGTAAAGTTGAACAAGATAGTAAGTAATTAATACGGATTAGACCATTACTGTGCAACACTGTCTTCATTTTAGATAACCTTTTGAAAGAATGTTCTTAAACGGGTAGGGCAGGTTAGTAGAAGAGGGATTTAAAACATAATTATAAATTCTATTTTGAAAAAATTAAGATCTAACTTAACGGACTCTTGAATCTTTCAGAATTTCCAATAGTAGTTATGATTTTTTTAGCAAAATAGGTATATATGGATATACAAAAAGGTACACCTTAACTGAGTGCACCTTTTGTTTTTATGAATTGTATATTTCTCTGTTTATATTCACAATATCCTTATGTGAAAATTCGCCTTCCTTTTTTTCTGCAAAGAGCTCTGCTAACCGTTCCATCACCTTGTCCCGTAGTAATGGTGCTTTTTCTTTATTTGCCTTTTTCAACGCTTTCGTAAGATCATCTTTTGTTAACTCTGTGCAGTAAGCAGGAGTTCCTGGCTGCTGTCTCCAAGAGTCACTTAAAGAACCACTGTCTACTGCGTCAAAGCCTAACTTGTTTACTACTTCCATGATTTCGTGTTTTTGTGTAGGATCATTACCAGCAACTGCCATCGCGATTCGTCCACTAGAATCCTCGGATTTTTCTTCATGTTCTAAAGTGTAGGCTAATAAGTTGTTGAAAGCTTTTATGATAGGTCTGCCTAATTGATTTGAAACCCAAACACTTTCAACCATCCCGTTCTCTATTTCTTCAATTTTACCGTTTCTAAAAGGATAATAATTTGAAGTATCTACAATGATGACTGCCTCACCAACTTGATCGATAGTGTTCCGAATGTTTGGAAGTACATTTATAGGGAGCGATAGTATTAGAACATCAATATTTTTAATGACATCCTCTACCCGCACAGCTGTTCCAGCAAGTTCTTTCCCTTCTAAATGTTCAATTCCTCGCGCATCTGCAATTTTGACATCATGTCCAATCTTAACCAATTTTTTCGAAATAATAGACCCAATTGGTCCAGCACCTATAATTCCATATCTCATGATTGTTCCTCCTAAAGTATTTGTATATAAAAGAATTATTCAGCTTAAAGTTACACAATCATATGTTTATCAAATTGTAAACAGATAATAAAAAGGTATTGAGTATTTCTGTTCCATATACTAGAATAAAATCATTTCTCATCTTTTTAAAGTAGGCAATAAAAATTGACTTAGTACAGTTTTTTGTACTTAACAGTAGAAAGCGGGTGAAGAAGGTGTCTAGGATATGTAAGGATGGATTTGATAAAGAGTGTATAAAGGAACAAAGAGAATTTTATGGCATTGCTTATACCCAAAATATCCTCTCCGGACGTTGGAAATATGTAATTCTATGGTATTTAAAGACCAAAGAGCGTCGCTATAGTGAAATTAAGGCTTTTTTATGGGATATTTCACAAGGTTCTCTTACAAAGCAACTTCGAGAACTGGAAACGGATGGTTTAATTAATCGCAAAGTTTTTCCAGAGGTTCCTCCTCGTGTTGAGTATTCACTAACCTCAAAAGGGGAAGAATTGATCCCTATTATTGATTTGATGGAAAAGTTCGGGAAGAAGTTTGGGGAGCAGGCAGACTAACCAAGGCCCTCACATTCATTGGTTACAAGTTACCCCTAATTCAAAACTAAATGATTTAAGGTCTAGGCTGTCATTGCGGCAGATTTTTTGTAATAACCAAGCTATTAAGTACAAAAAAATGTACTATGGCAACTTTTATTGCCCTCTTTTAAAAATTGAGAATTTGTTTTATTCTAGTGTCTGTAACAAAATTACTCCATACAACAAGTTGATAGGCAAAACGGTGTAATATACAGAATCCGGACATTTCAGTGTTTAACAGATAATGATGCATTGATCCATATCCTTTTGTCGTCCGTTCTAGATAAATTCAGCCTGGATGGACAACTTATTTTTAACTATGATATAGTTAGCTTGCTAAATACATCATAGTAGTGGGGGTATACCTATGAACGATATAGTTGGATGCGAAATTCGTGAGTCATTAGATAAAATTTCATCCAAAATGCGTCGAGATTATAGCGAAAATCTAAGAGAACTTAATCTTCATGTAGGCCAGGATAGACTACTCGCTCGTTTGTGGTTAGGTGATGGAATAACACAAATGCAACTATGTGAACATTTAAAATGTGAGCCGCCTACGGTAACAAATATGGTTAAATCGTTGGAGCAAAATGGGTTCATATACCGTAAACGTGATGAACAAGATGGAAGGGTTATGCGAATTTACCTAACTGACAGAGGGAAAGAATTAGAGAAACCTGTTGATTTCAAATGGAAGCAGCAACAAGAAAAATTACTCGGTTCAATTTTACCGGAAGAACGCTTAATCTTAAGGGAACTTATGAAGAGAATGGAGAGAAACTTATTCTAAAGTTTTCTCTATGTTGATATTTAGCATGCTAAATAAAATCGGTCTATATCGTTTAGTTACTAAGAAAAAGTTTATAGGAAACCACTGAAGAGGATGCGTCTAGTTGAAACATTGATATCCATACTCGCTAAAATGTTTCAAATTAGTTAGTAAGCTAAATATTATTTTGTGTTTTACAAATTTATTGAATCTAATTAGAAATAGTTTACAGCGGCTCTTTTGTTTACTTGGAGCCTTTTAAAAATAAAGGAGTGAAGATACATGAAAAGAAAAGATACGCTTCTGGTGTTTATGCAAATCCTTATGATATAGAATCTGCTCGTGAACACAGACAAGCGCTTCGACAAAGTGCTGCCCGTTTTGGCAGAAATCCCGAGGACATCAAGATGTATGCAGGATTTATGTTTTCCCTAGGCTCAACTGAAGAAGAAGGTCTAGAACGACGAAGACAGCTTATGAGTTTTAATCCTGAGGAGATTCCAGGAAGGGTAAGTTACCTTGGCTCAATGGTTGGTTTACGACTATCGGTGAATTCGGTTGATATTGATCAACCTTTATCAGCTGACTTGTTGAAAAAGGCATATGCCAATCCAATGGATCCACGTTCCCACAGAGCTTTAGAGCTGCTGAAAAGAGGGATCTCCATTCGTGATGTTCTTGCTCATGGGGTTATTAACTATCATCCAGTAGTTGCAGGTACCCCCGTACAAGTTGCTGACTTCTTGGAAGAATGGTTTTTGGCTGGTGCATGTGACGGCTTCTCGGTTGTTCCGGATATAGCCTATGATGGAGTTGCTGATTTTGTGGAACTAGTTGTCCCAATTTTGCAGGACCGCGGTTTATTCCACAGGGAATATGAAGAGAAAACACTGCGCGAGAATATGGGAGTTCCTTACCAATACGGAAGGCTGAAAGAGAACAATAATTAATAGAGGAGAGGATTTAAATGAATAATACCCTTGAATTGCTTCATAATCATACATCCATTCGTACTTTCACTAATCAACCACTGACAGAGGGACAACGAGATGCAATCTTTAAGGCAGCTAATCAAACTTCATCATTCAGTTTACTACAAGTGGTTTCTATCATTAGAATCACAGATCCAGAATTACGAAAAAAAGTGATGCAGCTCTCTGTAAATCAACCTTATATTGAAGAAGCAGCAGAATTTTGGATTTTTTGTGCAGATTTTAACAGGAATCATGAAATTGCACCCAAGATTGACCTTGACTATATTGAATATCTTTTAATAGGTACATTCGATGCTGGGCTAATGGCTCAAAATGCTTTAACTGCGGCAGAATCAATGGGACTCGGTGGTGTTTATATCGGTGGAGTAAGAGCTAATATTTCAGAATTAACCGATGTATTAAATTTACCGAAGTATGTGATTCCGTTAGTGGGGCTATGCATAGGACATCCTGCTGGAGAGAAGCCAGGACTGAAACCGCGTTTGCCTCAATCGATGGTCATGTTTGATAATCAGTATCAATCTCTAGATGAAGAAAAATTAGCAGCATATGACCAACAGATGCGTGAATATTATCAAGATCGTCCTGTTAAAGCGCCTTTCACAGTAAAGAAAGTAAAGGGATGGAAAGATCACATTGAGGATCATCTTGATAGAAGTAGACTCCCCTTTATGCTTGAGTATTTAAACAAACAAGGATTTGCTAAAAAATAATCTGATATTAATTAAAAATAGATTTATGAGGAGATATAAAATGAAGAATCAATACAATACGCGTGCCATCTTGACAGCGTTACTTATCTGCGGTGCTGTTGGCATGTTTAACGAAACCTCTCTAAATATAGCCTTGACTAATTTAATAGAAGTGTTCCAAATTTCGCCTGCAACCGCACAGTGGTTAACAACCGGTTTTATGCTGACTCTTGGCGTTTTAATGCCAGTGAGCGGGTTGCTGTTGCAGACGTTTTCCACAAGGAAGCTGTTCATAGGTTCGGTCATGAGTTTAATCGTAGGTACATGGATTGCGGCACTGGCATTCAATTTTGAAATGTTGATGTTCGCCCGAGTTTTACAGGCGGTTGGCATGGGATTGTTGCTTCCACTCATATTTAATACCGTTCTTGTTATATATCCACTGGAAAAGAGGGGGGCGGCGATGGGATTGGTCTCACTGGTTTGGTTATCATGGTCGCACCAGCGTCTGGACCGACTATAGGCGGTCTATTAATAGAATATTTAACATGGCATTACATCTTTTGGATCTCCCTGCCACTTTTGGTCATAGGGTTATTGATAGGGTTTAAGTTACAAATGCGTGGTTTAACTCCACCGTCTTTAGACGGTATCAGCTTTTAGCCTGTCCCTTAAATGTCCATACTTTAGATGAGGTGAAGGTATTGGACGGATATAGAAAAAGT
>NZ_JALIFP010000067.1 GCF_022867885.1 Lederbergia sp. NSJ-179 | reverse complement strand
AGGATGGCTCACAAACAAAAATTAATGGTGGGTAATCCAACCTCGTAAGCCATGCAAATCCTTCTGGCTGTAACATAGTAGAAGATCCACGTTCTACCCCACCTTAAAAATTAAAAATCCGTGTCTTGACAATGGGGTCCACTTTACCTAATGACTGAATGGCATATTCGATATAGAGGCAGAGGTGTCATGATTTACTGGCATGTGGCTAAACATTCAACCTGTATCTACTCTCAATTAAAATCATGCTCTTCTTCTGAGGTAGCGTCAATGATTGAAGGAGTTTTGAAGCACTGTACAAGCATGGAGGTTGAAAAAAATTATGTAGATAGTCACGGTCAAAGCGAAGTAGCTTTTGCCTTTTGCCATCTCTTGGGGTTTCAGCTTATGCCACACTAAAAGCTATCAACTCCCAAAAGTTGTATAGGCCAGATAGTGGCATGAGTGATGCTTTTCCTAATTTATAACCCATTCTTACAAGACCTATCAACTGGGAATTGATTCGTCAGCAATATGATCAGATGATTAAATACGCTACTGCTCTACGCCTTGGTACTGCTGAAACAGAGGCAATCTTAAAACGATTTACAAGAAGTGACTTAAAACATTCTACTTATCAAGCTTTTATCTTAGCTAGGAAAAGTCATTAAAACCATTTTCTTATGTGATTATATAGGTTCGGAAGACATTCGGAGGGAAATTAATGAAGGCCTCAATGTTGTGGAGAATTGGAATTCCGCCAACGGATTTATTTTTTACGGAAAAGGTGGGGAAATTTCAACAAATAGATTGGAAGACCAGGAGGTTGCTGTTCTTTCCCTGCATTTATTACAAAATTGCCTTGTGTCTATAAATACACTCATGATTCAATCTGTTTTATCAGAAAAGAAATGGATGGATACGATGACACCTGAAGATTTGAGAGCGTTAAGTCCGCTTATCTACAGCCACGTAAATCCTTACGGAATCTTTAAATTGGATATGATGGAGCGAATTCCAATTGAAGAAGTGGCATTAGAAATGGTGTATTTTTAATTTAATTCCTTATTGCGGGTAGTGACAGCTTCGCTGGTACTACCCCATATCATAGGTCACTTGATTGGGTTATTTTTTCGACAAAAACTTTCGACTCCCCAGAATACATTGAATTATTGAAAAATTACTCCTATAATAGTCAAGAGAAGGGTGGTTCTCAGATGGAAAAAGATCTACGCATAAAAAGTCATGTTTTAGTAAAGGTACCTTAAAGCACCAAACACTAAGAAATTGCTAAATTATAACGAAGAAGCCGAGAGGTTATATAGTGAGGCACTAGCTTCAGGGAATAGCAGCAGAACAGTCACGTTGATTCTTGCCAAGATAAGGGATTACGTTAGATGGTATTGGACATTATCTTAAAATGATACATAACTTCCATTTAGTAATCCTTGAAAATACCTGATAAAAACATTTTAAAAGAATGTACTTAAACTAATGACAGTTTGGTGAAGGAAGTATCGGAAGGGAAATCTGGAATTGCGACGAGTAAGCATTTTTTATCTGAATAGGGGTGGTAGAACATGGAAATGAAAAGTAAAAAAGGAGAAGTGCTAGCAATCGTGGATATCGACTTATTTCAAGAGGAGAACGATGTTGATAAAATTATTAGAGAATTGAAACCTGGCATGGGTAAGGGGATATATATTGCTGGTGAGAAAAAAATCAGTCAACAAACAAATTACGAGGCTGTAAAATGGCTAAAGGGTCTCGATGAACTAAAGGAAAAAGTGCCTTTATGGGAGCCTGCATTCCCTGTTAATGCAGAGTTTATCGATATTCAGGTTTACTATGGATTTGATAATTTGACCCAAGCAGAGATTGATGAAATGACCACTGAAAGTGAAAGAACTGGTAAAAACGTTGTACGTGACCTTAAACCTAACGACACAGTAGTTGGTGTGAGTCTAGTTTGCCGTAAGGAAGAAAGAACATTCGAATTTCGGATTTTCGGTACCACAAAAAGCCGTATTCACGTACCTAATGTAGAACATCACACTATCGAAAACTTAACCATTCGTTCAAACGAGGCTGTTTACATTGGGGACAGTGATAAACAACAATTGATTTGGGCAGAGTTAGGTCCAATGTTTGGGAAGGCTCTACAATATGAAATATTGACGGAGTGTAGGAGCCGTAATTGGCTTATCTCCATCGCTGATTCATTAGCATAAGGTTGTTGAGCTAGCAGGACATTTCTTCAAGTTAGATGGGAACAGTCTTGATTATACAGATCGACTTTTGTCTGTGTTTTCAAAGTGGAATTTATCTTTTAAAATGACAACTATAGAAGGCAAAACAGGCAATCCCATTTATCGTGTATGGATGAAAGGAAAAGCTAGTCTTTTAAAGCTTGCTGACATTATATACGAAAATGTGAATTCCCATAATTTTCATGTGTATAAAAGGGTTTATATGACACAACATGCAGATCAACCTTATGACGTGGATGATTCTAGGGATATACCCAGGTGGAAATTTAAAGATGGAAAATTAGTCCATACTAATAATACCAGAATATCATTCCGAACAAATATCAGCCAATCAATATTAGAATCACTTAAACAAATCGCCGAGGAGAAGAATACTCATGTGAATTATCTTCTTGAAGATGGTTTAAAAAAGTTATTAACTCATGAAAAAATTGTAGTGTGTAAAGAATTACGGCCTAAAGATCGTATACAATATAAAACAACTTACGATCAAGATTTATTAATAAAAGTAAAAGCATTCGCAAAAAAGAATCATTTATTCATAAATGATGTAATTGAATATAGTGTTCGATTTATTGATGATTAATTTATTAAGATGGTAAAAAGAGAAGCAACCATCTTTTTTCTTATTCAACCTTCTAGTTTACATAATATTCATTATGAGAAGTTAAATGTAGAGAAAGAAATACTGTCTCATAATAAAAGTATACTCTTAACATTGAGACAAAAGTTTAATTTATAAAAATTTAATTTCTATAAGTTGTTTTAAATTATATCTATTTGCTTAAGTAATCCTTGAAATATGAATAATAAAGTTGTTTACTTCTTGTTTCACTAACGCCCCCGTTACTTGAATACCTTATACCAATACAAATAAAACCTGCACGCTCCAAGATTATCATCTTGAGCCTCTAGAGACATTCCGATAAGTTTTCTTTGTTTTGCTCACTCTTCCGCTTTAGTTAAGAGCAACTTCCCGATTCCAGAACCTCTAAATTCTTTTTTTGACGATATTTTCAATATAACAGAAACGATTCCAATCTTTAATTATTCTAATTTGCCCAATGCAATTATTATTTTTATAAGCTAAAAATAGAGCTTTATCATCACGGTTTATATATCGGCTCCAATCAAGTTTATCATCTGGGAAACGAATTTCTTTAGTTTCATCAAATAGATTTTCTTCAAAAGACCATTTTCCTGATTGAAAACTGGGTACAACCTCACCAAACACTTTAAAATAATCATTTGTTTTATTGATGTCCTCAATTAATTCATCCTTTAATGGAGAAATTATGATTTCCTCTGCAATATTCATTTTGACACCTTCACATTCTGAAAAAGAATTTTACTAACACAGCAAATACCTACCCTATTCAACATTACTCTTCAATAAGAAAAACGGCGACACCTTGTTCAAGCATCGCACTCGTTAGTTCATTAAGAAAAAGCACCTGTTAGTTAGCGGTTGGCGAAAAAACAGCCTTTAAGGGCTCATCCGCATCAACAGCGTACCACGGACAATCACTTCTAAGTTCCGCAGGCGGGGCCCCGTACCCCTTCCAGCGATCACTAAGAAGTGGGCACGGCAGTCAAGGGCAAGCTGTTACACAATTCTTGTCCGTTTGTTTAATACAACACCTAATCTTTTTTCCATTCCATTAAAAATTCTTCTTCGGAAGTCTGTTCATCTATTGTTTCTTCTTTTATTACAAAGCCATTTTTAAAATAGAAATCAACGGCTTTTTTATTTCTCTTGTACACTTTTAATTGTATATTTTCCCTCTGTCTTTTTATAAAATCTAACAATCCCTTTCCATATCCCTTACCTTGATGCTTAACATCAATAAATAATGCAGCCAAATAATTATCCATCATTGATACGAAACCGACAACATCTTTTTCGTTACTTACAACATAGGTTTCGGACATTGGGATATACTTTTCTTCCATCTCCGATCGCTGTGATTTCCAATAATTTTTATTAATAAAGTCGTGTGCTATTAAAGAACCTTCATACCATATTTTTACTAATTTATTGACTTCTGTATTCTTGTTTGATCTAATATTCACCTTATCACCCCTAACATATAAATCTCGTTGTAAACTGCCCCGTTAATTGAATAAGAATTAAACAACTTTATTATTTTTAAAGAACTTTATTATAAATTAAATAACTTTATTATCTCTGGATACCGGCCTCCAATCTTAATGTCTGATAAATTATATATACAGGAAACTGCATTTACAACTTTAAGCAAATTATACCATAAAAAAATCGGTCCCTTTACAACGCTCAGGAAGCGTTTTTTTAATTTGGCTTGTTAAGCTAACCTGCTGCCGTTAGCACAATAAGATTAGAACAAAAATAATCTAATTGTTTAATTTCCCATTTATTTGTTGCAAATGATGAATATCGTGTTTTACAAAGATTTTTATAAAACTTTCACCTGAGAACATCCGCTTCCCCTTTCCTATTGTAAACCTAACATCTTCCCCTACTTTTGAGATATGTTCAATAAGTTCCTTCCGTGTTTCTATGAAAGCATCTATAATAGATTCTACTGAGTGGTTTCTTAAAAATGATATTGCTTCCTTATTATGTTGGTCATGATTGGGAAACTGTGGCAAGTTTGCTCCGTTAGCCATTAACGGTACCATTTTTTCAAGATTATACTTATCCCAATAATATAAATGTCCTAAAATTTCTCTAATAGACTATTTTCCTTTACTAATCGGTTCATTTAATTGAAATTCTTGTACATCTTTTAATTTCTGAATGGCATCCAAAGTTTCTTCAAATTTCTTTAAAGTTTTCTTCATATCGCTTTCCCCTATCTAATAAATTTGAATATTATGTATTTATAAGCTAATTCTTTTCGTTATGGTTTGAATCAAAAAGATTCGGTAAAACACATGACAATAAGAAATATATGATTGTATGAACAATAGACAACTAAAAAGAAGCATTTGTACGAAGAAACGCACATCATTATCAACTAATTAAAAGCCGTAATCAGCCACCTCATTTCAATTTTTAATGAGATGGCTACTGTTTATATTTGATTAATGTATTCTATAGAATTATAGTGACTGAATAATATGGTCATTAACAAATGCTTTTATGAAAAATAATTCATTATCATCATGTTTATTCTAAAATTAATAAAATAATTTAAGATTTTCTCACTTTATTTTTTTACACTCGTACCTCCTTGTTTCACTAAGGAAAATTATAACATAACCCAAACTATACATTAAGAAATTTCGAAATATTAATTGAGTTTATTTCAGTTATTTATAGTTCGCAGTTCGATAAAAAAGCGACATAAAAGCAAAAAAAGGGAGCTATCCGCTCCCAGTAATTATTTGTTATTTTTTGCATTCTTCTTTTTAGAATTGTCTGCTTTGTCTACTTGGAAGGAAGTTTCAGTTTCATGATCTTTTTTTTTGCTGTTCCATACTTAAATTTTGGGTTCCTTTTTTCATTATAGTTTCACCACCTAAGATATTTAGTGCCGAATTAACACAAAAAAATTCGTAGAAAAGTGTTACGAAAATGAACAGGATGGCAAAAGGCGGAAGAAAAACTTAGGCAGAAACAACAATTGGAAGAACAAGAAGAAAGAAAAAAGCGAAAACCCGAACATAAAGCGACATAACTAAAACACTACTCAAACTGTTGCAGAGTAGTCTCAGCCCAGTCCGAATATGAGCCGGTGCCGTTGCAACTAGGACAAGTCGGATCGAGAAATGCATCCGTGACAAAAAAACCTCTTCCAGAACAGTCGGGGCACGTACCCTTGTGGCGGTTGGTACTTATTTTCTTTTTAAGATGAGCAGAGTTCCAGTCGGATATCTTGTTCGTTATTTTATTTAAAATCATGTCAATCACCTCAGATTTTATTATGAGGACTTATGAGACATATTATTCATTTGAACCAAAAAGCGACATAAAAAGGTGATGTTTGAGTCGGTTATGTCTCGGAATTAAGGAAAATTATTGTCATTATGCAGTTGAATATTAAAACAAAGTGTTTCATTAGATTCTCTGAAGCCACTGAAACTTTTTTAGCATGTCAAAAATGGAGGAATCGTCTAGGAAATGGGCTTTACGTTGTAGGCACAGTTTCCTAGACGATATCCCTCTCAGACCGATTACAACAACCTAAGCAAGAATCTTTCTACCTTGATTTTAGTAAATCGGCAAATTGTTCAATTAAGTCATTGGTAGTCGCTTGAAGGAGACGATGCGCTTTGTTAGAAATCAACTCTTGTTCTTTTTGATGATTCAAGAGTTCTTTAAAACTCTCTAAATGTTTAACAACTTTCTCGACAGCTTCTTGTTGTTCAAAATGTCTAACGGCAGTTAAATGAAGTTTCAGTGAATGAGCGGCTTGATCGCTTGTGATTTCACCTTCAGTTTCGAACTGCTCTATCATATCATTAAGAAGTGATAGCGACTGGGGAGGAGAAGCATTTTCAATCATTGAAGCTTGCTCCATCAACATCACACCACTCAATTGTTGACTTAATTCGATTTCAAGTTCAGGGGCTCGCTTCCAGGAAGCACCGAATAAAATCTTATCTTCTGACTTCGTTAACTCCCAAGCGCTTTCCGCATTATCCAGGATGAATGGAGCTAAATATCTTTGTTGCGGCTCTTCTTCTATTAGGTCGCCCAAATAGCGAATGAAAATTCCTTTAAATAGTCCTCCATCTCCCCCTCCCTGTTCATTTAATACGTTCGTGATGGGATCGGCCAGTCGATCAATGGCCGTTTCCGCTGTCTGTAATGCAGCTTCCATATACTTTTCTTCTTCTGTTATGCGATATAACTCGACAGATGCACCAATATATACACCTTGATTATAAGTGAATTCCCAGTTCTTATCGATATTTCCATCACCAGTCCGATTAATACCATCCCATACAAAACCTGTTTGCGGATCCACGAGAATGGAGCGTTGCCAGTCATAGATTTTTTTAGCCCACTCTAGATCATCTGGATTGTCATACTTTTGATATAAACGAGAGGCAAGAATGACGGCAGGGGCATTGGAAGGTGTATTCTTATAATCCAATTGTGATTTATTCCATGCAATTCCACCACCCATTTCATTATTCCATCCTTGCTTAATATCTTCCCATAAAGTAAAAACAGCGCTTTCAATTTCTGGATCATCCTTATATTCGTTTAACCGAAGTAAAGCTAGTCCCATCCATAGCATATCATCATAGAACTGATTTGTTATTCCGCCATTTTTTTCCACAATACTGTTGAACAGCGCAGTGGCCTGATGAAGATACTCATCGTTATTCGTACGCTCATAACCATCAACAAGCGTATCTATAGCATGAGCTAACCACCAGTAATGGAATTGGTCATTGCAATTTTGACACGGATACTTATTGTTGAATAAATTCGTTTCCGCATTCCAAAAATTTGATTGCAATGAGTCCTGTGCCATTGCCGCTCTTTTACTCCAAACACCTTCATTATCCAACTCTTCTGCCATAACGTCAGCATTTGGTCCTTGAAAAAACAGAGAAAAACTAATGAAGAACATAAAAAAGATGAAACTAATTTGTTTGGTCACGTTTCATTCCTCCTACATTTTTGTTAGATCGATAGTAGATTTTAGACGGTCACCCGTAATTCTCATCATATAGCCTTTAGGCAAGGGCATTCACAATAAAACCTTGTCTATATCCAATCGATAAGATCCCTCCTTTTAAAATATTGATAGATTAATATCAAAAAATATATCAATATATTATGTATACTGCATACCATATTATTATACCTTCCACATTATGGAATTATTTTTATTTTTAACGACATAACCTTGAAAATAAATGAAACCGGAACCCCACGCTCCGGTTTCATTCTTATGCTCCTTTTTTCCATTTGTGAATGGAGTCTCTGTTCAAGCAGATAAATATTTTCTTGGTGTGCCAAATTTTTTTACAGAATGAGACTGTGGATATTCAGAAAAACATTCTATTAAAATAGGTGCGTCTAATAACCAAGGCACATGTTGAAATAGAGAGTAATCTGCTTTCACGATAAGAGAAAGCAGATAGGGAATTTCATATTGCCATTGCTGATAAAGCTCATTTGCTCTCTCTACGTCCCATTTTTTTTCATTTATTTTGATTTTTCCTGTTAGTACATACTCCCCCATTTTTGGCTTCCACTCTAGCACCAATTTATCCTCTTGCTCTGAACTGTCCTCATCTATGTCACAGGAAGCACCAATGGATAAAACATGAGCATTTCCGGCTTTTGTTAGTCCCAAACTATATTTGCGTCCGTCCACCGGGGCAAACGAAGTGGCTGGAGGAACGATGATCACAGTCAGTTGCCCGACTTGTAGCTTTTCCATTTTCCAACTCCCCTTTTATTTGTTGCTTTATTATATGGAAAAGGCCTAAGATGGGTGAAATGTATAGAAAATAAAGTGAAATTTTGCTTTTCTTTCCATACTTTACACATAAAAAAGATGAGACCAACTATTCGGTCTCATCTTTTTTATCATCTAGGTAATGTCCAATTGTCGTTGTGCCTTTAGTCGTTCTCCCTATACCAAGGCGCTTGCGCTTTTCTTACAAGGAAAGTATAAAAATTGGCTAGCGTTGAGATCCAGCTCCAGGCGCCATCGGCTCGAGGTCAAATAACCTGAGCCAATAAAAGTCAAGATCGGACTTTTCTTGTCTCAGAACATTTGCTTGTCGCCGATAGGCGGGCGCCTTGTGCTTTTCTTAAAAGGTAAGAAAGTATAAAAATTGGCTAGCGTTGAGAGCCAGCTCCAGCGCCTCAATTATAGGTGTTACTATTGGATTTATTTTTTCTTTTTTAATTTTAAATGTCTTTACATATG
>NZ_JALIFP010000066.1 GCF_022867885.1 Lederbergia sp. NSJ-179 | reverse complement strand
ATTTTTTCCATTCCCATCTCTTAAAAGTGCATTATACCGTCTCATTTTGGGGGAAAATAAATTCTGGTCTCTCCTTAACCCCTTGTCTCACTTGAGGTGTGAGACATCGCAATTACCTCTATAGCATTAAGTATGCTCACTCCATCATTGATGACTTTAAAATGAAGGATTCTGAACCACATATCGCCGTGTCAGTTGATATGTTAGATACAGGAATTGATGTTCCAGAAGTTGTGAACTTAGTGTTCTTCAAAAAAGTGCGTTCAAAAACAAAGTTCTGGCAAATGATTGGCCGTGGCACGAGGTTATGTGAAGATTTATTCGGCCCGGGGCAGGATAAAGAATACTTTCTCATCTTTGACTACGTTGGGAACTTCGAGTTTTTCAGAGAGAACCCTAAAGGAATCGAAGGAAATGTTGCTGTAAGTTTAACGGAAAGATTATTTAATTTAAGAGTTGAAATCATTAAAGAATTGCAGACGCTGGATTATCAGGAAGAAGCTTATATTAACCACCGTAGCAGCCTGATTAATGAACTTCTTTCAGAGGTAAGAGGATTAAATGAAGAAAATTTCCAAGTGAGGATGAACATTAAATATGTTCATAAGTTCCAAAGTGAAGATGTTTGGAAAGCTTTGACGAATAGTGATGTAAGGGAATTAAAGGAAGAAGTAGCGCCTTTAATCATCCCAGATGATGATAACGAGATGGCGAAACGCTTTGACAATGTAATGTATACAATAGAGCTTGCGTATTTGAGTGCGCGTAAAGCAACAAAACCTATTAGGACTGTAGTTGATACTGCTGAAAAACTAAGTGAAATAGGAACGATACCAAAAATTAACGAAAACAGAGAATTATTAATTAATGTTCAATCAACAGAGTTTTGGGATAAAGCAAATATTTTTGAACTAGAAGAAGTACGCGAAGTAATGCGGGAATTAGTACAGTTCTTGGAAAAAGAAACTAGAAAAAACTTTTATACCAATTTCCAAGATACATTTGACGTGATTGTTGAAGGGACACCGATTTACGGTTCAAATGATTTGAGAAACTATCAAAAACGTGTGAATCAATATTTAAAAGAGCATCAAAATGAAATGGCTATTTTTAAATTAAGACATAATAAGCCATTAACAAAAGATGATATTGCATTTTTAGAAAATGTTTTATGGAACGAGTTAGGCACCCAGGAAGATTATGAAAGTGAATTCGGAGACACTCCTATCACAAAGCTCGTTCGACAAGTTGTAGGGTTGGACCGTGGAGCAGTAAATGCAGCATTTTCCGAGTTTCTATCTGATGAGAGATTAAATGCTACTCAAATTAAGTTTGTTAAATTAATCATTGACTATGTTGTAGCAAATGGCTATTTGGAGAAGCAAGTCTTACAGCAAGATCCGTTTAGAACATTAGGTAGTGTGTCTGAGTTGTTTGAGGATAATATACAGGATGTTAGGGAGATATTAAGTATTATAGATGATATAAATGAAAATGTGGATGTGTTTGAAGGGGCTTAATCATTATTGGAGATAGGGACAGTGTTTCTCGTTTGGTTATGTATGATATAACTGTACAATGAACGTTGACCCTACGCCCCAGTATCAAAGTCAGTCCAGCTATTTTAAAAAGGAGGAAACTAACCCCATATCATGGTGATTACTTTAATTTATTAATTGTTACAGAGAAATATCAAACAGGCTTTGAAGAGCCATTACTTCATACGATGTTTGTCGACAAGAAATTACGTGGCGTGAAAGCAGTGCAAACACTATCCCGTTTAAATCAAACGATGCAAGGAAAGAAAGATACTTTTATCTTAGATTTTGTGAACACAGAAGAAGAAATATTAGAAGCATTCCAACCTTTCTATGAAGTAACGACATTAATAGAAGAAGTGAACTGAATTTAATTTATGACACGCAAAGTAAGTTGCGTAAATTTGCGTTGTACAATGATGATGATATTGCCCAAGTGATGAAACTTGTGAAACAATGGATTTGAGTCACTATAGCATACGAAGGAACATTAATATTAGGGGCAATCACCGAGATAATTAACTTTAACTATTCTGATAAGTATGATGAAACCATTGAAAATATAAAGGTATTACAAAAAAGAATAAAATATGGACTGCCTTCTACGTTATCTGTATTTTTATATGAACTAGGTTTTACTGATCGTGTTATTAGTATTGATTTATGCTCAAAATCAAAACTCTCTAGCCCCGGTAAATTAACTAGAAGAAATGTCAAAAGGCAATTAAAGGAAAGCAGAGAGGAAATTCTTAACTTACTTAATAAGTATCCTTCATATTTTAGTACGATTTTGAAAAGCATTACAAACTAATTTGAAGATTTTTAAAATGCAACTTTTATATTTAAAAACAGCATCGGAAGCTTAATTCCAATGCTGTTTTTTGCCTCTTTGAGCACCACGGTGAACCGTATCATAGGACATTTATAGACTGTCGCATCCGATATGCCCGGCTGATTGCTTGTTCTTATATACAGGGCCTTCATTGAGGCTTATTTTTTAAAGCAACTGCAAATTGGCTCATTAATAATCTTGGATTTAATAAATACAGATTCGATGGAATCTTCAAAGTCTCTGGTATTACTCCTGATAATGAGAGTTTTATCAGGTATTTACGTGTTAATGATAAAGTTAAAATTGTTGGTTAACCTATGAATGTCTGCTAACATTATATGATTTCAAGGTTCAAATATTTTATTCAAAAGGGACGCTCACATATAATTACTTTGAGTGTCCCTTTTCGGATAAGCGGTTTTGCCTCGAATTAAATGAATAACTGGAATTAATCAATGAATTTAAAAGGGAACTTATTCTTTTAGTATCCAGGACCCTATCACCTCTGGATCCTCACTATTAGGTACAGGTGCTGCATCAGCGATTTTTACTATATCTGTGTAACCAAATGCTTCACCGAAAACAATAGCATATTGTTTTTCCAATCCTGGCACAAACTTTACCAAGTCTTGATTATTACTGGATAAATTCCTATTAATGAATTCTAAATCTAGTTTGTTAGTTATTCTGTGCACAATAAATGAGTTGCATTGTGAGACTATTGATTTTGTGAGCTCAGAGGGTCTTTGGCTCGAAACTATCAGGCTGATGCCAAACTTTCTACCTTCCCGTGCAAGGCGTTCAATGTAATATGTCCCTAATTTGAATTCTTCCTGTTCTAGTTCATTAATATAGCGGTGGGCTTCTTCGAAAAGAATTACTAAACTGTCAATATTGCTTGTTTTTCTATTTTTAATAGCCCATTCATAGACCAATTTAGAAAACAGAAACATCACAATATCTAATTCATCCTTTTCAAAGTCCGCTTCAATTATATAGATTTCATTATCAGAATTTACAATTTCCTCAATTGTGTTTTTTTCTGTATCTCTGCTTTCTATAATATGATAGATTCTAGGATCATCAGTAATAGTTTGAATTCTATTCGTCATTGTTGAACACCAATTGAACCACTGGCTAGCTTTAAAATTATCAAACTCTTTTGTAATATTTCCGTCTTTATCCTTTTTTCTAGCGTTATTCCATAGCCATCTATTAATTTCTTCTTGAAGGTCACTAAATTGAAAGATTTCTTTGTTCTCAATGTCAGTCTTTTCTCTAAGTGACTTTATACAATTTTTTAGAATGGGTGCTTGTACACCAAGGCTTGCCCCCAAAAATTGGAAATACTCAGTAAAACTTAAATGATAATGTGGTAAATATAATTCTTCTTTTTTTATTTTCCTTACTGAAAACTCCGTTCCTTTAAAAGCCTGCTCATACTCATCATTGGAATCGAAGATGATAATTTTGGGGTTAATATTTACTGGATTACCACTTTTATCTTGTAGTCTTCTTTTTAAACCCTGAATAAGCGAGGCAACTGTAGAACTTTTTCCCGTACCTGTATTTCCGAATATCCCCATATGTTTTCCAAACAATATATCTGGATTTGCTGAGATTTCAAGTTGGTTATCATCATAACTGGTACCGATTGGTAGTTTGTAAGTGGCATTTATACTAACAATAGATTGATGTATTTCTTGACTTATAGAAAAAACTTCACTACCAATAATAGGGAAGCTATTAATACCTGAATCGAATCTCATTAAAAAGTCATCATAAACTCCCACCAAAGTTGCTTCAATTACAAAAGAATCATGACTCTTAACAAAAATATCATCAGGAATAAAGGTGTTTTTATCGAAGACTTTTGAAATTCTTCCAATTATTCTTTTTCCATTTGGTAAAATACTGTAAATCATTTTATTAATTGATGCTACATAATCATTAATTCCATACTTTAATACCAGCTTATTAGCCACGTTTTCGTCTGTTACTTCAATATGTATTGTTAACCCCTCGATTTTTATAATTTTCCCTATACGTACATCCCCATCAAACATTGTTATTCATCTCACCTTTTAATCTTGTTAATGTATCGAGAATTATTTTCTCATTATTATCAAAGTTAGGATATGGTACTAGATAACTTGTAATATATTGAAAATCCCCAAGAAAGTTTCCGAAAAATATTGTTATTCTGGAATCTTCAAAGCTCCTTTCTATTAAACTTTGAAGAAATGGAGCATTATTTCCATCAGACTTATTTGAATAAGAGAAAATAATTAAATTAAAGTCAGGATTAGACAACGCATTGGTAATTAAATCGTTAACGTGTTCATCAAGGAAACTATAGCCCATTACTAATAAAGTAGAGTTTGGTTTATTACAAAATTCAATAAACTGGCGGAACATTTCGCTATAAGGTAAATCTAAAGAGTATGTTTTCTTAGATTGGACGGGATAAATAATACAATCTGGGATCAGTGATCCTTCACCTTCAGTGGACAACATCTTAAAATCTAATTGTTTTTCAGAGATTCCATATGGAGGTTTGTAATTGTCAAAAAACCAGGAAAGTGAGCCATGTAACTTAAATAAATTAATTCCTTTAGTATAAGTCTTTCCTCCATCTGAATATTGAATATGTGTATCAAGATGAAATGAAGCGGGATTAAAAGAACGATAATGAAATCCAGAAAATCCATTGTTAACATGTATTCCAAGTTCTTCCGCTGTTTTTTCTATTAACAAATCATAGTTTAAAGTGAAGATATTCACCTTATTACTTTTTGTTCCCCTTGAAACTAGCTTCTTTAAGAACGTTTTATGAAGATGATTTTTTCCATAATCAATTGTTAGGACAAAATTCTTGATAAAAACTTCTTTAAAACTATCAACTAATTTTTCTAACTGACTTTTAATGGAGTCATCTTGAAGTACATTTTGGTAATAAGATAGCATTTCATATAATCCATCTAATGCTTGTTCCGGCCTTTTCTTAGCTAGATTAAGTAATACATCTTCTAATGCTTCTTTGTTATTAACGTTATCATCAAATTTGTAATCCTCTAATAATATGGTGTGTTCCTGTTTTTCATTTGTATTAATCGCCTTGGATCCTGCATACAAAGAACAACCATTACTCATCAAAATATGTAGATTTTCACTTTGGAGATACTTATTAAGAATATCATTTCTAATTATTTGAGTTTTTTTCTTTAATTGATCCCTAATACTGGAAATAACCTCTTCATTCTTATCTATTTGCCTACCTGAAAAAAACTCCCTATGAAACATCCCTTGAATAATATCAGTAAGATATAGATGAAAACCTTCAGATTCCTCTGAAGTAATTTGATCAGGAGCTTCTTTACAAAAGAAGTTCTGTAATTCATTACTTTCAAATTTAATGTTGTGAGTCATTTGATTATATATATATTCGTGCATTATTAAGACCCCATTTACATGTTTTTTCAATATAATATGATTCTATTCGACAACAATATGGAGAAATCCTCTATTTACCTTATAAATAGCAGTCTCAAATCAAAACAGTTTTTACTTTATGGATGATGCCCTATATTCGTTTGAATAACAGTGCATGTTTTAAATGGTATAATTGTAATAGAAAATTGGAGGTGTTAATTTGGAGCAAAAGATCACAATACCCACTGATAGTAAAGGATATTATTCTTTAGAATGTCCATATTGTAAAGAGAGATTCAAGGCTTTGGGAGGTGACATAGACGCAGAGGATACTATGGAATTATTCTGCCCTTCTTGCGGCTTAGTCGATGACAATAATAAGTTTATACCTGATGACGTTATTGAACATGCACAAACAATTGCAAAGAATATTATGAAACAACAACTGAACGACACATTTAAAAAGGCAAGTAGAAAGATGAAAGGTTCTGGTTTAACTCTTGATTTCAAGAAATTTAAAGAGGAGCAACCAAACCTATTAACAGAGGATGAGAAATTGGAACAGGTTCAGCTTCATTGTTGCAATAAAAATATTAAAGTACATGCCGACCAAACTATAGAAAATATCTATTGCCCATTTTGTGGGGTGAATTAGAATGAGAGGAGATGTTGCTTCTATGGAAAAGGAGTTTAAAAAACTATCACTGAATTTTAGAAGAGTAGCAAGTAGATTCTTGAATTGTAATTTTCAAGAGTACCAAGAATGTTTAAAAAGGTTTCTTTTTTTCATAGATGATTCACCTGTAATAAAAGAATTTATTCAGGAAAACAATACAACACAGTTTGACATTAAGAAAATAATCCAGGAGAAAGAATTTCATGCGAAGTTTAAGTTGCCTGTTAGGGAGCAAGAGGAAATTGCCTTTATTTATCAAATGTTGAACTATATTTCGGAAAATGAGCTTGATATTATGAATATTGCATATGGTTATGGTGGATCTAACAAAATACAAAGTCATGTAGATAGCTTTAATAATCAAGTTGCTAAACCACTTGTTGATTATATTGTAACTTATCTAGGGGAGTTGAAAATAGACATGGGACTTGATGGGAAATCTAATACTCAATACAACATCGGAGAATTTAGAGGTCAGTTGAACCATGCGGAGGGACAGAGTACAATTACTGCCAGCCAAACATATAATGAAACAAAGATTGCTGGATTAAAGGAATTAACAGAACAATTTGTAGAAGAGCTTAATATGAATGAATCTATTTCACAGGATGACAAAGAGGAGACTACGGAAATACTAGAAGCAGCAGTACAAGAAGTGGATAGTGAAAAACCAAAGAAAATAATAATAAAAACTGCGATTGAAAAAGTTAAAAGCGTTGGTGAATTAGCTACTGCTGGAACAACATTGTTCACTTTGGGGACTAAACTTGTTGAATCATTACAAGGGTTAATTGTATAACCGTCTAATAAAATATGAAGGATGGGCTTAAATAGTACCCATTCTTTTTGGCTATCTTATTGATAAAGTGATGTTTCGTAAATATGATCTATCAAATTTGTAAATGACAACGGACAGTCGTCTGAGTATTTTGAGTGGTGTATATTCTGTAAGATTAATTATTGGTCGCATAGGGAAAGCAGGCAGTAATTGACTTTCGTGGTGAAATCACAACGGTAATATACTTAAGTATGTCATAGTCGTCGTATTGTTACGGTATTATACCTTTTAGCTATTTATCGGATTCATATGGAACATTAAAGGGGTAGATTTACTGCTTTCCCTACATCTATAGGGGGAATGGTGATGAAAATTCATTCAAGGAATTATTGCACTCTTACTCAAGAAGAGAAAGACAAGTGGGAAATTCTTAAAGAGAAAGAAATTGTTCAAGGATTTGAAAATAGTGATATAGTAATACGAAAGAGCCGATACAGAGAGTACCCTGTAGCTGTTAGACACTATAAAAGTTTGTTTCCTAATAACCATCTGGACATAGTAGATTTACAACAAATTGAGTATTTAACTTCTCTTACAGAAGAATATCTTGCTATAGTTGGAAATCCTAATTCGAATGAAAGGTCGATTCTTAACTGGATCCGTAAAGAAAGGGCATATTTTATTATTGCATCTATAATGAAAGGGTATTATTCATTTGGTCATCACGATGCATTTATTTTTCCAGAATTTCAATTAGGTAATACATACCAAGTGGATTTTTTAATTGTGGGAAAAAACTCAGGCGGGTATGAATTTATTTTTGTAGAGCTTGAACATCCACATAAAAATATTACTTTAGCAAACGGACATTTAGGAGATGCAATGAGGAAAGGTGAAAGACAAGTCATAGACTGGAAATATTGGCTTGAGTCCAACTACGGAACACTATATGAAACATTTAAAAAATATAAATCACCAAGGCAGGATTTGACTGAGGAATTCATTAAATATGATAGTTCTCGCATACACTACGTTGTCGTAGCTGGAAAAAGAAATAACTTTAACGATAGAACCTATCAATTGAAGCGACAAAAAAGATTGTCTGAGAATATATTAATGCTCCATTATGATAACCTTTATGATTTGGCTAAGGCATTAATTGGAGAACCTACATACTGATGAAGGACACAAATTTTAACTACAGTAAAACAAAAGAGCTAGATAGGGATCTGACCTCAAAGTTGAGATTCATGATTGTGTTCAAGGAAAAACTATAAAAACAAGACTTTAAACAAAAGTAAAAACATGTGTATAAGTTTAATCCTGTTAGTTTTCACTTGTATACTCGTATATGGAGAGGGGATTTGAAATCGCAAACAGAATTAGTGAGATAACAAAACGTGATATTCTTGAGTTGTTTCAGAACGGAATTGATATATATGAATTATTTGAAACAAAGAAAGTCATTTACCATTATTTCGGACGATTGGAAGAGCCTAAGTTTCTAAAGAGACTATATGATTTGAAAAACATGCAAAGTTTAGATTCCAGATTCTCTGATGCTGAAGGTGAAATATGTCAACATACGGTAAACAATGATGATTATCCTAATGGTTGGGTCCTTATGGATGAACGATTTCAATTAGCAAATGGAACCGATGAAATTTACTTAAAATTTTTATGTGAAATATTTCATCCATCAGTCAGGTTTGAAAAGGGGTATAATGGACCCAAGAAACTAGACACGAAATGAGGAGATGTTAAAGTAGGTTTATGAAACAAAGAAAACGATATACATCAGAATTCAAATCTCAAATTGTGCTAGAAATCTTGAAGGAGGAAAAAACACTAAGCGAAATTGCTTCTGATCACGGAATTCATGTTAATCAATTGAGGCAATGGAAGAAAGCTGTTATT
>NZ_JALIFP010000065.1 GCF_022867885.1 Lederbergia sp. NSJ-179 | reverse complement strand
AACTTTTTCATTATAACCACCTATTGGGTGAAATGACTAAATTCACCTTTTTTTGGTATTATACCTGATTCTAATAGACTTTGAGTGGTTTTTAGAAAAAAATTAGTCACGGATTCAGGTAGTAATAATTTAATCACAGTTTTACAGCAGATTACTATTAATGTATTTTTGGCTTTAGGAATGACTTTGGTTATGATTCTTGGCGGAATTGATTTATCTGTGGGGGCAATTGTTGCTTTATCGGGAACATTATCGGTAGGTTTTGTTGTAAATAATGGGATGCCCGTAATTTTAGCAGTTATCTTAGGGATTCTTATAGGAGGACTTATTGGTTTACTTAATGGAGTGATTGTTGCCCAGTTTAGATTACCCCCATTTATTATTACTCTTGCTACTATGTACATTGCTCAAGGGATTGCTTATATCTATAGTGGTGGTCAAGCTGCACGTATCACAGATAAGGCTTTCACTACTATTGGAACCGGGAGAATTTTTGGTTTTCTACCTTCTCCCGTGATTTATATGGCCATTTTAGTGTTTATCTTTGTTATGCTCCTAAGCAAAACAAAGTTTGGCACATATGTATATGCCATAGGTGGAAACAGAGAAGCAGCTCGTCTCTCGGGTGTGCCAAGTAAAAAGGTGGAAATATATGTGTATGTATTAACTGGCCTTCTAGCTGGTTTTGCCGGAATTGTGCTTGCGGCTAGAATGTATTCGGGTCAACCATCCGTAGGACAAGGATATGAATTGGATGCTATTGCCGCCTGTGTATTAGGTGGAGTCTCTATGGCAGGCGGTAGAGGAAGTATCAGTGGGACCGTTTTTGGGGCTATTGTAATCGGAGTAGTGAGTAACGGCCTAAATCTTCTTGGAGTAAACTCATTTTGGCAATTACTTATAATGGGTCTCATTATTATCATTGCTGTAATTATTGATGCACAAAAGGGGAAAAAACTACCTTTTAGCTTTAAAAAAGCTGCTTAATAAAATATTTTGCTGATTAATTTGTTGAAAAGGGGTTATAAGAGTGACAATAGAAAGTGAAAAATTAAAGTATAAATTTCAAATTATGTTAAACAATCCAGATCATTTACCTCGTAAGAACGAGCCTGTTATTACAGAATTGAATTTTACCGACTATAAAGTTCATAAAGATAGTCTATTATTCTATGATGATAATAATAATCAGGTTCCTTTTCAAGTTTTCGATGAGGAATTGGATGGGGATTATATTAAGAAAGCATCAATTATTTACTTGGTAAGTATGGACAACTTAGTTACTTCATATTGGCTTTATGCAGGTGAGGAACCACTTAAGGATGCCACTACCGATATTGAAGGAATAAAGAAACTGGAAGTTACACAGCAGGATGGCTTTAGAAGACTAGACACAGGTTATTATGTTTTAGAGTTATGTTCAGGCACTGCTGATGGGACTTCCTATGGAAAATGGGGGATTAGATATTTTGAAGCGAAAGAAGAAAAGAAAGATTTAATAGGGGATTACTCTAATGCAATCGGTGGATTTTATGGTCCGTTCTTCACACCAAAAAACGGCTTGATTAATCCTCCGGAGCACACAAAGGTCGATTGCGTGGTTGATGTTGAAGGGCCATTATATTGTAGATATCGATTTAACGGAACGGTACCAGATGGTTTGGATGATAATCTAAAAGGGAAAAAATTCTCAATTACTTGGGAGTTTTTCTATAACACTCCTTGGTTTAGGAGAAAATATGACATCGATGACTTCTCAACTACCGTAGATGGTATTCCAGTATCAAATAAAATTACGGTTGGAGATGAATTTGAAAGCGGAAAGGGAAATAGGGTATTCACTTCCTTTGCATCTTATGGTGGTACGTATTATAGAGAAGGGGACTTGTATGCTAATATTTTGTCAGATGGTGTTCATCAATTACTAGAATCAGATGAATTAAATAATCCTAATGTTGAAAAATATAAAGAAATTATCGGAGAAGATATTAATGAAGCTTCTTGGGATTATTTTTGGAGACTATTCAGTGTAAAAGAAGGCATACTTAGCCCAGATGAGATAAAGGAACATATTTCATCTATTATTCCAGAATCACATAAAAAGGTTCATATGGGTGAAAGAAATAAAAAGGTCCTATTTGAAAAAGCGGTAGATGTAAATAATGCGCCAGAGCAAACCATTTTTCCAATGAGCGCAAATAAAACAGCAGAAATTAATGACAATACGGGCTACGCAATGGTCTGGTATACAAGTAAAGTGGTGTCACGATATCAGATTGTACAGAGAAACGATTCTGGATGGGTAAATTGGGGAACAAATGGCGAAAATGAATACCCCGAATTGCCGACGGGTTCAACTATATACACAGCATACGGAAAATTTGATAATTGGGAAGACCAAGCAGACACCATGGAGAAAAATATTGATTCCAAACAAGGGTTAGCAGAACTTATCAATGAATAGATATCTTAATAGATTTAGCTTGCTGAATTATCAAGGGGCGGTATGATCCTACTCTATCTGGGGAGCGGGAGGTACCATGTTTGTATGCGCTGTTGTAAATGAAGCAGATGCGGGCTATATTAAACAATTAAGAGATTATGGCAGATTCCATCAAGTTGTCAGTGGATGGAATCTTCCATTTTTACATAAACTCATTACGAGTCGTTTGACTTGAGGCTTTCTTATTGCTGCCCTCAGATCTCATATCAGTGTAAGAAGACGTAATGTATTATCTTTCCAAAGCCTTCAAAAGAAAAAGACCTTCTCGCACTTGGAGAAAGTCAAAGAAGAGGGCAGGGCAATATCTTGCTGGCTTCCCAAAGATTATTTAACATCATTCGAGTGGTGAGCTGGTATTTAACCCAATTAATATCCGGCTTTTACACTGTTTGTTACCAGCTCTATTACTTCAGGTAATGGCATGTCAGCCATCGAATCCATCCGATGTTCCACCTGGCAAAAGTCCATTGTACAGGTCACTTCGTTCGGAATGATGGCACAATACATCCCGGCACGTTTGGCAGCCAGCGCCCCGTTTGCCGAGTCCTCAAATACCAGACATTCATTCACATTAAGTCCTAAGCATTCTGAAGCTTTTAGGTATAGTGAGGGATCTGGCTTCACCTTCAAAACGTCATCAGAGGTTTTAATGCAGTCAAAGTAATCGAAGAGTTTCAGGTTTTGCAGGTGAGAGGATACCCACTGGTAATTTGAACTGGATGCCAATCCTATCTTTAAATTCAGCTTCTTCGCTTCTTTGAGATATTCTTCGACTCCTTCCCTTGCTATCTCGCCTTTTAATTTCTCGTGGAATCTCTTTTTAAAATCCATTCTTATAGCATCTTGGTCAATTGCTTTCTGAATCTTTTCCTCCAAATACTGAAATGGTGAAAATCCTGTATGCGTTCCGATTTCCTCCTGCCACCGAGAAATGGGCAATTCACTTCCATACTCACCGAAAATCTCCTGATATACGTGGTATTGGTGGGTTTCAGTGTCAAATATAAGGCCGTCAAAGTCGAATATAATTCCCTTTATCAATTACTGAACCTCACTTTAGTTTTTATTCATTGTAGTCAACGTCAATAAAGAATTTTATTCTATCTCCAAGCAAATAATAATTTGAATAGTGTACAGGTAAATTGTTTGTATCATAAATGATTTTCTTTACAAGAATTACAGGAATGAGGTTGCTGATTCCCAAATATTCACATATTTGTTGAGAAGGCTGTATATACTCTATTTCCTTCTCAACCCTTGCAAACTTTATTTTATATTTATCTCTGATTACCGCAAAGGTGGAAACATCATTGGTGATGACTTGAGAAATTCCAGGGTAAATATCGAGTGGAAGATAGGCATAGTCAACACTGAATGGGCCATCATCATTTTTTACTAATCTGACCAGCTCCAAAAATTCTTTTTGTTGATAGGAAAAGGCCTTTGAAATGCTTGACTTATTATATATGACTTTTTTCGAGATAATTTCCTTTGTAAAATCATTCTCTTCGGTTGAAAGTCCCTCAGTAAATCCTTTAAGGTTCAATAAATGAAGGTCTCTTTTGGGAGCTTTAACAAAAGTTCCTTTTCCCCTAATAACTTCTAAATAGTTCTCTTCGACTAATTCTTTTATTGCCCTTCTTATTGTTATTCTGCTCACTTTAAACTTATCGCATAGCTCAGATTCATTTGGGATCTTATGTCCAGATTTCAGGCCATTGTTCTCAACATACTCCTTAATCGCCACCTTTATCTGTTCATATAAAAGTATTGGGCTATTTGAGTTATTTTTCTCGTTCGTCATTTATCTTCTCCTATGCATAATACTTACTAACCCGTGCTTGTCATCAAGTGAAACAACGCCTACAACCCAAATCAATCATAGCATATATTGGAAAAAAACTCATTTCGTTAAGAGGGTCACTCCAGAACCTGGGGGTATCCAAATCCTCCATAAAAACTACAGGTTTTCGCAGCAGATTCCGTTCCTTTCTCAATTGCACTTTCAATATCTTTCCCATTGAGATAATTAACCAAAAAGCCAGCGATCAAACTGTCACCGGCCCCCATCGTATCAACGACAGTCACAGGTTGGAGCTTTTGTTCATAAATCTCACCGTCTTTCAGAAATAACGCTGGTAAATTCCCCCTTGTGAATGCGGCAACCTCAAATTTAAAACCCCTAACTTGTTCAATAAACTTCTGCAATTCCTCATTTGTGAGTTCCGAGACAGAGAAGAAGGCAAATTTAATATACTCGGCAATTGAACCAATATAATTCAAATCGGCCTTATCTGAGAAATCATATGAGACATCGATGACTTTAGATAATTTCTCCAATTCTCCTTCCATGGAGGAGTAGCAGCTGACATGACAAATATCAAATTTCGAAATATAATCTAACTCTTCAGGAGTTAGCTGTATTTTAAACCTATGTTGCACAGTGTTTTTCGGCCCTCCTACAAACTCACGGTCCCCATCCTCAGTCAGCGATACCCTTGGTTGACCACTTATTCCCTCAGCTATCCTGCTTAAATTATGCTTTACTGATTCCATCTCCAAAGCATATTTTATATGGGCTGCCTTGTCATCAGTGGCAAAAATCCCAATATACGCTACATTTGCCGCACCATTTCTTTTTGCATTCACAGCAACATTTACACAATTCCCCCCTGGATAGTACTTCTCTTGATCTAAGTAACAATCAACAACGTTATCGCCTATAGCAATTAGGTTCATCTAATTCCCTCCCATTCAAATAATTAACCTTTAACCGATCCATCTGAGAGTCCTCTAACCAGATACTTCTGCAGGAATATTAGTAAAACGATCATAGGAACAGAAGCAATTACCATACCTGCAAGTAGTACTCCCCAATCCGTTCTTAGCGCATCTCTGAAATTCATTAACCCTGAAGGAATTGTTTTCAAGTCGTTTGCATCTATGAATACGGTTGCAAATAAAAACTCATTCCATGCAAAGTATGCAGTCAATACAATTGTTGTAATAATAATAGGGATGGACATCGGCAGATATATTCTGGCATAAATACCAAATTCACTGCACCCATCTATGATAGCGGACTCTTCCAATTCCCTGGGGATATGCAGGAAAAATGCTCTTATCAGGATGATGGTCAAAGGTAATCGATAAGCCACATAAGTCAAAATCAAGGCCCATTGAGTATTGATAAGATCCATCACGGTCAACAGCTCAAATAATGGTATAAGAGCAACTTGGGGATTCATCATGATGCCACCAATTGTGAAAAGCAACGCAAGATCAATCCATCTTGATTTGTATCTTGATAATGCGAACGCAGCCATGGACCCGATTATTACAACTAGAATTATTGTTGCAATGGTAACAGTCAGGCTATTCATGAAATAACTTGAAATACCTTTGGACCAAGCCATTGAATAATTCTCGAAATGCCATACAGTAGGCAGACTCCACACGCTTTTGTAAATTTCATCATAGCTTTTAAAGGAAGATACAGTCATCCAGAATAAGGGATAGAGAATAATCAGCGCGAATAGAAGTAGCCCTAACAACATCACATTCTTTTGAATTTGGGACTGCAACCTACCGTTATTGCTTAATTTGTTCATCGTTAATCATCCCTTCCTGTACCTGAGACCTTAATTTGAATCAATGCGAAAATAGCGGTAAGGATGAAGATCAAAGTAGCTACCGAGGATGCATAACCCATATTGTCCTTAACAAATCCCTGCTGATACATATAAACCGACAATGTCATTGAACTTACTCCCGGTCCTCCGTTGGTCAAAATATATGGTTCGTTAAAAACCAGCATGGATCCGGTAACAGTTATTAGGAGATTTACGAACATCGTCTCTTTAACTTGAGGAAGAGTAATACTGAAAAACTTTCTTATTTTCCCTGCCCCATCTATATCAGCTGCCTCATACAAGTCCTGAGGTATCTTTTGAATGGCTACAATAAACAACATTGTGATAAATCCTATGCTCTGCCACTGTGACATGGCAATGACCGCATAAATTGAAGTTTCTGCATTACCTAACCAAGGTGTAGCTAGGATTTCCAGACCAATAAGTTTTAAGAAACTGTTTAACAGCCCCATTTGTGGGTTATAAATGAAGCTGAATAATAAGGCAATAACAGAAATGGAAATCATCACGGGTATGAAGTAAATTACTCGCAGGAAAGGTGCAACACTTCTAAACAATTTATCTTCTAATATAGCGGCAAGCACAAGCGCAAAGGCAATTTGAAAAACGACCGATATGATTGCGTACTTTATGTTGTTTAATAGAGCTGTTAAAATGACTTTATCTTGAAACAACTTAACAAATGCGCTTACCCCGACAAATTCCTTCGACTGGGAAAATACACTGAATTCAAAAAAACTGTTATAGAAGTTTTGAATTAGCGGTATATAAATAAAAATCCCCAAGAACAACAAGCTAGGCAATAAAAATAGCAAAGGGGTAATAAATTTTTTTCGAACGGTCATGGGTACACCTGCTTTCATAAAGGTTTCTTTAGAATAAGAGAAAGAGCTCCAATTCTGGTTTGTATGCCTAGATTTCAAAACCGGAATTGGAGCGGATCCAACCTTATTTGCTAAAATCTATGACAACGGAATCCCGCAGCAGTCTATTCTATCTGGATTGCTCTTTATTTTTTTAGATTAGCAGCCTCTTTCTGGGCCTCTTTTACAATCTCCTGAGGTGTTGTTTGCCCGGTAGCAAGCTCTTGGGCTCCGCGCATGAACACATCTGCGATATTAATATTCACTGCATTGTCAAACCATGGAGCAGTTGAGGAGGCATTTAAAATCAGTTCATACGCTTCCAAGCTTGTTTCATTTACATTTTCTGAAGTAACCGCACCCTTAATAGCGTTCAACTGACCATCCTCTTTCGTAAAATCGAATGCTGTTTCTTCTGAGGTCAAAAACTTTAAAAATTCGATGGTTTCTTTTGGTGCATTTTTGCTCACCATCCAACCTTCCGGCGCACCCGTTAGCGCGTTTTGATCGCCTTTTCCATCAGGGAAGGATGGGAAGTCAAAGAATCCTATTTCGACATCGCCAGCTTCCTGAGCAAGTTTGATTTCTGCAAATTGCATGTACAAAATCGGTACCTCACCAGCAGCAAACATATTCCTAGCGGCTTCATGATCAATAGCTGTGGATACGTCACCCATGTAACCAGTTAGTTCCTGAAATACCTCTAGGCCCTTGATATAACCAGGATCCGAAAACTCACCAGTTTCCAGACTATAATCCTGCGCCAACACTTGAGGATCAACAATTCTTTGGAAGATTGTTCCTAGATAGTGAGAAATCGCCCAAGTATTTGTTAAACCTTCAACCAAAGGCTCATCATACCCCGCCTTCTGAAGATCTTTCAAAACATTGATAAATTCATCATACGTATTTGGGGTGCTGATGCCGTTTTCCTCAAAGATTTTCTTATTGTAGAAAAACGCTTTGCCATCAACAGTGAAAGGAACACCATATGTGACTCCGTCAAAAGTAAAACCTTCATACTGTGATTCTATTATATTTGACGACCAATCCTTATCTTCATTAATGATATCATTCAATTCCATTATCCTATTAGAAGATACCAGGTTCTCCGCAAAGGAGTCCGACCAGGCTGAGAAAATATCGGGTAAATTGTCGTTTGATACCAATACTCTAATTTTTTCCTTGTAGGAGTCATTCAAAACAGAATCAACGTTAATGTGGACATTTGGATTTTTTTCCATAAACTCTTTGATTTTTTCATCGTAAAAGGACTTTCTCGGCTCATTGGGCCACCTATGGAAGAAATTAATTTCAACTTTTCCATTGCCAGCAGTTTTGCTCTTACCGTCAGAGCCGCAAGCAGCTAACATTGATATCACTAAAACAAGGGTAACCAAACAGCCAAATACCTTTCTCATTACAACCCCCCATTTCTAAATTTATTGGTATCCACACACGTTTAAACTGATATCAATAATCCATTTTCCACATATACCTTCTTACTGATAGTGGATGTCCTGAATGTTCCGCTAATCCATCCGCATAGAGCCTTAGAACAAATCCAGCAAGCGCCGGTCCAAAATATTCCTTCAAATCTTTATCGACGCCATCATAATCGAAGGTCTCTACGTCTACTACTTCTACCTTCTCACTGAACTTTTCGGCAAAATTGATTGCTCTATCGTCTAGTGGTCTGCTAGGTCCATCCCCCTTCACAATGAGAAATGGGACGTCAAAATCAGTAATTTCAAATGGCCCATGGAAATACTCACCTGAATGAATTGCATTTGAATTAATCCATAGCATCTCCATTAATAAACAGCTTGTGAATGAGTAAGCGTGGTGAATATAGGCCCCGCTTGCCATTGTATAAATTAATTTCTCTCTCTTATACTTTTTTCCATATTCATCTGCACGTTTGTGGAATAATTCCACGTTCTTATCGATCAAGTTTTGCAGGTTGCCCAATTGCCCGAAAAATCTTTGGAACTTTTCGTCTGGAGAAAAGATATTCATCAACTCAAAAATCAGAGTATAGTAGATACCAGTTTCTCCGTCAATTGCATCCGAACCATCTTTGTAATTGTAATGGACTGTAAATTCCGCTTCCTTGCATAAAGGTGATTCCGTTTCCATAGAAATTGCTACTGTCAAAGCGCCTTTTTCTCTGGCAAAGCTTGCCGATTTCACTGTTTCAGGTGTCGTACCTGAATGGGATCTCAAAATAACTCCTGATTAAGCCCCACGCTATGCGTGGGAGAACAGAAACGGAAGTACCTTTACGTATGATAAAAAAAGTCCTCCTCTGCTATAATGACAAAGGTTTCGCAAGCCAATGTCGGGC
>NZ_JALIFP010000064.1 GCF_022867885.1 Lederbergia sp. NSJ-179 | reverse complement strand
TGGGAAGGCATTTCTTTTAGAAATGGATATTTCCTTTTATCCAATGTTAATTGTTTTTGCATGTCATAACGGTTGTAATTTTCCTTGTTTTGTTTATATTTGCGCTCTTTATCTAAAAGGGCAGAGTTGTAAGTTTGACGGCAGTATTGGAGCCAACGGTCTAACGTTTCTTTTTGTTTTTCTGTTGGGAAAATCTCGTATTTTTGATTGACCAACACTGCCATCACCTTCTTTGCTATATCTAACCCCATTATAGAACATTAGTTCCGAAAATGAAAGCCTTTGGCTTACGCCAACCGAAATTCATCTCCCCCTTATCGTTGGGCTACGCCCTTCACACGATTGAAGAGAGAGACTTCTTTCGGAATCACGTTAAATCAAGGGGCGGCAACAGCTAGTGAGGGAGAAAAGGAAAAAATCAAGGAAGAATTTGTGATCGCGAAAGAATATAAGTTAGCCTTTTGGGAGATGGCTTATACGGGGGAAAAATGGCTATCTGAAGAGACGCATAAAGTCTATTCATCCTAAACGACGGAAGATGAAGGCTTCGACTAAATAAAGGGGATGCCCCGGCAGATGATCAAGAAGCCCTTGCCCGAACTTCCCAACATTTAAACGCATTAGCCACCTATGCCCATAAGAAAAGCGCAAGCGCCTTGGTCAGCCCCGACAAGCAAATGTTCTGAGACAATAAAAGTCCGGTTTTGACTTTTATTGTCTCAGGTTATTTGACCTCGAGGGGCTAGGCGCTGGAGCTAGATCCAAACATTAGCCAATTTTTGCTTTCTTACCTTTTAAAAAAGGGGTAAAGATTGTGACAGAAAATTTCCGTACCCTCTCTAGTACAAGTGAAAACTGTCTTTATATTATGAATCAGTCTGAAGGGAAAATTAGATTGATTACAGACTTTGGCAACATGGGGGGAGCGGAAAAATATGATGAATTAGCTAAAATCATTCCATACAGTGATTCGATCCATGCCAAGCCTTATTACGACGCGGAAGGAATACCTGATGAAGAGGAATTCAGACGTTGTTTAAATCTTTTGAAGCAAGCCAATTACGACGGTCCCATTGTCATAATTTACGACGGACCTGGTGATATGTGGGAAGGGATTGACCGAGTAAGGAAAATTGGGAAGGATTATCTCGCCTCCATCGGAACAATCAACAGGGGAAAGCCAGTGCATCATTCAGGCGTGAACGACGTACCGGTTGCATTAGCAAATTCATTTTTCAAGTGGTATATGGAGCGAAATAATGAAATCCGCGTTGAATAAGATGGGAAGCATGTTTTGATATGGGGCAAAGTCAAAACATGCTATTCTTGAGGTTATGGGAAGCAAAAAGCCTCTGCAACAAAATTTCTACGAGTCATTGAAGATGAATTTTAACTCTAAAAATGGGTCTTAAATTCGTTAAATAACTTGTTTAGGTACTGCAAACAAGCCTTTTTTGTTGGATTTTTAAAATCGCTATACATTCACCGAATATTAATTAAACTCCCATCTATGCCTTTATTTCGTTGATTGATGTGTTGAATGTGACTCCAATTTTTGATTACTGGCCGCCATAGGCTTCGCAGCATGGGACAGTAGGCCAGCAATGGTCACACCAATTAAAACAAAGATCAATGATTTTAGTAATGTAGTAGATTCAGCGATCGCTCCTAATACGGGAGGGCCGACAAGGAAAGCAAGATAACCGACCGTTGTTACCGCTCCGACTCGGGCAGCCACTCCACGTGGATCATCGCCCGCAGCAGATAATCCGACAGGGAAGCCATAGGCTGATCCAAATCCCCAAAAGACAATGCCTATTGCTGCTGCATAATAGTTTCCACTAAAAATAACAATCATAAGTCCAACTGCAGCTGAGATGGCCGAAACTCGAAGTATGGCCACTCTTCCAAACCTGTCTAGGAGAAGATCACCTACTCCCCGACTAATCGTCATGGTTGCAACAAATAAACCATACATAAAGGATGCTTGTGCGGGAGTTTTTTCATACCCATCGACCATCACTAAGGGCAGCCAATCACCTGCCGAACCTTCTGCAAAAGCCATTCCTAAGACAATGATTCCTATTAAGACGGTCCTTTGCTCCTTCCAAACAGCAAGTCGCTCCTTAGTTGTCATTGGTGGATCATTTGAATCACTATTTTGATCCTGACCCGTTCCCGCCGGTACGAACCGAAAGAAATAGACAATCAATACAAATACGATGATTGCGATAACGGATAAGTGAGTCATCACAGAAAGATGCAGTTTATTCGCAAGCGAGCCCATAATGGCACCAAAAAATGTTCCTAAGCTATATACTGCATGAAAACTAGTCAGAATCGACTTTTTTATTGTATGCTCGATTGTTGTGCCCTCTACATTCATCGCAACATCACAAATGCCGATTCCAAAGCCGAAAAGGGATAGTCCAATAAATACAATAATTCCATTATTCAACCACGAGCTCCCTAATCCGACAACGACAAGTCCAATTGAACTACACCCTAGCCCAGTCAACATAATGACACGGCCTCCCCAACGTGCAATAAAATGACTCGCACAAAGGAGACCCATAATCGAACCAGCAGACAATCCAAAAATAATCCATCCCATTTGCGCTGTAGACACACCTAATGCGTCACGGATATTCGGGGTCTGAGCTACCCATGACGCCATGGCAAAACCGGACAGACCGAAATAAAAATAGATGGCCAGGCGCCATAAGTAAATCTGTCTTGATGTAAATGCATATCCCATTGAAGCCATCTCCCTAGCTAAACCTGAAGTACAATAGTAGTAGAACGAAGATTTACTATCCAACAATTTATTAAATTTATCACAATTTGTAAAAGGTTACAATGATTGGAGATTGGTAAACTGACATTTAATTTTCCCTACCCCTCTACTTATGCAATGGCTTTGTTGTAAACGCGAGTTGACCAAATCAATGTGATCATGGTGAGAACTACAATGACAATAAATCCTACGAAAACTGATTGATTCAGGATTGATCCTTCCGCTAATTTTTTAGCTGCTTCCACTCCATAATAAAGTGGATTGATATGAGCAAGTACTTGTAACCATTTTGGACCAAAAGATATTGGTAATAAAATTCCCGCAAGTAAAGTTAATGGCAATTGTAAACTTGTTATTACAGCAGCAACACCACCCACGTCTTGGAAAATCAGACCTAGACTTCCAGACCATGCTGAAACCATCATCGTAATAATTGAAAGTAATAGTAATTGTAGTAAAATACCTACTAAGTGAATTTCATACCCAAATAAACTTGAGATTACTAAAACGATCATTGCTGGAATAAGAAATGCTACGACATCTTTTAATACCCCACCCATTAACATAGCGAAGCGACTTGCTGGGGTTACACGTAAACGTTCAATAATTCCGCTCTTTAGGTCAAAAACCATTGTCCATGCTGTACCCGTCCCTGAGCTAAATGCTAAGAGAACTAGAATTCCCGGTACGAACATTTCCAAAACTTGGGCTGTATTCATGGCAGGATGCGTTATATTTTTTAATAATGGACTAAACAACAAGATATATAACAATGGAGTCATCAACCCGGATATTACCCAAGCAATCTGACGAACTGATTCTTTTAATTTACGAACAAAGAAAATATTTGTTTCCCGAACCACCTGCATCATTGTTCATCTCCCTTTCCGCCATCACGTAATTCCTGACCAGTTAAGGCTAAGAAGACATCATTTAAAGATGGCATTGATAATGATATATTGGCCAATTCGATATGATGTTCTTTCGCGTATTCAAAAATATGAGTAACTAATTCATCGCCTTTGGAAGTGTAAATGGAAAAATTCGTACCCGTTTCTATTACATTACCAATTTCTAATTGATTAAAGAGCTGTTTCATTTTTTCGGCGTCTTGTGCATTTTTCAGTTCTATCGAAATAGCTTCACCTGAAATCTTTTTCTTTAATTCTGTTGGTGTTCCCTCAGCAATGATCTTGCCATGGTCTAGAATCATTAAACGGTCACTTAAGGCGTCAGCTTCTTCTAAATAGTGTGTGGTAAGGAAAATTGTCATTCCATTGTCTCGCAATTTTTTGATATGTTGCCATAAATTGGCACGGTTTTGTGGATCGAGTCCTGTTGTTGGTTCATCAAGAAATAATACTTTTGGTTCATGTAAAATTCCTTGAGCAATCTCCACACGACGTTTTTGCCCACCGGATAATGTACGGACAAAGCGTGAAAGCAATTCATGAAAATCAAGCAACTTACTTAATTTTTCAATTCTTTGTGCTGTAACACCCTTCGAAAGTCCATATAATTTCCCTGATAGTTCTAAATTTTCACGTACTGTCGCGTTTGGATCAGCGCCACCAAGTTGACTAACATAGCCTATTTTCGCACGAACCTTTTTGGCATCTGTTAAAACATTACATCCAGCTACATAAGCCGTTCCACTATTAATTGGTAACAATGTTGTTAGTATTCGTTGCGTTGTGGTCTTACCCGCTCCACTTGGTCCAAGAAAACTAAAAATTTCACCTTGATCAACGGTAAAACTAATATTATCTACGGCAATTATTTTTTCTTTTTTATTTCGATATGCCATACTTAAATTTTCCACCCGAATTGCCTTGGCCATGGTATTCGTATCCACCTTTCTTTATACACTTTTTTTCATATAATGTGCGAGCAAAAACATCGTCATAGCTATAGCGACAACTAATGGAATCCAGCTATAGATCCATAGTTTTAAGATGAGCAAGAAAACAAACGCGCCAATGGCCAAAATCCAAACTCCTGCTGATATCACGCCAAACGTTTGTGCATTTCCTGACGTTTCGAAGTTTTTTGCCCATTCATTATGTTTTTCAGCTTCCTTTAATACCCAAGACTTACGATAGTCAGATTCCGTAATCATTAAGAACGCAATTACACCAATGCTTAATAAGGCAAAAGGAATTAAAATCGCGAGTGCACCTTCCAATGATTTAGCTTCAACGAATACGAACATCGGCACAAGTAAGGCACTGACTAAGAAAACAAATACCGCAATGGTGTAGATTGATGCGCGTAGCGGGCGCATTGGATTACGTGTTGCCGTTTCTTGTGTTAAGCCCATATAGACAAATCCTGCTAGTGGAATGGCTAAGAACACCATCAATCCACCTGTTAAGGCTTCAAATTTACCAGATGCAAGATAACTTAAACCTGCACTAATCAATCCAAATGCAACAAGAACGCCTAAAATAGTATAAATAGCGGCTTGTTGTTTTGTCACAAAATGTCGTAATGACATATATTGAATCTCAAATACTTCTTTCTTTTTCGCTAAACTCATTTGGTCAGCAATTTTATTGATATCTGCAAATTCTATTTCAATTTTTTTTAACGCTTCTGCACGTTTCAAACCAGTTGCTTCTAAGCTGTTCAAACGATCTTGAAGATTCGTTAATAATTCTTCCTTAAAATCAATAAGTTCTGGTGATTCTTCATATTTTTCAAATGCGTTATCAATAAATTCTTTTAGTTCCATATGAATTATTCCTCCGTAAATAATCGTTCCAAAATCTTCTTTGTAAACTCATAATCTTCAAGTTTTTGGTGATACAACTCCCGCCCTCGTTCAGTGATGTGATAATATTTTCTACGACCACCTTGCGTTTCATCACCCCAATAAGATTCGATAAAACCATCCTTTTCAAGACGTTTATAACTGGAATAAAGTGTCGTTTCCTTTAACTCATACAAATTTTCCGTTTTCTGCAACACACGGTTATAAATTTCAAATCCATAGCGGTCGCGATCCAGCAAACTCGCCAAAACAATTGTATCTGTATGTCCGCGCAAAATATCACTTGATAATTTCCCACTCATAATTTCACCATCTCTTTTTGTTCATCAAATTACTACGACTGTCGTGTATAAAGTTATTTTTTTAGGCGAGGAATTCTTCCCCTCACCTCCTTTCAATATTATTGTATATCGTATTACTACGACTGTCAAGTGTGAAAATATGGTACCGTCCTTGTTTATGGTCCAACAAATAATGGAAATGGTCCATTTGATTACGATGATTCTAACAGTATAGATGGAACGGGGCATAGCGTTTTTTTCTGGTTTTTGTTTTTTCCTTAACCCACCACCCTTCAAGGTCGCAACAAGAAATTCCTTCTACAGAATACGTATGCGCTTTTCTTGGCATCGTATAATTAATAATTCTAAAAATTTTAGGTCTTTTAGGCAGTCAAAATTTCCGCCTAAAACGGTATTTTTATTCTGATCTTGGTGAATTTGTTTCTATGAATAATTCAGGTTCATTTATCTCGCTCTTTTCCGAAAACCTCCTTACTTTGGTTAAGAGGGAGAACTATACCTATGCATCTGCTAACTTGTAAATGAGTAACGGTTTTGTTACCTGGCTAATCTGATACGCCTGAATAGAAAAATACCGAAACCTACCAATAGAGGAGTTGCAACAAGTGATGTAATGATTATCTTCCGAGCTTTATCCATAGGAAATCTATTTGATAAATGGATTTGCTCTAAGCCTCCCCCTTCACAGGAGATGCGGTCAAAAACAGTATAATCTCCGTCAAATAATAAAACAGCTTTTGCTCCTTTAATATCTGTGATAGTTCGTTCTTTCTCTAACATAACCAATTCATCATCTAATTTACATTGTACCGCTTGAATATCCAGATTTGCAGGTGTTCCCCACACGGCTAGGGTTTTCGCTGCTTTCGTTTGAAAAAACGTTTCCCCAGGACTGATGACTTGATTGGTAAACGTACCTGGTGGCTGTGCTAGTTTATATGTCATCCAAGCAGCAAAAGGGCCAATGATAATAAATGTCATACATGCAATAGCAAGTAGTAATGCCACTTTCCTTGTCACTTTTCTCACCTTTTCTAAGAAAATTTATTTCTTCTCTTAGAAGATACGTAACTCCCTGTCACTTGGTTTCATTTTTCCTTTTAACCTGCTTGAATAAACTGCCCATGAAAATTTGTCCAGTTCGTCACTTCCATAAGAAGCCTTTTTCAAGTATAGGTGACTTATTATAGGTTTACCAGCTTTAAGAGGATGTTCAAAAAGTCCGGTAAAAATGACACGGCAAATTTCTTCGTTGACTTGTTTCTCCGCTGCTCGAAACTGCGCCGCCTCGAACTTCTCGGTCCTTTTATCCTCCTTTTTGAACGCGCACTTTAATTATTTTTTATATTTCCCAATTCACTAAGTCTTTGCACTAGAATGTTTTCTGTATCCTCACTTAATACCAATTGTTCAGATGAAAACGGTGCTAGTTGTAAGCTTTCACCAATCATAACTGAATACATTGCATGTTGAAACATTGTAATATCATTCGCATCATTACCGAATGCTATATATTCTTTTTCTTCTACACCCAATTTTTGCAATCCACTCCACTTATCTATTCCGATTGGACTTATGTCTAAAATTCCCTCATTTCCGTGGGAGTGAACCACAACATTCATATTGCTAAGCCGTTCTTCAACTTCTTCCATATTATCTGAAGTAATCATTAAAATTTATCTTATTTTTTCATTTTATGTGTCCAACACTATGGATACATTATAAATGTCGTGTATTATTATTTCTTTTTAGTTATTAATTTGAGTATAATTGACTTAGGGTGGTGATTGCTTTGAGTTTATTAAATGAAAGGTATAGCACCTATGAAGAATTTGAATCTGAAAGAAAAAAGTCAGATAAAAGGTTAGAGTTTATTGATGGAGTTATATATATGTCTCCATCTCCTAGCATCAAACATCAAGAGATATCATCTTACTTGCATGGGGAGTTATACAATTTGTTGAAGGGGAGTAAATGTAAAGTTTTTGCAGCACCAACTGACGTCGTCTTTAACAATGAAAGGAAAGATGAAAAAAAGATCGTTGTCCCCGATCTATTTGTAGTTTGCAACCAAGATAACTTCACCGAAAATGAATACATTGGAGCTCCTGATTTTATTATTGAAATATTGAGTCCTTCAAATAAATCGCATGATATGATTACAAAGCTGCATTTATACATGAATTCAGGTGTTAAGGAATACTGGATAGTAGACCCTATGGAAAATCATATAATGGTTTATTTCTTGGATAATGATGCAGAGATTCAATTCACTCTGGTTAATCTCGGGGGATTTGTTGTCTCAAACCTCTTTAAAGAATTTAAGATAAATACCAAGGAATTATTCAACCTAAGCTAATCACTTTTTGTGAATAGCTTTTTTCATTAAATAGACGGTCTGTTGTTTTAAATCATAAATATTTCGGTTCTGTAACAATTTACGAGGAACATGATTCGACAATTCGACAAAAACAGGAAAATCTAACCTCCTGTCGTAATGGTTAAGTACCAACAAAAACCATCCGAGCGCTGGGCTATACCTTTACCTCCAGCTGACGAATCATGGAACACATTGTCCAGACTGCGGTGTCTGGACAAATCAAAGTACATGAATATCATCCAAAACAAGGGATTGCGGGTTTCCATAACGAAAGCCTTCGTCTATAAGGCCAATTTTCGAACTTGCGTCTGAATTTAAACAATGCCCTGCGCCGTCTCTACCTGCCGAAAAAGATGCAAAAGAATCAACTTCAAACGATTTGCATGCGTTTCATTAAAATTGAGGGAAAATCATTCGATCTGGTCGATAAATCACATTCAAATTAACGAGCAGTTCGTTATATAAAGATGCTTTTTTTGTACACTGAATCGCATCCACGGGATATGATTAAAAAGCATTCTAATTACAATCACTAGGATAGAAAAAAGCAAAAATATAATCAGAGAGTTACGGAAAATCTTAAAAGCTCAAAAGAACCTTTTGCAACAATTGCGCCTTTTCTGGAATACGCTATTTAAACCGTCGATATTTCATAGGCGTCAGGTGTTCCCAATCTTTATATAGTTGTTCTTTTTTAAGGATTTTCCAAGGATTAAAAATCGTTTGTCCGTCCTTGTTAAAGAACAGCCCATCTCCTATATGGTAAGCTGCATGCTGAATAACGTCATTTTTATCTTTCCAAACCACCACATCATCTTTTTGTATTCCGTCACCTGAAAATACCTCATAGTTGTATCGATTCAATGTCTCAATAAATGTATTTTGGTAAATCCATTCATATATAAACCACTCTTGTTCTCCACTTGATACCGCGAATAAAACAGCTGCTAGGCAGTTTGCACCCTGTCGGTTACTAAATGTATTAGCAAATGGTTTTAAAAAACTGGGCATAGAGCTGGGAGGGTCTTCACAATCTCCATTATCCCACCATTCATAGACCATTTTACAAAGTAATTGTTCTTTAATAGCGTCTTCAAGTAGCTCCCACATTGCACGCTGAATAATAATATTCTGGTTTACTATATAATTGGAGGGTATTTTTTCTAATTCATCTACAAATGAAATAGGAATTACAAGCCCCCTTCCACATTGCATTTGGGAATTGAAAATTAATCTTTGTTCTTCGGCAGAAATGCTTTCAATCCAATTCTTTTCGGCAATAATTACATAATGAACATTCTTTATTTTCCAGTACAAGTAACTATTTACGTAATTTATTTGGCGATATGTACTGTGATTAAAAAATTCATCAGAAGGCATTAATAAAACATCTGAAACATCAATTTCCTTTAGATTGTCTTTTGTTAGAAAAAACAAGTCTTTTTCTGGAACGTAAATTTCCGTCCATTCTTGTAAGTTGTCTTTGGTTGGCTTAATTTTCATTTTTCTCTTCCCCCAAGAGATACCGTAGTGAATGTAATTAAAATAATTCCAGTCACTTTTTTTACCTTTTTTTAAATGAAAAAGTTATGCTTGGAATCGGCTTCCAAACAGGCTTTAAACACAGTAGTACCAAGGGGTTTAGCGTTTTGAGGGATACTTATGCTAACAATGATTGATGCTATAACGGTTTATATGGCGAAACAAAAAAGGACAATTTAATGTTCAATTTGGTAAATATAAAAAATCCCAAGATTTGTGATGAAGATAATTTACAAGCTGTAAGTAGGGTATTAATGTGGCTTTAGAATAAAGTTTGATTAAAAATAACCTACAACCTCGTTCTTTACGTATATTCAAAAAACTGTTTTGAAAAAAGATTGATCAAAACAGGTTTTCTCTTTGTGAAATGGTATATAATTTTTATAAAAAAGTTTGATCATTTTCTGCCCAGGAAGATCGCAATTGATCCGGTATGGAATTTTATTAAATTATATACATTTCTTATTAGTCTGTATATATTGCCATTTATTTAAAAGTTATAAAGACAAATACACCAAAGACTCCGTTAAATCCTTATCGTCTAGCGGAGTCTTTGGTGTATAAATCAAAATGCGGAGGTCCAACCACCATCAGCTGTTACTACTGTACCATTTACAAAGCTTGCCTCATCAGAAGCTAAGAATAAAGCAACGTTTGCAATTTCCTCAGGCTTTCCTATGCGTGGTACAAGATTACCAGTTAATTGCTGGCGGTTAGAACCGAATTCATCAAGGTTTTTCATAGTTGAACCAATATTGGTTTCCACGGCCCCAGGTGCAATACCATTACAACGAATGCCTTGATTAGCATACATAAAACCAGTATTTTTTGTAATACCAACAACGGCGTGTTTGGATGCCGTATAGGTAACACCGGCATGAGACCCATTTAATCCCCCTGTTGATATTGTATTCACAATAACCCCTTTGCCCTTTTCTAAAAAGATAGGCAAAACCTTGCGCATCGCACGCATAACACCTTTCGTATTGATATCAAAAATGAGATCCCACTTTTTATCGTCAATATTTCCAACAGGCTCCATACCATCCATAATGCCTGCGTTATTAACCAGTATGTCTAACGTCCCGTACTCTTGCACCGCCGTATCGACCATATTATTAATATCTTCAACATCCGCAACATTTACCTTCACAGCCTTGGACTCTCCGCCATTATCCTTTATTTCTTTAACAACGGTTTCTGCCCCCTCAAGATTAAGGTCGACTACTACAACTTTTGCCCCTTCTTTTGCATACAACTCTGCAATTGCCTTCCCCATGCCAGAGGCTGCACCTGTTACAATTGCGACCTTACCGTCTAATTTACCCATTCTTCATTCCTCCTAATATTATCCTATATAGTATTGTACACCTATCTTCCGGAGATATAAAAGTTTTCGCCTATGCGAAAATCTTCAAAGTTAGTATTTCTCCATTTTTTCATCATTCTGACATTTATAAATTAGAATACACTTGTGTTTATTTAAGAAAATGGCCCGTTTGCGGTATAACCTTATCTTACTTTTACCATAAGAAACCCCCTTAGACAAATTACATCCAAAGGGGTAAAGCTTCGCAACATTTTTATAAACATCGCGACTTTTTTCAAAACATCGTATCTTTTTTATAAGCATCGCAACTTTATTTCAAAGCCACACGCTATTGTGTTAAAATTAGCTTTACTTCAGCTCTGAGGAGTAAAAATTCTTCGTGATAATTTTAAAAAACTCTTCCCTAAAATAGGCTAGTTATAAGATAATCTAACTGTAGAATGACTACAAACAGCATATTTCGGGGAGGACTT
>NZ_JALIFP010000063.1 GCF_022867885.1 Lederbergia sp. NSJ-179 | reverse complement strand
GAATTTGGTTCAATTTGGTCTTAAAAATAGGAGGTTTAATTGACGGAACATTCAAAAATGTTGATAAGGTACTTTCCTTTAAAAAAGGGAACAAAATATAAATTTACTCCTCAGAGCTGTTAAATTGCACAAAGGCTCCCCCTTTTAGCAGAAATATGATATACTTAAGGCATAGGATTGATCAATGTTTCACAAACATCTCTATTATTGTTTGCTCAATGTTTCACATTTCTAGTTTTTTTTAATGAACTATTTTTACAAGGAGGTTTCATCATGGAAAGTTGGAAGGACTTTGTAGCGGGGCCATGGCAATCAGAGGTAGATGTGCGCAATTTTATCATGAATAACTTCACTTTATATGAAGGGAATGATGAATTTTTAGAAAAACCAACGGAAGCAACAGAATCGCTTTGGAAACAGATCATGACATTGACGGAGAAAGAAAGGGAGAATGGTGGGGTACTTGATATGGATACCGAAGTTGTCTCCACCATTACCTCTCATGGAGCCGGTTATTTAAATAAAGAGTTGGAGAAAATTGTTGGCTTTCAAACCGACCAACCATTTAAACGTTCTCTTCAACCATTTGGTGGAATTCGGATGGCGGAGGCGGCTGCCGAATCCTATGGCTACCAAGTAGATGAAAAAGTACATCATATTTTCAATACCTATCGAAAAACCCATAATCAAGGTGTTTTTGATGCCTATACACCTGAGATGAGACTGGCGAGAAAGGCGGGAATTATAACAGGGTTACCAGATGCTTATGGCCGGGGCAGAATTATCGGAGATTACCGCAGGGTCGCTCTTTATGGCGTTGATTTCCTTATTCAACAAAAACAGAAAGAATTGGATTTGGTCAGTGACGGGACCATGACAGAGGAAATTATTCGTGAACGAGAAGAAATTGCAGAACAAATAAAGGCGTTACGGGAATTAAAAGAACTTGCCCATATCTACGGTTATGACATTTCTCAACCAGCTCAAAATGCAAAAGAGGCGTTCCAATGGTTATATTTTGCTTATTTGGCCGCCATCAAAGAACAAAATGGAGCTGCCATGAGTTTGGGACGTGTTTCCACCTTCCTAGATATTTATTTGGAAAGAGATTTACGAAATGGCGTATTGAATGAGAAAGAAGCGCAAGAGCTTGTCGATCATTTCGTGATGAAACTACGGCTGGTGAAATTTGCGAGAACACCAGATTATAATGAATTATTTAGCGGCGATCCAACCTGGGTGACAGAATCGATTGGCGGAATCAATATTGATGGAATCCCGCTCGTCACAAAAAACTCTTTTCGCTTTCTGCACACTTTAGATAATCTTGGACCTGCACCAGAACCGAATTTAACTGTGCTATGGTCACCAAAGCTACCAGAGGAATTCAAAAAATACTGTGCACAAATGTCCATGAAAACAAGCTCGATTCAGTATGAAAATGATGATATCATGCGTGAGCATTACGGTGATGATTACGGGATTGCTTGCTGTGTATCAGCTATGAGAATTGGAAAGCAAATGCAATTTTTCGGGGCACGCGCAAATTTGGCAAAAGCCTTGCTCTATGCTATAAACGGCGGTATGGATGAAATGAAGAAAATACAAGTCGGTCCAGCACTGGCGCCGATTACGGGAGAATACCTTGAATTTGACGAGGTCATGGAACGGTTCGATCAAATGATGGACTGGTTAGCCAAGCTTTATATGAATACACTTAATATTATTCATTACATGCATGATAAATATAGTTATGAAAGAATTGAAATGGCGTTGCACGATCGGAATATTTTGCGAACAATGGCCGGAGGAATTGCCGGTTTATCGGTTGTCGCTGACTCCCTAAGTGCGATTAAATATGCGAGAGTAAAACCGATTCGCGATGAAGATGGAATGGCGGTAGACTTTGAAATAGAAGGGGAATTCCCTAAATATGGAAATAATGACGCCCGGGTCGATGACATTGCTGTTGAGGTTGTAAAAACGTTTATGAATAAATTTCAAAAACATCAAGCTTATCGTGGGGCAACTCCTACCTTGTCCGTATTAACGATTACATCCAATGTGGTGTACGGGAAAAAGACGGGTAATACACCTGATGGCAGACGCAAAGGAGAACCATTTGCACCAGGAGCCAATCCACTTCATGGACGGGATCAAAAAGGGGCGCTTGCTTCTTTAAGCTCTGTTGCAAAACTTCCTTATGATTATGCACTTGACGGCATCTCCAATACATTTTCAATCGTACCAAAGGCGCTTGGTCGAGAAGAGGATGAAAGAGCAGCCAATCTTGCCGCTATTCTCGATGGCTACATGACCAAAAGAGGCCATCACCTAAACATTAACGTGTTCAACAGAGAAACTTTGCTAGATGCTATGGAACATCCTGAGCAATATCCACAACTTACCATTCGTGTATCTGGCTATGCCGTCAATTTCATCAAACTAACAAGAGAGCAACAAATCGATGTGATTAACCGTACCTTCCACGAATCGATGTAAGAAAAAAGTGCCAGGCACCGCCCGAACAGTGCCTGGCACGCCCCCAAAATTGCGATTAGAAGGGATGTGAGGGAATGAAGTTACAAACAAGAATTCATTCTGTAGAGTCTTGCGGGACAGTAGATGGACCAGGATTACGATATGTGATTTTTACACAGGGATGTTTATTAAGATGTTTGTATTGTCATAATCCTGATACTTGGGCATTTGGTAATGGAGAAGGAAAGGAAATTTCTGTTGAAGAGTTAATGCAAGACATTCAAGACTACCTTCCCTTTTTGCAAGCATCAAATGGCGGAGTGACGGTGAGTGGAGGGGAGCCGCTCCTCCATACCGATTTCCTTATTGAACTATTTTCTGCATGTAAGAAGCTCGGCATTCATACATGTATCGATAGTTCGGGCGGTTGCTTTACAAGGAAGGAAAGATTCCTCCAATCCCTTGATCGTCTGATGGAGGTAACAGATCTTGTCTTACTGGACCTCAAACAAATAGATGAACATAAGCACAAGCAGCTTACCCGCGTGTCCAATCAACATATTCTCGATTTTGCAAGATATCTAGAGGAAAAACAAAAGCCCGTCTGGATTCGCCATGTTCTCGTTCCCGGCTGGACAGACAATGAAGAGGATTTAAGAAAGCTATCTGCTTTTATTCATAGCCTACCGAATGTCGAAAAAATTGAAATCCTCCCCTATCATCAATTAGGTGTTTATAAATATGAGGCATTGGGGATCGATTATCCATTAAAGAATGTCCAATCCCCAACAGACGAGAAAGTAAAATGGGCGTATGCATTATTAACGCAGGGAAAAATGAAGAATGATGATTTAACAAGGCAAGTGCGGTGAAGGTAATACAGCCAATATAAAAATAGGTCATCTCTTTTTTCATACGTGATGAGATGGCTTTTTTTAGTATACAAAATTTAGGTTCTGTAACAATTTACGGGGAACATGATTCGACAATTCGACAAAAAAAGGGAAATCCAAACCTCCTGTCGTAATGGTTAAGTAGCAACAAAAACCATCCGAACGTTGGACTATACCGTTACCTCCAGCTGACGATCACGGAACCCATTGTCCAGACTGCAGTGTCTGGACAATTAAAGTAGATAAATATCATCCAAAACAAGTGATTGCGGGTTCCCATAACGAAAGCCTTCGTCTATAGAACCAATTTTTGAACCTGCCCCTGAAATTGGGCGCAACACACCATTCATCGACGTTTCAAGTGGATTCATGTGGTGGAACCTTTATGGGGCTCTTGACCTGGCTTCAACCTTACCAGCGCATTAACTAGATCTGTTGGTTGAGGGGAAAGAACAGGTATTGACTTCCGACTTAGAGCCGTTCGAAAAACTGCATGAGACGATTTGGAATTGGTTACCGGAAATTCTCAATCGGTTCGTTTGCCGAATATCCAATGCAAAAAACGAAGGAAAAAATAACCAACTTCGTACAATGAACCAGCAAGGATTCTGTTATTCGTTACCCACTCTTCAAGCTCGGATGAAGATGAAGGAAGAACGGGAAGCCCTCATCAAGTGGAGAAAATATCAAGAACGCTACGAGCATAAATTAAAGTGGGACGAAAATCAACCTGCTTCCTAGAATAGGTTTTCGACAAGACTTTTCTAAGACATAACCATGAACAATCATCGCCGAATATTGTCGACAATCCCGTGATTTGTTAATGAACCGTTTTCCCTAGCGAACTTAGTCATTTATGATGTTGTTATTACTATCATATAATGTCAATTGCGCTGGAAAAGTGTTAGAAATATCTTTAGGTAACTTACTGTACTCAATAAAGTAATCAGAACCAGATACATCTACAATAAATGAATACATGTTTTCAGAGCTTAGTTCAGCTTTAATACTACTTATATTTAAGTTGTCATTTTTCCCGAGTATCACCCCATACAGTCCATTATTAGTGTCAAATTCTTGATAAGTAATCTCTGGGACAGAATTGCTGCTAATAAATTTCACCTTTTTATTCTTACCTTTTTCAAAATGAGCATAACCTAAATTACCATCTGTGTATTTGAATTGAAATAAGACAGTATTTGTTTCCTCTAGCTCCTTCATTTGAATAAATTCTATTGGCCTTCTCTCAATTTTTTCCGTCAAAAATTTCTCCATGGAAGATTTAGAAAACTCAATATTATATTCTTTTAAATTAAAATACCTAAAAACTAATACAAAGGTTATGATAGTTATAGCTAAAAAAACAATTAATATGGATTTTTTTTTCATATTATACCTACCTACAATATTGTTCTAACTTAGAATGTTCGTTTTGCGTGAGTTGTAGAATTTGTGAATTTATTCGCATGAGCAGCTGAGATACCAAAGGATGTTGGATAAAATGTTATATTTGGACTTATCTGCACCGTTGATTCTTGATGAGCATATTTACCATAAGCGTCAATTCTAGAAGTTTTTGTCAATTTAGATGCTGTATAGTATGAATATCCCGATAATGCCGTTACTCTTTTACTTAAGCATGCGTTTCTATGTGTAATTATCAGGTAAATTAATTTTTAGAGTACACCCAGATGCCCCTTTATTCCATTTGTTGCTATTAGAAGAGTATGTCGCACTGTGTTTGGTATCTGGTGAACAGAAGTGATGTATAGTCCAATTTTGTTTTCCGTACTGTGTACCTGGGTCTGGAGCCCAAAAACTTGAATTTATTGATGTACCAATAACATCAATTTTCCGATTCGAAGGAATTTTATGCCACTTTATACTAGTCTTAACTCGGTATTTACCAGATGATAGATAGGTAATAGTTGTTGTTAATGTTTTATAAGAAGTTTTATGTGTCCCTGGTATATATTCAAAGGTTTGTAGATCTTCTTGATCCTGTGAAGCTTCAACCTCTGCCCAATATATAGCTTCATCAAGTTCAATGGATTTCGATGTCTCTACATTTTCATTTGGAGGTGTAGAAGAAGTTGAAATTTCTTTAGATGTCATATTGTCGCCTAACTCTTCCTCAAAGTATTCAATAACTTTATAGAATCTTGTATCTTCTGAGAGGACTTCCCCCTCTAACTTTATATTGCTTGTAAATTCTTCATCATCCATAAAGTCAATTTCATGGTCTTCAAATTCCAAAGATTGTAAATGAATTCTATCTTCTTCTGTTACAATCCTTTTAGCGCTTTTTTCTTCAACTACCTATCAAGTTTTTTGTAGTTCTTCCCTTCTCCTTTTATATTTCTATAATTAGAGACGTGTTAAATTTTAAATAGTTTCTCTTTTTTAAAAAAATTTAAATATTTTTTTGGTATTTAGTAAAAATAAACCCAAACAATTGAAGGGCTATTAGAAAAAACTTATCAAAATGACCAATACATCGTGATCGGCGCCATATCCCTGTTTGCCATCTTCAGCCCCGTTTTTGTCTTTTCTATTTGCAAATGGAGGAATGGCTTTTTCAATCAATCGGAAGCGATCTTCCAAAATTGGGGAGCATTTCGTCTTCTGTTCCACCAAAGACTGAAAAATGGCTTTGACTTCATTTTGATTCTCAACTTGCAAGTGATAGCGATAAAAAGTATCGAGTGCAGCAAATGGCTCATCCATCAAAATCACATCAGGCTTCATTGCAAATGCTTTAGCAATAGCGACTCTTTGCTGCATCTCTCCCGATAATTCATGTGGAAATTGTTGAACATTCAGCTTTTAATCCAACAAGCTCTATCGCATTTAAAGCTCTCTCTCTTCGCTCTCGCAGTTGACAAATCTTCTTTTTCTGAACCCAACTCAACATCTTTTAGGACCGATCTCCATGGCAATAAATTGCGGTATGGAAAAAGAGTAATACAGTTTCTTTTAGGGTGAATAACTTTTTGATCATCCTGAGTCCGTTATCAAAGATGGAATGTAGGTCTCCTCGGATATTGATACGAGCTATGATTGAAAAACAAAAGCGTCTTTAAATGCGCAACGACAATCGCCATGCCGTTCTGACCTACATCTTGTAGGCCCTTCATCACAAACATCTGGCTAGAAAATGGAGACATACAACAATCCCCCTCCCAAATTCAACCGCGAGGATGTATAATAAAAGGAGATCTACTGCTGACGATCACGTTCAAGTACAATGTAAAGGAAGGTAACTGAATGAAAAAACTCTTTCCGCTCTTACTGATTGTAGGAGGTGCCCTTCTCATTTTATTTAGTGTATGGCAAATATGGGATTCAAATCGGTTACAAGCAAACGCGGTTACAGAAGCAAAAGATAAAATCATGCAATCGGCTAAAGAGAGGAAAAATATGAATGCCTCTGAAACACTACCGATTGATTTTCAAGCGGATGAGGGGGAGGTCATCGGGATTCTTAAAATTCCTACGTTGGACAGGGAATTGCCAATAGTAGCAGGGGTTGCAGAAGAAGACCTGAAACGTGGAGTAGGTCATTACCCTGGGACTTCCTTTCCTGGACAAGAAAGTCAAATTGTCCTTTCTGGTCATCGTGACACTGTTTTTCGCCAATTTGGCGATTTAAACATGGGTGATCGCTTTATTGTAGAAATGCCCTATGGTACATTTGAATACACCATTCAAGATTCAGAAATTGTTCATGCCGATGATCTCTCCGTTATTAAACCCGATGACTATCATGAAGAAATACTCACTATTACAACCTGTTACCCATTTCATTATATTGGGGATGCGCCTGACCGCTATATCCTTTATGCGACTCCGAAAGAGGCGGAAAATAAATAGAGGGTTTGTTCGTCACCATGAGGCACTACTAGTAAGAAAAGCGCAAGCGCCCGTTTAGCGACGTACAAACTTTTTAGGGGCCTGACGAGATAAAGGAAACACGATGAACCCGAAGAGTGAATCGATGTTGACTTACGCAAGCAGGCACCGAAAGTTTGCTAGTCGCTGGGCGCTGGAGTTAGATCCAACATTAGCCAAAATTTATACTTTCCTATCCTGTAAGAAAAGCGCAAGCGCCCGTTTAGCGACGTACAAACTTTTTAGGGGCCTGACGAGATAAAGGAAACACGATGAACCGAAGGGTGAATCGATGTTGACTTACGCAAGCAGGCACCGAAAGTTTGCTAGTCGCTGGGCACTGGAGTTAGATCCAACATTAGCCAAAATTTATACTTTCCTATCCTGTAAGAAAAGCGCAAGCGCCTTGTTCAGCCCCGACAGGCAAATGTTCTGAGACAAGAAAAGTCCGGTTTTGACTTTTATTGGCTCAGGTTATTTAGTGGAACATCGGCTAAGGTCGCCACGTCCTGTGGCAACGCCGATGGACTCGCATCCTGCGAGCCTCTCGGGGCTAGGCGCTGGAGCCAGACCTAGCATTAGCCAATTTTTATGCTTTCTTACCTTCTAAAGAAAAGAGTTGCCCCTGAATGTCTAGCATTTAGAGGCAACTCTTTTCTTTACTAATTTCTTTAGCATCGTGGTTTCCGTGATGAGAATCTTATTTGACTTTCCGTAAATATCTTTTCATTTCCCGGTTAAATCCGCTTGTTAGCTCATTGAATAAGTCATCCCATTTATCTTTAAAATGACGATAAATGGCAGGATAACGCTTTTTAAGGCGAGCAATGCCGATTGCATACTCTTCCTTTTCCTCCTCAAGTTCCTCGATCAGCCCTTGTGGAAGATCAGTCATCAGCATTTCAGCAAATTCTTCCCCGTATCCATAAAACCATCTCATCGCATTAATATAAAGGAGAGGAAAAGCGTCTTGATCCTTTTCTAATCGAAATAGCTCCCTTTGAACTTGAGCCAACTGTTTTACTTTTTGCTGGGCTTTTCGAATCTCGGGATCATTAGGACGCAGAATTTGTGCGCACTCAAGAAAAAGTTCGGCCCCTTGAAAATGGTCATTATCAGAATACTCCTCATACTCCTCAAGTAAAGCATTCATCATTCCCGTTCGTTCTTCTTCATCCGTTATGTTTTGGATGAATTTCCGGAAATACCTTTGGATTTTCGCTCTTTCCTCCCATTTTTCCGTTTGGTTTAATAGATGGAGCCAAGTGAGAAATAAACCAAACTGTTCGCTGCTCACCTCTTCCTGGCTTGAAATGGCTTGAGTTATTACCTTGAACGCCTTGTCTTCCTCCTCCAATTCTACAAGTAGCATAACATAGGGTTGAAGGAACAAATGGTAGGAATCGGGATATTGATTGATTGCTGTTTCCAACTCTTGGAGCGCCTCTTCAAAATATTCTTCCTCAGCCAAAAGCTTGGCTTTAATCGCATGCAACACAACCTGTTCTTCGGTATCTTCCGTAAGAGCAAGCGCCTCCGTGAAATAATGATCGGCAGTTGGCAAATCTTCATCCAATACTGCCAACTGCATCAAACCTAGAAATGCCGGAATATTAGGAGCTAGAGACAACACCTGTTGAAACAGCTTTTCCGCTTCATCAAACTGATACTGTTCGATCTTGGCAATCGCCTTTTCTACAAGTTTTTCCGTTTTATTTCCATACTTCCGATAAAGATCGTACTGCTTTCGTTTCACTGGGTCCTTAAGTGTTTCATAAGCTTTCCGAATTTGCTCAAACATTTCTGGGTCAGATTCTGGTGGATACTTTTTAACGGCCTCAATATATTTTTCCTTAATTCTTCCTTGACCAATTTTGGCTGTCGTTCCTAAAATTTTATAATAGTTCTCTACTTCTTGCCCGCTCATAGTTTACCACCTACCTTTTAAAAATCTAGATCGATCAACACATCCATGGCTTGTTCAATGGCTTTATCTAATGCAGCATCATCTTCTGCTTTTATAGCATCATCTATTCTAGACAGGACTTCTCTTAATTGTTTCTGCTCAGTTTTAGAGGTGGTGTTAACTAACGCCTGTTCACACCGTTCTTTCAAACTCGTTGCTTCTTCGATAAGATCCCCATAGTCCTCTTCTGCCTCATCCTCTGTATCAAAGTCTCCCTCCTCTAGAAAATCAAACAAATCAATCTGTTCTTCATCCCCTTCATCTCGATCACTGTGGGATGCCTCTACTTTTTCTAGACTCGTTTGAAAGGCTTCTTCACTGCTTCGATCAAGAGAATCCTGAATGGTGACCGTCATCGACTCACCCGTTGACACACTTTTAGCTGTGACCTCCAAAATACCATTCAAATTATAACGAAATGTCACTTCCACTGCTTCGTTCCCTGCTGGACCTGGCGGAATTCCTTTTAATAAAAATTCATTTAGAAAGTGATTGTCCTTCACCCACTCGTTTTCACCTTGATAGACTTCAATCATCACTTCTGTTTGATTCGGAGCGACTGTTCCGAAAGTCTCCGTACGAGTAACAGGAATCGTTGTATTTCGCGGAATAATTGCTTTAAATGCACCTGGGCGAAATTTAGTGCCCCATGTTTCCTTTACGACAGCAACTCCCATAGAAAAGGGAGCTACATCCGTCACGATTAGCCCACTTTTGGCAAGTGAGCCAGACTTTAACCCTGCCTGTACAGCGGCCCCCAAAGCAACCGCCTCATCCGGATTGACATCGCTTCGTGGTTGTTTATGAAAGTAATCTTGGATGAGTTCATGGATACGAGGAATTCTGGAGGATCCGCCAACAAGCAGAATATCGTCTATTTCCTCAACATGTAATTTGGTATCGGCTAAAATTTGCGAGATTTTGTCCATTGTTTCTTGTAATAAAGGTTCAATCAGTGCCACAAATTGATCTTTTGTTACTTCCGTATACAATCCTAATGGCTTGCCCTCCTTCATCATGACAACAGGTAAGGCAACTTCCACAACATCCTGTTCGGATAGTTGCTTTTTCACCTTTTCGGCTTCTTCCTTTAACACCGCTTTAGCTCGCACATCAGTTCGCGGATCGATGGCAAATTGTTCGATCATTTTTTCGGCAAACCAGTCCACCAACAACCAGTCAAAATCTTCTCCGCCTAAGCGATTATTCCCTGTAGATGCCTTTACTTCCAGAATGCCATCCATCATTTCAACGATGGACACATCGAAAGTACCTCCACCTAAATCATAGACTAATAAATGCCGGTCCTCATCAAGATGTTGAAAACCAAAAGCAAGCGCGGCTGCAGTCGGTTCATTAATAATTCTTTCTACTGCAAAGCCTGCCAGCTCACCTGCCTTTTTCGTCGCTCGCCGTTGCTCATCTGTAAAATAGGCTGGAACGGTAATGACGGCTTCTTTTTCTCCCTCACCTAATTGCTTATCTACATAACCTCTTAGTTTTTCTAAAATCATTCCCGATATTTCCTCAGGAGAATAAAACGAAGCTCCCAATTTAATCGACGTTTGTTCTCCCATTTGCCTTTTGACTGCTGCGATTGATCGCTCAGGCATCGCGATCAGGGCAGCCTGGGCATCTTCCCCTACAACCACTTTTTCATTAGGATCAATTAGTACAACAGAGGGCGTTAATTTCTCCCCTTTAGGGCCTGGGATGATATGTGGTTTTCCTGATTGAATAAAAGCCACCGATGAGTTCGTTGTCCCCAAATCAATTCCGACAATGGGGCGAAAAGATGAATCTATGTTTTCTTGTTTCGACATGCGCTTTTCCCCTCCGATTCTTTTCTACTAATCATTCTTTCACTGTGACAACTTGCGATTTTCTAATCATATTTCCGTGCTGATCCGTAAACCCCCGTTTTAATACACTAACAACCTGATAGGGAGCCATCACTTGATACGGGATCTCTTCTTTTTTTACTGTTTCCATCGATTCTGAGAGGGACGGATCAAAACTTTTGCCTTTCACATCGACTTCATAACAGCCGATCGCTTGTAAACAATCAAGAAGACTTTGTGACCATTCTGCCAAAAGCCGTCGCCAAGCTTCCTGATCTTCATTTAGACCATCCGCCACACGATCAAACTCATCCAATAAGTTTATCAACTGCTGAATGGTCCTGTTTTGCTTATGTTCATATTCACCTACTTGCTGTTTCCATTGATCTTGCTCCAACTGATGTTGAAAAAGCTGATGCATCTTAGCAAAATTATCTTCCATGCCTTTACTTGACTTAAATTGTAAACGAATGAGTTTCTTCATTTGCTCATTCGTAGAGTCAACCTGTTCGCGTAAATCAGTAATACTCTCCGACATCTGTTCCAATCGTATATCTTGATCACTTGGCTTTCTTGATTTCCAAAACTTCCAATTCATCTTAACCTATTCCCAGCTCCTTTCAGGCAGAAGCTGACCTGTGGAGAAAAGCGTCATCTTCTGCCTCTAACTACAATAATCCACAAAATTCCTACTGCTTCGCACATTCTTTAAACTATTCTATCATTCTATGCCTTGTATGAAAATCAAAAAATAAAAATGGAAAACCCCGGTTATCATAACTACCGAACGAATGCTTTTTCGCTTTTTTCGGGTGTCATGAACCAACCATGCATGAGTACTTTATAAAAAAAGGCTCCAATCGCCGAAAATATCTACGTATTAGCTCCCCATCATTTGCTCTTTATGTTAGTTTGCCCAAAAACAAAGAAGCAATTGAAAAATAAACAAACAGAGAAAAAATATCATTGATTGTCGTAATTAATGGTCCTGATGCAACGGCAGGGTCGATTTTAAGCTTGTATAATAATAAGGGAATAACGGTTCCCCCTCTATATCCCATTTTCTATTTTTTTAAACTATTTTCGCCGAGATCTCTCTGCCATTTCATTTAACCAGTATTTGACATCCATATTCTTTGTGCTAAGCTAATTACCAATACATCATTATTAAATCATTTGTTTCTGCTAGGGGAACCTTCTAAAAGGTTGAGACTAAAGAATACTTTAGGACCCTTAGAACCTGAACTGGTTAATACCAGCGTAGGGAAGTGGAAAAGTGCTTATCCATTGAATTTTTCATTATACGTGAACATTTATTGGATGGTACCGAACCCTTCTCCTAATCAGTCGGAAACGATGAAAAAGGGGAGGATTTTTTTATGTTTTTTACCGATGAATTAAGACAAGCTACTGAACACAGTTGGAAACGGAGCTTAGACCATCCTTTTGTTTTAGGCATCGTTCATGGAGATTTATCTCTAGAAAAATTCAAATATTATATTCTCCAAGATATTTATTATCTGAAACATTATGGAAAAATTCATGCTCTGGCTGCCGCACAGGCTGATGATTTCAGTCATACAGCATTACTGGCTAAAAAAGCCCAATTCACAGCTCAAGCCGAACTAACCGTCCACGAAGAACACGCGAAAATCTTGAATATTACAGATGAAGAAATGAAAAGCTTTCGTCCGGCCCCAACCGCCTATGCTTATACGTCTCATTTATATCGAGCCGCATTTTCTGGAAGCTTTGCCCAAACGATCGCTGCGATGCTGCCATGTTATTGGCTCTATGCCGATATTGGAAAAACCTATGAAAAGGCGACACCGAAGGAGCCTATCTACCACAAGTGGATTCAAACCTATGCTAGTGAATGGTTCCAAACCTCCACACAAGAACAAATCGACTTAGTGAATGACCCCTCCTTAACACCCTGTCGGGTTGTTTGAAGAAGGGGCTTCCTGTTTCATGAACCATTGCATAATGGGGGTGTCCCAAATATGTCTTACACAGTCTCCACAGGCGTAGA
>NZ_JALIFP010000062.1 GCF_022867885.1 Lederbergia sp. NSJ-179 | reverse complement strand
TCCGGCGACAGAGGATATGACGATACGAAACTAATCGTGAAACTATGGGATGACCATGGAATAAAACCAGTCATTGATATACGAAATATGTGGAAAGATGGGGAAGAAACACGTTTACTTGGGGATTACAAAAACGTTTTTCACAATTTCAAAGGAAATGTTTATTGCCATTGCCCGGTATCCGGCAAACAGCGTGAGATGGCAAATGGTGAATTTGAAAAAGACAGGGGAACGCTCAAAAAGTTGTGTCCGGCTAAACAATATGGGATAGAGTGCGAGGGTGCGGCTGAGTGCCCAGTGGCACCAGGAATTCGGATTTCGCTAGAGGAGGACCGACGCATTTTCACCCCTATTGATCATTCCAGCTATAAATGGAAAAGAGCATACAATAAACGAATAGCGGGGGAACGTGTGAATAGCCGTCTGGACGTGTCTTTCGGATTCGAGAATCATACGATCCGCGGCATGAAAAAAATGAAAGTCAAGTGTGGACTTGCCCTGTGTATCATGCTTGCCATAGCATTGGGTCGGATGAAAGAAAATCAATCTGAAAAAATGAGAAGTCTTGTATCTTAAACTATCCACATGTTGATAAGTCAGGTTTAAAAAAGCAATTTGTGGATAACAGGATACGTATGCCCTTTTTTATACAAAAAAAGAGTGAAATTCAACTTTTCACAAAAAAATAATGCCTTTATTTTTTGTTCATACAACAGAAAATGGTACATCGCAAAAAGATCTCAATAATTAATAATATACATACACTACTTTTTCATTGTATAATAAAAAGTAATACATTTTAAAAAATAGGAGGTGGACCACCTTTCTCTGAAAGGTGAACCATTTGGACGTTGCCAGTTTACTCTTAATCGCTTTATTGATTGCTCTAACAGCCTTTTTTGTTGCTACGGAATTTGCGATCGTGAAAATTAGAAGTTCTCGGATTGACCAGCTAGTAGAAGAAGGGAAGCCAGGGGCAAAAGCAGCGAAGCATGTGATCACTCACATAGATGAATATTTATCTGCCTGTCAGTTAGGGATTACCGTGACAGCTCTTGGAATTGGTTGGTTAGGTGAGCCGGCTGTTAAGGGATTGCTTGACCCTGTTTTTGAAAAGTTGCAAATTAATGCATCTATTTCCACTGCTATTTCCGTTACCGTTTCATTTTTATTCATAACCTTCCTTCACGTAGTAGTTGGAGAGCTTGCTCCGAAAACAGTTGCTATTCAAAAGGCGGAAAATATTACATTGCTTGCTGCTAAACCGATTATCTTGTTTTATAAATTGATGTTTCCATTCATTTGGTTATTAAATGGTTCGGCTCGTCTCATTGTTAAGTCGTTTGGTATGCAACCCGTGATGGAACATGAAACTTCCCATTCAGAAGAAGAACTACGGATTATTTTGTCGGACAGCTATAAAAGTGGGGAAATTAATCAATCAGAATTACTGTACGTTAATAATATTTTTAAGTTTGATGACCGCAGTGCAAAAGAAATCATGGTTCCTAGAACAGAGATGATTTCTCTTTCGACCGATAATAGTTTCCAAGACTGGATGGATATCATTAAAAAAGAGAAGCTGACACGTTATCCTATTTATGATGGGGATAAAGATAATATTATAGGGATTATCAATGTAAAGGATATTTTAATGGCCCAAATCCATCATTCAAAACCACTTCCAGAGATGGAATTAACCGCTTTTCTTAAACCGGTGATTCTCATCATCGAGACGATATCCATTCAAGAGCTCTTTTTAAAAATGCAGCAAGAGAGGATCCATATGGCTGTATTGATGGACGAATATGGAGGAACATCCGGTTTAGTGACAATTGAGGATATAATCGAAGAGATTGTCGGAGAAATCCGTGATGAATTCGATACAGATGAAGTAGAGGAAATCACAAAAATCTCGGATGACCAGTATTTGTTTAGCGGAAAAGTCTTAGTAAATGAAGTAAATGATCTCCTTGGAATTTCCTTATCTGATGAGGAAGTCGATACACTTGGAGGCTGGGTGCTATCTCAAAATAGTGATGTGAAAGTAGGAGACACCTTTACGCATGATCATGTTACCTTCACTGTAAAAGAAATGGATGGGCATCAGGTTCAATACATTGCAGCAAAAAAGGAAGAAGTCTTGTTACCAATGGCTGAAAATGAATAGAAGCGAAAGCATGCTAATACCTTTAATAGCATGCTTTTTACAATTGTAGTATTTACTTTGTGAAGGAACAGCCTATCTTGCAACAATGATTAAGGTTGTTTCATTTAGCTCATAGGCAGATGAATCCATGATTCTTTCTAGTCTCCTAGCCAATTTTTGTAAATCTGTTTTATTATTCGCTAAAAAAACAGGAGCCCCGCCAGAGCTAATATTTTCTTTTTTCGTCGTCACCACAGCTACAATTGAACTTTTCCTATCTTTTTCCATTTGTATATATCCCCCATTCGTTTATTTCCCCTTGTCTGCTTCACGTGGTAAGCGAATCGCACTATCAAGAATCGGGACATTTTCTATTACGGTTTTAACCTGATGGAAATCTGTCTCTTCTGGCATGAGAAATAATCCAATTCGGCCATCCTCCATTTTCCTTTTAGACAATGGAATTAAATCTGGTTCACCTTTATCTATATAGGCTCCGAGAATATTGGCTACATGATGAAGCATGGCCTGTCTTTGCCCAAGATAAGCCAAGGTGAGGGCTGCACTTTCTGTTTTTGGGGTAATCACTACACCCACAGCCCGTTCCGCAATTAATTGTCTAATTGATTCCAATCCCACGTTTTTAATGTGAATATCACTGACATAAAGATTGGGTCCTTCAAAATGGATTTTCCCTTCTGTCACTTCTGCGATAGACGATATGGGTTTTCCAGTCATATTCTTTTTTACGATAATAAGCATAATGATCCCGGCTATAATTCCTAACCAAATTTTGTAAACACAGCATAAGGTTGTCACTAAAGCAGTAAACATAACTAAGTAATTCCTGCTTTCAAATGCTTGAGCCATTCCTTCAATAAAAGAGGTGCCTCGTTTAACCAATTCCTGCTGATCAATATTGGTTAGTGACTCCCTTTCCATATTTCGAACCTCTCGAAATTGGGTGGCTGCAAGTCCAAGGAATGTAACGGCGGTCCAATCAGATTCTAGTACAGCAGGAATGGAAACAGCACCTATAAAGGCGGCAATAAATCCAATCGATAAATGAATGATCCTCCCTTGAGGATAAGAAGGATATTGCCGAAAATCGGTCCGCAATAATATAAAACGAGAAAAAGTCCCAAAAAGAATGCCGATAACGACGGACAGTAAGTAATGATGATGATCCATAGTTTGCCCCTTTGCTATCATAATAACTAAGAATTAGGATTCGCTTTTTCCGAAAAATTATAAGTGAATAAAAAAATAATAAGAAAAGCTCAAGCGTCTTGAAATAGGAAGAACGGCGAAGGATGCCACAACAATCGCTAACGCCGTTCTGACCCGCATCCTAGGGTCCCAAAGTGGTAAGCCTAAGCCAAAACCAATGCAATGAAGAAAGGAATATGATACTATAAAGGTAAGTTCATAAATGGTTGGAGATGCAGAGAGACCAAGCAGCACTATTGTTTAGACTTAGTGTTTGTTTGGTTTCTCTTTTTTTACGCTCAAATGTATGAGGGAGGGATAAAGCCATGGCTAATTTTTCAGGTTTAAAAAGGATAGATGTTTTTAGGGAAATGGAACAGAAGGAATATGATTTACTTATTATCGGCGGCGGGATTACTGGTGCAGGAATTGCCTTGGATGCTATCACAAGAGGTTTAAAGGTTGCATTAGTCGAAAGGAATGATTTTGCATCAGGCACCTCAAGCCGTTCGACAAAGCTGGTCCATGGCGGTTTACGCTATTTAAAGCAATTTGAAATTAAAGAAGTGACGGAACTTGGAAAGGAACGCGCCATTGTTTATGAAAATGGCCCACATGTGACGACACCTGAATGGATGCTCCTTCCTTTTCATAAGGGAGGCACCTTCGGAAAATTTACAACTTCTATTGGACTCATGGTGTATGATTTTTTAGCTGGAGTAAAAAAATCCGAAAGAAGAAGAATGTTATCGGTTAACGAAACTTTAGATAAGGTTCCCTTTATCAAAAAGACGGGGTTGAAGGGCAGCGGTTATTATGTGGAATATCGTACAGATGATGCCCGCCTAACGATCGAAGTGATGAAGGCTGCCGTGCAAAAGGGTGCGACTCTTCTTAATTATGCGAAGGCAGACAAATTTCTCTATAACGATCAAGGAAAGATAATCGGGGTGGAGGTTCAAGATCAGTTAGGCAGTAAACGAGTGACAGTGAAGGCGAATAAGATTGTCAATGCGACAGGGCCATGGGTTGATGAACTTCGTAATATGGATGGGTCCAAAACGGAAAAGCATTTGCGCTTGTCTAAAGGGGTGCATATTGTTTTTGATGAATCTGTCTTTCCTCTGCATCAAGCTGTTTATTTTGACACACCGGATGGTCGGATGGTTTTTGCGATCCCAAGGGGTGGTAAGACATATGTAGGGACAACGGACACATTTTATGAAGGGGATCCAGCAAATATATACGCGACCCAAGAAGATCGCGATTATCTTCTGAAAGCCATTCTGTATATGTTCCCAGATCTGTCGGTGTCAGATTCCCAGATTGAATCCAGTTGGGCTGGGGTAAGGCCGTTAATTCATGAAGAAGGAAAAGCTCCTTCTGAAATTTCTCGAAAAGATGAAATCTGGGAATCAAACAGTGGCTTAATTACAATAGCTGGTGGTAAATTAACCGGATACCGAAAAATGGCAGAAACCGTGGTGAATGTAGTTGTGGATCAATTAAGTCAAGCGGGAGCAGGGGTTTTCGATACATGTCAGACGAAGCATTTGCCTATTTCAGGGGGAGATTTGGGTGGTTCAGCCAAATTAGATACTTTTATCCTAGATAAGGGTAAAGAAGCGGAAAATTACGGATTAACGCAGGAAGAAGGACAGAAATTGGCGAAGTTATATGGTGCGAATGTGGATACTGTTTTTGGATATGTACCGAAACAAAAGGGGGAATTGCCCGCCACCATGTATGCTCAGCTTCTGTATGCAATCCACCATGAAATGACTGTTCAACCAGTAGATTTCTTTATTCGAAGAACAGGAGAATTATTGTTTGATATTCAGAAGGTTCATCAGTGGAAGGATACTGTAATCAAAGAGATGGCTCATATTTTTAACTGGACAGAAGAAGAACAGAAAATGGCGGAAGAAGCATTGAATAAGGAATTAAATCATGCTGCTTTCAGCAGGGGGGGTGTAACCAATCATTTGATTTGAAAGGAAGGGATGCAACATGGCTTTCCATGAACAGAAGGTCTTACCCGCACTAAGAGATTTAAGAAACTTTGAACATATTTTAGATAGCCAATATGAATATTTCGTTTTGCTTGAAATGCGTATTAGCAACTTGGAAAAAATTTTGAATGTGGCTAAAAGACGGGGAAAGAAGGTGCTTGTTCACGCTGATTTGATTCAGGGTTTAAGTACAGATGATTATGCAGCAGAATTTATTTGCAATGATTTGAAGCCAGCAGGGATCATCTCCACTCGCTCAAATATGATTATCAAGGCAAAAGCGAAAGGACTATTAGCGATTCAAAGAACTTTTCTTCTGGATACTATTGCCTTGAAAAAGAGTTATACCTTGATTGAGCGAACAAAACCTGATTATATTGAAGTACTACCTGGTGTTGTGCCTGAATTAATTCAGGAAATTCAAGAACAAACAGGATGTAAGATCATTAGTGGTGGTTTAATCCGGACAGTGGAACAAGTAGAGGCTGCCTTAGCAGCAGGAGCGGAAGCCGTAACAACTTCCCAATTGGATTTGTGGAAAGCTTTTGAACGGAATCGACATAAGGTTCGGTAATGGATGATAGGAGGGGTGATATGGAAAAATATATTTTAGCTTTAGATCAAGGAACAACAAGTTCTCGAGCTATTTTATTTAATCAAAGAGGGAAAATCTTTCATCAAGCGCAAATGGAATTTAAACAATATTACCCACAGCCTGGCTGGGTGGAGCATAATCCGAATGAAATTTGGAGCTCTGTCTTAGCTGTGATTGCCGGAGTGATGACAGAGAAAAATATTCAGCCAGAACAAGTTGCGGGTATTGGGATTACAAATCAACGGGAAACAGCGATTGTATGGGACAAACGGACAGGGAAGCCGATATACAATGCCATTGTCTGGCAGTCGAGACAAACAGCACCAATCTGTGAGGAATTAAAGGCACAAGGATTGGACGATGTTTTTAGGAAAAAAACGGGCTTATTGATCGATCCTTATTTTTCAGGGACAAAAGTGAAATGGATTCTGGATCATGTGGAGGGGGCGAGAGAAAAGGCGGAAAAAGGCGAGCTTTTATTTGGTACCGTTGATACATGGCTTGTATGGAAATTATCCGGTGGAAAGGCGCATATTACAGATTATTCGAATGCCTCTAGAACCCTTATGTACAATATCTATGATTTAGGATGGGATGAAGAGCTGCTCGAGATAATGGGTGTACCGGCTGCTATGCTCCCTAAGGTATGTCCTTCCTCTGAAATCTATGCCCATACAGTGGACTATCATTTCTTCGGTCATGCTGTACCCATTGCTGGAATCGCAGGTGATCAACAAGCAGCCCTATTTGGCCAAACTTGTTTTGAAAGCGGGATGGGGAAAAATACCTATGGAACAGGTTGTTTTATGCTTTTACATACAGGTGAAAAAGCGGTTGTATCCAAACAAGGGCTGTTAACGACGATTGCTTGGGGAGTAGATGGGAAAATTGAATACGCTTTAGAGGGAAGTATTTTCGTCGCTGGATCAGCGATTCAATGGCTCCGGGATGGTTTGCGAATGCTTCGGGATGCCGCTGAAAGTGAAGGATACGCCGAGAAAGTAGAATCCACGAAGGGTGTGTATGTCGTGCCTGCCTTTGTCGGACTTGGAACCCCTTACTGGGATAGTGATGTAAAAGGCGCTGTGTTTGGCCTTACCCGTGGGACGTCCAAGGAACATTTTATTCGGGCTACATTAGAATCACTTGCCTATCAGACAAAGGATGTTTTGAATGCGATGGAAGCTGATTCGGGAATCCCTTTGAAAACTTTACGTGTCGATGGTGGAGCGGTAAAAAATAACTTCCTGATGCAGTTCCAAAGTGACCTATTAGATGTTTCAGTGGAAAGACCGAAGATAGAGGAAACAACGGCATTAGGGGCTGCTTATTTGGCGGGTCTTGCAACAGGTTTCTGGAAAAGCAAGGAGGAAATCGAAAACTTCTGGGAGGTCGATCAAACTTTTACAGCAAATATGGAAGATGCGCGAAGAACATCTTTATATAGTGGATGGAAAAAGGCGATTGAAGCCACTATGGTATTTAAATAACGTAAAAAACCAGACAGTGATGTCTGGTTTTTTACGCTAGTTTTTTAACCTCGAATAAGCGGGCTGATTCTCCAAAGAAGTTTCATAGAGGCAATGATTTTTCGTTGCGCCGCTTTAATGAAAGATAATCGAGGTGACTCCCGTGATTTTATATAAGGTCTGTGTAATTTGATTATCCTCAAGCAATTTTTTCGACTGTAATTTTAAATAGATGACATACTTTGTCGTATGATCAACGTTCTCCATTTTCACACGATAGTCTTTAATCGTAAACTGATGCAGGGTCAGATTGTCAATGACCATTTTAATGGTTTCGGTCGACAGGCATTCAACTGTTAACTGATAAGCCTTAGGGATGGCAAATTTAAACATTCGATTGAGCAATTCCAAACCAACGAGTATTAAAATGGTTCCAAAGATGCCCAATTCGTACATACCAGCACCAATGGACATACCGATCCCGGCTGTTGCCCAAATTCCGGCCGCTGTTGTAAGTCCATAAATGGATTGTCGTTGAACAAGGATCATACCGGCGCCTAAAAATCCGACACCGCTTACAATTTGAGCAGCGACACGACTTGGATCCAGACCAATGCCTTCTTCACGAAGAATATCATCGAAACCATATTTCGAAATAATCATCATGACCGCGCTTCCTAATGCGACTAAGAAATGGGTACGCAACCCTGCTTCCTTAAAGCGCTTCTCCCGTTCTAAACCGACAACAGCTCCTAAAACACCTGCCACTAAAACCCGAATAAAAAACTCATAATTTTCAAAGCTCATCATTTCACCTCTCTATTTTACCGATTTTCATAACTTCCGGTAGTCGGAGAAAATAATAGAATAGAATCATCATAGCAAATTCGCTTTTTGATGAAAAGAAGTATGAAATAAAACTTCGAGAAGATCGATTCCAAATATCATAGAAAAAGGGGAGCCTTTATAAATGTGAAGAAAATTTGACAAATTCTGGGGCGTGCTAGGCACCATTGACTTACTTATAGATATTGATATAATGTAATTGATTCATTGATAATGATTTTCAATGAGATTGAAGAACACATTGGACTGGATCGGGGTTTCCTATGAAAACGTGGTATTTGATTGTCGCCTTCATTGTGGCGTCTTTTATATCGTTATTTGTGGGAGTAAGCGACATTACTCCTTTGGATTTGCTTGATTTTCAATCAGAGAAAACGCAAATCTTTCTCATTAGCCGGCTGCCCCGGCTCGTGTCCATCATATTGGCAGGAGCGGGTATGAGTATTACAGGCTTAATTATGCAGCAGTTAAGTCGGAATAAGTTTGTTTCACCGACAACAGCAGGTACTTTGGATGCAACAAGATTAGGGATTCTTGCTTCCATGTTGCTATTTGCGAATGCCACCATGTTTGAAAAAATGCTTGTTGCCTTTGTTTTTGCCCTTGGTGGAACTTTATTGTTTATGCAAATCCTTGATCGAATTAAATTTAAAGATGCGATCTTTATCCCGCTTGTCGGTCTGATGTTTGGGAATATATTATCATCGATCACCACCTTTTTTGCCTACCGGGCGGATGTGATTCAAAATATGTCTTCTTGGTTGCAGGGGGACTTTTCGATGATTTTAAAAGGTCGATATGAATTGTTATATATTAGCATTCCCGTTTTAATCATTGCTTATCTTTATGCCAATCGTTTTACGGTGGCAGGGATGGGGGAGGATTTTGCGAAAAACTTAGGCCTTGCCTATAAGCGAATTGTGAATATCGGTCTTATCCTTGTTGCTTTAATAACAGTGACGGTTGTGTTAACGGTTGGGACGATACCGTTTCTGGGCTTGATTATCCCTAATATTATTTCGATTATGAAAGGCGACCATATTAGAAAAACTTTGCCGCATACAGCTTTACTAGGGGCTATTTTCCTTCTGATCTGCGATATTCTCGGGCGGGTGCTCATATATCCTTACGAAATCTCCATTAGTTTAATGGTGGGAGTGATCGGAAGCGGCATTTTCCTATACTTGCTATTCCGGAGGAAAGCTTATGCGTAATTCTGTTAAAATCAGTCTTCTTGCTTTGGTCGCTGCAGGATGCTGTGCTCTTTATTTATTTCACCAATTAAATGGAAGCTTTGATTATGCTTTACCGAAAAGGACGATAAAGGTCCTCGCGATGGCGATTACAGGAGTAGCGATTGCTTATTCAACAGTCGTGTTCCAAACGATCACACATAATCGAATTTTAACACCTAGCATTATGGGACTGGATTCACTTTATTTACTGATTCAAACATTAGCCATTTTCTTTTTAGGTTCTGATCACATTACCATTGTGAATAAACAGGTAAACTTTCTTTTATCTGTCGTGGCCATGATTATTTTTGCCCTGTTACTTTTCCGCTTTTTATTTAAAAAAGGACAACAATCTGTTTATTTTTTACTGTTGGTCGGAATTATCGTGGGTACCTTTTTCCAGAGTATTTCCACATTCCTGCAAGTACTAATTGATCCGAATGAGTTTCAAATCGTACAAGATAAAATGTTTGCCAGTTTTAATAATGTCAATGGGGATCTTGTTTGGCTAGCTTTATTCTTTATTGGGTTTGTTCTTATTCTTGGCTGGCGGAATTTGCCATACTTAGATGTATTGTCACTGGGACGGGATATCGCGATTAATTTAGGGATTTCTTACGATAAAATCGTCAAACAAATGCTTGTGATTGTCGCCATTTTAATTTCCGTTTCAACTGCATTAGTGGGACCCATTACCTTCTTTGGTTTAATTGTCGCAAACTTGTCCTATCAATTTTTTAAAACATATAAACATAGTGTTTTGATTACCGGTGCAGCGACGATGAGTGTGATTGCTTTAGTAGGTGGGCAATGGGTAGTGGAAAGAGTGTTTACTTTTAGTACGACTTTAAGTGTGATTATTAATTTTGTTGGTGGGATATATTTCATTTATTTATTGTTGAAGGAGAGTAGATCCGCATGATTCAAGTGCTAAATTTAACGAAAATGTATGGGAAAAAACGGGTGGTCGAAGATGTCACGGTGGATATTCAGCCTGGTCAGATTACTTCTTTCATCGGTCCGAATGGTGCAGGGAAATCTACTTTACTATCCATGGTCAGTCGCTTGCTTGATGCGGATACGGGGGAAGTATTGGTGGATAAAAATAATGTAAAAGCGATGAAATCAGGCGACTTTTCGAAGAAAGTGTCCATCTTGAAACAATCCAACTATATGAATGTTCGTTTAACCGTTCGTGAGCTTGTTTCCTTTGGAAGATTCCCGTATTCCAAGGGACGTCTGAATGATATTGATTCAAAAAAGATTGACGAAGCAATTGACTATATGATCTTAAGAGATATACAAGATCAATATTTGGAGGAATTGTCAGGGGGGCAAAGGCAACGAGCCTTTATCGCTATGGTCATCGCTCAGGATACCGATTATATTTTATTGGATGAACCATTGAACAATTTAGATATGAAACATTCGGTGCAAATTATGAAAATCTTACGCAGGCTTGTCGATGATTTGGGCAAAACAGTTGTGATTGTTCTTCATGATATTAATTTTGCTTCTGTTTACTCAGACAGGATCGTTGCCTTAAAGAATGGCCGAGTTGTGAAAGATGGTCCAACAAATGAAATCATTCAATCTGAATCCTTGAAGGAAATCTATGACATGGATATTCCGATTCAACAATTAAATAATTGTCGTATTTGTGTGTATTTTAATTCCTAACGGATCTCACCGAAGCATTGATTGAAACCAAGCTAACTTATCATGCGAGCTAGGTTTCTTTTTTTGTCTATTTTTAAAAGGAAAGGAACCAATAAATGAGTAATAATGAGCATACCCTCGCTTTTAGCAGAAATAAGAAGAATAATGACATATGGGAGCTATAAATAAAGGGCTTTCATCATGGACAACACTTAAAGCTGACTGATAAAATTTATATGGAAGAATAGAATCAGAGTATCTTATTTTATTCGGGAAGTTACCGAAGTCTTAGATGAAAAACAGCCGAATATTACGATAAATGGGGGATTCAAATGAGTAAGATTAGGGCCCTTGCGCATAGAGGGTATCCAGGGAAATATCCAGAGAATACGTTAACAGCCTATCAGGCTGCTTATGAGCTGGGGTTTAGCCACATTGAGATTGATGTTCAGCTTAGTAAGGATGGCGTTCCCATTCTCATGCATGATATTACGGTCAATCGGATGACGAATGCAAAAGGTTTTATTAAAGACTTTACGTTCGATGAACTCCGGAAGCTGAAGGTAGGAGAAACTGAGACGATTCCGACTTTGGAGGAAGCACTGCAATTTGCAAAAGGGAAAATGAAAGTGGCTGTTGAGTTAAAGCAGCATGGCTATTTGTATCCCGGCTTAGAAGAGAAGACGCTTAAAGTTATTGAGGAAACGGGAATGATGGATTCTATTTATGTAAATTCCTTTGATCATTTTTCAATTATGAAAATGAGAGAATTATCCGAAACAATCGAATTAGGTGTGATTCAGCATGGGGCGACACCAGGCTTATTCGGCTTCTTAAAAGAGATAAAGGCCTCTTCCCTCGCCGTTCGCATTGAGTATTTAACAGATGAATTTGTTCAACTTTGTGAAGATGAAGGACTGCAAATTATTGTCTGGCCAGTAGATAAAAAATGGCAATTTGATATTTTCCGTCGTTATCCGTCCATTTTATGTACAACCAATAAATTGGAAGACTTTAAAAAAATGTATGAGGAAGCTAATTTTTAGAGTCATAAAGAAAGGAATCAGCACTCCAGGATGTGCTGATTCCTTTTTTCACAAGATAGGAAAGAAAAATTGGCTAGTGCTGGTCTAGCTCCAGCGCCTAACCCCGAGAGACTCGCAGGATGCGAATCCATCGGCGTTGCGACAGGACGTCGCGAACTTAGCCGTTCATCCATTAAACGGGCGCTTGCGCTTTTTCTTATGGTTTAGCGTACCAAAAATATACCAAACATTTATTTGTTGATAAGGTAAAGTAGTATCTGATATATTCTTGTTATACATACTTGTATAAAGAAGTCGAATATTTATAATCTTTTCTTTGAAAGGAAGTTATGAAGATGCAAAATAATTGGATAGTCATCAAGAAGGAAATTCAATCCATCGGGGAAGATGATAGTCTTGCTATACTTTGTTTAAGTTCATTGAAAACGATCTCACTAGCTATATTGTTTGAAGAAGAGTTTGGATTTGTGTAATGTCAGAATTAATGGTTCAGTCACTTAAAAAGGATGTAACGGCCTTCGATTACATATATATAGACAACGGGAAAAACTCAGACTTGAATGTATTTACTAAATCGTTCATTGAAGAAATAGATAAGGGGGAAGTGGAATTTGTGGAGTAATCTGAAATATCGTTTTCAAGTTATATTTTTCTTATCTTCCTTCATGTATCGAGTTAAAAAGTTTGGCTCTTCGCTATTTAATGTTGAAAAAACAAGTTACTAGGATCTTTCCGTTTCTATCATTTACTGATATTTTGACACTGAATTACTAGAAAGAGTAAAACCAAAAACCGGACTAGGGATGAGTTCGATTACTCGCTCCACATTCACCACCTGTAACATGAATAATCGTCCCGATGTGTGGGCATACTTATTTGTGGACTAGGGATGAGTTCGGTTGCGAGCGATACATGGCTCCAAACTGTAACTCATTCTTTTTTGTTTGTGTGCAACCAAAGGTGAAAATAGTCATGATTCCATGATCAAGTCCAGTTTAT
>NZ_JALIFP010000061.1 GCF_022867885.1 Lederbergia sp. NSJ-179 | reverse complement strand
GTCGATACCAATATTTTACCAAAGAATAGGGTGTTTTTTGTGTTTACTTAATATTTTTTTCAATCAAAAGCCAAGTATGGCAAGGAGTTATGAGTATTTTTTTACTCCGAAACTTGAGTTACTAATGATAATAGCTAATTAATGATCAAGTTTTACTTTTAATTGCTGTTATTCTCTTCTAGTTCCTCTTGATTTTCCTGGTCTGATTCAGAATTATCATCTTTATTTAATTTAAAGTTAATTTCAGCAAGAAGCTTAATAATTTCAGCAAATCCAATAGTCAAGGTACCTGTTACTGCAGCAACCCCAACCCACGTAAAGAATGTTATCCAATTCATCTCCCCATAGGAGTAATAACTTTGTTCGTAACCAGTTGCATAGCCAATAATAATTCCTGCGATTATTTCTAATACACCTATAACACGTATCGTGACAGCTACACCATTCTCTCTTGGCATATCATTGCCTCCCATCCCATTATAAAAAATATTTTTTATGAAAATATTTAATGAATAATTACAAACCCGCCTTTCTTTTTACTTTAGATCATTCAATTACTAATTGTTTCCGGATGCTTGATTATTCTAAAATGAATGTCTTCGCTATTTTTCTTTTCGAAACTCTTAGTAATTGTATCCCCTTCATATAGGGTATATTTTATATTATAATGAGAATTTCTAATGCTCCTAACTCCTTTATATCCCACTACGTTCAGATATAACTTTCTAGTTGTTTAGCAATTGCATTTGCTCGACCAATCTTTATATCCCACTACGTTCAGATATAACTCATTCTAAAACCATCGCGATTACCGTTTATTGTTACTTTATATCCCACTACGTTCAGATATAACCTAATGCGGCTATCACACGGGCGAAGCTTGGTACAGCTTTATATCCCACTACGTTCAGATATAACGTTCAAAAGGGCTCCATTTGGGGTCCTTTTATTTTTCTTTATATCCCACTACGTTCAGATATAACTTTTCAATGGATTTCACCACCTTTATACATTTGATATCTTTATATCCCACTACGTTCAGATATAACGGTTCTGTGCGTGGTAAAAATAGCGATACGGGCTATCTTTATATCCCACTACGTTCAGATATAACTTTTTGATCTCACCGCGATATCGTGCGTATTTAATCTTTATATCCCACTACGTTCAGATATAACAATACATAGAGTGTTAAAGTGTAATACTCATTTATATCTTTATATCCCACTACGTTCAGATATAACAAGCACGGCCTTATCGCAGACATGGGCGCCGAAAATCTTTATATCCCACTACGTTCAGATATAACAACAATGTCATATTTTTGATTTCGATCATTCCACTCCCTTTATATCCCACTACGTTCAGATATAACTTGGGGACAAATCTTTTAGTTCTTTTGCTTCTTTTTCCTTTATATCCCACTACGTTCAGATATAACATATAAACGTATGAGCGAGTGGCGAATGCAATCGTACTTTATATCCCACTACGTTCAGATATAACGGGTTAGGGTTACGTATCGTTCCCCATTCGTTTAAACTTTATATCCCACTACGTTCAGATATAACGTTAAATTGCTTTTTAACGCCTGTCCACATGTCCTCTTTATATCCCACTACGTTCAGATATAACAGGCAAGCACGGCTTTAGAAGATGCAAAAAACGCTCCTTTATATCCCACTACGTTCAGATATAACTCCGTGTTGATACGCTTTATAGAATGCATTTCGCACTTTATATCCCACTACGTTCAGATATAACTTCCAGTAAAAGTCTAGGTCCGTTTCAAAGTCTCCTTAGCTTTATATCCCACTACGTTCAGATATAACTTCATCAAAAGCCCCTTGTGCCTGTTCTATGGCTTCGTCTTTATATCCCACTACGTTCAGATATAACACCAGCCTGCTTTTTACCGTCCCCGAAACCCTTTAAATCTTTATATCCCACTACGTTCAGATATAACGGACATTTTCATCAATCTCACCGATACGAAACTGACTTTATATCCCACTACGTTCAGATATAACACTTGGCCACCTGTGATTGAATCTCGGCTTTCTTTCTTTATATCCCACTACGTTCAGATATAACAACCAACGCTTTAAAGGATTTTTCGTGTATCAAACCTTTATATCCCACTACGTTCAGATATAACGTCGATTTAAGTTATGTTACCAGCGGTGCAAATTGCTTTATATCCCACTACGTTCAGATATAACAAGTGGGTGGCGCAGTGGGCTTCTAAGTGTACGTATAACTTTATATCCCACTACGTTCAGATATAACTAGATACCCCCCGGGTCAAAACTTTCTCCTAATCCTCTTTATATCCCACTACGTTCAGATATAACGGAACCCGAGGATCTCTCCGACGCTGCTCTTTACAACTTTATATCCCACTACGTTCAGATATAACGTTGACGAGTTAGACGATCCGAAAGTAGCTGAACAACTTTATATCCCACTACGTTCAGATATAACGAAGGAGATTAAATTTCGCGGAAAACGAATCGACAACTTTATATCCCACTACGTTCAGATATAACTCGAAGCGCTCGTGGACATTGCCCGAAAAGTTTTTAAACTTTATATCCCACTACGTTCAGATATAACGACAAGGGAGCGACATTTGCCACTATCCTCAATACGTCTTTATATCCCACTACGTTCAGATATAACATGATGTCGGCTGGTATATATGGGACGGGAAACGACTTTATATCCCACTACGTTCAGATATAACACCTCCACCCCTACAGCTTTTAACGCGGCAAGACATACTTTATATCCCACTACGTTCAGATATAACTTACTGCTTCGGTAGTATGGAGATACACTTTTTTGGCTTTATATCCCACTACGTTCAGATATAACCGTTTTGCAAGTGTCCCTTTCTTCACCAAAGCAAAAGACTTTATATCCCACTACGTTCAGATATAACAAGAGAAAAAGAAGAGTGGTTTTAAAAGTGAAGATGCCTTTATATCCCACTACGTTCAGATATAACCCAACGGAATCGGATTTGGTAGGCCTGTTACAGCTCACTTTATATCCCACTACGTTCAGATATAACATTATCTGCTGACAGCCGGGTCCATTGAATGGCGAATGACTTTATATCCCACTACGTTCAGATATAACTTAAGAAAATTCGTTGAAATTCAAAACGGCATTATCTTTATATCCCACTACGTTCAGATATAACTGCGGAGCAGGAGCCGATTGATTACGAGAAATTAGCTTTATATCCCACTACGTTCAGATATAACGCGATGTATTTTCGTAGAATGCGTTTCATTTTTAGTCTTTATATCCCACTACGTTCAGATATAACTTTCTTCCTTCGCTTGCTCCGAAACTTCCTCCGATTTCTTTATATCCCACTACGTTCAGATATAACGGGCATCCAGCACTGCTTTTGTGTAATTATCGGTGTCCTTTATATCCCACTACGTTCAGATATAACCCTCATTCCGATGTCTGTTATTTGATAATCTTTTCCTCTTTATATCCCACTACGTTCAGATATAACTAACGAGTTTGTCAACGCACTTTTTAATGGTCTTAGCTTTATATCCCACTACGTTCAGATATAACCGAATCTGGCCCACTGGCCGATTGTGATGACTAGTCTTTATATCCCACTACGTTCAGATATAACGCTGATAAAAAACCAAACTCTTTAGATATTCAAGAGTTCTTTATATCCCACTACGTTCAGATATAACTTTCCCGCATTCCGTTACCTCCCATTGTGTGATACAACTTTATATCCCACTACGTTCAGATATAACTCCAAACTTGTTTTAAATCCTTGTAATCGAGATTGCTTTATATCCCACTACGTTCAGATATAACATTCAGCTAACCTATCAGCAATTTCCTTCTCACGAGCTTTATATCCCACTACGTTCAGATATAACCAGGAGTAATAGACCGACGATGTATACCCATTTTATTGTTCTTTATATCCCACTACGTTCAGATATAACATTTCTCCCACTCCCTATTAATTTCTCGAAACATTCACTTTATATCCCACTACGTTCAGATATAACGACAGCATGGAAATGTATGCCCTGAATACATTCTTGCTTTATATCCCAATACGTTCAGATATAACCCTGATTTTAAAGTATGAGAAAGATGTATCCAAATTCTTTATATCCCACTACGTTCAGATATAACGAGGATTTAAAGAGACAAACCTTATCTGGCGTCTATCTTTATATCCCACTACGTTCAGATATAACATACACCTTCGATAAAACTAGGATCATAATTTACGACTTTATATCCCACTACGTTCAGATATAACGTCGACTACAGTGAAGCACAAGACCTAAAAATCCACTTTATATCCCACTACGTTCAGATATAACTAACACAAATTCCAATTATATGTGGATGATGCTTTATATCCCACTACGTTCAGATATAACCCTAAAAAAGTCGCCCAAAAACCCTTTTAAATCAACGTTTTAAAGCTTAACCATAAATTTTTTTGCAGTAAACCTCCAATGCAAATTTTACCTATTCAAAAACTTGCCTCACAACACTTATTATAACAGCTTTCATTCAACAATTTCCACAAAACCGGGTTCACTGCAATTGAAGTATGCATCACAAAAACATCTCATCAAATGACTTCTCTATACCATAGGTCGTTTTTTGCATATGGTTGGGATTTTTGACTTCATAAACATAGATCGAGTCGACATTTACATCGATTATCATTTCCAATTCATGAAGACATTGCATCAATAAAGTCTTAGTTATTTTCCCTTCAAACACAGAATTCTGTGACCAAGTTAAATATTCTTTAAGTTTTTTGCACACTTTGCCAACACGTTTAACGCTAACATCATACGTAATGATGACAAACATAATTACCACCAAGCCTTTAACGGTTTATATTGTTGGTCACCAATGAAATGTTTTATCAGCTTGTAGCACTCCAACCTAATAAAATACCTGTATGAAACATTACGTTTCAATTTCCGATGTCTGATAGTCGTTTCCAGTTTTTCCGTCCATTCTTTGATAAACTTTTTCCGACCCGACTCATTGAGCATAACCATCTTTTCCATATATTCAAAATCAGATGTTTTAATCTGCTTCCGGTTCAACAAAGCGAAAATAACCGGGTCAACCATTAACGGTTTGAAAATTTCCGCAATATCCAAACTCAAGGAAAAGCGTTTCGTCGACGGTTCATGCAAAAAGCTTACTTTAGGGTCAACTTGCGTCTTATATATTTCCGTTAAAACCGTTGTATAGCACATACTATTACCAAATGAAATCAGTGCATTTAATGGATCTCTTGGCGGCCGCTTAGTGCGCTCATCGAACGCAAACTCTTCGGGCAGAAAATAATTAAAAGCAGAGTAATACAGTTGCCTGATGGTTCCTTCAACCCCCATGATTTCCGGAATACGATGGACATTCTCCAACAGTTTAATATTGGCTTGAATACGATCAGTAATCGTTTCAACTTCATGATATTTTTTATAGTTTCTCAAATTACGCAGCATGTGAAAGACACCGCTATAGATAAATTGTTTAGCCAAGTACTCTCGTTTATCTTTTTCAATATAATGTCTGCTTTGGTTAACAACCGTAAACCCGGAAATATTCTTCGAGCGAGGATAATAGGTCCCATTATAAAATCCATAATAATTATAAAAATGAACGCGCACATCATTTTGTGTAAGCAGATTCAAAAAGTTCGTATTGAAATCAACCTGGCCAAAAACATGTATATTTTCCATTTGATGAATAGGTAACGACTTCTTGTTCTCTTCTTCATCAATAAAATAAAATGTATTATTTTTTCTTTTCATTCTACCATTCTTAAAAATATAATAGTCTTTGTTCATTCAATCGTCACCCTCTTCTGCATAACAAAAATCGTAATATGCGCATTTCGTACAAATAGCGGCATTAATTACTTTCGGCGGGTGAGGTTGCTCCACAATTTCATAGATTCGATCAATTATTTTGTCCAGTTCCCGCTGATCATCTTCCATCAAAATTACTTCTTCCGTTTTCCTTTCTTTCGTATAACTAATCAACCCTTTTTTGCTTAGCCCACGTTTTTTCAACTCATACAAATAGAATAGAAGCTGCCAGCGATCTGCTTTGGTCATTCTACTGGTTACCTTTACTTCCCTGACGAACTCACCATCGATAGCATCAATTTTAATATTGTCTACGGCAAGTTCTTTTTTGTCGGCGTTTTTGTAAGAACGCTCATGCAGCAATTTTCCCGCTTGTACACGTTCATGTCCTTCCTCCAATTGAATGTTCTTGGAAAATAACCAAAGTTTGCGATGACAGACGAAGTAGTACTGAATGTGCACGCCACTTACCATCTCCATTTACCGACACCTCCTATAGAAAATTCATAGAAACCTCGAATGTATCCTTAGCTGCCAGTCCCATCCCACTTAAACTTTCACAATCAAAGTCATAATCAATATCCAACACCTCAACGTAAGGCAATACATTATATTTCCGTCCGTCTTTCCCTGCCTGATAAAAATCAACTGGAGATCGCAAACCTTTGTATTTATAAGTTGGAACAGAAACGGTATAGCCTTGTATTTCCATGCGTATTTTTGTCCGCTCATTCGAATCCTTTTCCTTCTCCAATTTTTCAAGCAAATTAATGATTTGGTCATATATAGCTCTCGGTATTACGTCACTCGATTGAATGCCACGCAATATTTTTTGAGCTTCATCGTTGGTATATTGATAATCCTCCAGATTATCAAGTTTATGCACAGCGTTCTTGAAATCCTCGTAAAACTTGGTGTCCACCAACTCAGCTCTTGAATAGATCCTTTTCACCAAATTCACCTTATCCACTTCGCTAATTGACTGGTAATCAAATGGACACAAATATTTTTCGGTCAAATTCAAAATATCTTCATCATATACGTGTTTCCTACCTGAGACATCCTTTGTGTATATGAATACATTCGGATCGTCATGATCCAATTCCCTTTTCCGATAGCAGCGCCCGAAACGTTGCAACAAACTATCAATCGTAGAAAGCTCAGTAAACAGAACATCAAAGTCAATATCAATCGATGCTTCTACCAATTGAGTAGTAACCCAGATTCCATTTTCATCGGATTCTGCGAATCTTTTTATTTCCGTTTCCAATAAAGCACGATCGCGTTGAATAAACCTAGAATGAAGCAAATGGACATTTTCCCCATCCAATTGTTTGAAAATCTCTATTGCCCGATCTACAGTATTGACAATGACTAACACCTTATGGTTGTCAGCCATCGTTGATATTCTGTCAACTGCCTGAACAATTTTTTGATCTTCAATGCTAATTTTGTGTCTAATAAAGGATTCATCGACGAATTCCCGATATTCGCAGCCATCATCCAATATTTTTCTGTCCTTTAATTCATCGAGATATATTTGTGGCAATGTGGCTGTCATAATCATGAATTTACCACCAATACGGTGAATCATTTCAATCGCTTTCAGCAAAACTGCAACAATCCATGGATTATAAGCCTGGATTTCATCAATCACTACCTTGGAATATGCCATAGTAGCAAAAAATTTCTCATACCCCTTGAATTTAAATGGAAATTTTAAGATTTGATCAACCGTTGTAAATAATAATTTGCTGGCAAAGTGTTTCGACTGGTCATTAATAACTTCCCAATTTTCATCCCCATTTTGATCCAAGTGGGACGCACTAGAACCGTGAAGCAGCCCAACGGTTGAATACTCCATTTCATTATTTACGCGATTATACAAAGCGTTTAGTGAAACTCTAATTGGCAGCGTAAAAAATGTTTTATCTTTGCCTGCCCATAATAATGACGCCTCCGTTTTCCCCATTCCTGTTTGTGCCACGATGATCAGGTTTTTATCTTGATGTTGATAGGTGAATTCTTGAAGGGCTCTTAGAGGCTTTTTAATTTTTTGTTCGATATATTTTTTTGTCAGCTGTGCAATGTCTACTTTTTGGTCAACCTCGATTGGTACATGTGCAGATGCAGCATGATCCAGTCTGTGCAACAATCCTTTGATTAATATATAAAGACAATAAATATCTTTACCGTCTTTGATTTCCGTGATGCGGTCTTGTGATTTTAAAGGGTTCGTAATCTTAAAGGTTTTTTGATCTTTATCAGGAACTTCAACCCTCATGTCCTCTTCTATCTTTTTGAAATGATCTATCAATTCCTCTTTATGTACATCCGATAAAAGGGAAACATCGGGCTGGGTATTCCTCTCATGGTGGTACGCTATCGCTTGAATGAGTACTCTTCTTTCATCTTTTGTAAGATCCCATTTGGCAACTGGCAAGAAGAATGGGGATAGGTAATTATGGGGTATATGACCGTATTTAGACGGTTCGATCACTTCCCCGGTATTTAGGGCTTGATGCACTTTACTTTGAAAGTCATTATTTACCTTGCCCAAGTCGTGGTATTGTGCTGCCTTATACAATAAATCCCATATTCTTTCATCTGGAATTTGTTCAAAATAGGCACTTTTTAATACGCCATGTCTATCTAGTAAATTTTGTGTATGCTGCTTTAGTGTTTCCATTTCAGGTCTTGTTTTAGCGATAATCAGAGTTATTTCCTCCTTGTTAGAAAACCAATGAGAAATCTCACTGGTTTTCACTTTTATTTATTCCAGAATACTGGATATTCATTTTCATCAATTCGGAAGGTCGAGTCAAAATATTCCTCATTGATATTCTCATGTTTAGACAAATAAATAGCAGGTATCTTTTCCCATTCCCGAAAGCCCTTTTTTATTTTGTATGTCCAGTTAAGCAAATAAGGTATGCCATGTCCGTTTTCCGCAAATTGACTTTTCGGTATATAAATCGCATGCTTGGTCTCACATTCATCTGTTTCTTCCAATGCCACATATTTCACTTCATCAATCCGTAACAAATCCTCATGACGACCTAATGCAACAAAAGAATCCAGTTGCTCAAATCCCTTATATATTTCTTCCAATACTTGATCTTCAGCCTTGATATGAAAGACTAGCTGAACGTTATACAGCATATGTGTATAAAGTGGCATGGACGACATGACACTGGTTGGGTAGGTTGGCATTGCACCAGCAATTCCATCGAGCACAATTGGCATGGCAAATTCATGCTTTTTAACAAAATAGTTTTTCCTGTAATCAATGATTTGACTTTCATAATCTCCCTGTATCGATAAAGAAAACGGAACCAGTCTATCGGCGTTCAATACTGCATGTACCATCCCTTTGACTGTTGAGTACGGTGGGAGCGGATACGTCTCAGTTACCTTGTTGGCAAAGGGTTTTTTATAACATGCGGTTTCCTGGAATGCCTTGATTCTCAAAACTTTCATATAGAAACACCGTAATATTGATCTACTTGTCCAGCCAGATTTTGATAAAATGCATCAACTGTTCCCGCCTTTGCAATACTGGCAAATGCTTCTTCATTTTCAAAAATGCCTCGTACATACCCGATTTGTGTACTGTCCTTAACCGAAACATTGAATACAGAGGAATTCACAGTGTCTTCCAGTGAGCTAATATTCAATCTATCTTTTCCATCCAATGAGATACGCCCTTGGAAGAATGGATTTGGTATTGGGTAGGCTCCACCAATTACAAACAACGGGGAAAGATTTTCCTGCCTGCCTCGGATTTCACGGTTTAAAAACTTGGTGACTTCCAAAAATTGTTTAACCCGGTTCACCTTTTCCTCTGTATCCAGTTCGATCCCTTCATCGACCCCAACGCGCGATAAATCAATTGTAACAGTATAGGCATAATAGCTAATATGTTGTTCGACGGTTGCCAAATTGGCATCCTCATTAATCCTCTTTGCCAGTCCCATATTGTTCAAAAATTCAAGATCGCTCTTGTATGGTTCAAGAGATATTGCATGGCTTAAGCGAACAACTGCCGATCGCTTAGCCGCACCTGTTTTTGCTTTGGTTTTCATGTAGCCAAATAAATCCATCTCAACAGAGTCTTCAATCGTGCACTTTTCCTTAAATTGAATCACCCGCTGTTCTTTATCCACCACATCCAGATTCCAGTCAAAAAATTGATTGCCAAGGCGCACCATGTCATAGCGAAGACTTTGCCTGGACGCAAAGGAGTATACTCCGCCATCCGCCCGATGGAATTTTTTCAATTCGGAAATATTTGCAGTGCCTTCTCCGTAATTCAGTGAATTTGCCCGAAATACAACAGTGAATGTAATTGCTTTATTATTAACCATTTACAGCCTCTCCTTCTTCATTTGGTTTGGAAATCAATCCGGCTATCCACGCATTTGCGACTGTCTCAAAGTCCATTTTACTTTCATGAAGCACCTCCAACAGCAATGATGGCATTTCCAATTCATTAGAAATATAGGTCCTCATCACAGTGTCCATGAATGTGTTCTTGTTTCCAGCTTGTACAGCGTTCAGCAATCGATATGCAATTCCTTGTGCCTTTTTCAGACCAATTTTACTTCGAACAGCCTCGCCACTTTTGTATAGCACCCAGACATATTTCTGTTGTTTTTGCGAATCCATATCAAATTTTCCCTCCTTCTTATAAAATTGGTCATAATTTCTTAATATCGTCATAAATACTACTTCCAACGACGAATAGCTTTGTTTGATCTTTTCCCTTAAAACGGTGAAAATCAATTGCTTGGTGTCTATATTTTTAATCAAACTTTTGATAAATGTTATTCTGTTTGTGTAATGAAGATACCCAAACAATTTCCCATGATTCTGGAATAATTTAATCAAACCGGGTGTCAAAATCATATAGTCCAACAATGTTTTTTTTGCCTGGTAGTCGGATTCATATTCCAGTATTAAATAATGTTTGGCAAGCCAGTTCGCCCGTAACTCCTGTTCACTGACCAAATCGAAAATCACTTCATCAAAGGACTTGTCCTGATCAGTTTCTGTGTTATAGTGTTCATTAGCCTGATAGATTTGATCAAAAGAACCATCAAACTGCACGAACACTGATTTCCTGTTCGAAATAGTAGCTCCTGCCGGTGCGCAAAAGAGTAGCAACTTCGCCAGTGCGCTTATCGGAAAAAAGCTTTTTCCATTGCTGTCCCACGTGCTGTTCAGAGAATTCCCCAGGCTTACTGCCAGCGGAGAAAACACACTTTCCTCCAAGGAAAAAAGCCCCAGCGGGAAATCTGTAAAACTACATTTAAGAACTTCTTCATCTATGTATTGTTTCATCTCTTGGGTGGTTTTTTTCTTAAATGTTGTTTTAAATGCTAACAGAGGATGTTTTTTATTGGTTTCTTCTAATAATTGCAAGCATTCATCTTGCTTTCTTTCATCAATCAGGCTTAATAAATCCCACTCATCCAAAACTGGCTTGATGTAATCATACGAAAATAAGGCTTTCTGTTCATCAACAGTAAGTGAATTTTTGGAGACGTTTAGAAAGCTTGGTTGACCGAAATATGGTGTGAAGTATACAGCTTTAAACGTGTTGCATGTCAATTTTTCATCGATTTCTTTGGTATGAACACCTTTTATAATTTTTTCCAACCAGCCATCCATTTCTTCTTTATATTCTTTTTCACCCCTGTATCGTTCAACACAATCCAAAATCTCCATACCGGTGCTATTGTTTTTGAAATATTTCCCCACTTTTGACTCAATATCTTTCAGTCTTGCATTCAACTCTTTTTTATACTTCTTTTCTCCCTTTTTCCATTTACTATGCCAACTTCTCAGACGCCTCTCATGGCCCTTGGCAACACTGTATTTTTTAAGAAAAAAAGAAAAAAATGCCTCGGGCAATACTTTTAGATGATCCCTAGTCACTACAATACCATCAATCGTTGTCTCAACATTGACATTATAATGATTCAGGATTCTCTTAAAACCAACCATACCTTGCGTAAGGGCCCAATCCCCCATTGATACCTTCATTTGATCCATTTATCCCACCTCCTCAACGACATCCAAAAGCCCAAGACCAAGCGAACGCCTCATACTGACACCTGCATCGTACAGACATTGAAGGTCTTCCGGATCTCCTTGTAACTGCAACAACCCCTTATTGGCGGTCAGATAAAGCGCACTGCTTTGCTTCTGATGAAGGTTTTCCTTCATGATTTGTTTCGTCATCATGGTTTGCGTAACTTTAATCGGCTGTTTTGGCTCTCTCCCGAAGACTTCTGTGATAATTAGGTGAGCGACATATTGAAACTCCCTCTTAAACTCATCGTCCGTAGCCAAAACAGGCTTTCCATCTTTGGTTTCAATTAATATGGGTGATAGCGTCTTGAATATAATATTTCTTTCCGAAATCCTGACATCGGGTAATAGTCTTTTCTTTTTCAGTGTGACTTCTGCACCCTTAATAAAATAGGTTCTCTCTTTTTGTGCTCCATTCACCAGAAACATGATAAATTCATAGTGCGGACTTGAGATATTCAAGTGCAGTTCCGTTCCGCGTATTACCTCACCCTCGATAGCGAGATTTGGAATAAAGGTTGAATAGGAAAACGGCTTCATTTTCCTTTTAGCTTTGGAGAACAGACTATCATAGTAATCCTCAGAACCATTTCGAATCATTTCTTTAATGATCGATAGCGTACCCAATCTGTAAGCTACCGGGATTTTCGTCATTTCAAATACCAGTTGTACTCTCACCAGCTTTTCACCTCCCAATTAAATTATTTTATGAATCGCCTAAACATTAGAATAATTTTGCCCATTTGTCAAGGATTTTTACAAAAAATAAAAAAGTTGTATCGCTAGCACGCTAGCAAGCTATCAACCTAGCAACACAACTTTTCCCACTCAGTTCAAATATAAGTTACTTATTCTCAATAGAATAAATTAATTTTTATATCCTTCAACCATTCAGATATGCTTTTAACAATACTATAAATTTAAACCTTTAAACAGGGAGTTGAGTTGCATTATTTATTACCTAAAACTCAAATGTATAACCTGAGTCTTAGCCATAAAGGTGGAATATAAAAGTCCCGACGGTTTCTCCTACCGCGAAGATAAAAAAAGTGGCCGACATCTTTGTTTTGTAATGAAGAAAAAGTGAGCTTTCATCACAAATGGCAAAGCCCAAGGCTTTGCCATTTGTCATCATGCTATCTTTGCTCTCCTTCTGTTTGCTGGGCATTAAATGTCCAGGTCAGATCTAATGAATCTCCTTGAAATTGATTTTGATCTTTATCATTATCGATAAAATTAAATTTCACAACGAGGTCGTTCATTTCTCCTGTAGGGAGGCCTTTTTTATCGAAAATCGGTTCGAAAACCTTTTCATTTATAACCTCTGGTTTCATGTCTTTTAGCTTAGCTAAAGTTGTTTTGTAAATGACTTCATCAAGCTTGTCCGCATTGTA
>NZ_JALIFP010000060.1 GCF_022867885.1 Lederbergia sp. NSJ-179 | reverse complement strand
CATATGTAAAGACATTTAAAATTAAAAAAGAAAAAATAAATCCAATAGTAACACCTATAATTGAGGCGCTGGAGCTGGCTCTCAACGCTAGCCAATTTTTATACTTTCTTACCTTTTAAAAAAGACTTGGCAAGGTACCAAGTCTTTTCACTTTATTCTAAAAAACGAAGCAGATCTCCATTGATCACTTTGTCTGAGTAATTTAATTCTTTTTGAATATCTGAAAAATAAGGAGAACAAAAATTCCGTTTTACTTTTTTCCCGGTTTTCTTTGAGTAACAGGTATGCTCAATATAAGAGTATTTATTGGTTGTAAAAGATCCATCTCTAAAAGCGACAAATCGATTCTTATCATGAGTAAGTAAGCTTTTTCCAAATGAAAGGGCCTCTTCCGGCTCTGAAATTCCTAATAAATCCAAAATAGTCGCTCGTAAATCCATTTGTCCCCCTACTGTCGTGACTTCCTGTCCTTTTATACCGGGGATATGGATAAATAATGGCACTTTCTGCAATTCCATATCATCTTTCGGTGTTATTTGATAGCCCAACACTTCCCCAAGGGCATCATTATAGCTTTTAGAGATTCCATAATGATCCCCAAACAAAACAAATATACTATTGTCATATATATCTGACTGTTTTATATCATCAAAGAAATTTTTAATGGCTTCATCCTCATATCTAACCGTTGTAAAATATCGATTGACCATATTTTGTTCTGTCTCCGGTGCAGAAATCAATTGGTCTTCAGGATCCAGTAAAAAAGGAAAATGATTTGTCAAGGTTAGGAACTTAGCATAGTAGGGTTCCGGCAATTGTGATAAATAGGGAAGCGATTGTTTGAAGAAGTCGATATCCTTCAACCCATAATTGATTGAATTCTCCTCTGTCACATCATAATCTTCTTTGGAAAAAAAGCGATCATAGCCAAACGTTTGATAGGCTATTTCCCGGTTCCAGAAAAAAGCATCATTCCCATGGAAACTTGCTGAATAATATTGATGTTGTTTTAATATTTCCGGTAATGCCACAAAGTGATTATTCGTTCTTCTTACAAAAACAGATCCCCCTGATAATGGATACAAGCTATTATCTAAAATGAATTCTGCATCAGATGTCTTTCCCTGTGCGGTTTGGTGATAGAAATTCGGAAAATATAGACTTTCCTTCTTGAATTCATTTAAAAATGGTGTAATTTCCTGTCCGTCAATTTCCCGATCCATTACGAATTCTTGAGTGGATTCAAGAAAAATGACAATCACATTTTTTCCCTTTGCAACACCATGCAGCTCTGATAAGGGATCATGTTCTCGTTTCTTTTTGACATAACGTTCAATTTCTTTCACTTCACTACCATCTGCCAAAACACTTTTCATCGAGGATTTCGAATTTTGATAGATGTCAAACATATGATAATAATAAAGACCTAAAGATTTAACAATTAATTCTTTATCATACGATTGATTCCAAAAACCTGAATGAAAAAAACAAGAAAGAAGAATTGGAACTATAATCAAAAAAGGAATGACTGTCTTTCCTACCTTTTTGGGGATCGAAAGGCTATATTGTTTAAATAGCCGATGTTTCGCCATGATAAAAAGCAAGATGACATCTAAAAACAAAAATACATCATAAAATTTGATCAGTTCTAGTGTACTTTGACTTAATCCCCCTACATTTTTAAACTGAAATAGGACTGGAACCGTAACAAAGTCAATATAAAAACGGTAATAAAGCACATTTCCATACAAAATCGCTGTTAAAAGTAAGTGAATGGTAAAAAAAATCTTCGTTCGATGGCGTTTCGATAGAAAGCCTAAACTAAAAATCGCCAAAAGAGAGCCTAATGTAGTAAATTCTAGTAAAATGGCCTCCCAAAAGGATTGAACACTTATTTGAAAGCCCCATTTATAAAGTATAGAAATTTTAAGACATAAAAGAAGCACAGAAAATAGATAAATCCAACGATCTCTATTTTGTGCTGATGGAACTTTCTGAATCATTGATGTCACATCCATTTCATACAACTCTTTACATACATATTATCATCATCCCTATGTCTATAACACTTTTTTTGTTAGATTTCTTCACCTAAATTTTTTTATTGCCTATTTCGAAATAAAAAAAAACATCTGCCATTGGTATAGCAAGATGTTTTTTTCTAACAACCTTATGGAAGAGGTTTGATGACAACATAACGATTCGGTTCACGCCCATCTGAAACTGTTTGGACTTTTTTATTTTCCGCTAAAGCTGTATGAATAATTTTCCGTTCGAAATTAGGCATCGGTTCGAGTGTAATAGGTTTGTTTAACTGTTGAGCTTTGGAAGCGAGTCGCTTTGCCAATTGAATTAAAGTTTGCTCCCGTCGATCCCGGTAATTTTCTGGATTTAAAATGACGGTTATATATGGATCAGCATGACGATTTGCTGCAAGTTGTGCTAAATATTGCAATGAATTGATGGTTTGTCCTCTTTTTCCAATCAAAAGCCCCATTTTTTCACCTGTTATGTGAAAGATAACATGTCTTTCATCCCTTTTTTCGACTTTAATTTCTGCGGCAATGCCCATATTGGCCAAGATATTTTGGACATATTCTACTGTTGCTTCAATGGATGTCGGCTTTACCTTTACTTTCACAATAGCAGGCCTCGCACCAAATAATCCGAGTAGTCCCTTTTTTCCTTCTTCCACAATGGTGATTTCTGTACGATCCCGAGTTATTTCTAGTTGAGCCAATGCGGATTCTACTGCTTCTTCAACGGTTTGTCCAGTAGCAGTGATTTCTCTCACTTTTTAGCTCCCCTCACCTTTCCCTTATGAATATTTGTTTGCTGATTTTGAGCAACTGGTGGTTTAATAAAATACGTTTGCGCAATCATGAATATATTTCCGACAACCCAATAAAGGGCCAAAGCTGCTGGGAAATTTACTGCGAAAATTAAAATCATCACTGGCATGATGTAAAGCATCATTTGCATTTGCGGATTTGCATTCCCTGTTCCCGCCATCATAATTTTTTGTTGTAAGAAGGTGGTGATTCCTGCAATAATCGGCAACAAATAAAGAGGATCAGGTGCCCCTAAATCAAACCAAAGGAAGTCTCCTGCTTTAGATATTCCCTCTGTACGGATAATCGCTTGATAAAATCCGATCAAAATCGGCATTTGAATCAACAGTGGGAAACAACCCGCCAATGGATTGACATTATGTGTTTGAAAAAGCTTCATTGTTTCTTCTTGTAATTTTTGTTGGGTCTTTTGGTCTTTCGAACTATATTTTTCTTTTAATTTCTGCATTTCTGGTTGAATGGCTTGCATCGCTTTTGTATTTTGCGTTTGTTTAATCATAAGCGGTAAGATTGCTAAGCGAATGAGAATTGTTACGACAATAATGGATAGTCCGTAACTATTACCAAACATTTTTGCAAAGGTGGTAATCACCCATGATAATGGATAAACGATATATTTACTCCAAAATCCCGTACTTTCAGCTGTAATATAATCAGGGTTATCGATCGTAGAACAACCTGCAAGCAACACAACTAAAACAAGAGCCGATACCCATAATATTCTCTTCTTCAAGCTTCATATCCTCCCTGTTATCATAATACATATCTATAATCCGAATGTTCTTTGGCTATTTTACCATTTTTATGCTTCAAAAGTTGTAAAAAAAGAGGAATTTCTAATTAAAATTATTATTGTTTTATCACTTTCCCAAGTCTTAAAACATGTTGGAGGCTTTTTTTCACTTGATGAAAGTCCATTTCCGAAACAGGCTTCCTTGCAATAATCACGTAATCTTTTCCTGTTTCAATATCTGTATTCAAATCATGAAACACTTGGCGAATATACCGCTTTATTTGATTGCGTTTGACAGCATTGCCGATTTTTTTGCTTACAGACAAACCTATTCTGAAATGATCTTGTTCCTCTTTTTCTAATATATAAACAACAAACTGCCGATTAGCAACTGATTTTCCCTTTTTAAAAACAGTTTGAAATTCTTCATTTTTTTTAATTCTGTATCCCTTCTTCATTTCTTCACCCTCATTATGTAACTTTCTGTTCGTCGCTAATCGTTGTCAATCGTTTTCTATTTTTATATTCCAGCTTTTACCATTAACCTAAAAAAAGACCACTGAGACGTTTCAGTGGTCTACGCTGATAACACTTTTCTTCCTTTGCGACGCCGAGCAGCCAAAATCTTACGGCCATTTTTTGTACTCATACGTTGACGGAAACCGTGTACTTTGCTTCTTTTTCTTGTATTTGGTTGAAATGTTCTTTTCATTCATGACACCTCCTCGAGGTTTAACAAAAAAATTTCCTTCATAGACATACTAAATAAGTATAAATAGATAAAAAATGGTTGTCAAGAGCCAACAAAAGAATACGATTTTAGCCTTTGATCGGGCCGACAGGATGTCGGTCACAAAGGCGTTGCGACAGGATGTCGCGAATTTAGCCTTTGATCCTAATCTAACTTTATCCCCAATCACTGATTTTGAAAATTTTATCCCCATTTTCCTTTTTGTGGATAATTTTTGACACAAATCTGCTATCCACAACAAATATCGACAGGTTTTAAACAAATTAACGCCTTGTGAGTAATTTTTATCTACTTCCTATTAGTTTTGTGGATGCTCCTCCTATGCATTGATAAGTTTAGATTTATTTGATATGATTATGTTGTTTTCCCTGTGGACATTTTTTGTTGTTTACTATTTTATCCACAGATGTGAATAACTTGTGGATATGTTATCCACTCTCTCTGAAAAAACTTGTCCACAAAGGGTGGAAACTGTCGAAAACCGCTTTTCTACTAATATATATATTTACCCACATTCATCATTATGCATATTTATACTTTTTTCAAAAATAAAGGGAAACCGTTATATAACAGCAGTGTTTACCTAGTGCAAGGGAGGTAAAAATTTGGAAAACATAGCTGAGCTTTGGGATCAAGTTCTATTAAGAATTGAAGAAAAAGTGAGTAAGCCAAGTTTCGACACGTGGTTGAGATTCACAAAGGCTCATACGCTTCAGGATGATACGATGATTGTAACGGCTCCAAATGAATTTGCTAGAGATTGGCTTGAAGGGCATTACACTCAATTAATAGCTGGGCTTTTATATGAAATTATTGGTGAGGACTTAAACGTAAAATTTATAATCCCACCCGAACAAGAAGAAGAGAAAAAAGTTCCAGCTGTTCAAAAAATGGAAAAGAAAGAGTCTGTTGATGCTTATCAAAATATGCTCAATCCAAAGTATACATTTGAAACGTTTGTGATTGGGGCCGGAAATCGATTTGCCCATGCTGCTTCTTTAGCTGTTGCGGAAGCCCCGGCAAAAGCCTATAATCCACTATTTATTTATGGTGGTGTAGGGATGGGAAAGACCCATCTTATGCATGCCATTGGTCATTATATTGTTGAGCATAAACCAGATGCAAAAGTGGTCTATCTATCATCTGAGAAATTTACAAACGAATTTATCAATGCCATCCGTGATAATAAAGCCGTTGATTTCCGAAATAAATATCGCAGTGTTGATATTCTATTAATTGATGATATTCAATTCCTTGCCGGAAAAGAATCAACTCAAGAGGAATTTTTTCATACATTCAATACCCTCCATGAGGAAACCAAGCAAATTGTGATTGCTAGTGACCGTCCACCAAAGGAAATTCCAACACTTGAAGATCGCCTTCGCTCTCGATTTGAATGGGGCTTAATTACAGATATTACTCCCCCGGATTTAGAAACAAGAATTGCGATTTTGCGAAAAAAGGCTAAAGCAGACGGTCTTGATATTCCTAACGAAGTGATGCTTTACATAGCTAACCAAATTGACACAAATATAAGAGAACTGGAAGGAGCTCTTATTCGAGTCGTTGCTTTTTCCTCTCTTAACAATAAAGATATTAATGCCGATTTGGCTGCTGAAGCATTAAAAAGTATTATTCCAGGTGCGAAACCGAAAGAAATCACTATCCTTGATATTCAAAAAATGATCGGTGCTGAATATAATGTCAAACTTGAGGATTTTAAGGCTAAGAAAAGAACAAAGTCTATTGCCTTTCCGAGGCAAATTGCCATGTATTTATCCAGAGAGCTGACAGATTTTTCACTGCCGAAAATAGGGGAAGAATTTGGCGGTAGAGATCATACAACTGTGATTCATGCCCATGAAAAAATTTCAAAGCTTTTAGAGGCAGATACGAATTTCAAAAATAAACTAGAAGAAATTCAGGCAACATTAAAGAATGCGTAATGGGGATTTTGTGCATAACGATCACAACTTCATGCACAGCCTGTCCACATGTGAATAACGTGCAAAATCTAGTCATACACAGATTTATCCACATATTCACAGGTACTATTACTATTATTACTGTTTTTTTATAAATAATAAATAATATATAGTCTCTAAAGATGAAATGGAATAAAGGAGGTAAAGCATGAAGTTTACTATTAAACGTAACCGGCTAATCGATAGTGTTCAAGATGTAACCAAGGCCGTGTCCTCAAGAACAACGATCCCAATCTTAACGGGAATCAAAATGATCGCGACAGATGAAGGGCTGACTTTTACAGGAAGTGATTCCGATATTTCTATTGAATCTTTTATCCCAAACGAAGAAAATGGGGAGGTAATTGTCGAAGTTCAAGAAACAGGCGGAATTGTTTTAAATGCAAAGTATTTTTCGGAAATTGTTCGGAAATTACCAATGGATACAGTCGAATTTGAAGTGTTTAATCATTTACAAACCATTATTCGTTCTGGAACAGCAGAATTCAATTTAAATGGTTTAGATCCGGATGAATATCCATTTTTGCCTCAAATTCCCGAGGATAATGTATTTTCACTTCCAACTGACTTATTAAAATCGATCATAAGACAAACTGTTTTTGCAGTGTCCACCTCAGAAACACGCCCCATCTTGACAGGTGTCAACTGGATGGTGGAAAATAATCGATTAACATGTACAGCAACAGACAGCCATCGATTAGCAATGAGAACGGCGCCTATCGAAATTGTAGGAGAAACGTTGCAAGCGGTCATCCCAGGAAAAAGTTTAGTAGAATTAAGTAAAATTTTAGACGGATCCAATGACATGGTTGATATTGTGATTACAGACAATCAAATTCTGTTTAAATTTAAAAATCTCTTATTCTTTTCTCGTTTGTTAGAGGGGAATTATCCAGATACCTCAAAATTGATTCCAACAGATTACAAAACGCAACTTGTTTTGCCATCTAAGGAATTTCTTCATGCGATTGATCGGGCTTCTTTATTAAGTCGCGGAGACCGGAATAATGTGGTGAAACTGGTTTCTATTGACAGAAAGCAAATTGAAATTTCATCTACCACACCTGAAATTGGAAAAGTTGTAGAACAAATTCAAACAGAATCGATTGAGGGAGAAGAGCTGAAAATTTCATTTAGTTCGAAATATATGATGGACGCCCTAAAAGCTTTAGAAGAAACAGATATTAGGATCAGTTTTACAGGAGCTATGCGTCCTTTTATTATTCAATCTGTTCATGATGAACAGATTTTACAACTGATTTTGCCAGTTAGAACATTTTAAACGCTTATGTTTTTCTATTATCCTGCCATCCGGTGGGATTTTCATTTTAGGCCCAAAGGACGTCGCGCTTTTTAGTCGTCCATTCTCTCTAGGCGCTTTCGCTTTTCTTTGTCTAGCTCCAGGCGTTAGGGGTTCGAGGTCAAATAACCCTGAACCTAGGGAGGGAAAATCGCCCTTCCTAGGTTCAGGAACATTTGCTAGTCGCCCCTGAACAAACGCCTTCCGCTTTTCTTTGTCTTCTTGAGGATCTTTTAGTAAAATAAAGGGAGTGACGATTCGGGAAAAGAGTGAGTGTATGGAGAATGAAGTGAAGATTGATACGGACACGATTACACTAGGGCAATTTTTAAAGCTTACAGATATGATTTCATCTGGAGGCATGGCGAAATGGTTTTTAAGTGAGCATGAAGTTTGGATTAACGGTGAGCAAGACCAACGCCGAGGGCGTAAACTCACAATTCATGATAAAATAGAAATTAAAGGGATTGGCATCTTTACAATTGTTCGCTAAAGGATGTTGCCTTCATGTATATGGAAGAGTTGGAATTGGTAAATTTTAGAAATTATGAAAACCTTCAGCTTACTTTTGAGAATAATGTCAATGTGATTCTCGGAGAAAATGCTCAAGGAAAAACAAATGTCATGGAATCTATTTATGTGTTAGGGATGGCGAAATCCCATCGTACTTCCAATGATAAAGATTTAATCCGTTGGGACTCGGATTATGCTAAAATAGAAGGTAGGATACAAAAAACGCATGGGGCTGTACCTTTGGATCTAACGATTTCCAAGAAAGGAAAAAAGGCGAAGTTCAATCATATTGAACAAAAAAAGTTAAGTCGTTATGTCGGAAATATGAATGTTGTGATGTTTGCGCCTGAAGATCTTCACCTTGTAAAGGGAAGTCCACAAGTAAGGCGTCGTTTTATTGATATGGAAATCGGACAGGTGTCCCCTGTTTATTTGCATGATATGAATCGATTTCAAAAGGTATTACAACAGCGAAATCATTTTCTAAAACAATTGCAATCAAGAAAACAAAAGGATCCAACATTTCTTTATGTTTTAAATGAGCAATTTGCTGAAGTTGCGATCAAAGTGATGCAAAAACGCTTTGAGTTTATTCGCATGCTAGAAAAATGGGCACAACCGATCCATGAAGGGATTTCACAAGGAAAAGAAATGCTTGAGATTCGTTATAAACCATCTATTGAGGTATCGAATGAACGGGATTGGTCAAAGATGATAAAAGGATTAGAAGAAAAATTTTTCTCTCTAGAGCAAAGGGAAATTGATCGAGGAATGACATTGATTGGCCCGCATCGAGATGAGATTGGATTTATTGTGAACGGTCGGGATGTTCAAACATTTGGTTCACAAGGTCAACAACGAACAACAGCTCTTTCCGTGAAATTAGCTGAGATTGATTTAATTAATTCGGAAATCGGCGAATACCCCATTTTGCTTCTTGATGATGTTTTATCAGAATTGGATGATTATCGAAAGTCCCATCTTCTTAATACCATTAAGGGGAGAATCCAAACCTTTGTCACGACGACAACGGTAGATGGAATCGATCATCAAACCTTAAGAGATGCAGCTACTTTCATGGTTCGAAATGGAAAAATGGAAAGAGAGAAATGAGGTGAAGAAATGTATGTTCATGCTGGAGAAGATGTGATGATTCGCTCCAATGAAATCATTGCCATTCTTGAAAAAGAGACCGTTGAATATTCTCTTGAAATCCAAAATTTTTTAAAGCATAAAGAAGATTTGATTATGAATCTATCCAATGGTGACTTTAAATCTTTGATCATTACGGAACCTCATATTTATTTCTCTCCAATTGCTTCATCAACATTGAAAAAGCGGTTGTTGAATGTAACAGACCATGATGAGTTCATGATATAGATGTTTTGTCAACAAGGGTTGTTCAAAAGGACGTACTAATGTCAACGGCGCAAAAATGTTTCGGCGGGAAGAGTAACCCTATTCCCAGGACGTTGCTATTTAAGCCGATCCGGCTCTTTTTGTCCTCCTTTTTGAACATAATAGGCAAAATTGATTGAAAGAGCAGGTGAGTTTTTGACAATGGACCAAAATGAAGTTCAAGAACAATTATATGATGAGAACCAAATACAGGTGCTTGAAGGTTTGGAAGCTGTTCGAAAAAGACCTGGCATGTATATTGGTTCTACGAGTTCAAAGGGACTCCATCATTTAGTATGGGAAATTGTAGACAATAGTATCGATGAGGCTTTAGCCGGTTATTGTGATCAAATAAATCTTGTGATTGAAAAAGATAATAGTATTACAGTAACAGATAATGGACGAGGGATTCCAGTGGGGATCCAAGAAAAGATGGGAAGACCTGCTGTTGAGGTTATTTTAACTGTGCTTCATGCTGGTGGGAAATTTGGCGGTGGTGGATATAAAGTATCTGGGGGACTCCATGGGGTTGGTGCGTCTGTTGTTAACGCCCTTTCATCAGAACTTGAAGTATATGTCCATCTGAATGGACAAATTTATTATCAAAAATATGAACGCGGTATACCTGCTTTTGATTTAAAAGTAATCGGTGAAACAGATCATACAGGAACAGTTATTCATTTTACTCCAGACCCTGAAATTTTTAAGGAAACAACTGAATTCGATTTTGATATTTTAGCGACCCGGACAAGAGAATTAGCTTTTCTAAATAAAGGATTAAAATTAACGATTGAGGACAAACGTGAGGAAGGAAAAAAAAGTGAATATCATTATGAGGGCGGCATTAAATCATATGTCGAGTTTCTGAATCATTCAAAAGAAGTCCTTCATGAAGAACCTGTCTATATTGAAGGGGAAAGAGACGAAATTATGGTGGAAGTGGCTCTTCAATACAATGATGGTTTCGCCAGTAATTTGTATTCCTTTGCCAATAATATTCACACGTATGAAGGTGGAACTCATGAATTTGGCTTTAAAACAGCTTTAACAAGGGTCATTAATGATTATGCGCGGCGAAATAATATTTTCAAAGAAAATGATAGTAATCTTTCAGGGGAAGATGTCCGTGAAGGATTAACAGCAATCATTTCGATTAAACATCCTGAACCACAGTTCGAAGGTCAAACAAAAACAAAATTGGGGAATTCAGAAGTACGAACCATCACAGATTCTCTTTTTTCTGAGCACTTTGAGAAAGTTATGTTAGAAAATCCTGTTCTAGCTCGGAAAATTGTCGATAAAGGTGTGATGGCCGCAAGAGCTCGTGATGCCGCGAAAAAGGCTCGAGAGCTAACAAGGAGAAAAAGTGCTTTAGAAATATCCAATCTTCCAGGAAAGCTTGCAGATTGTTCGTCTCGTGATCCACAAATTAGCGAGCTTTATATTGTGGAGGGTGATTCGGCAGGTGGTTCCGCCAAACAAGGAAGAGATCGACTATTTCAAGCCATATTACCTTTAAGAGGAAAGATCCTGAATGTTGAAAAAGCCCGATTGGATAAAATTCTTTCCAATAATGAGATTAGGACGATTATTACAGCACTTGGTACAGGGATTGGCGAAGACTTCGATATTGCTAAAGCCCGCTATCATAAAGTTGTGATTATGACAGATGCGGATGTGGATGGGGCTCATATACGCACATTATTATTAACATTTTTTTATCGTTATATGAGGCCTTTAGTTGAAGCGGGATATATCTATATTGCTCAACCTCCTTTATTTAAAATTGCTCAAGGGAAAAAGGAGTATTATGTCTATTCCGATCAGGAATTAGAAAAAAAACTTGCAGAGCTCCCGGAAATTCCAAAACCAGGTATTCAGCGCTATAAAGGTCTTGGAGAGATGAATCCTGAACAATTATGGGAGACAACGATGAACCCAGAAGCAAGAACCATGCTCCAGGTTGGTCTAGAAGATGCGATTGATGCAGATAGAACCTTTGATATGCTCATGGGCGAAAAGGTAGAGCCTAGACGAGTATTTATTGAAGAAAATGCGATTTATGTCAAAAATCTGGATATTTAATTCACTAGGGAAAGGAGGGTGCCAATCGTATGGCAGATTTACCTCATTCAAATGTAAAAGAAATAAATTTAAGTCACGAAATGCGTACATCTTTCCTCGATTATGCAATGAGTGTCATCGTCTCCCGTGCTTTACCTGATGTTCGGGATGGTTTAAAGCCTGTCCATCGTCGGATTTTATACGCGATGAATGATCTCGGGATGACAAGTGATAAAGCCTTTAAAAAGTCAGCAAGAATCGTTGGTGAGGTGATCGGCAAATACCATCCCCATGGTGACTCGGCAGTTTATGAAACAATGGTACGGATGGCGCAAGATTTTAGTTACCGCTATATGCTCGTTGATGGTCATGGTAATTTTGGTTCCGTTGACGGAGATTCTGCAGCAGCCATGCGGTATACAGAGGCGAGAATGTCGAAAATTTCGATGGAGCTTGTTCGGGATATCACGAAGGATACGATTGATTATAAAGATAATTATGATGGATCTGAAAGGGAACCAGAAGTACTACCATCGCGGTTTCCAAATTTATTAGTCAACGGGTCTTCGGGAATTGCGGTTGGGATGGCAACCAATATCCCCCCTCATCAGCTTGGTGAAGTGATTAACGGTGTTCTTGCGTTAAGTAAGGAACCTGAAATTTCTGTTCAAGAATTAATGGAACATATTCCAGGTCCTGACTTTCCAACAGCCGGGATTATTGTTGGAAGAAGTGGAATTAGAAGAGCGTATGAAACAGGGAGAGGCTCGATTGTCGTTCGGGCAAAGGTCGAAATAGAGACAAAACCAAATGGAAGAGAAACAATTATTGTCCATGAACTCCCATACCAAGTGAATAAAGCGAAGCTAATTGAAAGAATTGCCGAATTGGTTCGTGATAAAAAAATCGAAGGCATTACAGAACTAAATGATGAATCTGATCGTAATGGGATGAGAATTGTCATGGAAGTTCGCAGGGATGCAAATTCGAATGTCATTTTAAACAATCTCTATAAATTGACCGCGATGCAAACAAGCTTTGGGATTAACATGCTTGCGTTAGTGAATGGACAACCAAAAGTCTTAAACCTCAAACAATGTCTCGCTTATTATCTTGAACATCAACAGGTGATTATTCGGAGAAGGACAGAGTTTGAATTACGCAGGGCCGAAGCAAGGGCACATATTTTAGAAGGATTAAGAATTGCTCTTGATCATATTGATGCGATTATTAGTCTGATTCGTGGGTCTAAAACAACAGATATTGCTCGAACAGGATTAATGGAACAATTTCAGTTATCGGAAAAACAAGCTCAAGCAATTTTGGATATGCGGTTGCAACGTCTGACCGGATTAGAAAGAGAAAAAATAGAGGAAGAATACCAAAATTTGCTGAAGCTTATTGCAGAACTTCAAGCGATTTTAGCAGATGAAGAAAAAGTGCTAGAAATTATTAGAGAAGAACTCATTGAGATTAAGGAACGCTTCAATGATGATCGAAGAACAGAAATTGTTTCTGGTGGGATTGAGCAAATCGAAGATGAAGATTTAATTCCAAGAGAAAATATTGTTGTCACACTCACTCATAATGGGTATATTAAACGATTGCCGATTACGACCTATCGCAGCCAAAGACGCGGTGGACGTGGTGTACAAGGAATGGGTACCAATGAAAATGATTTTGTTCAGCATTTAATCACTAGTTCCACTCATGATACCATCCTCTTTTTTACAAATAAGGGAAAGGTATACCGGGCGAAAGGCTATGAAATCCCTGAATTTAGTCGGACAGCGAAAGGTTTGCCGATTATCAATCTGTTAGGAATTGAAAAAGGTGAGTGGATTAACACGGTGATTTGTGTAGAAGAATTTCTTGAAGATTGGTATTTATTCTTTGCTACGAAACAAGGTGTGATCAAACGGACCCCGCTTTCTGCCTTTGCGAATATCCGAACGAATGGGTTAATTGCCCTTGGTTTAAGAGAAAATGATGAATTGATTTCTGTAAAATTGACAGACGGAAACAAAGACATTGTTGTAGGAACCAAGAATGGTCTGCTTATTCGTTTTAATGAAACAGATGTAAGATCGATGGGTCGGACAGCTACCGGCGTAAAGGGAATTACCTTATCAGGAGACGACGAAACAGTCGGAATGGAAATTTTAGAAGACGATGACGATGTGTTAGTCGTTACCAAAAATGGTTTTGGGAAACGCACGCCTGCGGAGGAATACCGGATTCAAAGCCGCGGCGGAAAAGGGTTAATTACGTGCAAAATAACCGAACGCACCGGAACGGTTGTAGCGGTAGAAACCGTCAAAGGTGATGAGGATATCATGATTATTACCGATAGCGGCATTGTTATACGAATGGATGTTCAAGACATTTCTGTCATTGGAAGAAATACGCAAGGAGTCAAATTAATGACCCTTGGAGATGAATCTTCTGTCTCTACTGTCGCAAAGGTTGAAAAGGAAGAAGCATTAATAGAGAACGAAGAAGAAACTGAAAATAATACTGAGGAGTAACAGCTTGGAGAGTGCTAATCTAGACCTAATGTTTCTCCTACTTTTAAAAAGGCGTCAAATCTTGACGCCTTTTTGAAATGATTAAATAAAAAAGGGTTTCATCCGAAATAAATAGTACATAGAATTTCAAAAAAATGTAATTTTCGGAGGTGATCGCATGATGATGAAAGTGGAACAACTGGAAAAAGGGTATATTGTTCAAAGGGATGTTTCTGGACTAACGGGGCACCCAATCATTCCAGCCAATACAGAATTAACCGAGGAGCATATTGAAGTGTTGAAAGCCTTTTTAATAGAAGAAATAGATGTTGAGAGCCAATTAACAAAGGGGGTTCAAAAGAAAAAGGGAACAAGGGAAAAAAGTATGGAGCGATCTAAAATCAAGATGTCTGAAGCGATCAATAGAACATTCATGGATGAATATCAAAATGCCGTTCGGCAATTTAAGAAGCAATTTCAAACATGGCAATCTGGCCTACCGATTCATATATCGAATGTACGGACCATTCTTACACCTTTATTTGAAATAGCTTTAAAGAACAAGGATTGGATTCATTTTATTCATCAATTATCTCAACCAGAAGAATATTTTTATCATCATCCTGTGGCGGTTAGCATCATCTCTGGGTGGCTTGCAAATAAAATGGGTTATGATCATGGGAAATCCCTTCAAATAGCCTTCGCCGGTCTTTTAGCTGATTGTGGAATGGCTAAGATTAATAAGAATCTTTTTATGATCGCAAGGACACTCACAGATTCGGAGTGGAGAGAGATAAAGAAACATCCCCTTTATAGTTATCAGATGGTAAAGGATATTTCCGTATTAAAATCAGAGACTAAGCTTGCTATCGCCCAACATCATGAAAGATTAGATGGAACTGGCTATCCGGGCGGAAAAACGATAAAGAATCTATTAATAGAATCCCAAATCATTGCGATTGCAGACATCTATCATGCCATGACAACAGAACGATTATTCAAAAATAGTCGGTCTCCTTTCAAAACACTACAAATGATGGAGATTGATCAATTTGGTAAACTACATATCTCTATTTTAAAAGAATTTATATCCGCTATTGCTACTCTGCCAATTGGCACCACAGTAAGTCTATCCAATGGTCAAAAGGCAGAAATCATATTTCATAAGCCACATGCAAAAACGAGACCATTAATTAAGATAAAAGGATCAGGAGAGATAATTGATCTTGAAAAAAACAGAAATCTTTATATTGATTTCGTTGTAAACGGATAGAAGGATGTTGAATATTTGTTCAAAGGTAAGAAAGCATAAAAATTGGCTGATGTTTGGATCTAGCTCTAGCGCCTAGCCCCTCGAGGTCAAATAACCTGAGCCAATAAAAGTCAAAACCGGACTTTTCTTGTCTCAGAACATTTGCTTGTCGGGGCTGACCAAGGCGCTTGCGCTTTTCTTAAAAGGTAAGAAAGTATAAAAATTGGCTAGCGTTGAGAGCCAGCTCCAGCGCCTCAATTATAGGTGTTACTATTGGATTTATTTTTTCTTTTTTAATTTTAAATGTCTTTACATATG
>NZ_JALIFP010000059.1 GCF_022867885.1 Lederbergia sp. NSJ-179 | reverse complement strand
AACCGTTCCTCTATTATCTTGACCTCAAATAAAGCTCCAAAGGAGTGGGGTGAGTTATTGGGGGATCCAGCGATAACGACAGCCATTTTGGATAGAATTATCCATCGGGCAGAAGTCATACACTTAAATGGAGATAGCTACCGAATGAAACATCGAGCTACGATTTTCACTGAAAAAGTGTAAAAAATAAATTATCGAAAATTGTAACATTCTACTTGACGGTCACAACTTTTCCTAAAATTTATATCTAGTAATTGTACTTGTACCTTTACTTCTTCTTCTGTATATTGACCTGAGCACCAATTAAGCAAAAATTGTTCTTTTAATATTTGTTTATTTCCCTTGAACTGTAAATATAGATTTGAATTTCTTTCTCTTTTTTGTAATAGATCAACAGCGGTTTTAACCGTATTCTCTAACTCTTCCTTTCTAACTGGTTTTAATAGAAAGTCTAACGCATCCATTTTTATAGCTTGGTGTGCATAACTAAATTCATTGTAACCAGTAATGACAATAAATATAATATGAGGAAGCTCTTTTCTTAACTTTTTCATTAATTCGATTCCATTTAGAAATGGCATGTTTATGTCAATAAACATGATATCCGGCCTTAACTCTATAGCCATTTCTAGTGCGATTTCACCATCTTCTGCTTCACCCACGACATCTATCAAGTATTCTTTCCAGTTAAGTGACTTCTTTAATCCCCTTCTAATAATCGTCTCATCTTCTGCAATGAGTAATTTCCACATAAATATCCCTCCTATTCTATATATGCTTTACGTACGTTTAATGGGGAGTATTGCTTGAATCTCCGTTCCTTGCTCATACTCACTAAACACTTCTAATCCATACTTAGCACCATAGGATAGCTTTATTCTCTCATTGACATTATGCAGACCATAGCCCTTTCTATCTGTCGTTCCCATCATTTTAAGCGAATGGTTTAACTGCTTTAACATTTCTTCTTTTATACCTTTGCCCGTATCCATCACACATAGTAGAAGGTTTTCATCCTGCCGAGTTACCGTAATGGTTATTCTTCCTTTCCCCCTCTTATTACGGATCCCATGATAGATAGAATTTTCTACCAATGGTTGTAAAATTAACTTAAGTATTTGATAATCTTTTACTTCCTCATCGGCTTTAATATCATATTCTAGTTTTGACTCGTATCTGGTCATTTGAATAATTAGATAGCTTCTAACATGCTCTAATTCTTCTCTAATACTGATAAATTCCTTACCCTTATTAAGCCCAATCCGAAAAAGGGTTGTCAGAGAGTTTACCATCTCTGCAATTTTGGGGGCTTTATATTCATAAGCCATCCACTGGATTGTATCTAGTGTGTTATAAAGAAAATGAGGTTGGATCTGTGCTTGTAACACTTTTAGTTCCTCCTCTCTTTTGCTTTTTTCTTTAACATATAGTAGTTGGATTAACCTATCTATTTCTTGAACCATTTTGTTATAGCTGTTACCAAGTTGCCCAACTTCATCATTGTATTTTGAGTTAAAACGGACATCAAAATGTCCTTCTTCCACATTTCCCATTAATGTTTTAAGCTTATTAAGCGGTTTGGTAATCATATTTGCAAAAAACACAGATACTATCGAACTAATAGCAAGTGTTATGATAGCGATTACAATTGTGAAGTGCTGAACCTCCGTTACGACTTTTGTCGTTTCATTTAATGAAAATACCCCAACAACTTTCCAACCTATATCTGGAATGGTATTATAAATAATTTGATACTTATCATCATTGATGTTTTTTTCAATCGGTGGTGAATTTTTTGCCTGTAGCCAACTTGGATGTATGCGGTATACAATGGAGTTCACTGGTGCATAAACAATTTCCCCCTCTTTATCAGTTATAAATATGAAGCCGCTGTTTCCAATTTTTATAGATTCAATCACGTTTTTTATAAAATCCAATTTTAAATCCATTAAGATAACACCGGTTACTTGATTTGTTTCAGGGTTCTTTATAGCCTTTACTAAGGATAATACGTAATTCATTTGATAATTCACTTTATTTTTTATATTTCTTCCAATTGGATTACTAATAAGCTGAATATTTTCGGGTGATTGTATTGCCTTTTTATACCATATTTCCTTAGTAAGTGGATCTCTAGAAACACGTAATATTTCATTGCTTACAACATGATCATATTGATTAACAAGTAATATTCCTGCAATTTCGGGATGTTTTTGTTTATATATTTTCATCTTATCCTTTATCTCACTTACACTTTTCTTAGAAGGAGTTGATCGTTCCATAAATTGTGCTACTTCTTTTTCATTGGTTATATAATCCATAATATTATCGTTTTCTTGAATGACCATTTCAATGTTGTTCCATACTTGATCAATCATCTGAATCGTATGCAAGTTTGCCTCTTCTTCTAAAGATTCTTTATAAGTTTTTCCCCCAATTAAACTTAATGTTGAGACACACAAAATAATTATAATGAAGAAGTAGGACAGAAGTTTAAATCGAATACTTTTATTATTAAAGTAGTTTCGTAACTTAGTCACATTGATTTCTTTTCCTCCTTTTTAGTAATCCTCTCATATTTTTCAAGATTTTCCATAAAAAACCAATTATACTAGCTATTTAAACATAAGAAATCGAGATTGTAAATTACAATCTCGATCTTACCGTTCCTTTCATTATCTAATATTGCCGATCAGGCAAAGCAGCTTTTGCTTCTTCTGCGCCTACAAATACTGTTTCTTCTGTTTTAATCCATCTTTCAATTTCTTTTCCTGCCATTAAGTCTTTAGCTGCTTGAGCAAGCTGTGGTCCAAGTAACGGGTTGCACTCTACTATAATATTGGATTTTCCATCAGCAACAGCTTCAAAAATATCTCCAATTCCATCAACTGATACGATTTTAATATCTTCACCTGGCTTTAAGCCATATTCTTCAATTGCCTGGATTGCCCCCAGTGCCATATCATCGTTATGTGCATAAACAGCGTCAATGTTATCACCATCAGATTTTAAGAATGCTTCCATTACTTCTTTACCTTTTGAACGGGTGAAATCACCCGTTTGGGATTTAATGATTTTATAGTTATCGTTTTGATCAATAACATTCTTAAAACCTTTCATACGGTCGTTTGCTGAACTTGCACCGACCGTGCCTTGAAGCTCAACAATATTTGTTTCTACATCTTCCCCAATAAGATTAATTAATTCTTTGGCACCATTTTCACCCTCTAGGACAAAATCAGAACCAATAAAACTTGTATACAAACTTTCATCTTCTACTTCAATCCCACGATCCAAAAGGATTACTGGGATCCCAGCATCTTTAGCTTCTGTTAGAACAGTTTCCCATCCCGATTCAACAACTGGTGCTAAAGCAATAACATCAACTTTCTGAGCAATAAAGCTTCTAAGTGCTTTAATTTGGTTTTCTTGTTTTTGTTGTGCATCTGAGAATTTCAATTCGAATTCATCACTATTTCCTAAAGTTTCTTTAACAGACTCTGTTTCTGCCGTTCTCCACCCACTTTCCGCACCAATTTGAGAAAAGCCTACAACGATTTTATCTGGTGAAGCATTCCCCTCTGCATCATTTCCAGATGTCCCACTCGTCGTGGTCCCTTCCTTTTTTTCCCCTTTGCTAGACGCACCTTCTTGTCCACTACATGCGGCAAGTAAGAACAGTAGTGTTAATGATGCAAACAGGATAAACATAAGCCTATTTGTTCTTTTCAATGCATTCTCCCCTTTTTTAAATTTTATCTAACTGTTTCTAAGTTTAATGAAAAAGATACAAGATGTATTTATAAAAAAACTCATTTTTTTGTAAATTTCAGTTTTCTATTTTGGACCCCAACCAAATTACATAAAAGATCGTAAAAAATAGCTAGAAATTATAAATATTAAATTTGCAAATTGTGTTAATTTTTAAATATAACAGCAAGGGGAAATGGGGAGCTATCTCAGCGATAGTCGATAATCTATTTTACGAGGGAGGAACAAATGTGAAAAAAATAATAGGAATACTTGTAGGAATCATCCTTATTGTAGGCATGATTAATGTACCTAAAGATGTTCATGCTGGAGAGCCAACTATGGATGTTGGACATAGTACGCTTACCTTTTAAAAAAAGACCGACTTTAAACAAGACCCTCAAATTTCATTTTTAAAGTATGATACAACATAAAAACATTCCCACTAAAACTATTGACACCTTACACAGTCTTAGTGGGAATGCTTTTTTTCAATATAAGACGAATCAATAAGTACATTCCTATCAATCAGAACGTCCTTGACTTCCGCTCCTCTGCCGGGTACAAATAATTGGTGCACTTTCATAGGAAATCGCAAATAAGACACAAACAGCTCAAGCAATCCCTTTCCGAGGAGACAGACGAATAAAGCCCCCCATCATTTTACATCCGTTTCCTTTGTATGGTGATCATATTGTCCTAGACGTTCTTTAATCCTTCTCTTTCGATAAAGCATCATCCCTGCTTCTGATAGATTATTAACCGCGGAACGATTGATAAAAGCCCCGAAAATCAATCCGGCAATGGGGATCATTTGGAATACCTTTTTCCAACCGATTTGATCTCGGTATGTCATTACGACTTCTCTCCATCCTTGTAGTTCAGAAATAACATCTCTTTTTTCCCCTTGAACCGTGGAATCTATTAGGGACAATTGTTTTAATATCGCCTGTTTCCCGACAATATCTGAAGAAACAAACTGTAAGATTTTCACAATATACACTCTTTCCTTCTTATCATTCGGATTATACCCGTAGCAAATGGCAATGTCTTGAAGGATTTTTAATTGAAGGCCTAGAAGCAATGGAATATCAATCGATAAAGTGATAATTCCTCCGATACCAGTGCTTGCGCCTTGAAAGGTTGCCAAGCGTTTTCGGTTATTTTTGAGTTTGCTCACAGCATGATCCATTTCAGCGATAGGAATGAAATCCAAGTCCTCCAATGTACGGATATTTTTATGAGGATAATAGGATTTCAATGAGGATACCGAACTTAAATATCTTCCCCCTGATTGAATATACTGACCTAATTCATCTAGAATGACACCAATTTTCCGTTGTAAAAAAGCAGGTGTGAGTTTGTCCAGAAGCTTGAATGGAAGACGGCCAATTTTTTCCCAAAACCATAATCCATTCTGATCCTTTTCCCATTCCCCACACTTTTTCAATTCGACAAGTAGTTGCTCTGTCGTTTCCATCATATGTTATGAATCCTTTCCTATAATATAAAGTTTCATTTTTTCTGATCGTTTATATCAACTAAAATTCAATTTCTATTCGGGTAGTATGGTACACTTGTCACTGAATGATGCGGATGATATCCTGGTCTTTACTTTCTACTCCTTCGTTAAAAATAAGCTTTGTGTTAAAACGGTAAAATATTGCTTCTGTCGAAACGGTGATCGTAGTTGGTATCTTAAACGAAAATGATATTTTATAACATTCTTCTGATTGGATCCGTTTTGATGTCAAAATGGTTGGTGTATCCATTATTTTTTCTATTCCTTTAGATTGGTCAATCTTGATTAATTCACAATCAATTCGTTTTATTTGTTGTTCGATGGTACCGCCTTTAATTAAATAATATCCGCTAATATATTCACCAGCCTTATAGGTATCCTTAGGAAGAATAAGATCTATTTGTGCCGAACCTATTCCTAAAAGAGACATATATTTCCTTAGTATCAATGAGCATCCTCCTGGAATCATTTTTTTACGTTTAGATATTTTTCATCTATACGTTTCTCAATTTTTTCAATTAAAGCCTTATCGTTAAGAAGTTCTTCCTTATTTTTGCTAATTAACTCAGTTAGCGTTCCTTTTCTTTTCATTACTGTCACCTCTCTTTCGTTTGATACGTTGCAGGAAGGCCATATCATCCTTGCTTGTATGTTGATCCCAACGATTGTCATTATCATTTAGCGAGAAATTGTCAGTTGTCATTCGTTAAAATCGACCATAGAAAAAACCTTTACCATTTTTCGGTAAAGGTTTTTTATGCAAAAAGGACCCTTACCGGACTGGTAAAGGTCTCGCTAACAACGATACGTTGCCAACAAAGCCAGGAGTGTATAACTCCGTAGTGATGACTTTGTTATAAAAGCTACTCCCCTTTAGGAGAACTATTCAACTTAATACATTTATTATAAAATACTCCCTATTGAGTTGTCAACATCCTTAGGTACGTTCTAGTTTTATACTACCAGCTTGCTTTTTTAATTCCGGGAATTTGCCCCTTGTAAGCAAGTTCACGGAAACAAATTCGGCAAAGCTTAAATTTCCGAATAACGGAATGTGGACGACCACAGCGTTCACAACGGGTATATTCTCTCACATTATATTTTTGTTTGTGACTCTGTTTTACAACTAATGACTTTTTCGCCATCTTATTCCCTCCTTTTTAATTGTGGAGGTAGGAGCGCCAATATAATTATAACTCATTTATTATAATCCATACAAAGGTAAATTCTGGTTAAAAAGTTACGCGACATTGGAGCCTTCAGTATCATTCGTCCCCCTCTAAAATATGCATATTTTCATTTCCAACAGGAAAACATATTTTATGTAACTTACAAAAGGAGTGAAGAAAATGTCACAGCAAATTCAACAAGCTCTTCAACAAATTCAGCAGATCGCGCAACAATTACAGCAAACCGAGCAGCAAAATGCTCAACAATTCCAACAAGCTCAAGGTCAAAACGGATCCCAAATGGGAACGCAAGTATCAAACTTCGCCCAAAAAGAACAAAATGCTGCTCAACAGTTACAACAGATTCAGCAACTTGCATTGCAATGTGCCCAACAATTACAACAACAACAACAATAACCCATAGGCGAAAAATTCTCAAGGTAAACATCTCATTAAAACAGCAGTAACTATGGAGCCGTTACTTTCTCCTTAAAAATAGTGAGGCCTTTTTGGCTCACTATTTTTTACTATAAATCATCGAATCATTTGTAATGCTCAAAGAGCTAATTAAGATAGCCCTTTAGAAAATTCATTTTTTTAGCAGGTGATGGTAAATATGAAAAACCGATCATTCATTGGTGCTTTTGTATTTGGAATGGGCATTATCGGTATGCTTGATGGTATTTTTCTTCATCAGATATTTCAATTTCATAGTATTTATATGTATACAAATAGATTTAATCAAATCGTCAGTGATGGTTTATTTCACCTTTTTGTGACCGTGATTATGTTTATTGGTGGTTATTTATTGTGGGAAAGCGATAGTAAAAAGCTTCATAAGCCTAAACATATTTTTTGGGCTGGGATATTGTTGGGTGGAGGAATTTTTAATTTAATTGAGGGTATTGTGAACCACCATCTCCTACAAATCCATCATGTTTATTATCATACAAACCATGTTTTACTTTTTGATCTGTTATATGATGCTTTTTCCCTTATTCTCATTGCATTAGGTTTATATCTTCTATTTTTATCAAAAAAGAAGACAAAGTGAAGAACGAGGCCCAAAAAAGCATCTTTTTTCTTTTTTATTTTGATGCCGTACATAATATAATTTTCTCCGTTCATAATAATTCAGTATGAATGGAGGGAATTTTACATGGAAATTCCAGCGCGAGCAGGCGGTAAGGGAGATAAAAAGGGAGGAAAAAAATTAGCGTGGTGGCAGTTATCCCTTCTTGGGGTTGGATGTATTATTGGGACAGGTTATTTTCTTGGTTCGGGAATTGGCTTAAAAATGACAGGGCCATCCATGCTTATCTCCTTTATATTAGCGGGTATTGGCACATATATCGTTGCAGAGGCTTTAGCCAAAATGTCTGCTCAAGATCCACAAAAAGGGTCTTTTCGATCTTATGCTAAAAAAGCCTATGGCTCTTGGGCAGGTTTCAGTAGTGGATGGGTGTATTGGTTTTCCGAAATGTTGATTACCGGTAGTCAACTTACGGCTCTTTCCATCCTTTCACGATTCTGGTTTCCGAATGTTCCTCTATGGTTGTTTGCTTCCGGTTTCGCCATTCTTGGAGTGATTGTTGTTGTGATTGGGACGAAAGGGTTTGAGCGGACCCAAAACGTTTTTGCTGTTATTAAAGTGGCAGCCATTATAATGTTTATCGTCCTCGCAATAGGCGTTCTGTTTGGGCTTTTTGGTGGAAGTCATCATGATATGAAAATACCCACTAACCTGAACGAGTTCATGCCTAATGGAATGAAAGGGTTGTGGTCCTCCCTTATCTTCGGTTTTTATGCATTTGGTGGAATCGAAATTATGGGGATTATGGCGGTAAGATTGAAAAAGAAAGAAGATGCCAAAAAGGCCGGAACCATCATGTTAATATTGTTAACATCCATCTATTTAATCTCTCTATTATTGGCAACAAGTTTAGTCGCTGCTGACCAGTTTAATACAAAAGAAAGCCCATTTGTCATTGCTCTTGATGCATACGATATTACTTTTTTCCCCATGTATTTAATGGCGCAATCATTATCGCAGGCTTTTCTACTATGGCTGCCTCTTTATTTGCCGTAACAAGTATGGTCGTCACCTTAGCTAAAGATGGGGATGCCCCGAAGTTTTTTTCAAAAAAAGGGAAGTTAAAAGTTCCTCCTTTTGCCTTAACCTTAACAATCTGCGGATTGATTGTATCCATTATTCTGTCCCGTATTATGCCAGATCGTGTGTATGAATACATTACAACAGCAGCCGGATTAATGCTCTTGTATAATTGGTTTTTTATCCTTGTATCCTTTCCCAGGCTTATTAAAGCGACTAGCCTTGATCATGTAAAACGTTTTGCGGGAATGGCTTTAATTCTCCTTGCCGTAAGTGGAACCTTAATTGACCAAGCAAGCAGACCCGGTTTTTTTGTCAGTATATTATTTGTCGCTATTGTCGTGGTTGTCGTTGTGATTATCCATTTTGCTAAGAAGAAGAAGAAACATGGAGATCCTCAAGGGATCTAAATGGGATTTCTATAAGGGGTTCGTTTTCACGTTATTTAAAAAATAATAATTTTATTGCTTGAATCCCAAAGTAGATCCCAAAGCCGATAAGGGACAATCCCGATAAAATCGAGATAAAGGCAAGGATTTTATCTGTTAAAAGCCTTCTAAAACTGCTCGCAACACCCGCCATAGTGACATCCCAAACCATCAAGCCAATAAAAATCGCTAAGCTATAAACCATTACACTTGCTGTATCATATTCGGAGGCTGTTTTCGCTAGGACGGATCCATAAATACCCAGCCAGAAAAGAATCGTTAATGGGTTCGAAATGGACATGAAAAAACCGGAAAAGAAGGATTTTGATCGGGATTCATCCCTTTGTCTTGAACTAAAAGTCATTTTTCTTGCGCTTACCAAACTTTCTACTCCCGTATAAACAAGCACAAAAAATCCAAAAGACCATAGAAATGTTTGCATAAAGGGGATTTCCAGAAAGTGAACGACTCCGAGATAAACGGCCAGCATGTAAATGAGATCTGCTGTCATGGCTCCCAATCCAACAAGCCATGCATGGAAAAATCCACTTTTTATGCCTTTATCTAATTGTGCAGCATTAACGGGCCCAATCGGTGCCGCTAATGAAAGACCAAGAAAAACATAACCAAAAAAGACACCCATGAACACAACTCCCTGCATACATAAATGATTTTTGTATTTTCTAATCAGGAAAAGAGTTGTACGTTACCCTGACTAGGAATAAATGAAAGGATTATGAGGACAATAAAGTCAAACTTGTATGATTTTGGAGGTAGGACAATGTCTATTTTTGTATACCAAACGTTTGAGATTCATCAAGATAAATTTAAAGAAGGAATGGACAATTTAAATGAAATGAAACGATATCGAAATGAGCATTTTGAACATAAGGTCGATATATTAACACCCATTACCGGACCGGACCATACATATGCACTCCTTGCCACCTATGAAGGACTGGCAGAAATGGAATTACAAAACAAAAAAATGTTTGATGATGAAGAATATTTGAAACTGGTTGGAGAATTTTTTCTAGAAAATATTGTCCAAGGCAGTATGAATACACAAATATTTCGGTCTATGAATGATAAGAAGCAGAAGGAAGATTCCTAAATAAAACGGAAAATCCTCTGCAATTATAGACCCAAAACCTGTGATTCAAGATCTTAAAAACCATTGTTAATCCTTTTATCCGGTTAGCGTTGATTGGCTTGTGCATATAAAACCTAGCTCAATAGCCGCCCCAATCAGGAAAAAGTCATAACTTGTACATTCTATGTGACAATTTTTCAGCTTATGTACTCTTGTCCCAAAAAACTCTCCAAAATGATTATTTGGAGAGTTTTTTATAAAAATGGCATTAATTGGCTAATTCTTCATTTGGATAGATCATGATTTTAATACTTACGTCTTTCTGCTGCCTTGCCATTTCAACTGCTTCTTTAATATCTTTTAATGCAAACTTATGTGTAATGACTTTTTCAATATTAACGTTGCCGCTACTCAAAGCTTGAATGGCAGCCGGATATGTGTTTACGTAACGAAAAAGACCATAAACATCCAACTCTGAGTCGACGAGTTGGGTAATATCGATCGGAATTTCAGTCGCTGTTGGCATCCCAACAAAGACGATACGGCCGCCTCGCTTTGCCACCTTGATTGTTTCTGCAACGGCCCTCTGATTGCCGGATGTTTCAATAATCACATCAATACCTTTTCCGCCTGTCCATTCATCAAGTTTTTCTTTAAGGTTCTCCTTCGAAGGATCAATGACTGCCGTTACACCCATTTCTTTCGCTAATTGTTGACGAAAAGGTACAACGTCCGTCGCATAAATTTCATTGACACCATAGATTTTTGCCGCTTGTATAGCCAACAGTCCTATCGGTCCTAATCCAGTCACCAAAACTTTATCAGCCGGTGTCACTTTCCCTCTGCTCATGGCATGCATCCCGACTGAAAGAGGTTCAAGCAGAGCCCCCTCTTCATAGCTCATTGTACCCGGCAATTTGAAAAGAAAGTCACTGCGAACCGCTACATATTCAGACCATGCACCATCTACCGGCGGAGTAGCCATAAACACGACATCTGGACATAAATTATATCTACCCGATTTACAATATTCACAGCGGCCACATGTCACACCTGGTTCAACCGCTACACGTTCCCCCACTTTTACGTTTGTTACCTCTTCCCCTACTTGAACAACTTCCCCCGCTAGTTCATGTCCTAAAATGATGGGAGCTTTTACTTCATATCGGCCAATTTTTCCATGCTCATAATAATGAACATCTGAACCACATACACCGATACAATAAACTTTCACCAAAGCCTCATCAGATTTCGGAGTTGGGATTTCTACTTTTTTTACTTCTATATCCATTGGTTTATGTAATACGGCGGCATTCATCACATTAGACATTTTTTCTCCCCTTTCATAAAGTAAAGCTTGATTTACGCTTTTATTTCCACTTTGTCCACAACCCGCAATGACTACATGGCAACCATGAAAGCAATCGCAAAGCTTTTCTCCATTTCACTTTCCCCTCCTATGAAAATAGGTGATTTTCATCGTGATTGATAAACCCCTCATGCTTCATGGCTGACCGTTAATACGAAATAAAGAAAAAAACTCCTAGCCTATCTTTCTCTTTTCAGACTCCATTGACTATATACTAAATTTAATCTTCTGAACAGATCTTTTTCTCTTAATTTATCAACGAATTCTCCGTTTTCTTGACTGAAATCATCGCCAAGTCTCAAAAACGGCACAGCAAGCGATTAGTCGGAAATGGCCGAAACTATAAAAATAAGGAGACACCTCATCAAAAACCGATATCCATTAATGGATATTGGTTTTCATCCCCTTATTCCCTAACGCTTAGCTGATCAACAGCTAGAATGGCGTTGGCCACATCTTCGGCTGTGATTTCACTCGAAAGATTACCCATTGTTTCTCCTTCTTGCGTGGCAGCTTGTCCCACTTTTAGAAGTTCTTCATACGACACCTGATCCAAATGCATTTCTTTTAATGTGGTTGGTAGGCCAAGCTCACGGTAAAATTGAATATACTTATGCAACTCCTCTTCAGGGTGGAGTTCTAACATTAATTGAACAAGTGTACCATAAGCCACCTTTTCACCATGTGTAAGATGATGGATGTCGCCATCAAGCACAGTAAATCCATTATGAATCGCATGAGCCCCAGCTAACCCACCGCTTTCAAAACCGAGACCAGATAGCAAAGTATTTGCTTCAACCACGGCTTCAACATGCTTCGTGACGATGCCTTTTTGAACAGCTTTGTATGCGGGAATTCCGTATGCAAACAAAGTTTCTTCACAAGTTTTGGCAATCGCTTTAGCCGCAATGCTTGTCCTGCCACCCGCCATAGCTGTCCCATTACTTCTTATTGTCGCTCTGGCTTCAACCCACGTAGCCATCGCATCCGCGATCCCAGAAGCAAATAAGCGAGCCGGTGCCTTGGCCACTACTTCCGTATCCACTAACACTAGATCAGGATTCTTTTGATAAAATTTATACGATTCAAATACACCATCCTCACTATATATAACAGATAAGGCACTTGTCGGAGCATCGGTCGAAGCAGTGCTTGGTACAATAACGACACCTGTATCTAACTCATCCGCAATTGCTTTGGCCGTGTCAAGGGTTTTTCCACCGCCTACTCCAATCACAAGATCAACCTGGTTGGCTTCTCCTTCTTTAGCAATTCGATGAATTTCGTTGACAGAAGCTTCACCTTTAAATTCTACAAAGTAAAAATCAACTTTTTCAGCATAAAAGCTTTCCATTATTATATCTTTTGTAATACCCCAAACAATATGATCTGAAATGATAAGGGGCTTATTCGTCATATTTTTCACATGAGACGCAATATCTTTAAGGGCACCTTTTCCTTGAACATATTTATTAGGTGAAACAAAAATAATATTAGACATATACCATCTCTCCTTTTGAATAATGTAATACTTTATGAATAGCATACCACTTTTGAATAATATCGTGAATACGTTCACAATATTTTCAGAAATACTTATTACTTGGGTACCCATCAAAACAGTGAATCAAATGATATAAAGAGTTTGTTCTTTCTAAAAAAGAAACAGGATTAATACCCGACTTTTTGGACATCGTCCAATCTATTGACTCAGATCCGAATTAAGTACTAATAAAGATCCTTCATTTTTTTATTTCACTTTTGCTACTCCTAAAGCAAAGTGATTCCAAAGAATATTTTCCACTAATTCAGCCTGCGCCTTCTCACAATCAATAATAAGAATCAATTCGGAATGCTCTCCTTTTAAAAAGTCTCCTTCGTTTCTTAATTCCTAATTCTATTAACAGTCTAATCCCAAATCCTAGAACAAATCCTATAAATGCAGCCAGTAATCCCCAAATAATCGGCCCCCAGGATAATTTAAAGCCGATACTCGCCCCTACGACAGAAAAGGCTGTTCCTAATGCCATCCCTATATCGATTAGTGATGTGCCATCTGCACGGTGAAGTGTATCAAACAACTCAGGCTTTTCCGTCCGATTATCAAGTGGAATGGCATAGATATTTTCTTTTGGTATACCCTTTTTTTCCAATGTAGCAATAGCCATTTCTAACGCCATATGATGTTCAAAAGTAGAAAATACCTGCATCGTTATCACTTCACCTTTTGCCCTTTTAAAACTTTAAAATGACGATCTTGATAATTTTGCTTTAAAAAGCTTCGTTGATCTCTGTTGAAAAGCTTATTATTTTCTACTGTATTCAAGTAAGCATCATACATGGAAAAACCGTATACGGAAGGTAGGAATAATAGCCATTCTGCCTTTAGAACGGAAGTTGCCAGCTGTACTTCTCCTACAAACATAAGAGTAAGCGCCTCAAAAAAGTGGGAAAAATAAAAAAACAGCACCGCCCAGATAATAACAAAGAAAGCTGTAATAATTCTGTGTAAATAAAGCTGTCCCAATCCTGGTACAAATAAAGAAGTAACGATAGCCATGATAGGGTTCCTTTTATCCAAATAGTTAATTTCTAATAACCCGATGCTAAATGTATTCATACGATGTTCTTCACGTTCTGCCAGTACGAAAAGTTTATTCATATCTACCGTTGTTCGATAAGTATCCCAAATCCCAAAAAAGTATACGGGTGTATATAATAATAGCCATCGCGTATCTAATACTTGCGCTACTTTATCAAATTCACCTTGAAAGGTATAGATGATCCCCTGATTGATATTAGCTTGCAGGTTCACGATTACTTCCCAAATAAAAAGGACAAATCCTCGCAAGTATTTGGACAAAAGAAGATGCCCGAATCCAGGAAAAGCTGCACTCCACCAAGCAATAATATAGGGATTTCTTAAATGAATTTGCGTGGTACCAAATGTACTGACATGTGCTAAGTAACGTCTCGCTGTATTGTTATTCGTGTAATTATCCATTAGAAGCTCCTACAAATGATATCATTCATTGATCCATTCTTTACTCTTTGGACAATAAGAAAAATCATTTATTTCTCTCGTTTTTTTAATATTCTTAGTATCTTCAAATTCCAATAAAGAATGAGTAAAATGAATGGATAAAGTAAGGCAGAGTAGACTAAACGCCAATGATTATAATGAAAAACTCCCACTTGAACAGTTATCCATTCGTACATAGTTGTAATGAGGGAATGCCCTATAATATAAAGCACCTGATTACGCCTTGTTTCCGGGAAGAAATTCAAGAAAATAATATTGTAAGGTGGAAATACTCCAAAATGAACGATTAAGGTTCTAAATTCTATTCCCCCCTCATTAAAATAACCATAAAGACCAAGTTTAATGGAAAGGTATATATCAGCAATCAGCACAAAGGTTACTGAAAACCAAGAAGTTGCATACATTTCCATTAAAGTTATACGTTTAGGCATAAAATAAATAATCGCACAAAATAAGGCGATAGAGAGAAGAATGAAAAGCATAAAGCAAATCCACCATTCTTATGTGTTTACATTATTCTCTACAAAGTTTGTGAGAATTATGTACAGAGTGCTTCCTTTTAATTGATCATTTCAATCATAGTTCAATCGCCTCCTCCGCTTATTACAATAAGTCGGTGAGTTTCATCTTCATTTACAACATTCAAACCTGTTAAACCCCATATTCCGCGCCCCTTTAAAAGCCTAAAATCTTTTTTTGCAGGAATTCCCCCACGTCCTATCGAAGGGTAAGGGTATGAATACCGTGGGGTGATTGCAATGAATAATCCAATTCCGCAGATTCCTGACTTTCAAGTATGTCGAGTCGGATCGGCTCCTGTTGTTCGTCAATTAATAGACAAATTAGGACTCATCGATCGAATCGATCAGCTCTCTCCTGTTAAAAAGGAAGATTGCCATGTTTCTGTCGGCACACGTATCGCTGCGCTGATCATTAATCAACTGACGGATCGAAAAGCCCTTTACAAGGTAGAGGAGTTCTATGAACGGCAAGATGTTGAATTGTTATTTGGTACGGAAAGAAAGGCTAGTGATTTTAATGATGATGCGTTAGGAAGAGCGTTGGATGCCCTCCATTCGGCGGGGCTTCAAGAGGTTTATATCCAGGCAGTTCAAGGGATTCGCGAAGCAGTATCCGACTTAAGCTGGGACCATCTTCATTTTGATACAACTTCTTTGGTGTATACAGGGGAGGCGAAAGAAGAGGAGGATCTTGTGAAGATTGTACGTGGTTATTCCAAGGATCATCGACCTGATCTACCGCAAATTAAAATCGGAATGGGAACCACAGCACAAGGGCTTCCCATCTATGGAGAAGTCTTAGATG
>NZ_JALIFP010000058.1 GCF_022867885.1 Lederbergia sp. NSJ-179 | reverse complement strand
CTGCAACAGTGGCATTCATTTTAAAAGATGTTTTCTCTTACCTAGGAGAATTTTCTTCGTTATCCCAGTCTATTGAACCGAGCGCTTATCGCATTAAAGTTAAGCTGGAAGGATTGAATTATTTTATGATTCATCTATAATATTATTTAGAGTGGCGAAATAATCATCATTCAAGAAGGTGTTATTATTAGTAGTGCAAAACGTAATTTGTTGATCATGTGGGTCTGTAATTTTCTGGTTGCGGCAAGTATGACAATGGTTGTACCTTTTATTTCTTTATACATCGAAACCTTTGGGGATTTCAGTAATGAGTATGTGCAAAGATGGTCTGGTTTAGTTTTTGGGGTCACGTTTATAAGTGCCTTTCTGTTTTCTCCGATTTGGGGAAGAATTGGCGATAAATACGGATTTAAGCCTATCCTCCTCATTACTGGGTATGGAATTGCTTTATCCGTTTTTATTATGGGAATTGTAAGTGATGTACTTGGACTTTTTCTCTTACGAATGTTTATGGGGATTGTAACAGGCTTTATCCCTACGTCCCTTGCATTGATTTCGAAGCAGACGCCCAAAAATGAAGCTGGTAAAACACTTGGAACATTGCAAATGGGAAATGTTTCAGGCAGCCTTTTTGGTCCTTTGCTTGGAGGTTTAATGGCGGATACTTTTGGATTTCAATATACATTTATCCTTACATCATTAGGTGTGGCGATTGCCGCAACGGTGGTCCTTTTTGGAATCCGTGAAATCAAACAAACGGCTGAGCAGAAAGAAAAGGTAAAACCACATACGAGTATAGATGTCATTAAACTGATTCTGAATCGTAAAATGCTGATCATGGTGATGCTCGTAGCCCTGCTTATTCAAATAGGGAATTTTAGTATTCAGCCATTACTAGCCTTGTACGTTAGTGATTTGACCAAAGCGACCAGTGTCGCCTTTCTTTCCGGTATGGCGTTTTCAGCCACTGGATTTGGTAACTTGCTGTTAACCCGACAATGGGGAAAGCTAGGAGATTCGATTGGATTTGAAAAAGTTTTATTAATTCTCCTTGTGCTTGCCTCGATCTTAATTGTTCCGCAAGCGAGCGTTAAAGAGCTTTGGCAGCTCGTGATTTTAAGATTTTTGTACGGAATGGCTGTTGGGGGAATGCTTCCATGTATTACCGCTTATATCCGGCTAGAGGCACCTCTCGATATGCAAGGGGAAGTACTTGGCTATAATCAAAGTTTCCGCTTTTTAGGCAATGTGATTGGTCCGGCATTAGGTGGATTTGTTGCTGGTTTCGGCGGCATTTCATCTGTCTTTTATGTTACAGGTAGTTTATTCCTCGTTGGTTTTGTACTTTTATTCTTTAGCTTCAAACATGATCATCAAAAGAAGTTAACCGAGAGTTTTTAGTCCTTCCAGTTTGAACTGGAAGGATTTTTTTGACTATTTCATCCCTCTTTTCTTATCGATTATTATGGACGTTTTATCGATTTCTTTCTCCGTTCGGGCGTCAAAAGATGGTCTATTTCTTCGGCATAATCGCGATTGTGCACCTCGAGACACAGATTAGTTTTTCCTCCTCGTCCCTAATTTTCACATCCCAAACCATTGTGCTTCTTCCATGATGAAGAACCTCAGCCGTCGCTATCACCTGTCCACTTTGCTTAGCACGAATATGGTTGGCATTAATTTCTAAGCCAAAACAAATTTCATTTTCCAAATCTATTAGGCACGCTGCCCCATAGCTAGCAACTGTTTCGGCAAGTGCAACAGAGGCCCCGCCATGTAAGTAACCAAATGGTTGAATCGTCCGTTCATCAACCGGCATTGTAGCGACGACTTTCCCCTGGCCTTTTTCAAGAAACTCAATGCCCAAGTTTTCCGCCAATGTGTCCCTTTTCATCCCTATCACCTCTTTTTTCTTTCATTTATTGTACCCTTTTTCTGCAAATTAGAATAGGTGGAGAATTCTTACTTACTCGCCTACTCTTTAAAGAAAACTTGTAGTTTTCCCGTCTCCGGGTTTCTCTTCATCTTCCCAAATAATATGAAACATTTTTTCAATAGATTCGTATAATAGATAGTTGGAAAAGGGAAAGAGGGTTAGTATGAATAATAGCAGCATTTTAAAAGTCACCAATCTCACAAAAAAAATCGGTGCGAAAAAGATCGTGGATAATGTGAGCTTTGATGTACGAAAGGGAGAAATTTTTGGTTTGCTTGGTCCAAATGGAGCAGGAAAAACAACGATTATTCGGATGATCGTTGGGCTTATTAATCGTACGGGTGGACATGTGAGCATCAATGGATTTGATTTAGACACTAATTTTAATGAGGCATTAAATGAAATTGGCGCGATTGTAGAGAATCCTGAATTTTACGGATATTTGTCAGGGTATAAAAACCTGATTCACTATAAACGCATGTCCAGAAAGGAAATTTCAGAAGAAAAGCTGCGTGAAACCATTGCGGTTGTCAAATTAGACGCTGCGATCAAGCAAAAGGTCAAAACCTATTCCCTTGGGATGCGGCAACGCCTTGGTGTGGCCCAAGCGATTCTACATAGTCCTTCGCTTTTAATTTTAGATGAGCCGACAAATGGATTAGACCCTTCAGGGATTAGAGAATTTCGCGATCATTTACGGATGCTGACGGAAAAGGGCGTGACTGTGCTTGTTTCCTCCCATTTATTAGCGGAAATGCAGTTAATGTGTGACCGATTTGCCATTATTGAAAAAGGCAAGCTGATTTATATCGAATCCATGGCTGAGACAACGAATATGGAGGCAGCCTCTAAACGGAAAGTGACATTTACTGTCCATAATAGTGAAGCGGCTATGCAAATCATTCAGCCATTCATAGTGGAGGGAATGGAAAAATTAAATGAGCAACAGTTCACAATCTCACTTGACTATCAATCGATTGCTGAGATCAATAAGCAACTGGTTCAAGCAGATATCTCCGTATTTGAAATTGCCAGTGTGAAAAAGACACTGGAAGATCGATTTTTGGAAATAACCAATTCAGCAAAAGAAGGGACAGACAAATGATCAGATTAATCCAAAATGAATGTATGAAAATCTTTGCTAAAATTAGCTCTTGGTTCTATATGATTATCCTGTTTGTCATTCTTTTAGGCGGTGCGGCTATCTATCTGATTTTGCTAAAAAAATTCCCGGAAATGGGGGAAAGTTCAGCAAGTGTGTGGACCTATATGAATTCGGTTGTTTATAGTGTGGGTTCACTGGTTACGTTATTCAGTGTGATTATCTGTAGTGCCAATGTTGCGGCAGAATTTGGCAGTGGGACCATTAAACAGCTATTAATCCGTCCTCATGCTCGTTGGAAAATTCTTTTATCGAAATATATTACCGTCACCCTGTATGCACTGCTCCTTATGCTATCTTTGTTTGTGATGGGGTATCTGATTGGCTTACTTTTCTTTGGTGTCGGTGATTTCAACGCTGTTACAGAGGAAATCGCTTTAAACGGCTCGTTTACAACCAAAATTGGCCCGCTCGTTATCAAGAAGTTTTTACTGCTATTGCCGGGTCTAGTTGTCGTGAGCACGATCTCCTTTATGTTGTCTACTTTATTTAAAAGCCAAGCTTTGGCCGTCGGGGTTGGGATCTTTGCCTTATTTATTTCCAGTTCCATCGGAGGCGTGCTTTTCTTTTTAATGGAGAAATTTGCATGGACAAAATATTTAATTTTTCCCCATCTTGATCTTTCTATTTATGCGTTACAAGATACATTGGCGCCAGGTGTCACACTTGGATTTTCAAGTGTCATTTTACTTGGTTATTATTTGATTTTCCTAGCGATTACGTTTTGGTTCTTTCAAAAAAGAGATATATCGTTTTAACGACAATCGGACGAGTGGGCAAGTGATTCAGGTTTGCGCCACACGTCCTGTTTTTTATAACGCTAGTTTTACTAGTACAGATAAAAACCCCCAAAAAATGGGGGGCCGTTCTATGAAAAAGCTTCTACCTTATATTAATATCCATACGGGCCATACCCGCCTACACCGCCATAAGGGCCGTAACCAACAGGTGCTCCCCCGTATGGTCCACCGTACGGAACGCCTGGGCCATACGGAATCGGGCGTGGGGGATATGGATAATACGGACGCGGACGCAGGAAAGCATTGGCAAGCCCGCCACCTAGCAAACCACCTACAAAACCGCCAACAAATGGGCCCCAAAAGAAAAAACGTTGATCGTGATAGGGTTCTGCCGTTCGATAGTAATTCATTATTTTTCAGCTACCTCCTTTGTCTGCAAAAAGCTACTCTCTATTTTGTATGCGACAAAAGCGGAGATGGCCTGGGCAAAGCCCTATTTCTATAAAATCATTGCCGCTAACCTGCCATTTAAAGGGAATATCATAAAGAAGCATCTATTGCCTTTTAGCATTTCATCCCGCTGTTGGTCTTAATGAACTAACTATCGGATAACGCTGGTTTACTATCGGATAGAGCTTTATTTTCTTATTTCGTTTTCTTCGTGATATCTCCATTTTTCACAATGTTTTCAATCTCTTTTTCTGAACGATGATTCTCCACGAATAAAGCTAGAGTTCGCACCATCACACCTGTTGCGCCGGCAGGACCTAATGCATGTGCCGTCTTTGTTGTCGCTGTTCCCGCAATATCGAGGTGAACCCATGGGGTATTTTCCGCAAATTCTCCAATAAAGGCACCGCCCATGATCGCATGCCCTTCCCGTCCAGGAGAGTTATTAAGATCGGCGATGGCGCTGGAACGGACTCTTTTCTTATCCTTTTCTGTATAAGGAAGACGCCAAATAAATTCACCTGCTTCTTGAGAGGCGAGCAATACTTCTTCGAAAAGATCTTCATGATTCGTTAAAGCTCCGGTCTTATCTAAGCCTAATGCTACAATCACTCCACCTGTCAAGGTCGCAACATCAATAAGATAGTTTGCTCCATGTTGTTTCGCATAGGTCATCGCATCAGCAAGCACCAATCTCCCCTCGGCATCTGTGTTCAATACCTCGATTGTTTTTCCATTCATCGACGTAATTACATCGTCTGGTTTCATCGCATTCCCGCTGATCATATTATCGGTTGCCGGGATCACGACGACAACATTTTGTTCTGGACGAAGTTTTCCGATCACTTCCATGGCTCCTAATACAGCGGCCGCCCCGCCCATATCCGTTTTCATTCCGACTAGGCCGTCTTTAGTTTTCAAAGAATATCCGCCCGTATCAAAGGTGATCCCTTTGCCAACCAATCCGATTACATCTTCCCATTCTTTCTTGCCTTGATATTTCAACACAATCATATAAGGCGGGTCCACAGACCCTTGGTTCACAGCAAGAAGTCCCCCCATACCAAGCTGCTCGATTTCCTCTTTTTCTAAAATCTCAACCTCTAATGCATATGAATGGGCCAACTCTTTTGCATAGGCTGCTAAATCAGCCGCTTTTAATAAATTGCCCGGTGTATTGACTAATGTTCTTGCTGAATTTGTCCCTTCTCCATACGCTCGCCCTACTTGTAAAAAAGATTCAATTTCTGAAGAGCTCTCATCTGTGTATACATCAATCGTGTTAATCTCCATTTCCGGCTCATTCGATTTTTGTTTATATCCTGAAAAATCATATGTAGACAATTGATAAGCCTCGCTAAAGATGAGGGCAGCTTCATTCACACTGATTTTTTGACTTGTGAATGTATCAAGGTCAATCGCAAAGGAGTCTATTCGTAATCCGCGAATTTTCTTGCACGCTTGACCAATCGCTGTTTTTACGTCATCCCCTGCTTTTCCTTTCCCTAAACCAACGAATAAAAGCCGTTTAATTCCTATTTTTCCAAAAGTATGCACAAGAGAAATAGCTTCATGTTTGGCAGATATATCTCCTGACTTCACGAGCTTCGTTAGTTCACCATTTAACGCATCATCGAGAGTCTTTAGCTTTCCAGAAAATTTTTCCGGTTGATCATAAAGCCCGATCAACATACATTCCTGAGAACTTGCAAATGGATCTTCTTTTTTGAGTGTAAACATATTTATTCCCCCTCATATTTTTATTATAACGTAGGAAAAGATAGGAATGAACTATTATAAAATTTTGTGGTATGATAAAATCAAATCGTCTATTGTGTTCATTGGAAAGGATGTCATGGATGAATCTCCTCAATAATTATCCACTTTGGATCGCGATTTCCGCCATCTTTTTTGCACAGTTTGTAAAAGTACCCCTGCAATTTATTATGACTAAGAAAATAAATTGGAATTTAGTGACATCTACAGGTGGAATGCCTAGCTCTCATTCTGCTGGGGTGACGGCATTAACAACAAGTGTGGCCATTGACTCTGGCCTTGATTCTACCTTGTTTGCTATTTCTGCCGTTTTTGCCACGATTGTGATGTATGATGCTACAGGGGTGCGCAGACAAGCAGGCGAACAAGCTGCCGTTATTAATCGATTGCGATTAGATTTTCAAAGAATGATCTCTGATATTCACGTATGGCAAGGGAAAACGTACAAACAAAAGCAAGAGGAGTTCAAAAGCTTAAAAGAATTACTTGGACATAAACCCGTTGAGGTTTTCTTTGGGGGATTAACAGGCGTCCTCTGGGCGATTGCTATCTATAATCTTTTTGAACTATTTTAATAAAAATGGATCTGTCTTATCCGTGTTTTCAAACACTTCAAAGACAGATCCTCCTACTCGTTATTTATACTTTTTCAAGAAATTTTGCCGGAATACTTGAATGGATTCTTCTTCATTTAACGATTTCAATACGTCCTCCGTCAAATTTCCATTGCCTTTTTGAATAATATAGACCTCAACGGTTTGTTTTCCCCATTCATTATAAACGTCCTCCACAGATTCATAATACAAATCAATTTTATTGCCTTTAATTTTTGATCCAGTGTCTGCTACGACCCCATATCCATAACCCGGAATAAATAAAATGGTCCCAAGCGGAAATACGTCTGTATCTGCTGCAATCGTGGAATATACATCCCTTGTCACCTGGACACCTGAATAAGTAATGCCATACAAAGGATGGTCAGGATCTTTTCCCGTTGATTCTACGCCGGCCGTATATCCGGTTGCCACAACTTCTTTACTTGGGTACTGTGACCAATCTTGCTTTTCAAGATCTTCCAATTGTTTCATATCCCGAAGAATATTCCCATGATATGTATTCGGCTCTTTACTCATTGCCGTCAATGAATAACCTGAGTGATTTTCAGGGCCAGCCGTTGCCCATATCATCGCCAATGTTTTGATCTGCATCCCTGTTAAAAACTCAATCGTTGTAATCAGCGCCAAAGAAAATAACAACGCCATACACATTCTTTTAATAAATTGTTTCATTTCTATTTAATTACACTCCTCTCAAACTATAGCCTTTCCCAATTTGAGAGGAAGTATTCAAAAAATTATTATTTAGGTTATGGGAAGAATGATCGTTATTTTCGTTCCCCTTCCGACCGTGGAAGTGACTTCTATATTTCCTTTATGCAATTCAACAATCGCTTTCGCAATGCTCATTCCTAATCCAAGGCCATCCAGTTTTTCATTTGTATTCGTCCCACGATAATAACGATCAAAAAGATTCGCGACAAACGTTTCATCCATCCCCTTTCCATTATCCTCAACTTGAATGTTCACCGAATCCTTTTCCTTTAAAATCCGCACGGCTATTTTTGTATGGGGGGAATTATGTTTGATCGCATTATAAATGAGATTATCTAAAACTCTTGTAAACCACTTAGGATCCAATTCCAAATACAGCGCTTCATCCATCCCAATAAACGAAATAGAAAAATCCGAGAGTGTTAGATCCTCTTCAAATTTCAAAACAACCTTCCTCACATACTGATTGATTTCCAATGTTTGTTTTTCCAATGTGATTGCACTGTTCTTCAATTGAAAAACCAATGAAAAATCATTGACCAGCTGCAACATATAATCGCCTTTTTTTCGAATGACATGCCCAATCTCTTCAAGCTCCTCAGGAGAGAAATCATATTTACTGCTTTCTAACATATGTCCATATCCTTGAATCGTGGATAAAGGCGTCCTGAGATCATGAGAGATTCCTGCCATCCATTCTTCCCTAGATTGTTCCAAACGGATTCTCTCTTGCTCCGCTTGGCTTAATTTTTCTGCCATACTGTAAAAAGACTGAAAGACTTCTTGGTATAAGCGATATCGATACCGTGTTTTCCCCTTCTTTTTAAACACCTTTTTCTTGTCCTTTTTCGTTAACACCTCATCGTATCGTTCTTTCCCCATTCGTTCTAACCAGTTGACAAACAATAATAATGGCCGCCCATAGCGATACCCATTCCAAATAGAGAAGAGAATCGTCACAAGTAGACTAATAAGAATCGCGACCACTAAGATTTGCGTTTCCTGTGAGGAAAATAGCCAAGCGGGCTTATCACTTTCTTTTCCCGGCAAATGGAGAACCCAGGACACCTTAGATGCTGGATCATTAAATACCTTCACTTGTGTCGGATGTTTTCCCGGCTCATAAATGCGTCCAATTAATTCCAAATGACTTATTTTTTTATCCTGACCGCTTCCAATGGATTGAATCAGTTCCCCGTTCTTAAAAATTTGGATAAAGCCATCCATTGAATGTAATTGTTTTTCCAATGCGGGGAGATCTTTTTCATCCACTGTTCCTTGGTGACTATAGGAAGCAAACCACTCACCTAACAACTCTTTATCATTATGTTGAAATCCAAATAAAAAATAATACTTCCCATTCATCCATGAATCATAATAGGTTTGCACAGGATAATGATCGATCTCTCTTGTTTCTTCAATAAGGAGAAGGTCATTAATGGTGTACGCTTGTTTTAATGATGATGGGGTTTGATCAGAATAAACGACATGTCCATCTTTATCCAAAATTTGCAGCCACATGTCGTTTTCCTTCAATAACCGAGACCATTTTTTATCAAGTTTGACCTGATTCTTTTCAATGGTCACAACCGTTGGGATGGTATCCACTAAACCATCTGCTGTATTAGCATTTAATTCTGCTCTTGTCATCAAGTTGGCGACTAAAATAAGGAGAAAGACAAAAAAGAAAAAGACAGACACAAGCAAAATGACAAATTGGATTGAAAAATGAAAAGCAATTCTTCTCTGTAGCTTCATGATTGACTTTCCTTTACCAGCTTGTAGCCAAGCCCCCGTACAGTGAGAAGAAAAATCGGCTTTCCTGGATCTGGCTCAATTCTTTCGCGAATTCTGCGAATATGAACCATAACGGTATTATCATCTGCCATATGTTCATAGCCCCACACAGCCGTAAATAACTGTTCTTTCGAAAGGACACGATTTGGATGTTTGCAAAAATAAAGCAATAACAAAAAGACTTGCGCCGGACAAGGCACAACCTTCCCTTCCACCCATAATTCTCCTGTTTCTTCATCCAATACAAAATGGCCAAAATCATGTCTTTTTTTATGATGAAGAATCGGAACGGGTTTTTTATGATGATTTCTTCTTAACTGGGCTTTGATTCTAGCCACGATCTCTAGGGGGTTAAAGGGCTTGGTGACATAATCATCTCCCCCTTTTTCAAAGCCTGTTAAAACATCAAAATCGGTCACTCTGGCGGTTAAAAATAAAATATACGCATCTGTGTACTCACGAATCTTCTCACATAAATCGAAGCCATTTGTATCAGGAAGCATGACATCTAATACGATAAAGTCAACTGCCTTCTGTCGAATCACGTCCATTGCTTCCTTCCCTGTCTTCGCTTTATATATAGAGGAAAAACCTTCTTTTTTTAGAACCATTTCAACCATTTGCATAATCGAAATTTCATCATCCACTAATAAGATTGGACTATCATTCATAAGATTTCACTCCTTGTCTTTCCATCGTAGCATAAGAAGCTTTCAAGCAGTTAAACTACTTTTTGGAAGAATTAAGGTAATGGTAAGGTTCACGTTCCAAATTGGTTAACTCCTTCTTTTACGATATATCTAGAGTAAATACAATGAAGGAGTTTTAGCGATGAAAAACACAGCTAGAAGGATACAGGCGATTGACGGGATTCGCGGATTTAGTCTACTTGGAATTTTATTGGCAAATTTACTTATTTTTCAATACGGTATTTGGGGAAAGGATGAGATGGAGATTTTTTCTCTTTCCCCTTTTGATTCCTTTATGAACCATTTTCTGCGCATTTTTGTCGAGGGAAGTTTTATGCCGATTTTTACCTTTCTATTCGGCTATTCTATGATCATGATGAAAGAAAGCTTGGAGAGAAAAGGATTAAAAGTGAAAAGGCATTTTGCAAGAAGATCGATTTTTTTACTCGTCCTTGGCGGTTTACATGCAACCTATTTATGGGAAGGGGATATTTTATTCTTCTATGGGCTGATCGGATTCTTTCTTTTACTCTTCCTAAAACGCAAGAAAACAACCATTCTTGTTTGGGCGATTCTGCTCTCTTCACTCATGATTTTACTTGTTAGTCTCGGGTCTTTTTTCGGTGATGGAAATGTCGACCTCGTGGATCCGCAAAAATTAGAAACATATATCGAAAAAACCATTGATATCTATGGAACAGGAACATACCAAGAAATCATGAATCATCGTAATAATGAAGATCCTTTGGGAGATGAAGCCTATTTCTTCCTTTTCTTTGTATTATTATCACCCATTTTGACCGCGCCGATGTTTTTATTTGGGATGTATGCAGCCAAGCGGAAAGTATTTTTCAATCCATTAGAAGAACAGAAACTGTATCAATATGGGGCAGCCATTCTCATTCCACTCGGTCTTGTCTTGAAAGCCATCTACCATGTTTTCCCAGAAGGAGGTTGGACGGAAGGCGCCGTTACCCTAGGGGGACCGCTGCTTTCGCTCGGGTATATTTTTGGCATCGCTCTTCTTTACTGCCAATCTTGGACAGGGGAATTACTAAAGTTGTTGGAAAGTGTTGGAAAGCTATCGTTAACGAACTATCTATTACAAACGGTCATCTGTACAACCATTTTTTACGGCTATGGCTTGGGGCAATTCGCTAAAATGGGAATTGGGTTCAGCATCATTCTAGGTCTTACCATTTACGGATTAGAAATGTTCGTGAGTCGCTATTACCTCATGCATTTCCAATTTGGCTCCCTAGAAAAAGTAAACAGAATGTGGACCTATTTTTCATTTACAGGCAGGCCGAGAAGAAAAAAAGAGAGGAAGAAGAAGATTGCGTAAGAATAAAGATGGCTATAAAGGCCATCTTTTTAGAACATTCGATATCCTTTCGCTCTTAGCGTTCGCATTGTCACACCAGATAGAAGGGCACCAACAAAACCAGCACTTAAGATCGTGATATCTGCTGGGGCGAGTTTAGACAAATTTTCCCCTAATTGCGAAAAAGCTGTCTTACTATTTGTAAAGTATTGACTGATTGGCAATGTATTTATAATTAATAATGCGACAACTGGATAAACAATGGCCATAATCCATGTCATACGTAACAGCATATTCAGTATAAACCCGATCCCAAAAAACAACACAAAGAAAAGTAACATTGAAATAATTAAAACTGGCAAACTCATGGATGGCACAGATATTTCCCCCTTATTTTACACTATCTTTCAGTTTAATGAATCTATTAGAATGCGTCAATTGGAATTACTTCTAATTTTAAAACAGCTTTTATATTCTTAAGAAATTAGTCACATAATGTTGGATATGAAGTTATGTGCGTGAAGACGAGCGGGGGGATAAAGTGTAAATTCATTCAGTGGAGGGTCTTTACTAGTCAGTTCATCCGGGATAAATTTTAAATAAACAGCGAAAAGCAGAATTCCTTTTTCGGAATTCTGCTTTCACCTTACTATTTATTTAAGTAAGTTAAATTTCCCCTTCTTTATCGTTAAAGGAACGCCGCCAATCATGTATAATGCCCGATTATCAATCATTTTTTTCATAAAAGAGGCTCTTGTACCTGTTACTTTTTTGCCGAAGACAACACCAATTGCATCATCATCGCCAAGGGAGCAAACAGTACCTTTATTATCAAAACTGAATGAGGCAAGGTCGGAATTTCCGTTTACAAGTCTGGCAAGATTCGCCGCTGTCAGTTCGCCCTGTTGCATAGAAATTTGGGCTGTAGGCGGATACGGACGATTGATTTCCTCATTAATAATAAGCGCACAGTCACCAATAATAAAGATATCTTCATAACCTGGTGCCCGCAAATATGGATCTACTTTCACCCGACCACGCATGTTTTCAAATCCTGATTCCTCTATAATTGGATTCCCCCGCACACCAGCTGCCCAGACAACGGTTTTTGCTTTAATTTCTTCTGTTTCGTCTTCCCCTTTCGCAACGATAATTCCTTCAGGAGTCGCCTCTTTAATGGCTGTCCCAATCATAAATTCAACGCCTTTTTTCTGAAGATTGGCCATCGCATATTGGACAAGCTCTGGGTCAAATCCTGGTAAAGCTGTCGGGGCCGCTTCCACACAAACGATGCGAACCAATTTTTGATCAATATCATATTCTTTGCATAACTCTGGAATACGATTTCCAAGTTCTCCTAAAAATTCGATTCCAGTAAACCCAGCTCCTCCTACAACAATCGTTAAACTTTCAGGGTCTTTTTCGCCTTCCACTTTATAGGTGGCGAATTGATATTCAATATGTTCGCGGATTTGTCTAGCCGCATTTACGTTCACAATAGAAAAGGCATACTTATCCAATCCCTGAATACCGAAAGTTTCGGGAGCCGCGCCAAGAGCAATTACTAAATAATCATAATGCAGCTCACCATCTTCAAGAATCACTTTCTTAGACTCCGGCTCTACCTTTGTCACCGTTTTTTGAACGAATTCCACTTTCCCTGGATTAATCACATTGGAAACATCATAGCGTACCCGATCATGATGAAGCGTACCAGCAGAAGCTTCATGAAGCCATGTTGTTTCATAATGATAATCATTTTTGTTTACCAATATGATATCTGCATCATTATTGCCGAGATGTTTTTGCAATCGTGTGACGGTCATTAGTCCGCCATAGCCTGCACCTAGTACTACAATTTTTGGCCTTTTCATAATATCCCTTCCTCTTTTGCATCTTAATAATGGGAGTACGTACGAGAAAAATTATATACAATGTGATTCTATTCACGTACAATACTAGAACCCCAGAATATTGTCACAATTTATTAACATTCGTCTCCATTCTATTATATGCTATTATTCACCTTTTTCAAGCAGTTATTATCATCCAATAAATTTTTTCATTATTTTGTCAGTCCCTTTTTTTCAGAACTGATTCGATACTATCCTGTATTATTTATAACCATGTTCTGTATCCTTCGGCGGTCCTGTTATAACAGCGGATTTTTTAAGTCATTAAGGGCATCACCAAATAAGTGAAGGAAAAACACATGAAAAGAAGCCTAATTTTTTAATAATGTTAAAAGTGACTAAATTTAGAGTCACAAGGAAAATCATAAAAAGTGTGGGGACAATTTTACGGCTTCCGTAAGATTTCGGGCGTTTTGAACCCGTCTATGGGACTGATTTTGCGAATTCCACCTGATTTTGGGTGCATAGAATTCGTCTATGGGAACGCTTTTGCGAATTCCACCTCATTTTGGGCGCATAGAATTCGTCTATGGGAACATTTTGGCGAATTCCGCCTGATTTTGGGCGCATTGAATTCGTCTATGGGAACGCTTTTGCGTACTCCACCTGATTTTGGGCGCATAGAATTCGTCTATGGGAACATTTTGGCGAATTCCACCTGATTTCGGGCGCATAGAATCCGTCTATGGGAACATTTTGGGGACTTCCACCCGATTTCGGGCGCATAGAATTCGTCTATGGGAACATCTTGGCGAATTCCACCTGATTTGGGCGCATAGAACCCGTCTATGGGACTGATTTTGCGAATTCCACCTCATTTTGGGCGCATAGAATTCGTCTATGGGAACATTTTGGCGAATTCCACCTGATTTGGGCGCATAGAATTCGTCTATGGGAACATTTTGGCGAATTCCGCCTGATTTGGGCGCATAGAATCCGTCTATGGGACTGATTTTGCGAATTCCACCTGATTTTGGGTGCATAGAATTCGTCTATGGGAACGCTTTTGCGAATTCCACCTCATTTTGGGCGCATAGAATTCGTCTATGGGAACATTTTGGCGAATTCCGCCTGATTTTGGGCGCATTGAATTCGTCTATGGGAACGCTTTTGCGTACTCCACCTGATTTTGGGCCCATAGAATTCGTCTATGGGAACATTTTGGCGAATTCCACCTGATTTGGGCGCATAGAATCTGTCTATGGGACTGATTTTGCGAATTCCATCTGATTTGGGCGCATAGAATTCGTCTATGGGAACGCTTTTGCGAATTCCACCCCATTTTGGGCGCATAGAATTCGTCTATGGGAACGCTTTTGCGAATTCCACCTCATTTTGGGCGCATAGAATTCGTCTATCAGAACATTTTGGCGAATTCCACCTGATTTGGGCGCATAGAATCCGTCTATGGGACTGATTTTGCGAATTCCACCTGATTTTGGGTGCATAGAATTCGTCTATGGGAACATTTTGGCGAATTCCGCCTGATTTTGGGCGCATAGAATTCGTCTATGGGAACGCTTTTGCGTACTCCACCTGATTTTGGGCCCATAGAATCGAATTATGTAACCCTCTTAACTATTATGGTATGATAGGAAAGATGAATTTTTTCTAGAATTACAGGAGGGAGTTTCTGTGAAAGAAGATCAAAAAATATATGATATTACAATTTTAGGCGGAGGACCTACAGGGATGTTCACCGCATTTTACGCCGGCTTACGAGATACAAGTGTAAAGGTCATTGAAAGTTTACCCCAACTGGGTGGACAGCTTTCGACCCTTTATCCTGAGAAATATATATACGATGTTGCGGGCTTTCCTAAAATTAAAGCCCATGACCTTGTGAACAATTTAAAGGAACAAATGGCGATGTTTTCGCCTACTGTTTGTCTCGGTCAATCGATGTCAACACTTGAAAAACTAGAGGACGGGACATTTAAATTAACTTCAGATGAGGAAATTCACTATTCCAAATCGGTGATTATTACCGCTGGGATCGGTGCTTTTCAACCACGTCGGCTTGAATTTGATCGTGCAATTCCATTTGAGGGAAAAAATCTCCATTATTTTGTGGATGATATGCAACAGTTTAAAGGGCAAAGGGTTGCGATTCTCGGTGGCGGTGACTCGGCTGTAGACTGGGCCTTGATGCTTGAGCCGATTGCTGAAAAAGTTACGCTGATTCACCGAAGAGATAAATTCCGTGCTCACGAAAGTAGTGTCACTCAGTTGCAAAATTCCAAAGTCGAAATTATTACACCATTTGTCGCATCAGATCTTATTTGTGACCAAACCGCCATACGAGGACTACAGCTTGAAGAAGTGAGAGGAGATCGCAAACATACAATCGAATTTGATTCCTTAATTTGCAACTATGGATTTATTTCTTCATTAGGTCCCATTAAGGAATGGGGATTAGAAATAGAGAAAAATTCGATTGTCGTGAACAGCCGGATGGAAACAAATATCCCTGGGGTCTATGCTGCCGGTGATATTACAACCTATCCAGGAAAAGTAAAATTAATTGCTACCGGTTTTGGGGAAGCACCAACCGCTGTCAGCAATGCCAAAGCTTATATTGATCCAAAAGCACGTCTGCAGCCGATGCATAGCACCTCATTATTTGAATAAGCAACATAAATCGAATTGAAAGTCCAAGTGCTTTTATAGGTTAAAGGATTGCAATGGCCTTTGCACGTCCTGATAATCCAATTCTAGTTGGTTTACTATTTCTTACTCAACTTTCGCAGTGACAAAACATTGATTAACCCTTGATATAACTGGAGTTTACTCAAAAAAGTTATCGAAAAAGCACAAAAAAAGCATCCCTTTTTGGTAAAATATAGTCACCACAACAATAACCAAAGAAAGGGATGCTTTATGGCTAATATTTTACCAAATT
>NZ_JALIFP010000057.1 GCF_022867885.1 Lederbergia sp. NSJ-179 | reverse complement strand
ACCAAGCGATAGCGCGGTAGCTTTAGTACGACTATACCTAGTAAAATATTTATCAAAAACAAGAAGGGATAGCTTAGCTAGTCATTATTCCTTCTTTTCATTTTCGTTATTACGGTCAATAAAACTGTCAATTGAGGGACATTATAGCCTGCGTTCCCGGAATTTATAACGAGGATTTTTGGTGAAAGCCTTTATTCACAGCGTTTATAATGATTTCCCTTCATAATACCATGTTATATATTAATAATATTATAACGAGGTAAAGTCCTTTATTTTCAAGGGTTTTGATGGTTCTCGTTATACAATCCGGGAATCTAGGTTATAGATTGTCAATCTTAGGTCTGTTTAAAGTATCAGTAACAATTTATTATTACAATACGGAAATCAAATATTGCACTTGAATAATCTTTTTCTAGCATACCAAGAATGGAAAGCAAATAACTTTGCATTTCATTTCTGTGTACCAACATTTATATTAATTAAATATGAAATCGCCAACATACCCGAAGGTATACCTTTTATAACAAAGACATTCAACGTAACACACAAATTTGCACAAAAAAGACTTATTCATTTTAGAAATCAACTACAAATATCGAGATTGCAACAACAACTTAATGTATAATTCAAATTTTGGATATTTTCCAAAAAAGGTTATAGGAAAATAGACTGGAAAGAAGTTAAGAGTTTAATCCCTAAATTTTAAATAAAAGAGGATAGCACATAACTAGTATGTGTATCCTTTTGTCCCACAATAGCACCCGTTAACGGAAAATCGTTGACTGATTCAGGGTTACCATTTGCTAGGTGTCACCCTCCGACTCCCTTCTCACAGAGTTCCTTGAGCTTCTGTAATCCCTTCGGATAGTCCTTGCGCATATGATTTTCATCGTCAGGTCTTACATCGAGGTCAACTCGAAGCTCCTTCCCCTCGGGGATCTGCAATAAGGTGAAGTTCTCATAAGATGGTGCCCATTTGCGCACTGTCTCACTAGTTGTATCTTCCACGCCGTTGTGTATTTCGCTGATATATCGGATAGAGACATACTCATGCAATCGATTCTCTGCAATAACTGCCGTCATTCCGTTTTCGCCTGGGGAAAGAAACTGAATCTTGTCGCCATGAGCCCATGAGCCTCTGTAGTATGTTCCGTCATGAAGCTCACTAGTCCACACTGAGAAAGTCTCCAGAGATAGCATTGTGTCCCACACAACCTCTCTAGGCGCCCTAATTATGATTGTGAATTGGAGTTTCTTATACTTATCCTATTTCTCCTTTCGTTGTAAAAATTAATGAAAGCTTTTATTATTATAGGGCCATATGCGCACCTTTTAGGTCAAAAAGCCACCAATTTTTAACGTTATACATGGTCATCAGGTGCGTGGTCCGCTACAAGATTCAAGTCGATATTGTGCTCAAGAAGTGCTTTTAGTCCGCAAAGCACCATAGTGTAACCTCCCATTTCGTCAATCGCTCGATTTACAATGTCATCTCCATCTCCTGTAAACCCTGAGCTCGTAATTGTAACAAAGGTTTCGTTATCTATTCGGGGGGTAAATATCCACTCGACCCTATTCTCGTCTGAAAATTCTATCACAATTCGCTTGTTTTGCTTGATTTCTTTTACATGAACATCATCAGAAACGCCGTACATCTCCCATTCCCACCTAATATACTTTCCCTCTTCTAATCTTCCGCTGCTTTTGGTGAACCAAAATTTTGTAGTTATTTTTGGTTCGATAAAAGCTTCGAATACTTCTTCAACCGGTCTGCGAATAAGCATTTCTGATTTAACAACCGGTATATGATTCAATGTTACCATCTTAATTCTCCTTTCATCGTTCAAGGTTCATTCCTCACTTTATTACCTCTCATATCAAAACAATGTCTCCGAACAACGGTGTCTCGTTATTGTTATAGAGACAAGTTTTTTAAAGTTTAACAAATATGACTGATAAGGATTTCTTATAGATTGCTCAAAAGTTCTGGGGAAAAGTACCTGTTCAAAAAAGAAGCTAATAAACTACCTATTACGTTCAAATACGTTCAAAAAATGAAGCTGACTATGCAATAATTAAGCGTAGGGTAGGTCCCTTCCTTCAAGAAAAGCTTTCAAGTTTTCTAGTGAGTGTTCAAACCCTTCCATATTTAAGGTAGCCTGAGTTCCGTTGGATTTTGAAATTAATTCAAACTCAAAGAGAATGTCATCTTCTCAGAATAAAATGAAAAGACTCTATTCGTCTTAACCTCTTTTATTGTAAAGCTCATTGGAATGCTTTCACCTTCTTTAAGGTTATTGTGAGCACTTGACATGAGGGTGAAATTTGCTTTTCTTCCAACTTCGAGTTTAGGAATCGACCACTTCGAACCTGGTGCATACCATTGCGAAAAATTTTCGTCATTCGTAATAGCATTCCAAACAGTTTCTGCATTTTTTTGAATAAATATTGAACTATTACTATGATCCATCTGTTCATACAACCTTTCAATTTGGAGTTAGTGTACCTAATAAACCACTCCAAAAAATAAAGGTTGGGGAAAATAAACCGTTTTCGGTTGCTAAATAATAAAAATAGTTTACCGCTGATATCAGCAAGTAAGTATAAAAACCGTAGAAAGCTCCCCCTTTCCAATTGGATGATTCTCTCTCATTCATCGACTTGAAAAGTCTCATAACATCACTTCCCTAACCTTGCAAAATGGCCCGTTTGTTAAACGCTATATATTCAATGGAATCCCCATCCAGATATAGTTTTATCAAATTGGTTTCACTCAACAAGCAGATTAATCCCGCTAACAACAATTAGGTGCCCCCTGCGTTAATATCCTCGTTTATCCCTTAATCCCTTATCCCTTAAAAAATGAGAGAAAAACGAAAACTCTTTTTCTCTTATTTTTTTCCTACTATGTTCCTTTATAATAAACTCCAGCCATTTTATCCCCCGAAAACCCGCATTTTTCCGTTTGGTAATAAAAATAAAGTCGTGCCGAAAATCAGCGTTTTTTGCCAATTTCCTATCACGTTTTAGCCCCTTTTCACGTCTTTTTTATGTTTTTTGTTCGCTTTTTTCCCCGTTTATAAAAAAGATTTGCTAAAGAAAAGTTGAGGAAAGGCTTGAGGGACAAGGGATTTGGGTAGCACGACTTGATTATAAAGAGCAGGTGTTTATTTTAGATCTACATATTTTAGGATCAATTACGCCACGCACTCTACATGGCTCGAGAGGACAGAATGAATGTCATTTATGTATGTCCGTTCTCGGAAACATATCCACTGCGTTTTTGGCACTATTGGTAGGCGGGAACATATCCACTATATCCGTAGCAAAACACATTATGCTCATAAATTCACCGACAAATTGGAATTTGTCGGCTTCGTGTTATGCTCACGATATACAAATTTCGTATTACTCGCATATACGCTATAAACCCCCGTACTTCTTCATAAATAGTTCAGGTGATATAAGCGCATCAGCATTTTCATTAATTTCCTCTATACTCCAGTCCCACCATTTGACACGAAGCAGGGTTTCAATCATCTCCTTTGAGAAGCGGTAACGCTTGATTCTCGCAGGGACACCAACGACGACAGCAAAAGGAGGAACATTTTCCAGAACCACTGCGCCCGAGCCGATTATGGCACCGTCACCGATGCTTGTCACAGTGGAAGCATTGATGAATGCATGTGCGCCGATATAAACATCGCTACCTATGGTCATAGGTTCTTTGCTGTAAGCATAAGGGTGTTTCGGGTCCTTTCGCAGCTTTTCATGGAATATAGCCATACTCTCTTCATTGAAGAAGTTTTGAATATCGTCGCTTACAAAGGTCATGTTTAACTGATGGTTCACATGGATCTCTGCCGTGCCGTTAATCGATGTAAATTGGCCGATGCTCTTGATATACCCGTTTTTGCAAGCTCCTACGACACCGTCTCCAAAATACGTTTGCCTGCCAACGGGGACATTGAAGCACATTCGTTCAAACGGAAGTTCGCCTCCCTCATCGTCAAACGTCAGATAGTCATTAGCGTATTGAAACGACTTGCTCTGTTCATCGGATAAAAAGTCGGATAAGTCGTCATCGTTTACAGCAACAACATAATGATATTGAGGGTCAACGCGATCGTCAACACGAAATTTAAAAGGTTTTAAAGCACGAAGCAAACGGCGTGTCGGAACACCCCATACAACTACCTCGCGTCCGTTGAGATAGCGTTCTAAAACTTGTTCAAGTCTGGTTTTCATAAGTATCTACCTCCCAAAATATGTAATCCCCAGTTCAAAACTACCCGACAAATTACTATTTATCAGTTATTAAACAGGTAACTTTCATTTCACGTTTTAATACATCTACACATATGGATCTAAAAGGAGTTTCTTTGTCCCTTTTTTATTTTCCTCATCAATTATTAATACACAAGTCAATTTATCTATCAACTTTTTGAGCGTTCCCCTGTCTTTTTCAAATCCACCATTTGCCATCTCACGCTGTTTACCGGATATCGGGCAATGGCAATAAACATTTCCTTTGAAATTGTGAACAATGTTTTAGTAATCCCCAATTAAACGTGTTTCTTCCCCATCTTTCCACATATTTCGTATATCAATGACTGGTTTTATTCCATGGTCATCCCATAGATTCATCATCAATCTGTCAAACGTTGCTTCACAACTTCTTCTAGAACATCTTCCTATTGTTGTTGTGAAAAATTGGAATGGTATGAATAATGATGCGTATGAATAAAATCATCCCACGATTGGATAACTTCATTTTCATCACGCAAATCAACTATTTCTATTTCTTCAAGATTTCTATCTTTCACCGCACCCCACGCTTTTTTCAACATCGTAATAGCTTCAACATCACTCTTGGGTGCGCTATATCCAAAAATAGTAACCATATATGCTACCTCTAACGCATTATTCAATGATTTCCATGACTTTGATATAGCTGTATCACTAGAATAATCTTTATTCTTTATTGGAAATAAAAGTTTTGTGGGTCAGATACTAAAAAACCGCAGTCAAGACGGAAAATCATCTCATTCTTCAGTCTTTTCACCAGATCTTTGGTGAATGGGATTCGTTCAGAGATCCTGGCAACCAAAGAATCGACCATGGCTGCATAGTTGAGCTCAACAGGCCTGCCAACACGTGTTTTTTTCGATAACTGGTGAAGCACTGGTCCGATATCAATAGCTGAAAAAAGAGCATCAAATCGTTGGGTAGGTTCTAAATCATATAAATCTTGCAGGTCAAACAGGCTTTCTTGTCGTATAATAGGCATAGGTAGTCTTCCTCCAGTCTTTGAGTTTTGTGTCATTACTTACTCATTTCGACATTTTGGGGAGATACTCCTTTTTTTACGTCTCAAAAGCCATGGGGCTCTAAGGGTTAAAATTACGAAATTGATTCATATTACAATTTAATCCATTATCCACACATTCCGCTCAGCATCGACCTGAAGCACCTTCCAGATTGCTTGTATCACTCCTTCAACGTTAAACTGAACAGTTTGTGTGCTTTGTTTCAACCACTCGGGATTTGTTTGTCTATACAAGAGAAACCTTTTGCCATTCACAACTGATCACAAGTTGGCCATCCTCTATATGAGAAGTGATCTTCCCTTCCATTTTCTCCATCAAACTTTTGACAATGGACAACCCCAATCCAGCATGGTGATTTGTCCGTGCTTGGTCTGCCATATAAAATCGATCAAACAAAAAATTTATATCATGTTTCGTCAAGGAAGGGGCGTCATTCTTAATCATGAAAATAACCGTTGAATTCTTCTCTCTCAGCTCCACGGTGATGCTCTCTTTGGTGTGTCTCATAGCATTGGAGATTAAATTCTCCAAGATTCTGGTCATTGCCAGTTCATCTGTAACAATCCATACATCCTGATCAGGTATGTGAACGGATGGTTCGATTTGCTTTTCATGTAAACGATCATAAAAACCGAAAAGTGTCTCAACCAGTAGGCTCTTCAGGTTGAGACGCTCCGGGTTCATTTTGTAATCTGCAGATTCTATGACGGATAGTTCAAAAAAACTGTGGAGTAGCGATTCCAATGTTTTTGCACGTTTTAAAGCAATGGATAGGTGTTCTCGTTTTTCCTTCAGATTCTCTTCTTCCGCTTGAGCCATCTGTAGATAACCGATGATGCTCGTCAAAGGGGTGCGTAAGTCGTGAGACATAGAAGAAATGGAGCTCTTTAATTCATTTTCAGTGCGAATTTTGCTTGCCTTGACCGTTTGGATTGTATCCATCAGTTTATTCATTTCTTCCGACAACATTTCCAGTTCTGGATTGAACAAGGCAATATCCAATTTCTTTTTCGATTCATGATTGTTATAAGCTCTCAATTGAGCAGTTATCGACTTTATTTGTGTTTTCAATGAGCGTAGATATACTAAAAAAATTAAAACTATGGTTATTAAGATTATGATCGTTATCCAGCTATACATCTACGCTCATTCCTTTACTTCAATTCTTTTTGTTGGAACATGATGATACCCAAAGTCGATGAAACAAATATCGTCATCATACCACCCAGCATACCTTTTGTGACCTCCCAGATCGACTGTTGATATTCTACCACGGCTATTAACTGGTAAAACACTGTCGCTTGAAATACATCTCCCATAAACGAGATGTGTCGAGCTGAAAAATCGAGAAGAAACCATATACCGAACACAGCTATAAGGGATAACGTAATTGTTTTTCCGCTTTCCTCAACCAGGAAGGCAAGTAATACGAGAATGGAAGCATAGCTTGCTACTTGTAAGATATATAACCCAAACGTTTTGATCAGTTCCAACACACTTTCAATCCCTGCCCCAAATCCAAACAGAAGTGAAGATAAGACTGTTGTGAGCAGTGTGAAAAGGGTTAAAGCAATAATGATTCCAAAAGTAAAGACGATCCATTTAGCGATATAGATACAATAACGTTCATTTCCACTCACAATCGCATTTTTGAAAGCTCCAGAACGATAGTCATTGGAGATGAAAAATCCAGCAAACACGCTCATTACCAACAACAGGAGCAAAGGATGATTAAGTAATGTCACGGAAAAAGCTTTCACCCCGGTAATGTCAAAATGGGAGCTGGGAGTGGCTTCTAAGATGGTAAAACCGTTGGAAAGCTCTATATACAGTATGTTCTTAAAAGCCAGATAAAATAACGTTACGCAACTGATGGAACTCAACAAAGATAATCCAATAAGGATTTGATACGTTCTGTTTTGTCTCAGTTTAACATACTCTGACTTTATCAAATTATACACGGGGCTCACCCCCGATTAGCCGTGTATAGTACGTTTCCAAATCATCCCCTGTTGGTGTGAATTCCTCAATTACCAGCCCAGCCTTCACTAAAGCAGTGGAAACCATATGAGGTTCTTCCGTATATTGATACAATTTCAATGTCCCATCACTAAGGACTTCAAAATTATTGGATTTGAGTTTGGTTTCTAAAACAATGGAGGCACGTTTCGGGTCATCGACCTTAATTCTTAAATGTTTTTGGCACTTTTCGTTTAACTCCTGTATACTCAATTCTTCAATCATTCGCCCTTGATGAATGATACCGAAACGAGTTGCCAGCATATGAAGTTCGCTTAAAATATGACTGGAGATCAATATGGTCAGTCGATGCTCACGGTTCAATTTCAGTAACAAGTTTCGAATTTCTCGAATTCCTGTCGGGTCTAACCCATTGGTTGGTTCATCCAGAATAAGAAATTCAGGATCACCAAGCAACGTTCCTGCGATAGCTAATCGTTGCCTCATCCCCAATGAAAAATTCTTTACTTTTTTATTCCCGGTGTGTGCCAAGCCCACCAGCTTCAAATTTTTTTCGATACACGCTTTTCCTGGAATCCCTTTTTGTAACCGCAACACTTCCAGGTTGTCAGCTGCGGTCATATGGCCGTAGAGAGCAGGAGTTTCAATGATAGCTCCAATCCGTTTTCGAGCTTTTACTTTTTGACTTTCTTCAGCAGCACCAAATAACGCAAAGCTTCCATTGGTCGGGTAACTCAACCCCGTAACGATCCGTATGAGGGTTGTTTTTCCTGCCCCATTTTGTCCAATAAAGCCATAAATTTCACCTTGTTGAATGGTGAAGCTAACGCCATCGAGTGCTTGATGTTCTTTGTATGTTTTTGAGATGTGATTCATCTGCAAAACAGGTGTAAGCATACACATTCGCCTCCTTCATTTATCTTTCCATTCGAATATTAACGGCGAATAGTGAAATAATTCTTAAGCAAAACCTTAAGAAAACCTTAATTTTTGAGGCGATATCCCATCCCCCAGACAGTCTCAATATATGTTTCGTCAGGATTAACCTGAGCGAGTTTGGATCTCAGATGGCTCATATGCACATTAACAATATTTTCATCCCCATAATAAGGCTCTTTCCAAACACTCTCATAGAGGTTAGGTTTTGAGTAAATCTTCCGAGGATTGGAAACAAAAAGAACCAGTATGGTAAATTCTTTGGCTGTTAATTTCAACAATGTTCCATTCGCCCATGCCATTTTAGCTTCCAGATCAATGACGATATCTTTAAATATCAACTCCTTTTTCAGCAGAGTCACTTGATTTCGTTTGTTTCTTCTGAGTTGTGCATGGATTCGGGCTGATACCTCTTCAACATCAAACGGTTTGGTGATGTAATCGTCTGCACCTGTCCGCAAGCAATCGATTTTGGATTGTTGCTCGCCCCTAGCTGAAATAATAATAACCGGGACAGCACTTTTTTGAGAGAGCTCGTTAAGTACGTCTTCTCCTGACATGCCTGGGAGCATTAAGTCCAAGAGCACCAAATCCCATTCTTGCTTTTCTATATAAATCATAGCTTCTGTACCGGAATAGACCTGCTGTGCCGAGCCATGATGTTTGCGAATGATTTTACAAAGCAATTGATTGATATCCTGATTATCTTCAACAACTAAAATATTAGCTTGCTGGGTCATGCTCTCACCTACACTATAACTTCATTAAAACTATCTTAAATGAATTTTATTGAAAAATCCAAATTAAATAGTGTGTGACCTTTACAAGTTTCAAGCATACCAGCTATTTGTTTGCCCTATTACCACTAAATAATCCGATTTATATACTGATTGTTATTTTCCTATTAAAAAGGTGTTCCACTATATATCCCGAAGACCGCTTTTTTACAAACACATTTTTAAAAAAAATAATCCTTACCAAAATTCAATAAAAAAACAAAATTCCCTACCAAAATTTTTTCTTGGTAGGGTTTTTGGTAGGGAACCATATTAAATTCAATGCATTTTCTTCATTTTTGGGTAGGATAAATGCCTTTAAATAGGCGTTCTCTCTTCAAATCAAGTTAGCCTTTTATTCCTTAGGTATAGTGAATACCATATGTCGATAAGGGACATTAAAAATCATTTCCTGCTGTTTATCCGACCAATCATCCGTATACTTCTTACCGCATTTATGGCAGAAACGACTTTTACAGGTGAAGCAAACGAAAACAGGATCAGGATTTCCTTCGCATTCCAAACATTCATACGAGAATAGCCTAAGTCTCTAGTACCACATCTCATGGCTTTTTCTACGGTTTCTTTCATATCTTTTCGATATGACTTCGGGAATCTGTAATCATTCATTTTCGAGAATCCATCAAAATGATCTTTTAAAATATGTTTGATTATCCCGCTTTTTTGTCTACTCATGCCCATACTCCTCAGTTGTATACGAACATTCTAACGAACAGTTATCCACAAGTCTAGAAATTTATAATTTCCTAAACAGCTGCCACTACTTCTGGGGTCGAGGTGAGATCGGAACAACTTTCTGGAGGCTCCAAGACCTCGAAGGCAAGCATTATCCGCCTCGTCCTGTAAATGCGAATTGTACGTTAATGTAATTAAAAAGATTGTACTTATGCCAGATTGTATCCCTGCAGTAATTGAAGCGAGGTGAACTACTTCAGACTCGAGAAGTGGTGGTTAGCTTTCATAGAGCTTCCTGTCAGTCGCTCTTCTTTTATCCATAATTTGGAATTCGATTAGAATAGGTGTGTTTGCCATACCTTAAAATCAAAAAAATTATTTGACATAGTACGCTTACCATGCTTATACAAATTAGGAATGGTACCACATTTTGGATAGTGTGAGGGAGGTGTAAGAGTAGTCTCTACTAAGAATCGATAATTATCCTCACTCTCCATCATATCAAGAATAATAAAGTTCGGAAGATTGAGCATATTGTTAACATATATTTTTTCCTTTCTTGATAGTTCATTGATCTAATGAGATTTAATCCGCTTTACTTTATTGGTAAAAAGAAATGAAAAAGAGGTTATCGCCAAAAGTAAAATTTTGGGACAGCCTCCAGTTATCAGTCTCAAAACATGGTTTAATAGCATGTTTAGTTGATTGTAAGGACAACTTTTCCGCAACCATGCCCATTTTCGATTTCTTGGTGTGCCTTCGCAACCTCGTCAAGAGGGAATATATTTCTAACATGTATGTTTATCTTCCCTTGAATGTAAAGATTAACAAGTTCGGAAAGCCGATCAGTTGAACGTTGGCTACGTATAGGGCGAACACCAAGCTCCTCTACTCGGTCGAAAGCAACAATTGTACCAATTCGATTCTTGTTTTCAACGAGCTTCACTGAGGCTTCCAATGCTTCGCCTCCCGCAGCATCGAAGGCAACGTTCACTCCTTCTGGCATGAGAGAACTTACTCTGTCTACAAGTCCATCTCCATAGGTGACAGGGATTGCGCCAATTGATCGAAGATAGTCGTGATTGCGTTCGCTGGCGGTACCGATGACAGTTGCTCCCCATGCTTTGGCTAGCTGAACAGCGAAGGTACCAACTCCACCAGCTGCAGCATGAATCAATACGGTGTCTCCCTTACCGACTCCGAGTTCCTGTAAGGCGGTGTGAGCAGTTTGACCAGAGGCTGTGACTACTCCAGCTTCCTCCCAAGGCATCTCCAATGGTTTTCGTACAATCTGATCGACATTGACCACTACATATTCGGCATAACAGGCCATTAACGCCCAGCCTAAAACTTCATCGCCAACTGAAAAATCTGTGACACCATTCCCGAGCTGGTCAATAGTTCCGGCGAACTCGTTGCCTAGTATCTGCGGGAAACTCACCGTTAATCCCGGTGGAGTCCAACCACTACTACGAACCGCACAGTCAAATGGTTGGATTCCAGCGGATTTGATTCGGACTCGAACCTGGCCGGTACCTGCTTGTGGGTCATCAAATTCCATTACACGCAACACATCCGGAGGGCCATAACTAGAAAATGCTGCTGCTCTCATGTAACACCTCTCCTTCCATTTAAAATCTCTTTTTCTTGTTTGGGCGGGCTGAATAGTTGGATCATGTGACCTTTACCCATAGAAAATCATCCTTTCTTACTAAATTTCATTCAGTCAACGATTGAAGATCCCATTCTTCTGTTAATAATGCGGTTCTTGAAATCGTAGGTTCAAGGTAACAAGTTCCGCTATAGAATGCTTATTGGATTCGTCTCATTCAACTGAAAACCTCGATAGTAAATCCACCTGGAGCTTTAACATAGAATGTCCAGCGATGAGCCCTTTTTGGCGGTTTTACATCAACTCCATCATTCCTCAAGTGTCTGTTGATCTCATTTACCTGATCTTCGCTCTCCTGCTCAAAACCTATATGAAACGACTTAGGATAACTGACCTGTTTACCTTTCATCAAAGCGAGCAATAAACCCTTGTCATCTAACAGTACAGCGAATGAATCGCTATAAGTACTTTTGGTTTGCAAGCCAAAATATTTTTCTAGAAACTCCCGAGCAGCGTTAACGTCAGTGACCGTAAGGTTAATGTGATTTAGTTTCATAGTTTACACTTCCTTCTTAAATTATAAGTTTGATTGACTCATGGCTGAAGCTTTGCAAAAGCGTGACCACCGTAAGGTTTGCTCATTTATTTCGTAGAACACTTAACGCACTACTCCAGGCGATAACCTGATCAAGCATTTGATTAGAATTATCCTCATGGTAACTAGCAGGTTTAAATTCGGTCATGTTTTCAAAATCGGTCATGAGAGAAAAAGTAACTGCTGTACGTACGTCTGCAATTTGTAATTCTCCTAAAATAAGACGTAGGTTTTCTATTGCACGCGCACCGCCCAAGCTACCATAAGCTACAAATCCGGCTGCCTTGTTGTTCACTTCTGGATTCAAATAATCAAGTGCATTTTTTAATACTCCTGATGTTGCATGATTATATTCAGGTGTTACGAAAATATAGCCATCAAAAGAAGCCATCTTTTCAGACCATGCCTTAACATTTGACTCTGTGACTTTTTGCATTCCTTCAGGTATTGCAGAACCCAGAAATGGTAGATTGAATTCTAATAGATCTACTAATTCATACGTTGCTTCATCGTTACGATTTTTCGCAAAATTGTTAATCCAATTAGCAACAGCTTCTCCATTACGACCTTTACGTGTACTTCCAAGGATAATTCCTATTCTTAACATTATGATTCCCCCTCGTATTTGTATTGTTAATTGTTAAAGATACTTTTTAGTTAATTTAAGGAGAGTTTTTCCTAGTTTTCAATTGACCACTTTTCCTCTCTGCTCTGGCAAACTGAAAATTATAAAGCAATAAAATGATCACATGCAAACAAGCCATGACAAGATAAATATTGCTGTACACGACAGCTTCAGGATGTAAATTTCCCGGATTCCAATGGGATTGAGATCCCATATCTACTACCTTGCTGAAGATACTTGCAGAAATGGCTCCAGCTATAAAATTCAGCATCGATAACATCCCCATGCCCACCCCAGTCTGCTCCTTTGGTAGCGTTTGGGAAATTGTATTCGACATGGCGATGAACATGAATGTTTGCCCTACATTACCGAAAATCAAAAAGACAGCTATGATAATCGAAGAGACTCCCGCAAAAGAAGATAATAATATAAAGCTCGTTACCAGCAGTGTGGATGCAACATAGAAAAGATTAGAATTACCTTTGGTATCAGCCATTTTGCCGCCTTTTCTTCCCAGAATCGCTGCTGTGATAGAAGCCGGTACCATCGTGAAGCCAATTACTTCGGGATCAAGATTATTCACATCTGACAACAGCAGAGGACTCAGAAAAGGGATCGAGAATCCAATCCCACTGACCAGAAACACAATCATTAGTCCAAGTGAATATTGCTTATTTCGGAATAGTTTGACATAAACAAACGGTTCCACTGTATAACGAATGCGTATGATAAACAAAATGAGTAGGATCAAACAGATAACGGCATATATCCAAGCACCATTTGTAACAGCTAGAAGTAATAGTGCTACCGTTCCAGCTAAAAGTCCTCCGCCAATCCAATCTATTTTCCCCACTTTTCCTTGTTTATCATCCAAATATTTACGATAAAAAGGTAATGTGAGGAAAACGAAGAGTGGCAGGCAAAACAACCACCGCCAATGAACAACGCTGACGATGAGGGAAGCAACGATTGGACCTAAAGCACTACCAAGAGCCAAACCAGCTGCTGATATCCCTAAAACGCGTCCCCGGCTCTCTGGAGGAAAATAGCGAACTGGAATGATCATTGCCGTTGCTGGAATTACCGCAGCGCCCATTGCCTGTAGTATCCTTCCAAGTAAAAACATCCAATATGCTTGGGATGCAAGACCGATCATTGAACCGAGAGCAAAGATAATCAGTCCGACCGTCAATAAATTTTTGAGTTTATAGGTATCTGCTAACCTCCCGTAAGTGACTGATCCGATTGCATAAATCAACATATAGGCTGTTGAAACCCAGCTTACCTGTGCGAAGGAAAGATGAAAGTCCTTACTGATTTCAGGTAGGACGATGTTAAACATCGTTGCACTCATCACTGATATGACAAGAGTGAAAACGAGAATACGCATCAATTTCTCTCCTGTGTGTTGCTGAAATTCATGTCCGATTGCTTATCCCTCCTTCTAAATGATTAAACTCAATTGAGTCTTCACTTTCTTTACTTATAATTTTTCATGCTCTTTTTAGGCGGCATGTTTGTTGTCAACTTTCAATATTTATTCTAATATGGATAGTATATGAATTAAAATATATATTTAATTATCAATATATAACCTTAAGTATATGAAAAGAGGTGACGAACATGGAACTGTTGCAACTACATTACTTTCGAACAGTTGCCAGATTGGAACATATGAGCAAAGCGGCACAAGAGATTCGCATCGCACAACCTGCTCTCAGTAAAACCATTTCTCGGTTGGAGGAGGACTTGGGGGTACCCTTATTTGATCGAAAGGGAAGGAACATCCAACTCAATTCGTATGGAAAGGTATTTCTGAAGAAAGTGGAAACTGCGCTTTCAGTACTTGAAGAGGGTCGAAAAGAAGTCGAGGATCTCGTAGGGATGGAGCGAGGGCGTGTTTTTTTATCAACAACAACTCATAAATGTTTTTCTGACCTTATAGGTTCTTTCATATCTATGCATCCTGATGTCAAACTTCAAATCAGCCAAGCAACAACACAAGAAAAAGTGAAACAATTAAGAGATGGTGACATTGATTTTTGCATTACTTTTCCACCACTAGAACTGGAGGGAATAGGAGGAATATCTTTTCTCACTGAAGAAATATTATTAGCTGTTCCTCTCACACATCGATTTGCTAATCATAAACGTATCGACTTGAGTGAGTTGGCTGATGATTCTTTTATAAGTATAAAAGAGGGCAATCCTTTTAGAGGAATGACGGATGATTTTTGTAAAAAGGCAGGTTTTACTCCTAATATTGTTTGTGAGGTTGATGAACTTTCTGCAATAAGTCATTTCCTTCGTACCGGCATTGGTGTTGCACTTTTGCCAGAAACCTTAATAGAAGATAAAAAGACACCATTCCACCTGGTTCATATTGATAAACCTATTTGTCAGCGTACCTACCAAATCGCATGGCTTGAAAAACGCTATCTGTCCATAGCGGCACGTAAATTTCTAGATTTTGTGGACCATTATTTTAACGAATTTCGAAAACAAAACATTCAACTTTCACCTCAGGCGAATCTTATGAACCAAAAGTCATAAACGAAAGGAACCTGGTGATGACGTAGTGCCAGGTTCCTATATTAACTCAAAGAGAAAATATTGTAAGATTTTCTACACAATTATCCGATTTATGTTTTTACTAACATGAATTGGCTATAACAGCATTTCCACACGATAATCCGGATACCGAAAAAATAATCCCTACCAAAAAATTAAGTTGGTAGGGTTTTTGGTAGGGAACCATATTAATTTTAATCATTTTTTACATTTCAGGCTAGGTTAAACACCGTCAAATAGGCGTTCTCTCTTCAAATCAAGTTAGCCTTTTATTCCCACTCAGTACTTCGCCAATACAATATGGTGTAATATCGTTGATATGATAGGATTTTAGAAAGTATCAAAAACTATAAAAACATGAAATTTGATATAAAGTGTGCCACGACTGTGCCACTGATTTTAATAAATCGGAAAGCTGGAATGAGACATCGTTTCGGCTTTTTATTTTATCTTGTTTACTATAACAATTATTATGAGTTTCATTTTTATAAATAAACTTTTATAGATACCAAATTTCACAGTACTAGAATCACTTTTCCAGTACCTCCATTAAAGACTTTTCATATTTCTCGGATACTTTTTTCAAATTGACTTTTTCTCTATTTTCATCTCTATAATTTTTATGCATCTTTAGACTATCTATAATCTGCATACCAAATTCAAGTTGTGTTATACTGTTTTCGCGTATAGGATAGCATCTTTTATTTACTATTGCTAATCTTTTTATTGGGTTTAGATTTAATATATTATTAATCCCAAAATCATGAGAACAAAAAAAATGCAAAAAAACATCTTTTGACTCAGAGTTTCTGGACGCAACTTGAGTTTCCAAATTTCTTAAATGCAGTAAATCCCAAGCCATAGCATTAATTTTAGAAATTACATTGCTTGAAGTTTCTTTAATACCGCCAAAAAAAGAACTGATTCGTTCATCCTTGTCAAAAAATAGGTATGCTATATATAACTCTAAAGTGGACCCCATTGTCAAGACACGGATTTTTAATTTTTAAGGTGGGGTAGAACGTGGATCTTCTACTATGTTACAGCCAGAAGGATTTGCATGGCTTACGAGGTTGGATTACCCACCATTAATTTTTGTTTGTGAGCCATCCT
>NZ_JALIFP010000056.1 GCF_022867885.1 Lederbergia sp. NSJ-179 | reverse complement strand
CGGGATTCGTATGCCCTTTTTTAGATGGTAATTATCAGAAAACAGCAACGCATCCTTTTTTATACAAAAAAAGGAGTAAAATTCAACTTTTCACAAAAAAAATAATGCCCTTATTTTTTTTCACACAACAAAAAATGATACAGCGCAAAAAGCTCTCCTTAAAAAAGACTTGCATTTTCTTGCAAAGTTACTATAATAAGTTATGGAGTTATTCATTGGGGCATTAGCTCAGCTGGGAGAGCGTTACACTGGCAGTGTAGAGGTCAGGGGTTCGAACCCCCTATGCTCCATACCGAAAACCCTTGACTTATCAAGGGTTTTCTTTTTTTAAAAAGGGAAGCATAAAAAAATTAGCTGGAGCTAGGCCTAGCCCCAGCGCCTAGCACCGAGAGGCTCGCAGGATGCGAGTCCATCGGCGTGGCGAACGACATGGCGACCTTAGCCGATGTTCCAGAAAATAACCCACGCCAATAAAAGTCAAGACCATTAGCTTGTCGGAGGCCTACAGGATGCAGGTAGAACAGTGTTTGCGACAGGACGTCGAGTTTTAGCCTTTTACCTCTTTCATTACAAGGCGCTTGCCCTTTTCTTATTCTCTTTTTTCAATTATGTTAAACCGATGTCGCAGCTTGTCCTCCATCAATTCTATAATATGCTCCACTAATAAAGGATGCTTTACCTGAAGATAAAAATACCATTAAATCGGCAATTTCTTCTGCGGTGGCATAGCGATTCATTGGTACAGAAGCTTCAAATGTTTTTCTAGCTTCTTCTGCCCTTTCCCCCATAGCATTTTTCTCTATTCTTCTCATCATCTCTGTATTAACACCTGATGGAGCGACTGCATTGACACGAACTCCATATTCTGCCATTTCAAGTGCTGCTGTCTTATTTAAACCAATGACGGCATGCTTAGATGCGACGTATGCGCTCATTCCCGGAGCCCCTAGTAAACCACCATTCGAGGCAGTATTCACTACAGAACCACTCTTTTGCTCTTTCATTATTTTCAGAACATATTTTAATCCATAAAATACACCCATAACATTCACACCAAATACATTTTTGAAGTTTTCCTCTGTCTGCTCTGTTATATTTTTGAATTCTCCGTTAATCCCAGCATTATTGATAAAAACATCGATCCTTCCATAATGATCTTTTGTCTTTTGAACATACTCTTTTACTTCATTTTCATTTCCTACATTAGCGGTAAGCAGTAAAGTATCTTCTGCTTCTAGAGACTCAGCTGCTTTTTCTAGAGTCTCTCTCTTCAAATCGACTAAAGCTAATTTTGCTCCTTCCTTTGCAAAGGCTTTTGCTACAGCAATCCCAATACCACCGGCAGCACCAGTTATTAGCACTACTTTATTATTAAATAACATGTAACCACTCTCCTTTTCCTAATTTTAGAGATGTTCGTTCGTCCCCTTCATATGAAAAGGCACATGACCTATTGAATATTTTGCACAAAAATCTAATTTATATGAGTGTATCTGCCGCCTTATTGTAATTGAAACAGACTGAGAGTAAAGGCCAATTTTTGTTTCACTGTCTATTTCATACAGCTGCACGATTCCCAGCTAAGTAGCTAATAATAGCCCCTTCAGGCATAATAAATCTGCATAAATTAATGAGGGGGTTATAACATAAAATATCCATCTAACTTCAAGTGAAATTGCTTCTCTTTGGACAGGATATATGAATGATAGCATGTCTAAATATATTTTAGGTTTTATGCTAAAGTATATTGAAGACCCCGATATAAAACCTGTCGTTCAATATGCTTATGATATTTCAATCAATCGTCAGGAGCAACTTGTATCTGTTTTTGAAAACGAACAATACGCCATTCCAAACGGATTTACCGAACAAGACGTAAACATGAACGCTCATGGCTTTTTACGGACATGTTTTGTTTAACCTATGTGAATCATATGGCAAAAGTGGGAATGTCAACATACAGTGGTTTTGTTTCCATGAGCTATAGGGAAGATGTCTGTCAATATTTTTCACAGGGCTTAAGCGAGATCAATAATCTTTTTTCGGCATTGACTTCCCCCTTTTTGGTTTATTTTGTGCCTATCATCCCTCTATCCTAAAAATATAAAAAGAGCCCTGAAAAGGACTCTTCCATCACAGTTGTTTTTAAAATTTACAGCATTGGTTTCAAATGATTATCACTTCTTCGCCACTGTTTTAGCATAGAGTACTTTGCCTTGAGGTGAGGGTCTTACTGCTTATTAATGCGGTTAAATCATTATCATTTGGTAATGATAATTGGAGTAATCAGATTGGAGTATTTTGAATGATAAAGGTATTATTTTTAACGTTGATCTTATCGTTGTTTTTTTCTTCTTGTTTCTTATCGGACCTTCGATTCCCTGGCCAAATGCTTGACTTCAGAAGCAGTTCTCCTGCCACTCGGCGAGAATTCCTGGCTCTATATAGCTAATTCATAAATATCGCCCTGATCATTGGCCTGCATTGATCACAATTTTGAGCATTTACTTTCCCTTCCTTTCGATCGTATTTTTCGTACCGCTGTACAATCCACTTGCTGATAATCCCAGTATAATCCCAACTAAAATTCCTTGTTTCAAATTTAATTCTGTCATATAGACGATTCCGATCACGATCCCAACTCCAATCGCAATCAATGGCAGAAATCTTTTACTAACTCCAGCTATCTTAAATGCTTCAACTAATCCAATAATCAGCGGGATGACTAAAACATCATAAATTTCAAACATACCTACTCCCCCCTCTTTATTATTTTATGAACGCCTGTCCAATTGGAAACGGCATAGTACCAACCGTCATAAAAAAATGGCTAATGCGGAAATTGCCTATCTCTGTCCCTTATATATAATTTATATAGGGCACTTTTAAAAACTGTCCTTAGGATTATCCACCAAAACAAAAAAGAACAGGTTGTCCCTGTTCCTATGGAGGCTATCTTTAATGATCACGTAATTTTTTATGGATGGACTGATGAGTCTTTTTCTTTCTTCTTTTATTTGTCATGTATCCTGCTCCTAGAACAAACATGATAAGCAAAACAGGTACGACAGATTCCAGCAGACCTTCTTTTCCAATGAATGGATCCAATTCTTTGTCCTTCAGCAGCATTTCACCTGCCACCCAGGCAAGAATAGCCGCTCCGATGTAACTGATCCAACTATACTCGTCCATTATTTTAACAATCAGCTTAGAGCCGAATATCATGACAGGAATACTGATTGCCACTCCTAACGCAAGGATGAGGATATGTCCATTTGCTGCCCCTGCAATGGCCACAACATTATCTAGACTCATTACGGCATCCGCAAGTATAATCGTGCCAATAGCTTTGATCAAACTATTTTGTGCAGAAATCTGGTTGTTTTCCTTATCATCCCCTACTAATACTTTATAGGCAATCCATAGAAGTAATATCCCTCCAATAATATGAACAAACGGGATTTGCAGTAGTTTGACAATAATCATTGCAAAAAGAATACGAAGAGAAACAGCTCCTATAATACCCAAAAAAATGGCTGTATTTTGTTGATTCTTCGGTAATTTTCTTGTCGCCATTGCGATCACAATTGCATTATCTCCAGAAAGAATAATATCAATCACAATGATTTTTATTAATGCGATTAAAGCTGTGGAAGACAGCATTATTTCAAATATTATTAGTCCATAATTGTTCAATCGGACTCCTTCTTTCCTAAATTTTGTACACTGTATTATACACCATACCCTATTTTCCATTTAGCTAAATCAAACCTTCCAAACTATTGACAAATACCCTATTGTTTAGGTCAACAGGATGTTGGTCAGAACAGCGTTGCGCCAGGACGGAGGCCAACAGGATGTTGGTCACAAAGGCGTTGCGCCAGGACGGCGCGCTCTTAGCCTTTGATCCTTTATCTCGTCAGAAGCCTTTAAATTTGTACGTCGCTAAACGGGCGCTTACGGTTTTCTAGTAAAAATGGGAGTTTGCACCAGAATGTTTGTCCAATCATTATGATGTTTTCCTAATAAACTAATAGGGAAAGCTGGCCAGCTCAAGAATATGGAAGGAGCGATTCAATTTGTATTACGAAGAAGAATTTTTTCTAGCGGAAGACTTTGGTAGAAATAGACGGAAACCAAGAAACCGCGCATTAGAATGCAGTTGTAATGTAGCAGGTTCCGAAAGAGACCGGCAACCTGGATGCGAATGCGATCTTGTAGACGCAGAAGCAGAAAGAATAGAAAAACACGTTTATCTTCACGTTTTAAATGAGGAGAAATCAACTGATTGTAGAGGTAACGCAGAAGAACCTGTTGGTTGTGGATGTGGAACAGAAGATCCTGTTCATTGTGGATGTGATGGAGGTGATCATTTGAAACCTGTTCAGTCTGGATGTAACAAAAAGAATTGCCATTGCCAAAGATTGAAAAAATTGTCACCACAAACGCTTGTCACACTTATTATTGAAGGAGGCACGGCTGCGCCGATTACCGGATTGGCGTTCAATAATTTTGATCCTTGTACTTGTTGCGCCACGTTTACTGTTGTTACTGCTAGTGCCGGTTTAACTGCTGGGTCCACACTCGTTATCGATTGTGCAAACATTCAAGCCATTATCTTCCCTGCACCAGCTGCTGGGTAATAGTCAAGCCATCTATTGATCCATCCCTGTACGAATCATCATCCTACATCTTATGAGGTTCTTTCCAGGAGGGAACCTCTTCTTTATTAAGATTTATAAGGCTTGTTGCAGGGACAATTATCGTTGATTGTCAAAAATTCAAGCCATGCTTTTAACCACTATTGGTGGTTAATGAAGGCTTTACCGTGGGTGGGTATGGAAAAGGTTTCTTCCTTTGGAGAGACCTTTTTTTACAAAGCCTGCTCCTCCTCTAGTCCTCTCGGCGATAGATCCATTAGCTGATTTTAACAACCCATCATGAACGAAAATACTCTTAATGGTAATTTCGTAGGCTAACCTAGCGACGCTGAATAGCTGGAACAAACCAAATTAGAGCTACATTAAGGTTATGGGATACACCCGATGGGGTTAGCCCTACAGAACGCAATTCATGCAAACGTTTCCACAAGACGTGCCATTCATAGTCTACGTTCCTCTATTGCCCCTACTAAATAAATAATGATCTTAGGCTAAAGTCGCCACATCCGCATGTCTTTGCCTAAGTAACCAACACCCTATTGTACTGAACCAACCGGACTTTTCTCTAAAAAGTTAGGGGACAGATTAGGGCGGTTATCTCTTCACCTATTTTTCTTATAACAGAATAGATCCCAAAGGAATGATTAGAACACGCACGAAGTTTAGACATGATTTCTACAGTTCCAATGATGGACAACTTTCCTATTTATCCAAGATTAAATAAAAAAGAACTCCTGAACATACAGGAGGCCGTCAAATGATCTAGTTTATAACTTTTTAACACTATTTTTGTGATAGGGCAAACAGATTATTAGGCAGGAGGTCTAATCTCAATTCCAATTATTTTATTACAAGAAACGATGAATACCGTATCGGCACTAACATCTGGATTTGTAAATGTCGCCAAGCAGGTATCACTATCTAAAGATAACAGTCTTCCGCCATTAAGAAAATTATTATCCGTCCCCTCGATAAAAATATCGTATATTCGTGAATTTGGCTGTAACGAGCGTAATATATCACAGAAAAACCCATTACATTTACTACATCTCTTATAACTCATTTTGCCCCTCCTTTCTCATCTACACTATAATATGTATCTTTAAAGCCTTCGTGTGGGTAGTGGTCTTATTTCTACACTTGTCTTTACCCGATAATCGTTATATCTTACGAAAATGGAGTAGTAGGCAGGTGGTAAATCCTTTAATGAGTCTAATTTGATCTCGATCATTCCTTGGCCATTTTCATTTATTTTTACCGGTAAAACATTGGCATTATGGGCTCTCGAAATTAATACATCTGTTATGGAATGGATGTCATCACCATACACATGAAAATGAAGAGTGTATTCGCTCTCTTGACAATAATGTTCTTTAAAGGGGATGTATATAGGTAAAGGAATGTATTTATTTTTTTCCTCAATAATCAGTTTGTTACGTACTATATCTACCCTAATTTTGTCCCAAAAAATTCTCCGAAAAATCAAAGGATGGTTTCACATAGCCCTAGTACATGTTTATTTTCATTTAAAATGGTTATGTTGATAATAATCTTTGGATGAATGGGGCTAAGCGAGCTGTGAATTTTTTAAATTTGACAATTGAACTGATCATTGGGTTTATTATGCTATTTTTTTTAGTGAAAATACTGGGTAAAACAATAATCAATCAAATTACACCCTTTACATTTATAGGCGCCATTGTATTAGGAGAATTATTAGGGAACGCATTATACGATGAAAAAATTGGAATAAAGTATATCATCTTTTCAATGATATTATGGGCAGCCATGTTGTTATTTTTTGAAATTATAAGTCAAAAATTTTTAAAATTACGTCTTATCTCTGAAGGAAAACCATCTGTTTTAATCCAAAATGGTATCATAAATCGGGAACAGTTAAAGAAAAATCGCATGAATCTAAATCAACTTCAAAGTTTATTAAGGCAGTCAGAGACTTTCTCTATTCGTGAAGTAGCTTACTGTTATTTGGAATCAAATGGTGCAATCAGTATTTTGAAAAAGTCACCGAAGCAAAAAGTGCAGCAAGAGGATCTAAAACTTCCACCACAACCTATTTTTGCTCCAGTAACATTAATTAGGGATGGCGAATTATTAATAGATGAATTGGAGGAAATCGGCAAAAATAAACAATGGCTCACCACTCAGCTGCAAACAAAAGGAATTCATGACTATCGTAATGTATTTATTGCGGAGTGGTTAGAAGGAGATGGTTTATTTGTACAAACATTTGAGCAAGTTACGGGCCTTAAGGAAGCAAATCATTAGCTTTCAGTGCTGAAGCAGATACATAGGCAAATACACATTTTAAAGAGTACAAGTTAATTGGTTCATAACCTATGAATAGGATGGTTTGAAATAACAAAATAAAGGAGTGCTTATTATGCATCCTAGTCATATGCATCTCAATTATTATCATCCACATATTCAAGAAGCTGATTTATATTCAACTCCATACCAGGGAGAGTATGATGACCAATCAACTAATGAAAGGCAATTTGGTGGGTTTCCACCTCTATTTCCACCACCGGGTCAAGGACCAGAAATAGGAGCGCCAACTGCACCGCCTCCATCATTTGTTCCCAGCCAAGCAGCAACTTTTGCAGTTGATCCAGGTAGTATCAGAAGATGTTTATTTAGATTCACGTATGTATGGCTACGTGGTTCTCAACAGTTTTGGTTTTACCCAATCTTTGTTGGCCGACGTTCTATCTCAGGGTACCGCTGGACTGGATTTGGATGGATTTATTTCGGAATAAGCTTGCGACAAATTCAATCGTTTACGTGTATTTAATTTTTAAATAGCCTTCCCACTTTAAAAGCGAGAAGGCTAGATATCCTTTTTCTACGTATTGGCGGCCACCAATGGTAAACATGATCATTCGCTGCATCCGCAACTATAATCGTTCCAATTGAAAAACGTCTTAACCGCTAATTCCCAGCCAGCGAATTACTTCTTCTTTTGACGATACAAATCAATAGATTTATATCCTTGTGATAGAATGTCGATCATTTGTTGCTGGCGCGTTTCCCTTGTCTTTTGTTGCTTAGCAGAAAAGATGTAGCGAGCCCAGCCTCTTTGGTAACCAGGTGTCAAGCTTTCAAAAAAAGCAAACACATCTGGTTTAGTAGCCAATAGTGCTTTAACATCTTTGACTTTATCCTCATAATCAGCAACACGCTGACTTGCTGATACTGACTTCTTTGCTTTCTTTTTCTCACGTTTTAATCCAACTACAGTGAAGACATCATCCATACTTACCATGCGTGAGAACTTCAAATCGCTTTCCCCAACATAGCCATCCTCATCTACTTTCATAGCTGGAAAAATTTCATCTCTGTGAACGAAAGTTTTATAGCGTGTGTTGCCTTTTTTAGGATAAGCGAAAAATAAATAGCCATTATCAAGTAATAGTTGGTTATCAATAATTTGATGTGTATACTGGACCATCTCATCCACAGTCTCGACAAAAATAAATATAGCCTCATGGTCTTTGTTAAAGGTTGTCGCTTGCTCAGTAAATAGATCATAGTCATTTGGTTGATTGAACACAACCATGTTTTTGTATTGATCAAGTTTTAATTTATCGATAATCGTCATTAGCATGCTCCTTTCGTTTTAGCATTTATAGATGGTAGCACCTAAAAAGCTCTATTAACGTACATTTTTCACTAAATAGAGTGGCGCTTCGTAGATTGTGTAGTAGAGGAGCAGGCAAAAAAGAGCAGATCCATGATAGAACTGCTCTTTTTTTTAACCTAGTTTCTACAATCGTTTTTCCAATTCTTCCTTTTTCTCTTCAAATCCAGGTTTTCCAAGCAAAGCAAACATATTCACCTTATAGGCTTCGACACCTGGTTGATCAAATGGATTCACCCCAAGGAGATAGCCACTAATCGCACAAGCTTTTTCAAAGAAGTAAGCAAGATAACCGAAAGTATAAGCGTCCATCTCTGGAATTTCGACGACGAGGTTTGGTACACCGCCATCTGTATGGGCAAGCAACGTCCCTTCAAAGGCTTTATCATTCACAAAGTCAATCGTTTTTCCTTCTAGATAATTCAAACCATCCAGATCATTTTCTTCCCCTTCAATCACAAGTTCATGACGAGCATTTTTTACCTTAATGACGGTTTCGAATAGGTCGCGACGCCCTTCTTGTACATATTGTCCAAGAGAATGGAGATCCGTTGAAAAATTAGCGGAAGAAGGATAGATGCCTTTTTGATCTTTTCCTTCACTTTCACCGAATAATTGTTTCCACCATTCTGCGAAATATTGCAGACCAGGTTCATAATTGATCAACATTTCAATCGTTTTCCCTTTATTATATAAAACATTACGAATCGCCGCATATTGATAAGCCGCATTCTTCGTCAGATCAGATGAGCTGAATTCTTCACGGGCATCACGAGCACCCTTCATCATCTCTTCAATGTCGACGCCGCTAACCGCAATGGGTAGTAATCCCACTGCTGTTAAAACAGAATACCGGCCACCCACATCATCTGGAATAACAAAGGTTTCATAGCCCTCTTCATTGGCCAAAGTCTTTAAAGCACCTTTTTCACGATCGGTTGTCGCATAAATCCGCTTTTTCGCTTCTTCTGCTCCATATTTCTCTTCCAATAACTTACGGAAAATCCGAAAAGCAATCGCAGGTTCTGTCGTTGTACCAGATTTAGAAATGACATTAACGGAAAAATCCTTCCCATCTAATAAATCCATCACATCACGCATATATGTAGAGCTAATATTATTTCCTACAAACAATACTTGTGGCGTTTGGCGTTTTTCTTTTGGCAATTCATTATAAAAGCTATGGTTAAGCATTTCAATGGCTGCTCGGGCACCTAGATAAGAGCCACCAATGCCGATCACAAGTAAGACATCACTATCTTGTTTAATTTTTGCTACTGCTTTTTGAATTCGCGAAAATTCCTCACGATCATAATCAACAGGCAAGTCAATCCATCCTAAAAAATCACTGCCTGCACCAGTTTTATCGTGTAATTGTGTATGGGCTGTTTCCACTGCCGCTTGCAAATAATCCACTTCATGTTGCCCAAAAAAAGCAAGTGCTTTGGAATAATCAAATTGTATATGTCCCATTCTACTGAAACCTCCCTTTCGATACAGTATTCCTTAACTTTAGCTGAATAAAGATTAATTTTCAAGTATAATATGAAAGGACTGCATCCTCATTTCAATATCTCGAATGAGAATGCAGCCCTCCCGCTTTTTGTCTTAAAATGCGTGTTCAAAAAGGAGGATAAAAAGGACCAAGAAGTTCAAGGCGGCGCAGTTTCGAGCAGCGGAATGTATGCTTTTAAATACATGAGCAGCGGAGAAACAAGCCAACGAAGAAATTCGCAGTGTCATTTTTACCGGACTTTTTGAACATCCTCTTAAACCCAACCTCTAAATCTCGAAGCTTCTGCTGTATTGCGAAGGCCCACCATATAGGCAGCGAGTCGCATATTAATTTTCCGAGTTTCTGCTGTCTGATAGACATTTTCAAAGGCTTCTACAAGTTTCTCTTGAAGTTTCTCATTCACTTCATCCTCTGTCCAATAATACCCTTGATTATTCTGCACCCATTCGAAATACGAAACCGTTACACCGCCTGCACTAGCCAACACATCCGGCACAAGCAAAATGCCTTTATCTGTTAAAATTCTTGTTGCCTCTTCTGTCGTAGGGCCATTGGCAGCTTCTACCACAATCGATGCTTTAATATTCGGTGCATTTTCGGCTGTGATTTGATTCGCTACGGCTGCTGGGACGATGATATCGCAGTCCAATTCAAATAATTCCTTATTCGAAATCGTATTTTCAAATAAAGTAGTCACCGTTCCAAAACTATCGCGCCGATCTAATAAATAATCTATATCAAGACCGTCCGGATCATGCAGGGCTCCATAAGCATCGGAAATCCCAACAATCTTTGCACCTGCATCATATAGGAATTTTGAAAGGAAGCTTCCAGCATTCCCAAATCCTTGAATGACAATGCGCGCATCCTTTATCTTTAATCCGCGTTTTCTCGCTGCCTCTTCAATACAAATCGTCACACCTTGTGCTGTCGCCTTCTCTCGCCCCTGTGATCCACCGAGCACAATCGGCTTACCTGTAATAAAACCAGGAGAATCATTTTCACGTAAATGACTGTATTCGTCCATCATCCAAGCCATAATTTGTGAATTGGTAAAAACATCTGGTGCAGGAATATCTTTAGTAGGACCGACAATTTGACTGATTGCCCGTACATAACCACGACTAAGTCTTTCGATTTCATTCATGGACATGGTCCGTGGATCACAAACAATTCCGCCTTTTCCTCCACCATACGGAAGATTGACAATTCCACATTTAATTGTCATCCACATCGACATTGCTTTTACTTCTTCCTCATCTACATCAGGATGAAACCGAACGCCCCCTTTGGTTGGGCCTACGGAGTCATTATGCTGAGCACGAAATCCTGTAAAGACTTTAACAGAACCATCGTCCATACGAACCGGAATTCTTACAGTCATCATTCTCATCGGTTCTTTTAACAATTCATACATTTCTTCGCCAAAACCAAGCTTGTGGAGACCATCTTTGATTACCTCTTGAGTTGATGTAAATAAGTTAAGATTTTCCACCATCGTTTTATTTCGCCTCTTTATTGATTAATCAGATTTTATTATCCATACTTTCAATCATTCCGTTTGTTCCCCAAAAATATTTATGAATAGATTTTTTATTAGGAGGTTTCTTTTTTCTATTCTCACATAACAAATGAAATAGGTTCAAGCTAACGCTTTCAACGTTTTTTTCGCTTTTAAAAAATAGCGTGCGTGGATTGGATGTTAAAAAGACCCCTTTATTGTCTATAGAAATATAGCTTTTTACCGACTAAATAGAAAATGTATAAGGCCCCTTTCTGTTACAATTATATAAAATTATAGTGAGTTTTGGTTATAATAGCTCCATCCTTTATAGCCATCTTTGCGCTATTTCCCCTCCCTATTCATTCATAATTCCATGCAACTCCATATTACCATATAATTTCTACAATGGAATAGGTACTTCCTGATAGAACAACAGAAAAATTTCTTATAACCATCCCAAAAAGGGATGTCCTAACGAATAAGACATCCATCATCATTAACTTATTTTTTCATTACATCTTTATTCTCAGATTGTTTAATCCATTCTTGTAATTTATCCTTAAGTGTATTAAACCCTTCACCATCCGATTCAGAGGATTGAACAGTCGATTGTTGTTTAGGTGACTTAGCAAATTTCTCTTTTACAGGAGCTTCCTCTGTCGCTTTAATGGAAAGACTGATTTTCCCATTATCTGGATGAACCTCTAAAACTTTAACTTTTACTTCATCTCCAATAGATAAAAACTCATGAATATCTTTCACAAAACCATGCTTTATTTCTGAAATATGAACAAGTCCTTGAGTTTGCTCATCTAAGGCAACAAAAGCCCCATAAGGTTGAATCCCTGTTACTTTTCCCGTCCATACTGTGCCTGTTTCATATTTTGTCGTCATGAAAACACTCCCAATTATCATATAATGATCTTCTAATTTACGCAATTTATCATTTTAACATAGGTGTATCTTGAAATCAAAACATAGGTTTTCCCGTCATATCTTTACCCGTTTGTTTAAACATTCAAACTCCATAAAAAACTTATTAACGGGTAAACTAGGAACGAGGTGAGATTATGGCTGCAACCGTTTCTAAGCATGTATACCAAATAAATAATATTGATCTTTATTATGAAAGCTATATCCATAATCATGAACGTCCTGTAGATACAATTATACTAATACACGGATTTTTGTCTTCTACTTTCAGTTTTCGTAAATTGGCTCCGCTCCTTGCCAATGATTTTAATGTATTAGCGATTGATTTTCCACCATTTGGCAAAAGCGGTAGATCCCCTTCTTTTCACTATTCCTATCGAAATATAGCACATACCATATGGCTACTATTAGATCACTTAAATTGTTCTTCTTGCTATGGGATTGGACATTCAATGGGAGGGCAGATTATTTTTAATATGATGCATCAACGTCCTAATCACATCAAAAAAGGCGTTTTTCTTTGTAGTTCTGCCTATTTATCCCGAATCAAACCACCATACACCTATTTATCCTACTTACCTTTTTTCGAAAAAATCATTCGACATAAGCTAGGAAAAACAGGGGTGCTAGGGAATCTACATAATGTCGTTTATGACAAAAGCATCATTGATAAAGAAATGATTCTCGGCTATACAGAACCTTTTGAGGATGATAAAATGTTTTGTGCTTTTAAAAAAATGATCCGTCACTGGGAAGGGGATCTTCCATCTGAAATTCTGCATACGATCTCAACCCCTTGCCTTCTCATTTGGGGGGAAAATGACCAAATTGTGCCCAACCGTATAGGAAAAAGACTTGCTCAAGATTTACCAAATGCCCAATTTATTTCATTGCCCAAAACGGGACATCTAATTCCAGAGGAAAGGCCATGGGAAGCTTATTGCGATATAAGAGAATTCTTTTTTCAGGATAGATGAGACTTTCAAAACGAACAAAATATCGATAGAATAGATGAAGGATAAGATTTTTTGAGGGGGAAAAGGAATGTACAAGCTGAATGAGAAAGTGAACAGAAAAAATACCTCCTCCCTAAAATGGGATGGAATGCAGCCTGCCTTTGGATCAAATGAGCTTTTACCGATGTGGGTAGCAGATATGGATTTTAGCCCTCCTACACCAGTGATCGACGCGATCAAAGAGCGCGTCGATCATGGTGTATTTGGGTATACCATTGCAAATGGAAAGACAGCCGAGGCGATTATTCAATGGACGGCCAAACGGCATGGCTGGGAAATCCAACCAGAATGGATTTTATATAGTCCTGGTGTGGTTCCTTCCATTGGGATGGCGATCCAAGCCTTTACGGATGTCGGTGATAAAGTCTTATTGCAATCACCTGTTTATACACCTTTTTTTAATATGATTACAAATAATATGAGAGAGGTCGTGAACTCTCCTTTAAAATTAGTCGATGGTCATTATGAAATTGATTTTGCTGATTTTGAAGAAAAATTAAAAAGTGGTGTCAAACTCTTTTTACTATGCAGTCCCCATAATCCTGGTGGCCGTGTGTGGAGAAAGCAAGAATTAATTAAAATCGCAGAGCTTTGTAAACAATATGGAGTCAAGATTGCTGCGGATGAAATCCATGCTGATGTCATTTTTGCACCTCATACGCATCTTCCTTTAGCATCCATTGATCCATCTTATATGGACTTTGTCGCTACCTTTATGGCACCCAGCAAAACGTTCAATCTTGCCGGATTACAAGCTTCTTTCATGGTCGTACCGAATAAAGAATTACGCAAAAAACTAATGGCCATCCAACAGATGCAAGGTCTTACCAGCCTCAATACTTTTGGGATGATTGCAATGGAAGCCGCATATAGTCATGGCGAACAATGGCTTGAAGACTGTATTGCTTATATTCAGGAGAATATCGATTTGATCAAAAAAGAAATCGCTCATTCCCTACCAGATCTTGAAGTGATGATCCCTGAAGGAAGCTATCTCGTTTGGATTGATTGTCGGAAAACCGGTTTAAATGATGAAGAATTAAGAGAAGCCTTACTGAAGAAAGCGAAATTAGCGGTGAACTTTGGACATTCTTATGGGAAAGGCGGCGAAGGCTTTATTCGCATAAATCCTGCTTGCCATCGTTCCATTGTTGAAGAAGGACTGGAAAGGTTAAAAATAGCATTTGGGAATTGATCTAAGAAAAGCGCTAGCGCCCGTTTAGCGACGTACAAACTTCAGTTGAAAGATGAACAGCTAAAAGCGCGCCGTCCTGGCGCAACGCTGTTCTGACCAACATCCTGTTGGCCTGAGATAAAGGAAACACGATGAACCCGAAGGGTGAATCGATGTTGACTTACGCAAGCAGGCACCGAAAGTTTGCTAGTCGCTGGGCGCTGGAGCTAGATCCAGCATTAGCCTAAATTTCTTTCTTTACTTGTTAAAAAGGTACCCACAGAAGATTTGGTTGTGGGTACCTTTCTCTTGTCAAAGCGCCATGAACGGCCGCCATTTCCAAGACGTTTTATTTTTCTTTAAAATGAACCGGTTTTTTATCCTTTGTGATTTCTCCACAAGCAATGCGATCCCCTGAATTCCCCGCAGGTTGTGTCATGCCATCATCTGGAAATTCATGGATGACAATCGATGTTCCCTCTTTTGTATAAAGAGAAGTCTTTCCTTCCTTAAACGTAATTCCCTTTGCCACAAAATCAACCTTTACCGTTCCATCCCCTTTTACAGTCAGATTAGGAAGGTCCCCTGCATGTGGACCTTTCGGGTTGAGAAGCCCGTGTTCTTTTTTGTCATCAGGATTATAATGATCACCGGCAGACAGAAAATCTGGTGGTTCACATTTCCATTTATCATGAATATGCATCGCATGTTCACCAGGAGGAAGCCCTTTTAGATCCACCTTTACTTTCATCCCATCGGCTTTTTCCTCTAGATTAATTTTCCCTAGAGAATCACCATTCGGATTAATCACATCAACCTCTACCTTCTTAGGAGGCGGATTCACACAGGATATTAGCAATAAACAAAAAACGAACGGAAGAAATTTCTTCACAAATACCCCTCCAAAAAAAGAGTCGTTGTTCGTCATTATTGCCACCCTCAAAACGAAATATCCTTTACAGCGGAAAGTTTATAAAAGCACCCATTACGGGTGCTGATTTTCTCGTTCCTTATTCAATCGTTCTTCTAACTCTTTCGCCTTTTCTTCCTGTTTCTTTGAGATTTTTTTAAAGAAAAAAACAACTAAGACCGCAACGATGATCACAAGAGCTAATTGGATAAAGGCTGGGATATATTCTGTTTTATCCTCTGGAAAATACATCGGGATAATATTCAACACAAAAAGATTGAGGATTGATAACAATGGAAAACATCCTTTCCACATAATATAATCCTATTATAGCAAAGGAGATAGGCAAGAACCAATAATCATCTTCGACAAATATGTGAAAACCGCCATATCCAACATGACGGCTTTTCATTTTATTCTTTAATAAGATCGATACTTTCGATTACAACATCTTCTACTGGTTTGTCGCCTGGCTGAGTTTTCACATTCGCAATTTTATCGACCACATCCATCCCTTCAATCACTTGGCCAAACACGGTATGGCGATGATCTAAATGAGGAGTACCTCCTTTTTCCATATACGCCTCAATGATTTCTTTTGGAAAACCGGCTTTTTCTAGCTGTGGTTTAAAACCTGCATCTAACTGATGATTCTGTACAATGAAAAATTGGCTTCCATTTGTATTAGGTCCGGCATTTGCCATCGAAACGGCCCCGCGAAGATTGAATAAATCCATTGTAAACTCATCCTCAAAAGCATCACCGTAAATGCTTTCCCCACCTCTTCCCGTGCCAGTCGGATCTCCACCTTGAATCATAAAATCTGGAATGACCCGATGGAAAATAATTCCATTATAATACCCATCTTTGGCATGAGTAACAAAGTTTTCAACGGTCTTCGGCGCTTGTTTTGGAAAAAGTTTCATTTGAATAGAACCCATATTTGTATTCAGTTGCACCAATTTTTCATCTTCCGCTACTTCAGTCGATAATTGTGGATAAACATGTTGATTGGTCATTTTGACATCTCCTTTTTATTTGCCCGTTACTATTTAAGAAAAAATATGTAGCTTCCCATTTCCTTCAAGAAATTACTTTACAGGATTCCTAGGAAAATCGCAATATTTCTGGGGAGGGAGCGTAGATCTCAGGGCATTGCTCTGACCTTGAAGCATTGAGAGTCGACTTCGGACCTTTGAGGGCATATTTTCTATACGAGATATTTTTTTCTATACGAGAGGAAACAGTCATCCCTCTTTCATTTTCAAGACGTTTCTTTCATAATAGATAGAAACAGAGTATGGAGAGGAGCTATTTGATGAACATCGGTGATATCATTGTCACAAATAAAAAAACAGGGAAATATATCGGAGAGATTACAGCCATTCATGAGGATACGTATACAATCCGAATTTTAGCTGTAC
>NZ_JALIFP010000055.1 GCF_022867885.1 Lederbergia sp. NSJ-179 | reverse complement strand
GAGTAAATAAGTTAATAATTGAGGGTACAACTTGTCACTTCCTATTCTGGGATTTTGGGTGTGTGGTAACCTCAATTATCTTCAGATTTTAGGGGGGTGGCAAGTTTTTTGTATTCTAAGCCCTATAAATCAAGATTTTATTAACTTTTTACTATATAAGTTTTGACAATACGTTTCATAATTAGGAGGTGTAAGAATGAAAAAGGAACGATTTATTCCTTTGCTTGCCTGTTCGATCATACTGTTTTCAACCGCTGCCTGCTCATCGACGAATAATACAGGGGAGGTTAATAATAATGAGCCTGTGACAACTGTAGTAACTGAAGATTATCCAAGTTACTCCAGCATAGAGAGTTTGGCGCAAAGAGCGGATACTATTATTAAAGGAACTGTGTTGAGTTCTACGGTGGAAGAGATTAACGATCTGATCGAAACGGATTCTAAGGATGAGAAACTCAATCCTGGAGGAAAGCCAGATGATGTCAGTAACATCTATACCGTTTATTCCGTTAAAATAGCTGATGTTTATAAAGGCAATTACCACGTAGGAGACACAATTGAAGTTAAACAATTAGGGGGTAAGATCGGAAATACATCAGTTATTACAGATGAGAAGGTCGATATTAAAAATGAAAGGGATTACATTTTTTTCTTAGAAACCTATGAGAATGTACCTGCAAGTCTTTTAAATCCTATCCAAAGTTTATATCTCTATGAGTCAGTAGCCGAAAAATCGATTGACAAAGCAAAAATCACAAGTGCGCATCAAGATAATCAATTGATATTAAACATGGAGTACTTACAAAAAATAAAGAATAAGTCTCAGTGATGATCATAATCTAAAAAATGCCAAGCATCCACTGGGTGCTTGGCATTTTCTTTTCATTATAAAACAGATTGACTGATTCTCCCATCATTTAAAGCAACCCAAGCCTCTACCCACTTTTTCGCTTCTTGCCAATTCTTTACGCGAATGACTTTCTTAGGTGTGGGCTTACGGTTATAAGGTGTATCAAATAAGATCACTGGAATATCTAGTTCTTCCGAAATTGCGACCGCATTATCATGCTTATCTTCAAAAAATAGATCAACATTGTATTTTTTCGCTGTGCTTACTTTATCATGAGAGCCAATTAATTCAATATGATGAAAATCAATTTTCTGTTCATAAAACCATGACTTTGTTACATCCATCACTTTATGACGGCGAGCACTAATAAAATATAATTCATGTTCGTGAAACCAATGGGTCAATACAGATTTTGCCCCATCTGCTAGAGGCGACTGGGCACATATTTCCGATTCTGTATTTATATACCATTCCTGAACGGATTCTTTTGGTAAATCTAAGCAATCTGTTAACTCATACTCGGTTAAATCATCCAGTGTAATGTTTAGTTGAAAAGCTTTATTAATATACGGAATTAATGATGTTGGACATGTAACAGTTCCATCGATATCAATACCAAATCTTTTCTTCATGAAATCTCCTTCCAATCATCCTTGTTGTTTTGTTAAGAAAAGCGCAAGCGCCCGTTTAGCGACGTACAAACCTAAATATAAGGATGAACAGCTAAATTCACGCCGTCCTGGCGCAACGCTGTTCTGACCCACATCCTGTGGGCCTAACGGCTAAGGGTGCGATGTCGATCGCCACGCCAATGGACTCCCATGCTAGGCGCTGGAGTTGGATCCAACTCCAGCCAATTTTCCTTATCTTTTAAGAAAGAGGCTGCCCTTAGACACCCTCTTTGACCTTAGGATTCGCTTCACTTACTTGATTTTCTTCTGCTTGTTTCTTGTAATATTCCTCAGCCATTTTATCAATTTCTTTTTTCAATTCATCGACCATTGTGGCTTCTGGGACCTTTCTTACTGTCTTTCCTTTTTTAAATAATAGCCCTTCACCACGTGCGCCAGCAATGCCAATATCGGCTTCTCTTGCTTCCCCGGGGCCATTGACCGCACAGCCAAGAACAGAAACTTTAATAGGCGCCTTAATGGTTTGCAGGTATTCATCGACTTCATTTGCGATTTTAATTAAATCAATTTCGATTCTCCCACAAGTCGGGCAAGACACTAAGGTGGCCGCATTCGAAATAAGACCGAAGGATTTTAATAATTCTCTTGCTACTTTTACTTCCTCTACGGGGTCAGCACTAAGCGAGATCCTTAGAGTGTTCCCAATTCCTCTGCTTAAAATGGCCCCAAGACCAGCAGCACTTTTGACTGTTCCTGCGAATAATGTTCCACTTTCGGTTATGCCAAGATGTAAAGGATAATCAAATGTTCTTGCCGCTTTTTCATAAGCTTCCATAGCTAGGCGAACATCAGAGGCCTTCATCGAGACAATGATATCATGAAAATCGAGATCTTCTAAAATTTTAATATGGTGGAGGGCACTTTCGACCATTCCATCAGCGGTTGGGTAACCGTATTTCTTTAAAATATGTCTTTCCAAACTGCCTGCATTGACACCGATTCGGATCGGAATTCCTTTTTCTTTTGCCGCTTTAACAACAGCTTCCACTCTTTCGCGTTTCCCGATATTCCCAGGATTGATCCGAATCTTATCAGCCCCGCCCTCAATCGCTTTTAGCGCAAGACGGTAATCAAAATGAATATCAACAACAAGTGGGATATTGATTCTTTTTTTGATTTCTGAGATCGCATTCGCAGCTCTTTCATCTGGACAAGCGACACGCACAATTTGGCAGCCCGCTTCTTCTAAACGTTCGATTTCTCGAACAGTTGCATCGACATCATGTGTTTTTGTTGTCGTCATACTTTGAATAATGACCTGATCTGCCCCGCCGATCGTTAAATTGCCCACTTTCACAGGGCGTGTTTTCGAACGATGTATGATTTCACCCAAGGGTTTTCTCTCCTTTTTATAACAGAAAAGTAGTTTCTTTTAGACTTATATGGACGATAAACTCTTACCTTTCCATTGTAGCAATCTTTTAGCCTATTTGACAATATCCTAAGCTGATTTAGTCCGTTTTGTCAGCATAAATAGGAAATCGATACGTCTCACCAATCTGAATTTCCTCAGGCTTGAGCCCGTTGTTTAAGCGTTCGAAATCATCAATAATCTGATCAATTGAGACAGGAAGTGAGTCTTGTTGATTTTCTTCCAGGATGGAAATAACTGTATCACCGGGTCTAACTTCCTTTTCAAACATATCTTTATCCTGATTTTGAATGATTTCTACATCCTCTCGAGAGCCGGAATTTGCTGAAAGTGCGGGAAGTACCCCAACTGTTAAGTCATGATACATGCTATATATAATGATGAAACTAGCGATAATAACCATTATTTTTTTCATCGTTCATCATCCTTTCTATCATCGTGATCTATATCTATGATAGAAAGGTTGGGATTATGAATGTTTTTTAGGCCGAGGTAGCTTTAATATAGTAGCGAAAATATAGATAGCAGAAATGGCGAGATCATAGAGTGTTCCAAAAGCGATAGTAATACCGAACAGGGGAAGGAGACCAAATAGTACGGTTGGTAGAGTGATGCAAAAAGCGGTCAGCCTCCAACCATTCCGATAAGGCAATGAGCGTTTCAAACCTTTTGCAAGAATGCCAGCGACTCCAGCTAAAAAAGATATCTTAATAAAAAGGATGCCCGTATATAATATAAATGTAAAAATAAGATAGAGTGGGATGATAATCACAAGGCTCCCCCTATCAAAATGGGGGGTTAAGTGAGAAAAATCTCTCTCAATAAAGAGAAGTTTCATCATAGCCGGTAGAAAATAGAATAAAACAAGCAAAAATACATATTGAATCGTTTTTCCAATACTTAAAAATCGGAACTTTGCTATATCTTTAAAAGAATAGAATGATTGATAAAATAGGGTAAAGAGCGATTTTTTTTTCATATTCTTCCCTTCCGCCTCTGTTTCATGAGATATAATTTGATTTGCTGTTAAGGTTATTATCGTCGGGATTGAATCAGTATTCAAGAAAAAGGATTAATTCAAACAATTTTGAGCAAATTAATTGAATCCGGTTTCCCAATTTGTTAACCTAAAATTGGAAACCTTGAATCGCTGAATGATTCAAAATATTACATAGGGAGGAATTATGAATGGCTTACGAATTACCGCAATTACCTTATGGATATGATGCACTGGAGCCTCATATTGATAAGGAAACAATGAACATTCACCATACGAAGCATCATAACACGTATGTAACGAATTTGAACAAGGCTCTTGAAGGGCATGAAGATTTGGCAAGTAAATCTGTGGAAGATTTGATCGCAGGTATTGATTCTGTTCCTGAATCGATTCGTACGGCTGTGAGAAATAATGGTGGTGGACATGCAAACCATTCATTGTTCTGGACATTAATGTCTCCTGATGGTGGCGGTGAACCAACAGGCTCATTGGCCGAAGCCATTAATAGCAAATTTGGTAGTTTTGATAAATTTAAAGAAGAGTTCCAAGCAGCAGGTGCTGGACGATTTGGTTCCGGTTGGGCTTGGCTAGTTGTTAATAATGGAGAGTTAGAGATCACAAGCACTCCTAACCAAGATAACCCATTGATGGAAGGGAAAAAACCAATCTTGGGTCTTGATGTTTGGGAGCATGCATACTATTTGAAATATCAAAATCGTCGCCCTGAATATATGAGCGCATTCTGGAATGTAGTCAATTGGGATGCTGTACAAAAACAATATGATGCAGCAAAATAGATAACTGTGTTTCAGTCAAAAAGGCTGTCGGGATCATCCCGACAGCCTTTTGTGCGCGTTACTCTCCCTATTCAAAATTCACAAAGTAAGAGAAGTAAAGTTCTCTGCTTTTTGAAGTATATTTCTCCTTTCTTCACTAAAGATAAAGAGAAGAAAAGGGGAGTTCTTTTATGTTTAAACTCAAAAACCTTTACAGTGGAATAGACATAACGAAAGATTTAATATTGCTGCTAGCGGTTGGAGGACTGTATTCCCTCAGCATTGCCTTGTCTAACACTTTTGTGAATGTTTATTTATGGAAACAATCAGGAAGCTATATTGACCTCGCGATATACAATCTCTCTGTTGTGGTTATGCAGCCACTCACTTTTATTTTAGCTGGAAGATTAGCGAAAAAAATTGACCGCGTGATTGTCTTACGTATTGGCGTGATTAGTTTGGCCTTATTCTTCATTGCTGTTTTACTTTTTGGAGAAAAATCGGCCGATTATTTAGTGATTTTAGGTGGGTTACTCGGAATTGGTTATGGGTTTTACTGGCTTGCTTTTAATGTATTAACGTTTGAAATCACTGAGCCGGAAACAAGGGATTTTTTTAACGGATTTATGGGAGCGTTAACCTCTTCAGGGGGAATCATTGGCCCGATTACAGCAGGTTTTATTATCACCCGCTTCACCTCTAATATTGGGTATACGATCATATTTGCCATCTCGCTTGCTTTGTTTTCGGCTGCTGTTGTCACGAGCTTTTTTCTTAAACGTCGCCCTTCCTCAGGTCGTTATTTATTTGTGAAAATTTTTCGTGAAAGGAAAAGGGATCGAAATTGGAAACTTGTCACCAATGCTCATGTATTACAAGGAATTCGTGAGGGGACGTTTGTCTTTGTTATATCTGTTTATGTCTTTGTTGCAACCAATGATGAATTAGCTTTGGGTACCTATGGCATGGTCCATGCAGGGACCGCCTTTATTATGTATTCCATTGCCACAAAATTGATCAAAAAAGACAAACGCAAGCAGGTCATGCTGATAGGTGGAGTAATCTTATTTGCGGCTATATTTTTAATCTTCAAGGATCCCACCTACACCCGGCTACTCATTTATGGAGTGGTGATTGGGATTGCTTATCCTTTAATGCTTGTTCCTTATTCTTCTATTACCTATGATGTAATCGGAAAAAGCTGGAAAGCAGCTGAAATGCGTATTGAATATGTGGTTGTAAAAGAATTATTTTTGAATGCGGGGAGAGTAACCTCGATTGTCCTCTTTATTATTGTGACAAAAATCGTAAATCAAGAAACGGCCATACCGGCTCTATTACTCCTATTCGGAATTGGTCATACTTTAGCTGCCTTGCTTCTGCAAAAGTTGGAAACAGATTCAATAGAAGTGACGTGAATTAAGACTGGCTTATCTATGGTTTTTCTTTTACAATAGAAGGAGGGATTTTAGAGGAGAAAGGGCTGGATCAGTTGAAAAAGAATAAGAAGAAAAAGACGCATATTCCAGTTCGGATGAATTTATTGTTTTTTGCTGTCTTTATTCTCTTCGCGGTCTTAATTTTTCGTTTAGGGGTCGTGCAAATTGTTCATGGGGAAGATGCGAAACGGAAATTAGATAGAACAGAAGATGTAACGGTCAAAACGAGTGTGCCAAGGGGATTAATTTATGACCGCAATCACCAACCAGTAGTAGAAAATGAAGCGGAACGGGCGATTACATATACGGCTCCGAAAAAGTTCGACCAGAAAACAACACTGAAAACGGCAAGGAAATTAGCGAAGCTGATCGATAAAGATACAGATAAAGTGACAGAATTAGATAAGATTGATTTCTGGTTAATGATTCATCCTGACGAAGCGAAAGCAAAAGTGACCAAAGAAGAATTGGGAAAATTGAAAGATGATAAAATACTCGAATTGCAAAGGGAACGTGTAACAGAAGATGAATTGGCCACACTAACAGATGATGACTTAGAAGTGCTGGCGATTTATCGCGAATTTACCAAGGGCTATGCCCTAGATCCGCAAATTGTAAAAAATAAAGATGTCTCACTGGAAGAATTTGCAAGGGTCAGTGAAAATCTCGGTTCACTCCCTGGAGTAGACACAACAATGGATTGGGAAAGAACGTATCCATACGAGGATACATTGCGAACGATTTTAGGGAGAGTCACTTCTGGTCTTCCAGCAGAGAAATTGAATTATTATGAAGCGCATGGCTATAGCCGTAGTGATCGAGTGGGACAAAGTTATCTTGAACAACAATATGAGGATGTATTGCGCGGCCAAAAGGAAAAAGTAAAAAGTGTGACGAAATCCGGACAAATCTTGGAAACAGAACTTGTTTCGGAAGGGTCACGCGGCAAAGACCTTGTACTCACAACCGATATGGAACTGCAGCAAAAGGTTGACCAAATTATTGAAGAAGAATTAAGAAAAACAAAAGCCAAGTATGGGACTCATTTATTAGATCGGGCTTTTGTGACCCTAATGGATCCTCATACAGGTGAAATCCTAGCATTGTCTGGAAAGCAGTATACGTATGATGAGGACGAAAAAAAGTATGTATTCAGCGACTTTGCTTCTGGTAATTTCACAACGGCCTATGCACCGGGGTCTGCGGTGAAAGGAGCAACAGTATTAACGGGCTTTATGACAGGGGTTAATTCGCCAGGTAAAAGGATATATGATGAACCAATAGTTTTTAAAGATGGAACAAGAAAGAGTTCTTGGTTCAATAATGGTTGTTGTAATCAATCTTTGGATGAAAAAACGGCCTTAATGAAATCTTCGAACGTTTATATGTTTAAAACGGCAATGCTTATTGGTGGATATCAATATCAACGTGGCGATTACCTTGGTATTGATAAGTTTAAGGCGTTCGAAAAGATGCGTTATTATTTTAGTCAATTTGGACTCGGTGCTATGACTGGCATTGATTTGCCGGGAGAAATGTCAGGGTATAAGGGAGATCCCAAAAATAATGAAGCGGGTAAAGCTCTTGACTTCGCTATTGGACAATTTGATACCTTTACTAATTTACAGCTTGCCCAATATGTGTCAACGATTGCCAATGGCGGCTATCGAATGCAACCACATATTGTCAAAGAAATACGAGAGCCAGGGAATGAAGATGGAAAAATTGGTCCCATTGCTCAAGAGATTCAACCAAAAGTTTTAAATCGAATTGATGCTACTAACAATGAAATTAAAAGTGTGCAGGAAGGTTTTTGGCGGGTTGTTCATTACCAAGGAGGAACCGGAACTGCGTTAGGGAAAGGTGAGTATAAGAACCTTCGAATTGCAGCGAAAACAGGAACGGCAGAAACATTTGATCAAGGACAAAGCGTATGGAATTTATCATTAGTCGCATACGCTCCGTACGAAAATCCTGAAATTGCAATGTCAATTATTGTGCCATCTGCCTATATTAATCAGCCAAACGTATCCAATACGATTAATACCGATATTGGGAAACGTGTTATGAAAGCCTATTTCGATTTGAAAAAAGAACGAGCCAAATAAAAGAAAAGCCTATCCTCTATATTTATTATGAAGGATAGGCTTTTCTTGCGGGATAGGAAAGTATAAAAATTGGCTAATGTTTGGATCTAGCTCCAGGCGCCATCGGCTCGAGGTCAAATAACCTGAGACAATAAAAGTCAAGACCGGACTTTTATTGTCTCAGAACATTTGCTTGTCGCCGATAGGCGGGCGCCTTGCGCTTTTCTTAACATTATTGTTGTTTTGTTAAAACATTAGCCACATCATGATAGGACATTTCTTTCGTCACTTCGAAAGTTCCTGTTCGAATTTTTGTTTGTAATTCTTTTGCCTCTAGATAGTCATTGAAATCTTCGGAATCCTGGATAACTCCCGCCGTTTTTAACTGTTCACTAATTTCCTTCGATGACATTCCTTCTTCGATGGTAAATTGAAAGCTCTTGGATTGGTCCTCGGCTGCCTTGTGTTGATCCTTTTGAGCTGCCTTTTCATGTTTCGACTCAAGCTCCTCATATTTTTTCTGCCAATCACGGACCTCATTTTGCAGCTTTGCATATTCAGCTTGATCGATTTCAGTTTCACCTGATTGAACAGGGTTCGTTGTTTGTTTGATGGGTTCTGGGTTCAGATATTGATACCCAATCAAGCACAGGGCGGAAAGCAATAAACCTAAAGCGATCCCTCTTGTTCCTCTTTTATCCACGCTGATGTCCTCCCACTGCTGCCTCATATGTTTTAATAATCTGTTGCACCTTATTCATAGGCAGAGAGGATTGCTTGGAGATTTGGCCAAGATTAAGTCCTTGATGATAGAGAGCGATCACCTGATTTTTTAATATTTCATTCGGTCTGTTCACCTGATTTTGCTTCGGTAAAGGACCTTGTAAATCCGTGATTAACAACTCTTCTTCTAATACCTTCACTCTTTTTTTTAATAAATAATTTTCTTGTAACATTTTCATGGATAATTGTTCCATCTCTTTTTCTAAAGCTTTTGTTTTATCCGGTTGAAAGAGAGAGACAAGAAAAAGTAAAATGGCTAAAGATAATAAAATGATGACCAATATATTCATAATCCACCTCGTGCATTGTTTACTTTATTTATATCACAAATCGACAAATCCCTCCATTGCAAAAAAGGAACTGGAATTTCTCGTGTTTTAATGCTATTATATAAAAGTCGTATGGACAGTGAAGAATGTACTTAGTTTGGAGGGAAAGACATGCGCGTTAATATTACATTAGCCTGCACAGAATGCGGTGATCGTAACTATATTTCAACAAAAAACAAGCGTAATAACCCTGACCGTCTTGAGTTGAAAAAATATTGTCCCAGACTTAAACGTGTTACTTTGCACAGGGAAACAAAATAATTGCCGGTGAAAAACGTCAGAACCATTGGAAAACCAGTGATCCTGGCGTTTTTTAATAAAAAAATAGGAGCAAGGTCATGGAGAAAAAGTTAGTAAGACAGCAGATTATGAAGGATTTGCAAGCATTGGACCCGCTACTATACCAAGATTTTTCCTATCAAATTAGTCAACGTTTGTTGGCAACAGAAGAATGGAAAAAGGCACAAACAATTGGAATAACGGTGTCCCAATTTCCCGAAGTGGATACTTGGCAAATCATCCGCATGGCCTGGAGACAAGGAAAAGTGATCGCGATACCAAAATGTAACCCTGTTCAAAAAACAATGCTGTTTTATCCCATCAACGCTTTTGCGCAAATGGAAAAGGGGTATGCGGGGTTATTCGAGCCACTGGAAGCAGGCAAAAAACCAATAAGCAAGCAAAAGCTCGATTTATTACTGGTCCCAGGACTTGGATTTACAAAAGAAGGCTATCGACTTGGATTTGGTGGCGGTTATTATGATCGATTTTTAATCAATTATCACGGGCATACCATTGCACTGGCTTTCACCAATCAATTACAAGATAAAATACCGATTGAAAAATATGATCTTCCTGTGCAACAAATTGTCACAGAAAACCAAATTATCCACTGTGAACCAACTAAATTCGCATAAAATGGGACGTTAATGCCAAGATAAAGGGAGGAGGGATTTTGATGAAATCACTTTTCAGGTTATGCTTGGCATCTATTTTAGTGATGTTTATCTTTTGTTATCGGAAAAAAATGGTCCATTTCATTCGGGATAATCGCTATGTAGAAATTTACTTACACATTTTTTAGCGAGACTGTCTGGTGAAACATAATATGGAATAAGCGGTGCTGGCCTTCACAATGCCAGCTTTTATTGCGATTGTTTAATCGGTATCATTTCTGCTATAGTAAGAGATAAGAAAACTGTCTCTTGAGGTGAATGAAAGAAGGGAAAAAGGGTTTGACAGGACGCGAACATTATTTGTTTTGGCGATTGGCCCATTTTTTTATGGTGGAATGTGGGTATCGTTTGATTCGATTAAATAAACAGCAAACAGAAATGTGGTTTGAAAATAGTCAGTATAAATCGGCACGTGTGGTACGGCTTGTTAAATCACAAATGGGCTGGTCCAATTGGCTGAATCGAGATCAACAGCATACGGCTGCACAAGCGGAAAGGCTGAGGAAGCAGTTATTTACAGGAAATTTAAATGTCTTAAATTTATATATAACGGAATATCCACCTGTTGATGCGGATCAACTTACTTATGAAGAAAAGAGCGGTAGAACAAAGGTATCTACTGTATTAATGACAAGAGGAAATGTAAAGGAATCAACCGAAAATTTGGGAGTCTTAATGGGAAAGAAGGTAGATTTGCAGATCAAGGACGAATACAAGGAAACGGAAGTCCTTTTCTTGGCACAGGCGGTGATGAATAAAGCCTCGCAAAATGAAAAAGCTGTACAGCAATTTTTTTCCGCTTCCAAGCCACTTTTTACATATATATTTATAGCGATCCAAATCATCATGTTTTTCTGGTTAGAAATGAATGGAGGTAGTAAGAATCCTGAAACCTTAATTCGATTTGGTGCCAAGTTTTCCCCGCTTATTTTAGAAGGGGAATGGTGGCGATTGATTACACCCGTATTTCTCCATATTGGTTTCATTCACCTATTTATGAATACGCTTGCCCTTTATTATTTAGGTACGGCGGTTGAAAGGATTTTTGGACGAATTCGCTTTGTTTGGATTTATTTGTTTTCTGGTTTCATGGGAACGCTTTTTAGCTTTGTATTTACTCCAACCTTAGCCGCGGGAGCTAGTGGCGCTATTTTTGGTTGTTTTGGTGCCTTATTATATGTAGGCTTTGCTTCTCCACAATTGTTTTTTCGCACAATTGGCAAGAATGTACTCATTTTAATTGGCATTAATCTAGTTTTTGGGTTAATCGTACCAGGAATTGATTATTCTGGGCATATTGGCGGTTTAGTGGGTGGCTTTTTAGCAACTGGACTTGTTCATTTTCCTAAAAAGAAAAGGTGGAAAAGCCAAGGAATGTTCATTATAATATTAGGGCTGTTCACGGGTTTCATGTTATACTACGGCTATCATGTTATTTATTAATACAATGATGGGATGAAAAATGAAAACATTTTATGATGTCCAGCAATTGTTAAAGAAATTTGGTCATTTTCTTTATATGGGGGACCGAATTCTTGATATGGAAATGATGGAAACAGAAATAAAAGAAATGTATCTATCCGGACTTATTTCCAAGGAAGATATGCATGAAGCGTTATCGGTATTAAGAAATGAAAGAATTCAAGAAAAAAAGAATAGAACGAAAAGTAGGGGATGAAAATGAGAGAAATTTTAGCAGGGATTGATATTGGGGGCACCTCCATTAAGTTGGCTTTTTTTTCTGAAGAAGGTGACATTGTAACGAAATGGGAAATACCCACGAATAAAGCAGATGGTGGAAAGGGAATATTTGAAGATGTGAAAAAGGCTGTTTCCGAAAAACTAGAGAAACTCCAGATTCCTTATGAAGCCCTAAAGGCGGCAGGTGTTGGTGCACCGGGCCCCGTTGACACAGAAAAGGGCATTCTTGATGGAGCTGTCAATATTGGCTGGAAAGACAATTTTCCCCTTCGCGATCTTATGCAATCTGCACTTGAGGTCCCTGTTGTGATCGAAAATGATGCCAATGCAGCTGCTCTTGGAGAAATGTGGAAAGGAGCAGGTGCTGGAGCGAAGGACTTAATTTGTGTCACACTTGGCACTGGTGTAGGTGGTGGCGTCATTGTCAAGGGAGACATCATTCATGGTGCAAATGGGGCTGCCGGAGAAATCGGGCATATTACATCAGTACCGAGAGATGGCTATATGTGCAATTGTGGCAAGGAGGGTTGTTTAGAGACCGTAGCCTCCGCAACGGGGATTGTTCGTTCAGCAAAAGACAAATTAGCTATATATGAAGGAGATTCCATTTTAAAGAAACAACTTCAGGAAAATGGGGATATATCTGCGAAGGATATTTTTGATGCTGCAAAAGCCGGTGATGTTTTGGCAAATGAAACAGTCGCTCTATTAGCGGATCATTTGGGCTTAGCGCTTGCGAATATAGGAAGTGTCTTCAATCCGGAAAGAATAGTCATTGGCGGCGGTGTTTCGAAAGCCGGTGATTTTCTGATTAACGAAATAAAGCAAGCATTTAATCGCTATGCATTTAAGCCAGTTATGGAATCAACGGAATTTGTGTTGGCCCAACTTGGAAATGATGCTGGAATTGTTGGAGCAGGATGGCTCGCTGCAAATAAAATCTGATGAAGCAGCAATGTGATGAAGACGACTTACATTTAACAATCAAAACTCTATAATTACAAAAAGATGAAGATTAGATAAAGGGTGAGAAGAATACATTCTCGCCCTTCCCGTTTGTTTTGACATGTATATATATAAAGTAGGCCCTAATTATGTCTAAAGTATGAATAATAAAGTAATCGGATAAATAGTGAAACTTTTATGTTTTTTAAACGTCTATATTTAAGAGGATGTCCAAAAATTTGGTAAAAATGAGAGATTTTGCATAAATATGGTAGAGCATAGGCTGCGAAATAGTTTAGGAGGTTTAGTAAAGTGAGTAAGTTGAAAAAGGCCAATATCGTACTTCCAGTGATAGCTGCCTTTTTGCTTTGGATTAAAACGTATATTGTCTATAAAACGAGTTTTTCGATCACGATTGAAAACTTCATGCAAGAGATGATTTTGATCATTAATCCTATTAGCTTTTTATTATTCGCGTTTGGTCTCTCGCTATTTTTTAAAACGGAGAAAGCTAAATCTCGGTATATTCTTTTAACTAGCTTTATATTAAGCTTTGTCGTATATGCAAATGTAGCTTTTTATCGGTTTTTCACTGACTTCTTAACTCTGCCGGTATTGTTTCAAACAAATAATTTTGCGGACTTAGGTGACAGTGCAGCAACAGAAATTCATTGGTATGATTTTCTCTATTTTCTGGATGTTGTATTTTTGTATTATCTGACCCGGTATTATCGGAAACATGCAGAATTTACGCCAGTAAAAAAAGCAAATCGCCGGGCTTATTTTTTAATTGCTGCTGCGATCTTGTTCCTTAATATTGGTCTAGCGGAAGCGGAGCGCCCACAGCTCTTAACTCGAACATTTGACAGAGAGATGTTAGTGAAAAATTTAGGAACATTCAACTACCACTTATATGATATCTTTTTACAATCCAAATCTTCGGCACAAAGAGCAATGGCGGATGGGAGTCAGTTAGTAGATATTGAAAATTACGTGAATGCTAATTATGTAAAACCTGATCCAGAAATGTTCGGGATCGCTAAAGATCGAAATTTAATCGTTATATCGCTGGAGTCTTTACAAAACTTTGTGATTCATAATGATATGAATGGAGAAACAGTGACACCATTTTTAAATGAGTTAACGAAAGATAGCTATTACTTTGATCAATTTTATCATCAAACAGGGCAAGGAAAAACGTCAGATTCTGAATTTTTATTAGAAAATTCCTTATATCCTTTAGGACGAGGAGCAGTCTTTTTTACACATTCCGGTAATCAATTTGATTCAATGGCACGGAAGCTAGGAGAGAAAGGTTATTATACCTCAACCATGCATGCCAATAATAAAAGCTTTTGGAATCGGGATATTATGTACCAGTCGATTGGTTATGACTACTTTTATTCTGATCAAGATTATGATATTTCACCAGATATTTCCGTTGGATGGGGGATGAAGGATATTCCATTCTTCGAACAATCTGTTGAGCTGATGAATGCAATGCAACAGCCATTTTATACGAAAATGATTACTTTAACCAATCACCACCCGTTTACATTAGATGAAGAAGATAAATTTATTGATGAGTATGATTCAAACAGTGGTACATTGAATCGTTATTTTCAAACGGTTCGTTATATGGATGAAGGAGTAAAACAATTTTTTCAAAAACTTAAAGACGAAGGCTTATATGAAAATTCTATTATCGTTATGTACGGAGACCATTATGGAATTTCAGAAAATCATAATGTAGCGATGGAGCAATATTTAGGGAAAGAGGTTACTCCATATGTAAGTGCTCAGCTTCAACAAGTTCCCTTGTTTATTCATATTCCAGGGATAACAGATCAAGGACATGGCCAAACCATCTCTAAGGTAAGTGGCCAGATTGATTTAAAACCTACCTTGCTCCATTTAATGGGAGTCGAGACAAAGGATGATATTGCATTTGGGCAGGATTTATTTTCACCAAACCATCAAGATTTTACTGTTTTTAGAGATGGCAGCTTTATAACGAGCGAGTATGTATATACTCGAAACACTTGTTATTCTAAGGAAACGGAAGAGCCTGTGGAAGAGACTTTTTGTGAACCATATAAAGAAAAAGCAAATAACGAATTGGGTTACTCCGATAGTATCATTAATGGAGACTTATTAAGATTTTATGAGAACGACCATTAAGGACGGAATCGGTTGAATTTTCGTCACTCCCCAACTCCATGTTGCGGGAGTTTTTTTGGAAAAAGGAGAGGGGAGTGGAAATGAGGAAAAGAATATTGACTTTGATGATCATGATCAGTTTTATTGTATTAACAGGCTGCACTCTTTTGCAGAGCGATTTTCCCCCTCCAGGATCTAAAACCGATCCAAGCCCTGAACAAAAAGAAGGGGAGAAAGAGCCTTCACTGATTCCTCTGGATTTAGATATAGATGAATTTGAAAATATCTATGGCTGGATGGACAACCAAACCATTTTGTATTCCTTTGTGAGGCAGGGAAAATATCATCTCGCAACCTATCATCTTTATAAGGGTGAGTCGAAAGTCATTTTCACTTCTGATTCGCCTTTTCATAATATTCTTATTCATAAAAGTAAAGAAATGCTCCTTATACATACTTCACAAAATTCCCAATCCGCTAAGGTTTATTTCATTGATGATGCAGGAGATGTGAAATTTTCCACGTCTATTGAATCCCATGAACTTGCTTTTGAATGGAATGAGGAAAACGCAAATTTAATGATGACCACAGCTTTTTTTGAAGACTGGTCTTACAAAAGTTTTGCTGTTGATGTTGGCGATAAATCCATTCAGGAACTGGAAGGGATTCACCCTTTCGTAAAATGGTTTGGGGAAGATCATATTTTGGTCCAAGATTGGAATCCTGAGCAACCAAATCTTTTTGCTCCTCTTGTTAAACAATCACTCTCTGATCCGTCACAAAGGGAAGTGATTTTTAATCACCTGTACCGGTTTGATGTCTTTTCAAATTTGCTTATGACCATTGAGGTTCCTGATGTAGACTCCGAGCATATGGAGTACCACTTTTACGATTCATTATTAAAGCCGATAGGGTCTTCCATTCAAGTACCAAACTTAACTCAATATTCCGATTGGCTGATTCCGTATTATGATTATCTAGAGGAAAATGAGACATTTCTTACCTTTGTTGCAAAACATCATGAAAATGCAGATGTTTATACAGAAGGTTTTCAACTCGTAGCCTATCATCTAAAGCAACAACATAAGGAAATTTTATTTGAGGATATGGAAAACAAACCCATTATTTGTTCTCCTAATGGGGAATTATGTTTATATGGGCATCAATTGGAGGAATTATTGAATCTAAAAACAGCGGAAAGGTTGAAATTGATTCATTGATCAAAAATAAAAAGGTGCAAGATTGTATACCTTGCACCTTTTTAATCGAATTTTTTTACTTAGGTAATGAATCGGGAAGATGGATAAGTGTTGCAATAGCAAAAAATCCAAAAACCGCTAGTGTTCCCACACCAAATAAAATTCCAAGGATATTCTTGTTTTTTAAGGCACTAATGGATCCAAATACGGCTAATAATGCGACTAACAAAAAAATAATGGCTGTACCCATGTATAAGAAACTCCCTTCTGTAGGCTTAATCAATTTTTTTATTATGTAATGAATTCATTCATACTTACATCTATTTTATAGCTTTTTCATCCGTTTGTCGAGTGGCAAAAATGACACTTCTTTGAAAGCTCTGCTATTCATAGTATATACACGGATGGCTGTACTCATTCAAAACATTTTAAATCCTAGAAGGGCGATGGTAAAATGAAGATAATTTGATAAAGGGAGGTTAAAATTCTTGAGATGGATCCAAATTCCACTAGGTCCCTTACAGACGAATTGCTATCTACTGATAAACCCAAATAATGAATGTATACTATTCGATCCGGGTGATCAAGGGAAAGAATTAAATGAATACATAATGAAGCAGGAGCTTCAGCCACTTGCGATTCTTATGACACATGCACATTTCGATCATATCGGAGCGATTGATGATGTTCGAAACCACTGGGAGATTCCTGTGTATCTCCATCAATTAGAGCGGGATTGGCTATCGAATCCTTCATTGAATGGATCTGCTCATTATGGGGAAACCATTACAGCACAACCTGCAGATCATCTATTATCGGCAGAAGATAGTTTGAAAATTGGGTCATTTTCTTTTGAACTGTATCACACACCTGGGCATTCGCCGGGAAGTCTCTCCTATTATGTGAAAGAGGCAAAAGCTGTCGTTGCCGGAGATACTTTGTTTGCAGGTAGTATTGGCAGAACAGATTTACCGGGAGGGGATCATGATCAGTTGTTGTCTAGTATCCATCAATCCTTATTGAAATTGCCTGAGGAAACAGAAGTATTGCCTGGTCATGGACCTATCACAACGATTCAAAAGGAAATGGATGAGAATCCATTTTTATAAGGAAAAGCGAAGGGCCTTAGCTCATAAAAAAGACTGCATCGTCATGACATGCAGTCCTTTTTAGGTGCGCCCGGCATGGGCTATAACTTGGTGGTGAAAGTCCACTACAGGCTTGGCAGTAGGAACTGTTAGCCAAAGGCAAGGGTGTCCATCGTGAGGTGTGAATCTGAAGGAAGC
>NZ_JALIFP010000054.1 GCF_022867885.1 Lederbergia sp. NSJ-179 | reverse complement strand
TCACCTGTCTTGGAATCAAAAGTTAAATTTTTTACATATTTGGCAGCACCGACCGATGTTGCCCTATTATATTTCGTAGGTTCTTTAATGAGATCTTTCGCCTTTTCCAGTGCAGGTGCCTTGGTTATATTGACACGCCACTACTCACAGGGGTGGATCCTCAAACGAAAGAATATTTAACTTCTCTACATCCACAAGGAAGACTTGGAAAAGCGGAAGAAATAGCAAAGGCAGTTTTTTTCTTAGCAAGTGATGACGTTAGTTTTTTTAATGGTACAACTCTTCTTGTTGATGGCGACTATACTGCACAGTAAATATAAAAGGGCGAGAAAAACCCTGCTATTTTTAAATATGTAATACATTAAATATTCAAAAGATTAACTGGGCCAATCTAAGTAAAAAACTCAATTGTGAAGCTATATAAATGGAATTAAAGGATTTTAGGAAAATTTGTCCAATTCTTATAGGTAAATAAAACCTATGGGAAGGCGGACACATAATGAAAATTCTCCAAAATGAAAACATGGATTCAATTCGGGAAGTTAAAGCTCGTATGCACGGTTTAAGGGATCTGCGGATGTTTAAACGTTATCAGGCTATCCTCATGCATTTAAAAGGGCGGACTTATGTAGAAATTGCTGACCTTTTAGGATGTACTGAGCAAACCGTATGCAACTATGTAAGAGCCTATAAAGCTAACGGTTTGGAAGGGTTAGTTCCCGGACAATCTCCCGGACGCCCTTGTCAACTAACAAAGGAACAAGAAAGGGAACTCTATCAGTTAATTGTTGAGAAAAAGCCAGCTGATGTCGGATTTCCCGCGGAAATGAACTGGACCTCATTTCTTGTTCGCGATTGGATTAAGCAAACATTTGACATTGTTTATACGGACCGGGGTGTAGGAAACTATTGACTCGTTTAGGATTTAGTTACACAAAGCCAACGTATACCCTAGCAAAAGCTGACCCTGAGAAACAGGAAGCGTTCAAACAAGAATTTGAAACGATTAAAAAAAATGATGAATGACGAAATTGATCGAATTTTGTTTCAAGATGAATCCATGATCAGGGACTATCAAGCTTTACTCATACGTGGTTTCCTAAAGGACAACAAAAAGTGATACCTACTTATGGAAAACATCATGGGGTTAAATTAGTTGGTACCCTTGATTACGAAACAGGCGAAGTGTTTGTCACAGAAGAAGAACGCTATGATGCTCAAGTTTTCCTATCTTTTCTTGAAAAAGTTGTAGTCAAATACAAGGGGGAGAAGATTGTAATGATACTAGACAATGCTAAAATCCACCATGCAAAACTGATTCAACCTTTTCTCGAAGCCCATAAGGATCATCTGCAACTTGTTTTTCTTCCACCGTATAGCCCAGAGTTAAACCTCATTGGAGGTCTGTGGGGATGGTTAAAAAAATCGATTATCTATATTGTATTTTACAAGACGGTAGAAGAAATTAGATCTGCTGTCCAGACATTTATTGAACAAATCAATAAAGATCCTATGAAAATTGTTAATCGTCTATGTCTTAAGCTTTAACCATTGGTTCAGTAACGCCTCTAGCCAGATCACCAGGACCGGATTGAGCAATATATTGCCAATTACGATATTCGACAAACTCTATTAATGGCAGATATATTGTGCTTAAGTTTTGTAGAATTTTGTCACCAACATAGAAAATCGTTGCGGATCCAAATTGTTTAGTTCCGTATATATACTTATAAATAATTTCAACAAATCATTAAACAAGAGAAATGAGTAAGTGCCATTCTAGTATGATAATTAAGTTATTATATCTCGTTTAGAAATACAATGGGGAACCTTAACATAAGGGAATGGGAAAAATTTGTAATGGCCATGGTAAAATACAGAACAATCAGTGGGGAATGGAAGGCCTTCCACTGTATTTTAGGATCCTACAAAATGGTATTCAACTTTTATAATAAAAGCAGCTAATGGTAAATAGAAGGTATTATTGAAAACTTAATATCTATTTCATAAATATGTGGACAAACACCCTGTGGAGGGATGAGATGCGTTGGCTAGAAGTACAAAGACGAATTACAAATAATTGGGTTGCATTAGCAGTCATTAAGGTATGAAGGAGCATTCAAATCAAGTTTATAATATGATAAAATGATAAGTAATATTCAAAAAAATTAGCCAGATGAACAAGTAGGGATTTTTTATCATATGTTGAATGAAGGGGGGGTGAAGAGATTGGCCATAACAAAATTAAAATTACTAGGTATTTATTTATTGTTTGCTGTTGCTGGATTAATCATTGGTTATACTATCTTTGTACCTATTACCGGAAACATGGTGTTAGGATTAACAATGGGCTTTATTATTGGAGCAACTCCTGGGATGCTTATAGTTAATAAACTTGAAAAAAAATAATTGAAATCTGTAAAAGTTGTCCGGGATCATCATAAAGTATCTATGATTAAAAATCTTTTTTTTGATTAAAAATCTTTTTTTTGTTTAAAAAATGTAATTTAAAGCGTTTTCCGATGATTTGGAAAGAGACGAAGATGTTGGTTGTGGACATATTGCTCATAATTATCTAAATGTTAGAAAAGAGTAAACAGGTATCCTAAAGGATTTATTATTGATGGAAGTATAGAGAACCATGGGTTCCCGGTTTCGAGCTCAATTGGCAATTTGGTGATATGGGAGATAAGTGTTATGAAAGATAAAAGAAATAAGCTGTTATTTCGAAATTCATAACCACCTGATTGGTACGTGGAGAAAGCTTGAATCTGCTGATTAAGAATCCATTTTGGTCGATATTTCATCAAAATGGATTCTTTTTAGTGCCCCCGACAAGGGCTATAAGATTATGAAAAATATAATCAACATCGAATTTCGAAAAATATTCGATGGTTTTGATAGGTTTATTGAGAACAATAATCTGAAAAAGTATAGTATCTACGCAGTATTGGGATAGTCGTCGAGTATCCCACTTTATTCCTATATTATGGTATGATTAGAGGAGAGTGAATTATCGAATAGGATGGAACAAAAATGAAAGAGATAAGGGAAGCGCTTGCTTTATACCCCAAGAAAACAATTGATATAAATGCATTACAAGAACTATGCTCTCCTTTCATTGACAGCTATGAAGCGTTTGCTGAGAGTGTGCTTGCTTTAGAGAATGAAGGGATATTGACCATGGTAAAGAGTAGAGGACGCTCATTAAGAAAACCTTCTATAGCCTTACATTACCGTATACATAAAGCGAAACTGAAAAAGGAGCATCATCATCACATCCAACAATACCGTATCCAATTCCATCCAGATATTAATTTAGATTACTACTATCAACATGATCCCAAGCAATGGTATGAAGATTTACCATATTTAATGCGAATAGATGAATACATACGTATAAATGGTTTTCCTGCTGAAGCCATTCCAGCACCAGAGAGAAGCTATGAAATTGCTGGGGATGAGAAATGGATTACGGAGAAAAAAGGAAAAGAACTGCTTGAACGTATCCATTTATATGAAAAGATGCAGATAATGCCAGTTTCAGAGCCATTGCAATATGCAATCAACCCTGCAAGAATTCAAGATCAAACTCAATTACACTTAATTGTTGAGAATAAAACAACCTTCCAGGGAATATTGCCAGCAATCAAGCAAAGCGCTTTTGCAACGCTCATTTATGGGAGTGGAAAAGCAATTATTCAAAGTATTGAACAATTTGATCAGCAATATCCGGTAGTTGCGGCACATCACTTTTTCTATTTTGGTGACATGGATCGCGAGGGAATTGCAATTTGGCATAGTCTATCGAAAAAGATTAATGTTCGATTGGCTCTGCCTTTTTACCATGCATGTATGAAGAAGAAGCCGGCAAAGGGAAAAGGATATCAAAGGCAGCGTACAGAGGCAGAGGAAGCATTTTTCCAGTCGTTTAGCAAAGAAGAACGACTCCAAATAAAACAATTACTTGAAGAAGGCTATTATTATCCTCAAGAGATTTTAGCAGCAAAGGAACTAAAGCAAATATGGGAGGAGACAAATTGGTACGACATGATCTAGCAACAATTACAGCAGGCTATCATGAAAGAATACGCCGACTTGCATTATTTGACCCTCTAGCAGATTTAGAACGTAAACGAGAAAAGGATAGAAGCGGAAAGTATATTGATATGAAGGGTTTAGGGCTGTTGACGCTGTTATTTTTCTTTGAACAAAAGCTGATGCGCCAATATAAAACAGGGTCAAAGCAATTAGCTGCCTTTATTCAAGAGGTGACTATTGATCAGTACAACCTGGGGGCAAATGATTATCAACACCTTGCTCGAACACTTATCGACAACTTTCGTCCAAGTACAGGAATTAAAAGGACCTATCCTTTCTATAACTGGGAAACAAACAAGGAAGAGGAAATTGAGTATTCCATTTTAAAAACAAATGGCTTTAATCAGGAGAAAAATGAACAATATTATACATTGGATGATGATGGGCTTGAACTTGTTTTTGCAACAAAGGAATTTTACAGTGAATTTCAGTTATCGATTAATCAATTAATGCTCCGAAAACAACTGGAACGTGGCGAATTCAACGGTGCACTGAGACAAATTAACGAAATGCGTGTTGCCGTTGAAAATATTGATGAGCGGATGCTTGCATTAAAACAGGAAATTCAGCGTAGCATCGTATCTGAAGAAACCTTTGACCGATATAAGGCATTACTAGAAGATAGCTATAGCCGGCTGCAGCATGAAGATGATGAATTTAAAGAGCTTAGGCAATTTGTAAAAGAAACGAAAGAAAGACTCTATGCGAAGGATATCCATCGAAAAGAGCAAAAAACATATGATTTAATCCTTACCATAACAAGAGAATTAGAGGAAGTGCATTATGACCATTCTCGACTGCTGGAACAAACTTTATCATTAAAAAATACTACATTAATTACCGCACAAGAATCACTGTATTATACTGGAATTGAAGCATTTAATTTTGATTATGAAATTACATCACGTATTATCTCGGTCCCCCTTCCGCTAGAGACAATGAAAGGTGTGCTGCACCCATTCTTGACAGTTGAAGAAGAAAGGGTCTGGTCGCCGCTTTCGCTTTTTGCGGACCAGAATATTAGAGAAGACGAACAAACGGATAAGCAAATGACAATGATTGAAGCAGAGAACAGTACTGACGAGGATGTCCGGGAAAAAGAGCTGAGAAAACACTACAGGAAAATAATGGAAGAGATTTTAGCATTTATAGGCGACAAGCAGGAAGTAACACTATCCCAATTCTTTGACTATCTAACAGAGACAAATCAATCGGGGCTTTATACAACGCGATTTTTTTATGAATTCTGGTTAATTCTGCATCAGCGTTCACCAGTAGCACGAGGGGATATGGATCATGATGAGGATGGCCAATCGTTGTTAACAGAGGCATTGTACTTGCTTGGAGATGATACGTTAGTCATCACAGAAGGAAAAGAAGTGCTAAATCGATATAAACGTTATTCCATTCAAGAGATGATAATTCGATTGGAGGAATCCTAGTGCATTACAGTGAAGATAAGGTAATCAAGGCATTTCGTATATATACAACATTAGCGCGCACGTCTGTCACTGATCAAGAGGCAGTTCAGTTATATCGGGCAGATGATGATATTCGTAGTCTGTTAGATTTATATGCAAAAGAAGTAGATGCTGTCATTGTCAATACGAGTGAGCATTTATATTTAATTCCTGAAACGAAATTATCAAGCTTTCATGTAAGCAATGATTGGATTAAGCGGCATTATCTACGTTCTGGCGCAACGAATGCAGATATTTACTTGCTTTATTTTGTTACCATCATTCTATTTGGTGCTTTCTATAATTCCTATCAAACCAGACGGCCAACACGTGACTTTTTGCGTATAGATGAATGGATTTACCAAATTCAAGAACGGATTGACCAGTTGCAAGCATTGGATGAAAAAGATTTAAAGCAGATGGAAAGTGAGTTTTCCTATAACTGGAGGCAAATTGTCGAGAAGTGGAGCGATATGAATGATATAAAGGAAAATGCGAAGCGGCAGACAGGAAATACGATTAGCCGCTACAGCTTTTTAGATACAGTAAAGCGTTTTTTGCTGGACCAGGATTTAGTTGAGGACCTTGGCAATGAAGAAATAGCATTAACGGAAAAAGCAAAAACTATTATTCAGCGATTTTTCATGGAAGTAGAATATAACAAGGGAATTCTGACATTTATTTATGATATGGAGGGAGAGAAATTAGATGCCGGCGATTAGTAAAATTCGGTTAGCCAATGTCATTTATGAAGAAGGGAATAAACGATATAATGATGAATTATTTTTATTTGATGGCTACAATGGAGCGATCTTATTAGAAAACGGCGGTGGGAAAACAGTGCTTATTCAAACAGCCATTCAGGCAATGATCCCCCATACTGAACTTGCTGGTCGTAAAATAGGAAAAACCTTGGCACTAGAAAGCACACCTGCTCATATTGCGGTTGAATGGATTATTAATGAGAAGCCAAGACGTTATGTCGTTACAGCAGTCACACTTTTCACAAATAAGCATGGTGTTGAATCCCTTCGCTATGTGTATGAATACCAGCATGGCGATCCCCATGCGATTGAGGAGATACCTTTTGTGCGTCAGGTGCAAGGTGGGAAGCGTCCTGCCGATCGTGGTGAAATGCAGGATTACTATAGTATGATGAAAGATAAATCCTTGTCTGCCAATACATTTACAACAATTAAAAGCTATCGCCAGTATATAGAGGATAATTACCAAATCATTGGTACGGAATGGGAAAGCATTGTGAAAATTAACAGTTCAGAAGGCGGCGTAGAAGCTTTTTTTGAAGCGTGCAAAACGACAAACCAGCTGTTTGATCGCCTTTTGATTCCAACAGTGGAGGATGCTATCGTTGGTCATGATGAAAAGCTATTTGCCACTTTGTTTGAACAGCGCTATGCTAGTCTTAAAAATTACCAAAAGCTGAAAGAAACAATTGAGGAAAACAAAAAAATACAAGGTGAATTGGTCGCATATACAACTGCCTTTGAACGTCTTCATGAAAAGGAGCAGCAGTTTCATGAAGCAAAGCAGCGGACAAAAGGGATTTGGGAACACACCGAAAAGCAAAAGCAAGCATACGTAGCGGAAAAAGAAGCTTTAGCCGGAAAGGAGGAGAATTGGCAGCAAGATAAGCATCAGCATCAAGTAAAGCTTGCTTCTTTTAGCATTGCGGAAAAAGCAAAAGAAAAGGATCAGGCAGATAAGGAATATGAAAAAACTACTCTCCTTTTACAGGAGCAAAAAGCAAAAACAACGAACATTGAAGGACAGCACGCTGCATTGCGTTATGCTAAATTTGCAAAGGAACAACAAGCAGCACAAGATTCACTCACCTATATTCAAGAACAAATTGCATCCTTTGAAGAACAAGCAGATATAGAAGAATTAAAAAATCAATTGTATGAAGTAGAACAAACATTACATGGCGCATATCAATCCCAAATAGAGGAAATAGAAAAGCAACAGCAAGGATTAGAGCAAGAAAGGAACCCGTTACTAGATCAGATTCAACAACTAGAGAAGCAATTAATCGATTATCAGGACAAGCAGAAAAAAATGAATGATGAAATAATTAAGTTTCATTCGTTTATTGAAAGCCGTGAAAAAGATAGTGAAAAGCTGCGTCAATCCCTTCTGTCTAATCCTGAACAGGAAAAAGTAGAGGAACAATTGCCAAAATGGGAAGAACGTTACCAGGCCTTAGATGATGAATTAATTCATCTGAAGGCAGAAAGAAAAAGGTTAGCACGAGAAGTACAAGAAAAGCATCAAGAAAAAAAGCAACTGCAAGAAACACAACAACAAAAAGCATTACATTTGCAGCGTGTGAAGCAACAGTTAAATACGGCGCATAAAGAAGAGGAGCAATTGATTTATACGTTAGCGATGCTCAGAAGTGCCTGGCAGGATATAGATGGTATCCACTTGCAGCAGCAATCCATTCATGGTCAGTTGGAGAACAACCTGGAAAAGCAACGTATCGAGCGGAAAAAATGGCTTGACAGAGAACGTGTAGCACTACGTTATGTCGATGATTACGGGGGCCAAGAGACTTTCTTTAGTGATCCATTTTTATCGGAGCAAATGGAACTGTGGAAAAACCAGCTGGACTATATCGAAACGGGTGTTGACTATCTTGCGCAGCTTCCTGAAGAAAAGCAGAAAGAGCTGAAGCAGGAGGCGTTATGGTCCAGCATTATCGTTACAACTGCAAAGTCAAAGTCTAGTTTAATTGAGCGTTTAGAGCTGGTCTCTGATCGTATCATGTTTCCTGTGTTGGTTGTGACGACAGAAGAAGCAATTGCCATTACAGCTATGGATAAAGGAGACTGGATTGTACCAATTCATTGGCGACAAAACCTCAAATCCGATCAATTTGCAGAATGGAAGCAACATTTAACAGATCAGGCAAAGGAGATTACAAAAACAAGAGAAAACACTGAAAATGAAATCAAAAAATGGGAACAAGCGTTAAAACAGTTCCGTGATTTTTTAAATAAGTATCCATATGAACAGATAGCAGAATGGCAAGAACATCTGTCTAGCATGCAAACTGAAGCTGAAAAACTGGAAGTAAGCATAAACCAAGTGGATGAGCTGTTAGACGAAATGGACAGGATGATGGAAAAAAATACCAAGCGTGCTGAAGAAGCAGCGGGAGAGCGTTCCGGATTAGAAAATAAACTCCGTGATGGACAGCAATATATCCTCTATCAAAATGAAATAAAAAAGTATGAGCAGGATGCAGAGAAATATCAAGGTCAAATGCAAGATGCAGAACAAAAAGTAAAGCAGACGAAGCGTTCAATCAAGCGCTATCAAGAAGACGTTGATGAGAAAACGGAACGTATCGGCAATTTAGAAATAGAGCGGCAAAAGATTATAGGTAATCCGTATTATCAAGAGGTTGCGGCTTTGCCAGTTAGATACACGGATGAAAGCATTACAATTCTTTTAACAAAGCGGAAAGAATTGCAACTGCAAAAGGAAAGTATTACACGTCAAATTGGCGAATGGGAAGCGAAGCAGGGAACGGAGCGTCAACGTATCCTGACTGCCATGGAACGGATGGAAGAAATTGAACAAGCCTATCCTCTTGTTGATAAATCACAAACCTTCCCAGCAGATGGAGACCAATATATCGAACAACTACAAAAACAATTACAGGCTGCTAAAGCTGAATTGAATAATACCATGGAAAAATATCAATCAGCAAAACGAGTCAAGGAAATCAAAAAAGCATTACTCTCACAAGCAAAAGAAGATTTTCGAGAAAAATTTCCGAACGATAGCATCACATTGTTTACAGGAGAATTAGCGCTCGTCAAACAACAACTACAAACAGAAGAAACTGAGCTTCTAAAGCTTAAAGACTACCTTAATCAAGAGATGAAACGCGTTGGTAAGGAGCTTCACCACCTTGAAAAAGCGGAGCGGCTGCTCGAGAAGTTCATTGAAGGATATCATTTTAATGCACCTGGCATCACGAGTATCTCACTAAGCGAACAAGCAGCAATCGACTTTCAATATTATTGCGTACGTTTTGCAGAAGAAATGACAGAAGAACTAAAAGAAAAGAAGCAGGTTGTTGAAGAGGAAAAAGAGCATATAACAGCAGCAAAGGATCGGTTTCGCGCTTTTTGCCGTAATCATATTACAGATCGAAAGTTACAGCAGATGGCCATTCAAGGCGTGGAACAAAAAAGAGCATATGAAGATGTTATCACTTTTAAACAGAATATGTTTACAAGTATACAGCGAATCACAAAATATGCGAATGAACATATCCGTAAAAGTGATGAAGAGTTACAGCTTTTTATTAATCAAATTCACACACATCTACAAACATTAGTAGAAGAACTCGAACAAATTCCAAAGAAAACGCGAGTAAAGGCGGATGACTGGAAACAAATTTATAGCTTTTCGATACCAAAATGGGAACCTGAGGATGGAAAACTAAGAATTCGTCATCATATGGAGTGGATCATTAAACAGTTAGAAAATGATAAATATCGTAACGATGAGGGTCATCAGGATACACCCAAAATACGCACCGATTTAGAAAGATGGCTCAGCTCGAAGCAATTGCTGAAGGTTGTCATGGACCGGGATGTCCTGAAGGTTCACTGTCGTAAAGTTACGAATGATAATCAAATTTCTACACGGTCGTTTTCATGGGAGCAAAGCAATGTCTGGTCTGGAGGAGAGAAGTGGAGTAAAAATATGACGCTCTTCTTAGGGATTTTAAAATATGTTGCAGAGAAGAAAAAGGCAAACTTAACGAACAGGTCAGTTATTTTAGATAATCCATTTGGAGAAGCATCCAGTGAACATGTGTTAAGTCCCGTCTTTTTCATCGCAGAACAGCTGGGCTTTCAAATGATTGCTTTAACTGCGCATGCAGAAGGAAAGTTTCTCCAAGATTATTTTCCGATTATTTATAGCTGCCGATTACGTGCATCAAAAGAGGCAAGCAAGAAGGTGATGACAACAGAAAAATGGTTGCATCACGCCTACTTTCAAGATCATGAGCCAGCCGTGATCAATCGATTGGGTCAGACGGAGCAGCTTGATTTGTTTGGGGAGTGATGGGTTAACCCTTTTCGGTACCCTTCTTACCGTCTAAGTATTGGAACAGATCTTTGCCATGGGAAAATATTATTTTAATATTCGATCCCAAATACCGTGTTGCAGATAATCTTGGAACTGCACTTGGTGAAATGCATAAATATCGTGATGGGATCATTCACAGCAAAATAGGAGAAAGGGCTGTGCAAAATGTATATATTGTAACTCCGACAAACTCTAAAGCCGCCCAGAAAATAAAGTATTTCGATAAAGCTTATCATGAGAAGTATGGCATGGGTGCTTTACAGTTGATTCCAGGCAACGGTTTGAATGAATTAAAGGAAAAGCTTGAAGAATGTGTGAGAGAATTCCTTTAATCAAACGAAACTCACTGGGACAGGAGCCAGCTGATTGTTCTTCAGTGCTAGCTGCCAAGGTACCGACATTATTCAGGACGCATGCCGCAAATACGAATTATTTCTTGATCACTAAGTGTGCAATCGGTACTTAAAATGGTAAGCCAGCCCCTCTTTTTGTTTCGATTACGTACAAAAACGATATCTACAGGTACACCATTCACCTGTGTGGTATAAACAGAACGTGGAACGCCATTTTTCCTATCAGCTGGCTTTGCCAGCCTCAAAGTTGTCAAGCTAAAACCTTGTCTATTAATAGGTAGCGTTGCTTTGGCTTCCTTATCTAATTTCTTTTGTTTTTCAATTTGATAAAAGGAAATAAAAAAGGTAGTTAGACCCCCATAGCCTTCAAGCTAACAGCAGGGCCATTTTTTCGGAACTACCTTTTCACTTAGCTTGATGGCTATGGGGACGGGGCCCCGCCAGCGGAACTGATAAGTGATTGTCCGTGGTACGCTGTTTAGGTGGTTGGAGCCCTAAAGGCTGTTTTTTCGCCATTCGCCATTAAAACCACTACCACGGAACAAGCAAGGTCAAGGGTGGTGGGATTGTTGCTATATCAATAGCAATATATACTGGCTCTCACCTTTGCATTCACTGGCTCTATTATCCGCAAACGGTGGCTCAAAACGCTGCACTAGTGGCTCATTCTTTCCGCAATACTCATCTATTTGACGCTTACGAAGTGGCTCAAAATTCAATTATCAAATACACCAATATCAACATTATTTTAAATAGGACTCAATAATTTTAAATACGCACTAATAGGTATTCCTTCTGCCGACTTTACCTGAGCTTCGTACCACATGAACTGTCATTCATAAAAGCACGCAGGAATCTCAATGGGATAGTTTCCGAAAACATGGTTCCATCATTCCTATCCTCCGTTGTAAAGTTGAAATTTGGTATATAAATTCCCTGTGTTTCACGCCGAAAGGCGTTTATCACAGAACTTGTCGCACGCACCCGTTTGTTGAAAACTAATTTAATAGGTTACCCCTTTATTAGAAAAAACCGGGTTTTATATTGTGTTAAATCATCTTTAGATAATTTATCTTCTAATTATTTCCCAATTTTTTGGTGTATCATGTTCATTGTTCTATTAATTGCTCTCCTGAATTCTTCTTATTTCTTGATGTCTATCTTCAATATATTTCGCAATACTTGAATGATCGCCATAGATAAACTTACTATTAATACCTAACCTATCTAATGACTTCAATATGTTCCTTTTATTAGTAACTTTAATTGTTTTTGTTGGCTCTATTTTCTGTGTTGCTAATAAAGCATTTCCTTTACTGATGATATAATTTTGATATAAGAATAATCCATTTTGATTAATTCCTCTTTTAAAGTTCATAATGGGTTTATAGATCATCGGAACAATTCCTGATAGTTCCTTGGAGATGGGAGATATCCTGTGTTTTTTTAATCTAATAAAACCTCTTAAAACAATAAAATAATAAAGACCTTTTTGTTCATTAGTTCTATAATTATCGAAGTGATCCATTATACGTTTATTAGGGTCATTTATAGCAATATGGTGTAACATATCTACCAAAAACGCTTCATCCTTACCCTTGGTTATTGTTAATGTTTCATCATCATTAACCAGTCTATGGAAATCTTGACATATTAAATAAAAATACCTTTCTAAAAGTTCGTTACTTTCACTGCCAATCCCCCAAAAGTATCTAATTAAGTGGTCAACAACTTCATCTTCATTACTACATATAATATCTAATATGTTGGTTTCATCTGATTTCTGAAAGAAAGGTGTAATATCTAGAACTGGTGATTCAAATATGTATACATAACCTGTATCATCTTTTTGATTACTTACTGCAAAATATAATCCGACTAATGGATTTTGCGAAAAATCTAATAAGTTTGTTTTTATGCCGTGATGTTGAGAATAAGCTAAAAAATGTCCCCTGGTATCATTTCCAATCTCATTCCATACTTCGTATCTGAAAGCATCAATATTTTTCTGAAAAGGAAGTTTGATTCCTGTTTTATATCCTTCAGTTGGTTCTTCCCTAAAAGCGGATGCATTAAAAGTTGGTATATTGTTATTTTCTTCATAAAAATTTTCTGATTCACCTCTATATATAATAGGTGAAACTGATTCAGTTACTGGATCTACTTCTAAACTTTCTATTATTTCAATATAATCTTTTAGACTGCTAACACTATAATCATAAGCGATTTCAATTTTTATAATTTTAATCACCTCTACTTTAATACTATTATAAACTTATAGTTACAAACTACAAAAATATGTAATACTCACACAAAACGTAAATAATCCAGAGAGTAAAATGATACAACAATGTTTATTTAATATCTTCATCTTCAATGCTATCATTACACTCAAAAATGTACACTAAGTAAAAGATAATAATGGGAAAAAACGACGAATACTACTTAAAAAAGGCATACGTATCCTACCTTCACAAAATGGCCGTTTTTTATTGTTACCTGTGGATAAAAGAACAGGGAAATGGCCGTTTATTCACATATCCACCTGTGAATAAAATTAATTAGCCCCTTTCAAACGGTTGCCTGTCCATCCAATATTGATTTCGCCTGTTTGGCGGTACGCCATTTTGCCATAATGTGCATGGTCATCATACAGCGATCTACATGAGCCTCAACGGCTTGCTTTCCACGTTTATGAACGCGCCGCAGACTGTAACCATCTGTCATGATACCAAATATCCGTTCGATTATCGTTCTATTGCTATATAACGCCTTATACGTTCGGCTATGTTGAGGTAGTTCCGGGTCCACTTGTGGCGTTAGACTAAAGCCGACTCTAAAGGCTCTGCCTTGCGTAGCCCCATTACAACACTCCACATGTTTCGCAAATGGACAAGTGGGGCCATCCTGCTTGGCTTTTGAATGGAACACAGGACATGTGAAAATATATTGCTCTTTTTCCCGATCCGATCCCCTAAGTTCCATCTTATGCCCACTAATGCGGACAGGAGTTCCGTAACGGTCGATTATGTCAATACCTTGAGCATCATTGATTTATCTTTACGGTTGCGCGGATTGATGGGGGCCACCAGTTTCGCTTGTACTACCTCTTTTGTCATTTCCTGATTTTCCGGTGTTTGGTAGATCCCATCAGCTAGGAAGTGGGTTCCAATGTTTTGCCATCATGGGTATTTCCTTTGCATATTTTTCTCGTCAATGGCAAACCGATTCCACACCGCACACCATGGACAGCTTATGTGCAATGTAGGAGACTGCATTGCTTTTACGCATAACTCCCACGTTGTCATCCGTCGGAATTTCTGGACAATCACATACGCCTTCACAGGAGCACGTCTTCATTGTTTTATTCAGTGTTGATTCCGCCTCAACATGCGTATTATCCACAGCAATTGCCTCTTCATATCTTTCAACAACGCCCTCTTTTATATTATATTATATTCAACCATCAACTGCCGGGCCTTTTCCCAAAGAGCATATTTCGTCATAATTTGATCAAAACGGGCGAAGGAACGATAGCTTGGAAGCTTTTCTTCAAATCTGCACATTTTAGCAAATAACGGATTCGATATCACCTGTAAATATACGCTTTCCACCATCACTTCAATATATTGCAACGACGCCAACTCAAAGGCACGGAAGAAAGGCATAAATGGATGCGGTTTCCTTCCGGTGGCCGATGGATGAAACCCTACAGATTGCGCTTCATTAGCATTATCTTGAGCGCCTTTTAGATGTAAATATAAAAAGTGATAATATTCTTGTTCAGGATTATGAGGGGGGAGCCGTATCATAAATAGAGGCAAAAAAATTGATATAGATAGGGTGGTAATTCTATATCGGAAGCGGGTATTGAAAATGTGTGTTCATTATCCGTTTCACGATATAATAAGTGGGTAAGTGTAAGGGTTTTGCATTATGAATAATTGGGAACCAAGAGCATTATATTGCCCGATTTGGTATGTACGGCTTGTTATTTACAATGCAAGGTATCTCTTAAATCGAATTAATATTAAAGTGTAGTATAATATGTTTATAAAAGAAATGAGGAGTAATAATCATGATTACAGGTGAATTACGAAGCAAAGTCGATAAGATTTGGGAATCATTTTGGACGGGTGGAATTACAAACCCACTTACCGTTATTGAACAATTTACATATTTACTTTATATAAAAGGTTTAGACGATCGTGAAAAGAGAGGAGAAATGGATTCGGAATTACTGGGAACTCCTTATGAAGGGATTTTTCCTAAAGATCAACCTGAACTAAGATGGAGCACATTTTCACAAATGGGCCCGGAAGAAATGTTTGAAGTAGTTTCTCAGAAAGTATTTCCATTTATTAAAGGAATGGGTGGAGATGGTTCTGCTTATTCAGAGCACATTAAAGATGCCGTGTTTGTAATCCCATCGCCGGCTTTATTATCTCGAGTTGTCGCAGGTATTAGTGATCTTCCGAAGACAACGAGTGCTGACAGTGAAGTTGATTCATTAGGGGACCTATACGAGTATCTACTATCAAAATTACAGAGTTCTGGAACAAACGGACAATTTAGAACCCCGAGACAAATTATTGATATGATGGTTGCGCTAATGAAGCCAACCCCGCAAGATACGATTGTTGATCCAGCGGCAGGTACGGCAGGATTCCTAGTATCGGCTAGTGAATATCTAAGAAAAAACCATAACGATTTGTTTTACACGAGGGACTTAAAAGAACATTTCCACAATACGATGTTTAATGGGTTTGAAATTGATACAACGATGTTAAGAATTAGTACGATGAATATGATGCTTCACGGTATTGATAATCCTAATATTCGTTATCAAGATAGCTTAAACGAGCAAAATAAAGAGCAAGAAAAATATACATTAGTACTCGCGAATCCACCTTTTACTGGTTCACTCGATTATGATGCAGTGTCAGATGATTTATTAAAAGTGACGAAAACAAAGAAAACAGAATTGCTATTCTTAGCTTTATTTTTACGCCTACTAAAAAAAGGCGGACGTGCAGCAGTAATCGTACCTGATGGTGTTTTATTTGGTGCATCTAATGCCCATAAAGCAATTCGAAAAGAAATATTGGAAAACAATAAACTAGAAGCTGTTATTAGTATGCCGAGCGGAATATTTAAGCCATATGCAGGAGTTTCAACAGGAGTGCTCATCTTTACGAAAACAGGGTCTGGCGGAACAGATCATGTTTGGTTTTATGATATGGAGAGTGATGGGTTTTCATTAGATGATAAACGAAGTCCTATTGAGAAGAATGATATTCCGGATATTATTGAAAGATTTCATAGTTTAAATAAAGAAAAGGAGAGAAAACGAACAGATAAGTCGTTCTTCGTTCCTTTTGAAGAGATTAAAGAGAATGATTATGATTTGTCGATTAATAAATATAAAGAAGTTATGTATGAAGAGATTGAGTATGAAGATCCTAAAGTGTTAATGAAAACCATACTCTCGTTGGAAGAGGAAATAAAACTTAACCTTGATCAAATTAATGATGAGTTAAAGGAATTTGAATAATATGAGGAAATTTTTAATCAAAGACTTATTTGATATAAAAAAAGGGCGCAAAGAAAAAGAGAATAATGATGTAGGAGTACGATATATTCAAATAGAAGATATTAGGAATGATAACAACCTTAAGTTGTGTGAAGAGCACGAAAAAAATATACTAGTTAATAATAATGATTTAGTAATTGCCTGGGATGGTGCAAATGCCGGCACAGTTGGATTTAACGTAAGCGGCGCATTAGGAAGTACGTTGGGTAGACTTCGTTTAAAAGAAAGTATGGATCCAAACTCTGTAAATACTCATTACATCGGATATTATTTAAAATCCAAAGAAAATTACTTAAAGGAAAACACAACTGGAGCAACTATACCTCACGTCTCTAGAAATGTATTGGAATCTATCGAAGTATCTTTACCTTCTATAAACATTCAAAACAAAATTGTAGAGATTTTAAATCGGTTAGTAGAGACAAAATTATTAAGGCAACAACAAATCGAAGCTTTATCAGCTTTAAAAGAAAGTATTTTCTTGGATATGTTTGGGGATCCCAATATAAATGCTAATAATTATGAAACAAAAAGAATAGATGAATTATGTATTAGTATTATAGGTGGGGGAACTCCATCCAAAAAAAATCCTGAATACTATATTGGTAATATACCCTGGGTGACACCAAAAGATATGAAAAGGGAACACATAAATTATACTACTGATTATATAAATGAAGAAGCAATAGCAAACAGTTCTGCTAAATTAGTGCCAAAAAACTCACTTCTTATAGTTATAAGAAGTGGTATTTTGAAACATACACTTCCTGTAGCTATTAATACTAAAGATGTAACAATAAATCAAGATATGAAAGCATTTGTAATCGATGAATCTCAAGTTACAACAGACTATCTTTTTTATTATTTTAAAGCTATGGAGAGATCATTGCTATCTAAGGTCCGGTCAGTTACTGCGCATAATTTAAATTTCAATGAGTTAAAAAAATTGGAAGCACCAATACCAGATATTCACAGACAACGAGAGTTTTCAAGAAAAATCAATAATATCAACAAAAGTTTGGAAAAGATAAATGAACAGAGAATTAATTTTGAATTGCTATACGATTCATTAATACACAAAGCCTTCAACGGCGAACTATTCAAAGAAGGAATGAAAGTATAACTAAAGTACGAAAGAAGGTGCAACAATTGACCAACTTTGAATTTCTAAAAGAAAAAGATCAATACAAATCCTTTTCAAGTGCTTGTCTTGAAGCCGAGAAAAGTTTACAAATCAGCCCTGCTACGACAGCTATTTTGTCAAGGAGGGCTTTAGAGCTTGCAGTGAAATGGACTTATAGCTTTGACGAAGGGTTAAAACTTCCTTACGATGATCGATTATCAGCATTAATACACGAACAAACATTTAGAGATATTATTGATGATGGCCTTTTCCCTTTACTTCGCTATATTGTGAAATTGGGTAATGTGGCTGTGCATACAAATTCAAATATTTCCCGTGAGGAAGCCATCACCTCTTTACGAAACCTGCACGAGTTTGTGAGTTGGATTGATTATTGTTATTCCGTTGAGCATACAGCCAAAGCGTTTAATGAAGAAGTGTTATTAACAGGTAGCGAAACTCGGAAGCGAAAAGAAGAATATCAAGATTTATTTGAAAAACTAAGCGCAAAAGATCGTAAATTAGAAGACATGATTGCTGAAAACGAGAAGCTTAGAAAACAAGTTACAGAGACCCGTATCCACAATCAACAGGAAAAAGATTATGACTTTAAAGTGGATAAGATTTCTGAATATGAGACACGGAAACGTTATATCGATGTTGATTTGAAATTAGCGGGATGGACATTTGATAAAGATATTTTAATCGAATATAAAGTAACGGGTATGCCTAATGCAAAAGGTGTCGGGTATGTTGATTATGTATTATTTGGCGATAATGGCAAGCCTCTAGCTCTTATTGAAGCAAAAAGAACTTCAGTTAGTGTGAATCAAGGAAAACAACAAGCAAAACTTTACGCTGACTGTTTGGAAGCTATGCATGGTCAACGGCCTATTATCTTTTTAACAAATGGTTTTGAATCAAGGGTTTGGGATGACACAGAATATCCAGATCGTAAAGTTTCTGGTGTGTACTCCAAGCCTGATTTAATAAAGTTAGTGGAGCGTAGACAGTTAAAACGTTCATTACAAAATATCGAAATAAAAGATGACATAACGAACCGTGTGTATCAAAAAGAAGCCATTGTAAATGTGTGTGAAGCATTTGAATCGAAACAACGCGAAGCTTTACTTGTAATGGCGACGGGATCGGGAAAAACAAGAGTCTCTATTTCGATTGTAGATGTACTAGTACGTCATAACTGGGTAAAGAACGTATTATTCTTAGCTGATAGAAAAGAGTTAGTAAGACAGGCAAAAAACTCCTTTAATAATTTAGTACCATCACTTAGTTTATGTAATTTACTAGATGATAAAGAGAGCCCAGAGTTATCTAGAGTAGTATTCTCTACCTATCAAACAATGATGAATGCAATTGATGGAACGAAGCGTGAGGACGGGAAAACTTTATTTACGCCAGGGCATTTTGATTTAATTATTATCGATGAAAGCCATCGAAGTATCTATAAGAAATACCGTGCTATCTTTGATTACTTTGATAGCCTCCTCGTTGGATTAACGGCAACTCCCAAGGATGAAATAGATTTCAATACATACGAGATTTTCGGTCTTGAATCAGGAAATCCGACATATGCTTATGAACTTGAACAAGCAATTAAAGAGAAGTATTTAGTCGATTACAGAACAATAGAGTCTGTTTCTAAATTTATGGAAGACGGAATTTACTATGATGATCTATCCGAAGAAGAAAAGCAAATGTATGAGGAGACGTTCGATGAGGAAGAAACATTCTCTGACTATATCAGTGGTTCAGCACTAAATGAGTGGCTGTTTAACAACCATACTGTCGATCATGTATTGAATGAATTGATGGAAAAGGGAATTAAAGTAGCTGGTGGCGATCGAATCGGCAAGACAATTATTTTTGCTAAGAACGCAAAACATGCAGAACATATTGTTGATCGATTTAATCATTTATATCCGCACTATAGCGGCAAGTTTTGTCAACAAGTAGACTATAGGAGCTTTTTGCGCTGTATCATTTTTTGGTGTATGAACAAAAAATAAGGGCATTATTTTTTTTGTGAAAAGTTGAATTTTACTCCTTTTTTTGTATAAAAAAGGATGCGTTGCTGTTTTC
>NZ_JALIFP010000053.1 GCF_022867885.1 Lederbergia sp. NSJ-179 | reverse complement strand
GAGTAAGTAAGTTAATAATTGAGGGTACAACTTGTCACTTCCTATTCTGGGATTTTGGGTGTGTGGTAACCTCAATTATCTTCAGATTTTAGGGGGGTGGCAAGTTTTTTGTATTCTAAGCCCTATAAATCAAGATTTTATTAACTTTTTACTATATAAGTTTTGACAATACGACCCCCGATACGGGGGTAATAGTATTAATTCACCGAATCATACCAATTTGTTGCTTCTTGAATTACCTTAACGCCACCACGTTTTTTCTAATCTGCAACGAAATCTTCAAAAATCACCCTATGTAAAATTATAAAACAGCCGTCTATTTGATAAACAATCAATGAATAGACGGCTATTTATGGAACGTACCGGAAAGTACGTTATTATTATAATTCGGGCTTACTGTTGACACTCTATGGATTTCATCGTATCTTAGACCATTTTATTCATATCCACTTATTAAAAGTGATTACTCTGTTGAACGCCCTCCATCGATGATATGATCCTGTCCTGTGATGTAGGAAGATTCATCTGAAGCGAGGAAGAGAGCAACTCTTGCAATTTCTTCTGGTTCAGCAAGTCTACCAATTGGAACCTGATTAGCTAAAAAGTCTAACGTTTCTTGTGAGAACTTGTCAAGTAGAGGTGTTTTGGCTGTTCCTGGATTTATCGAATTTACTCTGATCCCTTCTCGGGCGTATTCTAATGCTGCTTGCTTCGTTAACATCACCATCGCCCCTTTTGAGATAATATATGGGGCAGAACCTGGTGTTGCAAGATAACCACCGATTGAACCCGTATTAACAATGGAACCACCGCCATTTTCAAGCATCATCTTAACTGCTTCTTGCAATACTTTGAACGCTCCTCTAACATTGAGATTCATGACGTTATCAAAATTTTCAAGACTCACTTCATGTAATGGCGTTTCTACTACTCCCGTCATTCCAGCATTATTGCACAACACATCCAATTTACCATAGACTTTTTTGCATTCATCAAATGCAGCGGTAATTTGTTCTGGATTGGTTACATCTGCAACAAAGGTATATAGCTCTCCATTGATCTCATTTTTTAATTCTTCTACTTTTTCATTAATGTCTATAGCAAAAATTTTTGCTCCCTCTTCAGAAAAAATTTTTGCCATAGACCTTCCAAATCCAGATGCAGCCCCAGTAATTAAAGTTACTTTCCCTTCCAATCGGTTCATGTTATCTAGCTCCTTATGATCATATTTTCTTCTATAATGTGGGTCAAACTCCCTAAATTATTCAGCTAGTGCCATGAATAAAATGAATTAAATCAATCTTCTATATCCTTAAACAAAAGATGGCACCATCCAAATTCTCGTCAAATTTTCTTTCCAAGTCTTCTATTCAAGTCGAACTTTATTAGCATTCATCATTTTCCCATATTCAGAATATCCTAACACGACGATGACCTACTTCTACGCCTTTGCTAACATCTCCATAGGTAATCTTTAGATATCTAGCGGACGTCTCCACTTCATCAGAGATAATTAAGCTCTGATTAGTGTTAATGGTCTTACTAATTAACTTTTGATATTTGTGATTATCTTCTGAAACGCTCACAATGTAGTAATAAGTTCCTTTAGACAAGAGCTCGATTTCTATTTCTCTAATTTTATGAACTGCTTTTAAGTCGATGCTCCACCAGTGACCCGGACTATCATTTTGCGGTTTCCAATAGCTTGAGGATTTGTTATTGATGGCATTTTCTGGTGCAAAATCAGCACTGTATACACTGTCAGCCGTACAAATTCCCAATTCAGCTAAATCTATCTTCTCTTTCCGGGTGCCTTCTGCATAAAAAAGACTTGCTAATTGATCTTTAGAGATTGTATTGACTGGCTTAAATTGTTCCGAATTCATGTAGAACTTTAGCCCGTTCTTCAATGCTTTTGCCGGTAAAGATTCATCATGGATGTTTAACGATGTCACTATAATCCGTCCGTCACCATAAACAAATTCACCCAAAACAAACATTTTCTTATTATTAAAGAAATTTGGCACGACCTGCACCATTGGTTGGAAGGATTCTGCTAATTCATGAAACGGTATAGCAAACGCACTGTCAATCAACGGTTTCCATTGATAGTTCGCATATTTTTCCGATGGGAATAGCTTAAACAACGGATGATCATTATCTACGATCAACCCACAATTATCTTTAGATTTAAAGTGAACTGGGCTCCAGAAAACGGGGAAGAAAGTCGTCTTTTCGGCCTCTTTGACTGTGGCCTTTTCTGGCGTTAAGAGCAAGGAAGCGCCATTTTCCACCTCTTTTAGAATTGGTTCGGTTATCGTTGTACTTTCGATTACGTCAGGTACGGAATCTTCTTTGACATAACACCATAATTTCCACGAATTTTTAAACTTGATACCCTGTTCAAGTTCTATCTGTACCTCTAAAACCATTTGCGAGTTTTGCTTTACTTTATTCTTTAAGCAAATAACAACTCTCTCATTTATGTGGTTCAAACCCAAATCTAGCTTAGGCAAATTAAATTCTTTAGAAAAAATACAATCCGTTTCAGAAGAAAGCGACCATATAACTTTTGCTGAATCTAAAATTTGATAATAATTCGCAATCTTCAAATCTATGCTTATGGTCTCATCAGCAGAAAAAATTCTTTTTTCCATTATCGCTAAAGGAACTAGCGGTGCTGAAAATTGCCTGTATTCTTCTACTTTCATTAGATTCTTACTTTCCCAAAAAGCGTCTAATAAGCCGACGGTTGCTGTACTCTGTCCTGTAAAATCATTCAATCCAAGTAATTGATAACCGCCCATTTTTTCAGTTCGCAGACTCGCTTCAATTTCCTCTTTATATAACTCAAACGCAAGTTTCCCAGAAGCATAAGTAAAATCATCTGCGTATTTCAACATGTTTTTACTTTCTAAATCATTTTTAATCGCTTGAAAATTTACTGGTAACAGATTCCCCGAATACTTATCTATTTCACGAATGGATGGGTATATGCTGTATTGACCAACTTCATGAGAAATCACCGGAACTTGACGTAGTGCGATTGCATCCGAAAATTCGATAGTCGTTTCCACAACCATTTTATCTAAATCATACTGTCCTCTAACTGGTACTTTATCGACAGTTTGCGCAATGAACAGATCATCCTCGGAATCAATTTCCCGATCCCAATTGGATGTTAAGGTATATAAAATATTGCTGTTCATTTGTTTCAAGCTTTTTACAATCTTACGAAGAATAGCAAACTCACCGCGAATTTCATTGCCACAACTAAAGAAACAAAAAGACGGATGATGACCATAAGAGTTTACAATTGCTTCACTTTCCGCTTGGAAGAAGGTATAATGATCCGTCTTATCCCCTAGCATAAAAGGCATCCAATCATCCAGCCAAATCGGCCCTTCTACTTGAAGATACAAGCCAAGTTTGTCTGCAACAGCAAATGCTGCCTCCGGTGGACACCAGGAATGAAACCGCACATGATTGAGTCCATGCTCTTTGATCGTTTGGAAAATCTTTGCCCACGATGCTTCATCCATTGGTGGATACCCGGTTAATGGAAATATACAACAATCGATCGTTCCTCTAAAAAAAGCGTGGTGATCATTTAGTTGCAGCTGCTTGCCATTTGTCGACCATTTTCTAAAACCGATTTTCTGCTTTTGACAGGCAATACATTCATCATTCATCTCAACTGTACATATGAGTTCATAAAGCTCTGGCTGAAATTCATCCCAAGAAACGATGTTTGGTAAAAAGAGAGTAAGCTTTCCACTACCGCTATTACCAGAAAGAAGTTGAGTTGCTTCCTTCACTACTTTCCCTTCTTTTTCAACAGTGACATATAATGTTTTGGCGTTTGGATTTATTGATTCATAAGCATACGTCAACTCAATCGATTGTTGGTCGTAATTCGTTAATACCTTCATTTGACGAAACAAAAAGTTGTGTGATTCAATTCGACAGTTTCCGATCATACCATTCCAGATGGATTGTGTTTCCTCGGTATAAGCGCTCGGTGTAGTATTAATCTGGTGAATATCGCGATTATCAATACAAAAAACGATTTCTATTTTGAACGTAATAAAATTAGTAATGTCATAGCGATGGGACGTACTTAATGAATCTCTGGAACCGACATACTGCCCATTAATCCAAAGCTCTGATTGCCACATCACTCTTTCTAAGATTAACTCATAGATTTTCTCGGGTTGAAATTCTGGTATCTCAATTACTTTTTTTAGCCATATTTTCCCAATGTATTGTTTTTTTTGCCGTAAATGGCGAATATTTTCTTCAGTCAACGAACCATCAAACTCATAAGTAGTTCCAATCTCATTGTCAGTCGTGCTACCAGGAATCTGAAAATGCGAATCATTAAATTCGGCTAAAAACCACTCTTCCTGAGCTCCAAGATCTTTAGGGTCTTCTTTATAGCACCATTTTCCTGCTAAATCTATCATCATATATCTCCCTCGTTTTTTATTATTTTACTTTTAAGCTAAAAATGGATGAAATAGTTGAAACATGGATTTTATTTCTTGTTCAACGAGACCCTCTCATCTTCACTGATCAAGGCCAAATGGCGAATGGCTCCTTGATGACTCGGCACTACTGAAAGAATATATTCAAGTTCCTTTTTGGCTTCTGCAAAGTTTTTTAAGCCAATATTCCCTAAGGCCATTAGATAGCGACAATAAATTTGATTGTTTTTATTTAAATCATCTTTAAACACAACAGTAGCTGGTAATGATACTGCAAAGAAATCATAGGACACGTCTTCAAACAGATGTTTTTTTCCGTAGCTGATTAACTGATAGTAGCAGCTTCTTGCTTCTTCAAGATTGCCTAATGCTTCTTGCGCCAGCCCTCGATAAAGAATCGTATCCGCTGGTTGATCGTAATAATACAAAACACTTTCAGGTTTATTGGTTCCTTGCGCTGCTTTTTTGAAAAAGACTTCCGCCTGTTTTTGATCACCCAAAACCTCAGAGGCTTTGGCGATATAATAATTGGAAATATTATCCTCCACATTTGGCAGCTTCCCTTCACCTAGATTGACGGGATAACTTTGCGAAGCGATAAGTTTTTTGATTGCTTCCTTAGGATTTTTCCGAAGCAACTTTTTGGCCTGTTCAATCAAGGCGTACATGTATTGATTGCTTACTTTTCCTTCTCCCCCTTCCCAAGGATGGAATTGACGTTTAGAAATTCTATCAAATGCTTCATCATACTTTCCTAAACTATTCAGCAATTCAATATAAACGATATAAAGATCATCTCTATGTTGGGTGGTATCCATCCGTTCTTCAAGCAATGCAATACGTTCGGTTAGTGATTTGCCAGCTTTGGAGGAAAGCAAGTCTCTTTCAAGAAGGATCCTCGCATCTGCTGGATCTAAATTCGAAGCAACCGTGATCATTTCTTGCGCTTTTTTGATATCATCATATTGATTAAAGTAAGCAAAAGATAGATTTCTGAAGACGGTCGGGAAATCTGGAATTTGTTTGGCACTGTCCTCCCATAATTTTATGGCCTCTTCATAGCGGTTTTTATCGTAAAATAGATTACCTAAATAGTATTTCGCAAAACCAGTACATTCTGGAAGCAAGCGAATGGCGTTTTCTAAGATTAAAATTTCATCTAATTTGTTAGGAAAACAGTAATCAGGAGCTTGCTTCTCTGCCTCGTAGATTTCTAAGTAAGCCTCATTCTTTTGATCTCTCAAGCAGTAGATATAGGCTTTGTAATAGTGAACCAGCGGAGAAGTTACTGAACATTCACTTAGAATATCGAGAGCGTTTTTATACTGACCAAAATTAATATAATCCAAAGCTAATTCTAAGTAGTTATTCAAACAGTTACGCATTACTTTTTCCCAAGACGCTTTATCGCTAGTCAGCAAATAATTTTCATAATAACTTGCAAAATCAAGGTGATCTATCGATATTGATTCTTCCAACCATGAACGATTGTCTTTTCCAATAAGGCGATAAATAACTGCTTTCAGGGCACGAGCCTTCATATGATGAGCATTTTTAATGAGTGATTTTTCGATAAAGTCTAATGCTTCATCGATTTTCCCCTCGCTTAATGACATACAGGCCATTTGATAAAAGGCTGCGCCTTGTGTATCTTCATTCCACGTAGCCTTATAGAAACAATCGAAGGCCTCTGATTTATTACCTAAACGTAGATGAACTAATCCAAGATTAAATAGCGGTTCGCCATATAATGGATTAGGTGTTTTCCATTTTTGTTTTTTGACTGCTTGAGCAAAATACTTCATACTCTTTTCAAATTCGCCATTTTTATAAAGATACATACCATAGCCATTATTCAGACGGATATCCGTTGCATCGCGCCTCAAGCCTTCAAGGTAATAATCTTCTGGATTAGACGTTGCATGACGATATTGTTCAATATGCGTTGCCGCCAAAAAAAGTTCTTCTGTTGATTTAAGTTTATCTGGAGCTGGAATTTCTTCAGCTGGATCTGGCAATGGCTGCTCCACTTTTTTAAAGCCTTGATAAGCTACCAGAAGGTTGCTTTTTTCATCTAATACTTTAATCTCAAAATGTTCATCAAATTCATCCGTTTCAAAATCAAAACATTCCTTAACAAAATCCTTAGGAGATGTTGCAACACTTTTTGAATGAATTTGATCACCATCTTTTAAAACTATAATGGTCACATATTCATGTTTTTTCGTCGTGTACAGTGTGTATTCAATTTGATTGTTATGCACCTCGACATTAATTGCCCCATCGATCGTCGCATTCTTAACCCGTCCGACCCCTTTATACGGCATAAAATATTGCTTAAATTCCTTTTCTTCATAAGGTTTTAGCCAAGTAAAATCTGGTTGGTTATCGGTAAAGACACCCGTCATCAATTCTACATACGGACCATCTTCATCGGTAAGGTTGCGATCCCATGCTTGACCGAAATCACTATTGCCCCAAACCCATTGTTTTTTTCCTGGAGAGATATGATGATCTGCCACATGAAGTAAACCAGTTTGCAGCTTTTCATCATAGTTTCCGATAAAATCGTAATCAGAATGATAGGCCATATAAGAAGTTGGCACTTTAATATTTTTGTAGCGAGAAATATCAACACCTGCAGAGTAATCATATTTATAGTAATTTCCTGTCGCAATCGGAAAATCAGAAACTGCTCGTTTGCCATGGTCCATTACCGCATGAACATCAGGTGGAAAGATGGACATGGTATGATCGTTAGCAGGAACAGCTGGATTGGCCCACCACAAGAAACTCTGTGGAATATCCGTTCGGTTATACACCTTCCCAGTGATTTCAATATAGGCTTTATCTGGGTATAACGTAAACCCAGCCATTCCTTTCGTACCGTACATGCGATCAATTTCACTCACCCACACAGTGACGCTGTCGTCTTCATGCTTTTCGATGGTGTATTCAGTTGGCATAAATGTCGTAGGTCGGTGATGCTGCGGCCAGTTGAACTCGATTCCCCCTGAAATCATGGTCCAACCAACCCAACAAGTGCTGGTTTAATCACTCGATTGTAATAAACAAAATCATAATTGTTTGTTTTATCTTTTGCTCGGTAAATACGCCCGCCAAGGCTTGGCAAAATGGTCACTTCCAAGTAATCGTTCTCTAGGATGACCGCTAAATATTCGACATCCGTTTTTTCATCGAATATTTTTTCGGTAATGGGCAAAGGGTACACTTTACCACTACTGCCCTGATACACCCTATTCTTAAAAAATAATGGATTTTTGTCAGGTTCCGAAGTTAAATAAGTTGGAATGACGAGTTTTTTCTCTTCTACACGAACCATACTCACTTTTTTGTCCTCCTTATGTGTAAGTTAATCAAATTTTACAATGTTAAGGCTTTCGAAAGAATGGGATAAATCAATCAAAGATGGATTATTTTACTTATCGGTGTTATAATTTCTTTGGTAGGAGGCGATGTTATGGACGTAATAAAGAAAAAAGATGGATTTCGTAATGAACGCCATATTATTTTCCCTTCAAACATAAATGATTTCATTAAAGAGTCTCCTTTAGTTGATCACACTTACATATTAGAAATTGGCTATTATCCAAATGCTAAATACCATTATCGCGAACGAATAAACGGCGTTGATGAATACGTTCTGATCTATTGCCTAGAAGGTCAAGGAACCATTGAAATTCCCGACTCGGTCATATCAATGAGTCGGGGCGATATTTTCTGTATTCCTAAAAAAGTAGCTCATCGCTACTATGCGAATGAAAACAATCCTTGGTCGATTCTATGGATGCATTTTCATACGAATCTTGACCATTTTTTGGGCCTACATAAAAAAATGGTCATAAAAGTGCTGGCCAAAGAAAGATATGTTATTTTACAAGGTCATTTTATTGATATTTTTGAGTTAGCCGGAAACGTCAATTCTGATGAGATGATTACTTGTACTTCGCAACTTCTTAAACTGGTTTTATCAGAAATATTCTTTTTAACCGATGGAAGTTTTTCCCATCAGAAAAATCTGTATCTAGCAAAGTGCATCAGTTTTATGAGTGAAAACATTGATCAAGATATCAATTTAGCCGAATTTGCAAGGCATTTAGAAATCTCTTCAAGTTATCTAAACTCTCTTTTTAAAAACTATACGAATAAATCTCCAATTGAATATTTTATTGAAATGCGCATCGAACAAGCCTGTAAATATTTAAAATTATCCAATCTTAAAATTTATGAGATAGCAAAAAAAGTTGGTTATCAAGATCCCTATTATTTCTCAAGACTTTTCAAAAAAAACACAGGCTATTCTCCAAAAGATTATCGAGTAAAATTCTCAAAGAATGTCCATGAATCATTAAAAAGGTCTTAAGGCGATAAACACATGTTAAAGAAATGCATGTTATCGCCTTTTTTATTATAATTTTCAGTATGATGGAATTTATTTTTTGGGATGTCTGATTTTTGTTTACTCAACCGGGACCAAGCTCTTCCATCTATACTTATAGAATACGGAAAGCGATTTAAAAGAAAAATCATACTAGTTAGGAATGATAAAAGATGAAGCTAGGTATGTATTCAATTGAGATTAAGCGGTCTTCCTTGGAAGTGTTGTTTTCAGCAATCCGTGAAAAAGGCTTTACAGAAGTTCAGTTTGATTTTTTGTCGGTAGGCGGGGAGCAGCTACCAGCTTCCATTGATCCAGCACTCTCACGAGAAATCTACCAAACTGCGCAACACAACGGCGTGGATATCGTGGCAATTAACGGCACTTATAATATGATACATCCTGATAGGGAACAAAGAAATATTGGGCTTCAAAGGTTTGAAGTCATTGCAGAAGCATGTAAAGACCTACATTGCCATTTTATCACGCTATGCACAGGTAGCAGAGATCCGCAGAACATGTGGCGATTTCATGATGGTAACAATACGCAAGCCGCTTGGGATGATATGATGAATTCCATGGAAAAGGTGCTGGAAATAGCCGAACGTTACGATCTCACTCTGGGGATTGAATGTGAAGCAAGCAATTGTGTCAATTCCGCAAAAAAAGCACGCAGGCTATTGGATGAATTTCAGTCTAGAAGGTTGAAAATCATCATGGATGTGGCCAATTTATTTCAGAAAGGCCAAGCAAAAAAGGAATATGTTCGACCCATTATCGATGAAGCGTTTGATTTACTAGGAAATGATATCTATATCGCGCACGGGAAGGACATTAAAGAGGGAAACAAGCTTCATTTTACCCATGCCGGCAACGGAATTGTCGACTTCCCCTATTATCTTGAAAAGTTAAAAGAGTACAATTATACAGGTGGGATGCTTTTGCATGGCATTGAGAGTGAAGAGGATTTTAAGACAAGCGTAGATTTCACGCGTAGTGTTATTTCTGACAATTGGTAAAAAGGTAGAAACAGAGAAGGCTCAATCTACCGGTAAAAGGATTGGGAACTATCATCTGCATATCTCACTTATTGAATATTATCTCAAACAATCGGATCTAATCCAACCTAGGTCCCGTTTGTTTGTTCTGGCCTATCATCTATACTACACAATAAAATAAATAAACAATACTAAATTTAAGAACAAACTAGAATTACCATTGAAATAGCAGGAAAAAGACTTGATAAAATATCTTTTCACGAGACATTTCCATCGAATTAATGCCGGTAATATTCTGGGTTGAATCAGAACCTGACACCTCCACTAATAAAAGTGCACCTGAATGACCACTTGTAAATTCTAAGGCGAATAATCAGGTGTAAATTATTTTAAAAGGAAAACGCATGTGTCATTAGAGGTTTCTGATTGATCCCTATCCCATGGCAATATTCTGAGTCGGGACTAGCATCTGATCTTACCTCTCCACCCTCATTCGTTCCCCATATTTCGGGGAAATCAACAAGGGCTTCCCTGCTTGATCAACAAGTGTCTTCCCGTCCGTTAAACCGGCATTTCTTGGTTCCAACTTCCGTACCATACGTTTTCTCCACTTTATCCAATACGCTTAAAATCTTTGCTTAAACAAGAACGTTTAAATTTCTTTGTTTTTATTAAATATCTAAGATCAGATAAATTATCATAGGACAATTGAATGTAGAAGTAATTAATAAACTCGAGGATAGCGAAAATAAAAACAAATCCGCTAATGAACAATCCCCCAATTGGTAAACTGGGATAGGTAACAAGTATGTCGATAACAAATAAAAGGATAGAAAAAATTATTATAATTACGTTTACTGCCTTCATTTTCTTCAAAATTCTAACGGTTTTAATCGGAGTTAGAGATTTGTTTTCAGTAATTAGACCCTTCCATTTGGAATGCCAATAATAAGTTCCTTGAATAAGGATAAACTCCAATAGGAAAAAGGAAATCCAAAACGAGAATAGAGAATATAATTGCAAATCGGGGTAAGCATAATTAATAAAGAAACTAAGAGGTATAAACAATATTATTGCAAAGCTTTCCCCTGTAAATAGATACTTTAACCGACTTTCTAATTTATTCTTCATAGATAGCTCCTTTCTAATGTTTCCCCTTACTAAGCCCATTATATATGATAATTTAAATGGATGATCTGATTTCCTTTATTGAAGTTATAATTGATATTCATAAATGGCCATTGTTTTTGTTTGTTGGACAGGCCGATGCAGTAGTTTTGCAGTTGTCCAGCTCCAGCCATTGTTCCCCTTCTTCCACGGTATTTTCCCAGAATACGTCAATCTGGATAAAGTTGCGTTCTTCGTTTCGTCTGTATTTCGTGAGACCTGTCATCAAGCGCCTTTTCTACTCCCAGGTTCGAATATTATTCTGAATCATTCGGTAATTCAACACTTTAACAAGCGGATAGTACCAATAGAAAAAAGCACTCCTTTAAAAGAAGTGCTGTGATAACTATGTCATATTCACCAAAAAATCTTTGTAAAGTAGAAGCTGATATTAAATTTCAAAACCTTCCACCAATTTATAATCAATTATAAGTGGTATATCGTTCATATACATGAGATCACGCAATATTGTTAGCCGAACGGAAACATCCATATCGAAATATTCCTCTTCCTCAGCCTGCAATTTAGAGTAAGGGACGTTTTGGATAACATACTTCTTTCCGTCGATATACCATATTACGTCTTTTGTTAATGTGGTTTCCGGGCACATTACGGCAACCTCCTTACAAGGTGTTTCGAAAAAACAAGCTTAGGTATCCATTTGCTTTAAGAAGTATGTCTAATGATTATTCATCATCATCGTCAAATAGGCGATCTACATCATTTATGCTTTTGGTCGTTCTTAAGCAATCATATCTGAAATAGCAGGCTTGATTTGAGATTTACGGTTAATAAACTCGGTAATTAATTTTTCTCCTTCGTAACCTGCGGCTAAAAGGTCCTTTAAGATAAATTCCGAAAAGTCATCAGATGATTCATGAATAGGACTTACAATCTTAAAATTTCCTTCCGGCTCAATCATTGCTTCACTCCCCATCTCTAGCAGTTCAAAAAATTCTTTTGGAATTAATAATTGACGCCTAATAATTGCTTATTTTCTTGGACAATAGTAAAGCACCCGTCAAAAAGACAGGTGCTAGCATGGTAAACTCAAGCGAAGTATGACCCCGCCATTGCAAACCGGGCGAACCGATTTTTTCCTTAAGAGAATACTACACTAATCAACTTATAAAGTCAATTAGTTTTTTAAAGTATTTATACACCGCAATTAAGGAATCCTGATTATTATATGCGTCTTTTAACCGTTTTGTGCGCTCCAATAATTCCCTGAAAGCATCATAACGAGCTTTCTTAATACCTTTACTATTAATGTAAGTATAATGAACATAAATAAGTACAGTCAAGTCATGTACCTTTCGATTCGAAAGCCTTTTTTTCCTAGCTTGAGGGGAAAGTCCATTAATTTGTTTGGCAAATTTGGTAATTGGCTTTACTACCTTTTGGGGGTTTATCTGATTATTTCTAGTTATATCCATTAAGATAGGGCTGTTATGGGCAGCTGTGTTTCGTATGTTTTTCACATACCTTAATACCTGTTGAATCTCTTTATACGCAAGTGGGTTATTTTTCCGACGGTAATAAAACTCCACAAACTTTACAAAGCCACCAAAGGTCATTACTTCAAACAATACCCAAATAGGTGGATTTTCATGGTGTTTTACATATAAACCATAATTATAATGGCTTTCTTTATTTAAAGCATTCATATAGTATTCTATAGAAGTTCTATCATGCGCTAAAAAATCAGTAACAATACTGTAACCATCCTCAGTTGAGTCATTAGTTATGTCGGTTAGAATCTGAGTTTTAACTACATGCTCTATGTCCAGACTCATCTGTAAAACTAAATAACGAAGCCTCATATCAATTGTGGCAAGATCTTGTAGAAGTTTAAAATCCAAATTGACATACCTATCATATTTATTTTTTTCAAAGTTTTTTCTATAAGCAGTAATTTTATAAAAGTAATTTGAGGTTTGAAGAATGTTCTTAGCCTCTTCCCTAGTAATTAGCTCAAATTTAATATTCTTTTGATCTAGGTGTTCAATCATCTCATCAAAACTTAATTTCCTTTTTAAAATCTTCTGTGTACTTTGTTCCACCAAACTCACCTTCCCCCTAAATATGAGGTAGTCTATATTTATCATATCTTAACTAGATAGAATTGGGAAGGCTAATTTTTCTTATGGACACCATCTTCGAACTCGGGTGCCAACTGTTTCCAATTATCGCTTTCCTCATGCCATTTCATTGGTCGTCTCGTCCCTGGCTCTCGAAAACCTGATGGAAGAAATAAAGGAACATGCCAAAATATGTGGACCACAACTCGTCCCTCTACCAAGCAAAAAGTGAAATCCCTGATATTTAGGCCCATTAACCAATCGTGAAAGGGAACGCCACAGAAGTTTAGGTGCTTTCAGAGACGTTTTTTTAAATAAGGTATATTTCTTAAATCTTGTCAACCATAAGCATTTGCCAGCCCTCTTCTTAATTCCGAATCAGGTGGACTCACCAACATCCTCTGAGAATCGCCCTTCTTATTTCCGTGAGGCGTGATAACCCGATAATATAAAGAACGCAACTTATCTACAGGGATCATCTGAAAAAGGTAACCTTGTAGCACATCTAAGATTACGGCTAGCTCTGATTTCCTTTTCGTAAACACGGAATTTCTCCCCGATCACTTTCTATTCGAAATAACCATTATACTCACCTACAATCACATTTACCTATTGTTGCTCTGCATCTGACATGGAAGTGTATCCCTATGACCTTAATGTGTAATTAATGGAAACGCCCATATTGACACCCCTCTTTAAAAGTGATCACTCTGCTTTCGCCCTCCATCCATTTGGCTTCATTTTAAAAAACCAAAGCCCATATCGCTAGTAGCCCAAAAGCCAATCCATCTATTATTCTATATAGCAATCCACTGAAAGATTAGCTACTAAAAAACATCTTCCCGTCTATTTACCCCTATATCAATACTCCCTTTATTAGCTATACCGGTAAAAGAATGGTATTTATATTCTACTCTATTCCTAACTGCTTACATGCCAGTTCCAATACTATTCAGCACTATTCGGAACCCGGCACATCAGCAACAAATATTCCTTATCACATTAACACTCTACCCACTGGGCCCTCTCTCCCTAACCAGATCACACCTCCACCACCCCCCCGCTCAATATTCTCCCGTATTTTCGCCAAAGTAACAGCTTTACGCTTTTTGATGGCGGAAAGGGAGAGTTGTTCTTTTTCGGCGATGTCGCGGGTGGTCATGCTTTTGTAGAAGGTGTCGATGACCCATTGCTTCTCTTCTTCCACGGTATTTTCCCAGAATACGTCAATCTGGATAAAGTTGCGTTCTTCGTTTCGTCTGTATTTCGTGAGACCTGTCATCAAGCGCCCTTTCTACTCCCAGGTTCGAATATTATTCTGAATCATTCGGTAATTCAACACTTTAACAAGCGGATAGTACCAATAGAAAAAAGCACTCCTTTAAAAGAAGTGCTGTGATAACTATGTCATATTCACCAAAAAATCTTATAAGGGACAATCTGGTGTTAAATTTCAAAACCCTTCACCAATTTATAATCAATCACAGGTGGTATATCATTCATATACATGATACATTACTGCCTTTGTAAGGCACCCCTCTATAATTCAACATGTATAGGTTGTAAGTCTTTTGAACTCCCCCTTTCTTTTCCATCAGCATACAATTTTAGGCCCATTCCTTTTCCATAACGGGTACCATCCTGATCATATATAATGGTTATTTTCTTCCCACGGTACTTGATGTTATCAAGGCAAAAATAATCCCATTCATCCTCGGGAACTAGTGGATTCACTTTCAACGTATTATCTTTCTGAGGTCGTAATCCTACCAAACCAGTAATAATTAAATCGTTAAAAGTTGAGTGATTATAATCCTTCCCTCTTTCAATTCCACCTTTATTTGGCCTCCATCCCCATTCCTGTAAAATCTTACGGGACAACCATTCGCCAGTATAAGGTTGTATGTTTTCATCAAGCCAAGATACCACAGTTTCATCCTCTTTTTTTCTATAGTGACTCTTGGCATAAATGTTGATTAATTCAAAATAATGATCCTTTGTCACGGTTATTTGTTGATAATGATTTAATAAATTTGCCATTGCAGTTAATGTTTGTGATGTTGCAAATGGCCACGATGGACCATTCCATAAACATTCATGATCATCTCTCCGAAACATGAATCTAGGGTGACGCTGTTCAGCAGTGGTAGGGCCAAATGGTGCATAAAATCCATCTGTATCTAGCAGCTGTTTCCATGCTCCATCATAACCTTCGTCTGGTATATTAAAATACCAAGGTATATATCCAATTTTGTCAAAAGTAATATCTAATGACGGTTGTTTCGGAAACGATACTGACGGTGAAAAATACCTTTTGTAACCGACATGGCATGTGCCTAAAAATAAAAACCGTTCTAGTTGGTGGTTATCCTAATTTTTAAATAATATGTAGAAATACCCTCTTTAAAGGATTTTATTCTTATTATATTACACTGGCTACGGATGGCGAAAAAACATTCATTCCATCCGTATTTACCAGTGTAAACACAGACATTAACTCAAGTTTCAAGCTTTTGATAATGTATCGAACTAAAATGAATGCTCGTCTATGACACGATCGACGGAGTCTTCGTCAATGATTTTCTGCTGACGAGAGACTGCGTCCAACAAGCACTCCGTGCATAGATTATTGATAAGTCGCATGATACCACGCGTTTGCTTATAGATTTTGCTTAATGCAGCTTCTGAAAAGATTTGACGATCCTCTCCAACTTGCCGCAGGTGATGTTGGATATAAGCTTTCATATCATCGTAGCTGAATCCTACCAAATGAAACCGGGTTGTAATGCGCTGGGAAATCGCCTCGAGACTTCGCAGACGGAGTTTGTCCCGTAATTCCGGTTGCCCCACCAATATGAGCGCCAGTGGTGAAATGGAATCAACGTGGAAATTGGTTAGAAATCGAATTTCCTGCAACATCGCTGGTGATAATAGATGGGCTTCGTCAATTATCACGACAGGCGTTTTTTTCTTCACCTCAAACAATTCAAGTAATGCAGCCTTGAATTGTCTCTTCACGTCGCTGGCCAAAAATCTCGGCTCCACGCCGATTTGAACAAGCATTTCCCGATAAAAATCCCTTGGTCTCAATGACGAATCCGATATATATAAAAACACATGATGACTCGTGTTCAATTGATCGCGCAAGGCCCGTATTGCCGTTGTCTTTCCAGCGCCAACTTCTCCTGTTATGCAACCAAAGGAACGATCCTGAATCATGTATTTCAACCTGGCCTCCAGCTCCTGATATTGCGCGCTGCGATATAAGTTTTTCGTCGCAATTTCTCGCCCAAAAGGCTTTTGCTTCCAGCCAAAGTAGGATGGGATCATGATTGTTCACTCTCCCATAATTTCGCGTAGCTCAGTTTACCGCGTTGTTCTTTTTGCTTTTTCTCTTGTAGAGGTGCGTTCAATTCCAAGAAGTTTAATCCGGATGGTTCTTCGACGGATGGAGATTCATCTTCGACTTCGGGTTCTTCAATCCGCCGGTCGGTCGCGCGATTTAGTTTAATTGGAGAAGCATCCTCGTACCGCTTTTCACTATGCCACACTTCAATTTTGCTCAAATCCAACGGTTCATATCGAAGGGTAATCAATTCCCCCACCAATGATTGATCCACTTCATAGCGGTTTCCTTGAAACGATACACATCCGGTTTTATCCACCTTGCGTTCTGCTTGCCACATGAAAGCACGATCCAGCTCTTCCAATCTGACGGAAACATAAGGTGCTTCACTTTCATAGAAACGTTCTCTTGGTGTCTGTTTTGTTTCCCCGTGTTTGCGGTCATGATAGAAAGTGTTCAACCAAATATAAAGATACCGATTCAATTGCTCGACACAGTCGATTTTCCCGGATTCTATCAAATCGTAGGCCTCTGGCTTGAATGATGAATCGATAAATTGAAAGAAACGTTCCATTTTACCCCGTCCCTGGGGCCGCCTCGGCGTACTATGTGATAGCTTGATACCAAGGTGTGCACATGCCAGCTCGAACATATCGGCTCTATATATGGCTCCATTATCGACGTAGATCTGTTCTGGCTTTCCATGTGAATGAATCGCCCTTCGAAGACAATCTTCCAATTGGGGCCCCCGTTCTTGAAGATGAAACTCCGCATGAACAATGAACCTTGAAAAATCATCCATGAATGCAAAAAGCTTAGCCAACACTTTTTGTCCGGGTTTATCGGGATGCGGCAGGTAAAGGGTATGTTGCACATCCCCTTGCCAACATGCATTCCGGTAAGGAAACTCAAAACGGCGGAATCGATCGCTTTGTTTGTTTTGTAGTTTCTTTTTGGTCAATCCAAGTTTACGAAGCTGTTTGGATAGCGTACTTTCGGCTACATCGCCCACTTCAACGATGCCAGCCAATTCCATCATCCGGATAATCTGCGATACAGCACGCTCCGGCCGCTCTTTTTTAAGCTGAACAGCTTTTGCCAATACCTCCTGATTGATTGCCCTTGGTGCATATTCCCCTCGATAAGCAGGCATCAGTCCTTCAAACCCATGCTTGCGATACGCATGTAAATAACGCTCCAAGGTCCGTTTACTAATCCTGCGTAATTTCCCATCCTGGTCTATATGCTCCCTGCCTGCAATGATTCGCAGTTGCTCGGCCAATTCTCCTTTTTGTAGTTTCCTTGAAACAAGTGAAGAAATAAGCCCGTATCGAAACAAGGCGATGTTTTTCCTTTCTTCATGATTCATTTCTTATACCTCCTTGAAAAATGTACGACTAAAGTGTCGCACAAATCCCACAAGACCGGGAGGACGCAAACTCTGTGGGATACATACAGTAAAAAGGGAAATAGTGGTAAAAGTGTACCGCCAAAAAGGAATATGCCCTTTGTCCATGGATGTGTCGCTTCTTATGTAATGGTATATTTTTCATTGCGCGGTTAAAGGTTACTTCATTAGCTGATTTATCCAAGGGAAGAAACCGTAAAAAGGGTAGGGAGACTCCGGATACACCATGCGCCATAGCCGTTTAGTTAGCGTAAAGGCAGCCCTTTCAACGGATGGAGTGTGCCTCGTCCATTGAAGATCCGCAAAAGGATCGTATAATAAAAGCTGACGAATCCCCCAAGCCACATATCGATCGATATTTTTCTTCCAGGATGATAGCCATCGCTTCATTGTACGTTTTGACGGGCCATTTAATTTGGGACCACAGAACCCACGTCTGATATGCCCAAAGCTCCTGCATCCAATGTGCCGCTGATACCACGTGCTTTCCATCACTCCAACCGCATAAATGTGATAAGGAATAAGGAAGTCCGGCATAAGTGAAAACGTTATCCCGCAAACAGAGCATTTCATGCGATAAATCGGAATGCGGTGTTCCGAATGCTTTAAAACAACAGTGCGTTTATAATGTCCATGCTTATGCGGTTTACCACCGCAACACGGGCACCCACTATCATAATTCGGTGATTTCCGGCCGTACTTTCGCAAATATGTATTGACGTTTTTACCCAATGGTTTTACAATAGACTTGTTCATATTAAGTTTGACAAACGCCCTAAAAAGACTGCCATCTTTTTAGGGCATTCTTATGCCTCTCTTTCCGCCAGGATATTTATCCCTTTTCTTCATTGTTACATATCTCCCCCTCCACGTAACGACAAAATTAATTCCTAAAATACTAGATTTTACCGCCATTAAATATTAGCCCAGACAATATTGCTAATTCCAACGCGTCACTTCCGTTACTACACTCTCCAACAACCTGGACATTGTGAACGGTATAACCTTGGAGTAAAGTTCTAATATATTTCCTCTCGATCACTTCATCCTCCACAATTAAAACCTTAATCATCATATGTCACCTACTTTCAATGGAATGATTAATTCAATTTCTGTTCCATTTCCTATCGAGCTTTTAATATTAAAAGTAAAATTTTCTTCGTACTGTAAAAATAGCCGTTTTTTTATGTTACCTAGACCAATTCCCCTATTACGATCATCGAAGTTATCAACCTTAAGAATTTCTTTAATTCTATCTTGTGACATCCCTCCCCCATTATCCTTCACAATAATTAGTAGGTTATCATCATTTTGAGAAAATCGAATCTCAATTTTTCCTCCCTCTATTATGTCAGAGAGCCCATGAATGATTGCATTTTCAACTAATGGTTGTAAAATCATCGGCTGGATTTCAGCATGCAAAACCGGTGATTCCCCACTAATACTTATCTCAATACGGTCTTGAAAACGAAGTTGTTGTATATATACATACGCATATAATACATTTAATTCATCCTTTATTAAAACCTTATCTGCCTTTTTCTCCATATTATATCTTAAAATCTTTGCCATAGATTCAATCAATTTGGTTGCTATTTTGGATTGATTCAACTTTATTGTCCGACCAATCATGTTGAGTGTATTAAATAGAAAATGTGGATTCATCTGCATTTGCAACGCTTCAATCTGAGATTTTTTTAACAATCTGTCTTGTTCAAGACTGTGCAATTTTTCATCTTTCAGCTGCTTCTCAATTTCAGATTTATACTGTAGCTCTTCAATGTAATTTTTTATATTATGCTTCATTTGATTAAAAGCTTGAACCACATTATCTAACTCTCTATAGGGAATCCTTTCCAGATCTTCTGTATCCCATTGACCATTTGATAGTAACTTCGCTTTACGAGAAAGGTTGCTTATTGTTAAAAAAATCCCCTTTGATAAATATATTCCTACAACTATACTAATACCTCCTAAAAAAATAGTATTAACTAAAATCTTTAATTCCAATTGCTTCGAATTTTGAAATAAGGTATTATATTCTTGGCTACTATACTTTAAATAAGATGTCAATAAGTGGTTTGCCTGGCTTACCATATATTTAAATAACTCAAATAGATAAGTTATTTCTTCATATGTTTCGCTTCCAAAACTGTTCATAGAGCTAATTTTATTCGCTAAATTCGTTTGATATTCGAACATTCGATTTAGAGAACCATAAAAAATTAAAGTTTCAGTATCATGAGTAGAATCCTCTTCAATAAGCTTTAGAATCCTTGCTATCTCCCGATTATTCTTATGATATGTTTGTAAATCCTTTTGATTTCTATCCTTTAAAAATCGCTGAAAACTCTTTTTACTTTCTTCTATTATGACCGGAAGCTTCGTAACTTCTTCATTTTTATTCATAAACTGGTGGTACTTATTATTTACTGATTGCTGAATATAATTTGATACAATTACACTAAAAATCATTGTTAACGCAATAATTACATAATTGAAAATAATGATATTCTTACTTGATTTAATGGCCAATTTGAGCCTTTTTTTGATTAAAATAGGAATCGCCTCCATTTCTAAATTCTCTCAGTGAATATTAGCTATCTGTTATACATGATCCAAATTATTCAATAAATAGATATAGGCAGTGTAAATTTTTTTGAATTAAATCATTTTTTCTTCCCATGACTGTATATCTACTAAGTCATTATTTATTTGCTCAATTACTCCAATGTACAAGGAATAGGTTTCTTGTCTTTGATAATCTAATATTGAGCACTTTTCAATGGTTCGATCACATATAAAATGAGCCACTAACCTTTCATATTTACTAATCTCTCTTAATTATAGAAAGTGTCCTAAGCTATCTATATATTAAGAGAGGAACAAAAGGATGATCAGTATGGCTCATTTTCATAATATCAAATTCTTAAAGGAGGTTGAAGGGTTATCGCAAAGACAAATTGCCAAGAAGTTAGGGATTTCAGGAAATTCTGTAAGTAATTATTTGAAACAGAACCAACCACTAACGCCGATCCAACGTCAAATTCACACCTCCACCACCCCCCTCTCAATATTCTCCCGTATTTTCGCCAAGGTGACGGATTTGCGTTTTTTGATGGCCGAGAGGGAGAGTTTTTCTTTTTCGGCGATATCGCGGGTGGTCATGCCTTTGTAGAAGGTGTCGATCACCCATTGCTTTTGCTTGTCGGACAGGCCGACGCAGTAGTTTTGCAGGTGTTCTTGTTCTAGCCATTGTTCCTCTTCTTCCACTGTATTTTCCCAGAACGCTTCATCTGGATAGACATTTCTTTCTTCGATTTGTTTGTCTTTTGTGAGTTTTGTCATCATCCGCCCTTTTATGTAGGAGTAGGCATAGGAAGAGAATTCTCCCTTTTCATGATCAAATCGTTGATAGGCATCCCAAAAGGCAATCAACCCTGTTTGGAAAAATTCATCTTGGTTTTTATAAATCGATAAAGACTTCATCACATGGTAAATCATCGGTTGATAGTTCTCCACCATTTCGTCAAAACTTTCCATTGTCTTTTCCTTTGGAAAGCGCGCTTTCTGTGTATTCCCGGGTATCTCTACATTAGAAAAAAGCTGTCTTCAAAGCGAATGTGACTGATAAACTAGATTTAACAGTTTCCGATAAATAATATTTTACACTTTTAAACTTGGATGGTTGGATTCTTTGTCCTCCTGCCCTAGGGCAGGAGGACAAAGAAAAAACCAGAA
>NZ_JALIFP010000052.1 GCF_022867885.1 Lederbergia sp. NSJ-179 | reverse complement strand
ATTTTTTCCATTCCCATCTCTTAAAAGTGCATTATACCGTCTCATTTTGGGGGAAAATAAATTCTGGTCTGTCCTTAACCCCTTGTCTCACTTGAGGTGTGAGACATCGCAATTACCTCCAAAGAAGAAACAGATTCTACACGCACCCCAGGACCCATTGTAGTAGAAACGGTAATGTTTTTAAAATACTTACCTTTTGATGATGCTGGTTTCGCTTTTGTTAATGTATCAAGAATGGTATTGTAGTTTTCAACTAGCTTTTCATCGCCGAAAGATACTTTTCCGATCGGAACATGAATAATACCCGCTTTATCAGCACGATACTCTACTTTACCTGCTTTAATCTCATTCACAGCTTTTTCTATATCAAATGTGACGGTGCCTGTTTTAGGATTTGGCATTAAGCCTTTCGGTCCAAGTGTACGACCAAGTTTACCGACTTCCCCCATCATATCAGGTGTTGCTACAACCACATCAAAATCAAACCAACCTTGGTTAATTTTATTGATGTATTCTGCATCCCCTACATAATCGGCACCAGCAGCTTCTGCTTCTTTTACTTTATCACCTTTTGCAAATACAAGAACTCGTTGTGTCTTACCTGTACCATTCGGTAATACGACCGCACCACGAATTTGCTGGTCTGCTTTTTTTGTATCAATTCCAAGACGGAATGATACATCAACTGTTGCATCAAATTTAGTAAAATCTACTTTTTTTGCCAGTTCAATTGCTTCTTCAATCGGATAAGCTTTTGAACGATCAACTTGCTTTAAAGCTTCCGTATATTTTTTTCCTTTTTTAGCCATTTTATTTATTTCCTCCTGTAATGTGGTTTTAGCGGAATGACCTCCCACGTAAGAAAAGCGTAAGCGCCTTGGAATAGGGAAGAACGGCTAAATACGCGACGACAATCGCCACGCCGTCCTGACCCGCATCCTACGGGCCCTCGACAAGCAAATGTTCTGAGACAAGAAAAGTCCGGTCTTGACTTTTATTGTCTCAGGTTATTTGACCCCGAGGGGCTAGGCGCTGGAGCTAGATCCTAGAAAAGCGTAAGCGCCTTGCTCAAGTTTATGCAATAAAGGAAGGCTGAACAGTCCCAGCCTTCCTTTCACAGTAACGTCTGCTTCGCATGGGATTAGTCTTCGATTTTGATACCCATGCTTCGCGCTGTACCTTCAACCATTTGCATGGCAGCTTCAACGCTGGCAGCATTCAAGTCAGGCATTTTTGTTTCTGCAATTTCACGCACTTTATCACGCTTGACAACTGCAACTGTTTTTTTATTGGGTTCACCAGAACCTGAATCAATTCCAGCCGCTTTTTTCAAAAGAACGGCAGCGGGAGGAGTTTTGGTGATAAATGTAAAAGAGCGATCCTCAAATACTGTAATTTCAACAGGAATAATTAGTCCAGCTTGATCTGCCGTACGAGCATTAAACTCTTTACAAAATCCCATAATATTTACACCTGCTTGACCGAGTGCCGGTCCTACTGGTGGAGCTGGGTTCGCTTTACCTGCAGGAATTTGTAATTTTACAAGTTTGATTACTTTTTTAGCCACGAGACGCACCTCCTTAAAGTCCGTGATGTGGTAATGGGGCTTTCATACCCTCCCACTCATTATAAAAATAAGTCAATGATTACATATCTTTTAAATAAAGATTGACCTAAAAGATATTATCACCTTTTGCAAAGAATTTCAAGTTGTTGTCAGCTTATTTTATCAATTTGTCCAAAGTCCAATTCAACAGGGGTCTCCCTGCCAAACATATTTACCATGACTCGAATCTTCCCTTTAGATACATCTAGATCTTCCACTTTCCCTGTGAAATTGGCAAATGGACCTTCTTTTACCGTAACGGTTTCTCCGATCTCAAAATGAACTTCTTGATTTTTTTCTTCTAAGCCCATACGTTTTAAGATAAAGTCAATTTCTTCCGGTAATAATGGGGTAGGCTTTGATCCTGAGCCAGAGGAGCCTACAAAACCAGTAACACCCGGTGTATTTCGAACAACATACCATGAATCATCTGTCATAATGATTTCTACTAAAACATACCCCGGAAATACTTTCTTTTTAACCACTTTCTTTTTTCCATTTTTTATATCAGTTTCTTCATCTTCAGGAACAATGACTCTGAAAATTTTATCCTGCATTCCCATCGTCTCTACACGCTTTTCAAGATTTGTCTTCACTTTATTCTCGTAACCAGAATAAGTATGGACAACATACCAGTTTTTTTCCATTGATTAGGACCTATGTCCTTCCCTCCCTATCATTTTCCTTTGTCCAGCTAAACAGGCGCTTCCGCTTTTCGTTTCAAACTCAAAAAACCCGGGGACCGGGCTAGAGAAAAGTTATATATAAATCCATTATATCATGAGTTTCATAAAGATATACAGCTATTCAAGTATCTATTCTTTTTTTCTTAATCACCAATGATAAACCTCATAAAATACGAAATCACATAATCGACCCCAGCAAAGAATATAGCTAATAAGGCAACAGTTGTAACAACAGTAATGGTATAATTGGTTAATTCCTTTCGCCGCGGCCAACTGACCTTCCTCATTTCTGAGCGAACATTGCGAAAGAATTGCATTACGCTTGACATGATTGTCCCTCCAAAGTTTACTTGTATATGGAATTTTTCATTTTGTTTCTTTATGAATTGTATGGGTTTGACAGTTTTTACAGTATTTCTTCAATTCCAAGCGTCCAACCGTCGTCTTGGTATTTTTATCCGTTGAATAATTGCGTGATCCGCAATTTACGCAGGCTAATGCTCGCTTTTGCTTCACACTTTAACACCCGCTCTCTAGGCAATCTTATCTTTTAAAAAATATCATGTAAGCTAGTATCTGTCAATATAAGCCAAGTCGTCAAACACTAAACTCTCTTAGTTCTAAATAGCGTTCTAATTTCCTTTTCACTCTTTGTAAAGCGTTATCAATAGATTTTACGTGCCGATCTAATTCATCAGAAATTTCTTGGTAGGATCTTCCGTCTAAATAAAGAGCTAACACCTTTCTTTCTAAATCACTTAATAATTCCATGACCTTAGCTTCAATATTATTCATCTTTTCCCGGTTTAATAAAAGCTCCTCAGGATCCAAAATCTTTGCCCCTGAGATGACATCCATTAAAGTTCGGTCTGATTCTTCATCATAAATAGGCTTGTCCAAAGAAACGTAAGAATTAAGTGGAATATGCTTTTGGCGGGTGGCTGTCTTAATCGCCGTAATAATTTGTCTTGTGATACAAAGCTCTGCAAAAGCTTTAAAAGAAGCTAGTTTGTCTTCTTTAAAATCACGAATGGCTTTATAAAGGCCAATCATGCCTTCTTGTACAATATCTTCACGATCCGCACCAATTAAAAAATAGGATCTTGCTTTGGCCCTAACAAAATTACGGTATTTTTTTATGAGGTAATCCAGTGCTTCACTTTCGCCTTCTTGAATCAGTTCGATCAACTCTTCATCTTCCAGTGAATCATACTTGATGCTGCTGTCTAATCTGATATTTGAGGTCACTCTATCCCCCACCCTTAAGTCCATCGATAGAATTATTATACATAACAGAATTTTCATGCGTCAACCTCATTTTATTCCACGCCGCCATTTCTCAAAGATTTCAGCGACTTCTGCGCTTAAAGGAATTTTGGTTGATGGCACTTTTTCTCTTGTTATTTTCACTTTTTTATCAATTTTTCGATCAATAGCCTGAACTTCAATCAACAGTTCACGAGCAGATAACCGTAAGGCTCCTTGACCAAAAATGGCCCATTGCTCCGTATAATCCGATGTCGCTACATAAATTTGCGTTTTTATACCGCTTAATTCACTTGCCAATTTTTCAATTCTTTCGTCTGCTGTCTCTTCGACCTTCGTAAAAATGACTTCAACCTTGTGATTTTGATACCTTTTTTCAATTCCTTTCACTTCATAAGCATCAAATACAATAATCACTTTATACCCTGTATACCCTTGATAATCCGCTATTATTTCAATTAAGCGATCTCGTGCCGAAGCAAGGTCTTTCTTTTTTAGCTCGATTAATTCCGGCCATGCACCGATGATATTGTAACCATCCACAATCAGGATATCCATCGCTATCCCTCGACAGGCGCGCGCTTTCGTTGCACTTCATACATCAATAAAGCAGCCGCTACGGATGCATTGAGTGAAGTCACATGACCGACCATCGGTAAGTGAATAAGGAAGTCACATTTATCCCGGACTAAGCGCCCAATTCCTTTTCCTTCATTCCCAATAACCAGTGCTAGCGGCATCGTAGCGTCCATTTTTCGGTAATCTTGACTACCTTTTGCATCTGTACCAAAAATCCAGACACCGCGTGATTTTAATTCATCCATGGTTCTAGCCATATTCGTGACCCTTACGACGGGAACATATTCAATGGCTCCTGTAGAAAGTTTGGCTACCGTAGCTGTTAAGCCCACGGACCGGCGCTTCGGAATGATAATCCCGTGAACACCCGTTGCATCCGCCGTTCGTAAAATAGACCCAAGATTATGGGGATCTTCTAGCTCATCTAAAATAAGGAAAAAGGGGTCTTCCCCTCTTTTTTCGGCCAAGGTAAAAAGATCATCTATTTCTGCATATTGGTGGGCGGCAACCTGGGCGGCAACCCCTTGGTGATGAGCATCCACCAACTGAGCTATTTTCTGTTTCGGCACATATTGCACCAATATATGACGTTCCTTGGCAAGCTTCAGAATGGTTGATAATTGGCCTTTTTGAGAGCCTTCCGCTATCCAGATTTTGTGAATATCCCTTTCTGATTTTAAAGCTTCTATCACAGGGTTTTTGCCAGCAATCCACTCTTGATCCATGTTCCGTTCACTCCCCGCTTTCAATCTTTTGAATCGCTTCTTTGACAATTTCATCTAATCGATCTCGATGATTGGCCAAATATACCCAGCCAATCACCGCTTCAAATGCAGTACTATGTCGATACGTTTGTACATCTGTATTTTTCGGGATTGTCCCAGATTTTGCATTCCTGCCTCGCCTCATCACAGCCAATTCTTCGTCAGTTAAAAAGTTGTCATCTATCATCTTTTTTAAAACAGCGGCCTGCGCCTTGGCTGATACGAAATGAATTGCTTCCAAATGAAGCTTATGCGGCTTTGTTTTCCCTTTTTGTAAAAGATGCTGCCGAATATAGACTTCAAAAACGGCATCACCCATGTAGGCAAGTGCTAAGCCATTTAATTGTTGGTAGTCTTTTACATATGGCTCCAATTCGGTTACCCTCTTTTCCATCTCGTGCCTTGTCTAGTATCTTCTAAAATAATATTCATTTTCTTTAATTGATCCCGGATTTGGTCGGCTAATGCAAAATCTCGATTCTTTCTAGCCTCTATTCGCCGTTCAATGAGTTGATCTACCTCTTCATCTAAAAGCTCATCTTCGTTTAATCGAAGTCCAAGTACAGAGAAAAGTTTTTCAAATGTATTCAAAAACGATTGAATCACTTTGGAAGAGGTATTCTTTTCACGTAAATAAAGATTTCCTTGTTTTGCTAAATCAAATAGGACGGTAATCCCATCGGCTGTGTTAAAATCATTATCCATCTCATTTTCAAATGAAGCGATAAGCTGTTGAATTTTTTGTAGCCATTCCTCATCATTATCAGTCAAATTAGCACTTACTTCTAAACGATGCTTTAGATTTTGATAAGACGTTTTTAAACGTTCTAAAGCAACACCCGCATTTTTAAGCAATTCATCATTGAAATGAATTGGATTGCGATAATGAACAGATAACATAAAGAAACGAAGAACCTCTGGATCAATTGTTTTGAGAATATCATGTACTAAGACAAAATTCCCCAGTGATTTAGACATTTTTTCGTTATTAATATTAATATACCCATTATGCATCCAATAGCGGGCAAATGGTTTTCCTGTCAAGGCTTCCGATTGGGCAATTTCATTTTCATGATGGGGAAACGCCAAATCTTGCCCGCCCGCATGAATGTCAATCGTGTCTCCTAGGAATTTTTTCGCCATTGCCGAGCATTCAATATGCCAACCAGGTCTTCCTTTCCCCCATGGGCTATCCCAAGCAATTTCACCTTCCTTCGCCGCTTTCCAAAGAGCAAAGTCCAGCACATCTTCCTTTTTCTCCCCAACTTGTATTCGTGCCCCTGCTTTTAACTCATCAATCGCCTGATGAGAAAGCTTCCCATACTCCGCAAATTTTCTTGTCTTGTAATAGACATCTCCTTCAGACTCATAAGCATATCCTTTTTGCATAAGCGCCTCGATAAAATCAATGATGTCATCCATATTTTCTGTCACACGTGGATGTAGATCAGCCTTTTTGCAGCCGAGAGCAGCTACATCTTCAAAATACGCTTGAATAAATTTTTCCGCTAAAGTGGGGACATCTGATTGAAGTTCTCTTGCTGCTTTAATTAATTTGTCATCGACATCTGTAAAATTGGAAACAAATTGAACCTCATATCCTTTATATTCTAAATAACGGCGCACACTATCAAATACGATGGCAGGCCTTGCGTTCCCGATATGAATATAATTATAAACAGTGGGACCGCACACATACATTTTAACCTTTCCCTCTTCCAAAGGAATGAAAGTTTCCTTTTTTCTTGTTAAAGTGTTATAAATTTGAATGGTCATGAACCGGAGACTCCTTTCGATCTACTCCTTCTTTTTTTAAACGTCTCACTTCACTGCGCAGTGCTTTGATTTCATTATCCATTTTTGTCAATGTATCTAAAATCGGATCTGGCAGATCACAATGATTTAAATCTTGTTTAAGACGGATACCATCCTGTACAACGACACGGCCAGGTATCCCGACAACCGTTGAATTAGGGGGAACACTTTTTAAAACGACTGAACCCGCGCCAATTTTTGAATTTTCCCCAATCACAATATTTCCAAGTACCTTTGCGCCTGTGGCAATAAGGGCATTATTCTCAATCGTCGGGTGCCGTTTTCCCTTCTCTTTTCCAGTCCCCCCCAAAGTCACACCTTGATAAATGATCACATCATCGCCAATTTCGCATGTTTCTCCAATCACAACCCCCATGCCATGATCGATAAAAAAGCGGCGACCAATCATGGCACCTGGATGAATTTCAATTCCGGTAAAAAAGCGGCTTAGTTGTGAAATCACTCTCGCTAGAAAGAACCAATGGCCTTTATATAGCGCATGAGCGATACGATGAGTCCAAATGGCATGCAGTCCTGAATAGGTCAAAATGACTTCCAAGGTACTGCGGGCAGCAGGATCTTGATCAAACACAGTCTGAATATCCTCTTTCATATGTTTGAACATGCGTGATGACCCCTTTCCAAGAATTAAACGCTATTTTTAAATGCGACGAAGAAATTCGCAGTGTCATTTTTACCGGGGGCCTGCAGGACGCAGGTCACAAAGGCGTGGCGATTGTTGTCGCGAATTTAGCCTTTGATCCTTACTTTTTGAACATCCTTTAAATAAGAAAGGCGCAAGCGCCTTGTTCAGCCCCGACAAGCAAATGTTCCTGAACCTAGGAAGGGCGATCTTTCCCTTCATAGGTTCAGTGTTATTTGACCTCGAGGGGCTAGGCGCTGGAGCTAGATCCAAACAATAGCCAATTTTTATACTTACCTTTGAATAAAAAAACGCCCCTGAATCAATCAGAGACGCTTCCTGCGCGGTTCCACTCTGCTTGGATGTGAATAATGGCCACATCCCGGCTTAATCTTGATAACGACAAGAGGACCGCTTGAACCTAATAAGAATGATCTGTTCAATCCAAGACTCAGAGGTGCATGTTCAAAAAACGAGAGGCTGCAACCACTCTCAGCCCATGGTGGTTTTCTCTGATCAGCTTCGTTTTTCTACTTTTCCTCATCAGCGTTCTAGTTGATATCTTTTAATATATTATATTTTACGCATTTTGTTAACCGAGCAAACGTTCAATTCTGTTGATTATTTTTTCTTTCCCTAATAATTCTATCGTATTCGGAAGCTCCGGTCCATGAGTTTGACCCGTCACGGCCACGCGAATCGGCATAAATAACTTCTTCCCTTTATGTCCTGTTTCTTTTTGGACAGCTTTAATTGCTTTTTTAATTTCCGCCGCTTCAAAAGGCTCAAGACTTTCCACGATCTTTTTAATAGCTGCCAATACTTCAGGAACCTGCTCTTCCTCTAAAACAGCTTTCGAGGCCTCATCATACTCTATCTCATCTTGGAAAAACATTTGTGATAGTTCCACAATTTCTGCCCCATAACTCATTTGTTCTTGATATAAAGCAATGACGTTTCGCACCCAATTTTCTTCCTCTGCATCCATTTCTGCACGTACCAGACCAGCTTTGACAAGATGCGGTAATGACAGCGCCACAACTTTACCTAAATCAAGTTCCTTCATGTACTGGTTATTCATCCACAAGAGCTTTTGTTGATCGAATAATGCAGGCGATTTGGATAAACGATTAGCATCAAAGATTTGAATAAATTCTTCTTTTGAAAAAATCTCTTCCTCACCTTGTGGGGACCAGCCTAAAAGTGTAATAAAGTTAAATAAAGCTTCTGGTAAATAGCCCAAATCAGCATATTGCTCAATAAACTGAATGATGGATTCGTCCCGCTTGCTTAGTTTCTTTCGATTTTCATTGACAATCAATGTCATATGACCATAAACCGGGGGAGTCCAATCGAAAGCTTCAAAAATCATAAGTTGCTTAGGTGTATTCGAGATATGGTCATCCCCACGAAGAACATGACTAATGTCCATGAGATGGTCATCGATGGCGACCGCAAAATTATACGTTGGAATGCCATTTTTTTTCACAATCACAAAATCGCCAATCCCATCTGAATCAAAAGCAACATCATCTTTTACCATATCTTTAAACGTATAGGTTTTCCCAGCAGGCACCTTAAAGCGAATACTTGGCTTTCTTCCTTCCGCTTCTAATTTTTCCCGATCTTCCTGTGTCAAATGGGCACATTTCCCAGAATATCGTGGCATTTCTCCACGAGCCAATTGCGCTTCCCGCTCAGCTTCGAGCTCATCCTCTGTACAATAGCATTTATAAGCCAAGCCGCGGTTCAAAAGCTCTTCATAATACTTTTTATAAATCGAATTTCGTTCAGACTGACGATATGGCCCATAGCCCCCATCTTTATCAATGCTTTCATCCCAGTCTATTCCTAGCCATTTTAAATAGGATAATTGGCTTTGCTCGCCACCCTCGATATTTCGCTTTTGATCCGTATCCTCAATTCGTATAATAAATTTTCCGCCTGCATTTCTAGCGAATAAATAATTAAATAAGGCTGTCCGCGCATTCCCAATATGTAAATGGCCTGTGGGACTTGGCGCATAGCGTACTCTTACTTCACTCGACATTTCTTCATGGCCTCCTAAAAACTAAAATTTACCCTTTGATCCTTATCACTTTCTCTGCAGGAGAACAACCGCCATAGCGGCGATTCCTTCTTCTCTTCCCACAAACCCAAGACTTTCTGTTGTCGTTGCTTTCACATTAATTTGCTCTATTTTTGATTGCAAAATTTGCGCGATTCGCTCTCTCATTTTAGCAATATGTGGGGCCATCTTTGGCTTTTGTGCCATAATTGTACAATCAAGATTCACAAGCTCGTAGCCACGGGCCTGTACAAACTGCCATACTTGTTCTAAAAGTTTAGCCGAATCCGCGTCTTTAAAAACGGGGTCTGTATCAGGAAAATGATGACCGATGTCCCCTTCTCCAATTGCCCCTAAACACGCATCCGCTATCGTATGTAACAATACATCTGCATCAGAATGGCCGATTAGCCCCCGTTCATAAGGAATGTCTATTCCCCCTACAATAAGAGGGCGATCCTCTGCGAACTGATGGACATCAAACCCTTGCCCAATCCTAAACATTGCATCTACCTCTTCCTTGACAGTATAACGTATCTATTTGCGTTTTTCGATGATCGCTTTGGCAAAAAATAGATCCTCTGGTGTTGTCAATTTAATATTATCATAATCGCTCTCGACAATTTTAACGGGATAGCCGATCCGTTCTACGAGAGAGGATTCATCCGTACCAAGGAAATGATCCTTTTTTGCCTGTATATGGGCCTCGTACAGAATGGAAAAACGAAAAGCTTGTGGGGTTTGTACTTGCCACAAGCTGGAGCGATCAATGGTTTCAACCACATTGATGCCTTCCGTTTTTTTGATCGTATCTTTGACCGGAACGGCCGCTATAGCTGCTCCATTCTGAGCAGCAGACTGTACCAATTGGGCGATTATACTTTCTTTAATAAAGGGACGAGCCCCATCATGAACAAGAACCACACCGTCGGGATCGGCTGCTATTAAGCCTTTATAAACACTAAGCTGGCGCTCGTTTCCCCCGTAGACAAGTTTGATCTTCCTCCATTGTCCCTTGGAAAAATGTTCAACAAAAAATCGTTGGTCATTTGGATGAATCACTAAAATAATGTCTCGACAATTTGCATCTTGAAGAAAGACATCGAGTGTATGCAAAATAACCGGCCGGTCTTCTAATTTCATAAGAAGCTTATTAAATCCAACACCCATTCGCTTCCCTAACCCGGCAGCCGGAATGATCACTTGATAATTCATATGTTTATAAACCCCTGTCTTACAGTGCCGTTTCCATTAGCTTTGGCTTGGCAAAAATCATTCGACCTGCAGATGTTTGTAGGACGCTTGTGACGATGACATCAATTCGTTTTCCAATATAATTTCTACCTTCTTCGACCACGATCATCGTTCCATCGTCTAAATAAGCCACACCTTGATTATACTCTTTCCCATCTTTTATCACCTGAACATTTAATTCCTCTCCCGGAAGAACGACAGGTTTCACAGCATTCGCTAAATCATTAATATTTAAAACTTTCACATTCTGAAATTCACAAACCTTATTTAAATTAAAGTCATTTGTTACTACCGTTCCATCCACAAGTTTCGCAAGCTTGATTAATTTGCTATCAACCTCTTGGATCTCTTCAAAATCTCCCTCATACATTTCCACATGAATATTTACTTCTTTTTGAATTCGATTTAATATATCTAATCCTCGTCTCCCTCGATTGCGTTTTAAGGAATCAGATGAATCTGCGATATGCTGGAGTTCTTCTAATACAAATTGAGGAATGACAATAATCCCATCCAAAAATCCTGTTTGACAAATGTCCGCAATCCTTCCATCGATTATAACACTTGTATCCAAAATTTTCATATGACGAGCAGGCTCTTCTTTTTCGACCTCTTGAGTTTCCTCTGCCCGCTTCTTCCCACCACGAGTTTGGGAGAAAAAACTAGTCAATTCATCCCGTTTTTTAAACCCTACCTGAAAACCTAAGTAACCAAGCAATAATGTTAAAAGAAGAGGGACGAATGTATCCAGTATCGGGATCTGCATTTGATTAATCGCTAGTCCCATTAAAAAAGCAAGCAGCAACCCAAAGCCAAGACCAAGGCTACCAAATAAGATATCTGTCGTAGGAGCCTTTACAAGCATATCTTCAATTCGTTTTACAAAATTAACAATCGGATTTACAGTCCAAAATGTAATAAGATAAAAAATAATAGCACCTGTGAAAGCCGTTATATACGGATTATTAATTAAAACGACATTATCCAGACCGACCAATTTTAGTAACAAGGGGAGTAGGAAAATTCCCAGCGTTCCACCTAACAATAAAATACAGGCCTGCACAATTCTCTTTAGCATTCCTTCACCTCCTTTTTATCATTATAAACAATAAGCAGGCTTTAAAACCAAAAAACATATAATCCGTTCAAGAATCTTAGATAATTTTTGAACGATTCTTCAAAAACATGTTTAGACGATTAAAGTGTGTGTTCAAAAAGGAGGATAAAAAGGACCAAGAAGTTCGAGGCGGCGCAGTTTCAAGCAGCGGACTTGTACAGGATGTACTGACTTCCGCGTTGCCCATAGGACGTGGGCGGTTTTAGCGGAAGATCCTTATCCTAATACATGAGCAGCGGAGAAACAAGCCAACGAAGAAATTCGCTTATGTCTTTTTACCGGACTTTTTGAACATCCTCTTAAAATATTTGTTGCAGTGCTTCCCCAACGGAGCTAACCCCAATCACTTCAATGCCATCGGGTATTCTCCAACCACCTATATTATTTTTCGGAATAATAATCCGTTCGAACCCTAATTTTGCCGCTTCTTGAACTCTTTGTTCAACCCTAGAAACACGACGCACCTCACCGGTTAAACCCACTTCTCCTATCAAGCAATCCGTCGCTCGTGTTGTTTGATCACGGAAGCTTGAAGCAATGCTAACGGCAACCGCTAGATCAATTGCGGGTTCATCCAATTTAACGCCACCAGCCGCTTTTAAATAAGCATCTTGATTTTGCAATAATAATCCAACTCGCTTCTCCAAAACAGCCATTAATAAAGAGACACGATTATGGTCAATCCCGGTAGCCATTCGACGTGGGTTTCCAAAACTTGTTGGTGAAATCAAAGCTTGAATCTCAACTAGAACTGGTCTTGTACCTTCCATAGATGCTACCACTGTAGAGCCTGATGCTCCCTTTGAACGTTCCTCAAGGAAAATTTCAGAAGGATTTTCAACCTCTGTCAAACCTGATTCCTTCATTTCAAATATACCTATTTCATTTGTGGAGCCGAAACGATTTTTCACCGCTCGTAGGATTCTATACGTATGATGGCGTTCGCCTTCAAAATAAAGAACGGTATCCACCATATGTTCGAGCAAGCGAGGTCCTGCGATCGCTCCCTCTTTTGTCACATGTCCAACGATAAAGATGGCGATTCCCTTTGTCTTGGCAATCCGCATTAATTCAGATGTGCACTCACGAACTTGGGATACACTACCTGGAGCGGATGTGACCTCAGGATGATAGACGGTTTGAATCGAATCAACTACTACAAATTGTGGGGATATTTCATCAATTGTAAGATGAATCGATTGTAAATTCGTTTCTGCATAAATATAAAGTTCTGGTGAAGCGACATGTAAACGATCTGCACGCAACTTCGTTTGTCTAATCGATTCCTCCCCAGATATATACAAAACTTTTTGATCCGTTTCTGCTAATTGGGCTGATACTTGGAGCAGTAAAGTTGATTTACCAATCCCTGGATCACCGCCAATTAGAACAAGAGATCCAGCGACAACCCCTCCACCTAAAACGCGATTTAATTCTTGCATTTGGGTAGTTACCCTGGGTTCCTTTTTGGTTTCAATCGCTGTAATCGAGGTAGCCTTAGATTGATGATTGGAGTCAGTATGTTGAAAAGAATGCCTTGGCGACTTGCCAACAATATTTACTTCTTCCACCATCTGATTCCATTCTCCACATCCTGGGCAACGCCCCATCCATTTAGCTGATTCATATCCGCATGACTGACAAATAAATTTATTTTTCTTCTTGGCCATCCATTCCCCTTCTCGCCTCTTTTAAATGGAATCTATAATGAAACGGGGTACTTTACAATCCTGCACCCCGTTTATTCGTAGATAAAAGTAGACATTTTCCATTCAGTTTGTTGTAGCCCTTCAAAAAGCTAATGGATCCTTCAAGCTTAAGAAACTGTTTTTTCTTTTGTTTTGACTGTTAGTTCTCCATTTTCGATATCGACCAAAAAATGTTGTCCAGGAGCAATGACACCTTTTAGTAACTCTTCCGATAACCGATCCTCTATTAATTTCTGTATCGCCCTTTTTAATGGTCTAGCACCATATTCGGGGTCATAACCTTCTTCTGCAATTTTTTCTTTTGCTGCTTCTGTTAGTTCAAGATGCATATCTTGTTCCTTTAATCGCTTGACTAATTGGTCTGTCAGCAAAGAAACAATTTCTTTTAATTGTGGTTTCTCTAAAGCATGGAAAACAATAATTTCATCAATCCGGTTTAAAAATTCAGGCCGAAAAGCCTTTTTTAATTCTTCCAATACCTTACCTTTCATGTCCTTATAATCTTGTTCCCCATCTTGAACACTAAAGCCAACATATTTATTTCGTCTTAATGCCTCAGCTCCGACATTGGAAGTCAGAATAAGAACTGTGTTTCGGAAATCAACTGTTCTCCCTTTAGAATCCGTCAGACGCCCATCCTCCAGCACCTGCAGCAAAATATTGAATACATCTGGATGAGCTTTTTCAATTTCATCTAGTAGGATAACGGAATATGGTTTTCTTCGAACCTTTTCAGTCAGCTGTCCGCCTTCTTCAAAGCCGACATACCCTGGGGGTGAACCGACAAGTCTGGAGGTAGAATGCTTCTCCATATACTCAGACATATCAATTCGAATCATCGCATCCTCATCGCCGAACATCGCCTCAGCCAAAGCCCTACCTAATTCTGTTTTCCCCACCCCTGTAGGACCAAGGAAAATAAAGGATCCAATCGGTCTTTTTGGATCTTTTAAACCGGCTCGAGCTCTTCGGACTGCTTTCGCCACAGCTTTAACGGCCTCTTCTTGACCAATGACTCTTGAATGCAGAATTTCTTCAAGCTTCAATAATTTTTCTGTTTCAGTCGCTGCAATTTTCGAAACCGGAACTCCCGTCCAGCTTGATACGACCTGAGCAATATCTTCCACTGTGACTTCACTATTTTCCTGCCCCTGTTTTTCCTTCCAGGTCTTTTGGGTTTTCTCAAGCTTTTCACGAAGTCTCTGCTCCGTATCTCGCAAAGAAGCGGCTTTTTCAAATTCCTGACTTTGAACAGCAGCATCTTTTTCTTTACGTGTTGTTTCAAGCTGTACTTCCAATTCTTTTAAATTCGGTGGAGTCGTATAAGAACGGAGCCTTACCTTAGATCCCGCCTCATCAATTAAATCAATCGCTTTGTCAGGTAAAAAGCGATCAGAGATGTATCGGTCTGATAATTGGACAGCAGCCTCAATCGCTTCATTTGTAATGGTGACACGGTGATGGGCTTCATAGCGATCCCTAAGTCCTTCCAATATTTGGATAGATTCTTCAAGTGTTGGCTCATCGACTTGAATAGGTTGGAACCGGCGTTCTAAAGCCGCATCTTTTTCAATATATTTTCGATATTCATCCAATGTTGTCGCACCAATACACTGTAATTCCCCCCGTGCAAGGGATGGTTTTAAAATATTAGAGGCATCGATCGCCCCTTCTGCTCCACCTGCACCAATTAAGGTATGAAGTTCATCAATAAACAAAATGATGTTACCTGCCTGCCGAATTTCATCCATCACTTTCTTTAAACGATCTTCAAATTCACCACGATATTTTGTACCAGCCACAACCGTTCCCATATCCAATGTCATCACTCGTTTGTCACGAAGGATTTCTGGCACTTCATTTTGGATGATTTGTTGGGCTAATCCTTCGGCTATCGCTGTTTTTCCCACACCTGGTTCTCCAATGAGGACCGGGTTATTTTTTGTTCTTCTACTTAAAACTTCAATAACCCTTTGGATCTCTTTATTTCTACCAATGACCGGATCCAAACTTCCCTCTTTCGCAATCACTGTTAGATCACGAGCCAAACTATCGAGCGTTGGTGTATTAGCGCTAGAGGAAGTACTAGATCCATGAGCATTCGCTTCATTATTACCTAACAGTTGAAGAACTTGTTGGCGTGCTTTATTTAGACTAACACCTAAATTTGTTAAAACTCGAGCAGCCACGCCCTCTCCTTCCCGGATTAATCCTAATAAAATATGCTCCGTTCCTACATAGGAATGGCCTAATTTTCTCGCCTCATCCATCGATAATTCAATTACCTTTTTTGCACGAGGGGTATAATGTAGATTTTGGGATTGTTCATTCCCTCTACCAATGAGGTTTTCTACTTCTTTTTGAATCTTTTCAGGGCCTAAAGCAAGTCCATTTAAGGCTTTGGCTGCAATTCCCTCTCCCTCTCTTACAAGTCCAAGCAAAATATGTTCCGTTCCAATATTACTATGGCCGAGGCGCAGGGCCTCCTCTTGAGATAGGGCTAAGACCTTTTGAGCTCTTTCCGTAAATCGGCCAAACATCATATAATCTCCTCCTAACTGTCCTTCTCTTTAAGTTTTAAACGTTCCCGAATAAAGGCCGCCCTTTTCATATCGCGTTCAGCAGGTCGAAGCGGGCCACCCGCATATTGTTGAAGAAAACCCGGTTGGGTCAAAATCATCAATTCATTTAAAATATTTCGAGATAAATGTTTAATATATCCTAAATCTATGCCCAATCTTACATCAGATAAACGTTCTGCTGCCTCTTTTGTTTCGATAATCCGACTATTCGCCAAAATTCCATAAGAACGAAACACTCTATCCTCTAATTGTATGTTAGATGTTTTAACTAATGCTTCCCTTGCGGATCTTTCCTGGGCAATAATCTGATGGACAACACTAATTAGCTCTTCCACAATATCCTCTTCGGATTTCCCCAATGTCGTTTGATTCGAAATTTGAAATATATTTCCCAAAGCTTCCGTTCCTTCTCCATAAATTCCTCTTACAACCAATCCAAGTTGGTTAATGGCTGGAATGACACGCATCATTTGTCTTGTCAAAACTAATGCTGGAAGATGAACCATTACAGAAGCTCTTAATCCTGTACCAACATTCGTCGGACAACTAGTCAGATAGCCTAGACTCTCATCAAAGGCATAATCAAATGTATCTTCTATTAAATCATCAATCATATTTGCTTTTTCTAGAGCTTCTTTTATTTGCAGGCCGGGAAACAAACATTGAATGCGGATATGGTCTTCCTCATTAACCATAATACTCATATCTTCTTTATCCGCCAAAATTACAGCTCCGTGAGGGGAATCTCCGGCTAAGCGTGGGCTAATCAAATGCTTTTCTACAAGCACTCTTTTTTCCAATTGTTTTAAGTGATCAATCGGTAAAAATTCCACCTCACCATAGGTCTGAAAATAACCAGATTGAACGATTGTCTTTAGCTTATTGGCTATTTCCCTTGCCTCCTCATTCTCAAACAAAGTAGGAAATTTATAATTTTGTAAGTTTCTTGCAAGTCTAATACGGGAACTTAAAATAATATCTGCTTCAGGGCCTTCTGCGCTCATCCATGAACTTACAGCCTTATTAAGAAATCTTTCTAGACTCATCTCCCATTTCCCTCCCCATCATGAAAATTTTTTTCTAAAGAGCGGATTTGGTCACGTACCTTCGCAGCCTGTTCAAATTCCTCATTAGCAATAAGTGACTGTAATTCTCCTTTAAGCTGTTGTAACTTCTTTTTCACATGAAGAGAACCACCAATCCTTTTAGGCACCTTTCCTCCATGCTCGATATTGCCACTATGAAGTCTTTTTATAACAGGAACTAATTGGTTTCTAAATGTTTCATAACAATGAGCGCACCCAAATCGGCCCACTTTAGCAAATTGCTGATAGGTCATTTTACAAACATCACATTGAAGAATTGGCGATGTTGAAGTTGTACTCGTCTTTGCTTGTTGGAAAGCAGAATCAAAATTTAATAAACCCGATAATAAGTTATTAAATGAAAAAGCGCCAGGTCCTTCATTTAAAAACAGGTCTCCCTTTTCTTGAGCACATTTTTCGCAAAGTTGAATGGTTGTTTTCTCCCCATTGATTACTTTGGTAAAATGTAATGTGGCGGGTCTTTCTTTACACTCTTGACAAATCACTGCGCTCACCTTTCTTTCTTTGGCTTATTCGTATTTTATGGTTTGAAGCATCGCTTTTAACATTCTTGCTCTTAACTCGTCTCGAAGTGGTAGGTCAATATGAATAACAGATCGATCCACAACACTTAACATTAATCTTGCTTCTTTTTCGGTTACAATCCTCTCTTCTAATAGACGAAGAATGATATCTTGAGCACTAGATTGCGAAATTTTACGTTCCGTTAAAGCAGATAATTGATCAATTAGATGAAACTTATCATGTGAACGTACTTTAGAAATACGAATATAGCCGCCTCCTCCCCGTTTACTCTCGACCAAATACCCTCTTTCAATCGTAAAGCGAGTATTAATCACATAATTAATTTGGGAAGGGACACATTGAAATTTATCGGCAACCTCACTTCTTTTAATTTCAACGATTTCTCTTTCACTTAACTCCAAAACCTTCTTTAAATAATTTTCAATAATATCCGATATATTCCTCATTGCCATGCCTCCTTCCCTATCTAATTATTGCAATTGACTTTGACTATATTTGACTTAATTATACATGAAAAGATAACAAAAAAGCAATGGAGTTCCATTATCAATATTTTATCCACAATCAACAACTTGAAACATTTATTTCGGACATATACTTCCAAATGTAAAGATGGCTAAAATAAACCAACCCTGTTGAAGTTGGTTTCCGCCCGTAGTCAGAAATCCCCCCAGAAAAACACTGAAATTGAAACGATTTTTGAGTTTCATTTTAAACATATCTGAACCGCCTTCTGTCAAACAGCTAAGTACATTTCACCATGTAAAAAGCGAACGGCATACATACAATACTGTTCGCTTTCAAATACAAATATACGATTTATTTCTCGCGACGAATTTTATTTACTTCATCAGCAACAAACTGTACGCTTGTGCCAACGATAACGTGAATGCTTTGTTTACCTACTATATTAATCCCCGGGACACCCGTAGATTTAATTTTATCTTGATTTACTTTATCCATATCTTTTACCTCTACCCTTAATCGAGTCGTGCAATAATCAACAGTGTCGACATTTTCATCGCCGCCGAGTCCTTCATAAATTTTGGCAGCCATAACAGTGAATTTATTATCTCCGCTAGCTTGATCATCATCTTGCGCTTCTTCTGCCGTTTCATCTTCACGGCCTGGTGTTTTCAAGTTAAATTTAACAATCAGGAAGCGGAACAAGAAGTAGTAAATAACCGCAAATACGAGCCCTTGAACAATGAGCATATATGGCTTGCTGGCGATCGGGTTTGTAAAGCTCAAGAGATAGTCAACAAACCCGGCACTAAATGAAAAACCAGAAGTCCAATGAAATAAGGCTGCTATGAATAGGGACAGACCTGTAAGCAAGGCGTGAACAACATACAATGCTGGTGCCAAGAACATGAACGAGAATTCAAGTGGCTCTGTAACTCCAGTAAAGAAAGCAGCAAATGCAGCGGTCATCATCAAAGATGCAGCTTGCTTTTTACGCTTTGTTTTTGCTGTATGGTACATGGCTAAAGCCGCAGCAGGTAATCCGAACATCATGATTGGGAAATATCCTGCCTGATACATACCGGTAATACCTTTTGTTCCCTCGCTGGCCAGGAACTTACCGATATCATTAATCCCCGCGACATCGAACCAGAATACCGAGTTCAGGGCGTGGTGTAACCCTGTTGGAATTAACAACCGATTAAAGAATCCATACAATCCTGCCCCCAATGCGCCCAAATCACTTATAGCTGTACCAAACGATACGAGCCATGAATAAACAACTGGCCATACAAAATACAAAATACCAGCCGCAACTACCATTGCTGCTGCCGACATAATTGGTGCAAGCCGTTTCCCGCTAAAAAATGCCAGTGCGTCAGGCAACTTCACGCCACTAAATCGATTGTACATCATTGCGGAAATAACACCTGATATAATTCCGATAAATACATTTTTATTTTGTGCAAAGGCTGCGTTCACATTTTCAGGATCTACACCCTGTAAGCCGGCAACCGCATCTGTGGATATTAATGTAGTTACAACTAAAAAACCAACCAGTCCACTTAGTCCGGCGGCACCATGTTTATCTTTTGATAATCCAATGGCAATACCAACAGCAAACAGGATCCCTAGATTATCAAGGATTGATTTTCCTGCAGTCTGCAAAAATGTACCGACAACATTACCTTCTGAAAGACCTAAAATCCAGTTCCCAATACCTGCTAAAATAGCGGCTGCTGGAAGGACAGCAACTGGCAGCATGATAGCGCGGCCAAGGTTTTGCAACTTTTTCATCATTTGACTTTCCCCCTATTGTTTTATTTAGTAAATAATTGTGGAAATCTATTCCCAACAATCCCACGAGAGGCTACTTCATCATCCGTATATTTCTAGTTAATTGTATCCGCTGTCAGATTAGAAAGTAAAAATATAATAGCGTATCAACTAATATTGTCTTAACCGTTCTATGTGGAGTGTTATATAACCTAATTCTGCCTCTGGCAGCTCGATACCATGTGCGCGAGACAATTTTTTTGAAACCTCCAAAGCACAGCGAAAGGATACGTTAAATTTACGTTTTATCATTTGCAGCATTTCCTCATCCATGAAATGCACCTCATATTGATTCGCCCTAGATAAAGCAAAGCGAAGATGTGTAATAAGACGTTCGTAGGAAATATCGTCTTCTTCCATCTTGATTTGCAAATAATCCTTGATTGTTTCTACCATATCCCTTACAATTGCTGTTTGCCTGACGGTTTCGTGCAAATCACCTCCTTTCATTTTCATGGTGTGAATATGCAGGGCAATAAAGGCAGCTTCATCCATTGGCATCTCCATCTGATTTTTCTCCTTTATGTGTTGAAGTGCCCAAAGTCCAATTTCAAATTCTTTCTTGTAAAGAATTTTTATTTCCTGCAGTAATTTATTTTTAAGATGAATACCCTGTTTTTCACGTTCAATAGCAAAAGAAATATGGTCTGTTAATGCCAAGAGTATATGATCATTTAGTTTTGTATCCAACTGTTTTTCCGCGTACGTAATAATTTCTTTTGAAAGGATAAAATGTTCTTCTGGTATTCGTAATAATAGCTGTTGAAGTTTTTCATTTTCTTTTAAGACAAATAGCTTTTCAATTTTATTCAGATTGACAATATCGTTTTTCGTCTTTTCAAAGCCGACTCCCGCACCAATAGCGATTTGCTCTTGCTGCTGTCCATCCAGTACGATAACGGCGTTATTGTTTAATATTTTTGTTATTTTCACCGTCATTCACCTCCCTATCCCAGTTGGCTTTTAAAAAAATTCCGGCAATTCCTGACCATCGTAAACAGCGAAGGTTTCAAATAGCCAGATTTTCTAGGAAACTGTAATAATTTCAGTTTCTCCTGCTTTTCCCTCTCTCTGTTCCGTAATGAGAAATTGCTTACCACTATTTTGACTATTCGTAATAACAATTGGAGTAATAATATCTTTTGCGCGGTTACGAATATAATCCAAATCAAATTCAATCAAGAGATCCCCGACAGAAATCCGATTTCCTACATTTACTTTTGGTGAAAATCCTTCTCCTTTTAACGCAACTGTTTCTAAACCAATATGAATTAATAATTCCAAACCATTATCCGTTTCAATACCAACAGCATGCTTTGAATGGGGAACCTGTACAACTTTTCCATCTACTGGTGAGAAAACTCTTCCTTCACTCGGGATCATAGCAACCCCTTCTCCCATCATCTTCTGATTGAAGACCGGATCTGGAACCTCCTCAAGTGGTACAATCCTCCCGTTCATTGGTGCATAAATTTGATAGTTGTTTGTTTTTTTGAAAAGATTTTTAAACATTTCTGTCTGCCCCTTTCTAGTACTAATAACGAAAAAATTTGGTTGGGATTTTTTATTTTTTGCTTGGTAAAGTATTTCAATTTTTTCTTTGTTTTCAATGAAAGTGATAAGACCCGTACAACAGCACACAGTATGGCGAATTCCTCTGCGGTACATGTTAAAAATTCGAAAAGATCAACTTGGACTCGATTTCAATCAAAAAAGGCATGGGGGTACCAGAGAGACAAACGTCCTCTCTAATGTACCGCCATGCCTAATCGAATCAGTAACATGTGATCTATATTAAATCCCTAGTAAAATTATACCATTCTCCTAAAAGAGAGTCAATATAATACGTCAATTTTCGATTTGCCTGTACGACAACTCGACAATTGAATTGGTAGATATAAAAGAGTCAGTAGCATAAAAATAATTGCTTTCTTGGGATACAAGCACTTTTCTTTGCTGCTTTTTCGTTTTGCAGTAAATGACTAAACAAAAAGACATCCCCCATAGAGGATGCCCTGAAATGAATGCCTGGCAACGTCCTACTCTCACAAGGGGAAGCCCCTTATTACCATCGGCGCTGAAGAGCTTAACTGCCGTGTTCGGGATGGGAACGGGTGTGACCTCTTCGCTATTGTCACCAGACG
>NZ_JALIFP010000051.1 GCF_022867885.1 Lederbergia sp. NSJ-179 | reverse complement strand
ATATGTTGTGTGCTGTCATTATTTATAAAACACTGTCATAAGAGCAATGATCGGTTGCCTTTATGACAGTGGGCTTTTCAGAAAAAATTTTGCGTGGTAGGTGTAGCGCGGAATATGGGTTAAACAGTCCTCTTCTTTCTCAAATATAAAAAGCTGCTAGATCGTTGAAGATAAATCCTCACAATCCAACAACTTTTTCACAGGCGGGGAAATAATAATTAGCGAGCTGGAAATACGAAATAGTACCATTCGTTTATTGGATAATACATTTAATGACCTTAGCTCAAGTTGAAGTTCACTCAAATCCTCATTTTACTCATGATCCCCGACTTTTTCCTTCAATCGATATAACTCTTTTTTTAACGTGTCGACTGTTTCAGCATATCCGGGGTCATCGTAAACGTTATTCATTTCAAATGGGTCTGTTTCTAAATCAAATAATTCCCATTCTGGAGTTCTTGATTCATCAACCGTGTTTGATGCGCCCAACGACTCACCATAGTAATAGATAAGTTTAAATCGCTCTGTGCGTACACCGTAGTGAGAGACAACCTTATGCGGTTCGCTGAGATGCTCCCAATAACGGTAATAAAGGGATGTTTGCCAATCATCGGGAGTACGCTCTTCCATAACCGGACGCAAACTTGTACCTTGCATAAAATCGGGGATATCGATTCCTGCGTAATCTAGAAAGGTTTCGGCAAAATCAACATTCAAAGCAAAATCACTCGTTTTCGTCCCGGTCTTAATGGCTTTTGGATAACGGACGATAAATGGCATTCTTAGCGATTCTTCATACATAAATCGTTTATCATACCAACCATGGTCGCCAAGGAAAAACCCTTGATCTGAAGTATAGATGACCATTGTGTTTTCCGTGAGCCCTTCTTCATCTAAATAATTCAGCATTCTTCCGACGTTATCATCAATGGAAGCCACTACCCTTAAATAGTCTTTGATATAACGTTGGTATTTCCAACCTTTCAACTCCTCAGGAGACAAGTTTTCGGGTGGGTCTACTTTTAAGTCGGTTTTATTAAAATCTCGATCCACACGCATGGTGGCCTCTTTAGCCGCATTTGAACGGTTAGAATAATCATCATGAAACGTTTCTGGTTCCGGTATATCCACATCTTCATACATCCTAGCATGCTTTTCGTCGGGCTCCCACGGACGGTGTGGCGCTTTATGATGACACATGAGCATAAATGGCTTGTCCTTTGCTCGATTCTTCAACCAATCTAGTGAAAGATCTGTGATAATGTCTGTTACATAGCCGTTATATTTTTTTCTTTCACCCATTTCAATCATATCAGGATCATGATAATCACCTTGGCCTGGTAGGACATTCCAATAATCAAATCCTGTTGGATTATGGATGTCTTCATGCCCAAGATGCCATTTTCCCACAAGTGCAGTCTGATACCCATTTTCCCGCATGATTTTCTGCACATTTGGTCTGCGCCCATCGAGGTTATCCCCAAGCGTTTTGACCCCATTTTTATGATTATACTCTCCAGTCAAAATAGCCGCCCGGCTTGGTGCACAAATGGAGTTCGTACAAAAACAATTATCAAATCGCATACCTTCATTGGCGATACGATCAAGATTGGGTGTTTCATTGATTTTACTGTCATAACAGCTCATAGCATGTGCGGCATGATCATCACTCATAATAAACAAAATATTTGGTTGTACATTCTTTCCCATTTTTTCATCTCCCCTATCTGATAATTTAAATTCACCAGTGAATGATTGATTATTCAAAATATGTATCTTGAGCTTGCCTCAATTACTTGAACCCAATCCGAGAGCGATTTCAAAAAAACAGATATCATGATCCAGTCCAATTTTAACTTGTGATTCACCTTCTTTAGGCATACACTCAAGCTCTGGGTTTATCCCTACATTAATGATTCAATCCTCTTACATTTCCCCTTACCAAACATAGAAAAAAGGAAAACTGAATTTTCCTTTCGATCTTATCATTTATCATACACCATAAACATATAAAAGAAGCTCAGCTTGTGATTAATTTATTAATTTCGCTCGAGCATTGGGCTAGAAAGGGAATGTTTAGTATTTCTTCCCCAAAGTTCAGCATTTCCCATGAAATGTTCAGCATTTACTTCCCAAAGTTCAGCAATTCCCTGAAATGTTCAGCGTTACTTCCCAAAGTTCAGCATTCCCCATGAAAGTTCAGCAATTCCTTAAACCGTAAGAAGGGGCGGTCCAGAAAGTTGTTATTTCGACCTTTGGATGCTCCTTTTCTAGAAATGTTCATTTAAGGAAATGCCACTTGAAGCTTGCATAATCGTGTTACTCATTTACCTTCTTCAAATCCTCCACGATCTTCAGTAACATTTTTTCTTGATACCCACTTTGCTTTATTTCCTTGATTTCGTCAATAAGGGGTTGTAATGCTGGATCATCTATACTGTTTAATTGCTTTAATCTTCTTGCAGAAATGGGCTCTTGCGATAATGCCATATGATAATGATTCACATCATAGTGCCAATAGTGTAAACTGTCGCCGTAACGTTTTCTCAGTTTATAGGCCATCAAGATTCCCTCTGGATCAAAGTCACCACTATAATAGATCGCCCCGCCATTTTTGACAAATGCATCCAGAAATTTCAAGGTTGCAATTTTGAATTGTCCGTTTCCAGATATGATGGTTTCATTAATATCATATCTTAAGAGTTCACTCACAACATGTGAAGCTACGCTGGAATTTTCGATCATGAAGAGGCGGTTTTTACCCGAAGCGGATGTGACACTGCCCAATTTAACTATTTCTTTTAATGGTAGATGGAAAAACGCCTTTTCCTGAACCGCTCCGTACAGGAGCCTATTCTCGTTTCCATTTTTATTTTTACCTGATGCATGAAATACAGACACAAAATTTAATAAGTCATCTGTCATGATGTTAAACTCATATAATAACTCCGCTCTCTCCTCTGCATTCAATTCTTTGATTTCCCAATCGCTCTCTAGCGAATGGATAATTTGCAATGCATAGATGAACAATTTGCCTTCGTTTTCATTGGCGTCAAAAGCATGTGGATTTCCTGTTGCATTGGACGAGAAAACGGCTAGGTACTCGTAGCTTGCTAACGGAAATAATGCAAATGCTTGATTTAAATGTCCCATCGCTTTAGTTAAGGCCGCACGTTCATGATTGTACATTTGATAAAAGCGATTGTGCTTCGTTCCTCTTATCCAATCAATCAGTGCGATAAAAAGCGGAGAGCGGGCGCCTCTTTCCAGGTTGTCAAAATAGGCCTTCCTTTCTGTTAGGAAAAGCCGTTCTTCCTCTCGATGACTTACTAATGGCTCGCCATGATAAGCTTCTAAGATATCCTGAAACGAAACAGATTCCAGCGTTTTACCATACTTTGTTTTCAAAATGGCTTTTTCCATTTTTTCTGCTGTTAATTTGATCGATTTACTTTTAGAATAATCCTTTCCAAGAAAACCAGATAGGGCCCGTTTTTCTTCCGGGGTCGGGTTATTTAACACAACAGAAATTCCCTTTTCGACACGTTCATAGCTTTTATACTTTTTTATAAAAAGAGAGAAAAGGCGGTCAAACCCTTTTCTCGTTTGAAAACATTCGTCAATTCATTAAGAAGTAACAACCAGCTCTTCCTCCCTTTCCAATTGCAATTGCTCTGTTCTGACTTTTTTCTTTCCGTTCCAGTAATACGAATCAATCAATACATGAGGTCGGTTTTCCGGACGACTCAATTCATAAATATTGAGTGATGGAACAGACGCATAGCATCCCCATAACGATTGAGAATTGAGAATATAGTTGAAATTCAATTTGCGGATATACTCGAACATGATATTAATATTATCATCATCCACGCGGGAAAATGCTTCATCCAGCGTGAAGATGCGTGGACAATCCTCACTTGCTTCAGAATACTTCGCATACAATGCAGCAAGTACGGGTGTGATCATTGCTAAAACGCGTTGTCCGCCACTTAATTCTCCATAGGTGTTTCTTGTTAACTTCTTTTCTTTGTCATTTTTCTTCGTAAAGTAAATTTCAAACTCAAACCATTTGCGGTAATCAAGTTCTTCACGCATGATTTCTTTTAAATTATATTCTTTATGGGACTGTCTTTCGTGCCTGCGTCTGGCTATTTTGATTTTGGAACGAAAATGGCTGCTGATTTCATCGACATCAATCCATTGGCTATCCCTTTTTAATGCTTCTACCAGTTTCAAGGTATCTAATTGGTCTTCATTTTCTCTTTTCTTTGGTTTCCAGGCAAGGCGGAACTTGATCAAATTCTCGTGCTCCATAAATTTATTCATCTCTTTTTCCCAGTGCTGTACATAGGTAATCTTTCTCCGGATTGTATCACCTAATGTGTTGACCAGGATTCGTTCATACAAGTCGCGATCTTTCTCATTTATATCCCTGTCCAAGCGTGTGACGCGCTCTGTCAAATGTTTGACCGCATAGGTTGGCGGAACACGTTCTCCATCGACATTCAGCGTGACGATAATGCGCGACATTTGCTCATTCATTAAATTTAATGTTGCATTTTTTTGATCATCTTCTGTCTCAAAGGTTGGCAAATAATCAGATTTCATTGTTTGCATTTCCAATTCATAATGGAATAATTCAATGTTTTGCGTATTAAAGGTATGGGTCAATCTATTTTTTGCCTTCTCAATTTCGTCTCTTTTCTTGTCGATCATCGATCCGTGCTGCTTTTCAATTTCTTTGGCCACCTCCAGGTAATCGGAAGGATCATTTTCAGCGATCAAGTAACCCAGTTTATAATGGGCCTGAAATTCGTTCTCCCACGCTTCATAGACCACTGTCTTAAAGGGAATTTCATTTTCCATTTGGTAGGCAATGAATTGTTCTCCAGTCTCAATATCACGACCAAGATTGGTTTTTTCCGTCAATAAATCATTTAATTGTTCCGGAATGGTTGTATTGATTTCCTGGGTAAGCTCGGTAATTCTTTTGCGAATGTCTTCTGAGCCCATTTCCTTTAATCGGTTTTCGTAGGTGGAAATTCTCTCTTTCGCCTTGTCTTGTTTGGATTCATTGTCCCGGATATCGGATTGGATTTCATCTTCTTGTATTTCATATTCCATGCAACGCCCCGTATAGTCTGAAAAACTTGCTTTCGCATTCATCTTCTTGGTAAAGGACACTTCCATATCTTGCAAGCATTGCATATAGTCCTGTTGATTCCGTCGTTCCCTCTCGAATGCTTCAATCGTTAGATCAAGTTCCGTAAAATCCAGTTTTGCCTTCATTTGTACGAGCAGTTTCTTGCTCTCCTCATTTACTTCACTATATTCATCGCTCAATTTCTTTCTGGATGGTTCATAGATTTCTGTAATAGTCTGTTGTTCTGTATTTATTTTTGTGTATAAATCAGATAAGTGAGCTAAAGACGGGAAGGATTCGTATTCTGTTTCCATTTTTGCCTGCTCTTCTTTTGTTTGCGCAAGTTGAATTTGCTGAGCATCTATTTGTTCAGCTTTTAGATCCCGTGCTTCTTTCAGACTGAGAATTTTTTTCTGTCGGTACATTTCTCTGGCGGCTTTCCCAATAAACAATGAATCTTCTTGTTGGGAGGCCTTCCCTGTTACAAGACCATTTTTAAAAGAACCATTTTCTAAAATATAGGTTCCGTTTTTTTCCTTCACTGAAATGGAGGTGAGGACCTTTTCCCATTGCGCTTCTTTACTTGCTCTTAGTACAGTTGATAAATTCCTTTCTTGTGCATCTCCATATTCCAGGACAGTTGTATATTGTTTTGCAATGCCTACATCTTCCGGTTTCACGATGACCGCCTGCAGGATGCCGGATTCTATTAATGCATTTTGGTAGAGGAGTGCCTCGTCAGGTTCGATCGTTTCATGAAATTCAAATGCTTCGTAAAAAGTCACATAGTCAATGCCGGCTGCTGTGAGCTCGTCCCAAGCCTTTCGTTTCTTTTCAACAAAGCCGGGTTCTATCTCTTGTTTAGTTTCCCATTCGATAATCTCATTTTCTATCTTTGCTTTTTCTGCTTCCAGGAGACTAATTTGATGGGAAATTGCTATCTTCCTCGTTTGGTTTTCTTCTTTTCGTTGTTGATAGAACGTTTCTAACGGACCTAGGTAGGCTGCTTTTGACAAACGGTCAAAGACATCATCTATCGATTCAATTAAACGATCTTTCGTTTCCCCATCCACTTGTAAATACACCGCATGATCGGCCCATTGCTGCACGGCTTCTACTACGTGAATAATCTCTTCATCTATTTTATCTTTGCAATCCGTAATGATGGTTTGCGAGGCGTCAATCTTCATTTGGATGTCACCTAAATCATTATCAATCCGGCCAAGTTTATCCCTTAGCTTTTCATACTTTTCCAATTCCAATTTCATGGTTGTGAGGAATTGACCATATTTTTTTACTTCTTCTTTCCATGCAAAGAATGAATAAGTGGGATCGTTTTGATTGGCGATGAAATGTGTCATGAACGGATGATGCTTGGCGAAATCCATTTCTTCTGTAATGCTGTCGAGTTCCTGGAGAAAATCTTTACATTCCTTTTCGAATCTGTAAAGATCTGCTTCATATTCATCTTTTTTCTTTTGTGCCTCATGCTTTCGTTTGATCGTATTATCCAGTTTTTCATTTAAAGCTTGCAGTGTTCTCGTGAATGCGGAAAAATCTTTTTCTGCTTCCTGCTTGCGTCCTTCAATCTCCTCGATATCTTTTACACCAAGTGAATGTAATTCTTCCTTTTTTACCTCTAGTTGATTGGACAGTTTTGTGCGGCTTGAGTCGATTTCTTTCAGTCGCTCATTCTGTTTCTTTACTTCTCTTTCTGTTTGGGCGATGTCAGCTTTCAACTTATTTAGAGACTTCTGCGCTTTTCTATATTCCGTTGCCTTTTCAACTAATGCTATTTGGTTGTATTTGACAAAAACATCATTGAGTCTTTCCATTGATTTCAAGTCGCGCTTCGTATCTTGCAAATCCTTTTCAATGCGGTCAATGGATTCAATAGAGTCCGTTAATGGGCGTAATTCACTTTCTGTTAACTGCGGAAGGGAATCATTGATCACCTCGGCCACGCCTTCAGGTCTATTTTTATCACTTAGCTTTGGACTTCTGATTTGAATTAATAAATCAATCAATCCCATAAAACTTTCCAATGTATCAAACCCAAATAAATGCTTGTTTACTTTGTCGGCGTAGTCTTTTCTGTCTGTGTAAATTCTTCCACAACGATTCTCTGTTTCAATGAGATGACGAAGCTGGTTTTCATTTAGCGGCAGCTTCTTCAAACTTCCCTCGATGATTTCTTCTTTGTAAAGCTTGAGAAATCCTTCCCCGTTACCAAAGCGTTTGCCATCAACGATGAAATACCAGACTTTGTTTTGTGCTTTGCCTCTCCTTGCTTCGATGCCCATACCAATTGTTTTGTATACTTCGGCGTTTTCCTTTTTAAATTCCAAAAGAATATACCCGATTCGTTCATGAATCCCCAATAAGCCTTCTTCACCTAATACGGTATCTGTGATATTTCGTTCCCTGCCACCAAAGGGATCGAGCTTATGACTCCGTACGTCCCCATCCAGTAAGACGGTGATTAAACTTTGAGTCGTCACCGATTTACCACTGCCATTATGACCGCGAAGTACTCCACAGCCATTTTTAAAATAAAATTCCTGATCCGGATAATACCAGAAGCTGAATAATTTCGCACGGTACATTTGCCATTTGTTTACTGTTTGCAGTGTTTCGCTCATGTTCGCTTCTCCTTCTCTTCCTTATGATAGTTCCCAACTATGCGAAAAAGCCCTTCTTTTAATGTCACTGTTTTATCATCTTTTATTTCTGCAAAATTCCAGTTTACTAGATATTCCGTAACGACATTCCGCAATTGTTCGGATGACATTTGCTTAAAGCTTTTGGACCAGAAACGGGAGTCGTTTTCTTTTAAATTAGTGAGAATTTGCTGTATTTCATTATTGGATATATCGATCTGATTCGTAAATGAAAATTCGTAGTCTACTTGATTCTCCAGTATATATCCGGCAAACCGAAGGATAAGATTTGAACGCATATTTTCGGCAGGGTGCAGTACTTCACCTGTAGAAACAATCGTTTTCCTCAATATCGAGTTATGCTTATAGCGTTCGTACTCATAGCCTGTATATTTTTCGATGTTGCTTTCGATCTTATGGTAGTATCGTTTCACATAATCTTGTTCATCTTCCGTTATTTCATGATGATAAACAATCGGTTCTAGAAATAAACGCCGATAAAAGCGATGTTTTCCATCGATATATTCAGTGTTTTCGTTGTCCAAAAAAGCATGAAAATCGTCATAATGGTTCCAGGCAAATAAATCTTTGAAGTTGCGAATAAAATAGGAAACATATGGCGTTCGTTCAAATAATACGTCATGTTCTGCATCGGCTGCAAAGTCTTCTAGATATTGATCCACATCGACAATCAACTTCATCTTCAACATATATTTCAAGACGCGGATTAATGAAAGTCGATTTTCATAACCCGAACCTTCTTTCCAAATGATCGTTACATGTTCTTTTGAATCTGATTGTGGATAATATGCCTGTATTGCCTCACATATATTTTGCAACGAAAATTGGTCGTCTCTTCCTTTGCCTTCGATAAATGCCAGTATACAAAACAAAAAGACAAAGTCGCGCTGCCGTTTGAATGTGGTCTGGCTTTTTACTGTTTTATTTCCCATCCAGTTATACATTTTAACAGGGATTTTCTCCAATTTTACCAATTCATGGGTAATGATCAACCGGTAACGAAATGTGTCGCGGAAAAATGCTTTAATCTCTGCTTCATTGTCTTTGATGAGATAATATAATTCTTCATCATCCTCTCTCGTAATCCAGAATCGTTCGATTAATAGCCTGATGCACCGCTGCACTTCTTCCTTGATTGGCTTTTTACTAGCTTCATACTCTATCTGTTCCAACATTGCTTACACCTCAAAACTAATGACATAATCATCCATTGTTAAAATTCCCTCGGTTGTATGTACTGTTACCATTTGGTCACTATGTTTCTCAATGCTATACTTCACACCGTTGTCCGTCCTACCGTGTTTGGTATTTGTAGAGTTAGCCTTGCTGATCCAATTCAAAATCGCATATAAAATAAAGTTTTCGATTCTTTCGACTTCGCCCAACACAACTCTGCCTCTTTGTGTGAAGGCATTCAGTTGCTGCTCCTCATAGGCCTTCTGCAGCCTTAGTTCTGCCAATAATTGTTTATCTTCCTCACTCGGTTCAATTACAGCGATTTGTTTTTTCTTTCTAATGCCAGCGGTTTTGACATTTTGTAGGGGCTTGACTTCTGGTCCTTGTTCGATAATCGTTTCGTCTGCATATAGTTCCTGATTTCGTTCGGAAAAGAAATGGGGCGGGTTTTCAATATTGGTGATTGCGCCAAACATTTTTACGCAGTGATCAAAGTTCTCTTCTTCCTCAAACAGTTGGGCTAAATGCAGAAATTCATGTTTTCTACTCTTCATTTGTTGTTCGCGTTCGGTAAGTTGTTCCAGAAATTTCATGAATTTACTAATCGTTTCATTGGTCTGTTTTAGTAAATAGTCGACATACCGTTCCCCGTGTTCATCTTGAACAAACCATTTTTGAATCCCGCTCCACTGCATTCGATAGATTTCTGCCATCTCTTCATCTTTGATTTCTTCTTCAAGATTCGGTTTGTCCTTTTGATAGATAATGAGTTCTTGAATGGCTCGATCGACCAGGCCTTTATTTCGGATATCTTTCAACGCATATTCAATGATAAGTGTGTTATTTTGCAGGGATATAATGAAATCTGTCAAATAGCTCGTGAATTTGACTCTGAACGCACTAATATCTTTACTTTGCATCGCTTCTTCAATGTTTCTGCTCTGAATAATCCCTAAATAATCGGATGCCTCTTCCCTTAATGTCTTAAATCTTTTGAAAATATCTGTCCAAAGTTCATTAAATTCGGCACGTTCCTCTTTTGTTAAGGCTTTTGATAAGTCCATTTTTTGAAATTGCAACACAAGCGCAGCCAAAGAACTGACCATTTTCGAATCTAGGGAACCTTTTATTCGATGGATTTGCCCATCCAGCTTTTCCAGCATTCGTTCGATTTCGATTGTTTCATCGGTACATTGATAACGCAACCTGCTTCGATTGTAGTCCTGGATTTTGCTTACCCGGGCATTATCGGCATGAGAAACGACATTTCCCCATTCCTCCAACTGTTTTAAGTCCTCATCCAGTTGTTTCTCTGTGTAATTTCCAAACAAATTCAGGGAGTCATGCTCAATTATATGGTTGTAAATATCACTCGTTAGGGCAGGAGGACCATAATAGTACTCATGTTGCTGGTATAAGTAATGAATGATACTTGTATATCTTCTAAAATTGGGTTCTGATAAGTATTTTGCCTTGACAAAGGGAGTTAACATCCGTTGCTCCAACTTCATTTTAAGCACCTCTCTTGACGAAAATTATAACATACACACGATTGGAAAGTTCAGCATTTTTCTACCAAGTTCAACCAATACTATTTGTCCACACCAACTAGAGCAGCAACCAACATGCCACCCTTTAAGATAAAATGATCTTTGTATTCAGAGCTAGAGATTCTTTCTAAAAGTCACTCCAACATATAGTTTCTTAGAAGTATTTGTCCGTTTAATTCCTTTTCCTTTGCTAGTTTTTTTTATTAAGGCCTTAATTTGGGTTGAACTATACATAATAAAATCTCCATGTAACTTCTGACGATTTTTTGAACCCGTAACTCTTTCGCATATTCTAACAACAAAGACATATTTCCAAAAGTAATTATTCTATAATATCTTTTGCAGGTGAATCCTTTTTCAATCTAAAATCATATTTGTTTTCATTTTCAAATTTCGGGTTTATATAACTAGATTTCGCATCACTTTTTGAAGCGATTTTGAATTCAGGAAAAGACATGTATTCTTCCTCCTTCCATACCCAGATACCCGTTTTTCCTTTTTCTTTATGGAAGATATTCTTTTGCAGTTTATTGGCTTGATTGGTTGTAAAATAGTTGGTAATAAATAGGCGAGAGGGTCCAGTGGTCAAAATGTTTTTTTCGATCACATTGTTTTTTGTATCATGCTGTAATAATAGCTGTCCCCCATCTAGTCCCTTCGTATCATTTCGATAAAGGATATTATGAGAGATTGTAGAATTAATCGTGCCTCCCCGTTTTTCATCATACCCGCCAATCGATATTCCCGTGTAAAAATTGTTATAAATAATATTGTCTCTAATGTTCATATAATCAGCATATTTTCCCTTATGCTCAGAGGTTGCTTCAATTCCGATATCGCAGTTATATATAGTATTCTTTTCAATGGTAATATTTTTTCCGCCATCTACGTAAATTCCACCAGCAGAATAATCTTCCCCATAGGCTGGATTGCCGTACGAGGATATTTCATACACTTTATTTTTTTTAACCGTACCATTTCGCACATAGTCTGCTTTCTTATTTGAAGATGTACCTTCATACCCAATCAGGTCAATACCGATATTATCGTTGCGGCGAACTAGGTTATTTTCCACCTTAAAGCCATCAATATTTCCATTAAGTACAAGAGCCTCACTAGAACCAAGTTTCAAATCTTCCACCGTATTATTCAGAATATGTATGTCTTTCATTGGGCCAGTTCCGTATACTGCAATACCATGGCCATTCCCATCTTTTACATGAGTTTCAATTCGCTGCACATGGTTATTTTCTAATGTAATATGACGGCTCGAGCCTGTTACAAAAATTCCCATTACTGTTTCATCTGTTAATTCAGTTGTTAAATCCTGAATCGTTAATCCACTAATCGTAATATAGTTTTTATTGTTGATCGAAACTAAGGAAGTATCCCCTTCTACATCCTTTAGACTCTCTCCACTAAGGACAACCTGCTCCTTATTGTAGGCCTTAAAAATAATGGGTTTCGTTTTTGTACCACTATGTTTAACGACCAACTTTTCATTATAGATCCCTTTTCGTATAAGGACGGTCGTCCCCGCTTTTGCTTCTGCAGAGGCTTTTTTTAGTGTGCGAAACGGGTTGGATTTTGTACCATCATTTTGGTCATTTCCATTGACAGCTACATATATAAAATGATCTTGTTCAGCATTCGTATGATGTAAGATAAAAATAATCACGACAACAGCTGCAGCCAAGAGAAGAAAAATCGCTTTTTTCATTTCATCATTCCTTCTTAAAAATAATTCATAACTCCCATCATACACTGAGGTGAATGAAAAAACTATTCCCTGACTGGGATACCTGGAGCGAAACCCGGCTACATACCAAGCAAAAAAGAAATTCCATTTGTTTAACCTGATGATAAAATAAGAAGGGGCTGTCCGAAAAGTGGAAGTGCCCTCAAGTGCAATAATCAGGAATGTTGATAAATCAAGGTTTTGAAACATGGAAAGGGGCATCCAAAAGTCGAAAACACGACTATCTGGACAGCCCCTTCTTGATTAAGTTTTCTACTATTCTTCAAGATTTTCTTTTGTCAATGTTGTTTACTTGTTGCCCAATAATAAACGGATAGTTGCCCCCGATTTTACCTTTGAACCTGCCTTGGGTATTTGATTCAATACCATCTCTCCTTCACCGGTTGCATCAATTTTTAAGTCATAAAAGCTTTGATAAATATCTTTCTTACTTTTTCCAATTAGATTAGGTACAGCAATAAACTCCTCATCTAACAAAGTTGTCTCCTTTTCTATTTGATCTTGGCGTTTCTTTACACCCATCGAACTCAAGCTATCCTCAATAATTGTGCCAACTATAGGTGCAGCAACGACCCCGCCAAATTGCAATGTATCTTTAGGATTATCTATAGCCACGTAAACAACAATTTGCGGATCATCGGCAGGGGCAAAACCAAGGAAAGATACGATATAGTTGTTCTTAAGATATTTTCCATCCACAACCTTTTGGGCTGTTCCCGTTTTACCTCCCACACGATAACCTTCAACATACGCATTCTTCCCCGTTCCTTTAGCAACGACATTTTCTAAAGCATAACGAACTTGCTTTGAGGTCTCCTCTGATATAACCCTTTGTTTTAAATGCGGGGAATTTCTAATCGCAACTTCTTTCGTTTTCGGGTCTATCCATTCTTTTGCAATATAAGGCTTATAAAGATAACCACCATTTATAGCTGCTGAAACAGCAGTCACTTGTTGAATTGGGGTGACTGACACACCTTGACCAAAAGCTGTCGTAGCGAGTTCTACTGGCCCAACACGCTCCAACGGAAATAATATGCCTGTTCCTTCTCCTTGTAGATCGATTCCCGTTTTCTTCCCAAATCCAAACTTGTCAATGTAAGAAAATAACTTTTCCTTTCCTAGGCGTTGTCCCAACAATACAAACCCAGGATTACTCGAGTTTTGTACCCCTTCGAGAAATGTTTGCTGCCCGTGTCCACCTTTTTTCCAAGAACGGATTTTCTGTCCCTCGACCATGATATAACCTGGATCAAAAAAAGTATCCTCTTCTAAATCCACAACTTTCTCTTCAAGAGCAGAAGCTAACGTAATAATCTTAAAAGTCGATCCCGGTTCATACTGACTCCAAATCGGGCGGTTTTGGTTGTAAATTTCTGCAGAATAATCCTTATAACTTGCAGGATTAAAGTTAGGACGATTCGACATTGCCAATATCTCTCCTGTATTGGGGTTCATTGCAATCGCAAGCGCTCCATCAGGATTATACTTTGCTACGGCATGATCCAATTCTCTTTCAACAATGGATTGTACTTTACTATCAACTGTTAATTTTAAATCCAACCCGGCTTTTGGTGGATCATATTCATCACTTAAAGAAGATATTTTATTTCCCTTTGCATCAGAATAGAGAGAAACTCTCCCTTTTTCTCCACTTAAATTTTCATTATAAAAAAGTTCCAGGCCCATCAATCCTTGATTATCTATTCCTGTGAACCCAAGCACATGGGAAAGATTATTTCCAAATGGATAATGTCGCTTATAATCCTCTCCAATGAACACTCCGGGAATATTCAATTTCTTGATTTGTTTAGCCTTCTCATTTGAAATTTTTCTTCCATCTGGTTGAATTCGAACGATAGATTCGTCTTTCGTAACCTGCCGATAGATTTCTTCCTTGTTACCTTTAAGGATTGAATGAAGTTCTTCGGCCGTTTTGACAGGATCTTTAATTTGCCGTGGAATCACATAAACAGTAGGAGCACTTAAGTTTTGTACAAGAGATACTCCATTCCGATCCACTATTTCCCCTCGTTTCCCTTCAAAAGGAATATCACGACTCCATAATTCCAGCGCCCTATCACTCAGCGAACCGCCAAGAATGAACTGAAGGTATCCCAACCGTATTCCAATTACAAACATAATCACAAATCCAGCTATTAACACAACTATTAATCTCTTACGGACAGTTACATTTGAAACACGCAATCGTCTACCCCCTAAAAAAAGCTACGTGTTCCATGTTTATGCTTGTACTCTTCATGTTAGACATCTTAAAAAGATGTAAATAGGATTAGAAAATCGTTCAATAGGATTCTCTTCTTTCAGAACTGCGAAAACAAAAAAAGCGTAAAAAAAGGTGTAGCTGTCGCATTTGCCATTGTTATTCCTCAAACCATACTGCCACAATTTAGCGGAATGCTAGTTAATCAATACATCAAAAACTTCAAAAACTGATTGACAAATGATACATTGAATGATATTCTTTTTATAATTCAAAGGGGAGTAGCTTTAACGGTAAAGTCGTCAATTCAGAGTATTAATCATGCTCTCGGCTTTACGGGCAACTTTAATTGTTGTTAGCAAGACCTTTGCCAATTTGGTAAAGGTCTTTTATCTTTTAGAGGCTTTTACCATTCATTGGTAAAAGCCTCTATTTTTGTATCAGAAAGGAGATTTCTACTTGGAATCATTATGGATTCAATACGGTTGGACTTTATTCATTCTCATTGGATTAGAGGGAATCTTATCTGCTGACAACGCACTTGTTATGGCAGTAATCGCTAAACACTTGCCAGAAGAACGGAAAAAGAAAGCCATTAATTACGGGATTTTGGGCGCCTTTCTTTTCCGTTTCTTAGCCCTATTCGCTATCTCTTTTATTGCTAATGTATGGCAAGTGCAAGCGATTGGTGCAGCTTATTTAATTTATTTAGGTTTAAAACATGTCATTTCGGACTTCTTTGGTTCTTCAAAAGATAAAGAAGAGGTCAAGGAAGATTCTGCTGGTAAAGGTTTCTGGCCTACTGTAGTCAAAATTGGATTAGCGGACCTTGCCTTTGCTATTGATTCTATCCTTGCAGCGGTCGCACTTGCGATTGTTCTTCCCGGGACGCCACTACCACAATTTGGCGGAATGGATGGCGGACAGTTCTTAATTGTTGTATTAGCAGGGATTGCAGGATTGATATTAATCAAATACGCGGCAAACCTATTTGTAAAACTGCTTGCCGATCGACCTGGTCTCGAAACAACCGCTTATCTCATCGTTGCTTGGGTGGGAGTGAAACTTGCGGTTATTACACTCAGTCACGAAAAAGTAGGGATATTGGATGAGCATTTCCCACATAGTACGGGTTGGACAGTTGCTTTCTGGGGAGTCCTTCTAGGAATTGCTGTCATCGGATGGTTTATGTCAGGAAAATCAATCTCACATGAAAAAAAACCATCTCATGGAAACTCATCCTCATAAGAAAACAACTTAACAACAAAATACAAGGATAAGAAAGAGCTGCACGGAAATGAGTAAAAACCTTATTTCCGTGACAGCTCTTTTTAGCATGATTAGATCAGCATGATGACGATTATCTATCCGTGAAACTTTTAATCAGTGGGGGCTAGATTTTTACAGGTATATTTCTTGAGATTCCTAGTTTTTTAGTAATTGCTCTTTCAGCATATTTTGCTGCAAACCTTCTGTTCCCCATTTTCTTCTTCTCCTGAACTGTCATATTTATCCTAATCCATATGAAAAACTTCTGTTAAATCTATCGTAACTGGACTATTATCTGAATTCGTTTCCATAAGCGGTTTCATAAACTCCCACCATTTTTGGTTGATAGCAGTCTCTCTCATCCTGCTCCATTTTTCTTCGTCCTCTATCTCGATGTACCCAAACAACTGATTAGTATCTTTATCTAAAAAGATAGAATAATTCTGTCCTCCATATCGGCGTAATTCCTCGACCATCTCTGGCCAAATTTCATTATGTCTTTTCTGATATTCTTCATGTTTGTCCGCATAAACCTTCATAATAAATCCCTTTCGCTTCATTCCATCACCTTTCCTCTTCTAAATGATTTAAAGATGATAACGATCGCATCAATTTGTTACCTTTATGGTACTGAACACCCAGTTAAAAGTCAACATAAACCAACAATTATATCTTTACTTATTTTTGTTTCGATCCGTTCAACTTGTTTTTATGACTGTAACCATATGATATAAAATAAAAATCTATATTTTTTTATACATTTTTAAGGATGAAAAAAGGTGATTTACAATTAATGGGTCATTTCCTTTTTCGTTTACAAATCAATTTAATCTGATTTTACTATTCGTTAACCGCTTTCTTTCGTGCGATTTAATTCCGAATTGTTAGATAACTCATCTCGAACTTTTGTCATTCATCCAAAATCATGACCATGTATGTTCCACTACTTTCCCCGAGTTTTATGACGCCCAAACCCCTCAATCAGAAGGGATTGCTAGAAATTCAGTTTTACAAATTAAGGTGCTGATAAAAAAGTTTAGAACCTAGGTATACTCTTTTCGGCTGCACCTAAGTTAAAATTGAACCTCTTGTTAAGAGAAATGTTTACGCCGACTTGATGAAAGTATACCTAGTTCTTTTCGATACTTCGTTACGGTTCGACGAGAAATTAAGATGTTAAATTGGTCATGTAAGTAATCAACGATTTTTTGATCCGAAAGAGGATTTTGCTTTTCTTCCTCATCAATAACTTTTTTTATTAAACCTTTGATTTTAGATGAAGACGTATGAGTGCCATCCGACTGTTGGATTTTTGATGTAAATAATTGTTTCATTTCAAATATCCCCTGAGGAGTTTGAATGACTTTATTTTTTATTGTCCGGCTAACGGAAGATTCATGCATATCTATTTCCCTGGCAATTTCTTTTAGAGTAAGAGGATGAAGTTTGGATAATCCATTTTCAAAAAAATCACGTTGTTTCTCTACAAGAACCGTAGCAATTTTCAGCATAGTATTACGACGTTGTTCTATGCTTTTCACTAACCATTTGTATTGATTATATTTTTCATGAAGATATACCGAACATTCATTTTTTTTATTTAACATTTCTTTGTACTGGTCATTTATGTGAATAACAGGAAGGAATTGATCATTAAATGCAATAGTATAATGATCGTTCTGTTTATCGATTATTATATCAGGGATCCAATATATAGTTGGATTAGCATCAATATTTATACAAGGTTTAGGTTGTAGGGTTTGAATACACTGTGCAATTTCGTTTATTTCGTGCAGAGAAACGTTTAATTGTTGGGCAAGTTCTTGCCACTTTTTATTTGCAAACAAATCAATATAATTTTCGATGACCTTCGCTGCTAATTCATTCTCTGGATAAAAAGCTTTTAATTGTAAAAGGAGACATTCTTTAAAGTCCCTTGCTCCAACCCCAACAGGTTCTAGGGATTGTAATCTTTCAATGTTCTTTTCAACAATCTTTTTTTCTACCGCTAGATCATTGGCTGCTTCTTCACTTTCAATCGTTAAATAGCCATTATCATCTACATTAAGAACGAGAAACTCTAAAATTTCTTGTTCACGATCCGAAATGTCGATCCAACGAATCTGTTCTAATAAATAGTCTTGCAAACTTTGCCTTTCTGATAGAACAAATTCTAAAGGATGCTTTGATTCATTCGTGTTTGTCGATTTTTTTCTTGGGTTTTCATATTTTTCATTCATATAGAATTCTTCTATTCGTTCCTCTAATTCTATTAATGGATTTTCTAAAGCTTGTTCTTGTATAAATTGCGCTAATTCCATTGTTGAATATTGCAATAAAGAAATCGCTTGTCTTAATTCAGCCGTCATCACCAAGTTTGTTGTTTGTTTTTGAACCAAACCTAGTTCCATTTTTTATCTCACCTCTCTTAAATCCCTAATATTTCTCTAAATTTTACAATATACTATACAACTTTAAGCTGCTATATACAATATACAACTTTAACCATTGTCTCTCCTGAACTTTATACTAAAGACTGTGAACATAAAGGCTTAGTAAACACCTTATTGTCACAGTCTCAGCTATATCATCTTTATAGAGGATGTTCAAAAAGTCCGGTAAAAATGACACTGCGAATTTCTTCGTTGGCTTGTTTCTCCGCTGCTCATGTATTTAAAAGCATACATTCCGCTGCTCAAAACTGCGCCGCCTCGAACTTCTTGGTCCTTTTTATCCTCCTTTTTGAACACGCCCTTATATAAATGGATTGACCGAAGTTTTTTGCTTTGCAACGTATAATGAAATTCGGGCCCAATTTAGACGAATTTCAATAGAACAGTTTGTAAAAACTAAATTATTTAGAGTTAAATTGAAACAATCTACCCTGCTGATCCATAATTGCAAGCAGACCCTTTTGCCACAATTTGTCAAATAATAATTGGCTATTTAATATGCCTCTAACAATCACAATTTGCATCGAGCTCCACCATAAACGTTCGCCCCAGCTTGCAAGTAATGCGGGAGTACACAAGCATATGATTAAAGGTGACCAGTCCCAAGCTATTCCCAACAAACCTAATGTAGTAAATAGTACTGTTAGAATATATCTTGTAGAAATGACTAATGGAATTACTACATAGAAGGGTAAGGCGATTAGTCCCAGATAGCTTTTAGTAAACCAACTATACATAACAATAAATATCATTGGTAGTAAGATCTGTAAGAAAAACAATATGGAAATGATTTTGCTTCTTTTGAAAGCTTCTTCAAATAGGAATACCCTGTCGTATTTGTATAAAATAATACTTACATTTTTTTTTTAATTTCTTCAACAAGTGATTGGTAGTTGTTAAAGGTACCATAATGAGTCATTTATCAACACCTCTTTTATTCTCCAAAACCACTTTCAATCAACTTAGCCAAGGCTTCAACAGCTTCTATTTCGTCTGTTCCCTCTGCAGTAATCACCGCATCTTCTCCCTGTGTAAGTGACAGAGTAAGAAGAGAAACGATACTTTTTGCATTAATCGTTCTATCTTCTTTACCGGCTTTACAAATAGTAATTTTAGATGCATACTCTTGTGCGCAAGTCACCAATTCCTTCGCGGGACGGGCATGCAAACCTGATTGATTTTTGATCATAACCTTTTTAGAATACACAAATCAACTTCTCCTTCTTTCACAAATTACCATGTTTCCCCTAATAAGTTATGAAGGTTTTACAGGGTTCGCCTTCGTTGGTAAAGCGTCACGAGTGCGAGGATAATTACGAACTTCTAAATCAATCCCTTTGGCTGTATAAAGTAGGTAGGCAAAAAGTTGCAATGGCACGCAGTACTCTAAAGTAGAAAAGTCTGGATCATTCATAAAGTCACCTGCAAGCACATGTTTTGAGTCAACAGTTTCCTGTGCACCAATGGCATAGGAATGTTCATTTTGACTGTTCAAGATTTTGTACAATGCTGTTGCACGATCGTACCCATAACCTTTTGGAGCAATTAAGATTGTATATACATCTGGTTTAACGGAAGCCAATGGACCGTGAAGGAATTCTTCCACTTCAAAACCGAAAAATGTATAACGTACTGTTTCTAAACTTTTTAGAGCACCTTCGATGGCTGTTCCTACATTTGCTCCATATCCTAACATATAGCAGCGTTCACAGTTAACAAGATCTTCTTTATTCGCTTCGAACCAATCTTTTGTTTGTTCTATAATAACATCCAAATTATTAATTGTAGTTGCTGCTCGTTCTTTATAATCCACATACTCTTCTTGGGAAATAGTTCCCAGTTGTTTTGCTGACTCTAGCGCCATCATGTATAAGGTTAATACTGTAGCGGTGTATCCTTTTGTTTTCGGTCCTACGAATTCGCGTCCGCAATCAATCGTCACTTTCCCTTTTGCAATTTGCGTACAAGTGTTATCAAGATATTCAGTCACTACATAGTTATCAAGCCCAAGTTCATTCGCTTTATTTAGGCAATCAATTGTATTGGTGCTTTCACCTTCTTGAGTAACAGCCACAATCAGATCATCCTTACCCAAAATATTTTCGTAATGGGCGAATGAATAAGCTGTCATAGGCGTGACTGGAATTGCTATCATTTTTTCCATAAAGTATTTTGCCGTTACGCAAGCATTATAGGATGTACCAGATGCAACTAAGATGATTCTTTTGTATCCCTTATGAGCAACCTGTTGCGCAAATTCTCCACACAGCGAACTACTATTATTAATGATCCCGATAACTGCGGGTTTGGTTTCATAGATGTAATCAATCATTGTATGTTTAGACATGAATAATTCCTCCTAGAATATATATTAACTTTCAATTTTTCGATTATAAAATACCAGTCGCTTTTCCAAGAATGCCTACTACGACACTCCCCAACATAATCCAATATACATTTACTCCCTTTTTCAATAACCAATAAATAAGAAAAGTAATAGTAAGTGGAAGCAATTTAGGAACAATATCATCTAGTACTTGTTGGATTTCTAATTTAGTATCACCAGACTTAAATACATAGGCGATTTTTATATCTACTAGAGAAGCGATCATTCCTCCGATAACCGTTAGACCCAATATGGTAGCAGCCTTTGTTGCCTTTGCCATACCTCCGCCAGCAACCAAGTTCTGAATAGAATTGGATCCCAATTTATACCCTAACTTAATCCCATAGTATCTAACTAAGAAATTAGGTACGTTGTAAATAAGCAAGAATAGAATGGGACCTAAGATATTACCATCAAGAGCAAAGGAAGTACCAATACCTGCAGCTATAATCCGAAAGGTTCCCCAAAAAAAAGTATCACCGATCCCAGCTAAAGGACTCATCAAAGCAACCTTTACAGAGTTAATGGCCTTTGGATCAAACTCAGGATTTGATGCCGCCTCTTCCTCCATTGCAGTAGCTATACCGAGTATGAAAGGAGAAACTGCAAAAGTAGTGTTATACACTTCGGAATGGCGTAACAAGGCTTCACTACGTCTGTCCTTATCTCTATATAACTTCTTTAATACGGGTATCATCGAATAAGCAAAACCTGGAGCTTGCATCCTGTCCATGCTGTAACATGCTGGTAGAAGAAATGACCTCCAAAAAACTTTCATTAAAATATTCATGCTAATAGTATTAGACTTCGTTGTCATCTAATGCAGCCTCCTTCCCATTAGACTGGTTGTCCGTTGAAAATATAAGTACAGCTATGATTGCACCTATAGCAGCTACCCCTACATTACTCATACCAAGAAACGCTACACAGACAAACCCAAGGAAAAGGTACGGTGCATATTGCTTCGTATAAGTAAGACGCATAAGTAGAGCAAAGCCAAGAGCAGGTAATAATCCAGCAGCTACCTGTATTCCTTCAGTAATAGCTTTAGGGGTGACTTCCACTAGATCTTCAAATAAAGGTCCACCTAACATCATGGCGATAAATGTGATGATGAACGGAAATATAAAGTAGTTAAAAAGGCCTAACCACTGACTCACTCCCATTGCTTTTGTATCTGCTACGGCTGCTTTCTTTCTAGCCCTTTCACTTAGCATATGGTTGAGGGGAACGTATGTCACGTATTTTAAACTTGTTGCAAAAGCTGAAACAGGTAGCGCAAGCGCTAATGCTACCTCTGTACCTGTACCGGATCCAAGAGCGAAAGCGGTACAAAGAGCACTACCAAGGGTTACATCCGGTGGTGCTGAGTGAGCACCGATCCCTACAATCCCCATTGAAAGAAGCTCTATTTGCGCGCCAATGATCATTGCCGTTACAACATCGCCGTATACTAAGCCTACTAAAGTTGACATAATGATGGGGCGCTGGATCATTGTCATTCCTAGTATTCTATTATCAATTTCTCCAATTCCAGCTATGATTGAGACTAGTAATGCTTTTATTATCATTTAGAACCCCCCTTTGTATCATTCGTATTGTCAAAACTTATATAGTAAAAAGTTAATATAACCTTGATTTAAGAGGGCTTATAAAGAAAAAACTTGCCACCCCCTAAAAATCTAAGGATAATTGAGGTTACCAGACCAC
>NZ_JALIFP010000050.1 GCF_022867885.1 Lederbergia sp. NSJ-179 | reverse complement strand
GTCTTATTTCGAGTATGCTTTAGCCTTCGGACTTTGAGCAGGACTTCAGCCTGGGATATGACTTTAGTCATCGACATTTATGTCAAAATCCACCTGCTTTGAGCAGGTGGTCGTTTAAGGATGGAAGAGGTTATTCTTGCAAGACTTCAATTCGCGTCTACCACATTATTTCATTTTATCTTTGTGCCCTTGTCGATTGGTTTAGTGTTTATTATTGCGATTATGCAGACATTGTATGTGATCAAGAAAAAAGAAGTATATTTGAAAATGACCAAGTTTTGGAGTGTCTTTTTTCTGATTAACTTTGCAGTTGGTGTGGTCACAGGGATTATTCAAGAATTTCAATTTGGGATGAATTGGTCCAGTTATTCAAGATTTGTTGGGGATGTCTTTGGGGCCCCGCTTGCTGTGGAAGCACTGCTAGCTTTTTTTCTAGAATCCACATTTATTGGATTCTGGATCTTTGGTTGGGATCGATTGCCGAAAAAATTACATCTTGCTTGTATTTGGCTTGTCTCGATTGGGACCATTTTATCGGCCTTCTGGATTTTAGCAGCGAATTCCTTTATGCAAAACCCGGTTGGGTATACGATTCAAAATGGTCGCGCAGAAATGACGGATTTTTTAGCCGTGATCACCAATCCGAAGCTTTGGGTGGCTTTCCCACACACAATCTTTGGAAGCTTTGCAACTGGCGCCTTTTTTATTGCGGGTGTCAGCGCTTGGTATTTAATGAAGAAAAAAGATATGGAAATATTTAAACGCTCTTTAGCTGTTGCTCTGATTATTGGGATGGTAGGAGGCATGGGCTTGGCTTTTTCCGGACATGCGCAAGCTCAATATTTAATGGGTGCCCAACCGATGAAAATGGCCGCCGCTGAAGGACTTTGGGAAGATAGCGGAGATCCTGCTGCGTGGACACTGATCACAAAGATTGATACAAAAAATCAGATAAGTACGCATCGAATTGAACTGCCCTATCTTTTAAGCTATCTTGCTTATAATGAGTTTTCTGGAAAAGTAGATGGGATGAATACATTACAGCAACAGATGGTGGAAAAATATGGAGAGGGAAACTATATCCCTCCAGTGAAGACGGTCTTTTGGAGCTTCCGGATTATGGCTGGAACAGGCGGGCTTCTCATTTTATTAAGTGCTGTCGGTTTGTTCCTATTATGGCGGAAGAAAATTGTAACAAGTGGTCGTTATTTAAAATGGTTGGTTCCAGCGATATTTCTGCCATTTATCGGTAATTCCTTTGGATGGATTATGTCGGAGATTGGACGACAACCATGGGTTGTGAATGGCTTAATGCAAACGGCAGACGGAATATCGCCTAATGTTAGTGCAGGGCAAATTTTATTTTCGCTTATTTCGTTTTCCTTGATTTATGCTTGTTTAGCGATTGTGATGGTCTATTTATTCATTCGTGTCATCAAACAAGGCCCTCACGCGAAACCAAAAGAAGATGTTACAGCATCCGATCCATTTGATGTAGGAGGTGTGCAACATGCAACTAAGTGAGTTGTGGTTTCTACTTGTCGCTGTTTTATTCGTAGGTTTTGTCTTTTTAGAAGGCTTTGATTTTGGTGTGGGGATGAGTACGAAGTTTTTAGCAAAAAATGAAAAGGAAAAGCGCATGCTGATCAATAGTATTGGTCCATTTTGGGACGCCAATGAGGTTTGGTTAATTACAGCAGGAGGGGCGATGTTTGCGGCCTTTCCACATTGGTATGCAACATTATTTAGTGGCTATTACATTCCGTTTGTCGTCCTTTTACTTGCTTTAATTGCCCGCGGTGTTAGTTTTGAATTTAGAGGGAAAGTGCCATCAGAGCGTTGGACGAAGGTATGGGATTGGGCTATTTTTCTAGGCAGCCTTTTACCGCCGTTTTTATTGGGTGTGATGTTTACTAGTTTCATTAAAGGACTTCCAATTGATGCGAATATGAATATGCATGCCGGCTTTTTTGATATTGTCAATCTGTATACCATCGTGGGGGGGCTTACCTTCATGATGTTAGCCTATTTACATGGTTTAATGTTTATCTCTTTAAAAACGACTGGTCTTTTGCGTGAAAGGTCGAAGCAAGCAGGATTAAAGATGTACTTGGCGACGGGCGGCATGGTGATTTTATTTACGGTTTTAACGGCCGTTTACACCGAAGCTTTTTCCGAAAAAGGCTGGATTTTATATCCGCTTTATGGAGTAGTGATCCTTTTATATGTCAGTCTCTATCGATTCCTACAGCATAAAAAAGAAGGCTATAGCTTTACCGTGACTGGTTTGATTTTGATTTTGGTGACATCTTCCTTCTTTATTGCTTTATTTCCAAATGTGGTGGTTAGCTCTACTGATGCGATCCATAATTTAACGGTGTATCAGGCAGCTTCGGGGGCTTATTCATTAAAAATCATGACGATTGTCGCCGCTACGATGATTCCGATTGTTTTAGGCTATACTGTTTGGAGCTACTACGTATTTCGTAAACGAGTATCTCATAAGGAGCATTTAGAATACTGATGGATAAACATCTGCTTCACTATAAAGGAAGTAAACGTCTGATCTTGATCATTGGGTTTCTTACTGTTGCCCAAGCGATTGTTTTAATCGTACAGGCAAATTTTCTATCAGACGCCATTGTAAAAATGTATAAAGGGACTGCTTGGAAGGCAGTCCTCTTTTCCTTCGCTGTTTTTCTTATTGCTTTTGTGTTCCGGCATTTTTTACAATGGGTGAAAGAAAAATTGGCTTACCATTTTGCTGAAAAAACAGCGAATGATTATCAAGGAGCCTTATTGGAAAAGGTCTTTGCATTAGGACCAAGAGCGGTTGGAAAAGAAGGGACAGGGAATCTCGTCACGTTGACCCTAGAAGGGGTCCCTCAATTCCGTACCTATTTACGCTTATTTATTCCAAGAACGATTGCGATGGCCTGTGTACCGGTTACCTTGTTCATTTATGTGGCTGCTCTTGATCTACCGTCTGCCATCATATTAGCTGTCGTCATGCCGATCATGATTATTTTTTTAATTTTGTTAGGGTTGGCGGCACAAAAACAAATGGATGCACAATGGGGAACCTATCAACTCCTTTCTCGACATTTTGTTGATTCACTACGGGGTCTTTTGACCTTAAAATATTTAGGGAAAAGTAAGGAGCACCAAAAATCAATCAAAACCGTGAGTCATAAATACCGTATCGCTACAAATCGAACATTAAGGGTTGCCTTTTTATCTACGTTTTCTTTAGATTTTTTCGCCAGTCTTTCAGTTGCGATTGTAGCTGTCGAGCTTGGTTTACGCTTAATCAATGGTCATATTTTATTAGGGCCCGCTCTTTTGATTCTTATTTTGGCTCCAGAATACTTTCTGCCTGTTCGTGAACTTGGGAATGATTACCATGCGACAATGGATGGGAAAGAGGCCGGGGATAAAATTCATCAGCTTTTAGCGATGGAGTCAGTCAATCACAATCATGATGAAGAGGCTATACCCGCTTGGACAGAGATGAGCATTTTACAAATGAATCAGATCAATAAGGAGACAGAAGAGGGATTGTTTCAACTAAAAGATATTCGCTTTGCGATTCAAGGGTTTACAAAAGTCGGGATTGTCGGACCATCTGGTGCCGGGAAATCCACCCTTATCGATCTTTTATCAGGGTTTTCCCAACCAACAGGTGGAGAGATCCAGGTAAATAAGCAAGTATACTCAGATCTTTCGTGTAATAGCTGGCAAAATCAATTGACGTATATTCCGCAACACCCTTATATATTTTCTGGAACTGTTGCGGAGAATATTAGCTGGTATGCCCCTAATGCCTCACTGGAGGAAATGGAGCAAGCGGCAAGAAAGGCAGGATTAGTTGAATTAATTGCCCGTTTTCCTAAAGGACTCCATGAAAAAATCGGCCAAGGAGGGCGAAACTTGAGTGGGGGAGAAGAGCAGCGGATCGCTTTAGCAAGGGGGCTTTTACAAAATCGTCCGATTATGCTATTCGATGAACCAACGGCTCATTTAGACATTGAGACGGAGTATGAATTGAAGCAAGCCATGCTGCCATTAATGGAGCAGAAGCTGGTCTTTTTTGCCACCCATCGGCTTCACTGGATGCGAGAAATGGATTGGATTCTTGTTCTTGAAAATGGACGACTTGTGGAAAGTGGAAGGCATGAGGATTTACTAAAGCAAAAGGGAGCTTATTTCCAACTGCAACAGGCGCATAAAGGAGGGGCTGAAAGTTGAAACTTTTTCATATCTATATTAAGCCTTATCTAAAGCAATATAAGGGAGTGATGCTAGCGACGATCTTTTTAGGTATTTTAACGGCTGTCGCTTCCTCACTTCTTACGTTTACATCTGGGTACTTAATTACAAGGGCGTCAGAACGCCCTGAAACGATTTTATTGCTTTATATTCCGATTGTTGGCGTCCGGGCATTTGGAATTTCCAAAGCGGTGACAAGATATGTAGAACGCTTACTTGGCCATCATGCTGTACTGAAAATATTGGGCGATATGCGCGTGACGTTATATGGAATGTTAGAACCGCAGGCCCTCTTTGTTCGTTCGCGTTTTCAAACAGGTGATTTATTGGGGACACTCGCTGATGATATTGAGCATTTACAAGATGTGTATATTCGCACCCTTTTTCCAACGGCAACAGCGCTCTTTTTATTTATCTATTCTGTTGTCGCTTTGGCCTTATTTGATTGGCTGTTTGCCTTATGGATGGCCATTTTACTGAGTATCATCGTATTTGTTTATCCGCTCCTCTCCCTATTTTTGTTGAAAAAACGGCAAATGAGGCTGAAAGCCAATCGTAAACAGGCGTATCAATCATTAACAGATGCTTTCTTCGGGATTCACGATTGGATTGTTAGTGGGAGGAAGACATCGTTTATGAATAAATTTATGCAAAAGACAATGGAAGGAGATAAAATTGAAAAAGAGATCGTGAACTGGCACCAATCCCGTACCTTTCAATTGCAAGTATTATCAGGTATCATTTTACTTTTCGTTGGTGTATGGGCAGGAGTAGCGGCTGGGAAAGGGGAGATCATGCCAACGTACATTGCTGCTTTTACACTGGTGGTTTTCCCGATTATGGAGGGGCTTATTCCGCTATCAGACGCAATTGAAAAAGTGCCTGACTACCAGGAATCTTTACAGCGAATAGAGGATGTGAGACAGTTTGCAAATGAAAAAACGGAAATTTTATCGCAATCATTCGAGTCCGTCTATCCGTCTATCCGTTTACAACATGTTTCCTACCACTATCCAAATGAGCATCATGCAGCCCTTGAAGATATTAGTCTTTCTATCCCCTTTGGGCAAAAGATCGCTATTTTAGGTAAAAGTGGTGCCGGAAAGTCAACCTTATTACAACTTTTATTAGGGGTTCTCACCCCTAATTCGGGAAAGGTGGAAATAGGGGAGATTGATCCAGAAAAATACGGGGAAGATATATTTTCTGGAATTGGCTTTTTGAATCAAAAACCGTATCTTTTTGCAACGACGATTGCAAATAATATTCGTCTTGGCAAACAAAATGCGACAGAGCAGGAAATCAAAAAGGTGATGGAACAAGTTAAGCTAGATCAATATATTCAATCCCTTCCTAAAGGGATGAATACACAAATGGAAGAAGCCGGCCAACGATTTTCAGGGGGCGAGAGGCAGCGAATTGCTTTGGCTCGGATTTTACTGAAAAATACACCGATTGTTATTTTAGATGAACCTACCGTAGGGCTTGACCCTGCGACAGAACGAGACCTACTTGCAACCATGTTTAAAACATTAGAGAATAAAACGATGATTATGATCACCCATCATTTAATGGGACTCGAAAAAATGGACCAGATCATTTTCCTTGATGAAGGACGTATTGCGATGCAAGGAACTCATACCCAACTCATGACAAACAATGAACGTTATCGTCAACTCTACGCACTGGATCATTAATCGAAGTGCCTGGCACGCCTCGAGATTTGTCAAATTATGACAATAGAAAACAGCCCCGCAATTAGGGCTGTTTGATTTAGAGGTTGTTATTTTGCTGTCCAATTTCATCTTCGGCGATCTGAATGTTCGCGGTTTCGATCGAACGATGTTCCTCAACGGAATCTCCTGGTTCAAGATTATTAAGATTAGCTTGACGCAACATTTCTTCTTGGTCGATTAGTGTCTTTTTCTTATTTTTGTTCATTTTTTTGCTCCCTTCTTTAGGTACTTCTTTCGTTATTGTTCCATTTCTCGGGTATAACATGAGTAGGACAATGTATGGTAAAAAAATCACATGTTTTTTTAGGAAAAGGAGTGCTGCAAATGCCGTCCATTAAAATAAAAAGAATTTATGATCCGTACAATCAAGAAGATGGAGCGCGTATTTTAGTTGACCGTATCTGGCCTAGGGGAATCAAAAAGGAAGATGCGAAACTGGAGGACTGGCTCAAAGAAATTGCCCCAAGTTCCGATTTAAGAAAGTGGTTTGGGCATGATCCAGAGCGATTTGCTGATTTTAGAAAAAAATATCTACAAGAGCTGCGAGAGGATAATGAAAAACGTGAAGCATTAGAACAGCTTTGTAAAAGAGCAGAAAAACAAGATATTACATTAGTCTATGCAGCTAAAAATGAAAAACATAATCAAGCTGTTATATTGAAAAAGGAAATCGAAGAAAAACTAAGGTGAAATAGAGCCTTTCAGAGCTATAAAAAGGAGAAATTCTTTAATCAAAAGGATTTTGTCTTTTTTTGTTGAAAATAAGATATAAAGAAGTTTTATATGGGGGAGTGGTCATGAAGCATAAATGGTTAGAGTGGGCACAAAAGATTCAAGCACTGTCACAAGCAGGAATTGCATTTTCAAAGGATGCCTATGATATAGAGCGATTTGAGGAGCTTCGAAAAATAAGTGTAGAAATCATGGCAGAATATACGAATATGAGCACGGAAAAAATTACAAATTTATTTGCAAATGAAACAGGCTATCAAACGCCAAAGGTGGATATTCGGGGTGTTGTATTTCAGGAAAATCAAATTCTTTTAGTGAAAGAAAAACATGATGGCCTCTGGTCCTTACCTGGAGGTTTTTGTGATATTGGTTTATCACCTTCAGAAAATATTGTGAAGGAGATCCAAGAAGAATCAGGCTTTAACGTCACAACAACGAAATTGCTTGCTGTATTGGATACACATAAGCACGACCACCCTCCGCAATCGAGTCATTATTATAAGCTGTTTATTCAATGTGAGATAAGTGGAGGAAGAGCCATTAGTGGTCTAGAAACAGCCGATGTCGCTTTTTTTGCGAAGGATCAGTTACCCCCATTATCAAGGAAAAGAAACACAGAAACCCAAATGCACATGCTATTCGATTTTCTAAAGGACCCCAATAAAGAAACCGTATTTGATTAAAGGAAGGGGAGCCATCCCCCTCCTAAAATCCGTGTCCAATGGTTAAAACATCGCGCTCACGGCTCAAATTTCGTATGCAATGTCTTATAAAAGTCCGTTTCAATCTTTTTTCCGTTCGTTTGCTCTTTTATCAGCAGCATCTGCTCTTTCCATAGCTTCAAGATCATCTTGATCGGCCACTTCTTGCGAAAATTCAACATCACGACCATCCGATTTCATATTCTTCGGTACTTGTGGAAGCTTCTGTTTATTTTTATCACGTGCTTTTCTATGGTCATCTCGGCCCATTTTTAAAAAAACTCCTAATTATTTTGACTCACCATTTTTCATGCTTATTTCCGTTTGGAATGGGTGTATCCTCCCGCTTTATCGGCTTGTTTAAACTCTCTTGCATACAGTACTTCCTGGGTTGTGGATAATGTGCTTTTCGTTTGGACGTGTTTGTTTTTACTCATTTCACCCAGCTCCTTTAATAGGATGTTCAAAAAGTCCGGTAAAAATGACGCTGCGAATTTCTTCGTTGGCTTGCTTTTCCGCTGCTCATGTATTTAAAAGCATACATTCCGCTGCTCAAAGCTACGCCGCCTCGAAATTCTTGGTCCTTTTTATCCTCCTTTTTGAACACGCTCTTTAAATTTGTCCTCTTCTACATTTTCTGCAAAACCTAGATAAACATACATTAAGATAATATGGTAAAATGGATCCAGCAAGAAAAAATGAGGTGATTTTCCAGTGGCAATCATCACCAAAATTGCGGTTCAACAAAAAAATACAAACCGTTATAATCTTTATTTAGATGAAGCTTATGCTTTTAGTGTGGATGAGGCAGTCCTGATTCGATTTGCCCTTAAGAAGGGAAAGGAATTAACGGACTTTGACATTACCCAAATCCAATACGAGGATGACATTAGAAAAGCCTTCAATGAGGCCGTTCATTTTTTATCTTTCCGGATGCGCTCTGAAGGCGAGATAAAAAAGCACTTGGCTAAAAAGGAATGGAATGAACCAATCATTGGGGCTGTTTTGCAGACATTGCGGGAACATCAATATGTGGATGACCTTGAATTTGCGAAAGCTTACGTTCGCACTCAGGTGAATACAGGGAAAAAAGGGCCGCAAATCATTAAACAAGAATTATTACAGAAAGATGTTCAAAATTCTTACATAGAAAATGCATTAACACTCTATAAAACAGAGGACCAAATTCTTCATGCCATTCAGTTAGGGAATAAGCATGCTGAAAAAAATAAGCATTTATCAGAAAAAATATTGAAACAGAAGCTGGAGCAATTTTTGCTGACAAAAGGGTTTTCCTTTGATATTATTTCGATTGCGATGGAAGAGATTCATTTTGAGAAGAAGGATGAAGAAGAATGGCTCTCCCTTGTGAAACAAGCAGAAAAGGCTGATCGTAAATATCAGAATCTCGAAGGATTTGCCTATAAGCAAAAGATGAAACAAGCATTATTTCGCAAAGGATTTAGCTTAGAGCTTATCGATCGTTATATAGATGAGAAAGAAAATCGCTGTTGATAAGGGGCGTTTAAAGAATGGAACAAGTAAAAAAATACAGTGAAATGACAAAAGAAGAATTAAAGAAAGAGATTGCTTTAGTGAAAGAGAAGGCAAGGAAGGCTGAGCAACTCGGAATGGTCAATGAATTTGCGGTAATGGAGCGAAAAGCTGTTATGGCTGAAGCTTATTTATTAAATCCGGCAGATTTTAAACCAGGGGAAATTTATGCAGTTGAAGGGGCGCCGGGAACCTATTTTAAAATTGATTATTTAAAAGGCGTTTTTGCATGGGGGTATCGCTTAAATGGTTCGGGAGAAGAGGAAGCATTGCCGATTTCTTTGTTAAAATAAAGTGAAAGGGGGCTTACTGCCAGTTAATTCGGAATAAACGGCGGGGAATCCCCGCCGCTTTCTTACTTTTTATATCGCGTGACAGCATCTCGTTCTCTGATGATTTCTGTTTGTGATTGCTCTGTTTGCCCATTTACTTGAGAACCCATTTTTTTGGGATTATAAAATCCGCGGTTAAAGGGACTGAGATTTCGATTTAGATGAGTATTCCCGTTGCCTTTGGTCATTTTATTTCCCCCTTGTCGGTGTTTTGTTAAGACTGATTGGAGTTTTCCTGTCTATTACCAGATGCCCGCATTCTGCCTTGGGGATTGGTATTAATCGTTCCATCTGCACGCATAGGTGCGTATTCAGCCTTAGCTCGTGGTTCACCTTCAAATTTATTTTCATTCTTATATGGGAAATCTTTTGCTTTATTACGCAATGGGACAGCCTCCTTTTAGACGGTAAAAATAAATCCGCCTTATTTTTATTATGGTTTACAAAGAAAAAAACATACAACCAAGGTTGAGCTGTATGTTTAATCCATAATAATATTCAATTTTTTTCTTAACTTTTCTTCATTGTAAATCCAGCCCGTATAGGAAGTGAGAATTTGCAGGTCGGTATCTAAATGAACGATCGCGACAAATGGGTAGTGTCCATTGCTTCTATAGCGCAAATCAATAAACCGGACTTCCTTGTAATCATTGAACTCCTTTATTTCCCAGCGATACACAGGGGAAAAAGATAGGAAGGCTGAAACGTTTTTGTCCTGTTTCGCCGCTTCAATTTCTGGTGATTCCGGCACGGGGATGCGGCTGAACTTATCAAAGATCGTAATCGATCGTTTAAAAGCGCGACCGACATAGAAAAAGTCTTTTGAGATGACCGCCAATCTCCATTGGCTAAAACGCATAGTAGGTGCAATGATGATCTGTTCAGCATCAGGGATAGTTTTCAGTACCGCTGATTTTACAACCCTTTGCATAACAAATCGCAAAATATAATAAAGAAACACAATAATATAGAGGGTTAAGAACGTAAACCCTGGATCTGCCCCTAATGCCCAAGCCGCAATTCCTAAAACATGTAAACCGAAAATAATCGGATCGAACGTATTGATGATTCCTAATGCGACCCATTTTGCGGAGAATGGCCGCAGAGCTTGCGTCCCATACGCATTAAAAATATCGACAAACACATGTAAAAAAACGGCTACAAAGGACCAAAGCCATAAATGAAATATATTGGCGTTTGGGAAAATGAAGGCAACCAAAGCTGTTACAACAATGGGCCAAAACAAAATCGCAGGAATGGAGTGGGTAACCCCACGGTGATTCCTTATATAAACAGCATTATTTCGTAATTTTAAAAAAGTATCAATATCAGGTAGTTGCGATCCGATGATGGCCGCTACTAAAACGCTGTGAGCATTGGTGGTGCTTTCAGCGACGACGGGATCAAGTGTAGCAAGCCCACCAATCGCAACACCCATAGCAACATGAGTGGCTGTATCCAAACTAAATCCTCCTTAGGAAAAGGGTGTTCTCTAACATTAAGTTTTTCTTCTTTCATCATATTTTAAAAAATAATATAATGCAATGGGTACATTTTTTAGTATGGTCATAATTATGATTCCCTAAAAGGTACGCCAATTAACATTCAGGAGCGGTATAAATGAAAGATTCTACCTTCAATCCCAGTGATTGTGATATTCAACAATTTCGTGAAGACTTGTTGAATTGGTTTATACATGAACAACGAGATCTTCCATGGAGAAAAGATAATCATCCTTATAAAGTATGGGTATCCGAAATTATGTTACAGCAAACGAGGGTGGATACAGTCATTCCGTATTTTGAACGGTTTATGGAAGAATTCCCCACGATGGAAGCATTTGCGGCTGCAGATGATGAATCGGTTTTAAAAATATGGGAGGGTTTAGGATACTATTCCCGGGTTCGCCATTTACATTCGGCTGTTAAAGAAGTAGTAGAGCATTATGGTGGGAAAGTGCCAGATACACAGCGTGAAATATCTAAATTAAAAGGTGTAGGGCCATATACGGCTGGTGCGATTTTAAGTATTGCTTATGGAAAGCCTGAGCCTGCGGTAGATGGAAATGTGATGCGAGTTTTATCACGAATTTTATTGATAGAAGAGGATATTGCAAAGCCTGCGACAAGGAAAGTGTTTGAAGCATCGGTTAGGACATTAATAGACCCAAATAATCCATCTTATTTTAACCAAGCATTAATGGAATTAGGAGCCCTTGTTTGTACCCCAACTTCGCCTGCATGCCTACTTTGCCCTGTAAGAGAACATTGTCAGGCCTTTGCTAATGGAAAAGAACAAGAATTACCTGTTAAATCTCGAAAAACATCTGTTAGACATGTCACTTTATTAACGGCGGTATTGAAATCAGCAGATAATCGCTATCTGATCTGCAAACGTCCCAGTGAAGGTTTATTAGCGAATCTTTGGGAGTTTCCAACAGTAGAGGCTGGGAACTGGCAATATTCCACGCAAAGGAATTTATTGTCTCATCATCTTCAGGATCAATATCAAACAACTATTCATCTTGAAACAGGCTCTTTTACCCATGTTGACCATACTTTTTCTCATTTAAAATGGTCTATGGATGTTTTTGCAGGAGAAATCAATGGACCTGTCGATCTCCAAGCTGGATCCCTTCTAGTCACAAGAGAAGAGCTTGAAACTTTTGCCTTCCCTGTTCCCCACCAAAAAATTTGGAAGGCATACAAAGAGAAGTATTTCAGTGATCGGGAAAGATAATGATGTTATTCGGAAAAGGAAAATAGATACATACGAAAAAGAAAGGAAGAGATTTTCATGAATAAGGTTGCACTTGTGACCGGGAGTAGCCGTGGTGTTGGAAAAGCTACTGCTCTTGCACTGGCTCAACTCGGATATGATATTGTAGTAAACTATGCACGCAGTAAAAAAGCGGCTATGGAAACAGCGGAGGAAATCAAAAAAATAGGCAGAAAAGCCCTACTTGTTCGAGCGAATATAGGAGATGTTGATAAAATAAAATCGATGTTTGCAGAGATTGAACAAGAATTTGGAAGGCTCGATATACTGATTAATAATGCGGCCTCAGGCGTATTACGACCAATTATGGAGCTTGAAGAAACCCACTGGAACTGGACGATGAATATTAATGGCAAAGGTATTCTTTTTTGCTCCCAAGAAGCAGCAAAATTGATGGAGAAAACGGGTGGAGGGAAAATTGTAAGTTTGAGCTCTCTTGGTTCGATTCGGTATTTGGAAAACTATACGACAGTCGGTGTTTCGAAGGCGGCCGCAGAAGCCTTAACAAGATATCTTGCGGTAGAATTAGCGCCCAAGAATATTGTGGTAAATGCTGTCTCAGGAGGGGCAATTGATACAGATGCATTGAAGCACTTTCCGAATCGGGAAGAATTATTGGAAGATGCAAAAAAACATACACCTGCAGGTCGAATGGTTGAGATAGATGATATTGTGAAGACCATTCTATTTCTTATCTCAGATGATGCGTGGATGATTCGAGGACAAACCATTATTGTCGATGGTGGACGCTCTATCCTTGTATAAATAGGCTTAGTCGATTAAAAAAATTCCTGTTTTTTTGGATGAAATCTTCATGTTTGGTTACATTAACAAACGTGGAGGTGATACCATTGGCTAACAAAAAATCTCAAGCAGGCACTAACGTTGAAAACGTAAGACAGCAAAACGCTCAATCTGCTGGTGCACAAGGAAATTTCGGTACCGAATTCGGCAGCGAAACAGATGTACAATCTGTGAAAGAGCGTAACAAAAAAGCAGAACAAAACAAAGCGAAAAACGCTGGAAACTTCGGACAACAATAATGTAAGTCAACAAGGGTCTAACTTTCAGTTGAAAGTTAGACCCTTGTCTGTGAAAAAATCCGCAAACGGATTGGTTTTAAATAGGAGAGAAAAACGTTATAATGAACATATTCACCTTTTAAATAAGATAAAAGATCTACTGTATTGGGAGCAAGAAAGTAGGAGAATCGATGGAAATTCCAATTGAAGGAGAGAATATTCAAATACATAGTTATAAACATGATGGGCATCTGCACCGTGTATGGGAGGAAACCAAGGTATTGAAAGCAACCAGTCATTTGTTTATTGGGGGAAATGATCACACTCTAGTGACTGAATCGGATGGAAGGAGCTGGATTACACGTGAGCCCGCTATTTCCTATTTCCGTACAGATCTATGGTTTAATATTATCGGGATGATTCGCGACGATGGTATTTATTACTACTGTAACTTGGGATCTCCATTTGTGGTGGATGAAGAGGCACTGAAATATATAGATTATGATCTTGATATAAAGGTTTTTCCTGATATGACGTATTCACTTTTAGATGAAGATGAATATGAATACAATCGTTTACATATGGGATACCCGGAAGAAATCGATAATATTTTGAAACAAAATGTGGAAAAACTTATCTATTGGATTAGGCAAAGGCAAGGGCCTTTTTCTGCGGATTTTATTGATATTTGGTATGATCGCTATTTAAGTTATCGCAGTTAGAAAAAAGTGTCCCCTGCTCTGAAAAGCTGCCTTGCGCTTTTCTTATGTTAGGAGAGGATTATTTTTTGGGTGTCATAAGTAGGTATTTGCAGTTTGTTAAGCCGTATCGCTTTAGAATATTTTGGACGCTTATTATCGGTGTGATTAAATTTGCGATTCCCCTTTTAATTCCGATGCTTATGAAGTATGTGATTGATGATGTGATTAGTGCGGAAGATCTGTCAGCAAGTGAAAAGACATCTCATCTAATGTGGACAATGGGCATCATGTTTACTTTGTTTATTGTCATAAGGCCACCTGTGGAATATTTCAGGCAATATTTTGCCCAATGGACGGCGAATAAAGTTTTATATGATATACGGGATCGTTTATTTACGCATATTCAGAAACTAAGCTTTAAATTTTATGCCAATACACGGGCAGGCGAAATTATTTCCAGGGTTATTAATGATGTGGAGCAAACAAAGGACTTTGTCATTACCGGATTAATGAATTTATGGCTGGATGCGGCAACGGTGCTGATTGCTATTGGGATTATGATTTCCATGGATATACCATTAACCCTCGTTTCGCTGGCAGTTTTCCCTTTTTATATTCTCTCTGTTCGTTATTTTTTTGGCAATATGAGGAAGCTAACAAGACAGCGCTCCCAAGCGCTTGCCCAGGTGCAAAGTTATTTGCATGAGCGGGTTGCGGGGATGTCGCTTATTAAGAGCTTTGCGATTGAGGACCATGAGCAAAAACAATTCGATAAAAACAATGGCCATTTTTTAAAAAGAGCGTTAATCCATACGAGTTGGACCGCTAAAGCCTTTGCGGTCGTCAATACGATCACAGACCTTGCTCCTTTAATCGTGATCACCTATGCTGGGTATCATGTCATTCATGGTAATCTTTCTGTTGGTACACTCGTTGCCTTTATGGGATATGTGGAAAGATTGTATAATCCGTTAAGACGTTTAGTGAATTCTGCGACAACTCTTACTCAGGCGATTGCCTCCATGGATCGGGTCTTTGATTTAGCTGATGAAAAATATGATATTGATGATGCCCCCGATGCAATCGAGGTACAGGACGTAAAAGGAAATATTCATTTTGAGAATGTGACCTTTGCCTATGATGAAGAAGAGGAACCTGTTTTAGAAAATATTAATCTACAAGTACAAGCAGGTGAAACGATTGCCTTAGTGGGGATGAGTGGAGGGGGGAAATCCTCTCTCGTCAGCTTAATTCCAAGATTTTATGATGTGAGTGCAGGTAAAGTCCGATTAGATGGTATCGATATACGCCAATTTAAGGTCCATAGTCTTCGGGATAAGATAGGAATGGTTTTACAAGATAATATTTTATTTAGTGAGTCTGTTAAGTCTAATATTTTGCTAGGAAAGCCTGAAGCGACAGATGAAGAAGTTTATAATGCGGCAAAAGCAGCCAATGCGCATGAATTTATTATGAATCTACCAAATGGATATGAGACAACAGTAGGGGAGCGGGGCGTCAAGCTTTCTGGTGGTCAAAAGCAACGGATTGCCATTGCCCGCGTCTTTCTCAAAAACCCCCCTCTGCTTATTTTAGATGAGGCCACTTCGGCACTTGATTTAGAAAGCGAACATCTTATTCAAGAGGCGCTTGATATATTAGCCAAAAACAGAACAACGTTTATTATTGCACATAGATTGTCCACAATTACCCATGCTGATCGGATCGTACTTATTGAACATGGACGGATTACAGAAATCGGCACCCACCAGCAGTTAATGGAGAAACAAGGGAATTATTATCGTCTATTTGAAGTACAACAATTGGGTGGATAGCGTCTTACTAACTATTTAGTGAGGCTAAATAAATCATGAACAAGCTGTATCTGATGTCACCAGATACAGCTTGTTTATTTCTTAAAAATGGCGTCTTTTTCATGATACTTTTGAAAGGAACGAATAAGTTTTTCTAAATGCTCCAGCTGTTCCTCATATTCAAGCATGGCTGAAAAGAAATGAATGAGATGATAGGGCTGATAACCGTTTATTACATCATCTTTTTTGATTTCGTTTATAAAAGCATCAAAAAGCTGGTTAATATCAATCTGTTCATCTTGAAAGGCATCCAACTCAACCTCTTGTTTCACTCTCCCCATAAACTTCATCAATAATTGTTCATGGTAGCTTAATAAAAAATCGAGTCGCTGCCGACTATGGTTTTGTAAGTCTTCAGGTAATTGATGCAGGATATTCTCATATTGATGTTGCAGCCTCAAAATGTCTAAACTCTTTTGATTGACCTGAATCATTTGCCGATAAATCACTACTTTTCGGGCTTTGGAATACTCGCTTTTTCGAAAATACTTCCGTTCTTCTTTATACATGGAGTATAGCTGATGATTACCTGCCAGACGTTCTTTTAACTGAGCAAGATCTTTTTTTAAAAATCCTTCCTCTGAAGCAAAACGTGTGGAAAGTCTCATCCATTTAACTAAGTCTTCGGTGACGCCAGAGATTCCTTCGAACAGTTTTGTCTCATATTTCGGGGGAAGAAAGACAAGATTCACAATAAATGCCGATAAAATACCTAAAAAGATAGAACCGGAGCGAAGCAAGGCCACTTGCAGAAAATCATCCGTTGGTGCAGCCATAACAGCCACGATCGTAACAAGCGCCAAACGAATTGCATTTTCAAGTTTAAATTTCACCATAAGACCAATGGCGACAATAGCAGCCAAGCCAATCACCAAAACATGATTGCCGAGTGCGAGTACGAACCCGATCGCTAAGATTGCTCCAAGGATATTTCCTTGAACTTGGTCAATAATGGTTAAATAAGAGCGATAAATCGTTGGTTGTATAGCAAAAATAGCACCAATCCCGACAAAGGCAGGTGAGGGGATATGGAGAAGCTCTGCGATCAATAAAGCCAAAATAATGGCGATTCCCGTTTTTAACATGCGGGCACCTAGCTTCATATATCATTTTCCTTTCATTCTTTTTAAGAGGATGTTCAAAAAGTCCGGTAAAAATGACACTACGAATTTCTTCGTTGGCTTGTTCTCCGCTGCTCATGTATCGGGATGAAGGTTCTTCTGCTAAAATCGCCCACGTCCTGTGGGCAACGCAGAAGTCAGTACATCCTGTACAAGTCCGCTGCTCGAAACTACGCCGCCTCGAACTTTCGACGCACAGGACGTGCTAGTGTCGGCGTTGCTGACAGGACGTCAGCGCCCTTAGCCGACGTGTCCTTTTTATCCTCCTTTTTGAACCCGTTCCTTAACAAGTTGCAAGCTGTTCAAAAGCAAGTTCTACAGCTTGAATGGTTTTCTCTATATCTTCCTTTTTATGAGCGGTCGTAAGAAACCAAGCTTCATATTTAGACGGTGCAAGATTAATCCCTTGATACAGCATTTGTTTGAAAAAGCGTGCAAACAGTTCTCCATCTGTTTCCTCAGCTTGATTATAGTTTATAACCTTTTCTTTTGTAAAATAAACCGTGAGAGCTCCTTTTAGACGATTAATGGAAATCGGAATATCATATTTGTCTGCAGCTTGCAGGATGCCTTTTTCTAGAAGGGCTCCTAACTGATCGAGATGTTCATATACATCTTTTTCTTGAAGAACTTCCAAACAAGCTATACCAGATAGCATCGAGGCAGGATTACCAGCCATTGTACCAGCTTGATAGGCAGGACCAAGTGGGGCAACTTTTTCCATGATTTCCTTTTTCCCTCCATAGGCTCCGATTGGCAGACCACCACCAATGATTTTACCAAGAGCTGTTAAATCTGGAGTGACGCCAAGTAAATTCTGTGCCCCACCGTACATAAAACGAAAAGCCGTAATCACTTCGTCAAAGATCAATAAGGCGCCAGCTTGATGAGTTAAATTTTTTACTTCTTCTAGGTAACCGGGCAAAGGTTCAACTATACCAAAATTACCAACAATTGGCTCCGTTAGAACGGCTGCTACTTCTGGACCCCATTTTTCCATCGCTGCTTGGAATGCCTCTATATCATTATAAGGGACTGTAATAACTTCCTTCGCAATGCTTTGCGGGACACCTGCGGAATCGGGCATACCTAATTGCGAAGGGCCAGAACCAGCAGCAACTAACACTAGATCTGAATGGCCATGATAGCAACCAGCGAATTTCAGAATTTTATCTCTGCCTGTATAGGCTCTGGCAACACGAATGGTTGTCATCACAGCCTCTGTTCCTGAATTGACGAATCGCACTTTATCAAGGGAAGGTATCGCATCCTTCATCATTTTAGCAAATTTGACTTCATGCGGAGTAGGGGTTCCATATAACACGCCCGTTTCTGCTGCTTTCTTGATCGCCTTTGTTATATGCGGATGAGCATGCCCCGTGATAATCGGCCCATAAGCCCCTAAATAATCGATATAACGATTTCCATCTACATCATATAGATACGCTCCTTCTGCTTTTTCCATGACGACTGGAGATCCGCCTCCAACAGCCTTATAGGAGCGGGAAGGACTGTTCACCCCGCCGACAATATGCTCTAAAGCTTCTTTGTGTATAGTCTCGGATTGAGATAGGTTCATCTTTAAAACTCCTTTTTCATTGTCTAGCTCCAGGCGCCATCGGCTCGAGGTCAAAAACCCACGCCAATAAAAGTCAAGACCGACTTTTCTTGTCTCAGAGCATTTGCTTGTCGGGGCTGACCAAGGCGCTTGCGCTTTTCTTACAGGATAGGAAAGTATAAATTTTGGCTAATGTTGGATCTAGCTCCAGCGCCCAGCGACTAGCAAACTTTCGGTGCCTGCTTGCGTAAGTCAACATCGATTCACCCTTCGGGTTCATCGTGTTTCCTTTATCTCAGGCCAACAGGATGTTGGTCAGAACAGCGTTGCGCCAGGACGGCGCGCTTTTAGCTGTTCATCTTTCAACTGAAGTTTGTACGTCGCTAAACGGGCGCTTGCGCTTTTCTTACAGGATAGGAAAGTATAAATTTTGGCTAATGTTGGATCTAGCTCCAGCGCCCAGCGACTAGCAAACTTTCGGTGCCTTCCTACGATAAGTCAACATCGATTCACCCTTCGGGTTCATCGTGTTTCCTTTATCTCGTCAGGCCCCTAAAAAGTTTGTACGTCGCTAAACGGGCGCTTGCGCTTTTCTTATTAAGCATCTATTATTGTAGTCTTTCCCTACATTCTGTGCAATGAAAGGGGGCTGGTGTTTCTTAAGTTCTATTAATATTATTTCCATCGTAACATATTAGGACAGGAAGGAAGAGGTGTTTTTAATGTGGTATATCATCTTCTTTGCGGTCATTGTTTGTATCCTTTTAGCGTTAAGATTATTGTTTTTTCCGGATCGATTTAAATTCAAGCAAGTTTCGTTTGAAAACTTTGCTTTTTTAGGCTGCACTTATGCGATTATTATGATTGGTTTTGGTTTACTCTTTTTATTGTTGGAAATGAAAGGTTGGACGTTGATCATTGATTCATCCCTTCGAGAAACAAACAGTTGGAACCAGCAGTTAGCCACTTCCTTATACTTAAGTGCGATCACCCTGTTTTCAGTGGGGTATGGAGACGTCGTCCCTGTTGGAATTGGGAGGCTTCTTGTTATGATCGAAGCCCTAATTGGTTATACGATTCCTGCTGCTTTTGTTGTTCGAACGTTTATTGACTATGAACCTCCGAAATCGGATTGAAAAGCAAGGAGAGACCTCTTAATATTTGAATTTGAATCTGTTTTTTTGTACCCTTAAGAAAATGAAGAGTGGAGGAGGAACCTAAGAATGCCTGCTATAATAAATGAAATGGCACCTGATTTTCAATTAAAGGCAAGTAATGGAGAAAATGTGAGTCTTTCAGATTTTCGAGGAAAGAAACATATTGTTTTATATTTTTATCCGAAAGACATGACACCAGGATGTACCACCGAGGCATGTGATTTTCGGGACCACCATGATGATTTTTCCGAATTAGATGTAGTCATATTAGGTGTTAGCCCAGACCCGATCGAAAAGCATGAAAAATTTGTTGAGAAACATGGATTGCCGTTTTTACTATTGGTTGATGAGCAGCACGAAGCAGCTGAAAAATACGATGTATGGAAACAAAAAAAGATGTTCGGGAAAGAATTTATGGGCATTGAGCGATCCACTTTTATTATTGATAAAGAGGGGAAACTTGTGAAAGAATGGCGGAAGGTAAAGGTGAAAGGACATGTTGAGGAGGCCCTGAATTTTATCAAAACGACATTATCATAAGACCTTTGCAGATAAAAAAATTAAATTCAGACGAAGAAATGTATGCCTATTTTTAGATAAAAGTCGGCTCCTGTCCATTCTAAATAAGCACCAATGCATAAGGTACAGTAGGGCATACCTCCTCATTGAATATAAATTTTTCGGGCTGACTAGCATCAGCCCATTTTTTATTTCCAATTGAAAGGGAAGGGAGGGAATACAATGAAGATCTATACAAGAACGGGTGACAAGGGGACAACCTCATTGGTTTATGGTAGTCGCATTGCCAAAAACGATATCCGTGTGGAAGCATATGGCACTTGTGATGAGGCTAACTCCATGATTGGACTTGCTCTTAGCTTTCTCCATGGAGTAGAGAAACAAGGGATAAAAGAATTCGCGAAAAATATTCAGCACATCCAGACGATGCTTTTTCATGTAGGCGCTGAATTATCAACGCCAGTTGAAAAAGAAGTACCTTGGAAAATAGAAGAAAAAGATGTACAAGCGTTGGAAAAAATGATCGATCAATGGGAGACACGAATTCTACCATTACAGAATTTTATCCTACCTGGAGGGCATCCAACAGGCGCAGCCCTTCATACAGCAAGAACCGTTGTACGGAGAGCAGAAAGACTGGCAGTAGCTGTGGAACATCGAAATCCATTCGTTCTCCCTTATTTAAATCGACTTTCGGATTTGTTATTTGTGGCAGCGCGATATGTGAATCATTTATTGGGTTGCGAAGAAATGAAACTCCATGAAAAACGCGAAAAACGCTGAATGCATTGACGTATAGAGTATTTTTTAGTAAACTTAATTATAAGAATTATAAATAGATAATCAATTTTAAGTTAGATAAGAGGTGCATGACGGTGTCAGAACATCACTTAAAAGAAGCAATCCATACTTTAAAAGAGACGGGTGTTAGAATCACTCCTCAACGTCATGCGATTTTGGAATTTCTTGTCCAATCAATGTCACACCCAACTGCAGACGAAATTTATAAATCCCTTGAAGATAAGTTCCCAAACATGAGTGTTGCGACAGTGTATAATAATTTACGTGTTTTTCGTGAAGTGGGATTAGTAAAAGAACTTACGTATGGTGACGCCTCTAGCAGATTCGATTTTGTCACATCTGACCACTATCATATTATTTGTGAGCAATGTGGTAAAATTGTTGATTTTCATTATCCTGGTTTAGATGAGGTTGAACAACTTGCTGCTCATGTTACTGGCTTTGAAGTAGGACATCATCGCATGGAAATTTATGGGGTCTGCCCAGAATGTCATAATAAAAACACCCAATCTTAATCAACAAAAGCTAGATGAACCATTACAAGATTACAAACTAAAAGAGCAGCCTGTTAGCAAATTAACAGGCTGCTCTTTATTATGTGTGATTTCCCTGTTCTTGCGCGAGCTGATGTTTCTCAGCTAACTCTCCTTCTTTGCGAAAACGACTATAGCAAATGAAAAACACGACGTATGCCATAAAGCTAAAAATCATTAAAAAGGCTACAGGTACATATAACAAAACGACAAACATCAAACCTACGAAAATAACGGATAATAATGTTGTAGGGAAATATTTAATCGAAAAAAAGAAGGAGTTTTTAACAGCTGACCATAACGTTAATTTGAAATGGACCATCATTGGAAATATATAGGTAAATGTTAAAGTTCCGATGATTGCAATCAAAAATAAAGAGGCCAGCAAAAGATTTTGCATAATATTTCCCAAATTATTAATAAGCATAAAATCAATATAAAAGATGTAGGAAAAGGCAAAAACAATAATACCTAGAAGAAAACTTTGTTTAAAGTTTTCTTTGAAAAACCGAAAGAACGGCATGAATACGGCGGAATCCTTTTTCATCACCCATTGTCGAACCACTCCGAACATCGCTGCGGTGGCAGGAAAAATAGTGATAATGGGAAGGCACATAATAAACCAAAGGATATTTAATAGAAAGAAAAAAGATACCGTTTCCAAGATACTGTATAGTCTGCTGTTTAAAATATTCATAGTTTCACCAACTATCTGGTTTAGTTCATACACTAATTATAACATGAATCGATAACTTGGAAAGTAAAATTTTTTATAAATCAAAACAGACTAACCAAGCTCTCGATTTCAATTTTTATTTTCTATTTCTATTGTATTTTTCGTCAAATTCCACTCCCTCAAGCTTAGGATCAACGGTCAACGGTTCACGACAATGCATACACATGTCCACTCTTCCTAAAATCTTTGTTGGTTTCTCGCAATTTGGACAAATCACTTGAACGGCTTTAGTAGAAAGCATCCCAATCCAAAAATAAACCAACGTACTTGCGATAATAGCTAGTAATCCAAGTATCATAAAAATGGTCATCACAAGTGGATGATTTTTGAAAAAGATTCCAACATACATAATAATAAACCCGCCAAAAATTAAACCTAAAGCAAAGGATCGGATTTTATTTATTTTACTTGAGTATTTTTTTGCCATCATAAGCCCTCCTGAAATTAAACTATACCACAATCCAAGCTATACTTCCCATTTTTTCTATTGAAATAATGTCAAAATAGAGAAGGGATATTTCATTCTTTGTACAATTATAAATACACAATTTATGTTTTATTTCAATTTATGTTTTATTTCAATGAAGCAGAATTTATTTAGAAGGAATTCCGGGAAATATGTCGAAACTTATATAAAATTACTTTGATTCGGGGGTAAATCGCATGGAGGATATTTTAAGAAATATATACCAAGAACAAGCAAGCAGGGAAAACTCTCTAGGTATTTTACAAATATATAAAAAACCTTATAACCCTGCAATTACAAATACTTTTGATGTGATTTTGCTTGTGATTGTAAGTGATATGAAGAAAGATTGGATAACTGTTAAGCACTATCAATTTAATCATACAAAAATAGCTCTTCATATAGTAAGTGATCAACAATTAAAAGAATGGTTATTATTAGGGACCAATAGAAAAATAGTTGAATGGGTCCATGTCGGAAAAATTCTTTTTGATAAAAATGATTATCTGTATAATCTACAAAATGAACTGCAAGATTTTCCTTTATATGAAAGAAGTATAAAAATGGGGATTGAATTTGCAAAGCTTATTAGAAGTTATTGGATGGCTAAAGTTTTTTTTGAAACAAAACAATATTTGGATGCATACAATCATACAATCCATTCATTACATCATCTTGCACGCTTGTCCATTATTGAAAAAGGGTTACATCCAGAGCTTACTGTTTGGAATCAAGTAAAGCAATTAGAGCCTGAGATTTATAAATTATACGAAGAACTAATTAAAAGTGAAGAGCCAATTGAAAAAAGGCTAAAGTTACTTTTTATCGCAAGTGAATTTTTGATTTATTCAAGAACTTCTTCTGGTGCAAAGCATTTACTTAAAATATTAAGTACGCAGTCTGAATGGAATATGAATGAAATGAAGTCACACCCTGAACTAGCGTATTATGGAACAAATCTAAATATATTGGTTGAATATCTAGTTGAAAAAGAATTAATTGAGCCCATTCATGTAGATTCAAAAACACCTGGTTTATTCCATATAAAATATAAACTAAAATAAAATAGTGTTTTTTTAAAAAAAGTATTGACGAAGAGTATAATTCTTGTTATAGTAGAAAACGTCGCTTCTGACAAATGAAAAGTCCAGTACGATAACCTAAAAAAGTTGTTGACTTTTATGGTTGAAAGTTGTATAATGAAAAGGTCGCTGTAAAACGCAATTGAGAATTTGATCTTTGAAAACTGAACGAAACGAACGTCAATAAATAATGGATAGATGGTTTTAAACCATTGCCAGCAATTGAGAAGGAACACAAACTTCTCTCATTTATGAGAGTTTGATCCTGGCTCAGGACGAACGCTGGCGGCGTGCCTAATACATGCAAGTCGAGCGCATCTTTTGGGAGCTTGCTTCCAAAAGATGAGCGGCGGACGGGTGAGTAACACGTGGGCAACCTGCCTGTAAGACTGGGATAACTTGCGGAAACGTGAGCTAATACCGGATAATTTCTTTCTTCACATGGAGAGAGGTTGAAA
>NZ_JALIFP010000049.1 GCF_022867885.1 Lederbergia sp. NSJ-179 | reverse complement strand
GAGTAAATAAGTTAATAATTGAGGGTACAACTTGTCACTTCCTATTCTGGGATTTTGGGTGTGTGGTAACCTCAATTATCTTCAGATTTTAGGGGGGTGGCAAGTTTTTTGTATTCTAAGCCCTATAAATCAAGATTTTATTAACTTTTTACTATATAAGTTTTGACAATACGATCAATAGAAAGGGGATGAGTAAATGAGTGTGCGCTTACGGAATAACTTATGGGGATACTTTTTTATCGGGCCATTTATTATTGGTTTTTTGGCCTTTACCATGATTCCAATCGTTTCCTCGCTTTACTTTTCATTTACATCATATGATTTATTTTCAGCACCTAAATGGATCGGGCTAGATAATTTTAAAAAAATGTTTACCGATGACCCACGATATCTTAAGTCATTAAAAGTGACCTTTATTTATGTTTTTGGAGGAGTACCATTACGATTGGCATTCGCTTTATTAGTCGCCATGCTGCTAAACACAACATCAAGAGCAGTCGGTCTTTATCGAACGATGTATTATTTACCATCCCTTATCGGTGGTAGTGTGGCTGTTGCGATTATGTGGCGTAATATTTTCGGAGATCAGGGAATCATCAACTTATTATTACAGTTTTTTGGATTAGATGCGATTCGCTGGTTTGGTAATCCTACCGCCGCACTTTGGATGCTTATTTTCTTATCGATTTGGCAATTTGGTTCTTCCATGCTGATCTTTTTGGCTGGTTTGAAGTCAATCCCGCAAAGCTATTATGAAGCGGCGAGTGTGGATGGAGCAAATTTTATGCAAAGATTTGTGAAAATTACGATACCTATGCTTAGTCCTGTTATTTTATTTAATGCGATTATGCAAACAATTGGTGCTTTCATGACATTTGTCCCCGCTTTTATTATTTCAAAAGGTACAGGGGGGCCATTAGACGGTACACTTCTTTACTCGCTCTATTTATTTAAGCAAGGTTTTGAATTCTTCCATATGGGCTATGCATCGGCAATGGCTTGGATTATGCTAATCATTATTGCCATATTAACATCGATTATCTTTGCTACATCGAAGTTTTGGGTGCATTATGAGTCAGAAGGAGGCAACTAACCATGCGAGAATTAAAATCTACGGATATTGTACAGCATGAGACAAAAAAAAGCATCGGCAAAAGCCGGCCTTCCAAATTGAAGCCTAAGTATATTTTATACCATGTTTTAGTTGGCGGTTTTGCTATATTACTGTTATATCCAGTCATTTGGCTGATCATGAGTTCTTTTAAAATAAGTGAGCAAATTTTTGTTACCGCCGAGTCTTTAATTCCTAAACCCTTTATTCTCGATAATTTTAGCCAAGGGTGGCAAGGGTTCGGTGGACACTCATTTGGTGTGTTTATTAAAAATACATTAGTTTTTGTAGTATTAGTGTTAATTGGTCATTTAGTTTCATGTTCGTTAATTGCGTTTGGATTTGCTAGACTCAAGTTTGCTGGAAGAGGATTTTGGTTTATGATCATGCTTGTGACGCTTATGTTACCGTATGAGGTCGTGATGATTCCACAATACATTATTTTTTCAAAATTAGATTGGTTGAATTCATTGAAGCCACTTGTCGTACCTGCCTATTTTGGTCATCCTTTTTTCATCTTCCTTCTTGTCCAGTTTATTCGTACGATTCCAAGGGAATTAGATGAGGCCGCGATTATTGATGGTTGTAATACGTTCGGCATCTATCGGCGGATCATTTTACCTTTGATTACACCTGCATTAGCGACGACAGCTATTTTCACCTTTTACTGGACTTGGGATAATTTGCTCGGCCCTGTACTTTATTTAAATAGCCCTAGCAAATATACGGTTTCAATGGCGCTTAATATGTTCCTGAGTAATGAAACGGTATCGAATTGGGGAGCGATGTTCGCGATGTCCGTTGTCACACTGGTACCCGTTTTCGTCATCTTTTTCATCTTCCAACGTTATATAGTGGATGGGATTAGTACAAGTGGCTTGAAAGGATAAAGGATAGAGTTTGGGGTAATTACGTATCTAAGTAATTACCCAGATTCAATATAGGGAGGAAGACTTAATGAGAGCAATAAATACAGCATTGGAATGGATCACAAGGTTAGCCTATTTAAATATTTTGTGGATCCTTTTTTCGCTCGGAGGTTTGATTGTGGTTGGACTTTTTCCAGCAACTGCCGCTACATTTGCGGTCGCCCGCAAATGGGTTATGGGTCAAACGGATGTTGCTGTTTTTAAAACATTTTGGGCCTCGTACAAAAAAGAGTTCATGAAAAGTAATATTCTCGGCTATTTATCAACATTGGTCGGTTATATTCTTTATCTTGATTTTGTTTATCTGACGGTGTCCCCAAGTAATATGACAGCGATTTTAACGATCCCATTTCTCATTATTGGATTTATCTATGTCTTAACCCTATTTTATGTGTTTCCAACTTTTGTCCATTATGACTTGAAAGTCCTACAAGTGATCAAAAGTTCTTTTTTCGTCATGATTATTAATCCACTGCCAACTCTCACGATGCTCGGAGGCACTTTGGGTATTGGTTTTATTTTATGGAAATTCCAAGGGCTGGCGATATTTTTTAGTATGAGCGTATTGGCTGTTGTGATCATGATGCCTGCGTATCATGCCTTTGAGAAAATTTATAAAAAGAAACAGGTTTATTTACATGAAAAAGCATTGAGGGGTTAAAAGTCATTTTACAATCATTCACCTTTCTCTAAAAGTAAGTGAAAGGGAAAAGCGCTGTTTGATGGTTAGTCTGAATCCTTATAAATGAGCAATTGAATGAACTCAATTTGCTGTCTATTTTTGGTTCCACTTCTGCTAATAGCAATGTCGTAATACGGGAGGTAAACAATGTTATCCAACAATGTGAACTCCTGTCACTTTTTTATAATTGTTTGATAGCGCTCTCCTGGCGGGAAACAATGATGGGAGACTGTGGTAACTCTGGGGTTTTCCTAAAATCATCTTAAGCGGGGTAAAAGTTTTTGATATTCTAGCCTATTGTTCACTCCTCTATGTATCCTACTGATAATTATCACCGTTTTTTTAAAACCTTTGTATAGGTATTTGCCCCGTGTGCCAAAAGTCTAGAGCTAATCCGGAAAACTAGTTTCCTAGTGTTATTCATTATTTTAAGGAGGTGATGGCTATCCCCCAATTGTTGATGACCTGCAGTTAGCAAGTTAATAAAACTGCTTTAAAGTGGATGTAAGTTGGTGAAGTATATCAAGGGAATGAAAGGAGAAAGTACTAGCTTTTTCAATCAATTAAATAAGGAGAATTAGAGTGAGAAAACAAATATCAAGTTTAAAATGTAACCTACCTATGCTATTCACTATTGCGTTAATCTTCCAACTCCTTAGCACAGGCTTTGTATCTAACAGCGTATATGCCGCTCCTAATGTGGACGTAAACACTTATTATATAGATGCCGAGAGCGGTGATGACCATAATGACGGCAAATCGGAAAATACAGCTTGGCAATCTTTAGACAAAGTGAATTCCACGGTTTTTGAACCCGGAGATAAAATTTTATTAAAAGCTGGACAATCATGGACAGGCCAGCTTCATCCAAAAGGATCCGGTAAACAAGGCAACCCGATTATCATTGATCAATACGGGTCAGGCGAAAGACCAAAAATTAAAGGGGCAGGTCAATTTGAAGCAGCGGTTTACCTTTATAATCAGTCCTATTGGGAAATGAATAATCTTGATGTGAGCAATGAAGCCCCTGTTGAAACAACATTTGCAGAGTCATTAGGTGATTTCAGGGGAATTCACATTACAGGCGATAATGGAACCCAATTGAATTATTTTAGAATGAACAATGTATATGTTCATGATGTAAGTGGTGAAGTGAACTGGATTGGCGGAACGAATCCTGAAACTCCAAAACCAGGTATTAAACATGGAACGGGTTGGGATAAATCGAAGAGAACAGGAGGTATTGTATTTGATACCTCTGTGGTAGATCCGGCCAATCCAGAAGAACCGACGACATTTAATGATGTTGTGATTGAGAATTCAACGATTAAGGATACATCGTTTGGGGGAATCATTTTTAAGCAATATGCAGGGATCGATGAAGGCGCAGTCCATGTAGGTTGGGGTGAGCGTGATTCAAGAGATGATGAAAAATTTTCCCCACATACCAATATCGTGATTCGAGATAACTATTTAAGTCAATATAATACAGATTTTGGTGCCAACTCCATTTATTTAACCGGTGTTCGGGGTGGGGCAATTGAGAATAATATTGTTGCAGGTGCTGGAACTTCAGGTATTGAGCTTTATTATGCCGATGATGTAGTTGTTCAACATAATGAAGTATTTGATACTGTGAAAAAAGCCGGTGGTGCCGATCATAATGGAATCGACGCAGATAAAGCGACAACAAATATTTTGTTTCAATATAACTATATTCATGATACTGGTGATGGAATATTGATTTGCCAGTTCGGCTTTGGAGATGTCGTTTTACGGTATAATGTCATTGAGAATACAGAGCGATATCCAATTTATCTCCATTCCGACAAAAGTGCAACAGCAGAAATTTACAATAACACTATCTATAATGATAAAAGTAAATATATGATTTATGGGTATGGATCCTATGTGACTGCAAAATACAACATTCAAAATAATATCTTGTACTCTACAAAAGATGATGCGGTCTTTACGACAGGTGGTGGTGTTTCGTATAACAATAACAGTTATTTTGGAGCGGATTTTCCGATCCCTACTGAAGATAAGAACGCCATCACCATTGATCCTATGTTAAAAGATGTAGGTACAGGTGGAAAGGGTACAGAGGAAACGGGACCAGCGTTAGATACTTTGGGGGGTTATAAATTATTATCAGGTTCCCCACTTATTGGTGCTGGTTTAGTGATTGATCATAACGGTAGTCAAGATTTGGAAGGCAATCCTATTTATCATGATACACCGGATATTGGTGCCTTTGAATATTACGGATCTGAAGATAGTGCGACTGAGTCAATTACAGGGAAAGTGAAAGATACTTACGGAAATAGAGTGGTAGGTGCAGAAGTCAAAGTAAAGATTAACAACAAGACATACAGTGATACAACGGATTCAACAGGTTATTTCTCGTTACTAAATGTTCCTGTTGGTACAGATTATACATTAACAGCAAATAAAGAAGGATATGAATCAGATTCCATTGTTGTGGATGTTGAACCTACTAATACATTGTCAAATGTTGAGTTGGTGTTAGAACCTACAACGGAATTTGGTGGAGTAGAAGGTATTGTTAGAGATGGTGCGGGTGACCCACTAGCTGGGGTCTCCATAACACTTTTGGCGCCAGATTCCACTGAATATGGTGCGACTTCCAATGAATCTGGTGAATTTTTAATTGAAAATGTCGTGCTGGGGGATGGTTATACAATTCAAGCTAGCAAAAAAGATTACAACGGAGTTAAGATAGACGGGATTGAGATCTTCCCAGGAAATATAACAACGGTAGAGGACTTATTCCTGACAGGTAGTCATCCAGAATATTTGGTTTCGGAAGATTTTCAATCAGGACAATTGCCAGCTGCTTGGGATGTTTCAACCAGTGGTGGAGATATCAAAGTAGTTAATGATCCAAATGATAAAGCTAACAAAGTGCTGTTCATAAAGCGTGACACGAATAGAGGAGTAACTTCATTTTCGAAATCCTATGACGTTGGGGAGCTAACAGGTATTGTGACGGTTGAAGCAGATCTGATGAGAAATGATGATAATGATCACAGGGCATCATGGGTTAATTTTCCGTATATTTATGGCCAAAATGGTGAACAAGGCGTTAGTATTGCGTTTAGTAAAGGTGAAATCATCGCCTATAATGGTGGCGCATCCAAAACAATTATGCATTATGAGTTAGGTAAATGGTATAACGTACAAATGGTCATGAACTTCATCACTAAAACATTTGATCTATATATTGATGGCGAGTTAATTTGGGATGACGCACCATTTAGAAGCCAAATCGATGATATCGGAAGAATTGATTTCAACGCGACCAGTTCCAATTATATCGAAGCCTATATTGATGATATTCGCGTTATTAAAGGGAAGCCTTATGCTAAGGATGATGCGGGTCTTGATGCGCTTGAACTAAGTCATGGCGTACTTAACAAGGTATCTGATACGCGATATACTTTGGATGTAGGTAACTATGTGGATGTGATCCAAGTGATACCAACGGCCACAAGCCAATTTATATCAAGTATTGAGGTAAATGGTGAAAAGGTAGAGAACGGCCAGGCGTCACAATTGATTGCATTGAATGAAGGAGAAAATAAAATAACAGTAGCAGTGAAAGCAGAAGATGGCGTGACAACCAAGACTTACACTATTGAAATAACAAGAACGCCAACTCAAAAAGATACAAGTTTAAAAGATATCAATCTATCAAATGGGAAGTTAAGTCCTTCCTTTTCACCAGAAATCACCACATACACAGTTGAAGGTGTGACTGATTACGATGAATATCTGCAAGTTGCAGCAACATTGAATTCAGATTCTGCGAGCTTAACGATTAATGGTCAGGCAGTTGAAAGCGGTGTATTGTCTGATCCAATTCCATTAGCGGAGGAAACTACGATCACGATCAGGATAGATGCAGAAGATGGAACTGCCTATAGAGAATATAAATTAACTGTCATTCAAGAAGTATCACCACAGGATCCTGTCATTGCGGATATAATCGATCTTGTTGCGAAATACAAGGAAGATGGAGAATTTAAGAATGAGGATCTAGCACATAGACTGACACTTCATCTAACCGCAGTTCAGCAATTTGAACAAAAACAGGCATATGATAAGGTGATCAAACATATGAAGAGCTTTAAATTACTGTTGGATCACCAGAAAGAGAAGAAAGAAATTTCAGATACTGCATACGATCACCTTTATAAAAGTGCCAATTCCATTATTTCAAAATGGCAATAAAATAATCTGAGTTGCATGAACTCTGTGGCCATGATGTTTGTCACAGAGTTTTTTTATTTACTATTTACGGGATAAACCAGCAAGATAGCCTTTTCAAATGAGTCATAATTCGCTAGAATGAAAGTGTGGGTGGGGCTGCCTCATAACTGATTACGACCGTTAAATACCCTGGGCGAAAGATATAAAGGCAATAAAAGGAAGCTAACCTCAGAGAGAATTCTCCTTGATGTCCGAAAAGCAGAGAAACTTGTAAAAACGTAGATCCAAGAGCCTTCTTGGTATACGAAAAGCAGAGACAACAGAAAAAGCGAGGATCAAAGGTCTGTCTAAGAAATAGCATAAAGCCCTACCCATCGATCAAATAAAATAGAGGTGATGAACTGAGAATGTCTAGTAAATTTTCCTTTTCTCCGGAGCTGCAAAAATTTCTATCAGGTCGCTCCATACTGCTTCAAGAAATCCCCTTTCCGGAAAAAATCATCCAAGATCATCTTCAACTTGGATTTGTGAAAGAAACACCCGGGATTACAACCCAAAATCACACTTATACATGTCACCGTTGTGCCAATAAAAAGAAGCGTTTATTTGCCAAATTTCCATGCGCCCATTGCCAGAAGGAATGTTATTACTGTCGAAATTGCATTATGATGGGACGTGTATCGACATGTACACCGCTTTATAGTTGGATCGGTCCTGCTGTCGATTGGAAAGATCTCCTTCTTACATCTGAAACATCTGTCAACATAAAATTTGCTCTAGGAAAGAACTCGCCGAATAAGAAACCACAGTTCCCTTCAGAAAAAACAACGTATTTATCATGGAACGGAACCCTTTCCCAAGGACAAAAAGAGGCTTCTGATGCTGTAGTCAAGGCGGTACGGTCTAATCTTCAGTTTCTTTGTTGGGCGGTTTGTGGAGCTGGAAAAACGGAGGTGTTGTTCGCTGGCATTGATGAAGCGTTAAAACTAAAACAAAGGGTATGTGTGGCCACTCCTCGGACAGATGTTGTCCTAGAATTAGCCCCGCGTTTCCAAAAGGTCTTTCCGCATATTCCTGTTGCTGCTCTCTACGGTGGCAGTGAGGATCGTCATCTTTTTACTCCGCTTACCGTCTCTACGACTCATCAGTTATATCGTTTTGAACAAGCTTTCGATGCTATGATTGTCGATGAAGTGGACGCGTTTCCTTTTTCCTATGATCAAGGGTTACAAGCAGCCGTAGAAAAAGCGGCCAAGCCACAGTCAGCGCGCATTTTTTTAACGGCGACTCCATCGGAAAAATGGCAATTAGAGTGTAAATACGGTAAACGAGATCATATCAAGATCCCCGCCCGATATCACCGATTTGCCCTGCCTGTCCCGGTATTTAAATGGTGTGGTCATTGGCAGAAATCATTAGGCAAGGGGAAAATCCCACCGATTGTCAAAATATGGGTTCAGTTACGACTGGAGCAGGAAAAGCAAGCACTCGTTTTTTTACCAGATATTCACTTGATGGAGAAGGCCTTACCCGTTTTTCGCCAATTGGACTCTAGGATAGAGTCTGTCCATGCGGAAGATCCAGATCGAAAACAGAAGGTAGAGAGAATGCGGAAACGGGAAACCCCTCTGCTTCTGACAACAACCATTTTAGAAAGAGGGGTCACTTTCCCCAATATTGATGTCGCGGTACTAGGTGCAGAGGATGATATTTTTACAGAGTCAGCTCTTGTACAAATTTCCGGCAGGGTGGGAAGAAGTGCTGATTTTCCAAAAGGGAATATTACGTTTTTTCATTATGGCAGAACAAAAGCGATGATCCGTGCATTAATCCACATTGATCAAATGAATCAAGAGGCTAGAAAAAAGGGGCTGATTGATGGATGAATGATTTTTGTTTAATTTGTGATACTCTACTACAAAAAGAAATGACATGGACAAGCCTATTTTTCCATTCTGTTCAATCTCCCCTTTGTTCCTCCTGTGAAGCAAAACTTGAGCCAATTACGGGAGCACGTTGTCTAATTTGTTCCCGTTCACTCGCTGATTTGGATGTGAATTTTATAAAAGACCAAACCTGTATGGATTGCTTTCGCTGGGAACAGGATCCTAACTGGGCCAAATGTCTACAGCAAAACTACTCTTGCTTCCATTACAATGAATTTTTAAAAGAAGTGATGGCACAATTTAAATTTCGTGGAGATTATGCGCTCGCTTCCATCTTTGCTTCAGTATTATTGAAAGAATTGAAAAAGCTGAAATTTGATCTACTAGTTCCCATCCCACTGAGTGAAGAGCGGTTAAGGGAAAGAGGCTTTAATCAGGCAGAGGCACTTGCTCAAGTAGCTGGCTGGCAAACGATCGAGCTTTTAAAAAGAATCCATACAGAAAAACAATCGAAAAAATCACGTAAGGAGCGGCTAAGACAAAAACAAATTTTTCAGTTTCAAGGAGATTGTGAGACGATTAAAGGGAAAAGCCTATTGCTTATCGATGATATTTATACCACAGGAACCACATTAAGGCATGCGGCTAAAGAATTGAAAAAGGCTGGGGCGAAGGAAGTTCAGTCGATTACAGTAGCAAGAGGGTGAATAACGGATTTTCAAGAAATGACGGTAAACAACTCCACCTTTATGTCGATATAAGGATTAGATATTAATGTGGAGAGTGGAGGATTTTCATGGACTTATTGAATTGCCCAACATGTGGGAAAATCTATGTAAATCATTCAGTGCGGGATGTTTGTGATGAGTGTTATCGAAAAGAGGAAGCAGCTTACGATAAAGTATATCGTTTTTTACGTAAAAGAGAAAATCGTGCGGCAACGATTGAAACGGTTGCCAAAGCGACCGAAGTTCAGGAAGATTTATTATATAAATGGGTGCGGCGAGGACGTTTGCATACAGCCTTATTCCCGAATCTTGGCTATCCTTGTGATCGTTGTGGTAAAATCATTACAGAAGGAAAGCTCTGCGAAGAATGTTCGACCGGACTAAAGGACGAGTTAAGTATATTCGAAAAAGAGAAAGAACGGAAAGAGAAATTAAAGAAAACTGTTTATTATTCCCAAGATCCAAGTGAAAAGTATTAGATGAAAAATAGTGAATTTCACCTAGATAAAGGGCCTAAATAATTTTGTTTGATAGCCGATATTAATAATATAAGACAACGAAAGACGGAATAAAGGGAGGGAATGAAATGAAAATTAATCCTTTTCGGCCTGTCGAAAATAACCCATACCAAAGACAAGTCCATAAACAAGAAGGATCGCAGTCTAGTCAAAAGACGGATAAAGTTGAAATTTCCTCCGAAGCCCAAAAAATGCAGAGTACTCCGTCAATTGTAAAAGAACGAGAGATGCGTGTAGCTGCACTAAAAAAGCAAGTGCAACATGGTGATTATCAAGTAGATCCCCAAGAAGTGGCCAAAAGTATAGCCAAATTTTTCGATCTCTAGAATATGGGAATAATGAGTCAAAAAAAGTAAATAAAATCGAACGGATTCGATGCAGGGCTCAAGGAAGAGCTGCTCATTGGGTATTTAAAGAGAACCAAATTTTGAGTTCTTTGTACCCCTTAATCAGCATGCCATCCATCCGGAAGATTTAGGGAATTTGCCTCATGAAATAGGTGTTTCCGCAATCGGCGGATCGGGCGAATTCCCTTTTTGTATGGAAGAAAAGCTTCTTTCGTAAAGAATGGATTACCGATCAATCCGCTAAAATTAAATGGCCAAATGTGTAAAATGGAGTGTGAACGTTGATGCAGGTTCAAAATGAAGGGAAAGCAGCGATTTTACCCCAAAATGACATCACCACATCGATCAAGGAAGGTGGAACCTATCCGGCTAATGTGAAAGAGAGATTAGCAGGAAATGAAGCCCTGATTCAAGTGAAAGGTCAGGAAATGCACATCCAATATGAGGGCAAGCTCCCGGACTCTGGGAAGGTCATGCTACAAGTGACAGATATGAAAACGGAACCTCCGCTTGTGAAGGCTCTGCCTATTAAGCCCCAAACCTCTCAGACAACGGCCCCTACACCATCGGAGGGGACAAGACAGGCGATTCAAATTTTAAATCAACAGCATCTCCCGATCACTCGGGAGATGCTACAACATTTACAGAATTACATGAAAAAAACAGAAGGAACGATCGACCAAAAGCTTGCCACCATCCGACAAATGACAGAAAAAAATGTAGATTTTACATCCAACCAAATAAAAGCCGTTCATGAAACATTGCATGGTCCGAAATTAGGAGAAGTATTGAATGAGCTTGTACTGAAACCGACATCCGAATCGTTTGAGAAAAGAGTACCCCAAGCGAAGGAGGAGACGGTGCGTTTAGTTGAAGTTTTAATGAAGCTACAAAAAGAGGTATCACCAGAAAAATCGCGACTCGCCCAGGAACTGATCCGTTTTTTACAAGCAGGGGGAAGCGAAAGTCAGGCACTCAAAATAGTGGCAGTCGAATTTGCGGAGGAGTTAAACAGAAATCCTGAATTTGCTAAAATCATCGCCACTTTGCAAAAATCGTTTCCAACCGTTGTAATGGTTCAAGCTTTGGAAGCGCAGGAGATGGCTGCCGCATCTCCGCAAAAGGCATTCATTGAAAATGCGTTAGCACAAGTGAAAAAGCAACCTGATTTTACTGAGATACTTGGAGCGATCAAAAAGGATATCGATATTTTACCAGTAAGTCAGCAGCAATCCCTTCAAGAGACGATCGGCAAAGCAGAACAACTTCATGCTTCAGGTAAGGAATTAGCTGCGAGACAAGAGCTTGTGCAGGGATTGACGGAATTAGAAACAGAGCAACGAGCGGGGAATCAAGCGAAAGCAGAGTCTGGACAAGCTTTTCAATTAAGTGATGAATTCATCGCTACCATCCCTGTACAAGCTCGGGACCTAATTGTGACAACGATCACGAAGAAGATGTCCCAGGCCGCACTTGATTTTAAGGCAGTTCAACGAGATATTTCGAATGCTTTATATACGGCGGAAAAAATAGTGCAACAATCACCTGTGTTGGCACGCCCTTCACTCGAAACAGCAATCAAACAGTTAGATCATGTGATTTTAAAAAGTGATTTCATGCTGTATACCGATATGTCAACGGAGAAAAAATTGCTTCAAGCAAGCTCAGAGCTGCAGGAGGCAAAGAAATGGCTGGCCAAAGGGGAGAGCGGGAAAGCAAGCGAAATCGTGCAGCAAGTACGAACAACAATCGATAAAATTATTTTCCAACCATCTGATCAACGGGTGAAACATTTCGTTTCTAAGCAATTAGGGGACTTGCCAGAATGGCCATTGGATAAACAATTATGGCGGACAATTGAAGAACCACAGCAAGCATTACGCCAAGAACCAACAGCAAGACATGCATTTGAATATTTACGCAGCCTGGGCTTGACCCGAGAATCTGAATTTGCCCAGCACATACTATCAGGGAAGCCGAATGAAACAGACGCTTCTTTGAAGCAAGTGCTTATGAAATTAGCAGAGAACCATACGACAGGTCAGAGAGCGGAACAAGCGTTGCAAAATATAACCGGACAACAATTATTAAGTAAACCTGATGCATCTGGGCTGCAGACGATGTTATTTACTCTTCCGCTCATTCTTCGAGACCAAGTTGAAAATGTAAAAGTTTTTCTTCAATCTAAGCCATCGGGACAAAAAATGGACTGGGAAAATTGCAGCCTCTACTTTTTACTCGAAACGAAGCAGGTTGGGGATGTAGGGATCCTGCTTACTGCAACAGATCGAGTTTTATCCGTCACATTGAAAAATGATTCAACTGATTTTGAACGAAAAATGACCCCTTTAGTAGAAAAAACAAAAGAGCGCCTTCAGGGAATTGGATACCAAATCGGACAAATTCACTTCTCCCCATTAAATACAGAAGAGACGAAAAAAAGTATTCCAACCATAAAGGGGCGTCCTACCTTTTCTGAGAAGGGCTATGACTTCTCGGTGTAGGAACTTTTTTAAAAAAAGGAAGCGAGTTTGAAATGATGCCGCAATATTACAACCAAAAAAAGCGTCGTGTGAAAAATGGTCCTTCTGCAGCGGTTCTTCGTTATGATGAAGCGGGTAGCCATGAAGGTCCACAAGTTGTGGCGCAAGGAACAGGCGCCGTAGCTGTCAAGCTAATGGAAATGGCGAAAGAGCATGGCATTTATATGCAGGAGGATGCGAGCCTTGTTGGGCAATTACTAGATATTGATCTTGGAAATAATGTACCTCCACAACTATATTCCGTGATTGCAGAAATCCTATTAATGATCGAAGAAATGGACCGAATCACTAAATAATACGGGAAATACTCCGATAAAGTACATGAATGGAGGCCACAAGCGTATGGATTTTTTATCAAAAGAATTGGTGTATCAAAAATCACCACAACAACTAACTGCCTTTCTTTATGAAGCCGGAATCCAACAATTGCAAAAAGCGATTGAATGTATCGAAAACAAGCAATGGGCTGAGGCCAATATGATCCTACAAAAAGTGAATGATATTATCGAAAGACTCGGGGCCGGATTGAACTATGAAGCCGGCATCATCGCAAACCAGCTCGATACTTTATATAACTATATGGCCAACGAAGTGATCACAGGCAATTTGAAAAAGGATGTCGCGATTTTGCAAGAAGTGCGAACCATTATGGAGCAATTGGCAACCGCGTGGACCGAAGCGCTAAATATGGAAATTACATCCGGGCAGCGTGAACATTATCGCAAAACAAACGCCTATGAACAAAATGTCATGATCATGAAAACGGAAGGGGAAAAAACGAATGAGAATTAATCATAATATCCAGGCCTTAAATGCCTATCGAAATCTATCACAAACAATGGCCAGCACATCGAAAAGCCTCGAAAAACTATCCTCAGGTTTGCGCATCAACCGTGCTGCCGACGATGCCGCCGGACTCGCCATTTCTGAAAAAATGCGTTCGCAAATTCGCGGCCTTGGCATGGCAGAACGCAACGCCCTTGACGCCGTTTCACTTATCCAAACCGCAGAAGGCGCTTTGAATGAAACTCATTCGATTTTACAAAGAATGCGGGAGTTAAGCGTGCAGGCAGCGAATGGGACGATGGATGAAGATGATCGGAAATCAGTTCAGCTGGAGATCAAAGAACTAATAGATGAAGTAGATAGAATAGCGGAAAAAACCGAATTTAATGGAATGTCATTGCTTGATGGAAAAAATACAAATGGATTTCAATTTCAAATCGGTCCTAACTCAGATAATCTATTAAAAATTCAACTTGATGATATGACAGCTAATGAAATTGGTGTCGGAGAAATTGATCTTTCTACTGCCGAAAAAGCAGAAGCAGCCATTGACACACTTGATACAGCGATAGGAATCGTTTCAGAACAACGTGCGAAACTCGGTGCTTACCAAAACCGTCTTGAGCATACGGTAACGAACTTGCAAACTGCTAACGAGAACTTAACAGCGGCTGAATCACGGATTCGTGACCTGGATATGGCGCTTGAAATGACCAACTTCACTCGAAATAATATTTTGAACCAAGCCGGACAAGCCATGCTTGCCCAAGCAAATCAATTACCGCAGGGGATCCTGCAATTACTGCAGTAATAGGTGATGAGCATTTTCCTTTTTTATAAAAGTGCTTCGGTATGTTTTTTAATCGGTTTCGATCGTAAAAACTCTATCCGATAGTAAAAGCAGTCTACCTGATAGTAAAATCATTCTATGCGATAGTAAATTCGCTCTATCCGATAGTAAATTATTCATCTCAAGATATCCCATTGCAGATGGGGAGAAACGTTAACTTACCACCAATACATTAGCATTTTACAACGCAACGCGGAGTGATTTTTTATGGATGTACGCAGAATTGAAAAAACGGGAATCCATAGTGTGCAAAAGAAGGAGCAGCAAGCGACAGAGTCTGTTCGTTTTTCTGAAGTCATGACGAAAGGCCGGGAAAAAATCCTTTATGAGCGTATGGATCAGATGCGCCAAGACATTGAAGCTCAAGGGCAGAAGCTTGCCAAATCGCAAACAATTGAGGATTTTAAACACTATAAGCAGCTTGTGAAATCTTTTATGGAAGATGCGGTAAATAATGGACTTCAGTTAAAAGAGCAACGAGGGCTGGATTGGCGTGGCCGCACAAAAGTCTATAAAATTGTGAAAGAAGTAGACAAAAAGCTGATCGATTTGGCAAATACTGTTCTTGATAAGGAAAAATCAGGACTAAATATTTTAAGTCTTGTCGGTGAAATTGAAGGATTATTAATGAATATCTACACTTAAACTAGGGAGTGACTTACGGATGTCGTCCCAGACAATCATTGAATCAATGGAAACATTGCTTGACCTCCATAAACAGCTACTCTCTATGACGGTCGAAAAGACAGAGGTTTTGCAAAAAAATGATATAGAAGCATTATCGAAAATGCTACGCGAGGAACAAAGGCTTTTAACCGCGATTCAAGTCGCAGATCAAAAAAGGGAAAAAGCATCCAAGTTTATCACCAATCAAGGGGAGGCAACTGTTTCTAATATTTTAAAAGAATTAAATGATGCTGATCAAGAAAAAATGTCACAATTGCAAATAGCACTCATTCAGGTATTAGGGGAATTACAAGAGGCTAATGCTTTAAACCAGCAGCTATTGGAATTCTCTTTACAGTTCGTGAACATGAATCTTGACCTACTTGCACCTGAACAAGAGATTCCGAACTACACAAAAGAACAAGGAACAGATAATGCTTATTCAGGAAATGATCGCTCTATGTTTGATTCTAAAGCTTGAAGAAGAATCATAATGGAAAAAAGTCATAACGGCTAAAGATAGGAGGACATTCCATGCGTTCTACTTTTATGGGGCTGGAGACAGCCAAAAAGGGTATGTATTCGCAACAAAGTGCCATCTACGTAACAGGGCATAATATTGCGAACAAAAATACACCAGGCTATTCCCGCCAACGTGTCAATTTTGAACAAACAACGCCATATCCAGCAGCATCGATGAATCGTCCGCAAATCCCGGGACAGCTAGGAACCGGGGTTCAGGAGGGTTCGATTCAACGAATTCGCGATACATTTATTGATGGACAATATCGTGGGGAGAAAAATCAATTAGGTTTCTATGAATCTATGTCTAATTCCATCAAACAAATGGAAGATATTATGAATGAGCCTAGTGATAATGGTTTGTCCGCCGCGATGGTACAGTTTTGGCAGTCACTAGAAGATTTGAGTACGAATGCGGAAAATGAAGGAGCCAGAAGAGTTGTTTTGCAACGTGCTCGCTCTGTGGCAGAAACTTTTCAATACTTACATTCTTCCCTTACAACGGTGCGGAATGATATAAAAAAAGAGATGGATCTAACGGTCACGAAAATTAATGCCCTTGCTCAGGACATTGCCTCGATTAATCAACAAATCAGTGAAGTGGAACCGCATGGGTATCTACCAAATGATTTATATGATGAAAGAGACAAGTTATTAGATCAACTCGCTACCTATCTTCCAATTTCGACGGAAACTGTTCCGAACGGTGGCAATTCCTTAGCGATTGCGGAAGGTGGCAAGAAAGTATATGCGATGATCAATGGGGAAAAGACACTTCTTGTTGATGATCAAGGGGCTCGTTCATTGGAATGGAAAGAAGAAACGGGGGAGCTTTTCTTAGGTGAAAAAGAACTTTCTTACAATACTCTCGGAGAAGGAAACGGAGAATTATCGGCATTATTCAAGGCATACAAGGATGATTATCCTGATATGCTCGAAAAGCTTGATCAATATGCCTTCACATTTGCCAAAGTATTTAACGAAGTTCATAAGAGCGGGAGCGACTTAAACGGGGATACAGGGGAAGCCTTTTTTGATGTAGGTGGTGACACTTATGAAGGTGCAGCTAGTACCATCCATGTCCTTCTAAAAGACCCCGATAAAGTAGCCGCTGCCTTAGCCGGAAAAGAGAGCGGCAATGGCGAAAATGCGTTAAGGCTTGCTGATTTAAAAAATTGGGTCATTCGTGACGGAAGCATGGAGGAATTGCCAGTATTAACCGATTTGGACATCAAATCTGGAACACTCCAATCGTTTTACGAAGGTGTGATTGGTGAAATGGCGGTAAAAGGCCAGCAAGCGAATCGAATGGAATACAACACCAATGTTTTATTACAATCAATCGATAAAAATCGCCGTTCTGTTAGTGAAGTTTCTTTAGATGAAGAATTCTCAAATTTAATTCAGTTTCAACATGCCTATTCAGCATCGGCACGGATGATTTCGGCAATTGACGAAATGCTTGATAAAATTATTAATGGGATGGGAATGGTAGGCAGATAAGGGGGAATATGAATGCGTGTAACAGATGGCATGATTGCCAATAACGTCATGTACAATATCAATCAAAGTTATTCACGTTTAGATAAATTGTTTGAACAAGCGCAAACACAGAAAAAAATCTCTCGTCCATCTGATGATCCCGTTGTGGCGATGAAGGGGATGTTTTATCGGACGAATGTGACGGAAATTGAACAGTTTAAACGTAATTTTACGGAAGCACGTAATTGGGTGGAAACAACCGATTCCGCGATTGGCGAAGCGAGTAAAGCGATGGAGCGGATTCGTGAGTTGACTGTGCAAATGAGCAATGGCACCTACGAAGAAGGCCAGCTCCAGTCCGTTGCGGAGGAAGTCGCTCAATTGAAAGATCATATCAAAACAATTGCCAACTCTAAAGTAGGGGATAAATATATTTTTAATGGAACAGATACATTAAACCCACCTATTGTCGGTGAGACTATTGAGTTTAATTCAGATGATGTTGAATTTGAATTGGCGAAGGGGATTAAAGTTCCAATCAATATACAAGGGGAAGCCATATTTGGATCAGGAGAGACAAGCGTATTTGCGGTGCTGGATCGATTAGAAGACGCCTTAAAATCTGGAGATACTGGTTTAAATGGCTTCTTGGATGAGCTCGATGCGTGCAGCGATAAAATGCTTTCCGGGAGAGCAGAATTAGGCGCACGGACCAATCGACTCGATTTTATGGAAGACCGGATCGATAACCAAGAAGTGATCGCCAAGCGCATCATGTCTGATAATGAAGATGTTGAATTTGAAAAAGTCATTATGGACTTTAAAGCGCAAGAAGCGGTCCATCGAGCGGCGATGTCGATTGGGGCGCGGATTATTCAACCGACATTGATGGACTTTTTAAGATAATATAGATATTTTTAAAGAAAAAGGGATGGTCTTTATTAGGGACATCCCTTTTTCAAAGAAAGGGGAGACGATATGCGAATCCCACAGATTCAAATGGAATCACAGCAAGCGAAAATTGCGATTCAGACGGTTGCGGCAAGACAATCGATTCAACAGCCAAAAGCGGATGTAAGAATAGAGCAACCACAGGCTGAAATGAAGATGCGCACAACTCCAGGAAAATTAACGATTGATCAGTCGCAGGCTTGGGAAGAAATGAATCTAAAGAGTACGTTTAAGGCAGTGAAGGAAAATGCGGTGAAGGGAAATCAAAAGGTAATGGAAGGTATTGCCCGTGTGGCCCAGGAAGGCGATGAAATGATTGAGATCCAGAATGGGCAAAATGCTTTTGTCGAACAAGCGAAACGTCATGCCAATCCACCACTTCCTGAGGCGAATATTACGTGGATTCCTTCCCCTTTAGCAGTCAAATCGCATTATGAACCGGGTCGTGTGGAAATTCAATTCCAACCAAAGAAACCGCGCATTGATGCGGCCATACGAAAACCAATTATGAACTATTCACCGGGAGATGTACAAATTCAGTTAGCGCAACGCAATAATCTGAAAATTGATCTTGTAAAATAGGAGTGTGAATAATGAAGATCCAAACAAAATACCATGGCGAAATCGACATCCAGAAAGATACAATTCTTACTTTTGAAAAAGGGATCCCCGGTTTCCCAGATGAAAAGAAATTCACGATACTGCCATTACCAGATATGACCTCTGTTTCCGTTTTGCAATCGGTGAAAACACCAGGGCTCGCCTTTGTGATTGCCGATCCTTATAGCTTTTTCAAAGACTACACCTTCTCTTTGGATGAAAATACAGTGGAACTTTTGGAAGTAGAAAGTGATCAAGATGTCAGTGTGTTTGTGATTTTAACAGTGCAGGACCCATTTGAAAAGACAACCGCCAACTTGCAAGCACCGATTATTGTCAATGTAAAATCCAATCATGCGAAACAAGTCATTCTTAATCATGAAAACTACAAAACCAAAACGCCGCTCTTCGGCCAAATGGTAAAGGGGTGATTGGATGCTCGTACTCACAAGAAAAAAAGGCGAATCGATCCAAATCGGCGATGACATCGAATTCACCATCATCCAAGTAAAAGGCGACCAAGTCAAAATCGGCATTAAAGCTCCGAAGAATGTGGAAATTCATCGGAAAGAAATCTGGGTAGAAATTCAACAGGAAAATGCGGCAGCATCTGCAGCAGTAGGAGATTTATTTGGGATCTTAGCAAAGGCGAAAAAGGAATAGTGAAATAAAAACTGTTAATCAGTTGAAGGAAAATCAACGATCAGCAGTTTTTTATTTTGCAAAAAAATTTTCTCGAAAACTATTAAACTTCCAAGAAGCATGACGATATTACTAGTGAAGCGAATCAAAGGGCGCGGCCGGCCCTCCACATTTGCAAAAAATAAAGTAAAACCATCCACAAGGACGTGGCTGGCACATTCAAGGAGGAAATCACATTATGATTATCAATCACAATATTGCAGCGTTGAATACGCACCGTCAATTGGGTGCTGCTTCAAGCGCACAATCTAAATCAATGGAGAAACTAGCTTCTGGTCTTCGTATTAACCGTGCGGGGGATGACGCAGCTGGACTAGCGATTTCTGAGAAGATGAGAGCGCAGGTTAAAGGATTAGATATGGCGTCTAAAAACGCTCAAGACGGTAAACTAGAAATGCCGCTCTAAGTAGTAATACTTAGATGAACACTCCGTGAATTCGGTAGAACCCCAAACCAGCTTTTGCAAGTAGCGGTGGGCAATACCGAGCCAAGCCTAATGAATTGGTATAAAAGTAGTTAGGAAGGTGTAACGATCAGGTGGTGAGGAACCAAACCAATACCCCACCCACGAGCGCGGGGCATCCCAAGTGGATGAAGATATGATCTGAACTTTATGGAAACATAAAGAAGTAGCGGTTTAAATACCGCTTCGTTAACAAAATTGATTTCTCTAATCCAAACTGCTGAGGGCGCATTGAACGAAACACATGCAATCCTACAACGTATGCGTGAATTAACTGTTCAAGCAGGTAACACCGGAACACAAGAATCAGAAGATTTACAAGCGATCCAAGATGAACTTGTGGCGTTAACTGAGGAACTTGGTGGAATAACAGATGGAAGTCAAGGAATTTCTGATCGTACGCAATTTAACGGTAAGGATTTACTTAACGGTGATTTTGCTGAAGCAAAATTAACATTTCAAATCGGGGCAAACCAAGGTCAACAATTAGAGGTTAATATTAAAGATATGTCAGCAGCTGCTTTATTAGGTATTAAAGGAGCAGATGATGATACTCCAGTTACAAAAGAAGACATTAAAACCGTAATTGATGTAACAAAATTTGCTGCCAAAGTTGATGGAAATGGAGATATAGAAGATGGAACAGGAAAAGCAGCCTATGATGCTCAACTTGGAGTTATTGATAAGGCAATTAAAGATGTTTCCACACAACGTTCAGCATTAGGAGCTGTACAAAATCGACTAGAGCACACAATCAACAACTTAGGTACTTCTTCTGAAAACCTAAGCGCTGCGGAATCTCGTATCCGTGACGTAGATTATGCTTTAGCTGCTTAAAAGTAGTGACAAGCACAGTCGTCCTAGCTGGTAACGGCTAGCGATCATCATCGGGTGAATTGCTGGAAAACCCTTAGAGCTTTTCTTACCACAACGTAGTTGAAAACGACGAGCGTGACGGTTTAAAAAAAAGAAAAGATTGGGCAATCAGCAGCCAAGCTCCTGTCTCGAAAGAGTGGAGAAGGTTCAACGACTAGGATAAACCATCTAAAAGCTAAGCTCATGATGATGAAATCCATAGGTGAAACAATGTCCTTCAGCATTGTCGATCCGAAGTGCCCGACCCCTACTAGAATGCTAGAGGGTGAAGATATAGTCTAGTCATTTATGAAAGTAAATGTTCGCACGATGGCGAAAGAAATGATGGAACAAACAAGAAACTCTATCCTTGCACAAGCATCTCAAGCAATGCTTGCACAAGCGAACCAAGCTCCACAAGGAGTATTGCAATTGCTTCGTTAATTTTAGATATTAATATGAGACTCTGGTTTTGCTGGGGTCTCTTTGTATAATTTTAACGAGGTAAATAGGGAATTATTTTTTGTATAAATATAGGGGGGGATCATCTATGGGGAAGTCACTTAAAATCACTATTCTTGCTGTAACAAAAACGTATGGAAGCTATTGCATAGCGGGTATGGATGATAACGGAAAGTGGTACCGTCCGCTACCAGAATTTGGGGATAAATTTTGGCCTCAAGTACGTTACAAAGATGAGACTTTTATACAGGTTGGCGATGTATGGGAGATCGATGAATTCAGCTCGGAAATTGACCCAATTTCTCCTGGACATTCTGAGGATATCCGCCTTACCTAATAAAGAATTAATACAATTTGTCCGAAAGAATCAAGAAGACAATGAGGAATTACAAAGAACATTAGAGGTAAATGGACGGTCCCTGTGTTTAGTTTCCGCTGACAATTTTGATGCTTTCATTCATACATATAATGATCGAAGTACTGCCCGAGCAACATTTGATTTTGAGGGGAAAACTTTTCGGAATACAACAAGTACACCAGGTTTTCCATTAACTGATTTAAAATGGCGATCGTATGTTTTACAAAAACAAAGTGTGCTACGAAATTGGAGTTCAGTATTTATATGTATTGGGCTAGCTCGTAAAGAACCAATCAAAGGTATTGATAAAGAATACCCGATGATTATCAGTATTATGACAGATCCGGAGGTTCCACCTTTGCTAACTTATCCAAATTAATGTTATTATAAAACAAATGTTTTTAGAGGAGGAGTAAGCAGTGACCCGACCTGTACCAACAGGAAAATTGTATACTTCAAATCCAGCTGGCTTAAAATTTTTAAAGGAAGAAGCAGAACTGTGGCAAATTATGCGTGCTGGTCACGAACTTTCTGGTGCTATTCGTGTAAAAGAATTATCACCTTCGGACCAGCTTTTTCACACGTATATAAGAGAGTGGAAAGGATTACCATCTGAAAAATGGTGGCCTTACTATGAAGAACAATTTATGCGTGAAATGAAAACGGATGAGAAGTTACAAGGTCTACGCGCTATCTATAAAAAGCTTCTTCTGGGTCATACCATTGTATTGATTTGTTTCTGCGATGATCATCGTATTTGTCATAGAAGGTTAGTCGGTGGTTTTTTTAAACAATATGGTGTGGAAGCGGTCGAATTAAATCCAGTGACCACTGAACAAATATCACTATTTTAGGAGGCTGTCATGCCTGAAACTCTTTATACAATTGGGTTTGCTAAAAAGCGGCTGAGAACATTTGTGCAGCTATTAAAAGACGCAGGAGTAACAAAGTTAGTTGATACTAGACTCAATAATACATCACAACTTGCGGGTTTCGCAAAGAAAGATGACCTTGAATATATACTAGAGCTTGTAGGAGTAAAATATGAACACGAACCTTTATTAGCTCCGACTGATCTGATTTTAAAAAATTATAAAAAGAAAATAATAACGTGGTCAGAATATGAACGAGCGTATTTATGCCTTCTTGAAGAAAGGCGTATACTTACCCGAGTTAATGAACAGATTTCAGGTGAAATTGTTTGTTTCCTCTGCAGTGAAGATAAGCCGGATCAATGTCATAGACGGCTGCTTGTTGAATATATTCAAAAAAACATTCCACAGGAGATAACCGTTCAACATCTTGTCTAATTTAGTAGGTACTACTCACTTTCTTAATTTAATGCGAAATTAGGCTTTTTCTTTGCTCCAATAAAGCGCCTGATTATTGTGTAGTACATTAATGTTTCATTCACTTAATTTTAGCGCTTCTTTTATATAAAGATATAGATTAGCGTCTAATCCATAATGCATTGCAGCGTTAGGATTATCAGCATAAAACGTTTCAGCATTTCTTTCTATATCTGGATTGCCGTTAGAGAATGGGGATGTGATTGATTTCCATTTTTGCGCTAATTCTTGCACCATTTTATCTTTTGGTGACTTTCCTTGCTCTTTTTCCATTTGGAATTTGGTTATTAACAATTGAAATTCTTTCTCTGCTTCTTTTAAAGAATCCTCATCCATTTGCCTATAATATCTTCTCATATCTTCTAATTGTGAGTCTGTAAAATACTTAGAACGATTCATTTTCATTAGTTCGAATAGCGATGTTAGCTCTTTAATTGATATATTTTCTTTACTTACAAGTTCATCTTTCACTTCCTTTAATTGACGAAGTAATTGTTGTTGAACCCTAATATCTTCATGAATACGATCAATTTGTTTATCAATTGTATCTAAAATTGAATTGCTTTTTTCATATGCAATAAGTTCTTGAACCTCTTCTAATGATAAACCCATTTGCTTTAAAACAAGTATTTTATGAAGTTTTTGCAAATCTGTATGTGTATACCTACGATGCCCTGAAGCTGTATATTCAGATGGTGAAAACAGGTTTATTTGATCATAATACCTTAAAGTACGGATTGAAAGCCCTGTTAGTTCTGCTAGTTCGCCTACCTTCCAATATTTAGTCATGCTATTCTTCCTTTCGTAAAAGGTTTTGGATTTCAGAAGGGGAAAATAGATAAGGTCTCCCACATATGTGACAGCTTGTCTCGATTGACTCATTAGAATGAATGTATTCCATTAAATCTTTATTTTCCAAGGAATGTAATAATCCATAAAACATTTCCTTGGAACATCCACACCAGAATTGAACTTGATTCTGGCCTATGATCTCTGAACCGCTGAAGTAATTGTTTAGCTGTTCCTGGATCTGCATATTGTCCATATCTTTAAGTTTTTGGGTATTCGGATTTTGTGGTGGAAATAGGCTTACAGCCACCGTGAATGTTGAATAAATATACTTTTTACTACGACACATGTTATGTCGCTAATCGGGGCAAAATAGATCATTATTGAAGCGCACCGCCGCTAATCAACAGACGTTGCCCACTCACATAGGAGGACAGGTCACTGGCGAAAAACTCGGCTACATTGGCCACATCGTCCAACGTACCTAATCGCCACCATGTACGCTTTGTACAAAGGAGTCGAATGTACGGACATCGCCGGCATCAAATTGTAAAGCAATGGCTTTACGCCCGGTTTCCCGGATCTGGGAGACGACTTTTTCCGCTTCTTCTTGATTAGAACGGTATGTGAAGATTGAATCAACACCGTGGCTTGCAAGGGTTAA
>NZ_JALIFP010000048.1 GCF_022867885.1 Lederbergia sp. NSJ-179 | reverse complement strand
GTCGATACCAATATTTTACCAAAGAATAGGGTGTTTTTTGTGTTTACTTAATATTTTTTTCAATCAAAAGCCAAGTATGGCAAGGAGTTATGAGTATTTTTTTACTCCGAAACTTGAGTTATGTACTGGAATATAATGATGTTCCTTTGTCAAGTCCATTCCCAAAAAATAATTAATATAGAAAGGATAGGTGGCTTCAAATGGCTTCAAAAAAGGCACAATTCGATGCTGAAAAGACTCTTGAAAAAATTGAAAGTCAATTTGAGATGGTCCAGGTTTTAAATGAAAAAGGCGAGGTTGTGAATAACGATTTAATGCCTGAGTTATCTGATGAGCAATTAGTAGAATTAATGCGTCGCATGGTGTATACAAGAATTCTTGATCAACGAAGTATTTCCCTTAATAGACAAGGACGACTTGGTTTTTATGCACCGACAGCAGGTCAAGAAGCATCACAAATTGCTTCCCACTTTGCATTAGAAAAAGATGATTATGTTTTGCCAGGCTATCGGGATGTACCTCAGATTATCTGGCATGGGTTGCCATTATACAAAGCTTTCCTATTCTCCAGGGGGCATTTCGTGGGAAATCAAATGCCTGAAGGTGTCAATGCAACCTCTCCGCAGATTATTATTGGAGCTCAATATGTTCAAGCAGCCGGGGTTGCACTTGGGATGAAGAAACGAAATAAAAAATCAGTAGCCGTTACATATACCGGTGATGGCGGAACATCTCAAGGAGATTTCTATGAAGGAATCAACTTTGCTGGAGCTTACGGGGCACCTGCTATTTTCATTGTGCAAAATAACCAATATGCTATTTCCACACCACGTGAAGTGCAAACTGCTGCTAAGACACTGGCCCAAAAGGCAGTAGCTGTTGGGATTCCGGGAGTTCTCGTAGATGGAATGGATCCGCTAGCTGTTTACTCTGTTGTGAAGGAAGCTAGAGAGCGTGCTGTAACTGGCGGAGGACCTACCCTGATTGAGGCGGTTTGTTACCGCTATGGCCCGCATACAATGGCAGGAGATGATCCAACCCGATATCGTACTTCAGATACAGATAGTGAATGGGAGAAAAAGGATCCGCTTGTCAGATTCCGAAATTATCTTGTTGAAAAAGGTGTTTGGGATGAAGAGCAAGAAAATAAAGTGATCGACCAAGCGAAAGAAGAAATTAAAGAAGCGATTAAAAAAGCGGATGAGACACCTAAGCAAAAAGTAACAGATTTGATTTCAAATATGTTTGAAGAGCTTCCACGCAATTTAGAGGAGCAATATGAAATTTATAAAGAGAAGGAGTCGAAGTAAGCCATGGCGCAAATGACTATGATTCAAGCTATCACGGATGCGCTTCGTACGGAATTGCGCAACGACGAAAATGTACTTGTGTTCGGGGAAGATATTGGCGTAAATGGCGGTGTATTCCGTGCAACTGAGGGACTTCAAAAAGAATTTGGAGAAGATCGGGTATTTGATACACCACTTGCTGAATCAGGAATCGGTGGGCTTTCTATTGGTTTAGCAACACAAGGATTTCGGCCTGTACCTGAAATACAATTTTTCGGTTTTATTTATGAGGTTATGGATTCAGTCAATGGTCAAATGGCTAGATGGAGATATCGTTCCGGAAATACGAAGCATGCACCAATTACCATTCGTTCGCCGTTTGGTGGGGGTGTACACACACCAGAATTGCATGGGGACAGTCTTGAAGGTCTTATGGCTCAACAGCCTGGATTAAAGGTCGTGATTCCTTCTACTCCATATGAAGCGAAAGGTTTATTAATTTCAGCGATTCGCGATAACGATCCCGTTATTTTCTTGGAACATATGAAACTCTACCGTTCTTTCCGCCAGGAGGTTCCGGAAGAAGAATACACGATCCCACTTGGTGAAGCGGATATAAAAAGAGAAGGCACTGACTTAACGATCGTCACTTATGGGGCAATGGTACATGAGTCATTAAAAGCAGCCGAAGAATTGGAGAAGGAAGGGCATTCTGTCGAGGTAATCGATTTAAGAACGATTAGCCCGATTGATGTGGATACAATCATTGCTTCTGTTGAAAAAACGAATCGTGCGATTGTTGTGCAAGAGGCCCAAAAACAAGCAGGAGTGGCAGCAAATGTCGTTTCGGAAATTACAGAAAGAGCGATTCTTAGTCTGGAAGCCCCTGTATTAAGAGTCACAGCTCCTGATACTGTATTTCCTTTCTCACAAGCTGAAGCAGTTTGGTTGCCAAACTACAAAGATATTAAAGAAACGGCCAAAAAAGTACTGGACTTTTAATAAGAAGACATTAGCTGAAAACAAAACAGGAGGGTGAAGACAGTGTCATTTGAATTTAAAATGCCAGACATTGGTGAAGGAATTCACGAAGGCGATATCGTAAAATGGTTTGTGAAGCCTGGTGACAAAATTGAAGAAGATGATACACTTTGTGAAGTTCAAAACGACAAAGCGGTAGTTGAAATCCCTTCCCCTGTCGCAGGTACTGTAGAAGAAATATATGTGGAAGAAGGACAAACGGCCACAGTTGGTCAATCCTTGGTTAAATTTAATGCCCCAGGTTATGAGGATGTTCAATTTAAAGGAGATCATGGTGACGAGAAAACAGAAGCCGATGTTCAATCCACTGCAGAAGCTGGGCAAGATGTGAAAAAAGAAGAAGTGCAAACGGAAGCGGAACAAAAGTCTGAAGCAACAGGCGCAGGATCTCAGGCGAAAGTGGAAGCAGATCCAGATCGGCGTGTCATTGCCATGCCATCTGTTAGAAAATATGCGAGAGAAAAAGGTGTTAACATTCAGCAAGTGAATGGTTCTGGGAAAAACAATCGAGTATTAAAAGAAGATATCGATTCCTTCTTACAAGCCCCTTTAGAAACAAAACAGGAAGAGCCGGTAGCTGTCAATGAAGAAACAAAAGCAGCAACCACTCCAGTTATTCCTGAGGGTGAATATCCGGAAACACGTGAAAAAATGAGTGGAATCCGTAAAGCAATTGCGAAAGCCATGGTCCATTCCAAGCACACAGCTCCACATGTTACCTTAATGGATGAAGTGGATGTAACGAAGCTGGTTGCGCATCGGAAAAAATTCAAAACAATTGCGGCAGAGAAGGAGATAAAACTTACGTTCCTTCCTTATGTAGTAAAAGCTCTTGTCAGCACGCTTCGTGAATTCCCTGCTTTAAATACATCTTTTGATGATGATGCAGGAGAAATTATTCACAAACATTATTATAATATTGGGATTGCCGCTGATACGGATAGAGGGCTGCTTGTCCCAGTAGTGAAACGTGCGGATGCTAAATCCATTTTTCAAATCTCACAAGAAATAAATGAATTAGCTGTAAAAGCGAGAGATGGGAAATTAGCTCCGAATGAAATGAAGGGTGCCTCCTGTACGATTTCCAATATCGGTTCTGCTGGTGGACAATGGTTTACACCTGTCATTAATCATCCAGAAGTAGCCATACTCGGAATTGGACGGATTGCAGAAAAACCAATTGTTCAAGATGGAGAAATTATTGCAGCACCTGTCTTAGCCCTCTCATTGAGCTTTGACCACAGAATGATTGATGGAGCTACTGCCCAAAATGCATTAAACCACATAAAACGGTTACTGAACGATCCTGAACTTTTATTAATGGAGGGGTAAGAAATGGTCGTAGGAGATTTTCCGATTGAAACAGATACATTGGTGATTGGTGCTGGTCCAGGAGGGTATGTTGCCGCGATTCGTGCAGCACAGCTTGGACAAAAGGTAACAATTGTTGAAAAAGGGGAGCTTGGCGGTGTTTGTTTAAATGTAGGATGTATTCCTTCAAAAGCCTTAATTTCTGCTTCCCATCGCTATGAACATGCTCTTGACTCTGAGGCATTTGGAATTAAAACTGAAAATGTAAGCCTTGATTTCTCCAAGCTCCAAGAATGGAAAGCTAGTGTCGTAAAGAAATTAACTAGTGGAGTAGAAGGCCTGTTAAAAGGGCATAAAGTGGAGATTGTGAAAGGGGAAGCTTATTTCGTTGATGAACACAATATCCGTGTCATGGACGAAAAGTCAGCACAAACCTATACCTTTAAAAATGCTATTATTGCTACTGGATCACATCCAATTGAGATTCCAACATTCAAGTTCTCTGAGCGTGTGATTGATTCAACAGGTGCTTTAAATCTAAAGGAACTTCCAAAAAAATTGGTTGTGATCGGTGGGGGCTACGTTGGTACAGAGCTTGGTACAGCCTATGCAAACCTTGGCACCGAAGTCACCATTCTCGAAGGGGCAGAGGATATCTTAGGCGGTTTTGAAAAACAAATGACTTCTCTAGTAAAACGTGGATTAAAAAAGAAAAAAGTTGAAGTCATTACAAAAGCAATGGCTAAAGGTGTAGAGGAAACAAATGATGGTGTGACGGTTACGTATGAAGCAAAAGGGAAAGAGGAAACGGTTGAGGCTGATTATGTCCTTGTAACGGTCGGCCGCAAACCAAATACAGATGAACTTGGTCTAGAGCAAGCTGGGGTTAAAGTAAATGACCGCGGGTTAATTGAAATTGATAAGCAGTGTCGAACATCTGTAAGCAATATCTACGCAATCGGCGATATTGTCCCAGGACCTCCTTTGGCTCATAAAGCTTCTTACGAAGGAAAAATTGCAGCAGAGGCTATCGCAGGTCAACCATCCGAAATTGACTATCTTGGTATTCCGGCGGTTGTCTTCTCAGAACCTGAACTTGCAACAGTAGGCTACACGGAAAAGCAAGCCAAAGACGAAGGAATAGAAGTAAGTACAGCGAAATTTCCTTTTGCCGCAAATGGCAGAGCTTTGTCTCTTAATAGCACAGAGGGCTTCTTGAAGTTGGTGACGCGCAAAGAGGATGGTTTGGTTATCGGTGCACAAATTGCCGGATCAAGTGCCTCTGACATGATTTCTGAACTCAGTTTAGCGATTGAATCAGGAATGACAGCTGAAGATATTGCCATGACGATCCATGCGCATCCAACTTTGGGTGAAATCACAATGGAAGCCGCTGAAGCAGCTTTAGGTACACCTATTCATATATTGTAAAACCATTTGGAGCTTTTCCATATAGCTATGCTAATGGAAAAGTTCCCTTTTCTTTTTAGGTTTAATTTAGATAATTCAATGCATATTATCTATAAAGTGAAACTTAAAAAGAAATGATGGTGAAGTGTTCTATGCTCTTAAAAAATTATGTTGCTGCCCTCATTCAAATTATGATTTGGAGTGCTTTTCATCTTGCCCAATGGCTTTCAGGAAAAGATCATCTCATTCCTAAAATCATCATATTTGCCGTGTTTTTTTATTTAGCGTATTTAGTAGCTAAAAAAATCGTTGGTTCCAATAAAGCAACTCTTTTTATCACCTTTTTTAGCTTATGTACGTATGTTTCCTTGCAAATGACCTTACAATTGATTTTCCAATAACAATTTGATTTCTTGAAACAGAGGGGCAGAGAATATATAATGGAATTCCATTATATAGAAGAAAGGGGAGCTTTATGAAGAACTTAATGACCTTGCTTATGGCCGCAAGTTTGTTGGCAGCTTGTGGTAACCAAACTTCTTCCACTCATCCTAGTGAAGAGGGGGACGAGCCGAACTCCGCGGAAAAAACTATTCAAGAGAAGAATAATCAGAAGCAGAAAGAAAAGGAAACGGAAGATAAAACAAATAGGGAAGATTCGAAGGAAACGGATGATAATTCGAAAACAAACACTCAGGCCGAAACGAACGAAAGGGCAAAACCAGAATATGTATTAAACGATGTCTATTCGGTTGTTCCCATCGATGATGCGGAAGCAAAAGTTGTCCTTTTAACAATAGATGATGCACCGGATAAGTATGCTTTAGAAATGGCTAAAACACTGAAAAAGCTTGACGCCCCAGCCATCTTTTTTGTGAATGGTCATTTTATTACGACTCCTGAAAAGGAAAAGATTTTAAAAGAAATTTACGATATGGGGTTTGAAATTGGGAACCATACATATTCTCATAACGATTTAACAACATTATCTCCGGAAAAACAAAAAGAGGAAATTCTCTCTGTCAATGATAAAGTGGAGGAAATTACAGGAGAAAGACCGAAATTTTTCCGTGCGCCATTTGGGAAAAATACGGATGTAAGTAGGCAAATTGCAAAAGATGAGAAAATGGAGTTAATGAATTGGTCCTTTGGATATGACTGGAATGAAGAATATATGTCAAAAGAGAAAATCGCTGATATTATGGTTAATACAAACTTATTAGCGAATGGGGCCAATTTGCTTATGCATGATCGGGAGTGGACAAATGCCGCTTTAGAAGAGATTGTGAAAGGTTTAAGAGGCAAAGGCTATGAAACAGTTAATCCGCATTTAATCCAAACACCCCGTAATGAAGAGTGAGGAAAGGTCAAGAGGAAACGTCTGTTCTCCCAATAGGAGACTGACGTTTTTTCTCTATGAAAAAGTATAGAAGAATTCAAGTGAACAAATAATAAGCGAAAGAAACAGGGGGAGGGAGTTAGATTGGAATATGAATACCCATTTTCAATCGATTGGTCGAAAGACGAAATCATGATCGTTATTCACTTTTTTCAAACAATTGAACAGGCTTACGAAAGAGGTGCTTACAGGGATGATATATTAACGGAGTATCGTAAATTCAAACAGATCGTTCCTTCCAAATCAGAAGAAAGAAGGTATGGAAAAGAATTCGAGCTTTCAAGCGGTTATTCTTTGTACAAAACCATTGAAAATGCGAAAAGTTGTGCATCGAATCAATATATAAAAATGTAACAATGTTTTACCCTCATTGTTTAATCATCTCAGGATTCGGGTACAAAATTAGCAAAGCAATTGATACAAAATGACCGAGTCAGGTGGGTAAATGCACAATTTTGTTCCTCCTTCTCTCTCGACAACATATCTTATAATAAGTTATTCCGGAATGATCAAAGTATTTAGAATAACTAAAGGGGTGTTTCTTCCGATGAAACAAGTAGTGAATGCTTATAGAAGGAAAAACCTAGATAAACAGAGACTTGCGGTATTACGTTTAGAATTAAATTATGAATTAGCGGTTCTCTATGAGGCTTTGCAAGAAGAAAACGAGGATAAAAAGTCTCAAGCAAAGCGCAAGCTGAACAAAATTAGAGAAGAGCTAATCAAGTTGAAAGCTTTGTAAAAATTTACTTATATGGGTGACTCGAACTTCCTTTACGATAAAAAACAGGGAGTTCGTTTCATGTGTGCAGAAGTCGGTTTGTAAAACTCATTGCTTGAAAAGAAGATAGGATATCACTATGCTTATACATACATATTAGGGTTGGACGGAGGCTGAAAGATGTCGATATGGACAGAACTAGATCAAACCATTACATTATGGTTGAGGGAAGCAAGGGAGTCTATTTTAGCTTCGCTTGAACAGGCATTGGATATTGATACAAAATCCAATGCGAATGATTTGGTAACAAATGTAGATAAGGAAACAGAGCAATTTTTTGTGAGACAAATTAAAAAGCACTATCCCCATCATAAAATTGTTGGGGAAGAAGGATTTGGCGACAAAGTTCATGATCTAGATGGAATTGTGTGGATTATTGATCCCATTGATGGAACAATGAACTTTGTCCATCAGCGAAGAAATTTCTTTATTTCTATAGGAATTTTAGAAAACGGCATTGGAAAATTAGGATATTTGTACGATATTATACTGGACGAGCTTTATTTTGCTTATGAAGGTCATGGAGCCTTTTTAAATGGACAATCCATAGCTCCATTGGAAAAAGGCAGAGTGGAAGAAGCGATTATAGGATTTAATCCAGCCTCCATTCCAGCGAATGAAGCCGCTCAAACAATGATCAAGCTTATGAAGGATGTGCGTGGGGTTAGATCCTACGGTTCAGCGGCGATGGAATTTGCTTATGTAGCAACAGGTAGACTGGATGCTTACATCAGTTTAGGGCTCTCTCCTTGGGATTTTGCAGGGGGGAAAATCATTCTCGAAGAATTAGGTGGAATTGTCACTGATTTATCAGGGAATCCCGTAAAAATACTAGAAAATAGTTCGATACTAGCAGCAAGACCGGGTCTCCATGAACAACTATTGAAAAACTATTTAAGGGCAAAATGAACAATGAGTAACGGACTAAAGGAAAGTAGCTTAGTCCGTTTTCTCTTCTCTTAGCATTTTCTTCTTTGCTTTAAATCCATACATCATGACAACACATAGGATAACAAAGCACAAAATCATTCCTATCACACTTTGTTCTGCCAAACAAATCCCAATGCCCATAATAGAAAAGGTTGCGATTACGGCTAATATTAAAAAATTCCATTTTATTTCCCTCATAGGTATTGCCTCCTTTGCCAAACACCTTATATGATGAAAATCCCTTTTTTTCAGGGTCACTAATTTATTGTACAAAAAAAATTACAAATTCTCCAGTGTATGTGTTATAATAATTCGGTTAATGATAAAATTGAAACATTTATTCGTGACATCAAATTATTTTTTGCTTTTTCATATATAGGGAGGAAACACTCTTGAACTTCAGAGAAGACATCAGAAATATTGCCATTATCGCCCATGTGGATCATGGGAAAACAACATTAGTAGATCAGCTTTTACGACAATCAGGGACTTTTCGTTCCAATGAACATGTAGAGGAACGAGCAATGGATTCAGGCGACCTTGAAAGAGAACGCGGCATTACCATTTTGGCAAAAAATACAGCCATTCAATATAAAGAGACGAAAATTAATATATTGGATACCCCGGGGCACGCCGATTTTGGGGGTGAAGTAGAACGGATCTTAAAAATGGTCGATGGGGTTTTACTTGTTGTGGATGCTTATGAGGGGTGTATGCCCCAAACAAGGTTTGTATTAAAAAAGGCATTAGAGCAAAATCTTACACCCATTGTCGTGGTAAACAAAATTGATCGTGATTTTGCTAGACCTGCAGAGGTTATCGATGAAGTACTTGAATTATTTATCGAATTAGATGCAAATGATGATCAACTTGAGTTTCCAGTGATTTATGCATCAGCCATTAATGGCACGGCAAGTAAAGATCCTGATCAACAAGACGAAAACATGGAAGCTCTATATGAGACAATAGTAGATTTTATTCCAGCCCCCATTGATAACAGGGATGAACCATTACAATTTCAAGTTTCTTTACTGGATTATAATGACTATGTAGGAAGAATAGGGATTGGAAGAATCTTTAGAGGAACAATGAAAGTAGGTCAACATGTTGCTCTTTTAAAACAGGACGGTACAACGAAGCAGTTCCGTGTGACCAAAATGTTCGGTTTTCTTGGGTTAAAAAAGGTTGAAATTGAAGAGGCTTGTGCAGGAGATCTTATTGCCATATCAGGTATGGAAGATATTGATGTAGGGGATACCATTTGCCCAATGGATCATCAAGAGGCCTTACCTATTCTTCATATAGATGAACCGACATTACAGATGACCTTTCTTGTGAATAATAGTCCTTTTGCAGGTAGGGAAGGAAAATACTTAACCTCCCGAAAAATTGAAGAAAGACTGATGAATCAATTAGAAACAGATGTTAGCTTGCGTGTGGAAAATACGGAATCTCCTGATGCTTGGATTGTTTCTGGCCGTGGGGAGCTTCATTTGTCTATCCTTGTTGAAAACATGCGCCGTGAAGGGTATGAATTACAAGTATCGAAGCCTCAGGTCATTGTGAAAGAAATCGATGATGTGAAGTGTGAACCGATTGAGCGTGTGCAAATCGATACACCTGAGCAGTATACAGGGAGTGTCATTGAGTCTTTAGGTTCCCGTAAAGGGGAAATGCTTGATATGATTAACAACGGGAACGGACAAGTTCGCCTTATTTTTCATGTTCCTGCCCGTGGCTTGATTGGTTACACGACCGAGTTTATGACTTTAACCAGAGGTTATGGTATTTTGAATCATACCTTTGACAGTTATCGCCCAATGGAGAAAGGCAAAGTGGGAGGGCGTAGGCAAGGAGTGCTCGTTTCTATGGAAACGGGAAAAACAACTACCTACGGGATTATGCAAGTGGAAGATCGCGGAACCATTTTTGTAGAACCTGGAACAGAAATATATGAAGGAATGATTGTTGGGGAGCATACAAGAGAAAATGATATCACAGTGAATATTACAAAAACAAAGCATGCAACCAATGTCCGCTCAGCAACAAAAGACCAAACATCTGTTATAAAGAAACCGAAAATCCTTTCCTTAGAAGAATCACTAGAATACCTTGATGATGATGAATATTGTGAAGTTACACCACAATCTATTCGCTTACGCAAAAAAATATTAAATAAAAATGAACGGGAAAAATTAGCAAAAAAGAAAAAAACAGCAGAAGTATAAATGGGCATTCAAACGCAATATATGATATGATGATTTCGAAACTCCCTTATATTGGGAGTTTTGCCCTTAAAGGGGTTGGAAGGGGAGAGAGAAATCAAATTGTACTTCATACTAAATCAAATTCTTTTATTAGGCGCTATCAATACCGATCAGAAGGCCATTGACCGTTTCTCACCAACACTAAAGTTTTATTATACGTTGACCGATAATCCAACCGCAACGAATTGGTTGCTCTGGATCACGATTACGGCTTTAGCGATCCTTGTGTATAAACTAGGTTTCGCTAAGAAATTGCCACTTTTAAAATCATTCATTATCTATCTTTTCTTGATCGTTGGTTGCTTATTCTTAACCTTTTTAGCCATTTTCTTACCCATTGCAGAAGGTTTAATGGTCGCAGCAGTCATTTTGATTATTTATAAAATCAGGTTAAAACGTGAAAAGAATTCTGGAGCCATTTAAAAAAGAGGCTATTTCCCACAAACGTGGGATAGCCTCTTTTTGTATACGTGAGAATTTTCTATTAAAAACCCGCATTTTTCTTATGGTCATGAAATAAGCGAAAATTTCCACTCTGTTTTCTTTTTTCTGTATTCACTCTTATTCGTTCATAGCATGTTGGACACATAAAGGTATGAATCGGTCGATTACGTAGTTTTTTTGCAAGAGGTGAATCATCCTCCAAGATTTCGTGCCTATGACAGATTACACATTGTACATTCATTTGCTCACCCCTGGGTGAAAAAGATATTTATACACCCAGTATAACATGAATGGAGATGAAATTACTGATTTCTATCGTCCGATTGTTCTCTTTTTGTTTTTTTTAGATCTGTCTTATTTTGATTGTTCATTTGATCATCCTGGTTGTCTACTGCATCCTCAGGATTTTTGCCTTCTTCTGGTAAAGGTACATCTGGAATGATACGACCAACGATATCAGCCAATTCATTCATCACTCCTTGTATAGGTTTACCCGCACGGGCATCGTCCCCAACTTCCCTCAAACGCGCGTTTAGATCCGGATCAGCTATGACAATCGCACCCGCTCCTTGTGGATCATGTCTAAGGCTTTCAAGTACTGAATATTTGATTGTCCCGACCTTTGAGCGTTCCAGATTTTGATCCACGTCAATCCCAACAACAGCCAAATTTCCAACTACAACCGCTGTCGCATTATGAACATCTGGAACACTTGCGGCAAGATCAGCCAAATGATTCGCTCTTTCCTCATCTGTTGCATTCCTTTGCCTATTATCATCAAGATGGCTGTCTTTCACAGACACCCCCCTTGGCAGTGCATCTGCTTCTCCTCTATTGTCATCTACATTTTGTTGTGAACAGGCCGACATCCCTATAATCGCTAAAACAATGATTAACATCTTACGCATTCTGAACCCTCCAATAAATAAGCCTTTGATTTTGCTTCTTACGGTTAATTTTTGATATATCTTCTAACTTTATACAAGGGTTCATATATTTCTTTAAAAAGAGTCAATCAGGATACTTTTTTAAATGAACGGGTCACGATTTACACACATAAGATATATAGAAAGCATCAGCTCCTTTGGAATAGGAAAAAAGGTTACACGCACGGCATTAACCGCCACGCTGATGGACCCGGGTTAGGTGTTGAAGCTAGATCCATAAAAAGGGCAGGAGGCATCCATATTGGGCAAAATATATGTGTTAGATACAAATGTCTTGCTTCAAGATCCAAATGCACTTTTCTCATTTGAAGAAAACGAAATTGTCATTCCGGCCGTTGTACTTGAAGAGGTTGATTCAAAAAAGCGATATATGAACGAAATAGGAAGGAATGCAAGAAAAATTGCTAAACTGATTGATGGCTTCAGAGAACAAGGAAAACTTCATGAAAAAATACTGCTTTCTAACGGCGGAACCTTAAGAATTGAATTAAATCATCGCTCATTTAAACAATTAGAAGAAGTATTTATTGAAAAAACGAATGATAATCGTATTTTAGCGATTGCCAAAAATATTGCTCTTGAAGAAGAAGCGAAAGTGGATGGGAGGCCGGTTATACTAATAAGTAAGGACGCCCTTCTTCGCGTAAAAGCAGATGCTTTGGGATTAGCAGCCCAAGATTTTTTGAACGATCGGGTCGTTGAATTAGATCACTTATATACAGGTGTACAAGAAATGTACATTGATATACATCAGATTAGTCTGTTTTATGAACATGGAAAAATGGCATTGCCCAACGATATGAAATTATATCCGAATCAATTTGTGATCATAAAGGATGAATTAGGTAGTTCCACATCTGGAATCGGAATTAGCGATGAATCAGGGATGATTGTCCATAAGCTCTCAAACCAAAAGGATCTGATTTGGGGAATCAAATCGAAAAATGCTCGACAAACAATGGCATTGGAACTCTTAGTTAGACGTGATGTCCAACTTGTCACATTAATTGGAAAAGCCGGAACAGGAAAAACATTGCTTGCTTTAGCTGCAGGATTAATGCAAACAGAGGATTTGCGGATCTATAAAAAGATGTTTGTCGCACGTCCAATTATCCCGGTTGGTAAAGATTTAGGTTATCTCCCAGGTGAAAAGCAGGAAAAGTTGAGACCATGGATGCAACCGATTTATGATAATCTTGAATTTTTATTTAATACAAAAAAACCCGGAGAATTAGATGCTATATTAGCAGGAATGAGCTCTATTGAGGTGGAGGCACTAACGTATATCCGCGGGCGTAGTATTCCTGATCAATTTATCATCATTGATGAGGCACAGAATTTAACCAAACATGAAGCGAAAACCATTTTAACAAGAGTAGGGGAAGGAAGTAAAATTATTTTTATGGGAGACCCGGAACAAATTGATCATCCTTATCTTGATGAATACAATAATGGTCTTAGTTATATATTAGAAAGCTTTAAGGAGCAGCCGATCGCTGGTCATATAAAATTAGTAAAGGGAGAACGCTCCCATCTTGCTCAACTTGCTGCGGATATATTGTAAAAAAGACAGAGGGGGAGGCCATCTGTCTTCATTGGTTACTATTCTACACGGAAAGCCTTGACATTTTTTATTGGATGGTCAAAATTTGTTGCTTCTGGTAACAGGATATGGACAGGACCATCTTCTTTCAAAGGCTTTCCTTTGTTTGAAAATTGAACAATGATTTTATATCCATCCTCTAAAGGAATCGACACTTCTTCAGCATTCGTTTCAAAAATGAGTAGAGTAGCATCTGGGTCAGGTTCTGCATTTTTTAGAAAGGGTTCTAACTTAATTCCAAAGGTGCTCGTTAACATCTTAGCTTTTTCATACCTCTTAGGAGGTTTTCGGGGGGGAACAGCTCCCTCTTTAATCGAACGATCCCAATGCTTAGATGCCGTCGTCGCTTCCTCTTTAGCAGCTTCCTGTTTTTCTTCTTTAGAAAAGTATGTATCTAAATCAATTCGACGATCATCAAATATCCAGGCCCCTACATCTAGCGTGATAGGAAATTTAACTTTACCCTTAATGGTCATAATCATATTCATTTTATATTATAGCCCCCTTTTACTTAAAGGATGTTCAAAAAGTCCGGTAAAAATGACACTGCGAATTTCTTCGTTGGCTTGCTTTTCCGCTGCTCACGTATCGGGATAAGGTTCTTCTGCTAAAACCGCCCACGTCCTGTGGGCAACGCAGAAGTCAGTACATCCTGTACAAGTCCGCTGCTCAAAGCTAAGCCGCCTCGAACTTCTTGGTCCTTTTTATCCTCCTTTTTGAACAAGTTCATACAATTGTAAATTATAGCGTGAAACAATAGAAAATAAAAGTCACAGACCTGAAAAGATTGATTTTGTGTTGAAAGTGAGGAAGGAATTATCTGTGAGTCTTTGCCTTTACTGTTGCAATTTCCTTGTTTTAGTTGTAATATTTAATAATAGCATTGCCTTGCAAATAATGATTTCAACTTTTTTTATTATTCTATCGGACAGGCAAACTTTAGAAGGCCGTTAACAGCAAAATTAAACAAATTGAAAATATATTTTGTTTTTTCATAAGGGGGTTTAAATGTGGTGCCTGATACAAAAGTCGATCATCGTGAAAAAGCCCATGCATTATTGAAGGCAGATGCTGACAAGATTCTACGTCTGATTCAAGTGCAAATGGACAATTTAACAATGCCGCAATGCCCTTTATACGAAGAAGTATTAGACACACAAATGTTTGGCTTGTCGCGTGAAATTGACTTTGCTGTTCGTCTTGGACTTATCGATCCAAAATATGGGAAAGAATTGATGGGTTCTCTTGAAAGACAATTATCTGTTCTCCACGATGCTTCCATAAGAAAGTAAGGGGTGTGCGGTTTAGGTATAAACCTATTTGTATGATAAGAGGATGTTCAAAAAGTCCGGTAAAAAGACATAAGCGAATTTCTTCGTTGGCTTGTTTCTCCGCTGCTCATGTATTTAAAAGCATACATTCCGCTGCTCGAAACTGCGCCGCCTCGAACTTCTTGGTCCTTTTTATCCTCCTTTTTGAACACACATTATAAACTCAAACAGTTCTATGAAATTGTTTGGGTTTTTTAGGATAAAGAAGGCCTTTCCCGAAACTGACTCATAGATTGGAAGAATTTTATGTTAAAAAAAATCCTAAAATCATATGATTATTCAATTATCATAGTGTACATTTTGCTTTCTCTATTTGGGCTTATCATGATTTATAGTGCAAGTATGGTTATCGCCATTCAAAAATATAATGTTCCTGCAGATTATTTCTACGAAAAACAAAAAATTAATTTACTTATTGGTTTTATCGCCTTCTTGTTTTTTGCTATTTTTCCTTATAAAGCCTTTAGGAATAAAAAGCTTCTTATTACGATGACAATCGTTTCTATACTTGGATTATTGGCTGTTTCAGTGATTGGTCATAACGCTAATAATGCACAAAGCTGGATAGAACTGGGAGCGAGGCGAATCCAACCATCCGAATTTGTAAAACTAAGTGTCATCATTTATTTATCGGCTGTGTATGCCAATAAACAGAAATATATTGACCAGTTAAACATTGGGGTTTTACCACCAGTGATTTACCTTGTTCTTGTCTGTTTTTTAATTAAAATGGAGCCGGATAATGGAACGGCGATCATTACTTTCCTGATAGGAATGGTCATTATTTTTTGCTCAGGTATGAAATTTCGGACAATTGGAAAACTCGTGATGATTGGGATTGGATCAGCGGCGTTATTATCACCCTTTGTTATTTTGAAATTCGATAAGTTTTTTACAGAGGGAAACATGAAGAGAATAACAGGCTATCTTGATCCATTTGGAACGTATAATGAACAAGGTTTTCAATTAGTAAATTCCTATCTCGCCATTGGTTCTGGCGGGTTGAAAGGGGTAGGGCTTGGACAAGGCATTCAAAAATATGGCTATTTGCCTGAAATACATACAGATTTTATCATGTCCACTATATCAGAAGAACTAGGGATTTTTGGGGTAGGATTCGTGATTCTTGGGATTGCTTATCTTGTTTTAAGAGGCATTATGATTGGAGCGAGATGTCGAGATTCATTCGGAAGTATGCTGGCGATAGGGATTGCAGCGATGATTGGGATTCAGACATTTATCAATTTAGGTGGAATGTCTGGGTTGATCCCGATTACAGGGGTGACACTGCCGTTTATTAGCTATGGCGGATCTTCGATTATTGTATTATCGATTGCGATGGGACTCTTAGCAAATATTTCGATGTTCACGCACTTCGATGAGAAATATCGTTCGGAAAATAATGTGAAAGATTCTCATTCAAAAGTAAAACCCTCCTCTGTTCAAAAAAACTTTCATACAAAAAAGTCCTTTCGACAGACACATTAAAAACCATGCACAGATGCATCTGTGCATGGTTTTTTAGTGTGTCACAATCTTATTGGGATCAACGAGTTTATCATCTTCCGATTGAATCCTTTGCTTAACAATGACCTTTCTATTCCGTGATAAAAGCAGCATAAAATAGCATAACAATCCAAATAACAAAGAGATAAAGATTGCATGTAATAAAGCAACAAAAAGATTGGCTCTAGTGAAGATGACAGATGCTCCAGATACAGCTTGAAGAGTGACCAGGATAAACGCAATGATCCAGCCCATGTAAAGGACTTTTTGATGTTTATAATGCCTTACAGCAAGAACGGCAACATAGCCTATCCAAAGAAAAATAATGATGGCCGCCGCCCGGTGTCCCATCTGAATCCATTGGTAAAGATTAGCAGGTAAGGCGAACTCTCCATTTGTACAGAGTGGAAAATCTGCACAGACGAGACTTGATTCAGTATGTCTGACAAGCGCCCCTGTATACACAACAACATAACTATAGACCGTTAAGCCAATGATATGGAATTTCATTCTGTTATCAATGACAAGCTTATTCGTGTCAAATTTCTTATCTACTTCAAAAATTAATAAGGTAAGCAAAAGAACGGCCGCAAATGAAATTAAAGAAATACCAAAATGTAAAGCTAACACAAAATCGGACTGTGACCAAAGAACAGCAGCCCCGCCAATTAATGCTTGGATAAGCAAAAAGGAGATGGAAAGAATCGACAATAATTTTGTTTCTCGCACATGTCCGATCGCTCTCCATGCCCAAATAGCCAAAACCGCTACTAAGATCGCAGCACTCCCAGAAACAAGCCGGTGTGAAAATTCGATTAAGAGCTCAGGAGTAATGTCCTGAAGTGGTATTAACTTTCCTTTACACAAGGGGAAAGAGCGTCCACACCCCATTCCAGAATCGGTTTTAGTCACAAGCGCCCCACCAAGTAACACTCCCAACATGACCAGCGTAGTCAAAACGGAAAACCATTTTAAATTTCGACTCAAACCTTCACCTTCTTCGAAAGAAACTTGATCATAATGATTTCATCCCTGATACTACCTAAATAAAGATAAAAAAACAACCGACAATATTGTTACAACTTCGTCTATAGACCGCAATACTTGAAAGTTTGCCCTCGATTTGGTAAAAATAGATGTACGTCTATAATGGCTATAATTGTCATATTTTAGACATAAAAACACTTTTCTATATCTCCCTAACGTTGAAAAAGTATGTTTAAATAGTCAATTGGGGACTTCCTTAGAGAAATGGTAACATCGGAAAAAGAGTATGGGCGGCCATATGAGGATGTTCAAAAAATCAGGTTCAAAGGGATGAATGGATGAACAGCTAAATGCGCGCCGTCCTGACGCAACGCTGTTCTGACCAACATCCTGTTGGCCTCAATAAGTGAACAAATACTGAAACTTTTACGAAAAACAGGAAAAGTGAACGGAAATGCATTATAGTAAAAGATGGAAGACAATTTTAGAAAGGGGGGATTGAAAATGGAAGACAGTCGTACCTTAGTAGGCATTGAAAAAGATGTACTGCCTGTTAGCTCAAAGTGGAAAGATTTTATGGCACTCATCAAAATCGGAATTGTAAATTCTAATTTAATCACAAGCTTTACTGGATTGTGGCTGGCGTTTATTTATACGGATGGGCATTTTCTTCAATCATTAGACATCGTTATCTATGCGATCGCTGGTTCCTCTTTCATTATGGCAGGTTCCTGTGCCTTGAATAATTACATAGATAGAGACATAGATCACATTATGGAACGCACCAAAAAAAGACCTACAGTGACAGGGAAAATTAGTGGATCTAAAGCGTTATTGCTAGGAGTTAGCTTTATCGTTATTGGTCTAATCTTACTTTTTCTTACCAATCTCGTAGCAGGGATTCTTGGAATCATTGGCGTATTTAGTTATGTAGTGATCTATAGCATGTGGACAAAACGAAAATATGTAAGTAATACAGTAATCGGCAGTCTTCCGGGAGCCATTCCACCGCTAATTGGGTGGGCATCTGTAGATCCAACATTACCAACCATGGCATGGATGTTGTTTTTACTTATGTTTATTTGGCAGCCTCCGCATTTCTACGCCCTTGCGATGAGAAGGGTAGAGGAATATAGGGCAGCTTCTATACCAATGCTTCCCGTTATAAAAGGTTTCTCTGTTACAAAAAGACATATTATGATTTGGGTAGCCTTGCTTATACCTATTCCTTTTTTTATGATGTCATTAGGGCTTCCCTTTGTTCTCTTTGCTACTGCATTGAATATCGGATGGCTCATTATGGGTATGATGGGGTATAGGAAGAAAGATGATGTGAAATGGGCAAATGGGATGTTTATTTACTCATTAAACTATTTAACCATCCTATTCACAGCTATGGTGATTTTTTCAGTTATCTAAATTGGGGTCCAAAAAAAATGAAAAACCAAGTATTGTAAGAATAAAATTGACGTATTTTTAGGGAATTCTTTCTTAATTTATAAGAAATCCATATACTTAATGGCATGGCTAAATTGCCGAGACATTTTATGAAAGAGGGGTTTGATTACATTATGAAAAAATGGCTGCGAAAATGGCGTCTCGCTTCAATCATAGCGATTTTAGCGCTAGTCCTGTCAGGGTGCGGCGAGCCGTTTCTCTCTGCTTTAAAGCCGGCTGGAGAAGTGGCAAAACAACAATATGACCTCATTTTATTCAGTTTGGGAATCATGGTATTGGTCATTATTGTCGTAGTGGTGTTATTCACGATTGTTTTGGTCCGTTTTCGTCGAAAACATGATAACGAAATACCGAAACAAGTTGAAGGGAGTCACCTATTAGAAATCATTTGGACGGTTATTCCAATTATTATTATTTTGGTTATTGCTGTTCCTACAATCGCTGCTACCTTTTCTCAAGGTGATGTGTCAGCAATGAATAAAAAAGGTAAGGATGGTAACCGAGAAAATCTTGTTGTCAATGTTCGGGCTCATTTATATTGGTGGGAGTTTGAATATGAAGATTTAGGAATTTTGACCAGTCAAGATCTCGTTATCCCTACGGATCAAAAGGTGTATTTCAATGTGGAATCTGCTGATATCAAACACTCCTTTTGGATTCCACCACTCGGCGGTAAATTAGATGCGAATCCTGAAAACGTAAATAAGTTCTTCTTAAGTGTGGATCAGGATAAGGCAGATGAAGTGAATAACATCTTTTATGGAAAATGTGCCGAACTTTGTGGACCCTCACATGCACTGATGGACTTTAAAGTCAAAGCTCTTCCAAAAGATCAATTTGATCAATGGGTTGCTGATATGCAAAACGCAGAAGAACCCGTACCAACATCTGAATTAGCACAAAAAGGGGAAGATATATTTAACGAAAGCTGTATTACCTGTCATGGTGAGGTCACACCAAGCAATGAGACCCCAAAAAGTGCAAGAGTTGCACCTAACTTAGCTAATTTCGGTAATAAAGAAAAAATTGCTGGTATTCTAGATCATAATGAAGAGGAATTAAAAAGATGGCTAAAAGATCCTGATAAAATTAAGCCAGGAAATAAAATGTCAGGTGGAAATTATCCTGATTTGAATGATGAACAATTGGATGCTTTAGCAGCATATTTAATGGAATTAAAGGTTAGTGATAAATAAACAGTCCCACGTATATAAGGAGGTTACATTGTGAGTACAATTGCTCAAAAGCGAGGCTTCGGCGCCACTCTTTGGGACTACATGACAACGGTAGACCATAAAAAGATTGGTATTTTGTATATCGCAGGTGGAGGTTTTTTCTTCCTACTTGGTGGTATCGAAGCCTTAATTATACGGATTCAACTTGCTGTGCCGAATAACGGTTTTGTAGATGCACAAGCATATAATGAAGTAATGACCATGCATGGAACAACGATGATTTTCCTTGCGGCCATGCCGATTTTAATTGGCTTAATGAACTTGATTATGCCCCTACAGATAGGTGCGCGTGATGTTGCATTTCCATTTTTGAATGCCCTAGGTTTTTGGTTATTCTTTCTTGGGGGTCTTTTACTTAATACTTCATGGTTTTTAGGAGGAGCGCCAGACGCAGGCTGGACATCATATGCGTCTCTCGCCATTAATTCCGCCCACCATGGAATTGATTTTTATGTAACAGGTATTCAAATATCTGGGTTTGGAACGCTCATGGGCGGGATTAACTTTCTAGTGACCATTATTAACATGCGTGCTCCTGGAATGACCTATATGAGAATGCCGATGTTTACTTGGACTACATTTGTTGTCTCAGCACTTATATTATTTGCATTTCCACCGCTAACAGTAGCGTTATTCTTGTTAACGTTTGATCGGTTGTTTGGAGCACACTTTTTTGAAGTGGCGATGGGCGGAAACACAATTATATGGGAACATTTCTTTTGGATTTTTGGGCATCCTGAAGTGTACATCCTGATATTGCCGTCATTCGGGATCTTTTCAGAAATTTTTGCGACCTTCTCGAGAAAAAGACTGTTTGGATATTCTTCTATGGTCTTTGCGACCGTATTGATTGGATTTTTCGGTTTTATGGTGTGGGCTCACCACATGTTTACTGTTGGATTAGGAAACATTGCGAATGCGATCTTTGCCGTTGCGTCCATGGCGATTGGAGTACCGACCGGAATAAAGATCTTTAACTGGATCTTTACGATGTGGGGCGGAAGTGTGAAATTTACGACACCGATGCTATATGCAGCAGGTTTCATTCCATCCTTTGTTATGGGTGGAGTGACAGGAATCATGGTGGCTGTAGCACCTGCTGATTATCAGTTCCATGATACTTACTTTGTTGTAGCTCACTTCCACTATGTCATTGTCGGTGGAGTTGTTTTTGCTATATTGGCAGCTACCCATTTTTATTGGCCGAAAATGTTTGGTACAATGTTGAATGAAACATTAGGCAAGATTGAATTTGTCTTATTCTTTGTTGGCTTCCACTTGACATTCTTTATTCAACATTTCCTTGGGTTAATGGGAATGCCGCGAAGAATTGCTACCTATTTAGATGGGCAAGGACTGGATACAGGAAACTTAATCAGTTCCATTGGGGCAGCTTTTATGGCTGCTGGTGTGTTGGTTTTGCTTTACAATATTATTATGACTCAGGTGAAAAATGTTCGTGTCGGTAATGATCCATGGGAAGATGGACGTACGTTGGAATGGGCACTGCCGTCACCACCGCCTTTTTATAATTTTAAACAATTGCCTTTAGTGCGTGGTATTGATTCGTATTGGATAGAGAAGATGGAAGGAAAGAAAGAATTGACACCAGCCGAACCGGTTAATGATATTCACATGCCGAATGGCTCGATTCTTCCGGTTTTTATTTCCATAGGCTTTGTGATCGCCGCTTATGGAGCAATATTCCGTAATGACCATGCATGGGGAGATCCTGTATTGATTATCGGACTTATTGTAGCATTTGGTTCTATGCTACTTAGATCCTTAAAGGATGATCATGGCTTCCATATTCCAAAATCGGAGCTAATTGATAAAAAGGATGATAAGGGGGTAAAGGCATAATGCATGTTGAAGAGCATTTTACACCCAAAACATGGCCGGAAGGACCCGAAAGAGCAACGCTTGAAGGGAAAAATAAGTTTTTGGGTTTCTGGTTTTTTCTTGGGGGCGAGACCGTTTTATTCGCCTCTCTGTTTGCTACTTACCTTGCGTTAAAGGATAAAGTGCCTAGTAAGGATAGTATCGTATCTACGGATATTTTTGATTTGAAATTAGCCTTTATTATGACGATACTGCTTTTAACAAGTTCTATTACAAGTGTCTATGCGATTTACCATATGAAAAACTTTCATTTCAAGAAAATGCAAGCATGGTTATTTATTACCGTTGCTCTTGGTTTAGGTTTCTTAGGTTGTGAAATTTATGAATTCTGGCATTACACGCATGAATATGATTTTGGTTTTACGACAAGTGCCTTTAGCTCAGCTTTCTATACTTTAGTCGGTTTCCATGGTGGCCACGTTGTTTTCGGGCTTAGCTGGATTATCGCTCTAATGGTACGTAATGCCAACCGAGGATTAAGTCTGTTTAATGCTCCTAAATTTTATCTAGCAAGTCTATATTGGCATTTTATTGATGTCGTATGGGTCTTTATCTTCACTGTCGTATATTTAATGGGGATGGTGTGATATATATGGGAAACGAACAATTGAATTCAAGAGATAGGGATGCAAAATATGAATACCGCAGAAAAAGAAATGCCGAGGAAATGCGTCTTCAGGTTATATCCTTCGCGATTTCCATTTTCTTGACATTATGTGCATTCGGTTCAGTAGCAGCAGGGTTTGATAAATGGTTCATCATTCCATTTATCTTGTTGCTTGCTATCGTGCAGGTTATTTTTCAGCTCTATTATTTCATGCATATGAGTCAAAAAGGACATGAAGCGCCGCAGTTATTTATATACGGCGGCGTCATCATCGGATTTGCCACCATCCTAGCATTCCTCACCATCGTTTGGTGGTAATACGAAAAGCGGAAGGCCTTCGCCTATGGGCGACAAGCAAATCAAAGAAAAAGAAAGCCAGCCAGATCGGCTGGCTTTTGTCATCAATATGTCAATTGCCTGCATTGAACTGTATGATCGGTAAAAGTATAATGAGCATATGAGGTATTCCAAAAGAGGTGAAGAAGATGCCCTTAAGTATTTTTGGGTTCCAAGCATTATGGAGCCCCTATTTTCTAGCATTTGTATTATGTGTGATTGCAGGCTATTTCTATATAACAGTTAGGCAACGGAGGAATGCCCCAGATCGAGAGGCACTTAAACCGAAACAAGCTATTCTCTTTGTACTTTCCATGCTTTTACTCTATGTAATTAAAGGGTCGCCAGTGGATTTAATGGCCCATATTATGTTTACCTATCACATGGTTCAAATGGCTTTTCTATTATTAGTGATTCCCCCTATCTTAATTGTGTCTATACCGAATTGGATTTGGAAACAGGTGATTGAGTTTCACGGATTTCGTCCGTTTTTTCGTTTTATGACAAAGCCCTTAATTGCTCTGATCTTCTTTAATGGTGTCTTTTCCATGTACCATGTCCCAGTCGTACTGGATGGAGTAAAAATGAATTTTCTCCTACATGGTGGGTATACAATCTTGCTTTTCATTTTGGCGCTATTTTTATGGTGGCCATTAGTGAATAAACTTCAAGGGGAACATCAGCTTCATGGGTTGAAAAAGGTGGGATATATTTTAGGTAATGGTTTTATGCTTTTGCCTGCCTGCGGGATGATTATCTTCGCCCCTACAGCGATGTATGCGACCTATACGAACGGAGACATGTGGTTAAAGGCCATGGAGCTTTGTGTACCTAGTTCCACACTATCTGGTCTCTCTACGAGCGGTTTTGGTCCTGAACTATTTACAAATGTTGCCCCGAGGGTGGACCAACAACTCGGCGGCGTTATCATGAAGGTCGTTCAAGAAATCGTGCTTGGCTATATGCTCGTAAAAGTCTTTTTTGCCTGGTATGAAAAAGAGCAAAAAGAGGGAGAAGAGATTAATAAAGCGGCGTTGCTCCACCATAACCCTCATGCTGAATGATATATGTAAGGTGAAAAACAAAGAAAAAAAGTCGGGCTTTAAGTCCGACTTTTTATTTTCACCATCATATTGGATTATATTTTAGGCTACGCTTGCAATTATCGCGCTTATCTAGACCCTAACGAATTCCCCACTCAATCATTCCTTTAAGTTGAGCATTTGCTTTGGCAATGCTTGCACAGATTCAATGACGGCTTCCAGTTTTGTCTCGATCCGGTAAAGTAAATAAAAGGTTACTAAAGCCGGAAAACCAATCTCACTGATAAACGGGAGAATTTGTTCCACATTCATCCCCTCCTTTTGCACAGAAAGGCCCACCCAAAGGAGTGAGCCTCTTTTTTTAATCAATCTCAATTGGCGTAATGGTTTGGTCTACGATCCGGGCGGATTTAGCTTCCGTTAGGGCATTTCCTTCCGAATCAAGGAAAACATCCGCCTCCATGATCGCGGTCATGGCGGTCTTGACTTGTTCCGCATCAATAGGATCGATAGGGTTATCAACCGATATACGGACGTTTTTCCCTTCTGCCGATGAAAAATTCATTTCCAACACCTTCATGTTCTCACCTCACTTTCTAATCGGCCTAAGTACCTTACTCGCCAATTTGATATGAATCATTCCTTTCAACCTGCCAAAGTGGCTGGGCGGATAAAGAGCCGATCGCTTCAGCAGCCTGATAAAGCTGATCAGCCGATGCCTGAAGACGAATGCGATTAAACGTCTTCGTTTTAAAGACAGGTTTATTCTCTTCGTCCACTCCATAATCGAAAACAAGCTTCAATTTCGAAGCATTCAACATTTCCTGTGCCATGTTCTCACCCCCTTCACCTTCTATATAGCGGGACAGGGGAGAAAAGGACACCATGGAATTTATTTTTTTAAACAGGCCGATGATTTACCATGCGATGAAATCCTTATCGATTTACAAAACTCTGGAAGAATTTTAAAAATAATTTGCTGTTTACTGTTCCATTTCAGTGTAAAGGATCACACAACCGCAGAGGTAGCATAATAATAGAATTGTACCTACCCTTTCATACCAAGATGAACAAACACTTAAAAAAATGGAAGATGTGATGGAGTTGTCCTTTAGCGCTATGTATAAAGAAATTTCCAGTTCATATCTAATACCAAATAAGTAAAGAGCCGGCATTGCATGAGATTACTCTGCAGTGCTGTTTTTTTTATAGAAAGCATAAAATTTTTGCAGGAAACTGCTTGATAACATAAACAGCCCTGTCTAGCTCCAGCTCTCAGCAACTATCAAGCTTCACATTTCTCGACTACGATAAGCGGGCATCGGTTCGTACCTCACCGTGTTTCCTTTATCTCAGGCCAACAGGATGTTGGTCAGAACAGCGTTGCGCCAGGACGGCGCGAATTTAGCTGTTCATCCTTATATTTAAGTTTGTACGTTGCTAAACGGGAGCTTGCGCTTTTCATAGATGGAGAAATGAAGAAAATACAATTACCAGTGGGACGGCAAATTCAAACTTTTCATACAAATCGTGTTCAAAATTGGTTTGGGTAAAAAGGATGCCATGTAACCTTTATTCCCTATTTCGTCATCCCCCCCTGTAGGGACATGTTTCCTATTATCCTCTACGCTTTGTCCAGTCTACAATACGCTAAACGTCGCTTGTAGATTTGTTCATCTATCAAATCTTTAGCTTAAATCCATTTATCCTTCATCTCTTCTTTATCTCATTATAATAATATTCTAGCAAGCTGAAATTGAAAATGAGCTTTTTGCGCTGTATCATTTTTTGGTGTATGAACAAAAAATAAGGGCATTATTTTTTTTGTGAAAAGTTGAATTTTACTCCTTTTTTTGTATAAAAAAGGATGCGTTGCTGTTTT
>NZ_JALIFP010000047.1 GCF_022867885.1 Lederbergia sp. NSJ-179 | reverse complement strand
GCCCGACATTGGCTTGCGAAACCTTTGTCATTATAGCAGAGGAGGACTTTTTTTATCATACGTAAAGGTACTTCCGTTTCTGTTCTCCCACGCATAGCGTGGGGCTTAATCAGGAGTTAAAGCGTCTCCTTTGTCCCCACTCCAGTATGTCCAGCTGGACACATCTATACCAAATGCACTGATAATTTTGGATCCCCATAAGGCAAATGCTGATGTAATCCCCCATGGACTTCCTCTAACGATAAGCACTAGTGCATTCAATAAAGCTAATACTACTGCTGCCGTATATAACGGCCACGAGCCACGAAAAACCCGCTTCCACCCTCTTTCCGTTGGTAAAGCTTTTATCATGGGTGGCTTTTTCCGTTTGGCAACTTGGACGGTAATCCAGTAGATAAAGGCAAATAATGCGATCTGTACCGCCCAAGCACCAAAATATCCAAGATTAGTAGATTCCGCCAGTGAAAATGGCTTAAAGCTTGGCATATCATTCATCCAGAATCCCCAATGATAAGCACCGATAACCGAGCCAGCAATAAATCCAACTAGGGTTATAACGGTTGGAGATTGGCCACTTCCGACGTGGTAAAGCGTTCCCGAGGCACAGCCACCGCCTAATTGCATCCCAATGCCGAAGATAAATGAGCCAACAATCAAACTAACCCCAACAGGTGAAATATTGCCACTCGGACTTGACCCGGTTAATGTAAAATCAGTTGCAAAAATGATCGCAAATATCGTTGACGCAACTGCGAGCATGATCATATGCGCCTGAATTCCTTGTACATTTCCTACTGACATCAACCGGCGAAATGCCGATGTAAAACCAAACCGCGCATGAAATAACGTAAATCCAAGTGCTAATCCCAGTATATACAATACCCCTTGCGTAAGAGATGTTTCGATAAATATATATGCCCCTAGCAAAATAATGGCAATTGAGCCAATGATAACATGAGGCTTTTGCCAATGATTCAATGGAGCAGCCGCATTCGTTGGGGTGTTTCTGGCTAATGTCTGTCGATTCAGCCTTTCTACAGTTTCCATCATCAATTCACCCTTTACTAATCAATTTAGTATGAATTAGTTTGTATTATGATTATAGTTGATCTCAACGTATCTGTAAAGGCTTCATAAAGGATTTATTTATGTGCATGAAGTAATGATCCATTCAAAGCGGCAGAATAGTTTTTCTATGGAGTCTGATTTCATGGCTCCTGCGATGCGAGAAAGAGGTTTGTCTTACTACGAAGTATATTTCAATAATTTCATGATGGAAACAAGCAAAAAGACAGATCCTATGTTTATGATCCAAGTGAATGAGTGGGGATCCCAAAACATTGTGCTGGTTTTTAATGTCCTGCAGGAGTATAGACACCCAAAGTTACATTAACGTTGTTGATTGCCTCCCTTTTACATCTTTTGATTTTAAGTTATATAGTGGTTATAACAATCTGAGTCAACAATTGATCTGAGATAATCATTTGACTCCACTAGGTTAAGAACTTATAATGGAAAAATATAATTCCTATGTACGTATAAGGGGAGTAGCTATACAATAAAGTCGTCAATACAGGATGAAATCCTCGGCTTTGTTGGCAATGCAAATGCATTGTTTGCGAGACCTTACCAGTTTTGGTAAGGTCTTTATGAAAAAAGACGTCACACCAAGACTGGTGCTGACGTCTTTTTCTTGGTTTAACAGAAAATGACAATCGCACATTGCGGATCATTTTACAATACAAACTTCCGTATTCCTACTGATAAGTCAACATCGGTTCAACCTATGATCTCAACCTGTATCCTTAGATGTTGTCGGAAAGTCTAGAAAGAAAATTTGTAAGATGCTTGTGCATTCGTGTTTGAAAGGAGTATTCAGTTGGATTTTTATAAAGACTTAGCAGACAGCGTAGTCATACACTATCAGAACAAAAAGCCGCTTCTCATGGGTCATAAGGAGACTTTGACTTTGGTTGGGGTTGGACGAAGTGCTTTTGTGTTTAAAATAAAAAATACAGATAAAGTAATCAAAGTATATTTTCCCGAGTTTCAACATTTGGCTCAAGAAGAAGCAGAGGTGTATCAGGCCGTCCAAGACATTGACTACTTCCCTTCTATTTATACATCCGGCTTAAATTATATTGTGATCGATTATATTGAAGGACACACACTTTTTGACTGTTTGACACTGGGTATACAGATTTCTGAAAAAGAGATAGAAGAAGTTGATTTTGCTTTATCACTAGCTCGAAATATTGGATTAAATCCTTCAGATATTCATTTACGAAATATCATCATGACCCCTAAGGGAGGGATTAAAATAATTGATATAGCCCGTTTTCGGCAAACGAAGCCATGTCCTCAATGGAGAGATTTAAGAAAAGCCTTTTATCGTTTTTATAGAAAACCCTTATTTCCAAAGAAAGTTCCCGCCTTCCTTTTAAATGCAATTGCAGTCTTTTATAAAAAACGCCTTTATAAATTGGATAAAGATCATACCCCATCCAAGCTTAAAAAAAGGAAGTGTAGACCACTTCCTTGATTTTCCTTCTATTTTTTAATGGTTCCACTTGTGTATGGCTTCAGCCTTCACTTAGGAGAAAGCGCAGCTAATAAAGAGTATCATTCCACTTTACTACGCATCACTTCTTTAAAGTCGGAATACACCGGAATCGATAAATCGATACCCTTCCCTTTACTGATCAAATAGGATAATAATTGATAAGGAACAACCAATGCCAGCGGTGACATAAACTCATCTACTTCTATTTCTAACCCTAATATATTTTTCTGATTTGATGTGCCGTTTGTAATGGTATAGACATGATCGCAGTATTTGCTAACAAAATCATTTAGCTTTCTTGAACGATCATAAGGTTTTGAATTCTCCACTTCAGTAAAGATCAGAGTAGAATCTTTATGAAGTTCAAATATGGGGCCATGCATATAGGCTTCAATTTCCAGTCCCTGTGTCGGAACGCGTACAGTTTCTGTGAACTTTGTTTCTGCTTCCCGAACTGTTCCAACATTTGGGCCATATCCTAACGGGGTTATCCGGCTCACATCATCCAAATCCTGCTTATTTTCTTGATAAAACTTTTCGGTTTTATGAATAATATTAGGGATTTCATCCACTAATTTATCCAACTTGGTGTATTCTTGATTTACGTCATCGATTGACAAATGATTGGAGCTTACTCCCAATTCGATGGCCATCATCATCAAAGACATGATTGTGGCAGACACTCCTTTTGTTGAATAGCCTACCGTTTCGATCCCACAGCCCATATCCAAAGAGGTATCCACTAACTTCGTAATCGGACTATCCATGATCGAAGTTAAAATGAAAACAGGTACACTGCTTTCTTTTGCCTTTTTAACAGCGTTGATGGTTGAGGTACTTGTTCCTCTTTGTGATACGGCAATAATAAGATCTATATCAGCTGGAACTTTCCCATACTCATAAAAGGTATACGGTTCCTCTATGTCCAGCGTTATATTTGCGACTTCCTCCATATATAATTTTGCACAAAGTACAGAATTAAACGAAGAACCCGTTGCCAGAAACAGAATTCTCTTAATTGATTTTCCCTTTATTTCTTTTATGAACGGTCCTAAGTTTTTTTCTTTGTTCGCCAAGATTGATTTTAAAACTGGTTTCTCTTCTTGAATATAATCCAACATCGTCTCCATCATTTTTAGCTCCTTCTGTTTATTCTGTCGGCTGAATGCCAAAAACACCAAGAAAGGTGAATAAAATACCCACAACAAAAATCCCAATTAATAACGTAGTCGTTTTAACCCCTTTTCCTAACAACCAGTATAAAATCCAAAATATACCTAGAGGGATCAAACCAGGCATGATTTGATCTAGAATATCTTGAACTTTAGTCGGGGAATCCTCTACACCTATATCTATCGGCACATAGGTTTTAATCATGGAGGCACTCATTCCACCTATGACCAATAACCCTAATATCGATGCACCATACGTTAATTTCTCCATAAGTCCTGAAGAAGATAGTTTACTCAAAAAGTTTGTTCCAACCCGATACCCCAGCTGTAAATAAGTATAGGATAACACAAGGGTAGGGATGTTGAAAAAAAGGAAGAACAAGATCACCCCAAGAAAATTGCCCTTTAATGCAAGCGATGTTCCAATCCCCGTAGCAATTAACCTGATCGTTCCCCAATACAGGGAGTCCCCTATCCCAGAAAGGGAACCCATGAGACTTGCCTTCACACTATTAATGGTACTTGTATCAAAATCTTTGGAACGGGCATTTTCCTCTTCCATTGCGACCGTTAGCCCAAATATAAAGGTTGAAACATACGGTGTGACATTAAAAAATTCCAAATGACGCTGAAGGGCTTTTGCCATCTCTTCCTTCCGTTTATACAATTTTCTTAGAGCAGGAATCATCGTAAAAGCAAAGCCTAAAGCTTGCTGGCGCTCATAGTTAAAAGAGTATTCTAATGTCAATGACCGAAGAAATATTTTATTTAACAGGCGATTTTTTTCCTTTTTTTCATCAGAAGTCTTCATCATCTTCACCCCCTTCAAGTACCTGATTATCGGTACCCGCTACTTGCATTTGATTTCCATTCAGGTTGGTCATAATTAAGGCAACCATGGCTCCCAATACAGCAATCGCAATAACAGGTAATTCCAGATATGCGACTAAAGCAAAGCCGATAAAAAAGTAGGGAACAACACGCTTGCTGATGAGCAATCTTCCTAATAAGGCAAATCCCAGTGCTGGTAAAATTAGTGTTGCAACTTGCAACCCATTCTGTATAAATTCAGGAATACTATTTAATAAGTTTGTGACCGCGGTACTGCCAATGGCAAACGAAATGCCAACGATGGCTGCTAGGAGAAGAGAAAGACCTGTCCCAATGAATATATGCATGGTTTGCACGCCACGTATCGATCCTTTTTCAGCATATCGATCCGCTTTGTGCAATAAGGAAGGAGCAATCAGAATCATGTAAAGGTTTTTTAAAATAAGGGCTAACGAAGCAATCGGAAAGGCCAAAAGCAAGGCTGTGGATGTACCTGTTCCAGATGCGATTGCAAATGCTGTACCTAACATGCCCCCGGATAAGATCTCAGGAGGAATCGCAGCACCAACAGCAAATAATCCAATAAAGGCTAATTCTAGTGTGGCACCGATAATAATTCCTTGCGTCATATCTCCCAATATCAACCCCACAACCCAGCCCGTCATAATCGGACGATTAAACATATTTCTTCCAACAAATAAATCAAATGCACCCATTAACAACGCGGCAATAAATAATAATAAAGCTGTCATTTGTTTTACTCCTTTTTCTTATTTAAGTAAACTTTCGATTTTCACCCTCTTATCTCCCGGAACAGCTCTCGCTTCAACCTCCACTCCTTTACGAACCAATTCTTTTAACATTTCTTCATCATGTTCCGTAATATTGACCAATTTTGAAAAAGACCTTGTTTCTTCCGTTTTCTTTAAATTTCCTAAATTGATCTGCTCAATCCCCTTAGCCCCTGTCGCTAATCTATAGGCATCTTCTACACTTTCCACCACTATAAAAAGTTTGTACTTGTCGGTTTTCCCATTATTAATCGCCTGGATGGAATCCTCAATATTTTTAATCACTAGCTTTATCCCCTGTGGCTTAGCCATCTTGATCATGCTTTTTCGTAATTCATCGTTGGGCACATCATCATTTGCAATTAGTAAACAATCAATACCTAGATTTCTCGCCCAGGAAACAGCCACTTGCCCATGTAACAAACGATGATCCACACGTAATAATTTAATCAATCGAAACATTCCCTTTCTTTTAAAAGTCATCATCTACTTTTTCTTGCTCTGTATCTAAGCGACAATGCTGGATACTATCTTTTGAACGATCTAACGCCAACTTTACCAACTTATCCGTATCTTCCATTTGTTGATTCATGGTTAGTTCCATAATGAGGGGTAAATTTAATCCCGCAATTAATGTCATTCTTCGATCATGGATTAATTTCATAAATTCGTTGTTCACGCTCCCGCCAAAAATATCTGTGACTACAATGAGTTCATCTTCCGCTTCAAGTCGCTTCATTACTTCTGAAATCTGCCCATTGAGATCTTCCCCGTCATTTACATACGCATTAATCGTCCAGATATTCTCATGCTTCCCCGTTATAAGCTCCAAAGAATGCAAAATTCCATCCGCAAAATTTCCATGAGACGCAAATAGAAAGTATCTCAAAATGACTTCACCTCCTTATCCATCATCTATTTAAAAGGATGCAGATCCATTGTTTTTCTTCCTTCCGCTCCATAGGCGAAGTCGTTGGCACCGACATTGGGCCAGTAGTGCAAAATTTAAGACTTGTACACGAAGTTTGAGCGGTAAAAAAACGAAGGTTGGGTTTATTTTGTCCTTAACGTGCTTCTTCATTCCTCGAATTCTGAGACAAGAAAAGTCCGGTTTTAACTTTTATTGGCGCGGGTTTATGATCTCAACCCGATGGCGCCTGGAGCTATATCCAAATACTAACCAAACTTTCTGGTTACCTTATAAAAAATAAGTGACCCTCCAAGTAGCTGATTAAAAATCGAGACGCTAACCTAGTGGGTCACTTCATGGGGATGTTCAAAAAGTCCGGTAAAAATGACGATGCGAATTTCTTCGTTGGCTTGCTTTTCCGCTGCTCACGTATTAACTGCATACGTTCCGCTGCTCAAAGCTACGCCGCCTCGAACTTCTTGGTCCTTTTTATCCTCCTTTTTGAACATGCACTTTATAGTGATTTCATTTATCCCTAGACTATATTTTATTTTTCTTCCTTCTTAGTTCCTTTACAATAAAGACTTTTATAGAACTTATTCAGCCTTTCACTCCTCCAGCCGCAATTCCTTCTACTAAGTATTTTTGGAAAAATAAGAAGACGAGTAACTGAGGAACGATGGATGCTACTGACATTGCAAACATTGGACCCCATGCAGATACAGAAGATGGATCAGAAAACAACTGTAAACCTAAGGCAATCGTATATAATTTTGTATCATTTAAATAAACGAGTGGTGTCATAAAATCATCCCAAGTCCAATAGAAAGAAAAGATTGCGACCGTTGCAAGAGCTGGTAAAGTTAAAGGTAAAACCACGCGCCAAAAAATGCCAAATGTACTTGCACCATCCATATAGGCAGCCTCATCTAACTCTCTAGGAATTCCCCTAATAAATTGAATCAATAAAAAGATAAAAAAAGGAGTTCCACCTATAAATGCGGGTACAATTAAGGGTAAATACGTATTCACCCAGCCTAAATTGTGAAATAAAACATATTGTGGAATCAAGGTTACTTGTTGAGGTAACATTAACGTTACGATCATACTCACAAATAAAGGTGTACGAAAACGAAACTTAAGCCTAGCAAATCCAAATGCAACTAAGGTGGAAGAAAGTAAAGTCCCGATGACCACCATTGTGGTAACAAAAGTAGAATTAAGAAAAAAAGTCGAAAAACTTAAGTTACCAAAACCTTCCCACCCTTTCACATAATTCTCCCATTTCCATTCAGAAGGAATTAATGAGGCAGCATTTCGAAAGATTTCGTTTTCCGGCTTCAATGAACTGGCAATCGTCCATAATATAGGATAAATCATTAGTAAGCCTAAAATCAAAATACCACCATGATAAATCATTGTTTTGAATGTTTTATTCTTCCTCAACTTTACATCCCTCCTTATGATTCATAATAAACCCAACTTTTCGCGGTTCGGAAAATAAAGGCAGTGAAAACAGCACAAATAAGTAACAATACCCAAGCTAATGCTGAAGCATATCCCATATCAAAGTGACCAAATGCTTTCTCATATAAATAGACGGCGTAAAATAAAGTACGGTCCATTGGCCCACCCGCCGTGATTAGAAAACTTTGGGTAAAAGCCATAAATCCTTGAATCGTTTGCATGACTAGATTAAAGAATAGAACAGGTGATAGCATTGGAAGTGTAATTTTAAAAAATCTTAAAATGGGGTTTGCTCCATCCACTGTAGCCGCCTCATATAGTTCATGGGGGATCGCCTTCAAACCGGCTAAAAAAATAAGCATAGGCGAACCAAACTGCCAAACGACTAACAAAATTAATGTCGAAAGAGCAAAGTCTGGACTTGTTACCCAACTAATGGATGGGACACCAAAAATGGACAGTATATCATTTACCGCACCATCTCCACCAAACAGCTGCTTCCACACGATCGCAATGGCCACACTTCCACCTAAAATAGATGGAACATAATATAAGGTGCGATAAAAACCTACCCCACGCCGGTTTGTATTAAATATCATGGCAACAAAAAGGGCAAATGCTAGTTTTAGTGGGACACTGACAAATACAAAAATAAAGGTAATCTTTATGGCCTGCCAAAAACGGCCATCATTTGTAAACATCTTGATATAATTATCCAATCCAATCCAAGAAGGCTCTGACAACAAATCATAATTGGTAAAGGAAAAATATAAAGATGCGATCATCGGTCCAACAATGAAGCCTAAAAATCCGATTAACCATGGTGCGATAAAGCCTAAACCAATTAAATCATCCTTTAAGCGGCTTTTTCGTTTATTTGGTTGATGTAAGTGTTGTGGTTTTCTTATCTCTTCAGCTATTTTTCCAGCCACCTTATCCTACCTCCCATTTACTTATAATCGAGAAGCCATCAAATTAGATGACTTCGGATTTATCTATTTATTTTTAGCCAGTATATCTTCAGCTTTCTTTCTAAAGTTTTCAGCAGCTTTTTTGGGTGTGATTTCCCCATAATAAATGGGCTCTGCCACTTCATTCTCGAATAATGATTCTATTTCGGTGGAACCTTGTGGGTCTGGCGGGTCAATTTCACGACTGTATTCCTCAGCTAGTTCTACATATTCAAACATCTTCTTCCCTGCTTCAGATGCATTTTCTTTTAAATGTTCTCGGACTTTCGTTGCAATTGGAATACCACGTTCCGCATTTAATATTTCATTGGCTTCAATACTATTTGTAAAATAATTGATAAATTTTGCAGCCTCCTCCTGTTCTTTTGAATGTGCAGAAACAGAGAGGAGCTGTCCTGGTTTGATATAATGCCCCAATTCCCCATCCTCTACCATTGGTTGAATCATTAAATCTAGTGGTCTACCAGCAGCCGCTTCAACGGCAATCAATTGATTACTATGAATATCCATCACAATGGCCGTTTTTTCATTAACGATTGGTAATTGTTCAACGCTATCGCCTGCGTCCTTAAAGACATCAGGTGGTGCGGCCGCTCCAGATTCCAACATATCTTTTGTTATTTGGAGAAAATCACTTAGCAGTTGATCATCCTCATAACCTAATCCGTCACCTTCGTCATTATATATCCACTTTCCATGTTCTCTTAAATAATGCTTAAAGCCCATAAGACCTGCACTTGGATGAACACCGTACACGCCTTCCCCCAAATTATCTGATAATTGTTGGGCTGCATCCTTTAAATCTTCCCACGTGTACCCAGGCTCTAATATAGGTACATTTGCTTTTTCAAACATGGCTTTATCGAACAAAATGGCATGAGCATTCGCCCCAATATTTACTGCATACAGTTTGTTATCAAGCTTTCCACCGTCAATATAAATATCTTCTACATCGCTTAAATCCAATGCACCATTTTCTACAAAAGGATTTAGATCTGCTAACAATCCTTTCCCTACATATTCGGATAAATACTTATAGTCCATTTGCACAATATCCGGTAGATTCCCTCCAGCCGCCTGTGTCGCCATCTTTTCCCAATAACCATCCCATCCGGTGAACTCTGGAGAAATCTTTACATGCGGGTTTTCTTCCATGTACTGTTCTATCACTTTCAATGTGCGATCATGTCGGTCCTGTGAACCCCACCATAACATTCGTAACTCTACTTGTTCTCCATCAGGTTTACTGTTAGAGTTCCCTTCTTTTGAGTTACAACCAGCAATCATGCCAATTGTTAGACATAATAAGAAAGTAATGAACCAATAATTCCCTTTCTTTTGCATCTTTCTTCTCTCCTTTTTTTGTTGTATAAAACAATGAACATCTATTGAAACCTAATTTATTAATAGCTGAATTTTCCCTTAAGCACAGTTACTTGATGTATGGCCTGACCACCTACATTCATAATAATGAAAAAGGTTACACTCACCCCCAGCGAAAACAAGATCTGTGGAAAGTATAAGGAGAGATACATCATTCCTCCTGCCGCAATGGCTAATCCAAGTGTCTTTAATGGATTTAACATTCCGATAATAAAAGCATATTGAATATATTTGTATAGCTTTAGACGATATGCGGTATACGTTGGTAAAATATACAGTAAGACAATCATGTACCAAATGGATAAAATATAGATACCTAAACTAATGATTTGATTGATCATTCCCCCTTTATGTACAAAAAACTTCAAATCAAAATAGAGTATAAATCCAATCAAGAATAAGGTAACCGCTAACATATTTACTCTTAAAAAATTTCGTTTATATTCTCGCCAGTAGAACAAAAATATAGGGGAAGAATTATTTTTCTCTATTAACCACTGTTGTTGTATTCTACACAGCGCTGCCGTGGCTGGAAAAATGCCAAATATACCTAGACCAAATAATGTGAAAAGGAACCATAGAAGATTTAAATAAACGAGCTTCAATAAGGAAATACAAAACACATATACGGTTTCCGTTAATTTCGTTTGAACCATTATTATCACCTCTTCTACCAATTAATTGATATTGCTCTTACATTCTATTAAAATGACTGTATAAAAAGAGTATAATAACTTTCCAATCAAAAAAAGGCATTCTATTTCTTATAACCGCCAAAATGTTAAACGTTTTCATAAAAAGGTACCTTTTCTTCTCATGTTCCATAAAGTATGATACCTTTTTCGCGGAAGGAGCCACGATATGTACAAAATACTTTTGGTTGATGACGAGCAAGAAATCCGTTTTGGTTTAAAAAATTACTTTCCATGGAACAATCTTGGCTTTGATGTGATACATGATTGCGAAAATGGAAAAAAAGCCCTTGAGTTTATGAAGGAAAATCTAGTAGATGTCGTATTAACAGATATTCGAATGCCAGTGATGGATGGGATTGATTTAGCTAGAGAGCTTAAGGAAAAGGAAATCCCGATTCAAATCATTTTTCTAAGTGGATATAAAGACTTTCATTATGCACAAAATGCTATCAAGTATGGAGTAAGGGATTATATTGTGAAGCCAGGGAAGTATGAAGAAATTGAAGAGGTTTTTACCGTTCTCAAAAAAGATTTAGATAAAGAATGGCATAAAGTGAAAATGAATCCATCTGAATCTAATAGTTACACGGAAAATATTACGTTGACCATTAAAAAATATACAAAGGAACATTATGCAGATGTCACACTTGAGGATTTATCCCAATTATTGAAAATGTCTCCCAATTATATTAGTACATTTTTTAAAGAAAAGACGGGTATGAACTTTTCTACTTATTTAACAGAGATTAGGATGAAGAAGGCAGCAGATCTTTTGGTGGATTATCATTATAAAACGTATGAGATTAGTGACTTATTGGGCTATAACAGTCCAAAAAGTTTTACTAGAACGTTTAAAAAGTACTATGGTGTGACCCCACGGGAATATAGAAATCAGAGGACTGTATTATTTGATCCAAAATAAAAAATTTTTATTAAAAAATACCTTGCTATTTCTTTTTCCTTTATTAATTCCCTTGTTCGTTTTGGGGTCATTTGCCATAGTCATTACAGATAAATATATGAAGGAATCGATTACTAGTAATAACTTTAATTCCTTACAACAGCTAGAGCAACAAACAAATATAGTATTAAATGAAATGCACCTATTAAATTTGGATTACAACTGGAATCCGGATATTATCCTATCCCTTCAAGATATTCTAGATTCAAATTATTTAACATCGAATCAAAACCAGAAACTTCAATATCAAGAGGGAACACTTCGGCGAAAAGAAATTGTAACACCCTATATCCACTCCATTTATGTTTTTTACAGCAATACTAAAAATCGAGTATTGACATCGCAAACAGGCGTTACAACGATTGATTCAATGAATGATCAGGCTTGGCTTGATGAGTTTGACCCCACATCCAAAAAAAGTGACATTTGGATAAAAAATAGAAATGTAGCACACTTTCCATTTGAAAACCCAGAACCGCTTATTACCATATTTAAAAATGTATTCAAAACCAATGCACCTACCTCCGAAGGTTTAATCGTCTTGAATATACATCAAAATTATTTTGAAGACTTAATAAATGAATGGAATAATTATCATAATCAAAGCATTTTTGTCTTAGATGATCAGAATAACAAATTATATGGCAATAAAAATAGCGAAAAGCTACATGTAGAAAATTGGGATCTTACAAGTGATAAACAAACATTTGAAATTAAAATGGATCATAAAACCTACATTGTAAACCAACTTCATTCGGATAATTATAATCTTAGATACTACTCCATTGTTGAAAAGAATATTATTTATTGGATCCCCAATCAATTACGGTTATTAACAATCATTTTTGTTTTCTTATCTTTTATTTTAGGAATTGCGATCATCTACTACTTATCCAAAAAAAATGCCCAGCATATTAGTGATATTATCGCAATCTTAAATATTACGAGTCCAAAGAAGGAAAGCTTAACCAATAATATCTCCTTCAAGGACAATGAATATCAATTCATCGTCAGAGGAATTTTAAAAAATTATATCAATCAAAATAACCTTGAAAAAGAATTAAATGAAAAAAAATACCAACTCCAATCAGCAGAGTTATCTGCTTTGCATAATCAGATTAATCCGCATTTCTTATCTAATACATTAGCTATTATTTATTGGAGAGCGATGGCATTAACCGGAAAACCCAACAAAGTAACAGAGATGCTGGGAACATTAACAGATATTCTAAATTTCTCGTTACGAATCAAAAGTCATACAGTGACATTGAAAGAGGAGATTGAAAACGCCAAAAATTATATAGATATAATGAGAATAAGATCTCAAAGCGATTTTCACATATACTGGAAATATAAACAAACGGATCTAGACCAACAAGTCTTGAAATTCATATTGCAACCTATACTAGAAAACTTTCTTCAGCATGGTATCCACGATGGAAGCACCAGTAAAATCAGGGTAAAAATAGAGCGCAAAAACAGTCGGATCAGATTTCGCATTACCGATAATGGACAAGGAATGAGCAAACATTCCTTGCAGCAATTACATGCTGAGCTTGATAAAGATGAATATGTCACAAATCATATTGGTTTAGCCAATATTAAGAAGCGACTATCACTCGTTTTTAATAATCATTACATTTTTATCATAAGGAGTAAAAAAGGTTGGGGAACAACCATTTTCATTGAACATCCTTGTGAATGAAATTATGTAATACCAAGAGTAGTAGGAGAGCTTTCATCCAATTGGCGATTCAGCCCCCCTAAAAACCCGGCGTGCGGATTTCACGTCGGGCTCTTCGGAAATAAATCACTGTCAAAATCGTGTCTTTAATGCTTCGCTCGCAAGCTTTAGCTTCCTTAATGATCTGCTCAAATTCTGCCCACTGTTGCTCATCAATGATCGGTTTCTTCACTTTTTCCTATTCTAAGATGGCTTCACATGTTCAGGCAAACATCATTCGACTGATTCTCACATAAGGTTATGATCATGGTTCGTTAATTAAGCTTCATCAAGCCCCTCTCCTTATTGGGCCAGTTGATAAGATATTGCCTATTTTAAAAGTACGGAATTGCCGTTTTGTATAACAATAGGCTTTCATTGATGTCGTCGAAATCGACAGAACCTTAATCGTACGCTGACTGATTTGATTGTTTCTGTCCATGTAAATAATTTCTATAGGAGTATCTGATTCACATGCTCTTTTTAGGAACTGTAACATACAATCACCTCTTGAACATTTGTTCTTATATGTATATTATATAAAAACATACGTTTTCTATTCAAGTGGAAGTTCTTGGATAATGAACAACCGGTTTACTGATTGATAGCAAGGAAAAACAGCGTTTTTTTACTATCTTCTATCCATATTTACTTGAAAAAGGAACCAGACATTGGTACTGATTGGATTATACAGTGGTTAATATTTGTCATCTTCTGTATTCGTATTTAGCATGTTTTTTATATGTATCCCATCGAGATGCTCTATCTTGTTAAGGCGTTAGTGTATCGAGAACCCCCCCATAATTTGGTAAAGTTTATCTTTCTGTATTATACTTATAAAAGTTCGATCACAGTCAAAAGCAAAGGAGCGGATACATTTGGTAAAAAGTTTACCTGCACGAGCACAAGTAAAAGAGGAAGAAACTTGGAATCTGAAAGATTTATTCAAGACGGAAGAGGATTACGAACGGGCAGTTGAGGCAGTGAAAACGGAAGCGGAAGAATTCGCTAAGGCTCATAAGGGTACCATCCAGGATGCAGCGTCTGCGATTCGGGCACTAAAGGCCTACCAAAAGTTGTATGAAAAACTAATCCCCATTGGTACCTATGCCTCCTTATCGGTTAGTGTGGATCAAGCAGATGATCAAGCGCAAATGCGTGATAGCAAATTCGGTTCGCTTGCAGCCAAAATCGCCAGCCAAACATCGTTTGTCATGAGTGAGTTATCGGAGCTACCTACGGAGACGTTGCAACAAGCAAGTCAGCAGTCAGATGATTTTTCCGTCTTATTGGAACGTATTATCAAAGAGAAACCGTATCAACTTCACCCAGAGGTCGAAAAAACATTGGCTGCGTTTTCCTCCACTTTTCAAGCACCTTATAGCTTATACAACACGACAAAATTAGTGGATATGAAGTTTCCGGATTTCCATGTCAATGGCGAAAACTATCCACTTAGTTATGTTTCATTTGAAGGCAGCTGGGAATCAGATCCCGATACCGCGAAAAGGCGCGCCGCTTTCGATGCTTTTTCCGCTAAATTACGGGACTATCAACATACGACTGCTAAGACATACGATATGCACTTACAGGCGGAAAAGACAACCTCCGACCTTAGGGGGTATGAGTCTGTCATCGATTATTTATTGATGGAGCAAGATGTGGACCGCTCGATGTATAATCGTCAAATCGATGTGATTATGAAGGAATTGGCTCCCCATATGCGGAAATACGCAAAGCTTTTGCAAAAGATCTATCAACTGGACGAAATGACCTTTGCAGACTTAAAGATTCCTGTTGATCCTTCTTATGAACCGACAGTGACGATGGAAGAATCGAAAAAGTATATCGACGACGCACTGTCCATCATGGGAGAAGATTATATTAATATGGTCAATCGGGCCTATTCAGAGCGCTGGATCGATTTTGCCCAAAATACGGGAAAATCAACCGGAGCATTCTGTTCCAGTCCCTATGGAAATCATTCATATATTTTGATTTCATGGACGGGCAGCATGGAGGATGTATTCGTCCTTGCCCATGAACTTGGTCATGCAGGACATTTTTACAATGCTTTCCAACATCAGAACTTGTTCAAATCGGATGCATCCATGTACTTTATTGAAGCCCCGTCGACGATGAATGAAATGCTGATGGCGAATCATCTACTGGCAAATTCAGATGACCCTCGATTTAAACGGTGGGTACTTTCTTCCATTATTTCACGTACGTATTACCACAATTTCGTGACTCACCTTCTTGAAGCGGCCTACCAACGAAAGGTATACGAGCTTGTCGATGAAGGCGGAAATGTGAACGCAACGATCTTAAATGATTTAAAACGAGGCGTGTTGGAAGAATTTTGGGATGACGCTGTCGTTATCAATGAAGGAGCCGAGCTAACATGGATGCGCCAGCCGCACTACTATATGGGCTTGTATCCTTACACATATAGCGCCGGCTTAACCATCTCCACGGAAATGGCGAAGCGCGTATTGAAGGAAGGAAAACCGGCAGTCGACGACTGGCTATCCGTTCTACAAGCTGGCGGCTCCAAAAAACCAGCAGAACTTGCTAAAATGGCCGGAATTGACATTACGACAGATCAACCATTACGCGACACGATTGCTTATATTGGCGAATTGATTGATCAGATTGAGCAACTTACAGAGGAAATTGGATAATTCATCTCAAGCCACGATTCCGATTAACCGGAATCGTGGCTTTATCTGTTTGCCTTATAATGGCTGGCATATCGCCTCTCTGTGCTAGGGTTCTGACTAAATACTTTATTTTTTATGGACTGCTATTTATTAATGAGTTATCAGGTAATTTGGAAGAAATTAAAACCTCTTCCAATATCACTAGCAGTTCGAAAATATTAACTTCCGCAAAAACATAAAAGCAGATGGAGAAAAACGACTCGTTTTCCTTCACCCTGCAAAGGTATTTTTCGTTTCTGCACTATCACTAAAATAGGCGTAGGTTCCGCTTCCAATTAATGTCACACCAAGTACCGCCGACAGTAATCCCGTGCTTAATTGTTTTTTGATATTCATCCGTTTTCTCTCCCAATTTTTTAAACTGGTGACTTCTATTTTAGAGCCCCCCATGCCCAGCGAAATCCTTGCATGGGGAACTCCGTATGTTGGTTTGTCAATTTATTAATTGGATTATGCTGCTTTCCATTTCTGAATGAGTGAATCGGCATCTGCTTTCAAAACTTCGTACAGTTCTTGAGAAATCGCGTTGTTTTCTAGCTGGTAATCCAGTAATTGCTTGAAACTTTCAATATGTTTAATAACTTTTGCAGCCGCTCCCTTTTTCTCAAATTGACCCACAGCTGTTAAGTGAACCTCTAATGCTCGGTACGTCTCGGGTGTTAACTCTTCCTGATAAGCAGAAAGTGTTGCCAGCATATCCGATACGGTGATGGGTTTTTCGCCACCGTCTACAGGTTCAAGTCCATCGATGGCAGATTGTAATTCAGTAAGAGCAATTTCTAATTCTTTCTCTGTCTCGATGGTTTTTAACGCTGCTTCCGCCACCTCAATAGCTGATTGTAATGAAGCAAACGATTCTTCTGTATATGTTCCATCTTCATTTGAGATTGCTTTGGCCGTGTCGATCAGAGCCTGTAATGGTGATAAATCAATTATTAATGATTGGACTGTAAAATAGTCAAAATCAGCATTTATATCCCCAGCATTTGTAGATGTTGCATAAAATCCAACTTGAATGTTTTCTAGTGAGATAGTTAATGGATCTGCAGCTTTAATCCATACACTGCCATCCCAATAATACGAAGTTACCTGATTACCAATCTTCTTTAGCTTCAAGTACATTGTATCCGTTTTGGGATGTGATACCATGTTTGACGCTTTACTATATTTTCCGTTTTCCTCTTTGGCTGTTTCAATGCTGTAACCATTTGCAGCGACTGTCGTATCCCAAACATGACCTAACCTGACATAGTTGTCTTCGTCTTCCCAAATATATAGCCCTGCCTGTTGGTGATTATTACGAATAGGTGCTGTAACCTTAGTAGTAATTTCAAAATCACCTTGAGGAGCATCCCTAAGAAATAGGTTTACTAGGTTATTGGTATCTTGATACGAGTCACCTTTAGATGTTCTAATGCGTAATTTCCCTGGAACATCTGTCAGGCTCCATTTCTTATCATTTTCTCTAAAAATTGACCAATCATCTGAAAGAATATCACTCTCAAAATGATCAATCACAGCGCCATCAGCAATGGGTGGATTTATCTGATCGATAAAAGCGTCCATCGCCTTTTCTAATGTTGTTACCATTTTTTGTAATTCTCCACTTGTTATAGAACTGTCATCAGCAATTGCTTGTGCCTCAGCAATTACTTCGTTTAAAGCATCTACAGCATTTTGCCTATATTGTCCCGGCTCTGAACCAACCTCAACACTATCTACAAGCTGTTGAGCTTCCTTGATCATTTCTAATAAGTCATTCACATCCACGATGCCAATTAATTCCCTATGCGCTTTACGAAGTTTATCGAAATCAGCCTTTTCAACTTTTCTGTCATAACTTAATAAACCGTTAATTTCTATTTCTACGTCCGTAATTTGTGTGTAAACAGCCGCACTTAATCCTGGTTCCTCTTTTAACTTTTTAATTCCATCAATCAAGCCAAGATAACGGTTTGTTAGCTGCTCTTTACTATTTTGCATTTCATAATTAAAGACGTTTGCGCTCCACTCATGGCCTGGAACATGTAGGCCTAATCCTCCATACTCTCCTAGTACTGCGATCCGGTCTTTTGTTGGTGTTGGAGAATCTGGACCAACATAAGCGTGAAAGTCAATGACATCCCCAACCGGATAATCAGTCCAACCACTTGCATTAGAAATTAAACGTGTGGGCTCTAATCCCTTTACCCAATTTGTCATTCTTTCTGTATCATATTGCCCCCATCCCTCATTAAATACTGTCCAAAGAACTAAGGATGGAGAGTTATAGTGCTCGTTGATGATCTCTTCAAATTCATGCTCAAATTGATCAGCGTTTTCCTTTGTTGGCGAAGTGTTAAACTGCATTGGCATATCCTGCCAAACAAGCATACCTAACTTATCTGTCCAATAATGGAAACGCTGTGGTTCTACTTTCGCGTGCTTACGAATCATGTTAAAGCCAAGATCTTTTGCCTTTTCGATATCAAACTTCAAGGCTTCATCTGTTGGCGCTGTGTAAAGACCCTCTGGCCAATAGCCTTGATCAAGAGGTCCCATTTGGAATACAAACTCTCCATTTAATAATGGACGAAGTTTTCCATCTACCATTCCAGTTTTAATTTCTCTCATTCCAAAATAACTAGTAACTTTATCAACAACTGAATCATTTTTCATTAAGCGAACTTCTAAGTCGTATAGGAAAGGATCCGTTGGCGACCATAAACGTGGATCTTTTACTGGGATTTGGAGTTCTTCCCCAACATTACCGGTTACTTTCCCTACTTCTTCCCCATCTTTATATGCAATGGCTTCAATGGTCTCATTTGTATTTCCTTCTGCTTCTGTGATTAAACTTACGTGTTCCTTATTAATTTCTGGGGTCATTTTCAAGTTACTGATATGCGCATTTGATACAGGTTCAAGCCAGACAGTTTGCCAAATACCTGAAATAGATGTGTACCAAATCCCTTCTGGTCTTAACCTTTGCTTTCCAAGCGCTTGATTTGTATCTGTTTTATCAATAACTTCAACGATAATCTCATTCTCACCTTCTACTAGATGATCCGTTATATTAAAGCTGAATGCATCATAACCACCTTTATGGTTCCCTACCTCTGTCCCATTCACATAAACAAATGTTTCATAATCAACTGCACCGAAATGTAATAACACATCATCTCCGGACCATGCCTCTGGAACAGTGAAATGACGCTTATACCACATATGGTCCTCATGCCGCTCTATTCCAGAAAGTTTTGACTCGACAGCAAATGGTACAAGAATTTCTTCTTCTAATGTTTTCCCTGTTGGCAAAGAGTCACCCTCTGATGCTGCTTCAAATTCCCAAGTGCCATTTAAATTTAACCACTGATCACGCACCAACTGCGGTCTTGGATATTCTGGAAGTACATGATCTTTATCTACCTCTTCTGCCCAAGGAGAAGAAATTAAATAGGTTGAGTGGTTGTCAACAAGTACTTTAAATGATTCTATTTCTATATTATTCGTTGTAGTAATCTTTCCTTTTCCATCATAAGTTATTAGGAGAGTAGGATTATCCTTACTAGTAATTGGATAGTCCAGCGTAAGAATAATACTTGACTGATCTCCCTTCTTTAATTCAGCTGAGATTATCTTGCTATTTCCTATTTTGGAAAAATGATTAAATATATTATCCGGCAAATCGTTTAAATCATCTTCAAAATTCAACTCTAAACTTTTACCATCCTCATGAATAACGGCACTTGATGGACCAGTCAGCTCGTATCCTTTTGGCAGGAACAAACGCTCTTGAGGCACAACTTCTTTTGCCTGAGAAGGACTTTCCCAATCAAGTCTCAAATATGCGCCACCAAAGTCTTCAAAATATTCAACTTTAATATCATACAATTCTCCAGCATTAAGCGTAATCGGGTCACTGTGTTGTTCATTGTCCCAATCATTTACCCAATGATCGATAACAAGTTCCCCGTCTATCCATAACCTAAAGCCATTATCTCCAATCATAGAGAACCTGTAATCTTCTGTAAATTCAGGTTGAATCTGTCCCGTCCATCTCACAGTCACATGGTCATCTTGTCCAGTTAATTCTTTTAGAATCGGGTTTAAATCTTGAAATCCAATGTTTGGCGTGACAATTGTTGCCGCTTTCTTTCCAAAATCAAAAGCCCCTGGTTGAGAACTAGTATAGAACTCACCCTTTAAACCATTTATTAATTGGCTCTCTGTATTATTTTTAGTTTCTGCCTTTACATGTAAAGGTAGATTTCCCAGCAAGAAAAAGAGACCTAGCAGCAGAATAAAACTAAAGCTTCTTCTACATCTACTTATTCCCAACATTTTACCTCCTTTAAGTAATGTATTCTCCAACGCAGCTTTACTACTAATCATCTAGTGATAACTCAATCCATGCATCACCCCCTTAAAATGAATACTTTAAAAAATCAGATTATAATTGTTATAATGAATTTTATATAAAAAATGTGGGTAGAAACTCATGATAGGTATATTTAAATAGCAGAAAACACTAGGCATTCATCTCTCTATCATGAATAACAGTTGTATCTTTTTGTACCTCAGGATTGTTTTTGTTTCCTATAGATAATCTTCTACGTCTATTCATGACGACAAGTCGTTGTAACAAAATAAAGATAAAAAGAAGGAATCCTACAGCTATTTTTGTCCACCAAGAGCTAAGTGTACCTTGGAACATAATAATCGCTTGAATGATCCCCATACTTAGTGCTCCAAGTGTTGGACCGATGAGATAACCGAAACCACCTGTTAACAGTATTCCTCCGATTACACATGCCGCAATGGCATCCATTTCCATGCCCATTAAGTGTAATCCATATCCAGATAACATATATAGAGTAAATACAAAGCCACCTAATGCTGAACAAAATCCTGAGAATATATATACGAGGATAGTAGTTCTTTGAACAGGCAATCCCATTAACTTAGCTGAATTAGCATTACCGCCGACCGCATATACATTACGACCAAACTTTGTATATTTCGCTATAAAAATGGAACAGATCACTACAATAATGGCTATAATCGCTCCAATTGATAAATAACTGTTGCCGATAATCGGTATTTTTGCACGAGATAAATTGCTGAATATAGTATTCGTAATAACAATACTATCAGTGCTGATTAAAAAACTCGCTCCTCTTGCCAAGAACATTCCTGCTAATGTTACAATCCAAGGATGTATGTCATAACGACTAATTAAAAACCCTTGAAAGGCACCGAATAAAATACCGATAAGTAACATAAAAAAAATGACTACATATGCATTAAACCCTTGCTCAAGTAAAGCAGCGGATACCATACTAATAAATGCAACAAATGCACCAACTGACAAGTCAATTCCACCTGTTATGATGACAAAAGCCATTCCTGTAGCAATGATAATTAAATAGGCATTATCAATAAATAAATTAAAAAATACTTGGGTACTAAAGAAACCGGTAAAAGAGAGGGACCCATATCCATATAGCATCACGATCAGAAGTATGGTCGCCAATATAAATATGTGGTTTTCTTTTATTGTGAATTTGAACTTCATGAGTAAGACACCTTCTTTTTACCAAACTTTGTAAACATGTTTCTAAATTTTACGGATTGGAAAAGGCAGACAATAATGACAACAACTGCTTTAATGACCATTACAATCTGTGGATTAATCCCAATTGAATAAATAGTTGTGGACAAAGTTTGTATAAATAGCGCTCCAACAATCGTTCCACCTAAAAAGTATCTTCCTCCCCGCATGGATGTCCCACCGATGACTACGGCTAAAATGGCATCTAACTCAATCCACAAACCGGCGTTATTCGCATCTGCACTGCTAACATTCGCACTAACAATAATCCCAGCAATGGCTGCACATAATCCGCAAAGTGTATAAACAAGCAAAATAATCCTTTTAGGTTGAATACCAGCAAATTTACTTGCCGTCATGTTATTACCGATTGATTCTAGAAAGAGCCCCATTGCTGTTCTCTTTTTAAGAAACACCATAATAAGAAAAATGGCTACACCTATATAGATAGGAAAAGGCAAACCCCACAGGAATCCGGTCCCAATATACGAATAAATCTCATTATTTATCGTTATAATCTGTCCACCTGTAATTAACTGGGCAATCCCCCTACCAACAACGAGGAGAATCAAGGTTGCTACCATTGGTTGGATCTCAAATACAGAAACGAGAATACCATTCCATAAACCACAAACTAAACCTATTAAAAGAGCCGCTCCTATTGCAAACCAAACAGAATGATTATCTAAAATTGCCGCTGCCAATGCACCTGCAATTGCCAATACAGACCCTACCGAAATATCGATTCCTTCTTGTGCAATAACAAGTGTCATTCCAATAGAAATAAGTATTAACGGCACAACACGATTGAATATGTCTACAAGACTACCAAAAAGATGTCCATTTTTTATTTGAATGGAGAAAAAATTAGGTTCAATGATAAGATTTAATAAGAGGAGTAATAGTAATGCTACAAGTGGCCAAAAGATTTTTGTCTGCGCAAATTTATGCAAGAGTTGCTTCATTCCTATCCTCTCCTTTTGCGATCATGTCCATGATTTTTGATTCTGACATCTCACTACCCTGTAATTCACCAATTTTGTTTCGATCACGCAGAACAATCACTCGGTCACAGCAAGCAATCGTTTCTTCTAATTCTGCTGATATGAAAAGTATGGTTATTCCTTCCGCAGCCAGTTTTAATATTAAATTTCTTATCTCCTGCTTAGACCCTACATCAATTCCTCTAGTCGGCTCGTCAAGGATCAATAGTTTAGGATTAGTTGCAAGCCACCTTGCAAGAATCACTTTTTGTTGATTTCCTCCACTAAGATTATCAATACGCTCTTCCATACTCGGCGTCTTAATCCGCAGTAATTCAATATATTTTTGTGCAATCTCTTTTTGTTCTTTCATTGGTATATGTTTGAGTAAGCCCCTCTTCGTTTGCAGACCAAGTATGATATTTTCACGAACGGTTAAGTCATTTATGATTCCTTCCACTTTACGATCTTCGGGACAGAAGCTCAGACCTTTCTCAACAGCTATCTTTGGATTCATTGTACGGATTTGTTTATTTTCCAAATAAAGAACCCCACAGTCCGCCTTATCAATCCCGATAATCATTTTGGCCATTTCTGTTCTACCCGAACCTAATAAACCAGCTAGACCTAATACTTCTCCTTTTTTAAGTTCTAAATCAAAGGGATTTAACGAACCTTTTCTTGCTAAACCTTTTCCACGTAAGAATGTTTCATTGCTAACTTGCATTTTACGTTTATTTATTTGGTTAGAATCCTCTCCCCATTCTCTACCAATCATTTTGGATACAAGTTCTTTTCGTGGAAGTTTCTTTGTTTCATATTCGCCAATATAATGTCCGTTTCTCAAAACGGTAATACGGTCAGATATTTCATATATTTGATCGAGGAAGTGACTAACGAATACGATTCCCATACCTTCATTTTTTAAATTCCTCATGACTTTAAATAATTGTTCAACCTCGTTCCTGTCTAAACTTGATGTCGGCTCATCTAAAATCAATACACCACTTGATATATCTACTGCTCTAGCAATAGCCACCATTTGTTGGATAGCAGTAGAGTATGATGACAATATTTTTGTCACATCAATATGAATATTTAAACGTTCCGACAAAATTTGTTGAGATCTCTTATTTATTTGCTTCCAATCAATTCTCCCTTTTTTCATAGGCTCTCTACCGATAAAAATATTTTCAGCAACGGACAAATTTTCACACAAGTTTACTTCTTGATAAACTGTACTTATCCCTATATTCTGTGCATCTTGTGGTGAGCTAAGTTCAATTTTTTCCCCTTTTAAATAAAAAGAACCTCCATCTTCTTTATGAACACCAGTTAAAACTTTAATGAATGTCGATTTTCCAGCGCCATTCTCCCCCATCAATGAGTGAATCTCACCGGCCCGCAAATGAAAATTTACATTCGATAAGGCTTGAACACCTGGAAAATACTTGGATATGCCTTCAGCTCTTAACAAGTATTCAGAACTCATTCTAGACACCTTCTTTTTTTCTGAGTTAGAGTTAAATGTTTAGATCGGGTTGGTTCTATTTTAGGATTCTGAACGAATAATGTATTTAGAAAAAAAGGTGCTTTTTTAACATATTCTGTTTAATCCCATTATTACGCATTTAACGTATACAGACGGAAGTATATTCATGTAATACTGTCTCATCAGCCCTAAACATACGTATTTTCGGATAAATCAAAAAAAGGGCATCCAATAAACCAATAGCAAATTGGCTTTTGGGTGCCGGTTTCATTCACTATCCGCTCTTTTTATTCAAAGCTTTTTAATAGTTCCTTTTTTTCATTTCCTTCTTAGCCTCTTCTTGCGTAAATGTTTCTTCAGAAGTAATAATTTTCATAGGTACTTCTTTTCCAGCATGTAATTCTTTAGCAGCTTGCATAATTTGTGGTCCTAATAAAGGATTACATTCAACCGTAAAGTTTAATTTTCCCGTACTTAGCGCATTAAATGCCTTTATTGTAGCATCGATCGAAATAATTTTTATGTCTCTCCCTGGTTTCAAGCCATAATCCTCAATTGCCTCTATCGCTCCAATCGCCATATCATCGTTATGCGCATAAACAATATCAATTTTATTTCCATGATCATCTAACGCCTGTTCCATTAATTCCCTTCCTTTACTTAACGTAAAGTCACCCAATAGGTTGTCGATAATTTGATAGTTAGGGTAATTTGACAGTACCTCTTCAAAGCCTTGCTTTCTACCTACAGCAGGAGCTGAATTTTTTGTTCCTTCTAATTCAATTATATTTACGTCCTTTAGGGCGGCTTTATCCATTTCATTTATTAACCAACGGCCAGCACGTCTACCTTCTTCAACAAAATCCGAGCCAATAAAAGAAGTCCATAGAGTACTATCGTTCACATCAATTTCCCGGTCGGAAAGAATAACTGGTATACCAGCATCTTTTGCTTCTTTTAATACCTCTTCCCATCCATTCTCTACTTTTGGAGAAAATGCTATAACATCTACTTCTTGATTAATAAATTCCCGGATGATTTTTATCTGTTTTTGTTGATCATTATCTGCATTCTTAAATATAAGGTTGACGCTTAATTGTTCTGCTGCATTGATAACTGATGCTGTATGTTCATTTCTCCAAGCGCTTTCACTTCCAACTTGGGCAAAACCTAATGTTAATTCATTTTCTCTTCTGCGTTTCCCACTTATATTACTTTTCTGATTTAAGTATTGATCTATATTATCTTTTTCGGATACTTTATGATTTCTCAATATTACTTTCTTTGGTATTTCTGACCTCTTCTCTAAAATATCGACAGCATACTGAAATGCTTGTTTTCCACCTGTTGGTGTGATAAAAGTTGTGTCAATAATTCCTTCATTAACAAGTTGTAGTCCACCCTTGGGATTCGTAACCCCATCACTCCCTATTATTTTTATTCCTTCGAGTCCAAGTGATTGCACCGCTCGGTATGAACCTAACGCCATAGCATCGTTATGTGCATAAATAAGATCTGGCCTTTGATTCATTCGCTTTAGTAAAACTGTTAGTTCATCTTCTGCCTTATCCCTTTGCCAGTTGGCCGCGATAGAATCAATAATCTCTATGTTGCTGTTTTCCGATATTTTTTCTCTAAAGCCTTTGCTTCTTTCCTCCGCTTTTGAAGCACTTGCCATACCTTTCACCTCTATTACCTTACCACCCTCATCTCCTAATAAATCAATAGCGACTTCAGCAGCCATTTCACCTATAAAATGATGATCTGACCCAATGTATAAAGTGTAATTATATCCTTCAACCCCTCGTCCAAGTACAATAACCGGTATTTTTTTATATATCGCCGATATTACTGGTGTAAGTGCTGATGAATCTTCAACTGATACAATTAATAGATCAATACCATATTTATTTAACATGTTAATATCCATGATTTGTTGCTTCGTACTTTGTGCTGCATCCGCATAAATCACACGAATATTGTCATGTTTTGCTTCTTCCGCACGAAGCTCTTCATTCATTAATACTTGCCACGGTTCGTGCAAATTTGGTTGAGAAACACCAATGACAAAATCAATGAGTGGTTCGGTATTTGTTTCCACATTTTTGAATGGAATTTGATATAGAATAATAGTTAATGTAAGAAGCACAATTAGCAAAATAACCACTCGATAGCAAAACAATTTAATCATTGCTTTTTAACTCCATTCCGGAATTCAGTCGGTGAAATACCTACCACTTTTTTAAATGCATTACAAAAGTAATGTTGACTACTATAGCCTACCATCTCAGCTATTTCATAGATTTTTAAATAAGGATCCTTTATAAGTTTTAAGGCTTTATTAATTCTTACATTTGTCAAATAATGAACAAATGAAACACCCAGTTCACTCTTTATTTGTTTGCTTAAGTAAGTCGGATTTACCTGGACTTGATCGGCAACCTGTTTTAGGGATACAGATTGTTCAGAATAATGTTGATCAATATAGTTTTTAGCAAGTACCACAATAGGAGTTAAGTTCTGACTCAATTTCATATCTTTTATCAACTTTTTATAGGCAAAAGGAAAATCTAAAAACGATTCTAATACAATCTCATTACAAACAACTACTTTACCAATAAATCTTTCCAAATGATTAATAATGTCCCTATTTAACTCTAGTAAGAGTCCTGTTTCAATATTCGGAATTAATAAAACAATATGCCCCGTTTGGTCCTCGAATAGCTCTGTATTAGGATAATCAAAAAGAATATCATCAATTATATTTTTCACTGCAAAATGTAACAATAATTCGCTCCAGTTTTGTTCCGAACCGCTAATATTAATGCCCTTAACCACTTCAAATATGGATATGCCAAGACTTTTGTGACTGATAAACTAGATTTAACAGTTTCCGATAAATAATATTTTACACTTTTAAACTTGGATGGTTGGATTCTTTGTCCTCCTGCCCTAGGGCAGGAGGACAAAGAAAAAACCAGAACTTACAATCATTTATTCCTATTAAAATATTTCTCTATCACTGTTATATTGTTATTCGTTGATGATGATTTACAGTGATGGAGGACATGAAAGGTGGACAAGTTTGAAGTGTATGTAGACATTCGTCAATTAT
>NZ_JALIFP010000046.1 GCF_022867885.1 Lederbergia sp. NSJ-179 | reverse complement strand
GAGTAAATAAGTTAATAATTGAGGGTACAACTTGTCACTTCCTATTCTGGGATTTTGGGTGTGTGGTAACCTCAATTATCTTCAGATTTTAGGGGGGTGGCAAGTTTTTTGTATTCTAAGCCCTATAAATCAAGATTTTATTAACTTTTTACTATATAAGTTTTGACAATACGAATCTTTTAAAAGGGGTAACTTAATGGATAAATATTTAAGGACGAGTATTCATTCACCTATTGACTGTATTTCTGTTGGTCAATTTATCTCAAACGAATCTTGGAGACATGTAAAACGCACAATCGATAGCTACGAAGTGATTATTGGGGTGGATGAAATACTATATATGGAGGTGGACGGGACTCCATACGAAGTAAAACCTGGTGATATTTTGTTCATACAGCCTGATACCGTGCATTCAGGTTATTCTAATAGCAAATCTGGAGTATCTTTTTATTGGTTTCACTTTTACTGCAATACCCAAATTGAAGAAATCGATGGGGAGATGATGGACGATTTAGTCAAGGAATTAAGGGCAAATCCGCATCTTAATGGAACAAATTCAAACATCTTTTTACCCATTTATTCAACTCCATCACAAATAGAGCGTATCAATATTCTCTTTAACCAGCTATTGGATGTCGCAACCGCCAATTATTATAACAATCATGCGATTGACTATTTAGCAACCTCATTATTAATCGAGCTGTCAGAACAAACGGTCACAAACTTCCAAACTTCATTCGAAAGGACCGATACCGATAAAAAACTAGCCACTATTATGGAGTGGATTCGTATTAATGCGATGGGGAATATCTCCGTTCATTCCATTGCTGAAAAATTTAATTATAACAAAGATTATTTAACTAGAATTTTCAAGAAAAAAGTAGGAATGAATATTCAAGAATACATTCATATCCTTAAAATAGCCAAAGCAAAGGATCTTCTGTCCAGAACAGATACAAGCGTAAAACGAATTGCCTCTATCGTTGGGATAAATGATGAGAAATATTTTATGAGACTTTTTAAAAGGTATGTAAAACTGACCCCAACAGAATTTAGAAAAGCCTATTATCGAAAACAATTGAACAATGAATAAGGATACCTTAACACCTTTATCCAATAGATTGAGTCATTCAACTTTCTTAATTCGACCATTCGACAAAAGGAGAAAATCCAAATCTCCTGTCGTAATGGTTAAGTACTTATCCACCGGCAGTTGACTGCATATAAAATGTACCTGCCGCACGTAATAAAGTGAAACTTCATTCAGTGGGGGTTTTTTTCATCCCCCACTGAATAATAATGATCTTAGGCTAAATGCGCTGCGTCCTGCGGCAACGCCTAAGTGACCAACGTCCTGTTGGCCTGAACGAATCGGGGATTTGACTTTCAGTTGATCCCCCACTTACAATTCTCGTTTTTTCCTCGAATTATTGAAGTGGGGGTCTTACTGCCAGTTAATTCGGGATAAACTATAAAATAATAACCAAGTTATCAGCATTTATAATTCGTTCATGTGGTATAATAAAGCAAAAAGGAGTGATTAAAATTGGCAATGAGCATCGAAGAAAAAAGAAAACAAGTAAAGGAACTTGTTGATAAATTAGACCAAGAACAGTTAGAAAAATATTACAAACAAATGTTTTTTGACACTCTGGAAGAGGAAGAATTAACAGACGAAGAGATCAAAGAGATTAATGAAGGGCTTGAGGAGATAAAACGAGGAGAAACATATAGCTTTAAGGAAGTGTTTGGTGATTCGGATGTACAATATTGAATTTACCAAAAAAGCCAAGTAGTATTTTAATAAGCAAGATTCCGTAACTAAAAAAAGGCTTAAACATAGTCTCCTTCAATTGGCTGAAAACCCTAGAGACAACGCAAACAATGATGTGAAGCTACTGAAAGGTGCATTAGAACCCACTTTTCGACTAAGAGTAGGAAGTATGAGGATAGTCTATAAACTGGAAGATGATCGACTACTAATAATTGTTATCGACATCGACAATCGAGGGCAAGTTTATAAGAATTTATAAACTATAACAGTTTAACACATAGATATCATAAAAACATAAAAAACAAACGGCTCTTAGCTATTTAGTATTGGATAAACAGCTAACTAGCGGTCATTTATTCCTATGATTTTCCTGTTAGCCTCATATTGTTACATTGCTGTGGACAAGGGCTGAGTTCGATTACTCGCTCAACATTCACCACCTGTAACATAAATAACCGCCCAAGATTTAATACCTTTATGAGAATTGCTCCTAAACACTAAACAGTGGGGAAGCAAAATCAAACTAATAAGATAAAAGGATAATAAGTAAAAGTGAGGGAGTCTACCTTCTGAACCGTAACGGCACTTAACAAAAGTCTTATGTAATTTAAGCGACCTTTTCCTCTCAAACCTTCCTATATTCTGAAGGAGTAAGGCCGGTTATCTTCTTAAAAACTTGACTAAAATATTGTGAATCTGTAAAACCCAGCTTTTCTGCCACCTCAAATATTTTTACATCCTTGTCCCTATCAATCAGCTCAATCGCCTTCTCCACTCGAACCCTTGTCATATAATTCGAAAAGCGCTCCCCCATTTCTTTTTTAAACAGCTTGCCTAAATAATCCGGGCTCATAAACATTCTTTCGTTTGCGATGAAATGAAGGGAAAGCTCTTGATTGCCTATTTCTTCTTCAATGATATGAAGGACCTTCTGAATAATAGCCGAATGGTTGCTTTTATTTTGCTGATAAAAATGAAGGGTGATTTCTTTTGCAACCTTCGAAAAAAAGGTATGCATGCTGTGAATCGTATCCAATTCTAGTAACTGCGGCATAACGAGCAAGTATTCCTTCATTTGTTCTGGATGGCACATTCGAATCATTCCATTAAAAAGTTGAACACAATAGGATTTGGTTGTTTGGATATCTAAACGAAGTTGGGCTAATTGCTGAAAAAAACGGGCTAATTCCTTGTCTGCATCCTCCCATCGTCCTGATTTTACGAATAAACAAAACTTTTGCTCATCATATCGTAGATCATTTTCCTGTGTCGATTGAGTTGAAATATCGTCTTTTGTAATAATACTCCCTTCCCCCAAATAGAAGCGATGCTGAAGACATTCTAAAGTTTGTTTATAAAGCCTTCTTAACGAAATCATTCTTCCTGCCTCACTAACAGCAATGGTTGTATCTTTTTGATAATATTGAAAAAAACGTTCCCGAATCTGCTCTATTTGCTTATGCAAATTGTCCGTTTGCGACGAAACGCTAATCACAAGTAAAACATGCTCCCCCACCGTACAACTAAGAATCATCTTCTCAAAAATATGTTCCGAAATATTTTTAATTGCAAATAAATGCTCATAATCAAAAAGATCCTCAATTTGAAAGAGCACAAGCTTTACAAGCGGATCACGCAGCTTCATACGAAAAATCAGCTGATAATATTCCAATTCTTTACTTCCATATCCATCACTTGTGACAAATTCCTTTAGTAACTGTTCTTTTGCATATGGAAGCATTTTTTCTAATCGCTGTTTCATCTCTTGAATAGTTTGGATCTTTTCTATCTCTTCTTTACATTCCTCTAAAGCTTGAATAATACTGTTCTCGTTACAAGGTTTTAGTAAATAATGCTTCACACCATATTGCATCGCCTGTTTCGCATAATCAAATTCAGCAAAACCTGAAATCATGATAAAATGGGTCTCGGGGTACTTTTCATGAACTTTTTCAACTAGTTCTACCCCATTCATTCCAGGCATTTTTATATCTGTGATGACAATATCTGGGTGTTTTTCCTCAATGATTTGATACGCTTCTACCCCATTTTTTGCCGTTCCGATTAATGTTGTTTGATAGGTCTCCCATTGGATAAAATTTGAAATCCCATCAAGAATAATTCTTTCATCATCAACGAGCAAAACTTTATACATTATGATCTCACCCTTTATCATACGGAAGTAGAATGATGATACAAGTGCCTTCGCCCACTTCACTTTCTATTCGTAATCCATATTGTTCACCAAAAAGCCGCTTAATCCGTTCATCAATATTTTTTAATCCGATTCCCTGTCCCCTTGTTTGGACTTGGTGTTCCCTTACTTGTTCCAGAAAGTCATCATCCATTCCAGGTCCATTATCCCTCACAATTAATTGCAGCGAATTTTCTTCCTTCCTTGAGGTGATCGTAATCATACACGGTTCTATCATCGGTTCCAAAGCATAGTGAATCGCATTTTCAATTAAAGGTTGTAAGGTTAATTTCGGAATTTTATAGGGGTATAAGCTTGAATCCACATCGATATGGAAATTTAACCTTTCCTCAAAACGGTATTGTTGAATCCTTACATAATTTAGAACAATTTTCAGCTCTTCTTCAATTGAAACAAGTGGTTCCTTCCAACTCATGGAATTTCGTAATAAGTAACCAAGTGACTCTACCATATTCGAAATTTGTGTTTGTTGATTGCTTTTCGCTAACCAATTGATCGATTCCAACGTATTGTAGAGAAAATGTGGATTGATCTGAGCCTGTAATGCTTTAAATTCGGTTTCCTTAATCATAATTTGCTTGGAATAATTCGCATGTATTAAATCATCTATTTGCTCTGTCATGGCAAGGAAATTTTTATGTAAATCACCCACTTCATCTTTATGGACTTTCGACATATATAAGATCTCACTTTTTGCCTTGCTAAAATTCCCCTTTTGAATATATTTCATTCCAGCCGCTAAATTTTCTAATGGGTTTGTAATACTTTTGGCAAATGTAAGGCCAATGGCTAGTACAGAAACAAACAAGATAATAAATAAAACGGGAACGCTCGTTTTGATAAATTGGATATGGCGAAAAATCCGATCAAAAGGAATGACATTGAAATACGTCCAATTAGAAAAGCTTGATTGCATCTGGACAATAAAATATTTACGATGATTGATCGTTTCAATACGATATCCTGTGTCATTCTGATCCACCCATATCTTTTTCCCTATCTCTTCTGATTCAAGGGAATAGATAGGCTCACCTTCATAATTCATAATCAGAAAATACCCTTCCATCCTTTGGGAGATTTCCATAAAATGACGGATTAATTTATCTGTGTCTACACGAATGATTACGGTTCCAAGATGATCAAAACTAAAATCTTGGAATCTTCTAACCTCCCGTGCGGAAACAAGTGTAATATCACTTTCAAGCTGATCTAACCAAATATGACTCCCAATCGCTTTGCTTGACTGATCTATAATCTCTTTCGTTATTTCATCTGGAATTTTCCTTGGTCTTTTTCCAGCAATATTGGATTCCCCATGGGTATCCACGATATATACAGCCTCAATATAACTTTCAGAATTAATTAAATTCAACACTTTATCCGTGATTTTTGACCGAATTAAATGTTTTTCATATTCAGTCTGTTCTTCTCTTAAATTAATTAAGTATTGTTGAATAAGGGGGTCCGTTGCAATGGTATAGGAAACCCTTTCAATGTTTTCTAACTCATTTTCGATATTATCCGCCGACATATTCAATACTTGGGCGGATTTTACATATAATTGTTCATCATAGCGATGAAAAGCAAATTGTAAACCGATTACGGTTAATAGCAGAGAAATAAACATAATACAGGAGATTAAGATAATCAGCTTTTTCTTAATCGGCTGATTAAAATAAATTTTCTTCATAAAGTGGTTTCTTTTTGTCATTAAACAATATCCATCCCCTTAGAACCCCCCACTGAATGAAGTTTCACTTTATCGTCCAACAAAGTCCCATCGAGCCTTCCCCAAGATGAGTGCCTATGACAGGACCGAAATAGCTAATATGGAAGTCCACGTTAGGATATTGATTTGCAAGTTCAGATTTCCATTCTACTGCCTCTTCTAAGCGATTTGCATGAATAATCGTGGCTTGCAAGGCTTTCCCTTTTTTGACATCTGCTTCTAACAAATCGGCCATTCGTTTCAACGCTTTCTTTCGTGTGCGAATTTTTTCAAAAGGGACAATCACCTTGTTTTCAAAGTGTAAAAGTGGCTTGATATGCAGCAAACTTCCAATAATTGCCTGTGCACTGGATAATCTCCCTCCCCGCTCTAAATGGGTGAGGTCATCGACCATGAAATAGGCGCGCATATTCTTTTTCATTTCATCTAAAACGACTACTATTTCTTCTGGCTTTTTACCTTCCTTTGCTAACGTGGCTGCCTTTATGGCATAAAATCCTTGTGCCATACAACTAATTTCGGAATCATAAGGATATACTTTCGCATTCTCAACCATATCCCCGGCGGCTACAGCACTTTGAAAAGTACCACTAATTCCACTGGAGAGATGGATGGTTATAATCGCATCATAGTCTTTCGCTAGTTCTGCGAATAAGACTTCAAATTCTCCAATAGGTGGTTGAGTCGTAGTGGGAAGTTGATCTTCATTTTTAACCTTTTTATAAAAATCCTCCGCAGTAAGATCAATTTCTTCTTTGTAGGTCTTTCCTTTGATTACAACACTAAGAGGAATTATATGAATATCAAGTGTTTCACGAATATGCTTTGGTATATAAGAAGTACTATCTGTAACAACAGCTACCTTCATTCGTATCAACCTCGTTTTTCTAATACTATCGTTTTCATCATTCTATCGAATTACCTTCACTTTGAAAAGACTAATTTAAAAGGAAACAACAGACCCGATTATAGCTAAGGGCGAATTAAGTCTAGACCACCACGAAAAAATGCTGGTAACGGCGAATAAATAGAATTATAGGAATACTGACCAATAAAAAAAGGAATCTGCCAATTTCTTTTAACAGATTCCTTTTCGGTTTAGCGAACTTCGACCCAGCCGTTTTTGATGGCTGTGACAACAGCTTGTGTCCGATCATTGACGTTCATTTTTTGTAAAATATTACTCACATGGTTTTTAACTGTTTTTTCGCTGATGTAAAGTGTTTCGCCGATGGCTCGGTTACTTTTTCCATCTGCAAGCAGTTGCAATACTTCACATTCTCGGCTCGTTAGCAGGTGAAGCGGAATTTGAACTTCAGGCTGTTGATAGCCATGACCATCATTTTGCTGGTTAGCCAGTCTGCGGTATTCATTAACCAATTTATGCGTGATTTTCGGATGAATATAGGAGCCACCATCTGCCACTACTTTTACAGCTTCGATCAACTCATCTGAATCCATTTCTTTCAGCATGTAGCCAGATGCCCCTGTCTTTAAAGCATGTGTGACATAGGCTTCATCATCATGGATCGATAAAATCATTGCTTTTGTATCCGGATAGGCTTCGATCAATTGTCGAGTTGCCTCAATACCGTTTGTATTTTTCATATTAATATCTAGTAGAACCACATCGGGATGGTATTCCTCTACTAATTCGATCACATCAGAACCATCGTCCCCCTCCGCCACAACGGAAAAAGATTTTTCAAATTCTAAAATTCGTTTTACACCTTCACGGAACAATTGGTGATCATCAATAATAACAATCTTTGTCATCGTAATTACTCCCCCTAAATATCTATCGGCAGTTTCTTCAATGTCTTTATTCTAATACAGGAATTTTTATATGAATCATTGTACCTTTATCAGGAGCGGATTCAACATTTAGCTTCCCTTCTAAGATCTCGATTCGTTCCTTCATTCCCATTAAACCAAAGGAACCGTTTTTGTTCACGGCTGGATCAAACCCTTTTCCATTATCCTTAATAAGGACAGAAACCCGATCAGGACAAACTTCTAATTTCACTTTAATTTGCTTTGCTTCCGCATGTTTTAGTGCATTATTGACAGATTCCTGAATGAGTCGAAAGAGTGCTACTTCATATTTTCCTGGTAAACGCTTGTCTCCCCCCAGATTTATGAATTGGATATCCACTGATTGGTGGTATTCACCTAAAGTTGATAGATATTTTTCAAGGGTTGGAATCAAACCCAAATCATCCAGTGCCATCGGACGTAAATCATAAATAATTCTTCGCACCTCGTACAAAGCATCCCGGATCATTTCTTTCAAACTACGAATCTCTTTAAAAGCCTGATCAGGTCCTTCTTCAATATGTACTCTCTCTGCCAAGTCGGAGCGAATTAACACATTCGCTAATAGCTGGGCAGGCCCATCATGAATCTCACGGGAAATTCTTTTCCGTTCTTCCTCTTGAGCCTCAATGATCCGCAGACCAAAATCTTGCTTCATTTTTGCATCCTCAAGTGCAATCCCTATATCTTTTATATCACTAACAAGATAATTGGAGATAACGGTGATTTGAGATACAAGTAATTCGGCACGATCAATCGTCTCCTGCAAAACTAATAATCTTCTTTCTAAGTCATCTCTTCTTTGTCTAAGCTGTTTTTCTAATTGTTCATTAATAATATATTTTGTCTGTAAACTATGGGCAAATTCATATACTTCTCGAACTTGTTCTTCAGAGTATGTTTTAAAGTTTCGGCTAACTTCTGAGAGTCGTTTTCTTGCAAATCTCGATTTTTCTTCGAGATCATCACTCTCGCTAATCACCTTCTCCACCTTCGCCTTGATCTCTTTTAATTCCTCGATTAGGGTATCATGGTCTTTACGGCATTGTTCACCAATCCGAAAGATTTCGTCTTTACTCTTATCGACGGTATCAATCATTTGCTCTACAATAAAATCCAGTGTTTTTACATCAAGTTTTCTTAGTGCCATCGTTCCGCCGCGGGATACACCCCTTTCTGAATCAAATCTTATTTTACATGATTCCTTATATTCCAACTATTCTTATGACATAAATTGGAAAAAATCCAACTTAAAGTCTAATCACTTTGAGAAATGCATGTTACTAAAGACCTATGGAATAGTGATAATGGGCTATTTATCCGCTTCACTTTATCCATTATTTTTTCCACCGATGCTTCAAAAGTATGTAATAATTATTATATCATGTATATTTCTCATGAATATTAAGTTTATCTTACAATTATTTCAAGAATGATCGATGTATTGCTTCTTTCCTATCCCTCCCTTCCGAACATGGTATCGTGATTCAAAAGTCAAGACTATTTTAGAATCTAAAGGCATAGCCACTTTTTGAGTCAAAAAAAAGAGGCTTTCAGTCCGAATTTGACTTCATGCCTCTTTCCATTTTTTAATCTTTTACCGCTCCTGCCGCGATCCCCGAAATAAATTGTCTGCTAACAAATAGAAACATGATAATTAGAGGAAGTGTGGCTAAGAGTGTACCTGCCATGACCATACCATAATCGGTATCATAAATGCCATTTAATTGGGATAGAGTAACTTGTAAAGTATATTTGGCTGGATCATTCAAAACAATAAGTGGCCATAGATAATCATTCCACACACCTATAAAGGAAAAAATCCCGAGAAAGGCTAACGCAGGTCGCAAAATTGGTAAGGCAATATTCCAATAGAGTCGGAAATAATTACACCCGTCTAATCTTCCTGCATCAAGCAGACTATCATTGATCGATTCTTGTGAAAATTGTCTGATCCAAAAGATTCCAAAAGCATTGGCAATTCCCGGAACAATCAGAGCTTTATACGTACCCACCCAGCCTATTTTGGAAATGAGAATATAGGATGGGATAAAGGATAATTGCGACGGAATCATGAGGGTGACAAGTAAAAGCCCAAATAACCAGTTTTTCCCGGGAAATTGAAATTTTGCAAAGGTAAATCCTGCCAGTGAACAGAAGAACAAGACACAAAGAGCAGAGACGATGGTGACAAATAATGTATTCAAAAAAGATTGAAAAAAGTCAACATTATCCAGTACATTTCGGATATTGTTTATCAATTCAGACCCAAACACTAGCCTTGGTGGAAAACGTAAAATATCACTCGTTTTATTCGTTGACATCACGGTCAGCCAATAAAACGGAAAGATCGAGATGAAAACCCCTACCATAAGTAAAAAATGTAGCCCCATTGTCTTCAGCAAATTTTGAGTTTTACTCACTTTGGCACCCCTTTCTCATTCCTACCTCTCCCCTGTTTTTTGGACCACTTTCCAATTAATCAACGAGAATAAAGCAATAATAATAAACAAAGCCCAAGACACAACAGAAGCATAGCCGAATTGATTATCGACAAACCCTTGCTTATACATATAAAGAGTGATCGTTAAACCCGCTCCCCCAACGCCACCTGAATTTCCCAGTAAGACTTGGGGCTCTGTGAACAATTGCATAGAACCGATTGTTGTCATTAAAACCGTAAATAAAATAATTGGTCTTACTAACGGAATTGTAATATAAAAAAATTGCTGGATCGTACTGGCTCCATCTATTTTCGCAGCTTCATAGAGGTCATTCGGAATTGCCTGTAAGCCCGCTAAATAAATAATCGCATTATAACCTGTCCATCGCCAAACAACCATGGAGGCAATCACTAATTTGATTAAGAAACTAGAATCAAGCCATTGAACAGGTTCCAAGCCAACTGTGGTGAGCAAATAATTGAGTAATCCATAATGATTTCCAAATATCGATTTAAAAATGATTGTGACAGCTACAATCGAGGTCACATTGGTGACAAAATAAGCGGCACGATAGAAACCTTTCATTTTGACAAAGGAAGCATTTAATAAAAAGGCAATGACTAATGCACCAAAAAGCATAGGAATTGTCGAGATAAACCAAATAATGAAGGTATTCCCAACGGCCTGCCAGAAAAGGTGATCCGTTATAAGATATTGGAATTGTTTCAATCCGACAAATTGCATCTCACCAATGCCATCCCATTTTTGAAAGGATAAATATAAAGAAAACAAGATGGGAAAAAGCCCAAAAATAAGAAACAATACATAAAAAGGGGATATAAATAGATAAAGAACTTTTTTCTCATAGATTTCTTTCCATACGCTCTTTTTAGGCGCCTTGCCGACACTCTTTTCAAGGACTTCCATACAAACTCCTCCCTCATATATTGGCGTCAGGAATAGATTTTAAGACTATGAGGCGAGAAAACGGGCTCGCCCCAAAATCTATTCATGTTAGCGTGAAAGTTCTTTTTCTACCTGGTCTAGAACCTCCTCCCATGCCTGATCAGGATCCTTGCCTTGTTTCGCAACATCGGTTAAGGCATCATCAAAAATGGTATTGACCCGAGAGAAATCCACCCCAAAATATCTTGGTTTTACATTTTTAGCTGATTCCGAAAATACTTGAGTTGTATCCTGACCCCCAAAAAACTCTTCCTTTGAGCTCATTTTATCGTCTTCAAAAACACTTGGAGTCGAAGGAAATAAATCCATTGTCACATAGGATTGTAATTGATTTTCAGGATTCATCATCCATTCAATCACCTTATAAGCCTCTTCTGGATGTTTAGAACTTTTGAGTATGCCAATAAAAGAGCCACCATTATTTCCATCCCCACCAGGTGCCCGGGCAACTCTCCATTTCCCAGCCGTATCCGGAGCTGCGTCTTTTAAGATGTTTTTTACCCAAACAGCACCAATGAAGGAAGCTACTTGCCCATTATTCATACTTGCGTTCCATTCTGGACCATCCGCTTCTGTATTCGCACTCAACCCCTTTTCATGAATCGTAATCGCACGATCCCATGCTTCCTTAATCGTTCCTGAGTCCCCGATAAATTGATCATTTTCATCAAAATAACTTTTGTCACTCTGACTAATGGATTGTCCGAAGACTCGATTAATCGTATCGAACATTTTTACCCCTATCGCAGCTTCTAACTTCTCTCCAGCTGCAATATAATCGTCCCATGTCGAAATTTTAGCGGAAACCTCTTCAGGATCGGTCGGTAAGCCGGCTTCAGCAAATAAATCTTCCCTGTAAAATAAAGCCGTTGGTCCCGTATCCATTGGTAGGGCAATTAAATGTTTACCATCCTTCGTTAAAGCATAATCCCATTTCCAGTCCAAATAGTCATCCTTAATCTCATCTGCCCCATAGTCTAATAGATTGACAAATTTATCGTGGTTAGGTAGAAATTCTGTAACCCAATCATTGATGGCAACTATGTCTGGTGCACCTGTACTAGTAGTTAAAGAGGTTTGTAATTTTGTTTTGTATTCTCCCCCATCAATTTTTTGGGCATTGATTTTTATATCCGGGAATTCTTCACTCACTTTTTTGATTAGATCGTCATCAATCGAGCGATTCCAATACCATAAGTTTAATGTGACTTTCCCATCTTTCTCTCCATTGCCATCACTACTACAGCCAACAAGTGAAAAAACAAACATTCCTAACAATACGATTAATAAAAATGGTCCCCTTTTCATCCCATTCACCTCTTTGATATTTTATTTTTCCTTTGACTAAATCTAGGAGTTGTCCTCAATTTCCATCCTTTTTAAATAAAGGAATTGCTTTTTACTATTGTATGGGCCTTCATTTAATATATGTTCACTACTTGTTTCGATATAGAGCGAGATTGCTAGAAAACAGAAAGCCAGCCCTATTAAGATGGACTGGCTTCTTAGAGATTATTTTCTTTTAAAATTATTTCGTTGCGGCTGGACGCTCTTTCGCTTTATCTGCTTCACCGGCATTTTTATTTGCAGCCTCACGATCCTGGGCCATTTCCTCTACAGATTTTACTTTTAACCGAGCGGCTCCTTTGTAATCTGGATTGGTTGGTAGTAATTCCTCTGTCGCCAGCCGAGTTTTGGCTTTCGCAATCGCATCTTGATATTGAGGCAACCATTTTTCTTGGGCAACAAGCATTTCATCCACCATTTGCCAGATTTCCTTCGGATTACAGACCGCTCCTGTAAGAGGATCCATCATCATCGCTTGACGAAGTAGGAAATCATCTCCATGAACTGCTGCCTCAACCGCAAGTCTTTGCACTGAAATACTGACATTGCAGACGGCCGCACATCCTAGTGGCAAATCCCCAACTTGTGGCATATTGATTCCATTTCGATCGACATATCCGGGCGCTTCAATAATCGCATCATCCGGTAAATTGGAGATGATGCCCTGATTGACAACATTAAAATGGCCTCTATATACACGTCCTGTCTCAAGTCCTTCAATAATATAGGAACCATGTTCTTCACTGCGATTTTCTTCTGTATACTCCATTGGCTTTTCTTTTAACCAGTTTGGAAAATCTGTTTCAAACCAATTTCTTCCTTCTGTACAAACCCGTAGATAACCACCTGTCTCCCCATTAATCCAGGATCCCAAATCTATCCAGTCTTTGATTTCCTCTGGACGTTTCCGATACCATGGAACATACTCACTTAAATGGCCATTCGATTCTGTACTGTAAAACCCGAATCTTCTTAACATATCAATCCGGACTTTTTCTGTTTGGCTAAATTCAGGATGTTGTTCAAATGCTTCCAATAATTTACCTGTTAAATCTTCGCCTTTATGTTTGATGCTAATATACCAGGTTTGGTGGTTAATCCCCGCGCAAATAATGTCCACTTCTTTTTTGGGCAAACCAAAAGCCTCTGCAATCTGCCAATGTCCACCTTGGACACCATGACAAAGTCCAATCGTTTTCACACCACCATATTGATTGCAAGCCCAGGTTATCATCGCCATCGGGTTCGCATAATTCAATAATAAGCAATCAGAGGCAGCGACTTCGCGGATATCCTTACAGATATTCAACATTTCCGCAATCCCGCGCTGCCCATACATAATCCCGCCTGCACATAGAGTATCGCCTACACATTGGTCCACTCCATATTTTAATGGGATATCGACATCTGTTTGAAAAGCCTCAAGCCCGCCAATGCGCACAACGGAAAAAATATATTTTGCATCCTGAAAAGCCTCCCTACGATCTGTTGTTGGCTTGATTTTTATCTTTAAACCGTTTTCATCAATATCCCTTTGGCAAAGCTGAGTTACCATCTCTAAATTCCGCTCATTAATGTCTGTGAAGGCCACTTCAATATCGCGAAATTCCGGTACAGCTAATAAATCACGTAAAAGTCCTCTTGTAAATCCAATACTTCCTGCTCCAATAAAAGCAACTTTAAATGACATATAGCAACTCTCCTTTAAAATAATTTGTTTATCTAAGTTTAACAATCTTTCTGTTTTGATGATTGCATCATTGTTACTTTCTTTCCCATAATAATGTTTAAAATCCTAACTTTTATTCCACTTTTCTATCGTTCGAACAGAGGAACGGCGGTAGTCAACAGGGGTCTGCTTTGTATATTTTTTAAATACCTGGCTGAAGTATTGACTACTGTTCATTCCGACATATTGGGATATTTCAATAATCGGAATCTCTGTATCTACCAATAACATTTTTGCCTTTTCCATTCGAAAAGAATTCACATACTCAATCAGAGACATATGGACCATTTTTTTAAAAATCCGCTGTAGATAACCAGGATGTAAATTGACAGCTTCCGCAATATCTTTCACTTTTATATCTTGATCATAATGTTCGTGAATGAATTCAAGCGCTTGGTTGACATAAATATTGGCTTGCTGATCCTCCTTTTCTAATTCCTGACTGCTTATCGCCATTCTGGCAATCTGAATCAATAATTGCGATAAAAGGAGATGAACCATCATCCCTTGTTTTTTATCGCTCTCTAGAACAATATTCTTGAGGGTATGATAAATTTGATTCGAATCTTTTAAAACAAGATAGGTTTCTTTCATCGTTAAAAATTGAGCTAATATTTGATTTTCCTTTACAAGGTCTTTAATGGAGGGAGAATAACGTTTATTGCTGATAAAGGTAAACTCAATATTCAACATTCTACAGGGTACTCCTGTCTCAACAATTAAACGATGGGGTACATTCGTATCAAGTAAAATAAAGTCACCTTTTTTTAAGACAAGGGCATCGGTTAATACCCCAACCGTGCATTTTCCATCCATCACATACATAATTTCTACTTCTTTATGAGTATGAAAATCCATTTCATACCCTTCCCATTGTTTAAAATAATAAGCATTTATTTTTGGAACATAAGCGTTATTATTCAATTCATGGTCAAATATACTACTTGTCATCTGCATATGAGCCCCCTAGCATTGTCATAGGCTTTCATTCATATCTATGATATATTTAAAAAATAAGCAAAACTACACTACTGCAAGCTTGGTTAGTCCTACTATAATACTTTATCATACATTCGGAGGCCAGAATGAAAACAATTCCATCCTATTTTACAGTAAAAAAGCGTGGCGAACATGAAATTACCATCCAAAAATCAAGATTTATTGCCCATCTAGCACGTGTAGAAACGGAGGAAGAAGCACAAGCCTTTATTCAAGACATCAAAAAACAACATTGGAATGCAACCCATAATTGTTCCGCCTATATTATTGGGGAGCAAGATCAAATTCAAAAAGCCAATGATGATGGTGAACCAAGTGGAACGGCGGGAGTTCCCATGTTAGAAGTGTTAAAGAAAAGGGAAATAAAAGATACTGTCGTCGTTGTCACTAGATATTTCGGTGGGATAAAATTAGGGGCAGGCGGGCTCATCCGTGCCTATAGTAGCTCCACTTCTGAAGGTCTGAATGCGGTTGGGGTGGTGGAAAGAAAACTCGCAAAAGTCATGCATGTAAAAGTCGATTACACCTGGCTGGGTAAACTGGAAAATGAACTGCGAGGATCGATTTATTTATTGAAGGAAATTCATTATGCTGATTCAGTCGTTTTAGACGTCTATGTCCATGAAGCCGATATTTCTGCCTTTCGCGACTGGATCACCGACATAACGAATGGACAAGCCAGCATCTCAGAGGGAGAAAAGATATACCTAGAAACCGACATACCGCCACGATAATCAAGATCCTCATCCTAAATGAGGGTCTTTGCACTATTTTCGTCTTCTTTGTGTTATTTCGATTTCTTCGTGATTAGATTTTGTAGCAGCAACAACAAAAAGGTAGAACTTTTCTACCTTTTTGTTTATGTTTCACTTTATTTTTCCAGTGCACGTTTCGCTAACATAAGAGCACCAGTAATTCCTGCATTATCACCAAGGGCAGGTGGTACAATGTATTGATCCATTTCTTCCGTGATTTGCGGTACTGCCACATATCCGTTCAATAACTCTTGCACCTTTTTCTGAATGAGAGGGAATAATTGTTTCTGTTTCATCACGCCGCCGCCCATAATGATTTTTTTCGGTGAAACAATTAAAATGAATTGCATCAAAGCTTGAGCTAAATAATAGGCTTCGATCTCCCACACTTTCTGTTGATCTTGTAGGTCAATCCCTTTTTTACCCCAGCGCTTTTCTATCGCTGGTCCGGCAGCCATTCCTTCCAAGCAGTCTCGATGATAAGGACAAAATCCTTCATACTCATCATCCACATGCCTTTTCACCAAGATATGCCCCATCTCTGGATGGGAGAGTCCTTGCAATAATTCGCCCTGGACCACTGCCCCCGCTCCAACCCCGGTACCAACGGTTATGTACAAACAGCTATCCACATCTTGTGCAGCACCTAACATGACTTCACCTAGGGCAGCCGCATTTACATCTGTATTAAATTCCATTGGCACGTGTAAAACTTCTTTCAAAGTTTGTAAAAAAGGATAATCCTTCCAACCAGGTTTTGGGGTGGACGTAATATTTCCATATGTCGCGCTATTTTTATCAATATCGACAGGTCCAAAGGATCCAATCCCCAAAGCATCAATATCATGTTTTTTAAAAAACTCAATCACTAGCGGGATTGTTTTTTCAGGAGTTAACGTATCTAACTGTATGCGTTCAATTAGTGTACCGTCCTCATTCCCCACTGCACAAACAAATTTTGTTCCTCCGGCTTCAATGGCTCCAAGCATAATCTAACACTCCGTCTCCAACGATATTTATAAGATCACTCTATTTTATCATAAAGTAAAACTTCATTCAGTGTTTTTTATCGCCCACACCCAGCTCAAATTGTTTCGGAAACCTGTTATCCGACAGTATTTTCCGTCCATACGAAACTAATCACTAATGCTCCAAAATTCCCCATCATTATAAGACCCCATTCATTTTTTGAAAATGATAGAGGGCACCGATTAGTCCAGCTTTATTTTTTTGTTTGCATTCCTGAATGTCCATTTTTGTTGCGATCGCAGTCGGAACTTTAGCAATCTGTTTTTTTATATAAGGGATTAATTCTGGACGCCCGCTAATACCGCCACCAATGACGATTTTCTCTGGAGCAAAAATATGCATAAGATTAATGATGCCAATCGAGAGGCGGTCATAAAAAGTATGAACAATTGTTTTTACTTCTTCATTATTTTCATCATATAATTTGAACCATTCTTCTCCAGTTTTCTCGTCACCGAAGTGTTGATTTAGGCAATGAACGATATTCCAAGTGGAGGAATAACGGCTGAAATTACGATTTTCCAATAATTCAGGGATATCGGCATGCGTGTCCAACATCATCAGACCAAATTCACCAGCCATTCCCTCTACCCCATGGACAATTTCCTCATGGCTAAAGATCGCACCACCAATTCCCGTTCCAATGGTCACACAAAGAAAATTGTCACAATCTTGCGCATTACCCTTCCATTTTTCAGCCAAAGCCGCACAATTCGCATCATTCTCCACTTCTACAGGCACCCCAAGATCCGATAACTCATCCTTCATTTTCACACCAATTACATCCATCACTGCCCCTGCGTAGGATACATAACCACTGTCAACATCCACCGCTCCCGGAATACTTAGAGCTAATCCAGCAATATCGGGATAGAGCAGTTTTTGCTTATGGAATATCTCCCGAATGACTCTAAAAATAGCCCCATCTCCAGAAGGAGGAGTTGGGACTTTCTCTTCCTGCAAAATCCCGCCCGCTTCATCCATCACAGCAGCCTTCACAAACGTTCCACCAACATCCAAAACTACAAATCTCTTCACCCTTACCTACACCTCACCCTTCGGTGCCTGGCACCACTCGCAATTTGTCGAAAGTCCAGGCACGCCCCGAATTTTGTCGAATTATGTTAGTCTTCAAATCCGCCTTGCTTGGATACGGCACGATACCATTCACCGCTTTTTTTGATTGTGCGTTTGAAGTTATGATCAAGGTCAAGGGAAACGAGACCATAACGATTTTTGTAGGCATTTAACCAAGACCAGTTATCAATAAATGTCCAAACATGATAGCCTTTTACATTGGTTCCTTCTTCCAATGCCTTATGCACCCATTTCAAATGACCTTTGTAAAAGTCGATTCGGTAGTCATCTTGAATTTGCCCGTTTTCATCGACAAAACGGCCTTCGTTCTCAACCCCCATTCCATTCTCTGAAATGAAGCAAGGAATATTGCCATAATTTTCCTGGACATTGACCAAAATATCGTAGATCCCTTTTTCATAGATTTCCCAACCACGGTACGGATTCATTTTCCGACCATGCATTTCATTAAAATAGTCGAAAAACCGCTCCGGTAAAAAGGGTGCCTTTGGATTGGGCAAATTTTCTTTCGCCTTGATGCGGCGTGGTTGGTAATAATTGATTCCTAGTAAATCAACTGTATGATTGGCAATAATTTCAAGATCGCCATCCATTACCTCTGGCATAAATCCTTCCTCTTGCAAAAGCTTTACAAGATCCTCTGGAAATTCCCCTTTAACAAATGGATCAAGGAAAGCCCGATTGAAAAAGAGATCCGCAATATGAGCTGCTTTTAAATCCTCCGGATGTTGGCTCCTTGGATACGAAGGGGTCAAATTTAAAATCACACCTATTTCGCCAGTATACCCACCATCTCGAAAAGCTTGTACAGCTTTAGCACCAGCCAAAACAGCATGAAAACCGGCTTGTACCCCTTTTTTAAAATCAAGCTCAGCGGGATAATGGAAACCATATAAATATTGGCCTTCTACCGGAACAACCGGCTCATTATGTGTAAACCATTTTGTCACCAAATCCCCGAATTGCTCAAAGCAAATCTTGGCGTACCGAACATAGGCCTCAACGACCTCCCGACTTGTCCAGCCACCCTTATCTTGCATCGCAATCGGCATATCAAAATGATACAAATTAACGAAAGGCTCTACACCATTTTCGCGCATCGTTTGAAAGACATCACGATAAAATTTAACAGCTTCTTGATTGACCTCTCCGTCCCCAGTTGGAATCAATCTTGACCAGGAAATGGATGGGCGAAAGCTGTTATGCCCAAGTTCCTTCATCAATTGAATATCTTCTTTATATTGATGGTAAAAATCCGAGGTGTTCTCTGGTCCCACTCCATTAAAAAAACGATTTGGTTCCTCTTTATACCACCGATCCCAAATATTTTCCCCTTTACCGCCTTCATAGGCTGCACCTTCCATCTGGGTTGCAGATGATGCGGACCCCCACCAAAAATCTTTTGGAAATGGATAAAATGTCATTTTATTCAAACCTTTCATTGATAAATTCATACAAAAAATTCTAAGAAGCCGTTAGCAAAGTATAAACGGATAAGGTTGCGGCAACAATCGCATCCGCCGTTCTGACCCGTACCCTCCGGACCTCAAATATGTCGCCATTCCGTCGGGGTGGCCCCCACATGCTTTTTAAATTGCTTATAAAAATAAGCTGTATCCGAATAGCCTACCTTTTTTCCAATTTCCCCTGCTCGAAGATGAGTCGTTTTCAATAATTCCTTCGCCTTTTCTAACCGAAAGTGATTGATGTATTCAGAAAATACGACACCGATTTCCTTTTGGAATAACTGCCCCAGATAAATCGGATTAATATGAAATCGTTGGCTTAATGTTTTTAATGATAATTCTTCATTATAATGAGAATGCATATAATCCAAGACATTTTGAACAATCGGACTACGAGCATCTTGCTGATTGTCAATCGCCGCAATCAATTCATGACAGTAGTCGGTCAATATGTTCCTAATCTGATCCAAATCGGTCGCATACACTAATTTTTCAATCGCTGCTGTATGGTTATAATGTTTCACATCTTGAATGGAGTGGTGGATATAAGATATTAAATCAATCGTATATTTCCTAGCAACAGCAGGAGCAAGGAATTTCGTATGTTGCGTTAATGTCTGATAAAAAAGATGAATTCCTTCCTCCACTTTTTCCACTGAGTGCAGAATCCTTTTGACTATATCAGCTTTATAGGCTTGTTGATTTCTCAGTAATGTCTGGCGATCGACATGTACACGACTGGAAATAACTGTATTAGGCTCTATGCTTATTTGATAGAGGGAAAATTCCCGCGATTGCAGATAACTCTCTCCCAACTTATCCATCGAATCCACTGGATCCCCCATTGACAAATAAAAGGAGCCAATCTCCGAATAATTCATTTGGAGAAATGTAGCTAACTGTTCATTCAATTGATAAAGGTTCTCCGCCTTTTCCCCATCTAAAATAATAAGAAGCTCTTGGTCGGGACTGAATACACAATTAGCAGAAAAATGTTTTTCAATATCAGCCCGTAAAGCTGTATAAATCCCTTTATTCGCCTTATTTGAAAACTCAAGTGTAGACACATTGTAAAAGGGGCGTTCACTCGTCATCCCGTATAAAGACAATCTTTGTTGCCATTCATTCTTATTGATTTCTCCGTTCAATAAACGCCATAATGTATTATCTTTCAGCGTATGGAATGTTGAATCTTCCATGTTTTCTTGAGCCACAGATATTTTTTTACTTACTGTTTGAACCGTTTTTAGTAGTTCTTCCTCATCAACTGGTTTGACTAAATAATTTTCAATTCCGAGAACCATGCCCTTTTTCACATAATTAAATTCTTCATAGCCTGATAAGACAATACATTTGACTTGTGGCTGTAATTTTTTGGCTTCCTCGAACAACTCTAAACCTGTTCGTTTTGGCATAATAATATCGGTGACCAATAGATCAATCGCGTTTTCTTTTATAAATGTGAGGGCGTCTTCACCATCCTCAGAAATATGAATAACTTCAAAGCCATAATCTTCCCAATCAATAAGGGCTTTTAACCCTTCCGTAATAAGAGGTTCATCATCTGCAAGCAAGACTTTATACATTTGAATCCACTCCCATAGGAATGACAAGGGTTATCTTCGTTCCTACATTCTCGCTACTTTCAACCTTGAGGCCATACCCTTTGCCATGCTTCAATTTTAAACGTTGATGAACATTTTTCATTCCAATTGACTTCATGTTCTCACCTTCTTCATTACTCATATGTTCAAGAATTAATTTCAGCCTTTCCTCTGGGATGCCTTTACCGTTGTCCTTGATCATTATTTTAATATGATCTAATTCCCGCTTCGCGATGATTTCAAGTCGATTATCTTTACGATCCTTTTGAAAACCATGAACGATATAATTTTCCACAATCGGTTGCAGTACCAATTTTTGAATCGAGGTGTTCTCAACTTCTTTTGGAATCTCAAGGTGAACCGTTAGTCTATCAGGATGCTGAAGCTGAACAAGTTGTAAATATTGCTGAACATTTTCGATTTCAACTTGTAAAGGAACCATTTCTTTAGATTCCAGTGAGTAACGCAATAATCTAGATAGATGATAGATCATCTTACTTGATGTTTTGGCCCCATCCACAACTGCTGTCATTCGAATCACTTCAAGGGTGTTAAACAAAAAATGAGGATTGATTTGTGATTGCAGTGCCTTTAATTCTGCTTGATTTTGTTTCAAGTTTAAAACATAAACCCGCTCAATATATTCATTTAGTTCATCCAACATGGCATTAAAACTGGAAGCAATCGTCGCCAATTCATCCTCTTTTTTCGTTTCCGGAATCCGAATCGTCAAATTCCCTCTTTGTACCTCTTGAATAGAGGCATCGATTTGCCTGATTCTTGCTGAGTAATTCCGCATAAATGAATAGGTGAAGATAATCGCGATCGTAATAAACGGAATAATGATAAGCCACATCGTACCTCTTACAACGGTTAATTTATTCATTTCCTGCTGTGGAATAACTGTAAAAGCCGCATATTCTCCGATATCTTTAATCGAATTGACATAATAGGTCTTCCCATCCCATTTCACTTTATTATCGTCATTTGCATTTGGAAGATTTTCAACAAACTTTTTCGGAATTCGTTGATTATTAGCATAAACAATTTGTCCGTCTTTCCCAAATAAAAAAAAGGAAGATTTAACGTCTACATTTTCTCGCTGAACAATTTTCTCTAGGCCCGCAGTGGAATAATAGATGGCAAGCTCACCCATTTTTTTCAAAGTAGCTGGATTATTAATCGCAATATGCTTGATAAATGTATCTTCCATGTTATCCCCAGAAATATCGCCACTGTTTTGGTACTTTATTTCAGAATCTTCCTTAGAACGAGGAGCAACACTTTGGTTCCAACGCCCATAATTATAAATGAATAAATAACGAATATCTGGGAAATCCTCTGAATTTAGACTAACGGCATTGACATCCTCATCTTGACTAAAATATCCATAGAAATACGTATCGATATTACTTGGAATAAAAGAAGGATGGCCAGTAAATTTATCAAGCCGGTATTTTAAATAATCCTTGTTATGAAGAGCATAAGAAATATCATCCATTAGACTTCCTTTTTCATAGAGAGTACGGATGAACCCATTCCAATCCGCTTCCTTATGCGCAAAATAATCTTCTACCCTTTCCAGGGTTCTAATATTCAGGTCCATTTCTCTTTTAATAATAACATCTGAATAATAGTTTGAAATCACAACGATCAGGACAACAACTGTCACAATAATAGTTAAGGACGAAGTCAACAGCAATCGATTAAATATTTGATGCTTTATGCGTTTGAGGATATTTATTGCCATAATAGCCCTCCATCCTTTTGTTTTGCTGATTGGGCTTCGGAAGAAAGAATGCCTTAAGAGGATGTTCAAAAAGTAAGGATCAAAGGCTAAATTCGCGACATCCTGTCGCAACGCCTTTGTGACCTGCGTCCTGCAGGCCTCCGGTAAAAATGACACTGCGAATTTCTTCGTTGGCTTGTTTCTCCGCTGCTCATGTATTTAAAAGCATACATTCCGCTGCTCGAAACTGCGCCGCCTCGAACTTCTTGGTCCTTTTTATCCTCCTTTTTGAACACGCACTTCTAAGTATATTTTAAGAAAGACATGGAAAAGAAAGCAAGGTTATTGCGATAGACATTTTTTTGAAACGTTTCCTTTTTTTAAAATCAAAAATCAAGCTGGACAATTTCATCCAGCTTGATCATCTTTATTTGTTTTTAGCTTTCCACTCGTCATATTGTTTTTGAATTTCATCCATTACTTTGTCAAGACCTGCATCTTTCAATTTTTGATTGAATTTAGGCAAGTATTCATCTGGATCAACTGAACCAGTTGCCAAAGCATTATAGAATTCTTTCGAAACATTTGTAATGGACGCAATTTCAGTTCTTACTGGTTCACTGTCAAAATGGAAGCCAAGGGTTGGCGCGTTTGTTGCACTTTTATTAAACTCTTTGAATTTATCCCATTTATCGGCAGGGTCATCTTCATATAAATAAAGAATAAAATGGTTTCCAAGAGAATAAGAAGGCATATTATAATTATCTATACGAGCAGGAAGATCTTTAATGGCTCCATCCTCGTTCTTTTCATAATGCACCCCTTCAATCCCTTTATCCACTAGGTTGCGCAAATAAGGATCGGTATTAAGCAAGTTTAAAAATTCCATAACCTTTTCAGGATTATCAGAAGTAGATGAAATAGCTTGAATTGAACCCGTTACAGACCCATTAACAGTAACTGGTTCTTCAGCTGGCACAGAAACAACCTCATATTTTGCTGAACGAGACCATAATAAGTCGGCATAAGGTTGATAACCACCCGTACGTACAAACCAGTTTTCTACATCCATTGGCCAGCTATCCTTACTTGTAGCGGCATCTGATTTAAGGTAACCAGCTTTAAAATATTTATGCATGGTTCTATAAAGATCTTTTGTTACATCTGTATCGAAAGCATTTACCACTTTGTCTGTATCTCCCTCAAATGGAACGGCAAAAGGAAGTTCCTCAGACATAATAAAGTCAAATGGCAAAACTGGCTTAAAAGTCGCAATTGGTGTAATGTCTGGCTCATTTTCTTTAATGATTTTTAACATTGGCTCTAGATCCGCTAAGGTTTTTACCTTGGAAAGATCAAAATTATATTTATCAACTAAACGTTTGTTAAATGTATAAACCGTTTGTCTAGCTACTTCTTTATTAGCTGGAATCCCATATAACTTACCATCAACTTTCGCACCTTCTATGAAAGCGGGATCCAAAGCTTCTTTTAACTCTTTACCATGAGAATCCAGTAGTTCGTCAACAGGTTCAAACGCTCCTTTTTGGGCATATTGAACATATTCTGCACCATCCGTATATGCTAAATCAAATGGTTCCCCCGAAGAGATAACAACCTGCATTTTTTGCTTATAATCTCCCCAATCAATTTGTGTCAACTTGACAGTGGCATTGATTTTTTCCTTTGTATATTTGTTTACTTCTTCGAATACTTTTTTAGTATCCTTTTGTGGTGTACCAATGGTGTACCATCTAATTTCATATGGTTTATCACTCTTGGAACCCTTGCTTGAGCTTTCCTTGTCACCGCCGCCGCAAGCAGCTAGAACAGTACCAAGGCTAAGAAGCAAAACTAACAGTAACACAAGCTTCTTTTTCAATTTGAACTCCCCTTTTCTTTTTTGATTTATTCTTTAACGCCGCCAATCGTCAATCCTCCAACAAAATACTTTTGGAAAAATGGATAGGAGATTGCGATTGGCACTGTGGCGATTACCACCATAGCCATTTTTGCAGCGTCGGCTGGTATCGTATCGAACAAACCTTGCTGCATGGAACTGATGTCGACATTCTGCCGCATGAACTCAAGATTGGCTTCAATCTTCATCAGCAAAGATTGCAAAGGTACTAAATTAGGCTGGTCGATATAAAGCAAAGCATTAAACCAGTCATTCCAATAGCCCAGAGTACTGAACAAAGCAATGGTTGCAATCCCTGGTAAAGACAACGGGAACACAATTTGGAAAAACGATCTTAGTTCACTTGCTCCATCAATTCTAGCAGATTCCAAAATCGCTTCTGGAACAGATCTTATGAAGAAGGTTCTCATAATGATAATGTAGAATGCGTTCATCGCAAGCGGTAAGATTAACGCCCATATCGTATTTTTAATACCCAAAAATTGAGTCGCAACGATATAGGTTGGAACCATTCCACCACTAAATAGCATGGTAAATAGAGCTAAGAAAGTGAAGAACTTTCTATATTTAAATTGTGGTCTTGAGATGGCATAGGAATAAAACGTAATCATCATGACACTGATGACCGTACCCACAATCGTAACAACTATGGTAATCCAATAAGATTGAAGCAGTTGATCTTTCACACTCCATAAAAACTTATAGGCATCAAGACTCCACGCTTCTGGAACCAGTTGGAAACCGTTTCTTACAATACTCTCTTCACTTGTAAAGGAAATAACAATTACATAGGCAAATGGAAATACACACATGATCGTAAAGATCCCTAGCAAAATTGCCATAATACCGTTTGTCACGGGGTGAAAATTGTGATAATCACGCTGTTTTTTTCGCTCTTTCGGCTTCGCTTGATCTTGGGGTTGTGCAATTTGCTTAACGGTTTGTTCATCATTATTTTTACTCATATTATCAGCCGCTTGGCGACCTCCCTCCTCCTTTCAGGAAAAGATAGCATTTAAAACAAGGCACTTTCCTCATCAATTTTTCTCACAATATAGTTTGCGATAAGGACAAGGACAAATCCGACAGCCGATTGATAAAGACCGGCAGCAGTACTCATTCCAATATCTCCTAATGACATAAGCCCTCTATAAACAAAGGTATCAATCGTGTTTGTGACAGAATAAAGCGCTCCCGCATCCCGTGGAACTTGGAAGAATAAACCAAAGTCTGAGTTAAAGATTTTTCCGACATCCATAATTAGTAAAACAACAATAAGTGGCTTGATCATCGGCAATGTGACATGTTTAACTTGTTGCCATTTTGTTGCCCCATCAATCATCGCTGCCTCATAATACGTCTTGTCAATCCCGACAATAGAAGCTAGATACACAATACTTCCATACCCGACTCCTTTCCACAAGTTCATAAAGACGAGAATGAACGGCCAATATTTTGGCTCACTATACCAAGCAATAGAATCAATATGGAACCAAGCTAAAATATTGTTTAACAAGCCGCGATCTGGGCTTAAAAAAGTGAATACAAAATAACTAACAATGACCCATGAAAGAAAATGGGGGAAAAGCATTCCAGTTTGATAGAATTTTGCTAATTTCTTTTGTGTCAATTCGCTCAAAAGAATGGCCGTTGCAACGGCTGCAATAAGCCCCACAACAATAAAAATGAGGTTATACCCAATCGTATTTCTAGTAATTAAGTAGGCACTATCTGTACTAAACAAATATTTAAAATTATCCCACCCAATCCACTCACTATTCATTATGCTAGCAAAAAAGCCATCTCGACTTATTCGAAATTTCTTAAAAGCAATAATGTTACCAAACATCGGCAAATACGAAAACAGCAAAAACCAAATGGTACCAGGTAACACCATTAGAAGCCAAATTCGGTTTTTATAAATATCCTTGAAAAACTTCACTTTTTCGCTGACCTCCCTTACTACGCTGTAACCACTTTCATACTCTCATTATAAAATTTACTATAGGAGAATAGTAGTTGACTTTATTTATATTTAATGAATAAATTTAATATAAATTTAAAGGAGTAAATAAGAACTTACATTTCCTTAGTGAGAATGGATGATGTTCACTGTGAATTAATTAAGTGAAGGCTTACTTGCTCTTAAAGGGGATATAAATTAATAATAGAATTGTTAGATAAGCAATTGACACAGTTGCCTTGCCCTGCTTTTTTGTGTACTCTTGATTTTTCAGTTTTGCATTTATGTCTCTTGTTTAACTCTTTTCAATAGGTTGAGATGGAATAGTCTATCTTTAGGTATAGGCGAAAAGGTCCCAGCAACAAATAAATACATGACCGCTGACTGGGACGCGTCTTCTATTTATTGTTTTAACGCCATTTAGAAATTAACTCTTCTGCACTGATCTTCAGTTGGTTATGTGCTTCTTCAGATATTATTCCGCTTTCTTTTTGTTGTTTGATTAATAATCCAAAACTTTTTAAGTGTTTGACCACTTTCGTGCCTGCTCCTTGCTTTTCGTAATGTCCTACGGCTGTTAGATGCAGTTCAAGCGAATGATAGATATCATCCTCAATCTCCCCTTCAAAATTCCTAAGTGTGTCTAAGAGTAAATTTATATCTATTTCCTTCATCCAGGTGGGTTTCGATCGATTACCCGCATAATCTTCTAAAATCACTTTCACGTTATCTTCCTTGGTGACTGACGTAATGCCAATCAATGGACTAACCCCGCGGATCAAGTAATCCGACTTTCTATTCTGGTTTGGAATCGAATGCAAAATTAATTCTCCATTGACATAAACATACATGTAATGCCAATCTTTTGATTGAGGATTATCAAGTGTTAACTTTCCATTGTGGATATGAAATTCCCCATCATATGGATCTGCATGTATATCCTTCAAGCGAGAACTATGTGTAATTCCATGAGAATACTTGTTCAATAGTTTCACGGTCACACTATATCTGCTCCCATCTGCGTCCTCAATTGGAAGCTCAACTGATGTGTCTCCTGCCTCTACCCGTACCGTTTGGATTTCGTTATTATTCTCATACTCACGCACTATGGAAACCTCAAGTGGTGCTGGTTCTGTCGGGTTCTCCCAACTAACTTTAACAAAGTCATCATGTTCCTCCGTTTGGAGATTTTTAACCTCATGATCATATTGATAAATTAGTTCAGCAGGATCGCTTTCCGTTCCATCTGCACCAACTGCTCTTACCTGTAAGACAACCTGATTATTTTCTCCATATAGGCTCTTAATATAATATTTATCATCATAGGTTCCCCCTAAATAGACCGTTTCTCCATTCGATAATTTTGCGTATAAATTGTATTGTTTTACTTCATCATAATCAGCAAGAACCCAGCTTACTTTCATCTCATTCGTATTATAAGCCTTATCAAGTGTAAATCCGCTCGGCTTAGCGGGAATTTTTTCTTGACCATCAGAAATTTTCAATTCACCAATATTGATTTGATAATCCTTTACTACTTGGTTATCGATGGTAAACGCGAAACCGATTGCAGCCAACTCTTTGCCCGCATATTTATTTAAATTTATTTCACCTGTCTGCCAATGTGAATGAGCCTTTTTACTGTCTTGAATATCTTCATAAATAACTTTTTCAGGATGATCTTTAAAAATCAATCCAAGCTTCATATTCACATCATCTGTACTCGTTTTCCGATAAGACACCGTTAAATTGGTATCCTTATTCATGGATAAATCCGTTTTAAATAGGCGTAGAAAATGATCTGTCGCCACATCACCATGAATCGCAAGTGAACTCCCACCTGTGTATGCGCCTACTTTCTCATAGTGTTGATCTCCAGACTCATACTCCTGTCCATAATCAAAGTCTACTTGTAAGGTAGGGTCTTTGCCATTATCTGTGTCAAACCACCATTGCCAAGTAGGAAGAATATCTTGGATGTTGATATTGGACCATTCTTTCTGGTTCAATATCTCTCCATTCTTGTAATAGTGTAGACCATGTCCAGTACTAAAATGAGTGATAAAGGTATTGCCGCTTACGACAGATCTTTCTGCGATGTAAGAGGCGATCCCGTCCCATCTCGGATAATCATCATTTCGTGTAGCCAGTGTCGGATCTAGATTTGGACCCGACCACCACAAACGTTCACGTTCAAATACTTTGTGTTGATTGGTGTTATCTGTGCGGTCAAGACCTGTATCAGCGTCCAATTCTCCGAGTACAAATTCCGATCCCAATACAGCGATAGACGTTTTAGGATTTCCGACACCATCCAATATATTTCTTAAATCGTATGGTTGATTAAACTTATACATGCCACCTTCTACACCTGTAAATACAGTCTGATAAGGGTCTAAATTTAAACTTTCGGCATGTCTTTTAGAATTTTCAATTCGTTGTTTATTCCACCAATAGTTTAAGAAAATAGAGTTTGATACTTGACCGTATAAATTATCTTTGACAAAAGGGCTGTTATGGATATTAAATTCGTTTTGATAAGACACTCTGCCGGTCGGATCTGTAACGGAGTCATACCATTGAATATACATTCCACGATCTTTCATTGCTTTCATAAACTCTTTATACAATGGTACTTCCGCTGCTGAAATATTGGTTTCTTGATTAATAAAGTATCCATCGAAGCCGAAGTATTCCGCCATTTCCACTAATTTTTCAGCGACGGGAAACGAATCATCAGCGTCTTTTACCAATAGATCTGAATGTGTTTGCCCTGGACGTGGGAGAAAGATCGTTCCCAATGAAAAACTACCATTTTTATGAGCTGCATTTGTATAGGCTGGATTAGGCAGATTGAGTATACCAAATTCGAAATGCCTCTCAGTCCAATCCGCATTGGGATCATATAAGTCTTCCGGAACTTCTGAAGTTGGCATACCGTGCCACGAAGCAAATATATCTGTGTATTGCCAAAAATTATGCAACATACTGGCGAAATGATCGTTATACTGGTAGGATTCAAAGAATGCGTTGCCATAGTCACCAGCCAGATTCAATAATTGTGTCTCCGGAGAGAGCGATGGGTTAGCCTGTGTCGCAGCGAATGGTGCATTTCTTGTTTGAAGCGGTACGCGGGCCCGCAAATATTCTGCATATGGATCTAATTCGGGAGTCCATTCAAGAATATCATGTACACGGTAACCATGTGCAAAAGGCTGAGTTTTTCCCTTCTCCCCTTGTCCCTGTATAGGGGCCGTATCACCGGCTGATACAGGTATACTAGTTCCCATAATAGCCAAGGAAAAAGCAATACCTAGTAACATAAAAGCTCGAAAAAGTGCTTTGTGCTTCCTTCTCATGTGAGACACTCTCCTTCTTATATATTTATTATTTAAGAAGTGAAAAATTGAGCCCATGTTCATTAAATCCATTGTTTTACCTTCAGGGGCCTGATAACGTCATTTTCCTTGAACCAATTTTAAGCGAAAACCGAGATTCCATTTGATCTTAAAAGTCCGTTTTTAAATGTCTTAAAATCAGTTCCACAGAATAGAAGCTATCTTCGCTCTCCTTCTGTTTGCTGGGCATTAAATGTCCAGGTCAGATCTAATGAATCTCCTTGAAATTGATTTTGATCTTGATCATTATCGATAAAATTAAATTTCACAACGAGGTCGTTCATTTCTCCTGTAGGTAGGCCTTTTTTATCGAAAATCGGTTCGAAAACCTTTTCATTTATAACCTCTGGTTTCATGTCTTTTAGCTTAGCTAAAGTTGTTTTGTAAATGACTTCATCAAGCTTGTCCGCATTGTA
>NZ_JALIFP010000045.1 GCF_022867885.1 Lederbergia sp. NSJ-179 | reverse complement strand
CAAATTACCTGACTATTTGCGAAATCCACTACTTCATGCTGGGACAGCATGATAATAGAATTGTACCTATCCCTTTCATACCAAGCGTTAAGGCTTATTTAGCATGTCCGAAACTTGAGTTATATCTATTATTTTCAACAAGAAGGAGCTGAGGAATAGCGGATGAATGATCGATTACCTTTTTTTTGGGCAGCTATATTGGCTATCATTCTTACCGGATGCTGGGATCAACGCTTATTAAAGGAACACAGCCTGGTATTATCCATTGGATACGACCAGACAAATGACGAAAAAATACTTAAGACTGTTACCTTTCCAAAAAACAAGCGTGGTGGAGGTCAGGAAAATACATCTTTAAATGAAAGTAAAACTTTATCTACGACAGGGGATACAGTCAAAGATGCCGAAAACCGTATGGATCAAAGCATTCCTGAAAAATTTGATCGATCCAAAGCCAAGGTCATTTTTTTTGGTGAGCAATTGGCTTCCCATGGCATTTTTTCAATTTTGGATTCCATCTATCGAGATTTGAGAGGTCCATTAAATGCAAAGATGGCTATTTTTGATGGAAAAGCCCAAGATGCGTTGTCTATCAAGGAAGGCGAGTCTATTCTTATTAGTGATCTTTATGCAGAACTTCTTGATACGGCATATGAAGCGGGAATTACAAAAAATGAAAATGTACAAACAGCATCTCCCATTATTTCAACTGAAGGCAAAGATCTTGTGCTGCCTTATGTTGGTTTAAATCAGGGAGAAAACACAGCGAAAGTGAAAGGGTTGGCTTTGTTCCATGGTGATCAATTGACAGGCCATTTGAATATAGAGGAAACGAGCATGTTCCTGATTCTGTCCAATCAAAATCCAAATGGCCTAACATTAAACCTAAAGGTAAGGAATGATCAAAAAAAACACGAAAAAAACTTTGTGAATATCGCCATACGTGATATCAAAAGAAAAGTAAAGATGAACGTAAAAAATGGGCATATTGGTGCAAAGGTAAACGTTAAGCTCGAAGTGGAAATTGATGAGTATCCATTAGATCATTTAAAGAATGAAAAAAAAGTGAAAGCCTTGTCCAACAATATAGAAAATCAGTTAAATAAATTGGCGAAAAAAACACTCGCCAAAATGCAAGAGGCCAATAATGATTCATTGGGGCTGGGCGAAAAAGTGAAAGCCTACCATCATTCCACATGGAAAAAAATCGATTGGAATAAAGAATACCCTGAAGTTCCGATTGAAACAACCTTTCATGTAGATATCATTCGGCATGGGATTATTAATTAGTAGATTGAAATTGAACGTGAAAAAAGGGGCATTTTCCAGTGCTGAAAAAATCAACTGGACAGCCCTCTTTATACATATATATATGCTTTATTCAAAATCTAAAATTTGTTGTTTTTCTACTGCTTCAAAGATTTTTTCAATAAGAGCCATTACTCTTCTCACTTCTTCATTTTTTACGACTGGTTCTGCACCCTCTCTTACAACAGAATAAAAATTTTTATAGAAAGGATCATACTCTGCCTTTCCTCTAGGAAGTTCTAATAAAGCGGTTGCTTCTTCTGATGGTGGCGCCATTGTTTTTGTTAGTCCAACTCCGGCTTTGACCGGTTTCGGAGCTGAAATATTTTCTTCTCCTGAGCGAACAACCAGCTCGCCGGATAGATCCCAATCCTTAATCATCGCTGTACCTTTTGTTCCTTTTATATACCATCTAGGAAGTTTTACAAAATTGGTTGTGCCTACTTCTACAATTGCTTTTATACCGTTTTGAAAGGTTAAATAGCTGATAAAGCCATCATCCACATCATTTCCTAAAATGTAGCTAAAATCCGCTGCCACCTTTTTGATCGGACTATCTATCATAAATAATAATTGATCCAAAAGGTGAACACCCCAATCTAGAAGCATGCCGCCACCAAATCTCTTCTCATGACGCCAATCACCAGGAATCCCGTTCGCGCCTTGAACTCTGGACTCAATTTGAAATAATTCACCTATATGTTCATTCTGATATAATTCTCGTGTGATCAAAAAGTCCGGATCCCATCGTCGGTTTTGATGCACCATAAACACCTTGTTCGTTTCTTTGACTACGGCTAATATTTCATCTAATTCCTTAAGATTTAAGGTCACTGGTTTTTCGCACACAACATGTTTTCCAGCTCTAAGACTTTGTATCGCTATATCTTTATGACTATCATTAGGTGTCGCAATAATGACGGCTTCCACTTCTTTATCGCCCAGTACAGATTCTAACGAGTCATACGCCTTATGCCCCATTTCTCTAGACTTCTCTTGTCTTTCTAAACGAATATCATAGGTTCCTACTACATGAAATCGTTCTGCTTCATTTGGTAGAATATGGTCAAGATGATATGACCCCATTCCTCCATATCCAATCCCCACAATATTTATTGGTTTCAATACAACCATCCCTTTCTAGTTGTTTCTTTCCCTTTACTTATCTCCAACTTTTGATTGTTATGAGTTCTATTTAGGCTCGTACCTATTAAGTAAAACATGCGGTTTTTTCAAGTTATACGCAAGCAAATATACAACCAGCCGTATCACAATAGGGAAAGCTCTCAAAAAGCTTTCCCTTCGATTTTTACTGTGCCGGTGCACGATGGAATTTTTTTAAAATATTTTTGTCTTTCATATTTTTGATTATAGCTGGGATAAGGAAGCGATCAACCCCATAGTAAATTGTTCCGTTGATGACAAATAAGAGAATAATCGCAACTGTAAATAACACAGGATTTGTGCTAATGGTTCCAGCAAGCAAGAAGTTCAAGTTCATGAAGGCTCCTGCGATCAGGGCTGGAATTGTCAAAGCCCCTACGATTAAACCAAGTCCGACGAGAATTTCCCCTATAGGGATAAGGACGTTAAACAATTTTACATTTGGTAAAGCCACGTTTTCTAGGAAGGCTGCGTACCAACCCTGAACAACGGGGGCATCTCCACCTGCTTTGGCAATCGCTCCTTGTAAGAACCCTGCCGCGTCAAATGCGCCTAATTTATGCCAACCTGCTTCCAACCACTGAACTCCTAGCCAAATTCTTAATGCTGCCCATACAATGGCGACCCAGCGATTTTCATACCATTTATTCATTATGATCACTCCTATAAGTATTATTTGTGAAAGTATTCACATTTGCTTTTAAAAAAATATAAGTGCACTAGTGTTGGTTTGTTTTGTGAATATTTTCACTAACTTTCTACACTCTTAATATACTACGTTTTTTTTGAAAATACAAGGGTGTTTTCCTTATTTCACAAAATGGACGCAATTCCTCGTACTCCCTTTAGTTAATCACTTTTGGCCGGTATTGCTGAGGTTCACCACTCAATTGCTGAACTTTCACCCCGATTGCTGAGGTTCACCGCTCAATTGCTGAACTTTTCACCCCGATTGCTGAAGTTCACCGCTCAATTGCTGAACTCCTCCCCACTATTGCCGAACTTTCAAATAAATTTTGTAAATTCAACCTGATAGGGCTGATCTTGCGCAGTTATTAGTGTAATACATGCGAAAAAGACCGAATCAACCTTCATTACAAGTTGTTCGGCCTTTTTCTTTTTAAATTTTATATCCATCTTACACCGGACGTACGGTAATTTCATTGACGTTTACATAATCCGGCTGCGTCACGGCATATACCACTGCTTTCGCAATATCTCGAGCTTCTAATTTTTTTCGATCATTTTTCATGGAATGGCTTAATCGAGTTGCGACCATACCAGGGGATATGTTTGTGACACGGACGCCAGTTCTAGCTAGTTCCTTTTCCAATCCCATGGAAATCGCCCGAACAGCAAATTTTGTTGCACTATAGACGGTACTCGTTTTCGTCACCTCATATCCGGAAACAGAAGCAATATTGATAATATGGCCTGTTGACCGCGCAAGCATCGACGATAATACTGTATGAATACCGTATAAGACGCCTTTGATGTTGACATCAATCATTTGCTCCCATTCTTCTACCTTTCCAGACCGTACCGTTCCCGTCAACATTTGACCGGCATTATTCACAAAAATATCTACATTCCCAAAGGTCGCTGTTGCTTGCTTGACCATTTCCTCAACATCCTGTTTGTTAGCGATGTCGGTTTTAACGGCCAATGCCTTTCCAGCTCCCTGTTGATCAATCTCTTTTTCCAGTTCCTTTAATTTATCCATACGGCGGGCAGCCAAGACCACATTTGCTCCTTCACTAGCAAGCTCCTTGGCTATGGCAGCCCCAATCCCACTGCTTGCTCCTGTTACGATGGCAACTCTACCTTGCAAATTTCCCATTTCATTTCCTCCTGTGAAGCTTTTCTTACAGCGGATCGTGTGGTTTGTTCAGACTGTCTATTGAGAATTCTTATTCCTATCGTTCAAGAAAGGTTACAATTTTCTTCACCTTATCCTCTGTTAACTCTCCTGAATTATCAAACACCATGATATCTGTTTCATGAATTCCCCAAGCCACTGTTGGAAGATCTAAGCTTTGCCCGTACTCATCCCAGTTCTCCATTTTCCATTTGTCTCGGTCCATAGCTCCACGTTCCATAATGCGTTCCTTTTGTAACTGTGTATCTTTTAATGTGACAAATAGAACCTTCACTGTGATGTCATCTCGAGATAGCCCGAACTCCGTCAATTTCTTTTCTAGCCATTCTTTCGTCTCAATTTCCTTTGTGAATGGCCCAATCAAAATAGAATCTAGACCTAATGAAGCATTTTCCATCGCTAAATCCATCGTCACATCATATTCCAAATCACGGCAATGCTTCTTATAATATTTGGAATCCCGATCATTTGGATCGTACCCCGTTGCTTTCAAAAATTGCTCACTAAATTTCCCACCGACTGTATCTTTATCAAGATAGACAGCAGGAATATACTTATGAATAGCTTTTGAAACAGTTGTTTTACCAGTTCCAGCAACCCCACTGACAAAGATAATTTTTGACATAGACCCCGACTCCCTCCTATATGAACGCTCTCATACAACTGCATAAATATTTAGGCAGATTCTTTTTTAAAACTATAACATCATTTATTTGTTCGCTCAAGATGCTTCTATCCTACTTTAGGCTATGCTTCAATTAGTGCTTCTTGATACGTTCTCATCTTTTCTTCATTATGTGTAATCCGGAAAATAGTATGGAAAGAAGAAGCAAATTTTTAGACATTATCTTCACGTTTTAGTCAATGTCGACTGATATATAATTAGCCTATTTTTATAGAATTTTCCCAAACCTTGACTGAATCCAATATAAATGGTGATAAGTGACAAAAAAGTTTAGATGTTATTACGAAATAGAGGCGGGTACTTTTTGTGCCTGCCTCGAAATAACTTTAACTTAGTAAACATAGTAATTTTAACAAGAAAATAATAATTAGAATAAAATACTCGATCCTTCCACACGCAGCTCCGTCCCAATTTGCTAAAAGCATAAAGGAACATCCATGTGTTTATCATTTGTTTATAGTTCTTCCACAAGGTGCTTTATGTCTTCTTTTGGTGGTAGACCAAACATACGAGAATATTCGCGGCTAAATTGTGAAGGGCTCTCGTACCCTACTCGAAATGCAACATCTGCTGCATTCGTTGACTCGGATAATAATAGACTCCGAGCTTCCTGTAGTCTTAATTGTTTTTGGAATTGAATGGGACTCATTGTCGTTACCTCTGCAAAATACCGATATAGGGAAGAAACGCTCATATTTCCTATTTCCGCAAGCTCCTCAATTTTAAAGGACTTATCATAGTTTTGCATAATATGTTTAATCACCGTATTGATTTGGTGAGTAGAACTACCTTCTATTGCTATTTGTTTCAGTCTTCCCCCATGCTCTCCTTGCAGAACTCTATAGATAATTTCTTTTTTGATTAGAGGGGCAAGGACCGGGATGTCTTCCGGCGTATCTAGTAAATGAACGAATCTTATTATCGCATCTAATAAAGGTTGCTTCATTTTGCTGACATACATCCCTCGCTTAGCATTTTCCTTTTTGCCAGCTTCCATTTGCGTTTCACGTAAGACCTCTAATATGTCATTCGGTCTAATTTCAAGTTTCAAAGCCAAGTAAGGAACATCTGGAGAGGCTTCGATAACTTGAGCGATAACTGGTAAATCAACAGATGCAACAAGGTAATCCGCAGGGCTGTATCTAAAACGGTCTTGAATCAGTAATGCTTCCTTCACGCCTTGAGCAACAACACATAAGGAAGTATTATAAATTCCATAATTTGGTTCAGTAGTATTAGATATACGAGTAATAAATAAAGACGGAATAGCAGTTGCGTAGGTACCGTCCTGTTCTGAATAACGTTCAATAAGTTTAGCAAGATCACCTTGCCGCTTATAAATTTGTTCAGACATAAAATAGGATCCTCCTTGTTTCCTTCACTTTAATAATATTGTAAGGTATATTTCTCCGTTATGTAAATGGCAATGAGAAGAATAGGCAATCATTTGACAAGAATAGGCTACCGCTTGCTATCTCACATGTTACATAATAAATCTACAGATAAATAATATAACCGTTGAAGATCTTGTCTTAATCATGTAAAAAAGACATTTCTTCTGTCATGTAATCAAAAAAAAGAAAGGAATGATAAAAATGACGGAAAAGCAAACAGCGGGAAGAGATAATCTGGGAAATTTCGCGCCAAAATTTGCTGAACTTAATGATGATGTATTATTCGGTGAGGTTTGGTCAAGAGAGAAGGAACTCTCTCCACGTGACCGCAGTATGATTACAGTTTCGGCATTAATTTCTGGTGGAAACTTTGAACAGTTGACTGCACATCTTCAAAAAGCGAAGAAAAATGGAGTAACGAAAGAGGAAATTTCGGAAATCATCACCCATCTTGCGTTTTATGTTGGCTGGCCCAAAGCTTGGTCAACATTTAACATTGCAAAAGAAATCTTTAATGATTAACAAAAAGGGGGATTAAATATGGCACATGATGAGTTAAGCAATAGTACCATCTTTCCATTAGGAGAAAAAGTGGAGGGAAACTTTATCGGTGACGCATACTTACACATGGTATTTACTGATAAGACGCCACTAAATGCGCCAATCGGAAATGTAACTTTTGCTCCGAGTGCTCGTAATAGCTGGCACTCCCATAAAGTGGGGCAAGTTCTGTTAGTTACTGGTGGAGAGGGTTGGTATCAAGAAGAAGGCAAATCTGCCCAACTACTTAAAAAGGGAGATGTAGTAAATATCCCACCGCATGTAAAACATTGGCATGGTGCAACAAAAGATAGTTGGTTTGTACACTTAGCCATTACGCCAGGTGAAACAAATTGGTTCGAACCGGTCGATGACGAATGGTTCGATCAATTATAAAAATAAGCATCGAGTTATTTGGTTCGATGCGTTGCCAACTTAAAAGTAATGTAATCTTTAGAATTGGTTGGAGATAAAAAGGAAGCGATTTATCAATTAAGGAGTTGAGGTGTTGTTTAGCCGATTTAAACAGCTTTTTCAAATTAAACATTTTGGCCTCTTTATTATATGCATGCTGTTAATTGGCACGAGTGTTTCCATTACAATGCCCTATCTTTCCATCTACGGTACGAGTGTCATCGGTATGAGTACCGGAGCTTTTGGCGTATTTATGGCTATCAGCTCGCTAACTGGGGTTATCGCTAATACGATGATTGCCAATTATTCGGACAACGGCATGGATCGAAAATGGCTTATTTTGGCAGCAATGTTTTCTTCAGCTTGTGGCTATTCGTCCTATCTTTTATTTGATTCGTTTTTAGGTCTATTGCTTTCAGTTAGCTTTTTTAATGGACTGGGTGCAGCAGCCATGCCGCAGATGTTTGCCTATGCACATGAATTAGCAACTGAAAGTCAATCCGATGACAAAACGTTTGCCAAGTCCACCTTGCGTTCCCTATTTTCATTGGGTTTTTTAATTGGCCCGCTGATTGGAACGGTGTTACTCGCTGCTTTTGGTTATAACGGTCTTTTTCTTGGAACAACAACTATCTTTATCTTACTTAGTGCTCTTGTTTATTTTTTCTTACCAAAACGGAAAATGGCTAATACACCTAAACCAAAGGTACAGAAACCAACCTTATTTTCTGTAGAGACTAAGCGGTTATTTCTTCCATTCTTTGCATTTATATTGCTGTTTTCAGTTGTTGCTGTCAATAGTATGAACACACCATTACTGATCATTCATGAATTAAATGGAACACATGCAGATGTAGGTTTAATGGTCGGATTATGTGCCGGATTGGAAATCCCTATTATGCTGACCTTTGGAGCATTGAGCAAAAAATTATCTAATCAAACTATCGTGATTATGAGTTGCCTGGTTGGAATTCTTTATTTTACGGTCTTGGGAATAGCAACGGCCTCATGGCAACTGATTGCCGCACAAATTCTCCAAGCCACGTTTATCGCAGTGGTTACGGGCAATGGTCTAAGTTATTTTTCGGATTTCCTCCCCGATTCAGCTGGGGTTGCTGCAACACTTTATGCCAACGCTTCCACTCTTGGTAGATTAGGCGGGAATTTAATGGGTGGCTTTGGTGCAGAGTTGGCAGGATTTCGTTACGTAAACTGGCTTTGTGTTAGTGTGATATTCATCTCGTTCATCGTTTTATTCGTAAAACCAGCTAAACCAATGGAAAAAATGGAAGAGCCACGACAAATGGGAATGACATGAAAATATTGATTTTAGGAAAAATAATAGCCGCTCTATTAGCAAATGGTTACGCTACGTAAATTGAGCAATAAATTAACGAATACGAGGAGGATTTTTTATGCAAAAGATAAAATTAAACAATGGTGTAGAGATGCCGATATTAGGCTTTGGTGTATTTCAGATTCAAGATGAGCAAGAATGTGAACAAGCAGTATACGACGCTATTATGGCAGGCTATCGCCTAATTGATACTGCAGCCTCTTATTTAAATGAAGAAGCAGTTGGCAGAGCGATTCAACGAAGTGGTGTGCCAAGAGAAGAATTATTTATTACTACGAAACTCTGGGTTCAGGATACTGGTTATGAAAACACAAAGAAGGCATTTGATCATTCACTAAAAAGATTGCAATTAGATTATTTAGATTTGTATTTAATTCATCAGCCTTATGGTGATGTACACGGTTCTTGGCGTGCAATGGAGGAATTGTACCGAGAAGGGAAAGTAAGAGCAATTGGCGTGAGTAATTTCCAGGAGGATCGTCTAATGGATATAATCGTCCATAATGAAGTAACTCCTGCAGTCAACCAAGTAGAAACACACCCATTCCATCAACAAATAGAAAATGCTGCATTTATGAAAGAAAATAGTGTACAGATAGAGTCTTGGGGACCATTTGCTGAAGGAAAAAATAATATGTTCCAAAACGAGACGTTATTATTTATAGCTGAAAGGCATAATAAGTCCGTGGCCCAAGTCGTTTTGCGTTGGCTGATACAAAGAGGCGTTATTGCCATTCCGAAGTCAGTTCGTAAGGAAAGAATAGTGAAAAATTTCAATATCTTTGACTTCGAATTAACTCAAGAAGACATGAACAAGATTGCTACATTAGATCAGAAGGAAAGTTTGTTCTTCTCACATCGCGACCCTGAAATGGTAAAAGCGCTTAGTACTCGCAAATTAGATATTTAATGTTGCAACGATACAGAACGGAGACTGGGAAAACAAGTTAATCCACAATAGCAGTAGTAGGATTTAATTACTTTTTGGAAAAAAAGAATCCATTTTGAAAAAAGATGGATTCTTTTCTTTTTGAATGAACATTCCATTTTGCAAAATAGTTTGATTAAAAATTACTTAGAATTCTTTGATCGAAAAGGAATGAAACGGTGCAACTTTACAAACGGTACATCTTGTTTACAAACTGTACGACTTTATTTTAAACTTACACAATATGAAATGCTTATATATTATCCACACAATAATCCAAATACCCCTTTTTATTAAAAAAGTCCCCACTTTTAAACAGCGGAGACTTTAATTTCCATAAACTTAGATACTTGATAAAAATAGTATACGATTAATACACAATTTAATAAGTAAAAATATAACTACCTGACATTACCGTAATGTCTACTCTATTTGGTTCTTTGGTTACATCCACAATACCATCGACAGTATCTAACGCTGAACCATTTTCTTTTATGTTGTCTTTTTTTGCACCTATTAAACTAATCGTCGCTGTAGTATTTGCAGGAACCGTTACTTCCAATCTCGTATTTCCTGATGCGTCTTTTTTCCAATAGCTACGGATAGGCCCGTAAATGGATTCCAAATTTGCTTCAGCCCACTCTAATCCTTCTCCTATATAAGGCTTTATCGTAAATTGTCTAAATCCTGGTTTTTCTTCATTCAATTCTATCCCAGCTACTTTACGGTAAAGCCAGTCCCCTATTGCCCCATAGGCATAATGGTTAAAGGAATTCATATCCGCACTCCAAAACGTCCCATCTTCCTTAATACCATCCCAATGTTCCCAAATGGTTGTTGCACCTTTCGTGATTTGGTACAGCCATGAGGGATAGTCTTTTTGGAAGAGCAATGTATAGGCAATATCATTCATCCCATTTTCTGTCAAGACATGATTTAAATATGGTGTTCCGACAAAACCGGTTGTTAAATGATAATCACTTTCCTTAAGTAACTCAGAAAGCTTTTCAATTGCTCTTTCCTTTGGCTTTCCTTCTAATAGTTGGAACATCAATGCCAGTATTTGAGCAGTTTGAGTAGAAACAGCTAATCGACCATTTGGAGTAACAAACTCAATCAGGAAGGCCTTAATCACCTTTTGTTCCAAATCCTGAAAGTAGGCATAATCTTCATCTTGACCTAAGATTTTAGCTGTCTTTTTTACCAAAGAAGTAGAGTAAGCATAAAAAGCCGTAGCAATATAAGATTTATCTGTAGCACCAATATAACTATCTGGTTTCGAATCCAGCGCTAACCAATCACCAAAATGAAAACCTGTATTCCATAAATAAGGATCATCCCCTTGACTTTTTATATAGGAAATCCATGCTTTCATACTTTCGTATTGTTCTGCTAAAATTCGCTTATCCCCATAGGCAATGTAGATTGTCCATGGACAAATCACAGCGGCATCTCCCCATGCTGCGGCACTAAAGGGTCTATCATCAGCGTCCAAATCTTGTTCTCCCCCTAAAACATTGGGCACGACAAAAGGAATCCCTCCTTCTTCATCTTGTTCCGCTTTTAGATCACGTAACCATTTCGTGAAAAATGGTGCAACATTAGCTAAATAACTGGCCGTTCGGATAAACATTTGTGCATCCCCTGTCCATCCCAATCGTTCATCGCGCTGTGGGCAGTCCGTTGGAACATCTAAAAAGTTCCCTTTCAGGCCCCATAAAATATTATGTTGTAACTGATTTATTAAAGGATCTGAGCATTGGAAATTTCCTGTCATTTCCATATCAGAGTGTAGAACAATTCCTTGGAAGTTCTCTAATTTTATTTGTTCTTTTGTAAAACCGATTAATTGAATATAACGGAATCCTTGAAAGGAAAAATGTGGTTCAAAGCTTTCCTTTCCATTACCATTAAGAATATATCGATTCGTTTGTTTAGCTTTTCGTAAATTAGCTGTATAAAAATTTCCATTTTTATCTAATACCTCAGCATGGCGAATTTCAACCTCTTGTCCTTTTCCTCCTTCAATATCGAAGGTTACCCAACCTACCATATTTTGACCAAAATCCAACACAGTCTCCCCATTTGGCGTTTCGATCAATTCTATTGGCTTTAACGATTCTATTTTCCGGACAGGTTCATTTTCTTGGGCAACTAACATGTCCTTTGATTTTTGGATGACTTCTACATGTTCCCAAACATGGTCTTTGATTCTTGCATCATATTTTTCTCCATGATAAATCTCTGACATCATGATTGGACTACTTGTTACTTTCCAATCTTCACAAGTCTTAACAGTCATTTCAGTGCCATCTTCCAATTCCACATGTAGCTGGGCAAGCAATGCAAGTCGATCACCGCAGATGTTATCATTGTCCTCCCAACCAAGATTTCCTTTATACCAACCATTCCCAAGTAAAGCAGTCCACTCGTTTTCTCCGGACTTTAGAAGTTCAGTCACATCATACGTTTGGTATTGTAACCGTGACTGATAACTAGTCCAACCTGGTGTGAAATAAGCATCGCCAACACGCTCTCCATTCAAAGATAATTCATATAAGCCTAAGGCTGTTGCATAAATTCTTGCCTTTTTCACTTTCCTATTAATGGAAAATGTGCGTGCAAACTTTGGACATGGTTCCCCATTAAGAGAATTTGGTGGAGCAATCCATTCTCCTTCCCATTCTGTTGAATGTAATAAACCCATTTCAAAATAGCTTGGTTCAGACCAATCTGTTTGTCTGCCATTTTGAGTCTTTATTCGAACGCGAAAATAATAACGATGTCTAGACACCAGTTTTAATTCATCCAATGCGATATGATTACTTTGATTCGACAAAATTTCACCAGAATCCCATACAATCTTAGAAAATGCCTGCTTTTCAGCTACTTGAATTTGATAGCTTTGTTGCATGACATTTCGTACGCCTGCCTTTATTTTCCAACTAATCCTTGGATTTTTTACATCTATCCCAATTGGGTTCACCTTATATTCACAGCGCAAATCATATATTTCTAGCATTCTATCCCTCTTTTCTACATATTATCCCTTGACAGCTCCAGATGTCATTCCAGCAACAATTTTTTCACTAAAGATTAAGAACAAAATAAATGGCGGAATGGTAATTAATAATACATTCGCAAATAACAGATTCCAGGAAGTATTATACATACTCATAAAATTATATAACGTTAGTTGTACAGTTGCATTATCCGCCCCCGGGAAGAAGTAAAGTGGATGAACAAAATCATTAAAAATCTGTACAGCATTCAAAATGATGACGGTTGAGTGAATGGGTTTTAACATTGGGAAAATAATGTTAAAAAACAGGCGGAACCCGCCACATCCATCAATAATTGCGGCTTCGTCGATTTCTTTTGGGATGGTTGCTACAAAACTAGTATATAGAACAATGGAAAAAGGAATCGATATGGCAACCATCACGAGTATAATTCCAGGAAACGTTTTAAATAAATGAAACTGTTCAAGTACCCAAATAGTTGGCACAACAGCCGGTGGTATCATTAAGCCAGATAAAAAGACGGCACTAGCGATTGAAATCGTTTTACCTTTCCGGCGTTGCAAAATAAAAGCAGCCATCGAACAAACAACCAATAGGATAAGAATAGAAGAAACAGTAATCACAGTACTATTAAAAAAGGCTAATAGTAACATATTATCCCGAGCCGTTAATACTTCTTGAAGGTTTTCCAGAATTCTAAATTCTGTTGGCCATGAAATGGATAATTTTGCGGCTTCTTGGCTTGTTTTCATGGAATTGACGATAATGAAGTAAAACGGGACTAAAAAAGCTACCGAACAAATCAATATCACGATTCCTTCAACAACCATGCTTATAAGGCCTTTTTTATTTCTAGCTGTTTTTTGTGGAGTGACAGGTTTTCCTTTTTGTAAAATTTCCTGTTGACTCATAGGTCCACCTCTTTTCGGTTCAAAAACTTAAAGATCGGGAACACAATCACCGCAACAAGTAGAAATAAAATGACGTTACCTGCTGTAGACAAACCGTAAAAGCCAGCTTGGTATTGTTTATAAATAATAGAAGCAATTAAATCAGAGCTAAATCCCGGTCCTCCACCTGTCATCGCCCAAACTAAATCAAAGGTTCGTAAACCTCCTATTAATGCTAAGAGAATCACCGCATTAATGGCTGGTCTTGATAAAGGTAAAGTGATATACCAAAAAGCATTTAAATTATTACCACCATCAATTTGATGGGCTTCATAGTAATCTTTCGGAATGGACATCATCCCTGCGATAAAGATCACCGTTGCGATCCCTACTCCTTTCCAAACATCTACAAGTGCAACAGATAGCAAGGCCAAATCGGGATTCCCTAACCAATCCGGCCCATGCACCCCAATCAAAGACAAAGCTGTATTGATCAAACCTTTCGACGGATGCATAAGTACACTAAACGCGATTCCAACTGCAATCGTACTAACTAATGTGGGAAAGAAAACCATTGAACGTAAAAAACTTTTTGTTTTCATTTTAGATGTTAATAACACGGCAAAAGTCAAACCAAAAATCACTTTTAATCCCGCTGTGAGAAAGGCAAAAATAAAGGTATTTTTAAAGCCAATCATCAAAGAAGATTCTTCAAAAAACATTTTAAAATTTTCTAAACCAATCCATTCCCAATCTGTTAAAGTCCATCTTGTAAAGCTGAAGAAAAATGACATAACCGTAGGATAGAGAAAGAATAGGGCATAAATCAATGCTGCTGGTATGAGCAAGGTATAGCTATAAATTTTATTTACCTTCATTTTCCCACTCCTTTAAAAACCCTTGTTATCTCATCGTTTAACAAGGGCTTTCTTTTAGAACCAATTTATACTTACCAACCCTCCAGATTTAATTGTTGTGCTTGTCTTTCAACATCACGATCATATTTTTCCGCCCCTTCTTTGGGCGACACCATATTTAGTCCAACTTCTACTGTAATTTGTTCTAAATTGGGCCCTTTCAGTGGAGAATAAAATTCAAGCGCTGATGCGACTTTTCCAGAATCAATATATGTGATCATGTCCTTCACTGCTTCGTAGGAATCATCCGGAAGTTCTATCCCTTCAACCATATAAGGTCCATCAGCCTTCATAACAGACATATATGTTTCTAACCCCTCATCAGAAACAAAGTATTCTACCCACTTTTTGGCTGCGTCCACATGCTTAGATTCTTTATTAATATAAATTCCCCCTGGCATCCAAGCTGTCATTCCATGGTTGTCAGGGTCATCACCTGGTTGACCAAAGAAACCGATATTGTCGATCTGATCTGGATAATTTGAATTGATGGCAGATAATGCCGATGTAATCATTGGGTAATGTGCTGCCTCTCCAGTTGCTAACATCTCCAATGCATCTTCATAAGAGGTTGATGATTCTTCATCATTGTAATAGCCTGCTTTTTGTAATTCTTGTATCTTTTCAAATCCACGCAGGGCAATCGGAGTGTCGGCAAATTTTGCTTTATTGGCCGTATACTGCTCCGCAAATTCTGGCATTTCCGTATGCACATTGTAATAGTCTCCTAGTAATATTACTTGGGAAGTATACGTATCTTTATACGATGCAATAACGGGAATTTTACCGGCCTTTTTAATAATTTCATTATTTTCCATTAATTGTTCCCACGTATGAGGGACCTCTAAACCCAGTTCTTCATAAATGGATTTATTATACATCCATCCTCCAGCGTTACTTGATTCACCAGGAATACCGTATATAGCATCTCCCACTGAAACTGTTTCAACAAAGGCATCATTTAGACGATCGATAAATGGCTCTCCAGATAAATCAACAAAATATTCCTTCGGATTTAAAGCTTTCAGTAGAGAGCCAGAGTTGTACATGTTTAAATCTGTCATCTCCCCAGTTGCCAAACGTGTTTTTACTATATTATCCCCTTCCGACCCGCCAGGTCGTAATTCAATTTCAGTTGTAATATTATACTTCTCCTTAATATCTTCTGCTACCGCTTCGATTCCATCTAACACTGCTTGGTTACCTATGAGGAAAGTTAAGGTAGTTTCTGAATCTCCGTCTGTATTTTCCCCATTTGGCTTAGAGTCTGAGTCCTTACTACATGCTGCCATAATAACTAGTAGTAAAACCGATAATCCAAGTAATAGACTTTTATTCTTAAATAGTTCCACACATTCTACCCCCTTCAATTTCATTTCTTCTTCATTATAAAAGCGCTTTCAAATGGAATAAACCTATATTTTTAACAATATAGGGGGCAAATCTTTACAAATTGGTTTTAATCCGTTTTTTATATTCTCTTGGTGTCATCCCCGTTATCCTTTTAAAAACCATTCGAAAATGTTTGGGATCGTGATAGCCAACTAAAGATCCGACATCAACCGTTCGCTCTACCCCATTCTCAAATAATTCCTGTGCTTTCCGAATACGATAATTCATCAAATACTCAGAAAAAGTCATCTTTGTTTGTTGTTTAAACTCTCTAGATAAGTAACTTACGCTTACATGGTGCTCATCCGCAAACTGTTGAAAGGTAATATTGTCAGCAAATGATTTTTCTATCCAATCCCTTACTTTTGGAATCAAATGCTTGGGTGCAATGCCCCCTGATGAAAAGGCCTCTGCAATTCTTGTTATAAGTTCTCCCATCCAATCTTCTAACTCTTCAAATGTAACGAAACAATCCAGCTTGGCAAAAGTTTCCTCTATTCCATTCATTTGAATGATAGAATTTGTTGTTTGTTGTAGTTTATAAATGAGCGCATAGTACATATCCGACAAAAAGCGAAATAGTTGTCTTTGCGAGATCCTTCGTTCTTTTATTTGCTTTATTAAGATTTTTATTTGTAAGTTTATAGAAGCCAATTCCCCTTGTTGGATTTGCCTCTCAATAACTCTAACAGTCGTCCAAAACATACTTATATCCTTTTGATTTTCTTGATCATTTATAATGATAGAAGATTCTCCGAATCGCTTATATTTATCCAGTAGCTGATGGACTTGATGATAAGCTTCACTTAATCTGTGGTCCTCATTTTTTTTAATATAACTAATATGAACCTGTTCTTTTCCTTTAAAGTAACGAAACAAGCTAGATAATACGAAGTCAATAAAATACTGATCATTCTCACCGGCAATTAATACTAACTTTCTTTGTTGATCCAACGGAAGGAGCCAAGTCTCCAGACTTATTCCTACTTCCCTTTTAAATTCAGTCACATCCATATTTAAATGATCCCCACTCACAGGAGCATTCCAATTTCCAAATAATAAGTATACTAGAAACAAAGGTTGTCTCTCAAACGTTTCTAGATCATGGTTACTTTTCCGTAATGGCTGCAATAATAAATGATTAATTGCCCAAACTTCTTTTTCAGCCATATCTTGCTTATTTTTTTTGATATCATCTATTGTATGATCCATCACTTTATAGAGGGCTTCTTTTTTAATTGGTTTGAGTAAATAATCGACAACGCCTAACTGGATCCCTTTTTTTGCATAATCAAAAGTATCATGGACAGTTAGTAGAATACATTTAATCTTGGGATCCATTCCCTTTACTTTTTGAACCAATTTTAACCCATCCATCCCTGGCATCGTAATATCTGTCACAATCAGGTCTGGCTTGTATATGGGCACTTCCTCACAAGCATCTTCACCATTATCATAAAAATAGATTGTATGCTCATTTTGATATTTCTTTAGCAACGTTTTCAGCTCTAATAATGCCCAGTACTCATCTTCCACAATAAAAAATATCATATTCTTGACCTCCTCATCCTAGACTTTATTGGTTTGAAAAGGTAATACGATTTGGACCCTTGTCCCAATATTCTCTCTACTTTCCATCTCTATCCCAAAATGATGGCCATACATTAGCTTCATTCGCTGGGCAATATTATGTAACCCAAGACCTCCACCCTCTGAATCTACTATTCTACTATTAAGCTTTTTCTTCACTTTTTCCAAAGTTTGCGCTGTCATACCTATACCATTATCACATACTTCAATCATCAATTGATCGTTATTTTCATAAGCATTTAATTGAATCACACCCCCTTTTCTCTTATCTCGTAGACCATGCGTTACTGCATTCTCTACAAGTGGTTGTATTAATAATTTTGGAATCCTTGCCTGTTTTGCTTCATCTGAGACCCACTGTTCTAATGTAAATCGATCTTTAAAACGATGAGATTGAATTTTCATATAATTATCAATATGATTTAATTCTTCGAATAAGTGAACCTGCTTATCTAAATCTCTCATGCTATACTTAAATAAATCTGCAAGTGACTCAGAGATCTCTGCAACCTCTTCAACTCCTTTGACACGACTAATCGATTTCATTACGTTTAAGGTATTATAAAGAAAGTGTGGGTTTATTTGTGACTGCAAGGCTGATATCTTTGCGTTTTTCTCCGCTAAGGTGGATTCATATACGCCCGTTATCAATTGATTAATACTATCTAACATATTATTATAGACTCGTGTCATTACATCAATTTCTGTATTCCCGATCAGTTCCATTCGTTCCGTTAAATCACCTTCCTCTACGCGTTTCATCTTCTTCATTAGTTTGATATAGGGCTTTGCAATATGATGAGAAAGAAGATAGGAAATAAAGGCGATGATAGAGATTGCGACAAGCCCACTAATCCCAATAAATAGCATTATTTGATTTCGTTCGTATTGAAGAAATTCATTATCTATTAAAACAATGGTGTCCCAATTTGTGAAGCTAGAGTAATCGTTTGTATATAAATAAGATTTTGTTCCCCAGTTCAACGGTTCTGTTTTGGACTGATCCCCTCTTGTCTGCAGTAAATTAAGTCCTATTTGTTGTTCACCTGTTCGTTTATTCATATGATCATAGATAACGGTTTGATTTTCAGATAACACAAGAATACGTAAATGGTTTTCTAACTCTTCCACATTCTCAATTTCTAATAGTTTTTCAAAAACATCTATATTAATATCAATTTTTAAAGACCCGATCTTTTTACGCTGTGGTATATTGTAGATATTGCGTACAAGTGATACGATCCATTTTCTATCCCCATTTTTCATCGAAATTTGTTTAGAAGGAAGCAAGGAAAATACATCCTTTTTCTGATGATTAAGGAAAGCCATCCATTCTTTTTCCATCGGCTCATTATTTATTTCCATACCACCGCTTTTTTCATAATAAAAAGATGTTCCCTCATTGGTATAAATGGTGATCCCCTCAATTCCTGAATGTGGGTAGGCCTGGTTAAATAATCTAGGATACAGACTATTCCGAATCATAACATCTTCATTCAGACTTTGCCCCTCATAGTTTGACAAAGCCTCTTGTATATAGGAATCTGTAAAAATAGCTAGAGATAATCGTTCAATATCTTGGAAATACAAATCTACCGTTCTCGAAAATTGCGCTGATAACACTTTCGACAGTGAGTATGTCTGATTCTTCATTTGATTGACATTACTTATATAGATGGCTACACCAATAATGGTAATCATTACAGTGTAAGCACCTGCAAATGTGAAAAACATTTTGGCTTTAATGGACAAAGAACGAAAAAGCGATTTCATTGTATCCCCCGTTTCATTTGCCGTTACCGTATTTTTGAAAACCCTTCCATTTCTCTTCATTTACTTTTGCCGTTATTATAACATTATTTGATTACTTTTGTTTATATTTGATTATTGTGTAAGTTATTTGATTTAGGATAAAACTGTAAAATAAACATTATATTATTTCAAGGTAAACAATCTTGTATGAGATTGACATTTCCGCTATATCTGTATATACTGTATATATACGGATATAACGAATAGAGGGTTGTTATGTAGTGAATATTATTATTTCAAATTCTACGGATGAGCCAATTTACTTACAATTAGTCAATCAATTAAAAGAACAAATTGTAAAGGGAGAGCTGTTAGAGTCCCAGCCTCTACCTTCCATTAGGAATCTAGCTAAGGAACTAAGGATCAGTGTTATTACAGCCAAAAGAGCCTATGATGAGCTCGAAAAGGAAGGATTTATCGTTACCGTTGCTGGAAAGGGGTCATATGTTGCAGCGATTAACAAGGAAATGTTTCGTGAAGCCAAAGTAAAAATGGTCGAAGAAAAAATGACAGAAGCAATTAATACGGCAAAACTGGTGGGGTTAACTTTAGAAGAACTGCAAGATATGCTCAAAATAATATATGAGGGGTGGTAAAGATGAATAAGATTTTGGAGATTACCAATTTATCGAAAGCTTATAAAGATTTTTCTTTAAAAGGCATTAATATGACCCTTGATAGAGGATACATAATGGGGTTTATTGGTCCCAATGGATCCGGAAAAAGTACGACAATCAAGCTTATTATGAATTTAATAAAGAAAGATAGTGGTGAAATAAAAGTTTTTGGTTTAGACAACGAGCAAAATAATATTCCGATTAAAGAAAGAATTGGTTTCGTATATGATGAGAATCACTTTTGCGAAGAATTGACCGTAAGGGAAATGAAGGATGTCATAAGTCCGTTTTATAGTAGATGGGATGAAGGAATTTTTAATAGATATGTCAAGGACTTTGAACTCCCTTTCAACAAAGAAATAAAGCATTTGTCAAAAGGAATGAAGATGAAATTCTCCTTGGCCATTGCTCTTTCGCACCATGCTGAACTTTTAATAATGGATGAACCCACTTCAGGATTGGATCCACTCGCTAGATCTGAACTATTAGATGTTTTACAAGCTTTATTACAAGACGAAAACAAATCCATTTTCTTTTCGACCCACATTACTTCTGACTTAGATAAAATTGCCGATTTTATTACATTCATTCATAATGGGGAAATAATATTGAGCAAAACCAAGGACGAACTCTTAGAGGAATACTGTATTGTGAAAGGAAGGAAAAAACAACTGAATGCTAATGATGAAGGAAACTTTATTGGTTTAAAGCAAAATGATTTTGGATTTGAAGCATTATCTAGAAATAAAAAAGAGGTAATGGAAAAATTTGGCGATACTGTAATGATTGAAAAACCGACACTAGAAGATATTATGGTGTTTTACACAAGAAGGAGTGATCATCATGTATCATCTTATTAAAAAGGACATTTTGATGCAAAAAAAAGCTTTGAAATTATCGATTCTATTGATGATCTTTTTTACTTTCACGCTCCTCACAAATATTGGGTCTGTTGGGCTTACGATTGGTGTCTTAACTATAACATATCAATTAGTATTAGGAGCATATGCATTAGAGGATAAAAACAAAGGGGACATCATTCTCATTAGTCTTCCTATAAAGAGAACGACCATTGTTCTTTCTAAATATGTGTCTATCTATATATATGCTGCGTATGCAATGCTTGTATTTTACCTAATCTATTTGATCATAAGCTTACTAAATCTTCCGCTTAATATTTCCTTTAATTTTACAGGATTAATGGGTGCGATTATTGCTGTCACGTTGTTTTGCTCGATATCTTTTCCATTAATTTTTAAGCACGGCTATTTAAAGTCAAAAATGGCAAACTTAATTATTTTTTTCGTATTTGTATTCGGAGGAACTGCATTGGTAGGTTATTTAGTTGGAAATAATGAGTGGATGTTGGGGCAAGATATAATCCCTTTTTTCAAATACCGATCAGATATAGAAATATTAGGGATTGTATTGGTCCCGCTAGCATTAGTTCTGATTTGCTCATACTTTATTTCTCTAACCTTTTATAGGAAAAGAGAATTTTAAAAATAAGAGGATGGCTGTGATGAAGGAGCGTTCCCGCCTCCCATCAATCTCAACCATCCCGCCTCTGTCCATTCCACTTCCTGAATTGCGGTTTCCCTTCATATAATTCTGCTAATCCATAAATAAATTCAGCGGAAGCCTGTACATTTCGAGCCGTAATATTGACAAGGTAGATTGCCGCATTTAAAATGGAGTTTTTTCTATCGAATCATCAACAGAAAAAACTCCACCAAGATCATTTTACAGTAGCTTTATAAGCTTCTTTGTATTCTTCTTTTATTGTTTTTCCCCCTTGTTTATTCCAATTTTTAACCGCTTTCTTAAATCCATCTAGATCGATTTCACCTAGAATATATTGATACGTAGCATCTATAATAATCTTTTCCAATTCTGTCCCTTGCGTGGTGAACATTGGTGATTCTAGTGAGACCGCAGGGTTAAGCACGGCATATTCAGCATTTTCGGCAATTAGCTTATCTGCCTCTGCTTTAAGTGGGTCTGAATCTTTTAAACCATAACCACTTTCTTTCGGACGGGAAGCCGCAAATGGTTGAACCTCTTGCTGCCATAAATCCTGATTGATAATTTCATAGGCACCATCATCATTAATCTCATAGTGTCGCCCTTCAATCCCATACGTCATCAACGTGTATATTTCCGGATCCATTAAGTCATTGATAAATTTTAAAAGTCGTTTTAATTCTTTTTCGTCTTTGACTTCTGAATGCGGAAAGGCCAGTAATCCACCGACACCATTGCTTCCTTCAGCCCAAATGGCCCTCTCAGGATTCGACTCTGATGTGATGTCATTCACTACAACCAATTCCATATCATCTTGGATCCCCTTGGCCATGTTTTTAAGGTTTTTACTATCAAATAAGGCTCCGACATAAATACCAGCTTTCCCCTCTGCAAAACCTTTTTGTTGGTCAGTTTTAGCTGTTACCGCAAAGTCCTTGTTAATCCAGCCATTGTCATAGAGCGTTTTCATATAGTCCATCGTTTCAATATACCCATCGCTTTCAAATTCAGCAATAAAATTACCATCATTGTCGACTTCCCATTTATTCGGTGTCCCAAAATAAGAACTTAATGTTTTAAAACTAGGGGATAATACATTTCGATCAATAAATCCAGTTGTATCATCTTTACCATTGCCATCCGGGTCATCTTCTGTAAACGCCTTCGCGACATTCATTAATTCATCCATTGTTTTCGGAACAGATAAACTTAAATGATCTAACCAATCTTTCCGGATCACGACACCACCTCTCGCCAAATCCTTTTGGAAAGGAATCCCATATATTTTCCCATCAATAGAGGCAGAAACACGCGTATCCTCTGAGATGGCTTTTAAGTTTGGAAACTCCTCCAAATATTTCTCCACATCCCAAAATACCCCTGATTTTAATGCGTTGCGTACAGACGAATTTTCTAAAATGGTTAGCGTGACGATATCAGCCAATGAATCAGAGGCTAAAGAAGTATTAATCCGCTCTTCTTTAGAAGCATCTGGAATCCAAGAAAATTTAATCTTTGTATTTGTTTTACTTTCAATTTGATTTAAAACGGTATCAGTAGGTGGAGAGGCCGTATGCAATATATTTAACCATGTAATTTCCATTTCTTCCTTTTGACCTTTTCCTTCGTTGCTAGAACTACTTCCCGATGATGATCCACTACACCCTGCTAAAATGAGCATGAGCATAATCGCCAAGCTCATACTAACTAACCTCAAAACTTGCATTTTTTTCATCTTGATTCTCCTTTATTATTTGATCAGAATTGAATTGTTCTTTCATTTCCATTCTTTTAAACACTTGATTGGCCATCCAAGTAATCGTAAAAAACAAGAAACTAATACCGAAAAAAGGTAAAACGCCTGGTAAAAAACGGGTCAGTATCCAATAAGATAGTCCAATAAATAAAAATAGAACAAGGGAATATTGTAAATGAGCAAAGCCAAATAAAAAGGACATCCTAATTTTAAAGAAAATTCCTTTCCAATCATATTGGGCCATGATTGGATATATATAAGTGAGCGACAATAGATAAATAAAACAAACTATAATCAAAGCGACACGAATATACCAATTGACCACATGCATTAAATCCACAACGAGCACAAAACCGATAATAGCATAGACGAAGCTTACAATGATTGATTCTTTAAAGCTTTCTTTATAGTATTTCCAGAATGTTTGAAACACTGGCGGCCGCTTCCCCAAAATCCATTGTCTGCAAACACTGACTAATGCATAGGTTGAAGGGCCAATTCCAAAAACACCCAGTCCAATAAGTGTAAAAAATACCCATAAAAAATTGACATACACTAAATTAAGAATACGAATCAAAATATGATTTAAATATTCAATCGATTTCAGAATGGACCCTCCTTTCATTCATTTTAATATACACCATCCTCTCCCAACTTTTTCGCAAGTTTATTGGAAAGCATGACTAATATTAACCCGACTAATCCTTTAAATAAGCCAATAGCCGTACTAAAACTTAACTGACCATTTTTCAAACCAGCTGTGTATATATAGGTGTCAAAAATTTCTGCTACGGAACGGTTCAAAGAGTTAAGTAGAAGATACATATGTTCAAAGCCTAAATCCAACGTACTTCCTATTTTCAAAATCAATAAGGTAATAATCACTGATCGAATGGCGGGTAAGGTAACATGCCATGTTTTTCTAAGTCGACTAGCACCGTCTATTTCAGCTGCTTCATATAACTGTGGATCAACCGCGGTTATAGCCGCTAGATAGATAATTGTAGACCATCCTAATTCTTTCCATATAATTTGAGCGATATAAACGGGCCTTGTCCAATTTGGAGAAGTTAGAAAGCCAATCTTTTCTAGCCCCATCATGGCCAAAAGTTCATTGATGATGCCGCCATCGACATTCAATAAAACAAAGGTAATAGAAACGATAATAACCCATGACATAAAATGGGGAATATAAATGATCGTTTGGATTCCCGATTTGAAATGCTTATTTTTTACCTCATTAAGCATTAATGACACGATGATCGGAATCGGAAAAAAGATAACAAGTTCCAGACCAAATAAAATAAGCGTATTCTTCAATAACATAAAGAAAGTAGGTTCAGTGAATAGACGGATAAAATGTTTCCATCCTGCCCAAGGACTGCCGAAAATACCTAAATAAGGCTGATAATCTTGAAATGCAATAATAAGACCACCCATAGGTAAATATTTAAAGATGATAAAAAATAAGACACCTGGAAAAATCATCAGATATAAAAGGATATTGACCTTCATACTTCTCAAGATCTTTTTTCTCTGCAAGCTTTTTAATTTCTTATTTGATAATGTTGGTAAAGCACTATCTTTTTGATTGACAATCTCCCCCATTTGTTTCCTCCTCTCTGTTTCTCCTTTCTTAGAATACTTAATATTGTACGTTACGTATATAATCATTTCTTAATGCGCTTACAAATGCTGAAAAATCCATTTGTATTCGGATTTGTTAACAAATGATTATAGGTGGAATCTACATGATTACTAGACTAGAGATAATGATTATAGCCGGAATGAAACGCAAATGATACTCTGTTTTATATCAATGAATTTAGATAAAAAGGAGGAAGATTGGTGAACGGAACAATTAGGAAGAACGTTTCAAAAGGAGAGCGTCTTTTTTCTTTTATAAATGGAACTATACTCGTTATCATTGCGCTTATTTGTTTTCTTCCGTTTGTAAATGTCATTGCAAGTTCTTTTGCTTCTACTCAGGAAGTCGTTGCTAAAAAGTTTATTTTATTTCCTACTACTTTTTCATTCGATGCTTACAAATATATTTTATCTACTCCTACGATTTTCAAAGGGCTGGCCGTATCGATTGGAATAACGGGTGTGGGCACATTTGTAAGCATGGTACTAACCTCTTTAATGGCCTACGGTCTATCGCGAAGATATCTATGGGGAAGAAACTATATCAATTTTATTGTTGTATTTTCCATGCTTTTTAGTGGCGGTATGATCCCAACCTTTTTAGTTGTAAAAGCTTTTGGACTCATTGATAGTTACTGGTCCTTGATTCTTCCAGTAGCCATTAATGCTTTCAACTTAATTATTATGAGGAATTTTTTCCAAGCTTTACCCGATAGTTTGGAGGAATCTGCCAAAATGGATGGATGTTCGCATTTTGGTATTTTCCTTAAAATTATGTTGCCACTTGCCCTGCCATCGATTGCGACCATTTCGTTATTTTATGCAGTCACATACTGGAACACCTATATGACAGCGATTCTATACATTAATGATTCGACAAAATGGCCGTTGCAAATATTATTACGGCAAATTGTGATCGTTTCTAGTGGTATGCAGGCAGATGGTTCATCAGTAGATGTTGTCCCTCCCGCTCAATCAATCAAAATGGCTGTTATCGTGATTGCAACCGTTCCAATGCTGATTGCTTATCCATTTGTACAGAGATATTTTGTAAAAGGGGCATTAATAGGATCAGTTAAAGGATAACCTATCTTAGCTTTTCGAGAGACCCACATTCTGTGAGTCTCTCGACGACTAGAACGTGTAGATTCAGATTTATCCAATTAACGGACATTTTCCCTTTCTTTGTTCAACTCACTTAAATTAAACCGTGGTAATAGAATTCATTTATATCGAAATTCTTTTCGGTACTCCCCTGGAGTTTTTCCTAATTTCTTTTTAAAAAAGCGAATAAAATTTTGTGAGTTTCTATATTTTAGACGTTCAGCAATCCCCTTTATCGGCACATCTGTATCTCTCAGTAAATTTTTCGCCATTTGTAATCGATAATTCATTAAATAATCGACAAAATTTTCACCGAATTCTTTTTTGAAAATATTACTTAGATAATTGGGGCTGTAATGCAGACGATCCGCAATAATATCAAGCGAAATTTCTTGATCATATTCCGTTTGAACTATAAGTGCGATGTTTTCGGCAATCGCTTTAAACCCTTGCTCTGTTTTATCCTGGGCACTAGATATAACAGGTTTAATTAAGTCATATATTAGTAGTTGCTTTATTTGTTCTGGATCATAGGCATTCGTAGCTTCCTGGTATAGTTTTTTAATATTTTCAAATATTTTTGGTTCTACTGCTAAAAGCTGTCCTAATTGCACTAACTCATTGATGATGCGAAGTAGGGTGACACCTAGGCTGATTGGATTTTTGTTCAAACGGAAAGTTGTGTCTACTAGATTAGCCGCTAATTGAGTAGCCGTTTCTTCCTCACCAGATCGTATCGCTTTCATTAACTTGTTTTGTATGTCTACAGGAAATTTTGCGATTGATGTGGCATTTAGCATCGGAGCAATATCATCATAGAAAATAATGGCGCCATAACCTACGTTCACTCGATAGTGAAGGGATTCTATTGCTAAATCCATTGATTTCTCACTATCCATTAAAGATGTATATTGCGGACTAATTCCAACACTAATCGTGATTTGAAGAACTTCTTCTATCTTTTTTTGAATTTCTTCATAAGTCTTCATTAAATGACGCTCAGCTTCCTGGTCCTTTCTATTTAATATGAAAATGGTTGCCTGTGTAGCATTATTTAATACGATCGGCATCAATCGTTTTCTGTCAGAAACCATCTCTTCCACAATATTATTAATGGCTAGTAGGAACAGATTCTTATCCGCTATCTGTTGTTCTTTAAGATTATCGATTTGAATTAATCCTGTATAAAAAACTTTATCTTCATCGAAATGGTAGCCTAATTGCTGTAGACGGTAGGTGACTTCGCTTTCATTCATTCGATTTCTAAATAAACTTAACACAAATAATGTTTCCAACTGCGGTTTCTGTAAAGTTAAATGGGCGGTCAACCTTTCATTTTGCCCAACAATTTGATCAATTGAATCCTCTAGTAAAAATAGTTCATTCTTTCTTTTATAACCAATTTCACCAATTGAAAGTTTTTCTTGGATTTTTTTTAGCGGACGAAGGAAAGATTCCGCTAAGTAATACGAAATAATGGCGACTAATAGAATTAATAAAATGGACGAAATAAAAAGTCCAAATCGTGTATTATGGATAAGGCTACTAATTTCATTCCCATTGATTTCCACTAAATAAAGCCATTTATTATAATCAGATTTGATAAACACATAATGTTTCTTATCCTCAGTCGTAAAAAACAGCGGGATTTGATCGTTTTTATGAGCCATTGCTTTTAATTGCTGATAGCCATTTATTCCAAGCTTATTTTTTTGTTTCTTACTCGAATAAATTAATTGATCTTGGCTGTTATATATTTGTACTAAATTATCTTGATCACTTACAATTTGATCAATACTTCTTCGCGGAATACTTGCCATTCCTAAAGCAAACTTTTCCTTTTGATACATCGGTAAAGTGACGACCATTTCTATTCCATCTTTTTTTCCCTCTATAGGTTTCCAAAAAAGGTTTTTGTTTTGATTATCAATATATGTATGTTTATACTCATCAATTTCTTTATCTGTTAACTTGATTAAAGAACCGTTCATAATGCCCCATTTTCCACTCAAACTAATCAAATCATACTGACTACCTTCAATTCCCATCATTTCAATATAGTTCATTTCCTTTTTGACGTCACGGTAAATATCATAATCCTTTTCTGTTAATGCTTTTTTTAAAGTCTCCCCAAAATTCGATGTGGAACTATAGGCTGTATATCCATATTCTATCGTTCGGACTTTTTGCTCAACATTGTCGTGCACTTGCTTTATATAGTTTTTCTTACCATCTAGAAAATTCTGTTCTACTGACTTGTAAGTTGAATTGTAGATATATATACTAAACCCCACTACAAGGCTTATCCCCAATAAAAAAAACGGGATAAATAGTTGATAAAACATTCTGCTTTTTTTCATTTATGGGCACTCCCTGTTAAACTTAATAAACAAAAGTAATCACTATTCTGCTAATATGTGACAAACTTTTCATAATATTATTAAATATAGATGAATATGTTTTATTTTGCAACCGCTTTAAAATACTGTCTTTCGTGTGAGATAGCGTAATCAATTTGAAAGTTAGAAAATGATTATAGACGTTATTCATCCATTATTATACCATTTTTGTAAGTTATTAAATTAAGAATAAAGGATGTGTCTAGTTTGAAAACCTTCAAAAATCCAATTCTACCTGGATTTTACCCAGATCCATCGATTTGTAGAGTTGGAGAAGATTATTATTTAGTGACATCTTCATTTGAGTATTTTCCTGGAGTTCCTATTTTCCATAGTAAAGATCTTGTCCATTGGCAGCAAATTGGTCATGTACTTAATCGCCCCTCTCAATTGGACTTGGATGGAACCCCGTGTTCAAGAGGCATTTATGCCCCAACCATTCGTTATCATGATGGTCTCTTTTATATAATCACAACTTTCGTAGAAAGCAAAACTGGAGCTAGACGGAATTTTTATGTAACGGCATCTGATCCAGCAGGTCAATGGTCTAATCCGAATTGGCTAGAGACCGCCGTAGGGATTGATCCTTCCTTGTTTTTCGATGAGGATGGTAAGGTGTATTATACAGGAAATCGTAAACCTCCTTCAGGTCAGACTCATCTCAAACATAATGAGATTTGGTTACAAGAATTAGATCTAGAGAAAAAAGAATTAGTCGGTCCTACATATAGTTTGTGGGATGGTGCGTTAAAAAATGCTCACGCTCAGGAAGCTCCCCATCTTTATAAAATCAACGGTTGGTACTATTTACTGATTGCGGAAGGAGGAACAGGTTTTACCCATGCTGTCACAGTGGCTAGAAGCAAAAAGATTACAGGACCTTATGAAAGCGCTAAAGCCAATCCTATTCTTACTCACCGTCATTTGGGCAGGCATTATCCAATCTCGAATATTGGTCATGCCGATATCGTCCAAACTCAAGCTGGTGATTGGTGGATGGTCTGTCTTGGTTCCCGCCCCTTTGGAGGACCATATCGTAATCTTGGAAGAGAATCTTTCCTTGTTCCATTTATATGGGAAAACGATTGGCCTGTCATCAACCCTGGTAAAGGAATAGTAGAAATGGAAATGCCATTTCCAAACTTACCTGAGAAAAAATGGCCTGCCAAACAGGCTTGCGATTCTTTTGATGCTCCTCATTTAGGAATGGAGTGGAATTTTATTCGTACCCCTCGTGGAGATTATTGGTCTTTACAAGAAAGACCTGGACATTTACGCTTAAAATTAAAGAAAGAAACGATTATGGAAGAGAAGAATCCCGCCTTTATTGGGAGAAGACAACAACATATGAATTTTCTAGCAAGTACGGTGATGGAGTTCGCACCTACGAAGGAGGAGGAAGTAGCTGGGCTCGTTTTATTACAAAATCACCAATATCAATTTCGGATGGAATATACAGTGGAGAAGGATCAAAAGGTCATTCGCTTAATCAAAAGGGAAGATGGATCGGAAAAGGTACTAGCAAAAAGCGCTCTTAATGCCAGTAAACTTTTTCTACAAGTGGAAGCTCAAGGACAGGATTATCATTTTTATTATGGAACATCCCCTGAACAAATGAATGTCCTAAAAGAAAAGGTGAACGGGGCTATTTTAAGTACGGACATATCCGGGGGCTTCGTTGGCGCTTATATCGGAATGTATGTAAGCTCGAATGGGGCGGAAAGTGACCAGCATGCTGATTTTGATTGGTTTGAATATAGAGGAATCGAATAGGCGAGGAAGATATGGAGAGGGGTAGACGACTTGATTAGGAAGAACGGATAAGATTAACACATCCACATGTCTGACTCACCTCCTGTGGGCTGGGGCAAACTAAGCAGGAGGAACTGGCTTATTATTATACCCAGTTCCTCTTTCGGTAAATGGTTTTCCCAAAAAACGTTCCTAGCAAAAAGCCTTTAAAGTGGACCCCATTGTCAAGACACGGATTTTTAATTTTTAAGGTGGGGTAGAACGTGGATCTTCTACTATGTTACAGCCAGAAGGATTTGCATGGCTTACGAGGTTGGATTACCCACCATTAATTTTTGTTTGTGAGCCATCCT
>NZ_JALIFP010000044.1 GCF_022867885.1 Lederbergia sp. NSJ-179 | reverse complement strand
CGTTCTTTATTTGGTATTTTATAATAAACTGTTTCTTCTCCATCTATCATTACTTTTTGTTCATAAGAGTCCTTTGCATTAAAGGTCGTCGCTGTATCTGGCACGAACCCTATCTCTTCATCCGTATTTTCTTCAATAATAAGATGTTCCTCATCAAATACTTCTACTTCTTTTTGATTCGTAACATATTCATTCTTTTGATTGGATTCCGTACCAGTACAGCCTATTAAAAAAAGACAAATTGTAAAAGTAAATGTAAAGGACATAAAATATTTCAACATTGTATTTTTTCCTTGCTAAGCTAATTTCATAATTTTCCCAGGTATTATGGGTTTTCAAACTATAAAGAGGAAGTTTTCTCAAATTTAAGTGATAGCATTTAAAAAAAGATTTCCAGATCTTCATATAATTATAAAACAAATATTTTTGACATCCAACAACGAGGAAGTTTGAGCATAAAAACAGTTTGATGCGAAGCCCCTCGTTCTGACAAAGCAAAAACCATTTTTTGGTTCAAATATTGAGCATTCTAGCAAGCCCTAGGACTTTTTCACACGTGAATTGTTTCAATGCATTTGACAAACTTAGATAGGTCGTTCAACCAAAAGCTCTTCTTTATATCCCGAGTTTGGCGACATAAATTTCCAGTTCCTTTATTACCAAGGGTTTGAAGCATTAGTTGAATTTTAGTAGTGACAAAAGTAGTTATGGAAAATATGTGTAAATACATTAATATTAATGGATTTTATTGTATAATTATTGTAGTCCCAATTTTATCCACAGGAGGGCTACCATGTTCCTGAAAAAAATACAGTACGCAGAAGCCGAAAAACCTATAATTATTATAAAATCGTTACTTCCTATCGTGATAAAGATGGCAAACCAAAGCATCGTGATCCAAAATCTTGGAGCTCTTTCCGAAGAGGACGCTGACCGAATGCCTTATACAAGGAAAAACGGAAGTGAATTACGGAAAGAAGTAGGCTTAAATTATCACGTACAGAAAGCGAGCGTGAACAAACATGAGAAGTAATCAAGTAAGTATTAAATTAGAAAGATTCTTTGATAAAGAAAAATTAGGGGCCAAAGATTTAGAAATTAATGTTTGCAGACGCAAACAATGTGTATGAAGCATTGGCTGCTGCGTACTTTGAAGTGCTACAACAACTTCAAAATGAAGGAAATATTGAACTCCCCACGTTTGGTCGTAGAGAACATTATCCTACACGTAACTTTTTTTTCAAAAGAAATTTTTTGAATTTCCTAGAGCAAGTTGAACGTGAAGATGAATGGAGAGATTTTAAAAAAGTTTCTCCTTCGCTTGAAGACCAATTTTTAGAGAAAATAAATTTGAAAAAAGAATTTAAAGCATATGTAGATAAAAAATGGAGCGACGCCATTGAAGGAAAAACAAATAAGGAATAATATGGATTGGTTGCAAAATGGTTGCAATTAGTTAGATGAACTCTATTTTATTTGTGTTGCCTTCAATTGTCTTTATCGGCGACATTGGTAGTGGAAAAACAAAGCTAATGGTATTACGATTTCACCAGCGGTTAAAATAGGTTATTTTAGTCAAAATCTAGACGTATTGAATGAAAACCAAACGATTTTAGAAAATGTATCTTCTACATCTAATCAATCCGAAACATTGATTAGAATCATCCTAGCTCGCTTACAATTTTTTCGGGATGATGTATATAACCTGCGTTCCCGGAATTTATAACGAGGATTTTTGGTGAAAGCCTTTATTCACAGCGTTTATAATGATTTCCCTTCATAATACCATGTTATATATTATTAATATTATAACGAGGTAAAGTCCTTTATTTTCAAGGGTTTTGATGGTTCTCGTTATACAATCCGGGAATCTAGGATATAAACAAGTGAAGGTACTAAGTGGCGGTGAACGTGTGAAAGTAGCTTTGGCAAAACTATTTGTGAGTAACGTAAATTTTTTGATTTTAGATGAACCAACGAATCATCTTGATATTGAGTCTGTGCAAGCATTAGAGGAGCTTTTAAATAGCTATAAGGGAACTATTCTTGTAGTATCTCACGATCGATATTTTATTGAAAAGATCGCTGATCGCATCATGGAAATTAAAAATAAAAAGATAAATGTATTCGAAGGAACCTATCAACAATTTAAGCTTGAACAACCCAAAAAAAGTCAATAGAAAAATATAAAAAGAGATAAAAAACTCTTATTGGAAACTAGAATTTCAGATGTACTCAGTCGTTTAAATATTGAGCCTTCTGAAGAATTAGAAGATGAGTTCAGATGAATCTTTTTCATCATGAAAAATGGACCAATGAACTATTGCTGTTGACAAAAACATTAGCCTATACTAAACAAACCTACACTACCCAGAATGCAAAAATAGGAGGTGTCGGTATGGCCTTCTCGTTATCACAAGCAACAGGAAAATCGTATCCCCTTCCCTGGGCTCCACAAATCCGGCGTAAGTATCGCTCTGTCTTAATTTCTAGAATTGGCGCCTTACTGGTTCGATGGGTCGCAGTCATCGGAGTCTTCACATGGTTCTGTGCCGCGTGGGTTCTGGCGCTGCTGCCTTCATGGATTATGGAAATAGTTCCTACAGCAGGCTGGGCTTTGCTTCTGTTTATTGCAGTTGCGTTATTCTTGTTGAGGATATCTGGTGATTCCGTAAAAACTCCATTGATCCGGACTTTAGGCTATGGACGTGCCGGGATAAATACGGTATCAGGACGACACTCCAAGCCATCGGAATCCCTCGCACATCTCACTTCAGCCATAGCATGCGGCGGAGCTTCGCTTGGCATCGTGTTAGGCACGGCAGTGGCGTTTGTACAGGCTGCTATAAGCTCCGGTCTTGCGTATGAAAGCAGCCTGTTAATGCCATTTGGCGCGGGTTTGGCTGGATTGGTCGGCTTGCTCGCATCGGCAGCAGTTCGTATGACTAAGAAGACAATTGCAGGTTGGCGCGACGAAATGAAACAGGAACAAATTGCAAGTGATGTGCTGGCCCACGGAAAACACGTCGTCGGCAAAGTGACGAAAGTAAAGTTTGCGAAAAGTTGGCTAGATCAGCAGCCGATCTTTAATCTATGCGTTGAATACGAGGCAGCAGATGAGACGCGTACGATTAAGTTTCATTACGTAGACTATCCGAAATGGGCGCCGGTCATTGGCAATGAATTCGAAATATGGTTTGACCCTGATCAACCGGATGACCCAAGATATATCCTGCTGGAGCGTAAAATTGTCGGCCAGACCTTTGCCTCAGAAATTGAATATTTGCGACGCCCTGCTGCGGGCGGAGATGGACCTGCTCTTGGGCCTGCAGAGCCGGAATGGGCTCAACCGGAGAATCATAACCGAACAACAACAACCGTAAAATTAGCGTTCCAATTGATCTTTGCCATCTTATTTGCGACGGGAAGCGCAGCGGCTATTATCGCATGGATAATGGTCTTCGGTGCTTCACCATGGTGGATGCTGCCCTGCTTGCTGATATTGACGGCAGCATTCAGCCTTAATGTGATATGTGGGGTAAGCTTGCTGAAGCGCTCACAGTGGTTGATACGTACGACGTGGGCCGTGGACACGGTTGGCTGGATTGCCTATACGTTTATGTTTCCCACTATTACAGGCGTTGCTATAAAAACCGCCACCCTGTTATGGGACACAACTTCAAGCTTGCCGGTCGAGCAAGTCGTAGTATTAGTGTTTACAGGCTTTGTGGCCGTCGTTGGAGGCATAGCGAGCGTGATATCAAGCACAACATTCCATGAAATTATTGCCCGTGTTTTCACTGCCGGAACAGTGCCTCCTGCTGAAGAAGTCCACGAAGCGTTACGTTCCAGTGATCCTGGCGCGTTGGAAACATTGGAGAAGCGCTACAATTACATCGCTGGCGCTCTTCACACCCGCTGCTAAATCTGACTGTATTCGCGGTAGACTATATACAAAGGCCGAGGATCTTAAAGAATCCCCGGCCTTCAGTATTAGATGAAGCTTAATGCAGCAAGCGTGAGAGAATCACTGCTGCCTCCGCACGAGTTGCTGCTTTTTGCGGCTGGAAACTGTTGTCTGGGTAACCGTTTAAAATCCCTTGTCAAGTCAGAACAGCCACTGCTTTGTATGTGATAAACTTGATTTATCCAATATGGATGTCCTCCTCTGCCCGACATTGGCTTGCGAAACCTTTGTCATTATAGCAGAGGAGGACTTTTTTATCATACGTAAAGGTACTTCCGTTTCTGTTCTCCCACGCATAGCGTGGGGCTTAATCTGGAGTTATATCAAGGGTTAATCAATGTTTTGTCACTGCGAAAGTTGAGTAAAATATTTAATTATTAACATTGCTTTTCATTACAATTATCATTTTGCATTTTTAAGAATTTTCACTTCTGCTTGAGTGTCTAGTAATCCCTCTGATAATACAGTTACTTTAGCATCCAACTTGTCGATTTTATCAGCATTTTTCTTTACCTCTTGTTTTACATCTCTTACTTCTTGTTTTACATCTATTACTTCTTGTTTTACATCTATTACTTCTTTTGATAATTCAGTAATAGCTTGCAAAATCTGCTCATTAGTCACTTCTTTACTCATCTATTATCCTCCTTATCTGAATGTCTATTTAACTTCTGTATAGCCATAAGCTTCATACATCTTAATAACTGATTCTAACGAATACGTATCATCTTTTGTATCTTTAATTTCCTTCATTTCAGCTAAATTTACTTTATTATCTTCATCCAAAATTATGTCAGAATACCCTATGATTGCTGTAAAGCTATCCTTTAATTTTGTTTCAGAACCTCCAGAAAATTGCTTTACAGAGAAAATCTTGATGAGATTTCCATTGTTACTTGCACCCAAAGAATCCGATTTTTCACTTTCATTTTCAAATTGACGATACATAAATTTTTCTTCTTTTATTTCATATTTATACCCCCAACCTTTATCAGGGCTTAAGTCTTTATATTCTCTTTTAACTTCTTCATCTATCATTCTTTTAATATCATCCAGATTAGAAATATCGGTTGCTTTTTCAGCAACAATACTTAATCCCTTTACTTCAAAAGTTGGAGCAAAATCTTTTTCTAGCAAATAACCTTCTTGTAATAATTGTTCTTCTTCATCTTTAGATAAAGTTACTTTTACTTTATCACCGTTTTTCAATTCACCATCATTTTCAACAGTAAATTTGACTTGATCCAACGGACTATCTAAAACATTATCTATTTGAACTTCTCCTCTTCCACTTACCCCATTGAAGTTCACAACTAATTTTTTTTCAACTTCTTCATTAGTTAACCATTTTGGTTCATCTAAATTTTTTACTTCGATTGTTATTTTACCCGATTTAATTTTTTTAGTTTTTTCCCCATCAACGTTTGCAATGATTTCAATTTTATCACCATTCGATAAGTTTTCAGTCTTATCTAGTTTAATTTCCATTGCTTCAGCCAGCGTCTATATAATTGTTCAACCAGCCGTTTGGCAGCCGTGATTTCTCCTTCATCCTTTTGGGAGCTGTCGCCTTTTTTGGCTCTCAATGGCTCCATTCCCCATACAATCCGAGGCTCTTTCCCGATGGTCATACAGCCCACAAAACGATAATAGTAATGGATGACACCGTCTATCACGCGGGTAAGAGCGTCCTTGCCGCCTTTTTTAACACTTTCAAACAGTTCCACCCCGTCAATGGCTGAAACAACCCAGCCATCTATCGTGCCTCCGCGAAACACTTTATTTCTCCGCGCCTTCTGTACAACCTGCTCGTTCATCCATTCAAGTTGGTCCAGGTCGGCCCCTTTGAGGGATTCACGAATGGTATCGACGCTTGGCAGACGTTTTCCTTTTAACAGCCTTTTTAAATGTCCCGTTTCGAATCCAGTGTTCAAGCCTTTCCAAGCTTGGCATGCGAAACAGATAGCCAAAAAGCATGCATGCTCCAATGGTTGCAGATTCAATTTGCGGACGTATTCTCGAATCCTCATACAACTTGACCAATTGCTTCAAACCGTATATCTTAGAAGTACAACTGATCAGTTGTCTGAGCCACTGTCTGTTCACAGTGGTTCTCACCTCCTAAGTTATTGTTCCTTATTTTATTACTTAGGAGGTTCTTTTTTTGGAGAAAAATTCCTGCTAATTTCCAGAAAAAATGGGAAAATACTCAAATATTGATTAACTTTAAAAACCCTTGTCTCTATAGCGCTTGATATGGATGATTTAGTTTATTTAAACTATATGATTCATCGTCGATGGAAAACCAATCGCAATTATATAATAAGTATAGAATTTTAGTTTTTACCTCTACAAGTTATCTCCAATCATATCATGAGATAATCGCTAGAATCTGCTATTTTCTTATAACTGATGTCTTGCTAACTTAAAATTTTAAATTGTTCTCTATGTCCATCGGCGTATATCATCCTTAAACTATATGAATTTTCCACAAGACTTATACTGTTAAACGGGCTTTCATTCCATCAATGATAATTGTTAGGCCATATTCAAATATCTTATCCGATTGCATTTTTTGTCTAGATGCTTTGTAAATTTTTTTGATGAAATAACTATCTTCATCGGGTAATTGTTGTACAGCTTTATCAAATAAATCATAGACATATTCGCCTTCTTTTAAGGTTTCTTCATTTTGTTTTTGCTCATAGGCATCATCTTCGTATGAAATAATATAGTTCAATAAACACATCACATTTGCAAGTTTTTGTTCATCAGTTATTGGCATAAAATCAATTGTTTCTAAAATTATATTTAATAGTTTTAAATATTGTAATTCGTTTGGAAGTGATTTCATAATGACTTTTGCAGAACAAGGATATTTTTGCAAACTATTGCGAAATGCTTTTCCGATTTCTAATAATTGATCGTCCCACTTTTCTTTTCTTTCCAAATTTAATAATGTATCTTTTGCAACTTCATTAGTGAGTGTTTGAAAAATACTTTGCTTACTTTGAAAGTGCCAATAAAGAGAAGCAGCTTTGATATGAAGCTCATCTGCAAGTTTTCGCATACCAAATTTTTCAATACCGACTTCTCCTAACACTTTCCATGTTGCTTCAATAATTTTTTCCTCTGTTAATGTACCTTTTCTGTGAGACATAATAACCACCAGACCTTTCTTTCTCTATTATAACAAATCATTACCTAACAGTGTAAGTTTATAGTTTACATTATTGTATTTTTGTGATATTTTATTAACTTAGAGGCTTAACCTAACAGTGTTAGTTTATAAAGAAAGAAGAATTATTACAAGAAGGACGATTTCATGTCTGAAAAACTTTGATTTAGAAAAAAGGAGTGGAAAATAAATATGGAAAATAAAAAATCTCAAACAAATTTTAGTCGGTTAATCCTTGTTGCAACCATTCTTGCGGGCGCTTTTATTGTCACTTTGAGTGCGACACTGCTGAATACCGCTTTACCACAAATTATGAAAGACCTGTCCATCTCTGCAAATACTGCGCAATGGTTAACGACTGGTTTTATGCTAGTAATCGGTATGTTGATTCCTATATCTGCTTTTTTAATGGAAAGGTTCTCGACAAGAAAGTTATTTATTACATCTATGTGCTTATTCGGTATGGGAAATTTACTGGCTGCAATTGCACCCAACTTTCCAGTTTTATTAACAGCACGCATCGTACAGGCAGCGGGCGAGGGAATTATGCTTCCCTTGATACAAACTATCCTATTGCTGATTTTCCCTGTAAATCAACGCGGTACAGCAATGGGGATGGTAGGATTGGTGCTTGCTTTCTCTCCAGCAATAGGGCCGACGCTTTCCGGTTGGATTGTTGATACTTTTTCGTGGCGGATACTATTTTATATGAATTTGCCCATCGTCATACTTGTCATAGTAATTTCGTTTTTTACGCTTAAAAATGTTACCAAATTGACACATCCCAAAATCGATATCGTGTCCATTATTTTGTCATCTCTAGGATTTGGAGGATTGTTATATGGTTTCAGCAACGCTGGAAGTAATGGCTGGAACAGTTTTGAAGTGATTATTACGTTAATTGTCGGTATTACTGCTTTGAGTATGTTTATTTGGCGACAATTGACAACTGAAAAACCAATGCTTGAGTTTAGGGTGCTGAAGAATAAGATTTACTCACTGACTGTTTTAATCGGCATGATAGTCATGGTATCTATGATAGGAGTTGAACTTCTCCTGCCGCTTTATGTCCAAACAGCACGTGGCTATACACCGATCGAGTCCGGATTGCTGCTGTTACCTGGTGCAATTGTTATGGGGATTATGTCACCGATTACCGGTAAGATTTTTGATAAGATTGGTGCACGACCGCTGACCATTATCGGTTTGGTCATTATCACGATTATGACGTTCCTGTTTAGTAATATAACAGATTCAACACCGTACATGTATATGATGGTCATCTATACGATAAGGATGTTTGGGATATCTCTGGTGATGATGCCCGTTATGACAGCAGGATTAAACCAACTGCCAAACCATTTGATTTCGCATGGCACTGCCATGAATAACACGTTAATGCAAGTAGGTTCTTCCATTGGAACGGCCCTGCTAATTACAATTATGACGAACAGTACAGCGTCCGCTGTCCAACAAAAACTATCATACCCAATGATTCATGGTGTCTCGGTTGCTTTTACGGTCGCCGGAATTTTAGCACTCTCTGCATTAGTAATGTCATTCTTTATTAAATCGTCGAAAACAAATAAAGAAGACATAGAGGAAAATAAGGTAGCGGTTAATGAAAGTTAAATATGTTTAGAGAGTGCTAAATGAATACTCCCATTAACAATAATAAAGAAATTTTGTTAATATTAAATTGAAGATCTAGGTCATTTTTATCAGATATTTTTCTAATAGAATTCCATATTTATAACTTGTTTCATTATATTTTTACCTTGACCAAATAACTCATAGAGTTTTTTGGTCTTTTTTGTATTTTTTCCTTTCAAAATGCACTCTCCTATCGTGTTAGTCGTGTAAAAGGTCAAGAACCTTATCAGACAGAAAGGTGATAAAAATGGTAACAAACGAACATGTGCCACAAATTGTAATCCGACGTCAATTTGATTCATTCTGTAAGACGGTTTTAAAAAATGCTGCGAGAGATATTTATCGTGAAATAAACAAGCAAAATAAAACTCTGATTATCTTATCTGCTTTAAGTCAAGATATACTCAATCAATTTAGCATGTATGAAACCTATGAAACCGATGTCTATTATTTTTACTTGAATGGATATGCCATCAAAGTAAAAGATTTTTTGATTGCGAATGCTATTCAGTCTTTACCGGAGCGTAATCAACTTATTGTATTATGCTTCTTTTTTCTTAGAAATGAGTGATACTGAAATTGCCAACGAATTAGGGATAGCCAGGGCAAGCGTTTATTACCACAAACAGAAGGCATTAGAAAAGATAAATAAAAATTTAAAGGAGCATGAAAATGAGTGAATCTACCTTACTTCCTTATTTAGTGATCTTAATGGCAGCAATGGGTGATACAGAAGCAATGGGACGAGTTTTAGAACATTATACTGGTATGTGTATCCTCTTTGCGGAAGACTTATTTATTATTTAGCAAATTCCTTTTCAGGCAACCCCAATATGTCTGTATTTTTGGGTATATGGCCAAGTAGACGTAGCATAGTTACAATTTGCCCTTTATGATGCGATTCATGAGTAATTGAATGGATTAGTAATTGGCGTGGCGTTTTTCTTACAATCCCACTGCCTGCTTTCCAAGAAGGCTCTTTTTCGATAAACTCATCAAATTTGTTTGTGAATTGTTCAAATACGCTCTCAACATATATATCAGCTTGTTGAAAATAGCGTTGAATATCATCTAACTGCATATTATTAATTACTTCCTTCGTAAATAATGGTGACGATGTTTCTGAAAGTACAAAAGAACCTAGCCAAGCATGATAGCAACCTGCCACATGAACTAAAGAATCTCTAATACTCTGAAAACCAAATTCAAACTCTTTAGTAAAGTCATCTTCATTCAATTCTCTACACTGGTCTAATAAAATCTGACGTGTTTGTTTTACCCATTCATATTCTAGCTTTTCCATAGCTATCCACCCCCTTAGACATATAAAGAAAAATTATTCTTTTTACTATACACCAACAGAGACAGAATTCATTTCATTGTGAGTAAACTCCAGCAAAATGACCCGTTTGTGTAATTAAAAGTATTTTGAATTAATCTTTTAATACCATTTTAACATACAAAATTAATTCCAGACGACAATCCGGAATAACAAAAAAATAATCCCTGCCAAAATTCAATAAAAAAACAAAATTCCCTACCAAAAAATTAAGTTGGTAGGGTTTTTGGTAGGAAACCATATTATTTTTAATCATTTTTTACATTTAAGGCTAGGTTAAACACTGTCAAATAGGCGTTCTCTCTTCAAATCAAGTTAGCCTTTTATTCCCACTCCAAGTGTGCAGGTGACGTAAAAACGCTGTTACACCAACGTTTATCGCACCTTCAAATTGTTTTGGCGGGATTCTGGCGGAACTTATTTTTTACTGCTTGATTACCATTAAATGATAGACCTGACTTTTCCGCTGTTCGTATATTAATGTTACCTGTCATCTCTTCCGCAATGAGTTCATCTACACCTGACCACATATGTGAATAATGCTTTAACGTAATTTCTGGGCTGGAATGTCCCATACGCTTTGACAAAATCAAAACAGAAACGTTAAATTCATTAATGAGATAAGATGCATGCGAATGTCGAAGCCCTTTAGCTTGAATACGATGAACATTTGCAAGTTTTGCATAGCGTTGAATAATTCTAGCAAGCGTCGATTTAATCATTGGCGTTCCATCATAACTAAAAACGAAATCGTCAATCCCTATTTTTGATTGTCGCTGTTTCCATTCTTGCAACACTTGTATCGTATCCTCATCCAAAGAGATGATCCGTTTACCATCCTCTGTTTTTGTATAATCTTTTCGTTTCCAATTGCTTTTATTTATTAAATACAGTGAGTGATGAACGCGAAGCCGTTTGTTTTTAAAATCTATATCATCCCACCATAAGGCCGTTCCTTCACTAACCCGTATCCCCGTCATGAAATACGTCCACAACATCACAAAACATAAATGTTCATAAAAGTCATCCAGACAAATAACTGAGATAACTTTTTCAAATTCTTTCTTTGTCCAATATGGGACAACCGCTTTTCCTTTAGGGATAGCCTTCACCTTTTTAGACACGTTCACTTCTAGATATTGCATATCAACTGCCATATCCAGACTTTTACGAAACATACCAAATACCAAACTTGCATATGCTTGGGAATATCCAGCTCCTTTATCAGAAAGTAACCAGGTTCGATAACGTTGGACATCTTCTACTGCTAAAGAACGAAGCTCAATGTTTGAAAAACGATCTCTCATACTTTCTAAAGTTCGTTTGCGAACGTAAAAAGTACTTTCTTCCACCTCGGTTTCATAAGCTGGAATGTACACAGTGTCCATGAATTGACCATATGTCATGTGATAATTTCCATAACCATTTGCCTGATGGTATTCATTTTTCACCCGTACCAATTCTTTATAAGCTTGTAAAGCAGAAGTAAACTTTTTTCCTTGTTGATTTGTACGTCCCTTTTTACGAAGTCGCTTTCCAGTAATGCGATCCGTTCCTAACTCCGTTTCATAAAAGTATTGTTCATTGTTATCAATATAGACCCCTGCATATTTGGTTTTAGCCATGACTGTCTTCCTCCAATTCTAGTTCACAACCTAGAATCGATTCGACTGTCATTTTTGGTACACGCCCTAAGCGTTTATTATTATAAAATGGATACCCTTGTTGTACCATCATTTGCTTGGCTTGTCTAATAATTCGTATGGAAGTATATTTGGGGTACCCAATCTGAATTAAATCATCTTTTGTAATCAGTTCCTTCATTAATATATACCTCCTTTTTCATCAACAGAGGAATACATAATAGAAACAACGATTCACTAATCTACTTAAAAATCAGACGGCTGTTGGTGCAGCTCCACGGGAATTTCACCCCTGCAAGTATTTCTTCCAGCCCTACTCATAGTTTGCGACGCTTTGAACGCTCGAACCATGACGGTAGGGGAGTATCATTATCCTAACTAATGAGTTATCGCCAGCAATCCACCACGATTGCATTAGATTCATAGATTATCGCTCGTTTCTAACGAAAGTCGTGGCGTATGAATCAAGTGGCTCATCATCAGTAAAACGTATCTGATTTTTTATTTATACTGCATGGCGTTATCTTCCATGCTTTCTTTGTCAAAGATCAAATTATGATTAATGAAAGGGAAAACCTAACCATTATTTCATCAAATCTTGAAAGCTAAAACAGATTGCATAAGCTTCGCTCGTAAGTGTTCGCGTGTATCTTCATCGATGCCCCAATAAGTATTCCCTTGTTCATCACGGAGCTTACGCATAGATAAGCTTGTCATGTAGCTTCCATAATGCAAAACAACTACTTTCATTGCTTCTGGCTCACCCTTATTTGCAGCTAAAATAATTGGGTACGGCAATAAACCACGCTCGTTGTTTTCAATATTAGAATTAATCATCCCATTCATCTGCATGTTCCTCCAAAAATCGCTTCAACCGTTCAAAAGAGCTTGTCCGCCTATACTGAACTGTACTACGTGGAATGTCGAGTAGTTGACCAATTTCCACATCAGACAGTTGAAAAAAATAGTATAGTAGGACAGTGATACGCTTTTCTTTTGGCAGGGTACGCATCGCTTCAGCAAGTAATTTTGGAGTGATTTTCTTTCCAGCCACTTGAAAACTTTGTCCTTCTTCTCCTTCATATTGCTTATCTAAGGTAAAGAGTTGATTTTCCTCTTGTGGTGTGAGGTCAGAAAATGTCTTCTCCTTTGCTTGTTGTTGTCGTCTCTCGTTGTAAATATTGATTGCTTCATTCTTCAACACACGTTTACAAAAAGCATTAAATGCACAGCGAACTTGCCATTCGGTACGATCTGGTTCTATCATGCATATCCTCCCCCTTCGCAACCGCAAAGGTGGGTGATGATTTCCCCTTTCATAACCTTCAACAAGATTTTTTATAAAATGCCAAAAATATCAGTGATCATATTTTTTAAAAAAATATAAGGCCCAACTGATAATCAACCAGTTGGGCCTAAAAATTGATATTTTTACTAGATGCTGTTTGTTGTGACATTACTGCTATAATGATTTCATAATTATCCAAGATGTTTTTGATATATCGTAGCTTTAAAAAAAGTAAAATTAATGTCCCCTTATGAAATCCTTTTTTAAAGGGAGAAATGGAGGTTTAGATTTTTTTAATCTCCATTTGATAAATTCACTACATATAGTAAAGCCTTGTCCTCCTATATTACATACGATCATCAAACGCTTATCGCCAGCTTCGAATCGTTTCCAATATATTCTCTGTATAACTCCCTGCCCACTTTACAATTTTTTCGGCCAAACGGGGTAACAATAACAACAAAATGATCCCTGCTATGCAAGCTACTATAGCACGTGGTAATGTATCAATCACAATCATTATAATGGTCATATCAAACAACCTATACATATAAGGAGATAAAATCATCGCTATTGGCAGTAAATAACAGACAAAAGCAACAATAAAAGTTAAGAAACCTAGAAGAAATCTTGGAAAAACCATGATCCCCACAGCAAACCAATTTCTTTTGTCTGAAACTTCCTTTGTCACTTTATCCTGTGATTCCCACTTTAAACTAGGAATCTTGATGTGCGCATATTTTTCTGCTGCCTTTCGATCCAAATCCAGCAAAAAAGGAATCGTTCGAAAAACCCCTGCTAAAATCGGGATACCAACAACAGTAAAACTTACTCCAACGGAAAATATTACGCTTATTAAATAAAAAGCGAAGTATAAGAAGCCAATAAAAAACCAGAGGAACAAATAGACAAAATTTTTAACATTTGAGATAAGTAATTCCATATAAAAAACCACCTTTTCTTTTAATAATGAAATAAGCATTAGATTCCTAACATCTGGCACTTATTTCATTATCCATACTTCTCGTCATGAGGCATAGTGACATTTTGTCATTTGTTTTCATGACTGATATTCATCATGTCTTGTAGTAAAATGGTGATAGTCACAACATTAAATAAGCGGGGTTCTATTATGTATGACATGATCAAAAAGTGGTACTGGTATGACTGGATGGTATTTGCTGTTCGCTCTATTTGGTTACTCTCTGTCCTAATCGGCTTGTGGGAATTTCATAATGTTTTATCATTTCCAGTTTGGATTCTGTTTGGATTGCCTTTCATCGTCTTTTCAGTTCCGTTTTTAATTCAACAATTTTACAGAAAATATTTCATCCTTACGGAGATTATTATTTCCGGTGGTTATTGCATTATTTTGGCTTTCCTTCTTCCCGATTCAATCTGGCAGTTTATTCCGATTGCCTTTGTGATAGGTTTTTACAGCATCCAAAGAGTCTATATTTGGTCAGGATCTCTCACCATTATTGTCATTCCCTTTATCATCGGGATGGTGACAGATCAGCCTTTGACCGACACCGTTCTTCGTTTCATTTCAAACTATGGTGTAGCGTTTGGACTTGGCTATGCTTTTCAACTACTTGTAACCAACCATAAGCAAGGCTTAATCATACGTAAGCAAAACAGCGTGCTTGAACAATATGTGCACCAGGTGGAGCAACTCACATTGTTGGAGGAACGGAATCGTTTATCACGGGAATTACATGATACAGTCGGCCATACCTTTACAACGATGATCATGGGGATGGAGTCGATCCATTCTTCATTGACGGATGAAAAGGTTAGACGTAAACTAAATGTTTTACTGAACATGGCACATGACGGTTTAAAAGACATGCGAAAGCTTGTACATCAGTTGGAACCGTCAACAATGGATCTATCCCTTATTCAATATGTAAAACAGTTAATTGACAAATTTATGGAGAGTACGGATATCTCTGTAAAGTTTCGGTGTTTTGGAGATGAATACAGCTTATCGAAGGAAGTTAAATTAACAATCATTCGTTGCATTCAGGAAGCATTAACGAACGCTGTTAGACATGGGCGGGCAAGTGAAATCAAAGTATCTCTATACTTCGACAGCTTGGAGCTACGCTTGCAAGTTGAAGACAATGGTGTATTGGAACGGGAGAAAAAGATTGAGCTCGGTTTTGGCTTAAGTTCGATGAAAGAAAGATTGCAGGCCTTGCAAGGAAATTTATCCATACATACAGATAGTATGGAAGAAACAGTGATTATCTGCACCATTCCACGAAACAGCGAAACTAATACCGAAACGATCAAGGTAATCTTAGTAGATGATCAACCTGGCATTTTGGATGGTTTGAAGACAACTTTGGAGAGTCACAGTCAACTGCAAATTGTGGGTATAGCTGAATCGGGAAAGGATGCCTTGGCATTATGCAGCCACACCCAACCCGATATCGTACTCATGGATGTGAATATGCCAAATATGAACGGAATAGAAGCTATGGAGGCTATCAAGGAAAAGAATTCCCTGATCAAGGTTGTTATTCTTTCATCTTTTGAGAATATCGATCAAGCGGTAGAGGCACTACAAAAAGGAGCAAATGGGTATTTACTTAAGTCCATTCAACCGAAGGAGCTCATTGAAACCCTTCGTTTCATTCTCCGTGGAGATACCATTATCTATCATGAAATTGCTAATCAGGTGTTTGAAGAACTGAAGGAGCGAAATGTTTCAGATGATGAACATGACAAAAATGATTATGGACTAACATCCCGCGAAATTGAAATTATTCACTATTTAGCTAAAGGTATGCGCTATAAAGCCATTGCTGCCAGACTTTTTCTATCGGAAGGTACAGTTAGGAACTATGCTTCCGAAATGTACGCGAAACTTGGTGTAAGCAACCGTGACCAAGCGATAGAAAAATGTTTGAGGGAAGGATTAATATCGAAATGAAGATAGACATAGGAAATTAGGAATATCCTTGGATAACCTTGGGTATTCCTAATTGATGATTAAAAAGTGGCTTACATTCGCCAAAAAACAAAGACAAATAATGCCAGTGCAATAAAACTTGAAATAGTCCGTACATGGTTCCAAGCTGTCCATTTTGAATAGTAATCTTTCCATTGCCCCAAACTTTCTGGGTCTGTGGCTATTACATTGGCTAATGCATCATTTAATGGAACATTGCATACCGCCGTGACCAGTAAGCTTCCCAGAAGATATAACAAACTGCCAGTAAATATATAAATGGCATTCGGATCTTGCCAATTTAATAATGAAAGAATCACAAGTATGATACAAACAAGAGATGTTCCCATGAATACAGTAAGGAATAGTCGATTTAGCACAGTGCTATTTATGGACTGCATGGCCGAAATTCCTTGCTCTGGAGGGAGCCGGTAGAGAGCCTTCATGACAAATGCCGAAAATGCAAAGAACAATCCTGCAATCAGCCCAGATCCCAGTGATGCACCAAAAATTAGAAAGGGAGTGAGTTTTTCGATCATATTTCATCCTCCTCTTCCTCATTTTGGCTAATGTTGATTGAAGGGCAATTCTTCCTCATTTCATGAACCAATTGTTTGTAATTACTACTTTCAAATACAACGTGATCAAATTCACATCCCTTCAATTGAAGCATAACGACTTCATTTTGGTTATGATAGGCTAAAAAATATTTCTCATCTTTAATCATGAATATTCCAGCTTTATAACCAGATGTTGTGATACCAGTTCTCTTAATAGCCGCTGTCCATGGAAAAGGAAATTTCCCTACCCGAATTTCTTCAATGGAGGTGTAAGGTATTTTGATTTCCTTCCTCAAAGTTAAAGCCGCTGTCCATCCCGAAATATTCAGTCGTAATTCACGATCACCCGCCACAACTTGAAAACTCATCTTAATCTCCTCCAATTTATATAACCAATCATCCAAGGATTATTTAACCGGTAACCCGATTAAGGAAATCACATCGAAGGCAATTCCTTTCGGGATAAATACAATGTTGCAAATAATAAGCAGAAAACAATAAGTAATACGGATACCGTCATTGTGATGAAAAAGTGAGGCAGCACATTCCCTGACGTTATGATGCTAACAGCTTGATTGGATAAATGCGCTGGATTTAAGACTTGGAAGCCTCCCCCCAACATAGTAACAGTCTTCAAAAAGATGAGAACAAAAACAGACAACAATGCAATAGCCGGTGTTCTAGACAATAAAGCACCTATAGTGATTACAAAGGCCAACATAAATAAGCACCAAATGTAATAAACTCCCAAACCTGCTGCAATCCTAACCACGGAAACAGCTTGATATAAATAAAAAGTATAAAATACTGCTGACAGAAATCCGATGAATATGGAACCTGCAATCATGACTGCATGCCCCAATAATTTACTTAGCAAATATTCAACAATTGTCGTATTGCGCGTTAGAATAAACGCTAACATGCCATTATTTTTATCTGATGCGATGATGCCCATCGTCGCCATTACAATCACGATTAAGCCCATTTGGTCAAATTGATCGGTTAAGGCACTTGCTAATACTTCACTAGCCGTTAACTCTGGTAATGTGATCGTCATTCCATCAGGCAGTCCTCCAGCCATTTTCAAAATTTCTGGTAAATAAAAAGACGATAAAGGCTGCAGGATGCCCAAAAACATAAAAACAATGGGCAACCATAATAGTTTGTAACTTCTCCTTGCATCCAACCACTCTCTCTTTAACAGAACAGTGAAGTGTTTCATGATGATTTCACCATCCTTAAAAAGATTTCTTCCAAGTTTTCCTGTACCAATTCAAACTTTTGAATCGGAAGATGTAAATTTAAAATATTACTTAATAGCCAATCTCTCCCTTGCTCGATATTTTTCACTCGCACTTTGGCAGCATTTCCTGTTAACTCAATGGATTCAACAATGTCCTCATTCACAAGCCGGTGTGTCCACTCGCTTAATCGTGGCGCCTGAATGATAAAGATTGGTTTTTGAGTCTGTTCCATAATTTGATGAATGGATCCGTTAACGAGTAATTGCCCTTTATTTATGATCAGCATCTTATCGCAAAGTTCTTCAGCATCATGCAAAATATGCGTTGAAAAAAGAATGGTCGAATTCTGTTTAATCACTTTAAGCAATTCCAATATATCCCTGCGTCCTAATGGATCCAATGCAGAAACCGGTTCATCCATAATCAGTAATTTTGGTTGATGGATAAGCGCTTGTGCAATCCCTAACCTCTGTTTCATTCCTCCCGAATAGGTGCCAATAAGCTTATTTTCCACCTCACCCAGCCCTACCAGCTCCAACAATTCGTCGATTCTTTGTTCCAAAATCTCTTTCTCTATATTTGAAAGTCCACCCATGAATGTAAGCAATTCCTTTCCCGTCATCCATGGATAAAAAGTAGGGTGTTGCGGTAAATACCCAATAAATTTACGCATTTGATCATGGCGTTTTCCGTTAAGCAAAATTTTTCCACCTGTAAGTTTGTTTATATCTAATATCATTTTAATAATCGTTGTTTTACCTGCTCCGTTTGGCCCGAGAAGAGCCACACATTCTCCTTGATTAATATGAAAATCAACATTTTGAACGACTTCATGATTTCCGTACTTTTTTTGGAGTTGACTGACTTGAAGTAGGTGCATCTGAGCGTTGCCTCCTTCCTAAAACAAAATATAAAATGGGGCCGATGATGTTAACCAATATAATCACCGCACCCCAAAACCATTTATAATCCGCACTTTGATCTCTTTTTAATAAATCCCATAATGCCACAGAAAATAAGATTAGATGTAAGATTAAGATCGGCAAAAGTAATGGTAACCAAGCTCCAATTTCATCCATTCCAATGTGATAACCATAATGCATGTCAAAACCTCCCTACAATTCTTGTGAGTCTTGCGGAATAAACATGCTTGCAAAAATCCGAGTGGTTCGTTCAGGTGTTATCTCGTTGTGGACCACTTTCTCAATCGCCTGATGAATGGACTGGATAAGCTCCTTAAATTCTTCATCTGACAGATGCAAAGGTACATACGCATAGCTAAATCCTTCTTGTTCATACTGTTTAGGGGACGTATTCGCCAAATAAGACGTTGCTAATTGAAGTAAATTACCGTGGAATACGGAAAAATGACGGATATGATCCTCCTGTGAGATCGTTTCAATTTCGCTTTCAGGAATTTGCAAGTTATCTATTTTGACTGAGAATTTGCGTTCTTCTGTTCCTTTCACCTTTTTTGTTTCAATCACTTCAATTAAATTTGCTTCGAGTAAAAGATTGATATGACGATATAACGTAGCTTGAGGAACATCACCAAGTATCTCGACAAGTTGAGCAATCGTCAGCGGTTTGTTTAGCAACAATTGCTGTACAATTCGCATCCGCACGGGATGAAGAAGTAAATCGGCATTTCCTTTCATTGGTTTATTACCTCCAAATTATTATCATTTTATAAAATGATAATAAAATATCAAAACTAGATTGTCAACTACCTTTTATATTGACTCTATAACTACTTCCCCTTCGCATAAAGGTACTTCGAATCCGTTTAGGTAAGATGTTAAAGTATCTTCGGTGATTGGAAAAGCTGCATTTGCATCAAATCTTTTACTCCGTACATCCAACCGTTTGCGAATAATTTCAGGACTAACTTTCAAATAAATAAGTTTCCACTCACCACCAGCTTCTTCAATTAGCTGTTTGTATCCATCTCGTTTGGCTTTTTGCCAAAAACTAAAATCAATAACAACCTTTCGTTTATCCTGAATTAGACGTATCAATTGATTACGAAGCCTTCTTTCAGCTTCGACTTGATAATCGCCATATTTCTCAACAGGATAGTCTATTCCATAACGTCCATTGACCTTCCAAATCTCTTCATCAATTGAAAGACGTACAAACCCTTCTGTTTCTAAGCGTTGTGCGAATGTCGTCTTCCCTGAACCTGCTACACCACACATCATAATAATGAATGGATTTGAAGTTATTTGTCTTAATATGCCCTTTACATTTTCTTCAAAATTCGACAATACGATCACTCCTTAATAAATTCACCTTTTTTCTCTATATAATCGGGTTACTTGAATTTTCTGCCATAAGTTTTGCAACAATGGATTTCCACTTGTCATTCGTTCAGTAATTAAATCGATTACTGAAATCCCCCCATTAGTTATTATTAAATAGTTTGTTCTCACGATTTAGATCTTGTTGATACAAGGGATCTATGTTTCCATGTTAAAAGCACTGTACCAGATAAAAAGGCTAATACTCCTACTATATAAGGGAAATAAGTGTTAATATCAAATAAAATCCCCCCTAATATAGGACCGACTACACTCCCTAGGCTTACATATGCATTATTCATACCCGCAATAAATCCTTGCTCATTTACAGCTAACTTGGATAGCACTGTATTGATAACTGGACGCAGGATGGAAGTCGCTGTGTAAAGCAAACATGTCAGCAATAAGATACTCCAAAAGCGTGTGGTGAATAAGAGAAATAAAAAACTTATGCCACCTGCGATCATTGTTCCGTTCATAACCTTCGATTCACCAAAAAGGGAAACAAATTTATTCGTTAATGTCAGTTGAACAATGACACTTACTAATGCTGATATTGTGATTACCATTGCAATATCTTTTGCCGTGTATCCGAATTGTTTGTCAACAAATAAGCCAAAAATTGCTTCAAATATATATAAAGATACACTATAAAGAAAGACCAATAGCAACGGCACAACATAAGGTACCTGAACTGAGCGTAATAATTGCTGTATCATAGATTTGGTTGAAACAGTCTCTGCTTTCGCCATCTGTGTCTTTTTTTCTAAGGATTCAGGTAGTAAAAAAAATGACAGTAAAAAGGCAACAAAGGAGAGAACAGCCGCAAAATAAAAAGGAACAGATAAACCATACGCTGTCAAAAAACCACCAATTCCAGGTCCAATGACAAAACCAAATGAAATGGACGCATTAAGGAAACTCAGGCCCTTAGTCCGTTCTTCTTCTGTCGTTATATCAATAATGCATGCCATCGCACCGGGAATTAAAAGTGAGACTGCGATACCCGTGAGAAACCTTCCCAAAAACAGCACCCAAAAATGAACAGAAAAAGCAAAAAACAATTGAGATAAAGTAAGACAAATTAAACCCATCACAATGATTCTTTTTCGACCATAGCGATCAGCAAAACGTCCAGCAACTGGAGATAAAAACAGTTGAATGATGCCGTATGTCGCAACTAGTAACCCCATCATTTGTCCGTTTGTATTGAATTTATCCATAAAGGCCGGTAATATCGGGATAATCAATCCAAATGCAGCCGTGGCGATAAACACACAAACCATTAAAATAAAGAGTGTATTTATCTTACTCGGTTTAGATATCAAATCATCACTCACCTTTTTTTAGATTTTGTTACACTTTAATGTTAATAAAGTGTAAAATTCAAAGGAAACCTTCAAAATATGAGCTTCCATTATTCTTGTCAAAATAACACCCTCCGCTAGATTAAAATTAAATTTTTAAAACCATTAAATCTTCGTCAAAATACTTCCCGTTATCTTTTAAAGCATTCTTTTCTACTCCGTAATTTTGGAATCCTATGGATCTGTATAGATTCTTTGCAGGCTCATTATTGGATATCACTGTTAAATTAATTTGTTCCAAGCCGATGCAATCTTTTGCCTTTTTTAACAGTTCAAGCAGGAGCAACTTCCCTAATCCTTGTCCTCGCATTTCTGGCTTCACAAACATTCCGAAAACATTCCCTTTGTGAGCAGTTTTAAGACTACTTTCACGCACAAAAGTCACAATTCCCACTAATAAATTTCTATCCTCAAAAGCACCCAAGACAAATTTGTTATCGTTTGGTTTTAATCGTTCTGCTACAGTTTCAAGAGTGAATTTAGCCTCTCTCTCATAAGTTGAGCCAAATGCTTCAGGGTTGATTTTTAATGCACTTAAACGTAATTCTTGGTATAACTGAGCATCAGACTCATTTAAAATTCGTATAGTCAATAGCTTCTCCCCATTTCCTTTTCTCCACTTAATAATCATATTACTTCTTAAACTTGCATAGATGCTATTTCAAATACTAAAGTCGACCCCAATGTCAAGACAATACTTTTTTAAAAATAAGGTAGGTTAATAGATTGTGTCTTTGCCCTTTCACGGTTAAAGCGAGTACTTGCCTCACTGAAAATGGGAACCACTTTTTCGATGTTAGAGCCAGCCTTAGCGACAGCTGCTTGCCATTGACCGCCGCGCCCGATTCTTAGCAGGCGATGGAGGGGGGCCACGAATGCTTAGAATCGATTTGTCCGTGTTACAACCTAAATTCCCGGATTGTATAACGAGAACCATCAAAACCCTTGAAAATAAAGGACTTTACCTCGTTATAATATTATTAATATATAACATGGTATTATGAAGGGAAATCATTATAAACGCTGTGAATAAAGGCTTTCACCAAAAATCCTCGTTATAAATTCCGGGAACGCAGGTTACAATTTAAAGAAGAATCAGCCCCTTCAGGCTATTTTTTGGGTATCCTGCGTGGGCTCAATGAACACGGACAAAAGCAAGGTCAATGGTGGTGGACAACCGGCGATCCACCTACCCGAAATAAATAGATGCTGGTGTTTTATAGTTTAATGACTGATGGGGACGTTTGTGATTGTAAAAATCTATATAGTCCCTTATATTTTTCCTTGTTTCCCTTGGAGTCTCGTATTCTTTTAAGTACACCTCCTCGTACTTTATGTTTCGCCAAAAACGTTCGATAATGATATTATCCAGTGCACGACCCTTTCCATCCATGCTGATTTTAATATTCTTTTCATTTAACAGATTAATATATTTTAGACTAGTAAAATGGCTTATTTTAATGTTTTTGTGCCATTTGAATAACATCTTTAAATTTCACTTTTCCGCTGTAATTCATGACGCCGTTCACGTAAATTCTACTTGCTAAGTGGTTAATGATTGCAATGCTAGCTAGAAGAATGACGATGGTAATGCCCATCTCCGCATAGCCCGCTTCGCCGGATACGATTCTTGAAAATGTCACAATCGGTGATGTAATTGGGATATAGGAGCTAACAACAACAAGTTTTGATGCAGGGTTAAAGATGGAGCTTATTCCGATAAAAAAAGCCACCATGATGCACATAATAATCGGGAAAGAAACTGAACCTAAGTCTTCCGTTCGGCTTACGACAGCACCGACTGCTGCATATCCAATCGCATATAATAGATAGCCGAGAACAAAATAAATGATAAAGGAAGCAACCACGATTCCGGTTAAATTGCTTAGATCAATATCAAAGCCGAAGAATGAAAATTGTTTCCCATCAATCCAACCTAAGGAGTAACTTGCAAGAAAGCCTAGAAGCATGATAACAATTTGCACTAGTCCCGTGACTAACTGTACAAGAATTTTTCCATACATCATATAGATCGGCTTTACTTTCGGTATCATGATTTCCATAACACGCGATGCCTTTTCGGCAGTAATGGTATTTGCAATCATTTGACCTTGACCGAGGATTAACAAATACATTAGGATAACAAAAATATAAACGATCCCCACTGTTCCAGTCGTATCTTTTAATGCTTTGTTTTCTACTGGAACGGGTGTTACCAGTTTAGCCGCAACCTCCGGGTTAACGTTCGAATCCGCAATTGTTTTATTGATCCCTACTTGTTGGATTTTTTGAGTTAGGATGGCCACTAGCTCTTGATCAGCAAAAGATTTATACGTGTACGTCAATGCGGGTAAACCGTTCTTTTCTTTCATTTCGATAATGCCATCGAGCTCCCCGTCTCTAACTTGTTTCTTTAATTGCGCCAGATCGCCTTCTTCTTGTAAAAACAGTTTTACCGAATTCAGGCCTTTATTTAGCTGATCGATATTTGTTTTGTAGGACGTTGGATTAATGAATGCGACTTCATCCTTTGACCCGTTCGACGAAAAATGACTAAAGCCAAAAATCCCAAGTACAATTACAATTGTAATTAGATTACCGAAGATAAATGACTTCGAAGTCAATCCGTCTTTCAAATGAAACTTAAAAACGGTCATAAATTTCCCCATATTATCCCACCTTTTCAATAAAGATTTCATTTAATGTCGGCTCTAACATCCTGAAATTGCGAATGGGGATCGAGCGTTCCTCGAATCGGTTGAGAAGTTGAATCGCTTCTTTATCATCCGTCACTTTCACGACGATGTCCGCTTGTCCTTTTTCAAAAGGTATTTTCCAATCATGAAGTGCAGCTTCAACAGCTTCACTGTTCGAAATCGTTAAATTACGGAAGCCGTAATCTTGTTTAATTTGATCCAATCTCCCTTTAACGATCGCTTCTCCTTTTTTCATTAAACAAATATGCTCGCAAAAGCTTTCAATTTGCTCCATTCGATGACTCGACAGAATGACGGTTTTTCCTGCTTTTATTTGCTCTTCAATGATCAAGGATAACAGATTGGCATTTACTGGGTCTAAGCCACTGAATGGTTCGTCTAAAATAATCAATTCCGGATCGTGTAACAATGTTGCGATTAATTGAATTTTTTGCTGGTTTCCTTTTGATAATTCATTTGCTTTTTTTGTTTTATATTCGGTTATTTCAAGTTTTTCAAGCCAATGATCAATTGCCTCATCAACTTGTTTGCGGCTCATACCTTCAAGCTCACCAAAATAACGAAGTTGTGTGACAATCTTCGTTTTCGGATAAAGTCCCCTTTCTTCAGGAAGATAGCCGATTGAGACATTTGCCTGATCAAGCCTTTTTCCTTCCCACGTCATTTCCCCTCGATCCGGTGATAATAAGCATAGCAACATTTTAATTGTAGTTGTCTTGCCCGCTCCGTTTCTTCCAAGAAGTCCGAGTACCTCCCCCTTTTTCAAAGAGAAGCTAAGATTTTTAACAGCTTTCGTTTCCCCAAATGACTTACTTAATTGATAAATTTCTAACCCCATACATTGCACCTCTATTCTATTAATATTTCTGATAATAAAAAGCTGCTTTCACAACTTCTCATGCATCACATTTTCGTCATGAGTTCTGCTGAGCGATCTGAATAAGATTGCCGCATGTATCGTCGAAGACAGCTATTGTGACTTCCCCCATTTCTGTCGGTTCCATGGTAAACTTCACTCCAAGTTTCACTAATCGTTCGTACTCTTTTTGAACATCTTGAACCCCAAACATCGTTGCTGGAATGCCTTCGGCATATATCTTCTTTTGATACTCTTTCGCAGCTGAATAATAAATTGCAATGCGGATTTCATACCTTTGGGGAATTTGGTTACATGTTTGTTTTCATGTAAATTAAAATCAGTTAACAGTTCTTTTGCAAAATTCATATCGAAATTCGGATTGTAATAATCACCAAAGCGTAACGCATCTTTTACCTTCCAAATCACACTGAATGGATGTTCCTCTTGCATATAACATAAATGATCAGATGTTTGATTACGATTATATGGATTAAATCCAAATAGAGTTATTTCACCTTGATCAGGTTTTAAATGGCCAGCTAACAGCTTCAATTGGATCACTCTCCAACAAATTCAAGCCATTTAATATTTTGGTTGAATCATAACTGTAATGAACCTTATTGACTTTTATCATGATTGTTCCTCCATTTACATCTGAAAGTCTCCTGCCGATGAATTCCTTTATAGTACGTTGGATTCATTTCTCCTCCACAGTTTTCACATTGAAACAGACTGACATTCACCGAAATGGTGTGTACACATTTCATTTGACTCAGGAACATCAATTGGACCATTAATCGAACTGTTAAGGTTCCTTATCTATTTTATACATTAGATGATCTGCAAAATTCATGAATAATTTGTGCTTTTATCTCTTCAATGGGAAACTTCTGCGGATAGGTAGATATCATCAGCATGCTGCCTTGAAGCACGGACGAAAAATATAGCGACCGTTTCCTCGGCTCATTTATTCCCATTCTTTCAAATATTTCACATTGAAACTCAAATTGCCTGGCATTTTCTTCAATAATGAGATAACTGTATTTTATCAACTCTTCATCAGCTTCTGGCTGAGTTTGCAAATGAAGATAGAACCGATGAACTTCCGGATTTTGATAAATGTTATCAATGGCGCCATTGACTATATATTCAAGCTGTTCACTAGCAGTCTCTAAAGTGGTTGCTTCTTCCATGACTTCAACCACTTCTCTGATTCTTGTCTCTACCATTTCAGCAAGCAGCTCTTCTTTTCCTTTGTAATAGTTATAGAGCAAACCTTTCGAAATCCCCCCTTGTTTAGCTATATCGCTTATAGAAGTAGCGTAATATCCCTGCTTCATAAATAACTCCATAGCCGCAGCTCTAATTTTTTCTTTGGATGCTTGGCGAATACGATTATTCTCTTCTGGTGTACGTGGCATTTTAACTTCATTCCTCCATAAAAGCAGTGATTGCCTGATTTAACGCTTCAGAATGTGTCAGGGTCAAGATATGATCAGCATTTGGTATTTCAATAAAATTGATATTTGGAATTTTTCAAAAGTGTTCAAGAGCAAGAAAATTTTCAGGTAAATCCTTTTCGCCAATAATAAATAATGTTTTGGCAGTCAACTCTTCTAATCGGTCGATGGCAGGAGGATTGGGCCATATCATTTCAAAAGCAGGTCCACCCAACACTCGTTGAAACTGATCTTGAAGCATTTGCGTGGCCAGATTTCTTTGCGGACTATGGATAACGACTTGATACATTGGAGAATGCAGCATCAAATCTACTCCACATCCGGGGCAGCCCCCATCACCTCTTGCATTATTTGCTCATATTCTGTGTAACCTTGAAATCCTGATAAAGCAGGAGCAATTAAAACAAGGTTTGTGACTTTTTCCGGATAAGTTAAAGCGAATTCAGTTGCAATTTGCCCACCAATGGAATGACCGATGATGGTTGGCTTATCAAGCTCAAGCTCATCTATAAAAAACCGCATATCTTCCACATAGTTAACTTGGTCTTTCGGAGTTGGTGATTGACCAACACCTCGACCATCAACAGAAATTACTTGATAATGCTTAGCCAGTAGAGGTGCCAAGTAATTCCATTCCCGCAAATCAGTACCTCCGCCATGGATCATAACAACTGGATGTCCAGTACCATTAATCTCATAGTACAAATCCATTAAGATCCCCATAAAATTCAAGTTTATCAACATTTTATCTTTGAATGAACGTTTAGTCAATAAAAAATTACCATTCACTTTCAAAATAATTGGCTATCTATACTTAGGAATTAGAAGATTTCAAATTGCCCTTCATTAATTTACAAATGGATAAGAATATTGACGTGCTTTCCGATTGAATCCCTTACATAATCGCCGAACACCCTATGGTTCCTCAGCTGGTCCATAATCAATTGGAAATCCTGTTTCTTTTATGCGAGCTAGTGCGTTTTCAAGATCATCAACTTCAATTGAAAAATCAGGTACTGGTGTCCCGAATCCACCTGATGGAAAGAAACAGATTTAAACGTCTATTTTCTCATGCGAGCCATAGGTTGGGAGTAGAATTTGGAGCAGTGCTTATCCCTGTTGTAGATGCCACTTATAAAGGTATGCCGGAAGAACAGGTTTCTCATGGCATCAGTATCACGCGGATTGCTCAACAAGTAGGTGGAGCATTTGGAACTGCAGTGCTTGCCGCCAACTTACAGAGTCAATTGATTCATGGACCGATGCTCGATGTCGCATCACGGGCCAATGCGTTCAATTATACTTTCTGGTGGACAATCGGATTTACCGCGTGTGCCATCATTCCGGGGGTTTTTCTTCCAGGGAACAGACGGAAATCGTGGTCTTTTTTTGAAGAAAAAGATTGATAAAAGGAACTAATAGTGTTTAATCACATGAACCAAAAAATAGTTGGTATGACCGACCATAAATGATTGACCATAAAATATGGAGATAGAAAACCTGTAAAGTATATTTTTTGGGCTTACCAACTAAAGTGTGTAAATTATTCGGGTAATCGGATTTTAGTGTGGAAACTCATTTTTATTTAATTAATGATCATAAAGCACTATTTCGGATTATCGTGTAGGAAAATATATTTACTGAAACATAATAATTTTGGGAGTAGAAATTATTAGCGGGGTTTTCTGGTGAAATTATTACCCTAATGAATTGCTAAGTTAACCACATTCATTCTCATTAGAATGTGGATTTTTTATGACTGATCGTCCCATATTTACAAGATAATTTACATAACTAAAAAACAAAAATATTAATATAAAGGGTTGAAACTATACACTGGTGTCGGTATAATCCAAAATATAAAACGACATAAGTGTATAGTTTATTGTATACCCTTTGTCAATCATTATGGAGGCGGCTTTATGGCACCAAAAGTTAGCGAAGAATATAAAAAAGAGAGAAAAAGAGAATTGATAGAAGCAGCCAAGAAGGTGTTTATCGAGAAAGGATTTGTTCGCACATCTATGCAAGATATTATGGACAAGGCTGGAATATCCAGAGGTGCATTCTATAGTTATTTCGATAATATTGATCACGTTTTTATCGAAGTCTTAAAATATGATGACCAAAAAGACATTCAATATTTTGTGTCATCTGATGAAGGTCCAATATGGCCACAATTAAAAAAATGGGTTGAAGAACAGCAATTTTATATTGAGGCAATTGAGCAAACACTGCTCTATGCAAAGGCAGAATTCTTTTTATCATCTAATTACGCAAATAATAAAGATAATTTCCCTTACATTTCTGAACGCTACAAGCGAACTACTGAAGCTATAGAAGAAGTATTGAATAAAGGTATGCTTAAAGGAGAATTTAGACCTCAACAATCTACTCGTTCTATAGCACGGTATCTCCTATCATTTATAAACGGTTTAATGTTGGACACATTTCAATTGGGACATGAACAAACAAAAGTAAAGGATCAATTATCCGTCTTACTTTTTTCTTTAGAAAAATTAATTAATCCAAAATCTGCACTATAAGGAGTGATCACTATGTTGTTTGAATCATCAAGAGTGAGATTAAGAAAGATGACAAAGGAAGATACAGAACTTTATCACAAGTGGAGAAACGATATGGAAGTTATGCATTCCACCAACTCATCTTTAGATGTTTATCCAATGGAAGCAACTAAAGAATTTGTAGATCATGTTATTTTGGGATCTCATTCAGCCAAATGCTATATTATGGTTGAAAAAGGAAATGAAATACCAATTGGCATTGTATCATTAATCAACATTGATTATAAAAATAGAAATACTGAATGTATTATTGACATAGGAGAAAAGGAATATTGGGGAAAAGGCTATGGTTTAGAAGGCTTGAAATTACTGCTGGATTACGCTTTTTACGAAATGAATCTCCACCGAATTTCCCTTAAAGTATTTTCATTTAATGATAGAGCTATTCATTTGTATACTAAAATTGGTTTTCAACAAGAAGGAAAAAGTAGACAAAGTCTATTTAGAAATGGTGAATGGCATGACATCATTCATATGGGGATTTTGCAAAATGAATACTTTGAAAATCAAGTAAGAAATGTATAAATATGATTATTTTTATTCTTTATAGGGTGGGGTTATATGGAAGTACAAAGAAATGACAGGCAATTTAGTGTAATTCCTATTATGATATCTTTATTGCTGGCAGGATTTATAGGTTTATTTTTCGAAACAGCTTTAAATATGGCTTTCAGTGATTTAATGCAGGTGTTTCAGATAAATGCATCTACCGTTCAGTGGTTAACAACGGGCTATCTTTTAACCATTGGCGTTTTAGTACCTATTTCGGCACTTCTAATCCAATGGTTTTCAACAAGAAAGTTATTTATAACTTCAGTAGTATTTTCTATTTTAGGTTCAATAAGTGCCGCAATTGCTCCAAGTTTTAGTTTGTTATTAATAGGGAGAATGCTTCAAGCTATTGGTACAGGAGTACTCCTTCCATTAATGTATAATGTTGTTTTAGTAATGATTCCTCCCAAAAAGAGGGGGACGGCTATGGGGTTAATAGGATTGGTAATGATGACATCCCTTGCACTTGGTCCTACAATTTCTGGGTTGGTGATTGAAACCCTAAGTTATCATTGGTTATTTTGGTTAGCAATTCCCTTCTATGTAATTGCCCTGTTGTGTAGTGTGTTTTATATGCAAAATGTTTCTACAATAACCAAGCCAAAAATCGATTTATTGTCAATACTTCTATCAACAGTTGGGTTTGGGGGAATAGTATATGGTTTTAGTGGTGTAGGGCAAACAGAAGGTACATCAATTTCCATAGTGACTATAATCATTGGTATTTTATCACTATTACTATTCTCTATTAGACAGTTCTCTATTAAATCTCCTATTGTCAATTTGAAGGCTTTCAAACAGCCGATGTTTGCATTAGGTACTCTGACTGTGGTAGTTAATATGATTATTATTTTAACAGCTAATCTTCTTCTACCTATTTATCTTCAAGACGGTATGGGCTACACCGCTTTGGTGGCAGGGCTAATTTTACTTCCTGGTGGAATCTTGAATGGGATTATGTCACCTATCACTGGTCGTTTATTTGATCGATTTGGTCCAAGATGGTTAGTGATTTCTGGTTTTTTCATAGCCTTTGTTGTACTTTGGATTTTCTCCAATGTTGAATCGAGCACATCTGTTAAAGTAATAATCACACTGTATATGTGTTTGATGCTTGGAACCTCAATGGTTATGATGCCAGTGCAAACTAATGGATTAAATCAATTGGATACAGAGCTATATCCTCATGGTTCTGCGATAATAAATACAATGTAGCAAGTGGCAGGTGCCATTGGAACGGCTACAGCTGCAACAATGATGACAATGGGACAACAAAATTATTTATCTGGCATCACCGACCCGACAAAACCTGAAAATATAGTGGTTTCTCTCACATCAGGAGTACAAAATGCTTTTATTTTTGCAATGGTGGTGTCGATTATTGGATTAGTTTTAGCATTCTTTATCAAACGTGTAAAAGTTGAGGACTGAACACAAAAACAGCATTACTCTAATCAAGAAGTAAAGTAATGCTGCGTTGTTTATTTTCCGATTCCCCATAATTCTTGCCTGGTATTCCCTAAGCACTATTGTAAACCAGCACATTATCCCAGACATCCAATTTCAAATTAATTCGGATGGATATCTGGGATAATGTGCTATTTTGATTCCTTTAGCTCATATTTGAAAATTATTAGGCATACTATTCCAGCCATAATTCCATATTCATACAAAAGGATCCCCCTTAAAAAGGGAGATCCAATGCCGGCATCAATTCTTCGGCTAAAATTCGCACTTTATAAACTTCGACCAATCGCAATGTGAAAGTGACATCATCCTCAAGTGTCACAATACAATCCTGATAATCCTCTTCAAAACACGCTTCAAAATAACGATGTTGAATGCGTATTTCGAAGTTCATTCCTGTAAATGTTTCATATTCTTGTTGTCCAATCCATATTTTCCAATTCTGTTCATCTACATCAAAAAACATGATCCCACGCCGCATTATAAACCACTCTCCTCGGCGGACATACGGACGATTTCCCCATCGATTTGTTCTTTCCTTAATTGGGCACCATATAAAAGGCCATTCGTGGCTAATCTGTTGATGGCACGTGGCCATCCTTGTGAACGTAAAGTGATCGCCTCCAGGGCGGCCTCAGTAAAAATGGGCATCTTGGCGCCAGCTCGTTTCATATGATGGTCTATATAAGCAGAAACATCCTCCTTGCTTAGTGGTTGTAATTGATAACACATAATAATTCTGATAACACATAATAATTCGCTGTGCCAACGGACGATGGTGATTCAGATTCAAGCGTGTTTTTAAATGTGGCAAGCCAGCTAGGATAAGGATAAATGGATTGGATGAATCCATTTGGAAATTCAGCTTATCCGAAATTACGGATAAGCTGAACTTCAAAATGGACGCCGAAGGTCCAATGGCGCTAGTTCTGGTAGGACAAAGTGAGCTTTGGGATCGACTTCGACTTCAGTCATTTGCCGCAATCCGTCAAAGAATTGACTTGCAATGTAAATTACCCCATTACGACCGATCTCAAGTAGGTGAATATGTAAAGCAACATTTGATGAGTGCCGGAGCGCAAAGAGACATTTTTACGGAGGCGGCTATTGATGAAATCTATCAATTTTCCAATGGGACTGCAAGATTGATTAATAAAGTTTGTACACATTCCCTGATCTA
>NZ_JALIFP010000043.1 GCF_022867885.1 Lederbergia sp. NSJ-179 | reverse complement strand
CTGCGATCTGATCTCCTTTCTGGTGTGCGAACCATTAGGATATCATAAGATTGCATGATTGGGTTATTTTTCCATTTAAAAATTCAACAATTTTTCGACAAGAACTTTTGACTGTCCAGTTAATATTAATAATATCTCCCACCATTTATTCCAAAATTTCAATAGATTCTTATACTTTTTAATATTTTAATTCCTAACGAATGTCAATATTCCAATAACAATAAATACTAGAAAAACAACAATTATTGTCGAGATCACACCTACTAAAATATTTCTATTCTTACCTTTCATATTATCTACGCTCCATTTTAATATTAACTTTGCCCCTTTTATACTGTATTCTATATCTTATTAAAAATTCCTTCGAAAATAATATAATTATTGTATTTCTTTTTTTAGTTTGTTCTGAACACAAAATTTACATCTTTCTTAATGTGTATACTCTCAAATACAAAGATGATAAACTGTTATCTTTCGACAATCTCTCATTACTTTTATTCATAACACTTGCGATTCTGGGATATTTCTAAACTTATCAAAGAAGGCGGTTTCTTCTCCTTCAACATCTTTTTCTCTTTTTGCTCTCCTTCCGGGTACCCCATTCCTAAGCTCGATACAATCCTTCTGTCCTCTGGAATGTATAGAGCCTTACTAATATAAGCTTCACGCGCCGATAATTCCACTTTATCTTCTGAATGATAGACAGCTCCAAAGCCGACCCCAATCCGCAGATCTGTCGCCCCAGCCCAATAAAAGCGGTGCGATCGAAGCATCTGTAACCAATATAAAAACGAAAAGATGGAAGTCATTTTTTTATAGACTCCCATCTTCAAGAATTCCATTTGATAAAATTAAATTCATTGATTTATAACCTTATTTTAAATTTCTCTTTTCAGAGCCGTTAGCCATTTCCACAGCTTTAATTTCCCGATACATGTAAACCAAATTGAGCAAGCAGAGCACTGCCAACATATGTCCCTGTAAAAACAAAGACAGCGACAATCGCGACCTTCCAAGACGTTTTTCGGAGATCCACAAGGCGATCAGCAACGGAAATTCCTGCAAAGGTTAGAATCGGCGTTGTAATGGAGAGGAAATCGACAGCTGCGATAGCCTCTACGAAGAAATCAGAAACCATGCAAAGAACAAGGGAGACAATCGAAACCCATCCTAATATCGGAAAATCACGGATTACTTTCACCGGTACTTTTTGCATAAGGGCTGAAATCAGAATTCCAATCATCGAAAAAGCCCAGAGTACAATGAGACCTGCAATCGTCATAAAGGAAATCGGAGTGGATTCAGGATTTTTTAATAGCTTTATTTCTTGTGCAAAAAGAATTAAAGCTACACTCATAAGCAGGACAAGACTATATTTAACATACTTATTCGATAACTTCCCCATCATTTGTCACCTCTTATGAAGACTTTATACATAAACTTTTGCAATGGTGCTGCCAGGAAAACCATTGTGAAAGTGCCTAAGAAACTTGTTAACAATTGGCTGGCGGAAGCGTAAGCACGTATTGTATCCCCCAGCTCCGGTACCCGAGCCACTAATGAAGAGGAAGCGGCCGTCATCATGCTTCCTGAACCGACTCCGGACGCCATAGCGAGCGCTTCAACACGGAAGCCCATATCCAATAAAACAGGAGCAAAAACACTGAAGAAAATCGCCCCGAATAAAGTCCCAATGATATAAAGGGAAAGAACGCCTCTTCCTTCTGGGGATTCTAACGTGTATTTTTCGGAAATGTAAGCAAGTTCCCCTTCTCGTCCAATTCCCAGTGTGGCCCCAATTGCCTCTCGTCTTAACCCAATCAAAAGCGCAATCGGAAGACCAAGAACAACCGTACCAAGATTCCCGATTTCTTGAATGAGGAAGACCCAGCCGATACTCAAGATTTCTTTTAATTTCGGTGCAACATCTGCCCCATATCTTGCCATTAAAGGCAACATAATAAAAATCAAATACTTACTCGCAAAATTCACATTTTCTTTCCTATATATTTTCTTTATAATGCCTTTTCTGAAAAATTGAATACCCAAAATCATCGTGATAATGATCGCAAATACAAGTGGCAATAAGCCAATATTAAATTTCCCAATAGGAATGGATTGAAAACCAATCCATTCCGCAATCGCAATTACAAGTAAAACAAAGATCAGTAAAAAGAGAAAATTTCGCTTCATGATGCCACTCCCTTGTTAGTCTACAATGGTGTTAAGTAATGCTTCATACTCTGAAAATGTGCGTTTATATAACTTACTTTTATCGATCTTTCCACTCATATTCACTAAAACTTGTGATAAAAACTCAGGAAAGATTTCAAATAAAAACTCCTGATCGATATCGATAAAATCATCCCCATGAATCGTCCCCGTAAAACCGCTATGGCCGATTTGAATACAAGGAATCATAAAAGATAAATCACCAATATCCCCACCTGCACTGATCGCATTATCATCTAGAAGAACATCAATCTTCTCATTATTTTCAAACGTTTCCCTTACAAACTCGGAGAGATAACGATGCTGTTTGAACGGCAAATAACCCATTTGCGTCTGAATATCCACTTCTCCTTGAAGGGCCATTGCACTTCCTCTTGCGGCATCATCCATTTTTGCGGCAGCTTCTTTGATATATTCAACGGATTGAGCCCGTAAATCGGTGCCAACAACAATCCGATTGGGGATCACATTCGTCGACATATCGGATTCCATCACAATTGGATTTATTCGAACCATTTCACTCTCTTTCATTTGTTGCCTGGCTAAACCGACCGCTACATTAAAAAGCGTGGACATGCTATAAGCATTTTTTGATGAAAATGGATCAAAACCAGCATGAGTAGCTTTGCCTTTAAATTCATAATATTTATAGAGAAATCCGGCTAAAGCGGTGTTAATGTCAATGGTTCTTTTTTCAAATTCTCCGCCAATTGCGTGGACGCAAATGGCACAATCAATATCATCAAAAACACCCAGTCGCATTGCTTCTGGCTTCCCACCATAATAGGAGATCGTCCCTTTTTGTAATAGCTTGTTCCGATAGGCCAGATCTAAATATTCCTCGGCTGGTACAAATACAAAAACGAGTTGATAATCAAATGTCTCATATACTTTCGATTGGAATAAATATTTATAGAGCGCCAAGGCAATCGCCATTTGGGTATAATGACCACAATTGTGGGCCGCTCCGGTTTCAGGATCCGCATTTCGATGTGTCGGAGCATAGACAGCATCTAATTCTGCAATAAAGGCAACTTTTAAGTCCTTCACTTCCCCTAAACTTGTCCGAAAACCGGTTGTACTAAATTCTTCCAAGACGATGTCTGGATTCACTTTTTTTAAAAAATTTACAATGGTCTCCTTTGTTTTAAACTCTTTATAGCCCAATTCTGGATTTTGAAATATATGCTCTGCTATACGTTTAATTTCTTCATATTGGGTGTTAAACACGAATATTACCTCCTTAAAAGACTTTTTTATTATACACCATAAATACGAATAAACAAGTTCCTAACCACAAAATCATTCGTGTTTTTTTAAAACATGGATATCACTATAGTTTTTACATAAAACTGATTTTGAACACGCTCTACAAAGTTTTCCATTGATTTTGTCAATCTTTTACATGATGAATAGAAAATAGGGATATAAGCAAAGATAAAGTTAAAGGAGTTGATAAAATTATGGACCATTTAAAGGCTATTGCCATTAAATTTATTGCAAGCCTAGCCCTTTTGTATGTAGTTTTGGGATTAATGTATGGAATGGCATTCGGCAATGTACTCCTTATTACCGTAACGTTAGGAGTAATTTCCTATCTAATCGGAGACTTACTTATTTTGCCAAGAACCAATAACAGTGTCGCGACTGCCGCTGATTTCGGTCTATCCTTAATTGTTATCTGGATGATGAGTGACGCCTTGACTATAGGAAGGGTATTCACCATGTCTTTAATTGCTGCGGTCGGCATAACAATTGTAGAATATTTCTTCCATAAATATATGGCTAATGAAGTGTTGGAGGAAACGAAAGCAAACCCGAGCCCAACACCAAGAAATGCTCAATATCAGACAGAGGCTTCAGAAGAACTCAGTGGTCTTGATGAAACAATGAAACAGAACGAACAACAAAATCAGGAATGATAAAAGGCAGGGACAAATAACATCCCTACTTTTCACATCTCCGCCAATTGACAGAAATGAGAAAAGAGAAGGGCTTCCTTTTCACAAAGGAAGCCCGACATGGATACGATCTATTTTCCTGAGTCCTGCTTTTAATGTTCGATTCTTTGGATAAATTCTTCTGCTGCGCTGTACCCTTGTTGCATTAAATACCAGTTATTGGCTGCAGCTTCAATGAGACCCGCTACATCGCGACCAGGTTGAAGTTGGATTTCCACATGCGGAATCCGAACACCCATATACTCCTTATACTTAGGATCCATCTCTAATTCATTGTTTAAAGCATTGTCTTTCCATTTCGTTAATTCAATATCCAGAGAAATTTTTGTTTCCTCCTGAAAAGCCCTTCTCCCATATAAGCGAACGACATTTAATAAACCAATACTGCGTAAAGCCAAAAATTCTCGATTTGTCTCATTATGTGTACCTAGCACGGTCTGTGGGCTTAACTTTTTCAAGACCACAATATCATCCGCAATTAAGCGATGCCCGCGGCCAATTAAAGTATGGGCGGTCTCGCTTTTACCTACTCCTGATTTCCCACGTAATAATATCCCCATCCCTGAGACATTCAGACAAACACCATGAATCGCGATCTCTTCTGCAAGGGATTTTGTTAAAAAGCTATCAATTTTCGCAACAAATTCAATTGCGCTTTCGGGGGTACGCAATAAGGGGATTCCCTCTTGATCACAATAACGCTTTAAATATTTTAGCCCTTCTAAATGATCTGTCACGATAAAACAGGGTGGGTGGTATTTTACAATATTACCAATCCGCAGCTTTCTTTCTTCCAGGGTTAAGCTATGCAGATAGGTCACTTCCTTTTCGCTTAATATTTGCACTTGCTCCATTGGAAAAAAATCGAAAAATCCGATAAATTCCAATCCTGGACAATGCGTTTTTGATTTTGAGATGGTTCTATTTAGTTGGCTTGCACCCGCTAAAACCTCTAATGAAAAAGTTCGAACCAATTTTTCAACCGATATTGATTCCACCTCTATCACACTCTCCGTCCTTTACTTCCAACTTTTCCGGTTGAACATTATTAACTATATATATTAACATGAAACCGCTCTACAGAATGTGACTATGCTGTGTCAATTTGGACCAACACGTTGTTGGTCAGCGATTGATGTCGCGTTTTCAGCGTGGGGTTCGAGCTCCCCTAAGCTTCTGCTGAATAAAGTTAAAAGAAATCTGGAAAATAAGTGGATTGCGCTGGAATAACACTCTGCAGTTGTGTGATCTGTTCTGGACGCCCCTGGATCATCTCGATCTCTACCAATTCCTTGACCGTTTTATAACCAAGCAAGAGGGCCGTTAAACTATTCACAGTAAGTTGAATATCTGGATCTACCATGTCCTCTTCTGCAAGCTTTTGAACTCCTGATTGGGAAAGCTCAAAAATCCCATTATTCCACGAGGCAATCGGATCTTCCACTTGAATTTTGATTGGCTCCTGTATGGTTGATGACCAAGTAAATTGTTGTAAATAACCTTCAACATCGACAATTCTCGCCATAAAGTGAGGGGCCACTTCCATTCTCACACGTGGATTTTTCAACATATAAGGCAATGGTTCAGAAAGTGAAGTCGACATTTCGACCTCTTCTACCATAGAATCATGTTGACCTATAAAAGCCCATAAGCCCTTTCTAGCTTCATGGGTAAGCACAATAAATTCGGCCACCTTCATTTTATTTTCCTTTATATGATAAAGCAGATAGCCTTTAGGCTCACCCTCAGGAGAATAATAGATGGCAGGAATAAGAGATTGCAAATGATCCAGCCACCAAGTCTGCTTACGGACAAGCATTCCTGAATAATTCTGGGCATACTGCTCATGTATCACGTTAAGATCTGAATGATATTCTCCTTTCGTTAGACGAACCATTCTACCCTTACTTTCCGGAATCGATAGATCCACCTTTTTTATCGTCATATAGCGGGTATCAGCAGAAATTTCCCATCCAAATCTACGATAAAAATCAATCGAAAAGGGAGATAAAAACGACAAAAGCTGTCCCTTTTCTTTCATCACTTCTAAAGCGGTTGTCATCAAACCTCTAATATGGCCTTTTCTCCGATATTCTGGATAGGAAGAAACACCGGCAATCCCTCCCATTGGGATGCGCTTCCCTTGTTGGTACACTTCAAAAGGTAGAATAATTAGCTTTGATGCTAATTTCCCCTGATCGAAAATACCAAGGATATGCTGTTCCTCCATCCTTTTCTTCTGCTTTTCCAATTCTTCCGCTGAAAGCTCATATTGAAAGGCATACATCGATAATGTAGCTGCTTCCTCATAATACTCAGATGTTAATTTTACAATCTTCATGATACTCTCTCCCAACTAGTAAAATAGATTCAGACCAACAGGGATGTTGAAGCAAACAGAATAATGATAAAAATAGAAAATCATCCACAAAACCATCTAACTCTTAGTTCAGGTATTCACATTTTACCATATATGAAGAGGATTTCATTCCTATTTTTTCTCCTATCGATGGAATTGATAAATCACAAACCGCTCGTTCTTATTCCGTTCATACCACCTTGGTATTTTTACTTCCTTCCAAATTTCGAAAGATGTATGAATATCTAAAAATTGCAGATAATCTGTGGATGGATAATAAAGGATAAGATCGACAGAACGTGGATGTTGTTTCGCAGAAGCAAGGATCTGCCGAACCACCTTTTTAAAAATAGGAACAGCAAAGGGATTGAAGAAATAAAAGCGGTTATCCTGTGAATCCACTTCATAGGCTTCTGCTGGACAACATTTAAACTGAATGGAATCCGGCTTGCCGCTGTTCCTCTCGCGATAACGCAGTAGATTGGACTCCGCCTCTTCGCAGCGCTTCTTATTGACCTCGATGCCTGTTCCCGATAGTCCGGAGCGGTGATGAAGATAAAATAAAAAGCGACCTTTTCCACAACCAAAATCGACGAAATGATCCTTATCCGTCCATTCATATTCATGAAAAAGTACGTCTAATGCCTGATAGGGTGTCGCTTCATACGGGTGATTTTGTGCTAAATGGAGAGACCACTCCTGTGTACCAGTAGTCTCAATCCCAAGTAATTGATCATACTTCTGTTCCTTCACAATTAAAAACTCCTATTTTTGGGCAAGCGCCCTCATTCTGTATCTACTATATTAATGTTTTGGCTTTGGCTTCAATCCTTATTGTTGGAATTCAGGGGCAGATTGCTGAAGCTTCCTGACCTGATTGCCGGACTTTCCGGACCAATTGCTGAACTTCCGTACCCAATTGCTGATCTTCTAGGACCAATTGCCGCACATAAGACCTATCTCCATAGACAAAGTATATGCCAATTCAACAATAATAGAAAATAACTTTTACACAATTTTAGAAATAAACATGGTCGCGATGCCAAAGTATATAAGCAGAGATAAAATATCATTAATCGTTGTAATTAGCGGTCCCGATGCGACGGCAGGATCTGCTTTGCACTTATATAAAATAAGCGGGATAATGGTTCCAGCAAGGGTTCCGATAATCAACGTGGCCAAGAGAGAGACACCGACAACAAACCCAAGCATCAAACTTCCTCTCCATACATAGGCGACAATTGCAATGATGATCGCACAAGTGAGTCCAATAATCACCCCTACTAGTAACTCTCTCCACAAAAGTTTAGAGGCCTTTTTTAAATCAAGTTCTTCTGATACAAGCCCACGAACAACGACTGCAAGAGATTGTGTGCCTGTATTTCCGGTCATTCCGGCAATCATCGGCATGAAAAAAGCAAGAGCGACAACCGCTTCTAATGTTTCTTCAAAACTTTCAATAATTCCCCCGGAAATAAGCCCGATAAATAATAACAAAATTAACCATGGAAGCCTCCTGCCGGCTGCCACAAGCGGGTTTGTATGAAAATCAATTTCCTTCCCAGAGGCGGTTAGCTTTCCGATATCTTCATCTGCCTCCTGATGAATCACATCAATAATATCTTCTACATGAATAATCCCCATTAATTGTTTCCATTTATTCACGACGGGAATCGAAACAAGATCTTTATCTCGGAAAATTTTCGCTGCTTCTTCTTGGTCTAAATTTGCCGGAAAATAAACAAGATTCTTTTTCATAATATCCGCAATCACATCTGTATTGGTGGCTGCTAATAATTCACGTATTGATAAAACCCCTGTTAATTGCTGCTCTTGATCAATTATATAGACGTAATGAATATTCTTTTTCCCTTGTACCTGTTCACGCAAATGAAAAATTGCTTGCTCCACTGTATAGGATTCTTGCAAAGCAATGTATCCTTGTTTCATTAATGTTCCTGTTGTTTCATACTCATAAACGACATGGTTCATATTAAGGACCTCCTTCTAAAGATGATCTCCCATAGATGAGGGGATCTCTATTTGATTTTGTTTATACAGTCTACCTCCAGGGGGTTCAGCCATCCCCATCACCTCCTTCAATCATCCTAGATGGAGAATCCTCGCAAAAATAAAAAACACCCCTCTACAAAGAAGGATGTTCAACAATCTGGCCTGTACGATCCAGGTTACTCAGACGTTGCCACGGGAGGTGGCGAATGTAGCCTGAGTTTATTTTATAGTGAATAAACCTCCTTCGCAGAGCTTTAGCACTATGGGGCATAGGATGCATTCATCCAGCTACATTAAAAACCACCTTAAGTCGATGGTTTCTGTTGACCCATTGGAGTCTTTCGACATTTCTGGGCAGCAGCATATCTCCACATAGGAGCCTCACCTAGCGAGGAATTCGTATTAAATGATCTTTCTCTAGTGTAATAGCTATGGGCAAGATTGTCAAACCTACTAAATTATCGCAAAAAGGGAGTTTGAAATTCACAACATGTTTATGCATCAAATTCAAGGTGTATGTTTCGCCTACTTTATTATTGGTATACCGAAACCTTAAGGAAAGTTTATTCAACCTCTCGTAACATTGAAAATATAGAGTTTTTTGTTATTTTCCTATATATTATGAAACTTCCATCCAGCAAAAATAACGACATTAAAAATACTATAGCAATGAAATACCACAAATAATATTGCATGGGATAAACTATATCGAGAACACGAGTATATATCAAAAAAATAACTGTACTAATTGTTGTCGAGATAAATAAATAACACAACATTTCCATTGCTAAAAAATAAAAGATTCCTTTTTTTGTCATTCCTAATGATAGATAAATTCCCCACTCTCTTTTTTGCATTTGGTATTTGCTAAATAAGATCATAATCAGACTTAAGATGGTTAAAAGTGACGATATTATAAAAGTGAACTTACCAAGATAGGCTACAAGTGGCGCTAATTGCCCATCTTCTTGTATGAGCTTTGGTATATTTTGGAATAAGCTTCCCGGTATCGTGGCAATTAACTGACTAACTTTATCATCTATAAGTTGATATTGGTTGTTTGTTAAATTATCTTCTAAAAATATTTCTAACTCAATATACCCTGGAAAAAGATTTGACTTTTGCATTGTCTCTTTATCAAATACGATAGTTAAATCGTCATATTGTATATCCTCAATTCCAGGTACATGCTTAGTTAGTGGTCTAGTCAATACATCATATACTTCAAATTCTTCCTCCATCTTATTGAGTACATTCTCTTCTTTCATCCATTTCTTGAAATAAAAATTACTTCCAATAAGACTGTTTTGTCCAGAAGTAATTGTTTCATCTTCATTGGGAATGAATAATAAGATTTTTCCTTTGAAATCCTTATAACTCCCTTTTGGATATATTTGGTCAAATTCATTTGAATCAATTATTTGATAAGTAATATTGGTAAGCATCTGCTTATCATCGCTAACAGCACTTCCTTTAACCTCTTGTATCCACGGGTGAATCAATGGTATTATCTGCTCCGAATGGATGAAAGGGACAACATTATCCATAAAAGGCTTCTTTTCGATATACTTAACTTTAGGAAGATTTTCTAATTCATCAACATCTTCCGAAGAAAATGCTAATCCTTGATTTAATAACACAGGCATATGATCAATAGTTTCCCATCCATATCCCTGTTGAGCGCTTAAATAATAGCTCGAGCTGAGATTCCAGATACCTTCTATTTCCTTTTGAGTGATAATAGAGCATATGAGCACTAAAATAGAAATACAAATCATTGCCACCATATAGAATAGTTGCTTAGGCCATGTAAATAATTGTTTTGCTAATTGCTTTAAGACAAAGTTACTTAGTTTTCTTTCAATTGGATTTAAATAATTTGTTTTAGGAAGATTGTTCATTAAAGTTTTAACAGAAAGAAATCTGTTTTTTCTAACAGGTCTACATGAAATGTAGAATACTGACAGAAACATTAGAATTAGACAGCTGATTATTATGAGATATACATTTTGAAGTTGTGTATTTACTGCTAAAGCCTCTTTAAAGCTGATTTTAATCATGAGATATTGAAAGAAACTTTGTAAGGGAATAGCAAGAACGAGACTCGATAAAAATATTACCAGGCATTGCCAAAAGTATAAAAGATATATTTTTCCATATTTAAGGCCTAAGGCCCTTAAAATAGCTATCTTTTTCATCTGTTCTTTATTAAAATAAGAAAAAGCTGCATGTATATAAAAGAAAGCAACCAAAAATAAAATAACTTGAAAGCTAATAGACAAAAACAATACTAAAGCATAATCTTTTAAACCTTTAAAAAACAATTGATCATTTATATAGCCTTTATTACCATATTGACTTAAAAGGTTTTCCATCTTTCCAACCGTTGTATTTTTCCCATCTCCTAAATAGACAAGAAAATGATGAGTTTTTGGTTCTTTCTTATAGCTATTCTCATGGATAAAAATATTAGGGAAATCACTCACACCTTTTTCTACTTCATCAGGTACAGACCATTTGGAAGAATAATTCGAAAGGATACCGACAAGTTTTACTTCCCAGTGTTGATTTTCACCTACAAGTGTTTTAGATTCCCCTATTTGCCATGCAGGATCAATATAATTTAGATATGCCGATTCTATTGCAACTTCGTTCACTTTTTCGGGAAAGTGACCCTCCAACACATTTATATAACTTAAATCAATCGCATCTTGATCCATCCAACCAATTGTTGCTTTTTTATCTAAAAAGGAATACGTATCAACTAATTGAAATTCCCCTACCTGTTTTGTTTTATCTTCTAGCTCATTTTTGGTTTCATTCAAACCAATTAGAATTCCACTATGTTGTCCATATTGAGAATATGCTCTTTCCAATAAACCAGTCCTTATAATTTCAGATGAGGAAAAAATAGAGGTTAGAGCCGAAATAATAATAGCTAAGCTACACACCATCAAAATAAGCCAGTTTTTTCGCGATAGTAATAGTTTGATAGCTAAATTAAACATTATTATAAGAAACCTCCAACAACCCATTTTCTAATGAATATAAGAGATGGGGGGCATTAAAAAGGGTTTGCTCATGTGTCACGACAATTAATGTTAAGTTTTTTTCGTTATTTAATTTTGTTAGTATATTGACTATACTTTTTGAAGTAGTTTCATCAAGGTTGCCGGTAGGCTCATCCGCAAACAAAATTTCTGGATTAGTAATCAAAGCTCTTGCAATAGCTACTCTTTGTTGTTCGCCTCCTGATAAAAGGCTTGGTCGTTTATCTAGTTGCGAAATTATACCCAATTCATTCGCAAGTTCTTCTATCCTTATTTCAGAAGTTGAGTTTTTCTTGTGAATAAACCTTAATGGAAGTTCGATATTTTCTCTAACAGTCAACTCAGGGATTAGTTGAAACGACTGAAAAACAAAACCAAATTTTTCTCCTCTTATTACTGCCTGCTCTGAATCAGGTAAATCATAGAAAGATTCATTTTTATAATAAACCTTTCCTTTACTTGGATTTTCCATTCCACCAAGAATACCAAGAAAAGTAGACTTTCCCGATCCACTCTTTCCTTTAATAACATTTATTGTTCCTTGTTCAAAAGATAGGTTAGTTTTTTGTAATACATTTTCCATATGATTCCCAGTATAACTTTTCGTTATTTCAAACGCTTTTAAAATAATTGTCATAGCTTCTCTTCCTTACATTTTTAAGTTTAATATAAATTAATGTGTATTTTTTGTCAAAATAGACTGCCTTATTTTTATTTTCAGGTAATATACAATATAAGGCGCCTAAAATTTGCAATTATGGGGGGTAAAATGAAAAATAAAATTAGTAAAGTTGTTTTAGGTCTGGGGTTATTACTGTTTGTGTTTCCTACTATTTGAAGCGCATACATAAAAAGCTATTCATTTGATATTGCTTATCAATTAATGGGGAAGACAAATTTTTCACTTGCGGCAAAAAATACAAGTACAACAGCAACGGCTAACACATACAAAAATACTGGTGATGTTAGTTCCGAAAAATCTGACTACTCAGTTTTAATGGTTAAAAACATTCTTACTCACTATAGTAGTGTACTATACCTGCTAATGGGTATAGCTCCCATATTAGATTATTGGATGATTAACTTCATTCCTTTCAAGTCAATATATGAATATCTTAATTTATTTCTTAATGGAGACGTTTATTGTTTCTACATGACCACCGAGCACCATCAGATAATAATTTGCGCGAGCGCAAAGCCAGAAATTTCAAGCGAAAACAAAAGCAAGTGATTTCATTTAGAAGTTTTGAATGCCTAGGGTATGTTGGCGATGGGATGACTGTGATGGCAACTCTAGAGTCACAAGAGAAAAATTTATATGAAGGTGTGGCAGAAATCTTTCGTCGTGAACGTGAAAAACCCCCGATTTCAGAAAAATAGTTCTGAATACTGGGGGCTATTTGACTTGCCTATTTTCTGTTAGGGTGCGAACAGTAACCAAAAAGATGTTACCGAAAATAATGGCCTGTCACGTATCTATCAAAGAAAATGCCGCATCATAAAGTTTTTCCGTTTCTGTAAATCGAGCGATCATCGAATCTGTTCCCATCACAACCGAAATAAGCCTAGTATCTCCCCGTTCCACTGTTCCAATAAAGCAATAGCCCGCTTCATCTGTAAAGCCTGTTTTCAGCCCGTCCACTCCAGAAGACTCAAGACTGGACCCAATCCCGGGCAACATCAGATTGGTATTCTTATACGTTTGTGAACCAAAAACAAGGGTTGGCTCCGCAGAAATTTGGAGGATTTCCGGATATTTAATCAGTAGACGTTGAGCGAGACGTGCTAAGTCTTGGGCTGACATAAGATTCGCATCATTCGGCCCACCTGTTGAAAAATAAGCCCCCAAATCTTGGTTATTTAAACCAGAACTATTCACAAAATGGGTCTGGTCCAACCCGAGTTGCTCTGCTCTATTGTTCATCTGCTCAACAAATTCCTTTTCACTGCCTGCCACGGTTTCGGCTAGGGCAATCGCCGCATCATTAGCAGAATGAATGGCCATCGCTTCAAACAACTCGCGGACTGTATACGTTTGATCCTGTTGTAAAGAAACCGAAGCCAATCCCGGTATCGAAGCAATTGTAAATACGTACTTACTTGGGGTTACAGCTTGATCCCAACTTATTCCCTGGTTTTCAATCGCCTCTAATACAAGCAGCTCTGTCATAATTTTCGACATACTTGCCGGCGGTAAAGCAAGCTCCTTATTTTTCTCATACAAAACATGACCGGTACCCGCATCAAGCAAAATGACAGACTTCGCTTGAATTCCTAACTCTGGCAAAGTGATTCCTTTAGGCACCGTCTTTTCCAGCCCGCCCCTTTCCATGAATGAAAGTGAAGTGTAAACTTTCTCTGTTGCAAAAGCATCCTGTTTGAAAAAGTAAACTCCACCACTCATCACAATAACAAGACTAATTAATACGATAAATCGTTTCATAAAAACCCATCTTCCTCATTTAAAAATCAAAAACACATGATTACTAGTATATAAATATCTCTCTTGATAATCAATCTCCAAAATGAATGTCGGAATATTGTTAATTCCTACCTATCTATTTATCAAGATCACGAATGCAAATGTTTTCACTTTTTGCTATTTTCAAAAATACATTTTTTTCTACTAACCTCTCTAAAAGATTCATAGGATAGATAGTGTCAGTGGGACAAGCTATCGACTTTTGGTTCGATGCCGGTTAATTGGATTGTTATTCCCTATATAGAGAATTCCATCCTAAAGCAAAAATAATACTAGAGAGGACTGGATGAGGATGAAAAAATATTGGAGGGTTTTTTTAATGGGAATTCCCTTAGTCATGTTATTCTTACCCACTATTCACCCCGTAAAATCTGCTGGACCTGCACCAAAGCAAGAGATGAGAGCCTCCTGGATTTCGACTGTTGCCAATATTGATATGAAGCCCGGAATGACAAAAACAAAATATACGGCATGGGCAAAATCGACGATCCAAATGCTAGAAAAGAAAAACTTTAATACAGTTATTTTTCAAGTGAAGCCAACTTCAGATGCCTTGTACCCTTCTAAACTGGCACCGTGGTCTCACTATATAACAGGACAAAAACAAGGAACAGATCCAGGCTATGATCCCTTGCAGATAATGTTGGATACAGCCCATCAGCACGGAATGGAATTACATGCCTGGATGAATCCTTATCGGGTCACTATGCCAAGCCAAGGTCTGGAAGATTTAGCGAGCAATCATATTGCGAACCAGCAGCCTGATTGGGTTGTGCAACATGGGCAACAATATTATTTAGATCCGGGAATTCCTGGCGTGCAGGCCTATTTAGTTGAAACTGTAAAAGAATTAGTGACAAACTATGATGTGGATGCCGTGCATATGGATGATTATTTTTACCCCGGGGCGGATTTTGCTGATCAAAAAACGTATAAGCAATATGGCAGCGAATTTGCCAATATTGGAGATTGGCGTAGACATAATGTGAATCAGCTTGTAGAGGACATCAATCTAAATATTAAAGCCATTAAGCCTTGGGTTCAGTTCGGTATCTCTCCAACTGGGATTTACCGGAATCAAACCGATGACCCGACAGGTAGCGCGACCAATGGCAATGCCCATTATGATAGCCTATTCGCTGATTCACGCCAATGGATTCAAAAAGGATCCATTGATTATATCACTCCTCAAATCTATTGGTCTCGGCCATTAACTGTCGCAAGCTATACGGTTCTATTAGATTGGTGGAGCAGGCAGGTGGAAACACAAGCCCTTGTCCATCCTGTTCATCTGTATATCGGGATGGCTGATTATAAAGTGAATAATAATTTTGATACAGCTTGGGATAACCCGCGCGAACTTCCAGAACAGATTTTAGAGAATCGCGCAAACGGAATTACAGAGGGGCAAATGCATTTTACCTTACGAGATATTTTAAAAAATCGCCTTGGCTATTCTGCTATAATCGATGAAGAGATTTACAATACCAAAGCCTTAACACCTGCAACTCCTTGGAATGGAGCCCATCAACCGAAAAAGCCGAGCAATGTGGAAGTGGACAAGCAAGGAAAGACTGTTACAATTACAATCGATAATAAAAAACGGACAGATGCGAAGAAATATGTCATCTATCGATTTGAAGGCAATAAAACAGGAGATTATCGCAATCCCAAAAATATTGTTGGAGTCATTTATGATCAAAATGGAACCGCAAGCTTTACAGATCGAAATATTGACCCTGATAAAAGATATACGTATGGCGTTACATCCGTCTCCCACACAGGTGTAGAAAGTAAAGATGCCAAAGAGAAGAAGACGAAGAAATAATCGTTTCGATACAACCGAGGTGCATGCACACCTCGGTTGTTCATGATAATTCGTTGGTAGATTACAATCCGAGTTCTCTTATTTTTGCCATTCACGCTTGACTACTAAGTCAGGTGTTTTTTCTTAGCCATTCCCGTAAAGGAGAAAAATCCTCAACTACATTTGAGCCATGATGAAAAACACACTATAATAAAGTTCAGGTTATTTTCATGAGAATGGCAAGGGAAAGTAAAAATACAGGAGTTGGATAATTATGAAACCCTCCATTTTAATTGCAGATGATGAACAGGAAATTGCCGATTTGATTGAGATCCATTTAGAAAAGGAAGGGTACCAAGTCAAAAAAGCAGCCGATGGACAAGCTGCCCTGCAAATCGTTCAGTCGCAATCAATCGATTTAGTGATTTTAGATATTATGATGCCAAAGCTCGACGGATTTGAAACAGCCTTGCAAATCCGTACAGACTATCAGATGCCGATTATTTTTTTAAGTGCTAAATCTTCTGATTTTGATAAAATCCAAGGTTTAGTCATTGGGGCGGATGATTATTTAACAAAGCCATTTAATCCCATGGAATTGGTGGCTCGCGTCAATGCCCAATTACGACGGTATATGAAGTTTAACCAACCAAAAGCAAATGACATTTCCCTTATAGAAACGAATGGGTTAAAAATAGACCCTGATCAACGATCTGTAAAGCTCTATGGTGAAAATATTGAACTCACTCCAAAGGAATTTGATATCTTATATTTATTAGCCTGTCATCCAAAGAAGGTCTATAGCGCAGAACAAATTTTCCAACTGGTATGGGGTGAAACTTATTATGAAAGCAGAAATACGGTAATGGTGCATATTCGTACATTACGAAAAAAACTTGGAGAAGATAAAAGAAAAAACCATTTTATCAAAACGATTTGGGGAGTTGGGTATTCATTCAATGGCTAAAATGATCCGCAGTTTTCGTGCAAAAATGCTCCTATTATTTGGCTTAAGTATGCTCCTATCAGGTCTGATTACCTATATCATTTATAAGGGACTACAATTTTATTATCATACAATGGTTTTGTTCGGTGATCCTTTGGCTCAACTTCGAAAAGTTGTTTCCACCATAGGTGATGTGAATGCTTTTTTATGTATCTTTATCCCACTCTCCATTTTGTTTTTCTTTTTGCTGACAAAGCCCTATTCTACTTACTTTAGGGAAATTTCGAAAGGCATTCACAAATTAGCAAATGGAGATTTCACTAGTGACGTTGTGATCTCAACCAATGATGAGTTTAAAGAGATTGCGGAGGATATTAATCAAGCTGGTGCAAAACTTCAGGAAGCTGTGGAGCGAGGCGATTTTGCCGAAAGTAGTAAAGATCAATTAGTGATTAATTTAGCCCATGATCTTCGCACACCCCTTACATCGGTGTTAGGCTATTTAGATTTGATTCTTCAAGATGAGCATCTAACGAAAGCTCAGGTAAGACATTATACAACGATTGCGTTTACCAAATCCCAACGTTTGGAAAAGCTGATTGATGAGCTTTTTGAAATCACAAGAATGAATTACGGAAGGCTTACGCTTGAAAAGACGAGATTGGATATAGACGAGCTCCTTAGTCAATTGAAGGAAGAATTATATCCTCTTTTTGAAAAAAATCATCTGATCGCCAGAGTAAACTTCAAATCCCCCTTGACTATTCTCGGAGACGGAGATCTTTTAGCTCGTGTATTTGAGAATTTATTGATCAATGCCATCCGTTATGGAACAGATGGCCAATATGTTGATATTCACGGTTTTGTGGATGCCGAGGATGTTGTGGTACAAGTAATCAATTATGGAAACCAGATTCCCCCTGAAGAAATACCCCATCTCTTTGAGATGTTTTATAGTGGTGATCAAGCCCGTACCTTCCAAGATGGGGGCACTGGGCTTGGCTTGTTCATCGCTAAAAATATTATTGAGCAACATGGGGGCACGATCACTGTGGAAAGCTCGGTCATTCGTACACAATTTGAGGTGCGACTGCCACAGGAGGAAAGGCTCAATGGCCACGCTTAAGCTTTTTAAGAGGGTGTTCAAAAAGTCTAGTAAAAAATGACACTCAACAAGCACATTAAGAAAAATTTAAGATTTACCCCACTCTTTATTTAAGTTTTTTTTCCTATACTTATATTAGAAGGATGATTTAGGAGGAAATGAAAGATGAAGAAATGGGGCATTTTTTTATGTTTAGTTATAGGGTTAGGTTTTGCAATTCCAAAGATCCTACCTCTTATACAAAAGAAAGTAGATATCCAAAGCTTACCTCAAACCGGGTACCAGTTTGAAGAAATGGACATTCCACATGAACAAATCTACCAAGGCAATTTGGTGTTAGTAAACAGTGAGTATCCCGTCTATCAGGAACAAACAAACTCCGACATTGCCCATTTATCTAAAAACAATCATTTAGTGATGGGGTTTGGCCTTCTGGATGATTCGATTCAATTGTCAGAGTCCGTAACGGGGAAGTTTTCCAGAATGGTGGATGCCGCTAAAAAAGAAGGTGTTCAACATTTTATGATTAATAGTGGTTACCGGGGTTTCGAAGAACAGGAGACTCTATATAAAGAAATGGGGGCTGATTATGCCCTACCTGCCGGTTATAGTGAGCATAATTTAGGCTTAGCGCTTGATGTCGGATCCACACAAGGGAAAATGGAAAATGCCTCTGAAGGGAAGTGGTTAGAAAAAAATGCATGGAAATACGGATTTATTTTGCGCTATCCTAAGGATAAAACGGCAGTAACAGGAATTCAATACGAACCTTGGCATATTCGCTATGTTGGATTGCCTCATAGTGCCGTTATGTATGAGAAAAACTTTGTAATGGAAGAGTACCTAGACTACTTAAAATCGGAGAAAAATCTGTCCGTTCAATATAAGGGGAAAAAGTATCAAATTTCCTATTTTCCTGTTTCTGAAAACAGCACCATTCAGGTTCCGATTCACCAAAAGTATAGCCTCTCAGGCAACAACATGGATGGAGTGATTGTGACAGTTTATCCAGACTAGCCTACTCTTTGCGGAGAGCAACGATATCAGGTAGCGGCTCCATTCTAGCCGTTGTGTCTATTTTCTGCTTGCGGACATCTTGAAGATCTCTATTTATGACCGGTTTGGGGAATTCCTCATGATTTCGGGCTTTACGGAAGCCGCTATGTGACCGTTCTAGGGATTTTGACTCCATTTCGAGTTTTATGGCCCCTTACTCGGTACCGCTACATGTGGGTTCCTTCCCTTTCCGGGCACGACTAACCTTTAATCGTTACCGTTCTATGAGGGTTCCTCTGTTTTTTGGGTACGATCAGCTCTTAATCGTTAAACTCTATGAGGGTTCCTCCCTTTTCGGGCACAATTAGCCTTTAATCTTGACCGCTCCATGAAGGTTCCCCCTTTGTGGGAACGGTTAGCAGAACCCCCTAATTTCGATGACGATGAATCACCTCAACTGCGCCTGTAGCAGATAACACACTCCCTGTGATCATATCGGAATCCTCCTCACAAATAAATTCAATGAATCTCGCAATATCTTCCCCTGTACCTGAACGTCCGATTGGTGTGTCCTGATCTTTTATCCGTCTTGCCTTTTCGATATCGGATTCTTTCATATCCCCTGTTATGTCCCCAGGGCAAATCATATTGGCTGTGATCCCATACTCGGCTTCCTCAAGTGCAATCGACTTGGTTAAGGAAACAAGCCCTACTTTTGCCGCACTATAAGCGGACCGATAAATCCAACCAGGACTTTGTTCCGCATCCTGGAAGCCATACATCACCATTCTACCAAACCTTTGTTCCCTCATGATCGGAATCACGAGTTTGGAAAAGTGAAAGACCGAACTTAAGTTTCCTTCAATCATTTCATACCATTCCTGATCTTCATAATCGACCAGTTTTTTTCGTTCGAATATATATGGGCCCGCATTGTGAATGAGATAGTCGATGCGGCCAAACTGATTCATCGTTTGTTCTACGATTCGGACGATATCATTCTTTTTTGTGATATCTCCCTGAACAAACAAAACTCGATCTTCATAGGCCTTCCACTCTTCCTGTAATTGTTCGACCCTCGCAATATCACTTCGGTAATTCACCGTTACGGAGCAGCCTCTATCAAGAAATCGCTCCGTTACTTTTCTGCCAATCCCCTTGGAACCAGCTGTTATGACGGCATGTCTCAATGAATTCACCCCAACCCCATTAATTTTTACCGAATCTATATGGTTGCTATTTACCAAGCAGTGATAAGAATTCCATGCGCTTATCCGGATTCTTCGCAAAAACCCCTCTTGTTGCGGTGGTCATAGTCATCGCATCTCCCTTTTTAACGCCTCTTCCACACATACACATATGCTTCGCTTCCATGACAACCATGACACCTTGAGGATGAAGCACTTCATCCATTGCATCGACAATTTGGTTGGATAATCTTTCCTGTACTTGAAAACGCTTGGCATATCCGTCCACCATACGAGCTATTTTTGATAATCCGGTTATTTTTTCACTAGGAATATAAGCAATATGCGCTACTCCAAAAAACGGAGCAAAATGATGTTCGCACATCGAATGAAACTCAATATCCTTTACCATAATTAAGCCTTCATGTTGAACGTCAAACACCTTTTCCAAATGATGTTTCGGATTTTCATGATATCCTTCTGTATATTCAAGAAAGGCTTTTAATACACGGTATGGTGTTTCCTCTAATCCCTCTCTGTTCGGGTCATCCCCACAAATTTCAATTAAATCTCGAACAGCTTCTATATAATTCTCAGATTGCCGCATTTTTTTCTCAATGTCAGGATCATTTCCGAAGCGATCCAATAATTGTTGAACGATGATTCTTCCTTTATCAGTTGTGGACATACTCTTTTACCTCTTTTCTATAAAAAAAGCCCTTATAGTGCGTGTTCAAAAAGGAGGATAAAAAGGACCAAGAAGTTCAAGGCGGCGCAGTTTCGAGCAGCGGAATGTATGCTTTTAAATACATGAGCAGCGAAGAAACAAGCCAACGAAGAAATTCGCAGTGTCATTTTTACCGGACTTTTTGAACATCCTCTTATACGGCTAATACTTTATAATAAATATTATCTAACATTTATTTCACGTACATATTCTAGCATAGTTTACATATGCCTGAAAAGTCAATCCTCTATCCATGTACTTTTTTTGGTAAAAATAGAAGGAGAACTTCATGATAAAAGAGCCCTTATTATCAAATCGCTTTAGCACTGCCAGATTTAACTCCATCTTTATTGATTATACGCCCCTTCCCCACTTATTTCATCATATAGGACATCTTCCCTATTTTTCAATTACCTTATAGTTTGGTACAGTAAATGAAATATTGTTTAAGAAAGGATGCGGGTTCTATGCTGAAATCATTGCAATCGATCCAACAATTGAAATATGGTGATGAGAGTGTTCTTCACGGTCAAAATTGGCTTGCCTTTCTTTATCAAACTGAGCAGAAAAATGTGAATTTAGAACAGGTAGAGTCGTTAGCGGAAATTGGCGATCATCCTGTTTTGCAATATACAGAACGCACTTTACAAATATTGAATGGATTGGACCTATCTTCTAAACATAAGCAAATCCTTGAAGAGGTCCTAAAATGGTGTGAAGTGGCAAAATGCGGTTCCGTTCGAGTCCGCAAAGAATGGAAGGACAAGGGGTACCCTTTAGCCATCCATAATATCGCCTCCGCTCAAATTTATGCTGCTGAACAAAAGAAACAACCTTTTCCGGAAAGAAATTTATTGGAAGAGGAATTGATCTATAGATTGATTCAAACCCATGGTTTAGTTGGACAATATATTCGTGGGGAGGTTCGTTTTCAACAAATGCAATCTCTTTCTCACTTTATTCGTTTACATGCGATTGCCACCCCAACGATGAAAACCTTATTAATGGCCTTAAATCAATGCATTATCGAAGCAGTTTCTCCAACTTTATGGGCCCAACTAAGGGAAGAAGTACATCAGGTCGTTCTTTGGTTAGTGGACGGGGAAGTTGGACATGAGCTCCCATTTAGAGAACGGTTAAAACGTCTGCGTAATCGTTCCATCCATCAGGGTGAAAATTTTCAACAAGAAATTCAGCACCTCTTTTCCAATCAGGAAATAGAAGAGTGTTTATCCCTTTTTTTCCATAAAATTGATTTATGGTATGTGGAATCCGCTTTATCTGATTTTACCTTGGAGGAATGCATAAAAATCTTCCTTTTACTGATCCGCACCTCTCCCTCCTTAACGGTCACACATCTTACATTTGAACCATTCATGCGGGAGCTTCATTATGATTACAAAGGCAAAAAGTCTGTGAACCTTTATAAAAAGCGGATTATTGAAGCCTATTTAAGTGAATTATCCATGGAAGATCTTTTACAGCATGAAGTATCCGAAAATCAGCATGTTTCCCTGGATCTGCGCTCATATGATCGCACGCAACAGCTTATTGGCGTCTCCTTTCGTTTCTCTAAAGCAGGTGAAAAGCTCATAGAGTTTTGCCAAGAAGCTGAAAAGCATCCTTTATATGAGCGGGCGATTATTTTGCTCTATGACTTCTTTGGGTTCCGCAAGGATGCTTATGATCGTCTGCAAAATGAACAAACCTATCTGGCAGATATGAATCATTCCCAGGATTTTAAAAGAAAAATTGTTGATTATGCGGTTGGGGACACAATGCTTGATATCGGACCTGGCGGAGGGTTTCTTTTAGATTTACTATCTGAACGGTACCGAAACGCCAAGATTATGGGCATCGATATTGCTGAAAATGTTGTTGCAGAATTGGAAAGGAAGAAACAACGCGAAAGGAGAAATTGGGAAATTATTCACGGGGATGCCCTTGATTTGCAACCATACATTGGAAAAAACAAAGTAGATACAATTATTTTTTCGTCTATTCTTCATGAAATGTTTTCCTATATTCCTTATGAAGGAGAAAAATTCAATCCAAAAGTGATTATTCAAGCTCTACAAAGTGCTTTTCAAGCTTTGAGACCCACTGGGAGAATCATTATTCGCGATGGAATTATGACGGAACCAAAGGAAGCCATTCTCCGTATCCATTTTAAACAGAAGGCAGATGTGGAATTTTTCAAACGATACGTACATGATTTCAAAGGTCGAACGCTCCACTATAAGTGGGTAGATGAACAAACCGTTTCCTTACCAGTAAATGATTGTATGGAATTTCTGTATACTTTTACATGGGGAGAAGAAGCGTATCCTCATGAGGTTCAGGAACAATTTGGTTATTTTACCCCAAGTGAATATAAAGAATGTATCCACCAATCATTGGGGGATAAGGCTATAATAACCGTCTTTGAGCATTATTTGCAGGAAGGATATGAAGAACATTTATTAGAAAAGATTATATTAACAGATGAGGACGAGCAGCCAGTTCGTTGCCCTGATAGTACTTGTTTCATTGTGATTGAGAAGTCAGAATGATGGTCAATTTTTCTCAAAAACGCCCCCTAAGTAGAATAGATATTCATCTTCCAGATCAAAATGGACTTGAATTAGCACGGCGGTACCTCAAAATTCAGATGGGATCCTTATTTTTATTACAGGTGAAAGAACACAAAAACTGTGATTGAATGTTGGATCCGGAATGGGTGGAGCTTTTCGTCCAGGCAAAAAAGATTGGTTTATCGATCAAAGAAATAAAAGAATTTTTCAACAAGGAACATGGAGCAATTGAGCAGCGGAAAAGCAAGCCAAACGAAGAAATTCGAAGTGTCATTTTTACCGGACTTTTTGAACATCCTCTTCAAGGATTTTATTTATTTCTGGTCCTATTCTTGATAATGATACAAGATTTTTACGGCTCATCAATCAAAACACTTTGACATCCCCGCAAAAATGATGTAAGTTAATATACGTACGAACATTTCAACATACTTAAAATAAATCATTCGTGTTTAGGGGTGTTTGTTTGATGGAAACGATATTTGACTATGAAGATATTCAACTAATTCCGAGAAAATGTATCGTTCAAAGCCGGTCTGAATGTGATACATCTGTGACCTTAGGACAATATACATTCAAATTACCAGTCGTGCCTGCGAATATGCAGACGATTATAGATGAAGAAATTTCCCATTACTTAGCAGAAAACGGTTACTTTTATGTGATGCATCGTTTTCATCCTGAAAAGCGTATAGATTTTATTAAGGAAATGCATGAACGAGGATTAATCGCATCTATCAGTGTGGGCGTCAAAGAAGAAGAATACCCATTCATTCAACAATTAGCAGAGGAAAAGCTTTTCCCGGAATTCATTACAATCGATATTGCTCATGGGCATTCGAATGCTGTGATCGAGATGATCCAACATATTAAGAAACATTTGCCACAGAGCTTTGTGATTGCTGGAAATGTCGCAACACCAGAGGCTGTTCGTGAACTAGAAGAAGCAGGTGCAGACGCCACGAAGGTTGGGGTTGGACCGGGAAAGGTATGTATTACGAAGGTTAAGACTGGCTTTGGTACGGCAGGTTGGCAATTAGCGGCTATTAAACAGTGTGCAGAAGCTGCAAGTAAGCCCATTATTGCGGATGGTGGAATTCGGACGCATGGAGACATCGCCAAATCGATTCGCTTTGGTGCCACGATGGTTATGGTGGGCTCCCTCTTTGCTGGACATGATGAATCTCCTGGAAGAACCATTATGCAAGATGGAAAACTGTATAAAGAATATTTCGGTTCCGCTTCTGAATTTCAAAAAGGCGAAAAGAAAAACGTCGAAGGCAAAAAAATGTATGTAGAGCATAAAGGAGCCTTACAAGATACCTTAACCGAAATGGAGCAAGACCTCCAATCCGCTATTTCCTATGCAGGAGGAAACAAACTAGAAGCGATCCGTGATGTCGAATATGTGATCGTGAAAAATTCGATTTTTAATGGAGATTGAAGAAAGATTGGCAAATAACCAACCTTTCCCTATATGAAAATATTAATAGAAAACTATGAGACGCTGGTTTGATTTATTTTTGGAGGTAACTGTTCAGGTATCTGAAATGTATCCTTTACTCACGGTCCAAAAATGGCCTAACGGATAGTTAACTGTGCTTGAAATGCGTTTGAGGTTGAAAAGGGGTTCAGCCGATTGGTTAGCTGTGACCACTTTATAAGTCAAAATGGGGCACAGCCGGTTGAGTGGCTGTCCCCGAAATCTCGTTCAAAGCCAAAATAGGGCACTGCCGCATCGATCCGTCTCAAATGTAGAACTAGCTAGTCCCTCTCCTACCCATTAGAAGAAGCTGAACGATGATCATTCTGTCTTCATTACCACTGAATCTTCTTGTTGCTGCTCACGTATAAGCACCCCGCCAATTAAGCCGAGTAGTGAAAAGATCACCGGAATAATAAACCCATACTGATAGCCTAGATTACCAGGAGCAGCTTGAAAATGGTCCAATATTTTCCCGAAAGTGCTTGGTAACAAAACCGCACTTAAAAAGCCACCTGTGTTCGCGAATCCTGAGACAACTCCAACTACTTTGATTGGAAAGGATTGGCGGACGGTGGCAAAGGTTAAGGCACTAGCTCCATTTCCATACCCAATCAATAAGAAAAGAATGATCAACACATAAAATGGCGGTTTTCCACCAAATAAAAACATTGTGACCCAGCTCAAAAATATAATGAAATGGACGACAACATAAGGGAATTTGATCGTACCTAAACGATTGGAAAGCCAAGTAGAAACGGGCGCACCAATGATCGCCCCTACAAGCCCAACCATAATAAGTTGGCTAGCTTCTGAACGTGTCATGTCATATACATGAATCCCATAGGGTACCGCCCAAGAGCCAATAAATCCAACATAGGTACCTACTAATCCAAAGTGACATAAAAAGGTGGCCCAAGCTTGACGATCCGTGAATAAACGGCGTAATAAGGAAAGGGTGCTTATAGACTCGTCCTTACTATGATCAGAGGGGGTACTATCTTTTCGATCCTGCTTAAACATTTGATTAGGCTTTTTCACAAGCACATAATACAGAAGACATCCACACAAACATAAAAGGATGCCGATTGTGAAAAATGCCGCTCTCCAACCAGCTACATCAATCCAAGCTGAAAAAGGAAAAGTCGCCATTAAAAAACCTAAACTTCCAGACACTCCGGCGAAACCAAGTAAGCTAACAAATTCCTTTCCTTTAAACCATTGACTTAATATCAGCACAACATTAACCCAGATCGTTGCATCTCCAATCCCCACCAATAAACGCGCAAACAGTAAGATGTATTCATTCGGTGCTAAGCTATAAATAAGAGTGCCCGCCCCATTCAGCAAAGCTCCTATAATTAAAAAAAGATTGGGACCGTAACGATCTGACAATAACCCAATCGGAACTTGCAGTCCAGCATAGGCTAAAAATTGCACACTCGTAAGCAAACCAATGACAGATGCCGTCACTTTAAAATCTGCCATCAATTGATCCGTAATTAACCCAGGTGCTGTCCGTTGACTCACGATTAAGAAGTAACTAAATAATACCGTAGCAAACACGATCCAGCGATAACGACTATTTTGCTTTTCCAATACTCTCTACCCCAAAATAAATTTATTTCGTTGGATGCCCAATCACAAACAAAATGAATGGCCGTTGGTCATCCCCTAAGACAAAAGACAGATACTATTGCCTTCGCTTTTATTATAATTCTTTTTTCATTTTAATGAAAACATTGCTTACGATCAGCAGTTGCCCCTGATCACAACCAATTGATAGAATAGCTTTCTATGGCGGTCGCTGTCTAAAAAATTATTTTTTTTGGACATATTCTCCTCTAGTTTTCACGTGAAATTCCCTCTACTTATAACCGTATGTAATTCATTATTGTTATGGTATGGTTTTTAGGGAAGCGTTTGCAAAAAACGTTTATTTTATAAAAAAGGGAGATGAATGCAGATAATTCAGGACTTACTTTCTCTAGATGACCGCATGTAGCCTATTTTTAATGGAAAGATATTCAATTGGAGGGTTTTAAATGAAGCAATATAGTCGAAATAGCTCATTCCATCTTTTTGCAAGATTATTATTTGCTGCCATTCTAGTTCTATCTTTATTCCCACCGATTCATAGTTTAGCAGCAGGGGAAAATGAGACAAACAATAACGATATTCAATCCTATGTAGAAGATATGCAGCCGGGATGGAATCTTGGGAATACATTTGATGCGGTAGGGAAAGATGAAACCGCTTGGGGCAACCCTCGTGTGACGGAGGAATTTATTAAACAAATCGCTGCTCAGGACTTTAAGAGTATTCGAATCCCCGTTACTTTTGATCAACGACAAGCAGAAGGTCCAGATTACATAATCGATGCTGATTTCTTAGAGAGACTTGACCAAGTTGTTCAATGGTCTTTAAATGAAAACTTGTATGTAATGATCAATATCCACCATGACTCTTGGATTTGGTTAAGTGAGGGGATGCAAAATAACCATGACGAAACCCTTGCGAGGTATGAAGCTACTTGGGAACAACTTGCAGATCATTTTAAAAATTATTCATCTAAGCTCATGTTTGAAAGCATTAATGAACCCCAGTTTAATGGCTCCGAACAGGAGCAATTCAAGTATTTAAAAGAATTAAATACATCTTTTCATCAAATAGTGAGAGATTCAGGTGGAAAGAATGACGTCCGTCCACTTGTACTACCAACGTTATTTACTGACTCAGAACCAGAGATATTAGCTGCTCTATATGAAACAATCGTTGAATTAAATGATCCTAATATTATTTCTACTGTTCACTATTACGGTTTCTGGCCATTCAGTGTCAATATTGACGGTTACACCCATTTTGAAGAAGATACAAAGAATGATATACTATCTACTTTCGATCGGGTGCATGACACCTTTGTAGCAAATGGGATCCCTGTCATCATCGGGGAATATGGATTACTTGGCTTTGATACCGATATGCAGGCCATTGAACAAGGGGAAAAACTTAAATTTTTTGAATTTATGCTCCACTGCGCACAGGAAAAAGGACTGACCCATATGCTTTGGGATAATGGGCAGCATTTTAGCCGGACATCATTCGAATGGTCGGATCCAGAGCTTTACCATTTAATAAAGACAAGTTGGAAAACCCGTTCTGCAACAGCTGATTCTGATTTAATTTACGTAAAGAAAGGTGAAGAAATAAAAGATCAAAAGCTAAGCCTTGATTTAAATGGCAATCAGTTCGTTTCCCTTCAACTCGATGGTCAGGAATTAGTGACTGACCAGGATTATGAGTGGGATGGTAAAGAGTTAACATTTAAAGCAGACATGCTAAAAGAGCTTACAGCAACTGGAACTTTAGGAACAAATGCTGTATTAACAGCCACGTTTGATCAAGGGGCGGACTGGGCTTTTCATGTGATCACATCTGATACACCTATTCTTGAAAATACAGAAGGAACAGTCGATAATTTCTCCATCCCAACTTCTTTTAACGGAGACAAATTAGCGACAATGGAGGCATTTTATACAGATGGCGCGATCGCAGGACCCCAAGATTGGACATCATTTAAAGAATTTGGCTATACCTTCTCCCCTGATTATGAGACGAGTGAAATCATTATTAAAAAAGAATTTTTCAATGAGTCCCATGACGGAGAAATTAGGTTAACCTTCCATTTTTGGAGTGGGGAGGAAATTTCCTATACCCTTACAAAGGATGGAAATAATATCAGCGGTAAAGCAATGTCTGGAGAAAATGAGACGCCTGGGAACGAGGAAGGTCCTGGGGATGATCATCATAATGGTTCAGATGGAAATGATAGAGATCATGATAATGGTCCACATGGAAATGATGGAGATCCTGTCAACGACCATGATGATGGTTCGCGTGGAAACAATGGAGATCCTGGCAATAATCATGATGATGGTTCGCAAGGGGATAATGGTGTTTCTAGCGATGATTTTGATAATAGAACACCAAAACCAAGCAATGATGGAAAAATAAATGAAGAGAATCATAAACTTCCAAACACATCCACGAATCTATATAACTATCTATTCTTAGGTTTGACTCTAGTGCTAATAGGAGGCATTTTTGCATTGTATTTGTATTTTAGAAAGAGAAAATTAAGAAACGGAGCAAGTCGATAAGAGAAACCGGGCGAAAACCTCGCCCAGGATACAATCAGTCTGATCGGGAAGCTAAGAAAATCATTGAATTAATGAAACAAGGTAAATTTAACAATAAATCTGCCAAGAAACCACACATCAGTCTTATGAATAATGCTCATTAAACGCTTGCTTAATATGCGTCTGAAAGGAAGCCACTCTAAAAAACAGGGTGGTTTCCATGCGTTACGCCCTAATAGTGAGTTCGTATTAACTCTGCTGAGAAATAAAAAAGGAATTCAGAATATCTTGTCGAAATATTGTACATAAAACTTGCAATCTAAAGGAGTCAATAATGGAGAATTTATGTTCAGAACAGGTAATGTTACATGATCTGCTAAAAACCTGTCACCGACAATTTGGATTTCATGTAGTAGAGACCCATCCGATCAAGCGGGGCTGGTTAAATTTAAAATGGAAAGTGACGACAGATACTGGTGTTTTTCTAATAAAGCAATATAACAAAGAAAGATACAAATTATATAACCATGAAGAATTGGTCCGTGCCTTTCACCAACAGATGAGATTGTATAATAGCGGGGTTCCATGCCCAATGCTTTTATCCTATGAAGAAGAATTTCTTTTTCACTCCGATAATGGCGAGCTTTTTATCGTAATGGAATACTGCAATGGTGATACAGTCCCTCCAGGACAGGTAAATGCACGACAAATGTTTCATCTAGGACAGCTCACTGGGTACACGCATCAGGTATTAAATGATGGCACATTAGGAAAAAGAAACAGACCAGAATTTGTACCTCCAAGTCGCGAGGAGCGAATACTTCATTGGAAATCTGTTTGGAATCAGGCCCATCATCCGAATTTACCGCCTATACTTGAAACGCAAATTCGCATGACGGAATTGGTCAATTTGGATGAATTTAACGCCATTGAAACAGGGTGGGCACATCGTGATCTTTGGGTAGATAATGTTTTATTTAGAGGTAGTCATGTGAGCGCTATTCTGGATTTGGACAGGCTGAAATTCGACTACCCGCAACTAGATGTGGCAAGAGCTGTTATATCTGGTGCGTTAGCAAATGGGGAGCTTGATGTCTCACTTGCCTCGGCTTTTATTGAGGGTTATGGCGAATACCATTCCGTGGAAAAAGGCTTTTTAACAAACGCTTTGAAATTATTATGGTATATGGAAAGTCCGTGGTGGATAACCGCAAAAATGGACAAGCACACTGGACCACCCAAACGTTTTGCTGAAGAAATGATTTGGTTAGCAAACAACTATGGAAAACTAGAGTTACTATTAAAAAACATATAAAAATGATGAAAGAGGAAAAATATGGGAAACTTAAATTATGAAATCGATAAAAAACGCCGTTTTGGCGTTTTTTATTGTTAAGCGTCACCCTTAAAAACCGAAGAAAAATATTCCATATTTCTGCTTCATTTGTTGGTACCAAAAACATTACCTTCCGAATCCCATTTATGCCTTCTCCTCATCCAAAACCCAATAACGAATCGCTTTTGCGACCCCGTCTGCTTCATTCGTGTCCGTAACCCAGTCAGCTGCTTCTTTCACTAAATCTTGGGCATTGCCCATAGCGACACCACATCCAGCCTCTTGAATCATCGCTAAGTCATTTAAGCTGTCGCCAACCGCTAGCACTTGATCCATCGTAATGCCAATACGGTCGCAAACCTTTTTTAATGCATTGGCTTTGTTAATTCCAAGGGCATTTACCTCAATATTGTGCGGACTTGAATTGCTAATTTCTAATTGCTTATTTTTTCTCAGTTCTGTTAAAATCGTTTCTCTTATTTCATGATCGTCTACATCAAATCCAAATTTGAGCCATTCACGTTCTGCAATTTCTTCTGGAAAACCGTCCCGCAACTCTAAGTCAGGAGTCATCGCCCAAAAACGAGTACCATGTTGTTGACTCAACTCCCACATTGTCTGGACAAAATCTTGCTGAAGCGGGTTCCTTTCAATCAGGTTTCCGGATGGATCCCAAATTTCGCCCCCATTGACAGCCACTAAATAGGAAGAAAGCTGCATAGAACCCGCATAATCTCGACAAGATTTAACGTGACGCCCTGTACTAATAACGACCTGAACGCCCTTTTCCACCGCTTCCGCAATCGCTTTTCGATTTTCATCCGAAATTTCATGACGCCGATTTAATAATGTTCCATCCAAATCAAGTGCAATGAGTTTAAATGTCCTACTTTTTTTTATCGTCCCCATAATGAAACTCCCCTTCTCCCTCATTATTCTTATGACCTGAGTTTACCATGACGGATGGTAATTTTCAAAAAAGGCCTTAGCGTTCCTACCAATCCGCTAGTTTTATTACGATCCAAGTCAGCTCATATACCAAAATTTTTTGGGAAAACGACAGTGATAAAATAATTAAGCACCTGTAAAAATACAGCTAGGCCGGGCGCTGGTACCTTTTTCAAGATTTTCTTCCTTTTCGGGCACAGCCAAGCAGCCCGCCGTTACCCTTTTTAAGATTTCCTTCCTTTCCGGGCACAACCAGGCCGATCGCCGTTACCTTTTTCAAGATTTTCTCCCTTTCCGGGCACAGCCAAGCAGCCCGCCGTTACCCTTTTTAAGATTTCCTTCCTTTCCGGGCACAGCCAGGCCAATCGCCGTTACTTTTTCAAGATTTTCTCCCTTTTCGGCCACAACCAGGCCAATCGCCGTTACCTTTTTCAAGATTTTCTTCCTTTTCGGGCACAGCCAAGCAGCCCGCCGTTACCCTTTTTAAGATTTCCTTCCTTTCCGGGCACAGCCAGGCCGATCGCCGTTACCCTTTTCAGGATGTTCTCCCTTTTTGGGCACAGCCAAGCCGATCGCCGTTACCTTTTTCAAGATTTTCTCCCTTTCCGGGCACAGCCAGGCCGATCGCCGTTACCTTTTTCAAGATTTCCTTCCTTTTCGGGCACAGCCAGGCCCACCGCCGTTACCTTTTTCAAGATTTTCTCCCTTTCCGGGCACAGCCAAGCAGCCCGCCGTTACCCTTTTTAAGATTTCCTTCCTTTCCGGGCACAGCCAGGCCAATCTCCGTTACTTTTTCAAGATTTCCTCCCTTTTCGGGCACAGCCAGGCCCACCGCCGTTACCCTTTTCGAGATTCCCTCCCTTTTCGGGCACAGCCAGGCCGATCGCCGTTACCCTTTTCAGGATGTTCTCCCTTTTTGGGCACAGCCAAGCCGATCGCCGTTACCTTTTTCAAGATTTTCTCCCTTTCCGGGCACAGCCAAGCAGCCCGCCGTTACCCTTTTTAAGATTTCCTTCCTTTTCGGGCACAGCCAGGCCCACCGCCGTTACCTTTTTCAAGATTTTCTCCCTTTTCGGGCACAACCAGGCCAATCGCCGTTACCTTTTTCAAGATTTTCTCCCTTTTTGGGCACAGCCAAGCCGATCGCCGTTACCTTTTTCAAGATTTTCTCCCTTTCCGGGCACAGCCAGGCCGATCGCCGTTACCTTTTTCAAGATTTCCTTCCTTTTCGGG
>NZ_JALIFP010000042.1 GCF_022867885.1 Lederbergia sp. NSJ-179 | reverse complement strand
GCCCGACATTGGCTTGCGAAACCTTTGTCATTATAGCAGAGGAGGACTTTTTTTATCATACGTAAAGGTACTTCCGTTTCTGTTCTCCCACGCATAGCGTGGGGCTTAATCAGGAGTTACAGCAAAGAAAAATGATGAGCCAAAAAAAATGGTATAAAAAAGATAACTTCTCCATTTACTTAAGCAATTATGGTCACTTAGATGAAAATTCCTTAGATCAATTGTTACAAATTATGGATAGCTTGGTCGAAGTAGAAATTAATCACAAATTCAGGAAAAAGCAATTTTTCCCCGCTAAAATTGATGAATTAGAAGCGCAGCAGCTTTTTTTGAACATCCTATCTACTTTGCAGCATAAAAATTATCAATGCACCAAAAAAAGTTTAGCATCACAAATTTATGTATATATCGCTGCTCATACCAAGCAACCATTTTCGCTCACAGAGTTATCACAGGAGTTTTCTTACCATAAAGCATACATTATTGAATTGATTAAAGATGCATACTCTACCACTCCTTCCCAACTACACACACATTTGCGGATGGAAGAAGCAAAATCATTATTAAAAAGCACTAGTTCACCTATTCAAGAAATTGCTTATGAAGTTGGCTTTCATGATCCTGCTTATTTCAGTAAGCAATTTAAAAAGAACACCGGCGTAACCCCAAAAATATATCGTAAACAATATCGTAATTCCTAAGCTAAAACAATTCTGAATTGTTCAGTAATGTGACATCATTTGTTACTCCTACAATACCTCGCATATTCCTATGGTGTCTTTTCCAAGCTGGGTGGAAGCAGCGAGGGGAGCAAGTTTAAGTGTAGGAATGGGTGAGGACTTTTCCAGTTGTGGTAATAATATTGGTAGGAGGAATAGAGCCTAGTTTGTCTTCTTTTTAACCCATCCATTCCCTGAGACTTATAGACTTTCACCCATTCAATTATTGATGTTTCGCTACCCATATTATATTTTTTTGCCAATGATTTATATCCTAGGTTGCCATATAAACACTCGGTGACAAGCTTTATTTTAAATTCCTCACTATATTTAGCCATAAAAACAACCTCCGAAAATTAGATGTTCTACTCTAACTTTCGGGGGTAGGTACCTTCTTACTTACCCAGTTAATATTACACTCCCAGGGTTCCTTTTAACCCTATTTCCACATTATTTTTCTAATACTAAAAATTTCCCCCTGTATACAGCAACCTTTTAGAAATAGTATTTGTATAGTTCTCGTCTTAAATGATCACTTATGTTCACCGCCGCAGGTAGAACCCCAATCATGCAGCTTGGAACAATAAGCATTTACCTTTATTCTAGGTGTCTACCTATTGGTATGTTGTTTTAACAACTGAAGCATCCTATCACACCAAAGAATACTTGCCTCCTCGAAGTTTATCCCCATTTTAATAACAGAAATGGTGGAGAACAAGGGATGATTGATGTCAGGGTTCTGTTCTTCGAAGGAAGAAATTCTCTTTTTATAATCACCAAGCGTACGTTCATGTTGTTCTTTATTCTTCTTTATCAGGCTAAACAATTCATCTGGTTTTAATAACCATGAACTGTACAGCTTTAACAGAAAGGTCTTCGAATCCTCAACTTCAGGAAGCTCTTGCACCCACGACTTTAAAGCGTCAATGCCACTAGCCGTAATTCTGTAAATTTTTCGAGGCGGACGATAAGACTCTTGTTCAATGGCTTGCAATTCAATAAATCCGGATTTTTCCAATTTCGATAGAGATGGATAAAGTTGATTATTGTTTATTTTATAAAAATAGATAATTCTGCTGTTGATTTGCTGCTTCATTTCATATCCGCTTAACGGTTCTCGTGCTAATAATCCTAATAAGGTGTATTGGATATTATTCATTAAGTTCCCCTCTTTCAGGCTTTTGGTTTATATAATTTCATTTAGATAGGTTAATTATAACATAAAATAATAGTTGACATATAAAATCGCATGGGATAACATTTACTTAGGTTAATATTAACATAATATGAGGAGTGTGTATTATTGTGAAACTTATTTTTGAAGATCAGACATTTTCATTCGAATTGCTTCGGACAATGGGTTACGCTGCTTTTGGAGGGGCGGACATAGGTGAATGCCTATCTACTGCCTATCGAATTGAAGAAGGAAATTTTAAAAGTTGGTATGAAGAATGGCTAAAGACTGCAATCAGGGTTCATCGGGAAGCTGACGAAAGCAGCAAGCATGGCAATATGAGCAGTGCGAGAGACTTTTACTTACGTGCATCGAATTACTACCGTACAGCTGAATTTTTTCTCCATGGCAATCCAGAGGACAAACGTATTCTGGAAACGTGGGGACTAAGCCGAAGCACATTCAGACAGGCACTCACTTTACTTGATCATCATTGGGAGATTGTGACTATCCCTTATGAAGATACGGAATTACCTGGTTACTTGTATTTAGCAGGAAATCAGCCCGCTCCGGTCCTGATTGTTCACGGTGGATATGATTCCACCGCAGAAGAGCTTTATTTCCAAGTTGTTATCTCAGCTTTAGAAAAAGGGTATCATTGTTTGGTATTCGAGGGACCAGGACAAGGAGCTGTTATACGCGAGCAACGAATTCCATTCAGACATGACTGGGAGGCTGCTGTAACACCAGTGGTCGATTACCTGACCGAGCGTCCAGAGGTTATCTCTGACAAAATTGCATTAATGGGTATCAGTTTAGGTGGGTATTTGGCTCCGCGCGCGGCTGCTTATGAACACAGGCTTGCTGCATGCATAGCAAATGACGGCCTATTCTCCTTCCAAGTGGGAAAAATAGCTGCGGCATTAGGCGGAGAAGAAAGTGGAGAACTCAATTTAAATTCACCAGAGATGGAGAACTTTATTGCGTCGATTATGGCACAAAATACAAGCATTCGATGGGGAATTGAAAATGGACAGTTCACTTTTTCAGCAACTAATCTGGAAGAGCTGGTGCACAAAACGGAACCTTTTACCTTAGAAGGCGTTGCTGGGAAAATCAAGTGTCCGGTACTCGTTTGCGAAGCTGAACATGATCATGCCTTTGCAGGACAACCCGAACAATTGTACAAATCCTTAAGAAGTTCCAAAACGTATATGAAGTTTACTGCTGAAGATTCTGCTGAAGAACATTGCCATTTTGGAGCATTAAAATTAGCTAACCACCGTATATTCACCTGGTTAGATCAAGTTTTGAATAAAGAATAAGTTTCTTTTAAAAAATACAGAAGCTAGGTGAGGATTACATCACCTTTTAAGTGCCTCTCCCCAAAACGGGAAGTAGGCACTTTTTGTTTTTTCTGGAGTAGCAACAAAGCTGCCTGTTCCATATGCGATGGACCTGTTACACTTTTTCAAACGGGATTTAGAAATTATAAAAAACGAAGAAAAATACAAAAAAGATTGAACAAAGGAGGAGCCATGAATGGACGGGCAAGTGCTATTCTTTTTGGAAAACAAGGAGAGCTTTGGGACAACCATATAGCAGCCATTGCAAAGAGCCAGTGATTTAAACATAATTATTCATGCAATTAGTATCTGGAATACAGGTACCAGGTTCTGGCAAGTTTAATTAGGAATTGGAATCTTCCGAATTGCGTCAGAACCTGGCACTTAACACTAAGTCGTAAACGTAAAAAACCCCAGATTTCAGAAAAATAGTTCTGAATACTGGGGGCTATTTGACTTGCCTATTTTCTGTTAGGATGAACAGTAACGAGTTAAACAAACTAAAAAATAACGCCACTACATTTCCTTTATTTTTTAGTTTATTTATGTCATAATGAGAATATAATAAAAAGAGAAGTGCTACTAACACTTCTCCCGCAACCTCTACCGTCAGGGTGGTGGTTGCAAAAAAACTAAATCTTCTTTTGAGAACCACCCTTTTGCTTGCGACGGCTTAGGGTGGTTTTCTCTTTTTCTAGAACCGTTCTTTTGAAGATGTGTGCGCTTACTGCTCGCACAATCCCCTTCAGAACCTCTCGTAGAAATTCGAGAAATGTTTCCATGGCGATGTCACCTCCTTATCCATAGATGGAAAGAAGAGTGACAACCAACCACCCTCACAATATTCGGTTGCTAGTTTGATATTACCATATTTTTATGTAAATGGCTATCCGATTTAAAAACAAACGTTCTTCTTTATATGCAAATTTCTAATACGGATAAACTATTATATAACTTTGCATCTTTGATCTAGCAACTCTCTGGATACCGCAAAACGAGATGTTATACTCGATACGTAATACCAGCAAACCAAAGCTATTTATTATTTCTCTCTCATATATTCACTGATTTCATTACTTACACGATCAAATTCTTCATTATTAACCTATATCTGACTGAGGTTCATGAAACTTCTGATTGTATAATTTTGTAAAAGAAATCGAGAAGGGGACTAGCTATGGACGTATTAGGCGAACGCTTAAGGGATCTTCGCGTAGAAAATGGCTATAAACAGGTAGATTTAGCAAAACTCCTTAATGTGACAACGACTGCCTATGGTTATTACGAACAAGGCCGAAACGAACCATCATTGGAGTCAATCATAAAAATAGCCAATTTCTATAAAGTTTCCGCTGATTATTTACTAGGGTTAATCAATACACCCAAACACTAAATTACGTATATTCTGCCTGATCTTCATAAGACTGTACGTTAAATCTAATTTTAGAACCCCATGAAGTGTATAAATTTTTTTACTAGGATTTTAATGAAAAAGGTTTGGATAAGGGATATTAGAGTCCTTTTCAAGTGTACAAAGAGTCTTTTGCGCCTTCAAAAAGAAGTACAAGGGAGGTTTTTTGATCCCATGATCAGTCATACTACTATAGTTTTTGCACGTTATATCATTCTAGCTTGGCAACATCGATGCAGTACAGACGACAGAACTGTATGTGGATTATTCTATGAACTCTGTGATGAAGTCAGCGAATTAGATTGGGCAATCGCTTTACAGCAGCTAGTTGAATTAATTCAGGATGTCATGAAAAAACTAATCGTAAATTCACATCGTGTATATAAAAAGTCAATTAGGTCAATAGGTTGCGGATCTACCTAGATACATCAAGGATTACCTGCCTAGTTTGTGCTGCGAAAGTTAAGTACCTAAAAACTTGTCGGTTTACACCAACCAAAATTCATCCCCTCCCTGCTCGCTATCGCTCCCTGAGGAAGAGGACTTCATTTGATAAGCTGTTGTTAAATCGGGATAAAAATTTTCATGATACTTATGCTTCAAAAAGCTTTAACACTGTCTTGTGTTTCTTTTATAATTTCTTTCACCAATTCATCCACGCTCAATGAGTCTTTCAACATGATACCAGTAAGTAAACCTGGCAAATTGATACCAGCGATAATCCTCACTTGTTTTTTTGTACTTCTCGCTATTTCTAATGCTGCTTTGAATGGCGTGCCACCTATCAAATCACAAAGAACAATAACAGGAGCGTCTTCATCCATTTGATTAATTGTTGATAATAGCTTCTCTTTATACGTATCAGTGCTTTCCTCAGAATGTAATGGACAAATTTCTACACCCGCTTCTGAACCGCTTATAAATTCTCCTGTATGTTTTAAACCTTCTGGAAATTGATCATGTCCCGCAAGAATAAGAGCCGTCATCATCTTCATGACCTCTCCGCAGAACGTTTTTGATCCACTAATTGCGCCGCCTTACTGTCCACATGCATTTCAGTGTCGTGATGCAAATGAAGTAAGGTTGCTGGAATTTGGGTTGTGATAGTAGCATCCATAATCGTATTGACAATTTCTGCTTTATGCTTACCAGAAGCAACTAATAGGATTTTTTTCGCTCCAAGAATTGTCGCCATCCCCATCGTTAATGCGTGTCGAGGAACTTCATCCATACTAGAAAAGAAACGCGAATTCGCTTCAATCGTAGACTGTGTCAAATCAACAAGATGAGTATACGATTGTAGCTCATCTGCTGGTTCATTAAATCCAATATGGCCATTGAGGCCGATTCCATCTATAAGAATATCGAATCCACCAGCTTGTTTGATTTTCAATTCATATTCTTGACAATAGCGAGCAACATCTTCCAAGTTATTGCTAGGAACACGTATGTGATGAATATTTTGTTCAGAAACATTAACATGAGCAAAAAGATGTTCCCGCATAAAATATGAATAGCTTTGTGGATCATTTTTATCCAAACCGTAATATTCATCTAAATTAAATGTTGTAACCTGCGAAAAATCTAAATCTTCTTCCCGATGGAGACGTACAAGTTCTTGATAAATACCAATCGGTGTACTGCCAGTGGCAAGGCAGAGCACCGTATGAGGATTATTTCGAATTTCCCTAGCGATCATATTTGCTACAGCCCGGCTCATATCATTGTAAGTTTCGTGTTTAACTATTAGCATCTATATCCTCCTCATCGTCCTATTTTTCATAGAAAACCCTAAGCAAAGTCATAGTTTTTCTTGATTGAATCATATACGTAGAAAAATCAGCAGGAACCAAAATCGTATCCCCGGCTTGGATGGAAAGTTTGCCCTGATCTTTATAATGCAATGTTCCTTCCCCTCGAGCACAGATCAAAACGTCTGGCTGACCTTTTTTCCCCATAGACAGTGTTAACGTCTTAGAAAAATCCCATTTATCAATACTAAAACAATCCGGATCATGAATCAGTTGTTCGTACGTTTCATTCGGAAGCTGTTTAATCCGTTTACGAGTACAAGGAACGGTTTGTGAATGATATATGAGAACGTCTGCCGCTCTGTCTACATGGAGTTCCCGGCCATCTCCCACTGCATCCCCCCTGCCCCAATCATATACACGATACGTTACATCCGATGTTTGTTGAATTTCAATTAATAAAATCCCCGGCGTTACCGTATGAACAGTTCCAGGTGGGATCAGAATAAAATCATCTTCTTGTACATCTATATACTGTAAATACTCTTCAACACGTCCATCAGTAATTGCTTGCTCATACACATGGCGATTGGGAAAGGTATGTCCATAATTTATACGTGTTCCTGATTCAGCCTCTAGAATATACCATGATTCTGTCTTTCCGTAATCGCCATCGTATTTCAATGCATACGTATCATCGGGATGTACTTGCACGGAAAGATTTTGCTCTGCGTACAGAAAAGAGATCAAGATTGGAAAACAATCTTTTTCCGTATGACCTAAGTAAAGCGACGGATATTCTTGGATAATTTCTGTTATTTTTTTCCCAGCTAAATCTCCGTTCAGACAAACACTAACACTACTTTTATGACCGGATAATGTCCATACCTCGCCAATGGCTCCCTCTGTTTTCAATTGAAAAAGTTCCTTCAACCGTTGTCCACCCCAAATACGTGTTTTAGGCAACGGTTGAAATTTTAAAGGGTACGATAGGAAATGATCGCTCATTTCACATATCTCTCAAACAGCTTGTTATTGTATTCGTCTGCTCCATCCACATTGCTACTACGAAAAACAGGTGGCTCATGGCCGTCCTGAATCAACCCTTCCACTGTTCCAATAATCAACATATGAGCCATTGCAACGCCGACAAGAGTGGATGTCGGTCCGATTGGATTTTCTAAACCTTCTAACGTAAAAGCAGCATCACCAAATGCAGATCCATTGTCTAAAACAACATCCGCTATTTCAAACAATCGCTTGCCACTCGTATGGCGGGAGCTTACTTGTGACGAATGTGTTAAACTCGTCATCGCAATCACATTACATCCCATCTCTTTCGCTTTCAAAGCCATTTCCACTGGAACCGGATTTCGTCCTGAATTCGAGATAATCATTAGTACATCTTGTTTGCTTACATTATTTATTTTTAACAGCACTTCTCCGTAACCATCTAACCGCTCTAAATACGTACTTTTATTCGGCTGTTCATGCAACATCAGACTAGGTTCAAGTATAGCTGAGACAAGAGCCAATCCACCTGCTCGGTTATAAATTTCCTCAGCAATCATGTGAGAATGTCCCGTTCCAAACACATAAAACCGTCCCTCATTTTTTATCGCCTCTTTCACTAAATGAGACGCTTTGGTCATTGCACCCATTTGCTTTTCAAGCGTATCATCTAATACATTTTCGATATATTGTTTGTATTCAGCTTTTGCCGACACCTAAAAAACCTCCATTCGTGATTCACATTTGTATAAACCTGGATCTAACTATTGTTGTTTTGTCAAAGACTGTCTGTTTGCCCCTACTTCAAACCTTTACCACCCGTATCGTTCAGGTCCCCATTCTTTCTCGACCGTTTGTTGCTCGAGATATAAGAACGTTCCAGAGGGAACATCTTTATTCACGATCACACCTGGACCAATCGCACAATTCACGCCAATTTTAATACCTGGCATCAACAAGGTATTGATCCCTGTGCGCGTATGATCACCGATAAAAGCAGCTGTCCCATATTGACTTGGCTCTTCTCTACGACCATTTATTTTGTGTGGTTGATTTAAATCATCAAAGCGTAAGGTACCCACCGTGACACCTGCAGCAATATCAGTATAAGCACCGACAACCCCGTACACTTCACCGTAATGAACAGCGCTAACATGTTCGAAGGTAACCCCCTCGAATTCAGCACAATGTCCAAAACGATTATGGTGACCAATCACACTGTGAGCACCGATTTTACAATGATCTGTCAGGATCGCATCATGGCCGATAATCGTATTGGCACCTATGATGGCACCATTGTCTATAACCGTACGGTCACCAATGATAGCATTCCCTTCCAGCACAACCTGTTTACCTATTTTCACATTTTCACCTAAAATAACATTTCCAGACAATTCTGCAGTTGGGTGAATCGAAGCTGTTAACGAAATCTTGTTCTCCGTTAACGTACCCACTTCGGTTTCGGTTACTAGCTTAGCCGCTTCGATAATATGCCATGGTTTATCCAAATCCACCGCTTGATTTTCTGCTGAAATGCATGTGAATTTTTTTCCTTGTTCGACTAAAGATTGCAATGTTTGCTCAAACTCTGCCTCCATATGAGGCATGGCACCAACGTTGACATTCTTCATCATATTCGGTGTCTTCGCTAATGCCGCTTGTAAATTATTTGTTCGCAATGCATAGATCCCCATTAAACGGTGATCAACATAATGTGGACGTGGATGGCCATATATATTTACAATTTGCCCGTCCTCTGTGGTCTTCGCACAAAACCAATCTTGTGCTCGTTCATGTTGGAGTGAATTCCCCAGCAATACGCCATCGTCAGCCACAGTATGAAACCGCTGAATCACACGTTTTAAAAGATCATCCGTTACCACAATATCTCCGTAAATGACTAACACCTCTTCACTCTTTATCTGTTTCATTGCGTGTTCTAGAGCATCAGCTGTTCCACGCAAAGCAGCAACCGGAAGGATGTGTACATTGTTTTCTCCCGCAACGAAAGAGAGGATCTCCCTTTCCAAATAATGGGTGACGACAGTAATCTGTTGAAAATCGAGCCGCTGCAGTTGTTTCACTAAGCGGATAATATTCGGAACCCCACCTATAGGTAAGCCCGCTTTTGGATGACAAGCATTGAAGGGCCAAATCTTCTTCCCTTCACCGGCAGCAAGTATAACTGCTGTCTTCATCGAGTATTCCCTCCCATCTAGTAGTCCAACTTTATACAATATACGAAAGCAAAAAAGCCTCTACCTACTCACCTGCAAGAATGCCTGTACCTCCAAACAAGAAAGCTAATGCAAAGATCCCAAGTAAAATTTTGTTTAAAGAAACGCCTCGCTTAATACAGAATATAACAATTAATGTGGCAATTAACGGCAACATGCTAGGAAGAATTGAATCAAGAACATCTTGTACAGCAGTTTCTTCCTCACCAATCTTGTATTTCAGTGGTGTAGAAATATTCACCCAGCTAGCCACCAACACTCCTAGTACAAGTAATCCAAGTACAGAAGCACCTTCTTGAATCTTTTGCACAATATTACTTTCCTTCATTTGTTTCAAAAAACTAATACCTGTTTTACGCCCGTATACTAAAGATCCATAACGAAAGCCAAAATTCAAAATATTCCACAGTACTAAAAATAAAATCGGCCCAACGATACTACCTTGTACAGCCATTGTCGCTCCAACACTTGCAAGAATAGGGCGAATCGTCCCCCAAAATAAGGAATCACCAATACCGGCCAACGGCCCCATTAATCCAACCTTAATATTATTGATCGCTTGTTCCATTTTATTTCCTTTGGCATTCTGCTCTTCCATAACGATCGTCACACCAAGCACAGGATTCGCCATCCATGGATGCGAATTAAACATTTCTAGATGGCGCTTTAATGCAGCCGCACGATCTTCAGTTGTTTTATACAATTTTTTAATCACCGGAATCATAGCAAATGCATAGCCTTGCGCTTGGAATCTTTCATAATTGATCGTTGATTTTATAAAAAGCGAGCGCCAAAAAACTTTGCGCATATCTTTTTTCGTAATTTCTGGTATATCCGTTTGAGTGTTTTTTCGTTCTTCAGCCATCTTTTTGCCTCCCTTCCTCTTTTTTTAATTAGTAGCGGCTTTTTCATTCATCCGATTGACATGCAGCAGCATCAGTCCTACACCGATAATTGCTACTCCAAGTAATTCCATCTCCAAATAAGCAGCTAAAGCAAAACCGATAATAAAATATGGAAGTAATTTCTTACTGCTCATCATCGTAAATAACATCGCAAAACCGAGTGCAGGTAAAATGCCACCCGCTAAAGTGAAACTATCCATAACCCATTGAGGAACAGCTTCCACCGCAGCTTTCACCGCATTGACTCCAAGTAAAATGGCTAGGAACGCTGGAATAAAACCTTGTAAAAAGAATAGAAAGGATCCGGTATACTGTAGGCGTTCAATACCAGCAATATTCGCTTGTTCAGCATACTTATCTGCTCGGTGTAATAATCCAATATTTCCAGTCCAAATCAGCATTTGCAACGATTGCGACGCTATTGCAACAGGAACAGCTAGTGCAGCCCCAGCTTCCGCTCCGATTCCTGAAAGGATTGAAAGCGATGCTGCAATTGACGTAGCCATAGTCGCATCTGGTGGTACAGCGGCTCCGATTGCTACCACCCCCAGATACATAAACTCAATGGTTCCTCCCACCATGAGTCCAGTTTTCAAATCACCCAATGCTAACCCCATTAGCATACCTACTACGAGTGGACGTTGAATCATCGTATCACCCCAACCGAACACATCCCATTGGGCAATCCCGGCTATAAGCGCAACGATTAAAGCAGTCCAAAATAGTTCCATTGTTATCCCTCCCGAAATAGTATTTTCAGATCGAAATATAAAATATTTCATTTATGCGTTTGAATGAACAGTACGATACTACCAATTGAAAATTCTCTTATTCCGACTAACTTTGCCTTCATATCAAGGTTAGTACCAAAAAAGGTAGGTTTTTAAAAATTACATTGCTAAAATCACTATATGCTGTATCTTACATAGCAAATAGAGGTATACATGTAGTGTGTATATGAGCAAAACACCTTTTTTGGGTGAAAACCATCAAATTGTATTTTTAATATGCGTTCAAAAGGAAAAAAAGAAGAAAGGTTTCTCATCCCATTGTTTCAGATTTCTAACCCCACGATAGATGACTTAAGGCATATTAAAATAAATAATAAGTCAATTTATACTAATCTCACTGTTTTGCCATAAACATAAACATTAAAAATCTACTTTTTCTTTTCTATATTCTAAAAAATATACGTTAATTGAAGGAAAGTATCTCATTTTCGCTAAAAGATGGCATCTGTTTGTTCAATTTTCTTTAATGGCATCACTTTCCTGACCTTTTTGCAGAATAAGCTGTTTTCTTACTTCCTTCACAGTTAGTCTAGTAAAAAGTCTGGTCGCTTTAAAATTTGGGTCTATCTGGCTCTCCCCGTCCACGATATCCTGGATATCCTGTGATAGGTTAGGGGGTTTTTCTTCTTCCACTTTCTTTCTACCTCTTGCATGGAAATTATCCCCAATTGGGGTCCCAGTTTCCAACTCTAATCTGCCTTTCCTTATGGTATCCTTACTAACATGAAACTCCTTCGTAACAATGGATTGACCTCTTTTTCCAATCGCTTCCGCTGTCTTAGCTAGTGCGGTACGTTTATCTGAACCCGTTAACTTGTGGTTGCTCTCAATCAAAATATATTTGTATTTGTTAAAATAGTCTTGTATCATAGTATCTGTATCCTTTGTTATGTTTTTTTGTTTTTGTCGATATTAACAATTAAAAAACATTTAAAGTATATTTTTACAAAAATTGACTATTTATTTTTTGGACGTGCTTTACTTCCTAAAATCCTTTGTATCTATCACTGTATAAAGGGAATGTACTGCCGAATCACGGATATGCTCCGCTTCTCCTTTTTCTAGTAAGGTCATCAACGACTCATAATCTGAATTTTCATAGTACTCTTCCGGGACTATATAACCGATCTGGTCATTCGTATTCCCAAGAATAAAGAGAGGTATATCTTTAAACTGATCTTTGATATCTTTCCCTGTTTCAAAAAATAATTCACCTGGTATAGCAATAAAAATCATTTCTCCCAGTCTTATTAATTGAATATACGTTTTCAAGTCAGAAATTCCTTGTAATTGACGACCAGTTCCCAGCGTATACATAAAACCTTCAATTTCAGACTCAAGCTTTCTTACTTTCGCAGATTGACCCTTTATAGATTTTTCCTTTTCATATTCCGTTTGTAATTTTACTAACTTCTCATTCAGACTTTTTTCATCTTCAAATTTCCGTACAGTAACGTTCAATGACTGCTGCTTTCCAATGGCATCCGTATCGGTTATCTTCCGTGTATCGTTTAACGTGCGCAAAACACCATCTGACAATAATGAACTCATCCGCTCCACTTCTTTAAAAGTCGCTTCTTTACGTGTAAAACGCGTACTAATTTCTCCACATGGCCCATTTAAAAATAAGGCAAACTTGATGGTATCTTTTGTTTCTAATTGCCGACAAGTTTCTCCTGGGAAGTCGGCACTTATAAGGCGACTTTCAGCATCAATAATAGTCGGATGGCATCCAAAATGATAAAGAACGGTACTTTGTCCTGACGGATGTTTACATTCAACCACTTGCAATTCTGGATTATGTGGTTGATCAGGGTTATTGCGGTTGCTGGCAATCCCGTCCACTCGACTTTTTCCATAATATAATTCGCATGGTTCCATTGTTTGTAATGCAGCGGCAATCGCCTTAATAATTTGATCATGTTGATTTTTAACTAAAGAATCATCGTAACCAACCCAACCGTTCGACAAAGGCAATGCCTTCTGAATAGGTGAGGACTCAGCTAAATTTCCACCTGGACCCGTATGATTATGTGTAGCATGAATCAACATATTTTCCTGATGAATACCAAAACAACGATTGACCTGTTCTTTTACTTGATTTGTATAGGCTTTGTCAACATAGAGAATATCCAAGCTAACAAAGACTACAGTCTGTTGATCATTTTTAATAGCGATCACTCGAGCATAGAGAGGATCATGCACCCCTTCTGCAGGCTTTTTGAATTTACGACCTGCAAAATATGCCCCCAAGGGTGGGGTAATCGCTTTCTTTCCACTTCCACAGTATACTGTCATACTAACTATCTCCTTTAGCGTTTATTGAACCTTGCTTACAAATTGCTTTGTAATCGATTGGGGCCGTGTGATGGCCGACCCGATGACAACCCAACTCACACCAATCTCAAAAGCTCGTTCAACATGTTCAGGACAAGCGATACCCCCTTCAGCAATAACTGGAAGCGGTAATTGTTGTACCAACTGTTTCATAAGCGAAAAAGCTGGTTTGTCTTCGTGTTTCGTTTCTTCTGTATAGCCACATAAAGTCGTCCCCAAATAATCAACCCCAGCCGCAAATGCATATTGTCCTTCCTCTAAAGTTGAAATATCGGCCATAACTTTGCAGTCCGTTTGTTCACGCAATGCTTCAATGATTTCCTTTAAACTCCGACCATCTGGCCTAGAGCTTTTCGTACAATCCATCGCAATGATCTGTGCTCCTGCATATGAGACGGCCAGTGCATCCTCTAATGTAGGTGTGATCATTGGAAGATAACCCGGATAATTCTTTTTCAAAATCCCGATAATAGGGAGATCAACATGCTCTTTAATCGTGGCAATATCTGCGACTCCATTAGCACGAATCCCAATCGCTCCACCTTGCTTAGCAGCAACAGCCATTTGAGCCATAAACTGTGGTCCATGTAATGGCTCATCTTCATGTGCTTGACAGGAGACAATAATTCCCTTTTGATTCCACAATTTATTCCCTCCTCACTTTGAAAAGAAAAATACGCCATTCACCCTTTTTAGTGCGTATTAGGAAGGACCTTTCATTAAGACAAAAGCGAAAAAAGATCTTGCTTTTTATTCATAGGAGCCATCTGATAAAATAACGTCGCATCTTTTTCTTGTAGCTGTTTAAATATGTCACGATCATGATCATCTACAAACAGAGCTTTCTCTATTTTTGTCTTCCCGCTTTCATGATACATTCCACCAATGTTAATAGGGTCAATTGTTATTCCTAGGTTCAGTAAACTTAAAATAGTGTCAGGTTTTTTTGTAATTAACATTGTCTTCTGTTCATCTGCAGCTCCTTCTTTTATCGCGGTGGCACCATCCTCCACATTGTAAATCTCTACAGTAACACCAACAGGCACTGCTAATTCTACTAGCATCCGTTGTGTCTCGTCACCTGCTGTCTCGTCATCTATCACAATAATTTTTTCTGCACCAACATTCCGTGTCCAAGTGACCGCTACTTGTCCATGAATTAACCGTCCGTCTACACGTGTAAATACAATTGCCATGTTCATCAACCTTCCTTAGGCATATTAAAATAAATAATAAGTCAATTTATACTAATCTAACTGTTTTGCCATAAACATGAATATTAATAATCTACTTTTTCTTTTCTATATTCTAAAAAATATACGTTAATTGAAGGAAAGTATCTCATTTTCGCTAAAAAAGGCATAATTCCCCCTTTCCCCCAGATGTTATTTATTCCATTTGTAACATTCCTTTACAGTTATTGGGGGTTATCTCAACAAACCATTTCTCTATACCCTTTGCCCGGTCAAGACTCCATGACCTTTTTCTCCACCTCTTTCCCTGTCTCATATGCTTTTTCTGCAAGGGATACGCTGGGGTTATACATTTCAGCTCATGCTCTCCTCAAATCTTAAAACCGTTTCCTAGGTATCCACTATGCCTCCATTCCAATGTTGCTCTAACCGTCCCAAAACCCTTTCTTTGCTATGATAAGGGGGATAGTAGGCTAATAGAATCTTTAATCATATGTTGCCGCAAACTCAATGATACGTTTCATAAATTGTGTCCTACGACTGCTATTCTCCGGACCATTATCTGCATTGATGATAACTGTATCAACGTTATTTTGGAAGTTTTGTTTGATCCAGTACGCTTCTATACAATCAACTATAAAGTCTGCTGTGGCCTTTGTTTCCGTGAATATCAATTCTAGGTGATCATTCATCACCTCCAGAATTCCGAAGGGAGTGAGGTAGTCATTCCCAAAGTCATGATCGGCCGCTTGTACATTGCTCCGGCTCTTGCCTCCTCTAGAAAACGGTCCGATTTTCACTCTATCTTTGGTGTCGATCGATAATCGTACAACATTGCTTTTTAATCGGTTTTTATGATGCACTTTTTTCAGATTATCAAAGATGGCATCTGTTTGTTCAATTCTTTAATGGCATCACTTTCTTGACCTTTTTGCAGAATAAGCTGTTTTCTTACTTCCTTCACAGTTAGTCTAGTAAAAGTCTGGTCGTTTTAAAATTTAGGTCTATCTGGCTCTACCCGTCCACGATATCCTGTAATAGGTTAGGGAGTTTTTCTTCTTCCATTTTCTTTCTACCTCTTGCATGGAAATTATCCTCAATTGGGGTTCCAGTTTCCAACTCTAATCTGCCTTTCCTTATGGTATCCCACTAACATGAAACTCCTTCGCAACAATGGATTGACACCCTTTTCCAATCGTTTCCGCTGTCTTGGCTAGTGCGGTACGTTTTATCTGAACCCGTTAACTTGTGGATGCTCTCAATCAAAATATATTTGTATTTGTTAAAAAACTCTTGTATGATAGTAACTGTATCCTTTGTTATGTTTTTTTGTTTTTATCGATATTCAAAAGATATTTTTGTATATTTTTACAAAAATTTACTATTTATTTTTTGTGGACGTGCCTTATTTCAACTTTTGAAATATTCGTGGGCTTCTCGTGCCTTTCTGAAAGTTTTGATAAACATATCCTCCGTAATGTTATTCATGCATGTAGCAAGTGCCCCACTGCATGAAGAATTCATTTTATCCTCCTTTTGGCCTTCAACTATTCGCAATTTCTTACCTTCGACTTTGTGAGCAATGAGTGGGTATGATCATGACGGATAATTTGCTACAAATAGAAACACCCCCTTTTCGTACTGTCCTCAAACACAATTAGTATTTCTTTAACTTTACAGCTTCTGCAGTTGCACGAATCATTTCAATCGATTCGTCAAAATGTTCAAGCGCTACCCCCACCATCATCGCATCGATAACACCAAGCTGTGCAAGTAAAGAGGGCATGCCTCCACTTTCAAATGGCGCTTCGTGTATGGCATTTTGCAAAACAATATCGCTTTCGATGGCGATTGGTGAACGTGGATAGCCTGTCACCGCTATGGTCGGTGCACCTTGTTGTTTCACTTCCTTTAAAGCCTCCACGATTTCCTTTGTACTTCCTGATTGGGAAATAAGCAAAACAAGATCTTGTGACTTTACTGTAGCAGTAGACATTGCAATCGAATGACTATCGACATATTCCTTTGTAATAAGGCCCATCCGTGTAAAACGATAGGAAGCATACTCTGCAACAATACCTGAAGTCCCTAAACCATAGAGATAAATAATTCGAGCGGTACTTAATAATGTGGCTACACGATTTAGTTGATCTAGATCTAAACTTTGCAATGTTTCATTTAATGCAAAAATATTATTGGCAAATATTTTTTGAATGGCCGTATCCAGTGCATCGTTCTTGGAAATATTTTCGAAAATTTTTGGTGATTCTGACTCTACCATATTTCGTGCAAGAGCTAGTTTTAAATCATGAAATCCCATAAAACCAACTGCTTTACAAAAGCGAATCACAGTCGCTTCACTAACATTACTTTCTTTTGCTATTTCAGAAATACTACTATTGATAACCCTTTCAGTATTTTGCAGAAGATAGTCTGCCACCTTTTGTTCGGATTTACGCAATCCTTTATACATTCCCCTAATTTGTTGAATTGCATTCGCTGAAAGCATTTCACTGTTTAATTTTTCAATCATTGAATTCGCTTACCTCCTAAAATTAATTTCATTATATCACGTAGGAAAAATACATGCAATATTTATTTTATGTAGTAAAATTTCCTTTTTTGTCAGTAACCTAAATTATAAAAATTATCCATGAGAGTATCTTTACAAATGAATGAATTTCATAAAATTAGCCCTTGTAACCCAAGGAGTTTGAAACATGAAAAAGGAAGCACACTCCCAAATCTTGTATAATGGTAGTTAACGTTAGTTATCGAGTTAAAAGAATTCTTTGAGATACTACAGCGGTACGGCGTTTAAAAATGTTTTTCCGTGCTTGAGAACCCCGTACTGGCGCAATATATTTACGAAGATCTTGGGATATTTTTACCTTATAAATCTTTTGACAGATACCTTCGTTTGCTAAAGGACAGTCTCTACATTCCTTTGGGCTTTTATTTTTCGAAGTTTCATATCTAGGATCAAAGCTATCATAACGATAACTCGAAAACAGGTTGGCGCAAAGTACTTGTCATAACCAACAAGTTCTCCTTCATTTTGCTTGTTGTAAGTAATCACCGATTGGTGTCCCATTCAGTGTACTTGTTCGTAAATGGGGTCATAATCATATCTAGCATCCATTGTATGATAGCGTAAAGTTGATAATCCCAAGCGTTCATTGACGCCCTTTAACTCTATCGTGTGATAACATTGATTCATTTTGATAGCTGGTCTTCCACTCTCCTCATTAAAAACTCAGACGATCGCTGTAATCTTCTTCGTTTAAAAAGTATCTTTTCCACACATCTGGTAGTTTGATGGCTTGTTCCAACTCCCTAGCAAGACAAAGCGCAGAGCGGCTTTGTTGCAACCCTTTATTGGCTATTACTACTAATCCTATTCCCAGTTGGTCGGTAGGAATGGCTCTCGCCGTTGCATGGCACATATTACCCACCCTACTAGGATTTGTTACTGACACAATAGTTTTTTAGGACCAATGACATGATCACGCTGCTTTTGGAAATGAAAAAGGCCATCGACAAAACCCCCGTTCACACCTCCACCACCCCCCTCTCAATATTCTCCCGTATTTTCGCCAAGGTAACAGCTTTACGTTTTTTGATGGCCGAGAGGGAGAGGTTTTCTTTTTCGGCGATATCGCGGGTGGTCATACCTTTGTAGAAGGTGTCGATCACCCATTGTTTTTGTTTGTCGGAAAGTCCGACGCAGTAGTTTTGCAGGTGTTCTTGTTCCAGCCATTGTCCTCTTCTTCCACTGTATTTTCCCAGAATACGTCATCTGGATAGACATTTCTTTCCTCGATTTGTTTGTGTTTTGTGAGTTTTGTCATCATGCGCCCTTTTATGTAGGAGTAGGCATAGGAAGAGAATTCTCCCTTTTCATGATCAAATCGTTGATAAGCATCCCACAAGGCAATCAACCCTGTTTGGAAAAATTCATCTTGGTTTTTATAAATCGATAAGGATCCGCTAATACATCTTTAAATATTGTAAAAAAGTTCTGTATCACAGTATCTGTATCCTTTTCCATAAATTGACTAGATATTTATTTGATCGTGCTAACATTAACAAATTGAAACTATAGATTTGGTTGATGCGTAATATATATCAATACCACATTCAAAAAAAAGGAGCATTCAAATGGATTCGTCGAAATTTAGAATTAGTCGGTTACTTTTCTACTTTGTACTCGTATCATTATTTCTCTTTGTATCGGGGAATGTCGGACGATATTTGATAGAAACTCAAAGTATGGATCGACAAATAGGCATGCTTTTACAAGGAGTGATTTTTACCGGGTTAACGCTGTTTGTACTTTATATACTTAAAAGGAAAAATCCATACGTGTTTGAAAATATTGGCTTGAAGGGTGTAAATTCACTATCAAAGTTGATCGTCGGAATTGCGTTGCCTTTTATTTTACTCATATCAGGAATTTTAACAGCTTATTTATTTGGTGGCATTGAAAATGTTAGCTTGAACTTATCAACAAGTGTTATAATTTCCATTTTAATCAATGCAGTAACAGCATTTATGTATGAAGCATTTCCAGAAGAAGTCTTTATCCGTGGACTAATATTAGAAGAGTTGCATAAGAAATTTCGCTTTATCATCTCGTTGATTTTGCAACCGTTAATCTTCATTTGTGTGCCGATTACAGTGATGGCATTGGCGTCAATATTCTTTAATGAGCCATTTACAATAACTATAGATTATTTTATACTGCTCTTCACTTTTGGAATTGCTCTACAGCTATATAGAAAGTATACAGGATCACTATGGATGAGTATTATCTTCCATATTGTTTATCTTGAAGTGGCTAGATATATTTCCATGGGTGGCATATATGATCCAGATGTCGCTCTTTTAGAGTTTGATGAGACATTCGGGGGATTCATGACGCTATACTTGTCATTTCTGTTTATAGTGGTATTTAGTGTGGTCGTGTTGTCAGTTTTATTATTAATTGATAAAAGGAAAAATAAGTAGAAAATAATCATATGTTTCCAGTAATAAATTTACATTAAAGTTTAAAAATAAATTCCGATCTATATTAGTTCTCTCATTGTACTAAGGACTTCACCGCGAAATAAATCATACCGCCCTGCCCTATTAAAAGGCAAAATCCCCTTTCTATTGAAGCGGAGGGGATTTTGCCATGGTATCCTAAAGGATCAAAGAGTGTTCAAACCTCCACCACCCCCCTCTCAATATTCTCCCGTATTTTCGCCAATGTGACGGCTTTGCGTTTTTTAATGGCGGAGAGGGAGAGGTTTTCTTTTTCGGCGATATCGCGGGTGGTCATGCCTTTGTAGAAGGTGTCGATGACCCATTGCTTTTGCTTGTCGGACAGGCCGACGCAGTAGTTTTGCAGGTGTTCTTGTTCTAACCACTGTTCCTCTTCTTCCACTGTATTTTCCCAGAACACGTCATCTGGATAGACATTTCTTTCTTCGATTTGTTTGTGTTTTGTGAGTTTTGTCATCATCCGCCCTTTTATGTAGGAGTAGGCATAGGAAGAGAATTCTCCCTTTTCATGATCAAAGCGTTGATAAGCATCCCACAAGGCAATCAACCCCGTTTGGAAAAATTCATCCTGATTTTTATAAATCGATAAAGACTTCATCACATGGTAAATCATCGGTTGATAGTTCTCCACCATTTCGTCAAAACTTTCCATTGTCTTTTCCTTTGGAAAGCGCGCTTTCTGTGTATTCCCGGGTATCTCTACCTTAGGAAAAAGAGGTTTCCAAAGCGAATGGCTGTTTTGGCAAAAATAGGTGTGAGTTTTTGCCAATTTGTCGAAAAGCGAGCTCTTTTTTTGCCTTTTCATTAAGGGGAATTGTCATTTCTAACAAAGAATCATTTCCGGGCAAAATTTTTAAAAAGAAGCCGACGAAGCTCTATCTCCAAACCAAATAGAGCAGCTTGAGGAACCGGTCATCACCATCATTGCACGATACGTGCTACGTGACGGGGACAAGAAAAAGAAGAACTGCAACATGTCAAACATAGGCAGTGAAGGATGAATGGACGCATCATATAATCTATTTTGAGATTTCCAACAGGTTACAATCAGAAGAATCAGGTAACGCTTTGTACGCCTATCATTTGAAAATTGGTTTGTCAAAAATTTATTCATAAGATTTATCCAAGAGAACGTGATCTACTTGTGAAAAGCGGTAAAATCTTTCTGCAATTCCCCCATTTAATACTAAATGAACAATTCTTATCATATTCTAAAAGAAGACAATAAGAAGGGGGTGTACAGTTAGTTGAAAAAAGTTAAGGTTCGTTTACAGCCCATTGTAAGTAAGATAAATTTACCCACCGTTTTGAAAACAACTATACCCCCGGGTGACTCCATTGAAAGATTATTTATTGCAACCCAGGTGGGAGAGATCTTCTACATAGGAAGCGGAGATATAAGGACGTTTTTAGATATACGCTCGCGGATCATAAAACTAGGTACCTCTGAAGAAGGTGTTTCTGGTCGTGGATATGATGAACGGGGATTGGTAGGACTAGCATTTCATCCCCAATTTTATTATAACGGGCTGTTTTATCTTCATTATTCAGTAGCTGGAACAAAAGGTCCAGGTGCTCTTTCCGAACATTTTAAGCCAAACCCGTGTGATCCCCAAACTTTAAACCTAAAGTGGGTCAATAGAGAAACCCAATATGATCATATTGATACAGTTGAAGAATGGATTTTACAACCGAATGGTCACCCCCAAAAACGACGGACATTACTTAATTTAAGAAGACCATTTTTTAATCATAATGGTGTTAATAGCTTAAACTTTTCACCTGAAACCGGAAGACTTGTTTTAACAACCGGAGATGGTGGAGCAGGCTATGATCCATTTAATTTAAGTCAGGACGACATGGAAATCGCTGGTAAAATAATTGAAATGGATGTAAGTAAGAATACATTTATCTATAATCCACCTGTCGTCACACGTTTTAATGAACTTCCCGTACCTATTCAGGAAACACTTACGGTCATTGCCAAAGGGGTTCGCAATATACCAGGCATTTCATTTCAAAGGGTGAATAATCAATATATCAAATATGTGGGAAATGTAGGACAGGATATGGTAGAGTCGATTTTTTCATTCGTTTATTATCAACCAATCCCGGTTACGCAGCTTATTCAATCTTCTTTACTTAAATCTGAACCTGACCAAGAGGGATTTATTAACTTCGGCTGGCGCGGGTGGGAAGGTGCTTTACCTACTTCCATTATAAGGGGGTGCTCATCAAACCCGGCTTTGGATGAGCATACAATGGCTTATTATAATGAAACAATCAATACGTCTGTAAAGCGTCTTCAGCCTTTAACTAGTTATTATCACAAAGATCCCCGATCCGATAAATTCGGAGGAACTGCCCTTACAGGTGTGCAAGCCTATATGGGGAATGGAATCCCCGATTTAACAGGAAGCATTGTGTTTACCGATCTTGCCCGGCACGAAGAATCTCAATCCCCAGTTAGAGGGGTTTTAGCTTATACCAGGGTAAGAACAGATGGTAAACTAAATGATTTTAGTGTGATGAAAACCGATTATCATTTTGGTTCCGGGTCAGCTTATTATGTTAGTCTGGGAACGAATCTGGATCAAACCAGACTATTTTTAGGGGTTTATGGTTCTATGAAAGTGACTGATTTTAACCAAGGTACTGTTTTTGAAATTGTTCCAGATTCATAACGATCAAATTCTACTTAATACTATAGTCGCTGGGCGCTGGAGCTAGATCCGGCATTAGCCAAAAATTCTCGAAGGAGAAAGTTATGTATTGGTTTAGCATTTTATCACATGAATCATACAAGCTTCATCAATATTTAAAAACGTTTTCTTATTCTAAAAAGCTTGTACTAACCGCCCTGCTTTCGGCACTTGCAGCTATCCTACAGTCAACTGGAAATCTTCTGCCTGGTGTCGGGTATTTCATTAGTCCTTTTGCCACTGCTCCTATTTTGATTTGTACCATGGTTTCCATTTCCTTTGGGCTTCAAAGTTACGTTTTGACGATTCTTTTACTAATTCTAATCCAACCTAGTGAGTTTTTTGTTTTCCCGTTTACAACCGGGCTAATAGGTATAGGAATCGGGATAGCGCTTCACATATTACAAAGACGAATCGGTATCATCGTTTTCACGTCTTTATTATTATTAGGTGGCATTTGTTTCCTTTTATATATTGTCCAATTCCCCGTTTTAGGACCAATCGCCAGTAATTCCTTTTCAATAAAAATTATAGGGTTTATTTACATTTTTTCATTCATATATAGCTGGGGATGGGTTGAATTAAGCAGATTTATCTTTAAGAAATGGTATAAATTGATGGGGAAAAAATAGAACGAAGAATATCTGACTGACGGTAATTCGTATAAATAAAATATAAGATAAGCATCAATAATGGTTTCTATCATTCTTTTCAATGTTATATCCCTCCCTGTAGTGGGAGGGTTTTTTGATAAGGTAAGGGAAAGCATAAAAATTGCCTAATGCTAGGTCTAGCTCCAGCGCCTAGCCCCGAGAGGCTCGCAGGATGCGAGTCCATCGGCGTGGCGATTGTCGTCGCGCTTTTAGCCGTTCTTCCTATTTAAAGGCGCTTGAGCTTTTCTTAATATAACTTACCTAGAAAATGAACTTATTCATGTCAGCTAGCCAGCAGATCCTTTTTTGTTGCTTGTTTAATTAAAGGCCCGATAGTGGATAGCGACTATTAGTCCCAAATGTCATCTAATTTATCGAAAAAGAGGTAAAATTGGTGATCAAATTATTTGGAATCTTCTATTCTTTATAGGATAATAGACATAGGTATTTTTAAACACCTTTGTTTTTTACTAGAATAGAATATTGGACAGAAAGGGAGAGTGAACTTGATCAATCGATTTGGAGATAATCAAAATGGAGAGGTGCGTGAGGACTATATCATAAAGTCTTTCACAGCGGGTTTATTGCCATGGGTCGATCACTACGGATATTTGATTACACGAGTCGTCGAAGCAATTGATTGTTTTACAGTACTAAAAAGTCCATTACAAATTATGCAAGATAGCCTGCTTCATTATGGGCATGATTTAAACGGCGCTACGCAGGCAGCCAAACAGGCTTTAGGAAATATCGATATGCCCCCTGTGAAAGTCTACAATAATATCTATTGGTTTCCGATTTATTCGAAAGTAAAGGAACATAACATTTGGATTGCATCCAATCACGGAAACCTTTACAAAGCTAAAAATAGAACAGAAACGAACCTGTATATAGGAAAAAATCACATTATCACTTTAGAACTTTCGCAAAGAACCTATGAAGGCAAATTAAATAAAGCGAGAACGCTTGAAATCATACATAACCTACGTTTTCAAGAATTATATGAAGAAACACCTCACGAGACAAATGCTCAAATCGTCAGAGAGTATCAGCATCCTTACTATCATTATGTTCAGTTTGGAGAAAAAACAAATAACGAAAAACCAGTAAAACATAAAATCACCTTATTAAAGTACTAATGGTGTTTAAACAAAATGTATACGCTGTCAAAAATACCTTCTCCTATGAGTAGACATACTAGCCTCATCACAGGAGGAGGAATAAGGCTGCATTTGACTCATAAAAACAAATACAATCATTTTTTTCGTTTTTGCAACAGTCCAGTACGGCATGACACTTGGGTAGAATACAATTATGTGCCAGCGTTTTGTATCATGGAAATCGAAATCGGAGGGATAAAAATGCACCCATTACCAAAGGACGGAGGAACCTATTGGATTACACATAAGGGCTTACGCATTCAAATCTTGTACACGGTGTATGAGGACAATTTTGAGGCATTTGCGAGTTTCTATTATTGGGAAGAAGAAAGCATTGACCACTGGGGGCAACATCCTATCTTAAATAGGGCTGTAGCTGGCGCCATAGAAAACCTAATGAAAGAAATCAAGGAACGGGGACTAGATATTTGGACGACAACTCGCCCCTCCACAAAGCAGAAAGTTCAATTTTTGATGTTTCGGCCTGATGACCAAGAATGAAACGGAACGTCACGGAAATAGGGTATTTCTGTGACGTTCCGTTTAGGATGAAGAGACATTGCAGAACCAACGAATAAGTGATTGATATTATCTTCCAACTCTTTCTTATAGTGTGTGTTCAAAAAGGACCCGTCGGCTAAAGGCGCTGACGTCCTGTCAGCAACGCCGACACTAGCACATCCTGTGCGTCGAAAGTTCGAGGAGGCGCAGTTCCGAGCGGCAGAATCTATGCTTTTAAATACAAGGCTCTATTACAGTAACATCGGTATATCTTTACTCAAAAGTGCCTTGTACTTAGCAATCAAAAAATGCTTTATGAATGGAAAAAGCCCAAATATACAAGAAATGCATAAATTCTTGCGTATTTTGGGCCCTTTAATTTTTTTCGTTGTTGTGTTAGAGCTGCCCGTTAGTTCAATGACCTCTCCTTCTAAAGATGTAATTTTAACCCTTCATGCGATGCCTTAAAACCTAACTTTTCATAGAAGGAAAGTGCTTCGGGTCTCTTTTTATCTGTTGTTAGTTGAACCATATGACATCCACGCTCTTTGGCACGTTGAATTGCCCATCGAATTAACATAGACCCTACACCTTTTCCACGTTCTGAAGATGCAGTACGAACACCTTCAATTGTGGCTCTCCATCCTCCTTGATAAGTAATGTATGGAGTAAAGGTAATCTGTAGAACACCTACTATCTCTTCACCATAACAAGCCACAATCAATTCATTGTTTTGGTCAGAGTTAATAGATTGAAATGCTTTTATGTAACTTTCTGGCAAAGGTTGTTGATAAAGCTCTCTTTTGTTTCCCAAAACGTCATCTGAAAGCATATATACAATCCTGTCGAGGTCTTGCAGTGTTGCTTCTCTAAATGTAACTTGATTTGTATTCATTAACATGTCCTCCTCAATGTAACCATGATAAGTTTTTGTTCCATTAAATGGCCAGCCGAGATATTAAACAAAAGCCCCTGTTAGTCTATATGTGCACACTCAAATTAGTTAAAATACCATTTTACAGCGTTTGTATACAAGATTTTATCAGTAGCTTTTTCATCAAATAGATGCTGGATCAATTCAATATCTTTATATTCAAAAGGTCTTTTCGCTCTTGTTGATGGCAATTCTGTGCCAAACATAAGCGCATCAGGATTTGTTTCATATATGGATTTTAAAGTGTTTTCAACATTTAGTTCCACACGCCCAAAACCTGTTGCTTTTACGTGTATACCTTTATCAACTAATTTTAACAAATGCGTTAGTCCTTCTTCAGACAAACCTAAATGGTCAATTGAAATAGCAGGTAATTTTTCAATAGTCGATGCAATTTCAGGTAACTCTTTTGCATCAATATAAAGTTCACTATGCCACCCAGCCAAATCATAAACTCTTCTTGCAAAGTAATCGAGCTTTGCTAATTCTTCTGAACCACCTCGTTTTATATTAAAACGCAATGCTTTTACCCCTTTTTCATTTAAGTTTATAATTTCTTCATCCGTCACAGTAAAAGGTAATTGCGTTACACCACAAAATGTTGAACCCATTTGTTCAAGTGCGTTTAATAAATATTCTTGGTCAAATCCTTGGAAAGAACTAGATACAATTGCACCACCTAATACATTCAAATCATCAGTTTCATTCTGATAATCTTCTACAACATAGTTGGGTGGCAGATATCCTCGGTTCTCGATAATCGGAAAATTAAAATCGATAATATGAAAATGCGCATCAAAAATTCTCATTTCATTTCCCCGCTCCTTTTCTTTAACATATCAAATATGACTCATAAAGAAAATATGGATTATTTATACAAATTCATATGAATAATGATTCGAAATTACTAATGAACATACTGCCGAAACATACACCAACTAACCGCCAAATACATGCGTAAGTTCCTAATGACTTTTCTCATTTTTTTCTAACCCTCTTAATTCTCGGATAGCCTCACTACGATTTTGAATCCGGTTAGCAAATTGGAAATCCTTCACCTTTTCTAACAGTTCATTTGGAAAAGTGACTAATACCTGAGTATTTTTCTTTTTATCAATGTCCATCAAAATCTCCCCTTTTTATCAAGAATTATAGGTTATATAACTTATCGTTGACAATCTACACTTTAATCATATAACCATGGTAGGAGTATGAATGAATACTATCTACTTAAGAGCAAAAGGAACTACTTCTTGAATTAGAATCGGCGTGGGACAGTATGTAAGGCATTTTCCTTGAATATAGATACTTCAAAGGGATTGCAGACAGCCCAATGATTCATAGGGAGCTTGAGAAATATGGGATTTCGGTTGTGAAAGAAAATGCTGAATATACACCACCAGAACCTGTTGATTCCTCCATTCTAATTTAATAATAGACTCAACTTTCGCAGTGACAAAACATTGATTAACCCTTGATATAACTGAGTTTACTCAAAAAAGTTATCGAAAAAGCACAAAAAAAGCATCCCTTTTTGGTAAAATATAGTCACCACAACAATAACCAAAGAAAGGGATGCTTTATGGCTAATATTTTACCAAATTCTCAACCGAAAAACGAGGCTAATTCATATATTTCGCGCTTTTTCAAAGAACATAAATAACGATCAGATAACAATGTTTTCTACAAAGGAGGACAAAATCCTCTAAAAAAAATGATTAGTTTGATTTCACTCACGTGCGAAATGTGAGATGTAGGATTCATCCCTCACAATAAAGTTGTAACAAATTAATAAAAAGGGACATACACGACGAAGGTGATATGTCCCTTTTTATGTAACTATTTTCTACGACTATAATCGCAGTTAACCCATCGAACTGCTCGCTCGCTGATTCAATCATACTTCATCTTTGGATAGGTCCTGATCAGTCTTTAATCGGGATCATCGCCAGTCTAGTTTTTATCGCATTATTACTCATTCCAGGATCCCCAGCTTTTCTTGGAGGGAAAAATTTTGTTTACAGGTGTGCAACCATTAAACCTATGGCTTTGCATATAGAAGTCTATATGAATTAGATTATTTCACGGAGAGTTTTTATCATGGAAATCGGAGGGATACACGTGAAGAACCGGGAACATTTGCTTTTAAACAGAGTTCTCGTGCGGGGAATGGGGTTCCAGGGGAAGAATCCCCATTAATAGACCGATTCATCTTCATATAAATCATACAAAGTGGGTACCGCAAAACTATTATCCCTACCAAGAATGGGATGGTCTCTGGAAATTTCTCGTTATAGTACTCGATAAGAGGTCTTACGAAGTCCACAACACTATTGGAAGTATAGACATTTCTCGGTCGCAGTTGGGCTTTCAGAAAATCACCACATATCAGCATGTGTAAGTCCAAATCAAAGATGAGTACCTTTCATTCTCTGAATTGATGCACCTTTGTCTAGCAGCTCTTAATTATCTTGATTTAATTGCACAATGGATTCGGGATCAAATCGGGTAATACAATGAAATAAACAAGGTTGAGAAGCTAACGCTTCTGTCCAATAATTCGTGTAAAAACCAAGGTCGCTCGTTAAATGATCAGCGACATCGTCTTTGGAATACCCGGCAATGATTTGGTAAATCTTATGACAAAGTAAATTTACGTTCGAACAGAAATAGTAAAGTCGTTCGTCTTTTAGATTTAGATATTGGGTTAATGTCCCTGAGAACCCTAGTTTTTATTTTTTCTGAAATGTGTTTCGCCCGTATCAGAGGACAGGGAAGAAAACCTCCATTATTTGACAGTTTCATTTGCCGATTGAAATTACGCTAAGATAGCCATTATAAGAATCCTTTCTGTGATTATTTTGTGGTGATTTAACTTTAACAGAAATGGATTCCTTTTTTGATGCATGGCAATTCATCCAGACTACTTAATAAATAAGCATTACTAGGACATCAATGAATTTCTATGAATAATTCAAGCTATCGGCTGATAATGGATTCCTCATTTTCGGAATGCGATAATGTAAATATTGGCAGTATCCCGATAAATAATGTTCCACATCGTCAATTCTCACACGAAATGAGTGGTGTCGAATAAAAAAAGTACCTACTATTAAACTGGGGTTTTTAGTATACATTGCTAATTCAGGATAGAAAAATCCAACCCGCTGATATTCAGCACGTTTATCAATCGTTTTCTCTAAAAACGTTTCGTCTACATGTTTCAAAAGGTACTTTCTGTTCCGTTTTTTAATTTGATCGATCATTTTATAAGCAGCCATCGTTAATTCTAAGAATGTCGGATAGGTTGTTTCACGATGATAAATAAAAGAGAGTCGACCATCGCAATTTTTCAAACCAAAAATAAAGTATTGATCTTCTGGTGCATACAAGATTAATTCATTGGTAGCATAACTTAACCAGTGGTCATGATGCTTCCAATAATCATGAGCTATGAAATAATCAAATGTATGTTTAACCTCGTTTAACCAAAGATCATTCTTATCCACTTTATATAAACGCAATAACGACAAGATCGCTTCCCCTTCATAATAAATGATTCGATGAATATCTTTGATTTCAAATGTTGGATAGCTTAATACATGAATAAATCCACCACTTGGTGTTTTCATCTTTAAGATACCTCTAGCTAGCGCTTGAGCAATGTCCAAATATTTATGTGAATTTGTTACCTCCATATACTTTGTCATGGCTAGAATAGCTGTTGCATTAGAGCCTAATTTAATTTCTTGATGATTGGCATAATCTACCACATAAGCAATTTTCTCCGCATGATGCTCTTGATAGACAATCGCCTCGCGAATTAAATAATCCATCCCTTTTTCAACCGCATGAATAATTTGTTCGTCTTTTAAAACCTCATACCCTTCTAACATTGAGTACAGGGAACTTGAATGTCGTAATATATTATAGGTCCCAATTCGTTTACCGAAGGCAGCAAAATAACCATAATGAAATTGTCCTGATTCTTGAACCTGATTAACTAAAAAATAGGTTGCTCCTTTTATCAGTTCCTTTGTTTCTTCCTTCATATGTTTAATTTTTCTAATACCATTTGTCAGTTCTCCATTATATAATTCTAAAAGCTGAGGGTTTTCCAACTCTTTAAAAACACTCATCGTATTAAATGTATAGACGGGCTGATGATAATATCGCTTTTTGGTAAAAACAGAGCGATTTTTAAAATTTCTTTTTAAATACTGGTTAATATTCATTTCATCTAACTGAAGTGGCTCATCTTTTTTATTTTTTATCATAGCATTCCCATGTATTTCTTGTTCCAAAAATGCTAGATGAAAATCCGCATCAAAAGCAATTCCTGATCGAAAGTAATTTTTCCTCGTTTTAGATATTTTTAGTTCTAATTCTTCAAGGGAAAGCGTTTCTATTTTATTCACAACATCCATTTTTATCCAACGGGGATCTATATTGACTTTTTGCACAAGCTGAATCGCCTTTTGACGAAGCTGAGAAACTCCCTTTGAAAAGTCGTTTGTTACTACTTTCAAAACACGAGCGCGAATATTAGGATTACCAACGGAAAGAAATATGATATATCGAGACTTATTATTAATATCGATCTTAGCAATTTTCCCATCTTTGATCTTTTCGATAAAGTACCCTTCAAGATCACTCATAGCCTGATTTACGTAACTCAATGGAGTTATTGTTTTCAAAATAATTCCCTCCTACAAAATAATAGAGAATGAAATTTATAAATGTGAATGTTGTTGCTACCTACCATCTATCTACTTTTCGTCTACTCCCCATTTCTCCTCTTTCTCTATTAACCTATTGACATCTTTGCGTGATAATTTCATATGAAGAAATCAGTCTATATTTCAATAGAAATATAGACTGATCAGCATTATTATTTCACTAAAATATTACTTTGCTTGATTACGCTTTTTACGTGTAAACAATCCTAGTAGACCAGCCACTACTACTGCAAACCCACCTAAAAGGCCATTTAATGTATTCGTGGCGGTATTCGGTAGCTTATATCCATCACCACTGTTTCCGTAGTAATTTCCGCTACCGCTACCACTACCAATTCCACCTACATTATTTCCACCTGTGCTGTTTCCACCTTGGCCATTAGTAGTGCCTCCTCCATTGTTAGAGGAATTCCCATTTCCATTCCCGTCGCCGTCTCCGTCACCATCTCCGTCACCGTCTCCGTCGCCGTCTCCGACTCCATCACCGTCACCGTCTCCATCGGCATCGGCATCAGCATCAGCATCAGCATCAGCGTCAGCATCAGCATCGGCGTCAGCATCAGCGTCGGCATCAGCATCAGCATCGGCATCAGCGTCAGCATCGGCATCAGCGTCGGCATCAGCATCAGCGTCGGCGTCAGCATCAGCGTCGGCATCAGCATCGGCATCGGCATCAGCGTCGGCGTCGGCGTCAGCATCAGCGTCGGCATCGGCATCAGCATCAGCGTCGGCATCAGCATCGGCATCAGCATCGGCATCGGCATCAGCATCGGCATCAGCGTCAGCATCAGCATCAGCGTCAGCATCAGCATCAGCATCGGCGTCGGCATCGGCATCAGCATCGGCATCAGCGTCGGCGTCGGCATCAGCGTCAGCATCGGCATCAGCATCAGCATCAGCGTCAGCATCAGCGTCAGCATCGGCATCAGCATCAGCGTCGGCATCAGCGTCAGCATCGGCATCAGCATCAGCGTCGGCATCAGCATCGGCATCAGCATCGGCATCAGCATCGGCATCAGCATCAGCGTCAGCGTCGGCATCAGCGTCAGCATCGGCATCAGCATCGGCGTCAGCATCAGCGTCAGCATCGGCATCAGCATCAGCGTCAGCATCGGCGTCAGCATCGGCGTCGGCATCGGCATCGGCATCAGCATCAGCATCGGCATCGGCATCAGCGTCGGCGTCGGCATCAGCGTCAGCATCGGCATCAGCGTCAGCATCAGCATCAGCATCGGCATCAGCATCAGCGTCGGCATCAGCGTCAGCATCGGCATCAGCATCAGCGTCAGCATCGGCGTCGGCATCGGCGTCAGCATCGGCATCAGCGTCGGCATCAGCGTCAGCATCGGCATCAGCATCGGCATCAGCGTCAGCATCGGCATCAGCGTCGGCATCAGCATCGGCATCAGCGTCAGCATCGGCATCAGCGTCGGCATCAGCGTCGGCGTCAGCATCGGCGTCAGCATCGGCATCAGCATCAGCGTCAGCATCGGCGTCAGCATCAGCATCAGCGTCGGCGTCAGCATCGGCATCAGCGTCGGCATCAGCGTCAGCATCGGCATCAGCATCAGCGTCAGCGTCAGCGTCGGCATCAGCATCGGCATCAGCGTCAGCGTCGGCATCAGTATCATCAGCTTCGTCAAATACAATCGTAGTTTGATCCGTCAAACTAGATAATAATTCTGCATCTATAGCTGCGGTACTAACACCTGCACCATATACAGGAACTTCACCTTGAACTCCAGCTGGATTATCTACTGATAAGTTTAAGTTAACAGAAGTTTGGCCAATAAGCTGTACACTTGCAAGGTCAGTCGCCAAATCAATGGTACCATTTGCTAACTGATCAATGACTCCAGTTACTTCTGTTGCAACACCCGTTAAAGCGCTTAACACTTCGTTAATAGCGTTATTTAATCCACCAATAATTAAACCAACCCCAGGGATATTTTCAGCTCCTGGTAAAATTTTAATTTCAACATCATTTATCGCATCGATAACATCTTCAAGAAGTTGTATAACAACATCATTCACCGCTGTTTCTAAATGTTGTCCAATACCATCAGAGAAGTTAACAACCACACTTCCGTCCGGATTTACAACAACATCTACTTGATCATTATATTGAAGTACATCAGCCAGCGCTTGATCAATATTATTTAATGCAGCTAAAGCAGATTCTAGCTCAGCTATTCCATTAATAGTAAGAAGACTATCCGGAATAATACTACTTTGCAATCGATCTACTACATCTAGTACTTCTTCAACGGTACTCGTTAATGTATTTGTTAATGTACCGATTGTAGAACCTAGTGCTGGTAGGTCATCCATAGTCAATGGAAGAATTTCCACACTGACATCTGCTTGTCCATTTGCATGCAATTTTCCGGCTAGTTCTGGGATATTGAAGACAACTACTCTTTCCGGACTAATTAATTCCGCATCCGCAAGACCTGTACCTGTCAGGCCGAGAGCTAGATTATAATTTTCTCCTGGTACAGGCTCCGTCAATGTTGCAGTAACATCAACATTCGTTAATAGTTGCACTTGTGTCAATGATGCAGCTTCAACCGCATTTATCGACAAACCAGGAATATGCAAAACATTCGATGTTGCAAATGGTGCAGTGACAAGAATAAAAGAAGTAGCAACAGCAGCAGTTCTTTTCATATATGCTTTTCTTTTTGCCTGCATTCTTTTCTTATAGTCAAATCTTTTTTTATTCATTTAATTCTTCCCTTCTGTCCATAATGTGCCAAGAGCCATGAAAAAACGGAGACTAATAGTTTGCTATACTATGTATGATTTAATGTACCGCCTCCCTCTCTAAGTCATTTGAATGACAACGCTAACATTACAACACAAGTAAAACTTGACATTTTTTAAAAAAATGTCGTAATTTGGTAAACATTGCCATCTATTGTAATATTTACATATAAGGAATAGTTTGTCAATTGAATTAATTTCAATAATCCTATATTTTTAAAGAAACGCAGAATTGCAGAATTTAAGAATATTGAATACAAATTTCATTACTTCGGTTCGCATCAATTTAATTTTTTATAGTGAATTTAAAATTAATGGAGAAGGAAGTTTAATTTTTGATTTAGAAAAACAAGATACAGAAATAGCATCCAATCATAAGGTTAATAATAGGATTTCTACTGATATGGTGTGTTGTTGTCAAAAACAATAAGCTTAATGGACACTTTGAACTTCCAATAAGAGCTGTTAATATTGAAGATCCAATAAATGAGAGAATAGAAATACGATATTTTCTTAGGAAGCTTAATGAGAAGGAAAAGAGCATATAGTACAGTCAAATAAAGCGCTAGAAGGATATTTTGATGTTTTGACAACTCATCAGTATGGTGTAAAGAACGTAAGATGCCGAAGAAATTCTAAATGGTCTTTTGATATATGTAAATTTGAAGGGTAGCTTTTTGCTACCCATTTTGTTTTTTCTGTGTTTCATCTAGATGTATGGAAATAGAACGACGTTTAAGTTCGACTTCTAGTAGTTGAATAAAATTAGGGTCAAGTTCTAACTCTTTCGCCTTAATGTAGGCTTCAATTAAGCCACTATCTGATAAACATTTCATTCCCATTGAATTGTTTTTATGCTCCTTTCTCTAAATTCACAAACGTGTAATAGTTTAATCGAGTCAGCGTTTTCAATGCAAGATTAAAGAAGCGACATTGAGAAAATATTTTTTGTGGCTGGATGAAACTGGGATAAGCAAGGAGGATTGAACAGGATAAAGAAAGAATTAGAAATGAGCCTGGTCATTTTAAAATTTGGATCTGTCTGGCTTTGTCATTGATAATCTCTTTTATGTCAGGCAGTAGGTTTCGGAGTCTTTCCTCCACCTTTTTCTACCTCTAGCATGAAAAGCACCCCCCAAGAGATTAAGGAGCGTGGGCCTGCCCCCTTGCAAAAGGGCGAACCAGTCATGAATTGTTTCGATTGGCTCAAGCCTAGCAGGTCCCCCTCCATATAAAGCCACGCCTCTTCATTTTGAGGATAACACCCAAGGGCTTTTTTTCAGATTATTACAATATCAGGTTCACTCTGTCTAATCCTCCACGAACTTTTTCTCCATACTTTAGTTCCTCGTTTTTTAAAATTTCACTTTTTATCATGATCAAAATCCACCAATATCTGGATGTATATATGCCGAAAAGTACTGATTTCCAATAAAGTATTCAAAATATAAAAATAGTATTGACATATCCGAATTGCGTGATGTAATATGATAATCGATATAACGTTATATGACGTTATAAAAAATGGAGGTGTCTAAATGAAGCGAGAGAATGGTGTATTGGTTCAAGAAGAAATCAAAGGAGTGAAGAAAATGAGAGGTGAACACGAGGAACAAATTAAACGAGTTTTAGATGCTGTTAAGTCAAGGAACATAGAAAATGTATTTTTTGTCGCTTGTGGCGGTTCCATGGCAGCGCTCTCATTCGGGGATTATTTCTTTACTAAAGAAACGGAATTGCCAAGCTTTGTTTATACATCAAACGAATTCATTCATCGAAATCCAAAATCCTTGGGAGAGAATAGCTTAATCACAGACCACCCGTTCAACGGGTGGTTTGACTCAGCCCTGTAAGGGCATGTTACTGGCAACGCCTTAAAGGCGTAGTTTCGCAAGCCGGTCATTGTCCTTAATTGTTAATTTTATC
>NZ_JALIFP010000041.1 GCF_022867885.1 Lederbergia sp. NSJ-179 | reverse complement strand
AACCCACTCAAGTTAGATTTACCTAGTAACTAAATTATAGCAAAGGGTGTGATAATAAGAAAGTAAAAATTAAGTTATCCACAATTTTAAAGTGAAAACAAGGAATTTGGTTCAATTTGGTCTTAAAAATAGGAGGTTTAATTGACGGAACATTCAAAAATGTTGATAAGGTACTTTCCTTTAAAAAAGGGAACAAAATATAAATTTACTCCTCAGAGCTGGCTTTACTTATGTAATAAATTAGAATCAAAAAATAATCTGTGATACAATGTAAATATACAAATGGCTGTCTCGGGCGTGTGGTGTGCGTCCACATTATAATATGGGACAGCAAAACACCATAAAACAGGTTACCTCCTTGCGCAGTCGGTAGCCTGTTTTATTATTCATTTTGTTATTTTTTTAGTGATCTTTTTAACTCGCTTTTTAACATTTTTCTTTCTTGCCAAGCTTCCATTAAAACAGGATAGATTTTCATTTTCCACGAATAACTAATTGGCTTAACATTCCCCTTTATCATTTCATTTCTTAGCATTTTTCTCATGCGCAAACCACGCCATATAAAAATCAAAGGAATCACAATATAGGACAAATAATCAATGAAAATCTTCATGCAAATATTTTCCTAATCATCATCATTCTGGCCGCTATTTTTCCACCTTGATTCATCTTGCTTTTTCCTGCTCCTGTCGCATACCACATTGACCGAGTAACAGAAGGTCCACGAATCAATAATACGCATAGTCCAATTAGTAACATAAACTTGTACCACGACATATTTCTATTCGAACCAGTTAAGATTTCTACGACACCAACCATGGCAGCAACTTGTAAAACAATCGTAACAATTTGTGATAAAAATTCTCTCCACCAAACGCCAGCATAATTATTGTCTTCAGCCATAACGGATATGGCTGCCCATGGAGACACTAACGCTAAAAATAAAATATCTGCATGGTAGATACACATTTTATGAAAGAAAGTGCAGCAGATACCATTAATGATTTTCTCGATTTTTAACCAAAGGGTATTCAAGGGGTATTCAGCTCTATTTTTTAAATGAAAAACCCCTTCCCGTTTCTCTCGGGAAGAGGCTGTAAACGTTGATATAATAACGATATTAACGTTTTGAGAATTGTGGTGCACGACGTGCGCCTTTTAGGCCATACTTCTTACGTTCCTTCATACGTGGGTCACGAGTCAAGAGTCCTGCACGCTTAAGTGAGCTACGGAACTCAGGGTCTACTTCAAGTAGCGCACGAGCAATTCCGTGACGGATAGCTCCTGCTTGTCCTGTGTAGCCTCCACCTTTTACGTTGACTAAGACATTATAGCTTCCAACTGTTTCCGTTGCTGCTAATGGTTGTTTAATCACTTCACGTAATGTTTCAAATGGAATGTAGTCTTCTACTTCACGATTATTAATCACGATACGGCCGTCGCCTGGTACTAATCGTACACGAGCTACGGAGCTTTTGCGGCGACCTGTACCATAGTATTGAACTTGTGCCAATATATTGCCCTCCCTGTTTCTAAAATATTAAAAAGCATAAATTTTTCCCGAGGTCTAGCTCCGGCGTCCAGCGACTAGCAAATTTACGGTTTCTTCCTACGATAAGTCAACATCGATTCGTCCTTTTTAGGACTCATCGTGTTTCCTTTATCTCAGGCCAACAGGATGTTGGTCAGAACAGCGTTGCGCCAGGACGGCGCGACTTTAGCTGTTCATCCTTCGAATTTGTACGTCGCTAAACGGACGCCTACGCTTTTCTTAACCGCGAAGCTCGTAAGTTTGCGGTTGTTGTGCTTGATGTGGATGCTCAGCTCCAGCATACACATGTAGTTTTTTGAAGATTTGACGTCCAAGAGTACCTTTTGGAAGCATGCCTTTGATCGCAAGCTCTAACATTTTCTCTGGATATTTTGTACGCATTTCCAATGCTGTTCTTGATTTAATTCCACCAGCATATCCTGAATGGCGGTAATAGATTTTGTCCGTTAGTTTTTTACCTGTTAGTTCGATTTTTTCAGCATTAATTAAAATCACATGGTCACCTGTATCTACATGCGGTGTGAATGTTGGTTTATGCTTACCGCGCAAGATGGACGCAACTTCAGTAGCAAGACGACCTAGTGTTTTTCCTTCGGCGTCAATCACGTACCATTTACGTTCGATCTCGCTGGCTTTAGCCATATAGGTAGTACGCATTCATTACCCTCCTAAAATAAAAAATTGCAAATTCGTATTTATTTCATCATAATAAGTTTCCGGGGCTTATCATGGAATTAAAACAATACCATAGGATATCTTACCGTTTTTGACATGTAAAGTCAAGAAAAAAATGAATACACCTGGTTAAGTTGTTAAGATATCTGCCACGTTAACAGAAAACATTCCCGTCTATCCATCATAATCCACTTTCCAAAGGTATAAACCTTGTGGTGGGGCTGTTTTTCCTGCCAGTCGCCGGTCACAGCCTTCTAGGATTTGAAGCATCTCAGAGGCCTTTCTCTTCCCAGAGCCAACTTCTAATAATGTCCCAACAATGATTCTCACCATATTATGCAAAAAGCCATTTCCTGTAATCGTAAAGATCACCTCATCACCAGACTTCTCCAAAGTAATCTCCGTAATCTCCCTTACCTTATTCGTCATTTCTGTTTTTGCGGAACAGAAACTTGTAAAATCATAGGTTCCTATCAAATGCTTGGCTGCCGTTTGGATTTGTTGCAAGTCCAAAGAGAACGGATAATGAGTTGCAAAATAGTGTCGAAAAGGATCCCTCGTCTTTTGGGTGTACACTTTATATCTGTATGTTTTCCCCTTTGCATCAAAGCGAGCATGGAAATTAGGATCGACTTTCTCCAACTCTGTTATCACAAGATCATCTGTTAATAAGGCATTTAGTCCCTTTTGCCAGCTTTCTATCGGGATCTGTAAGGGAGAATCAAAGTGAATCACCTGCCCCCTAGCATGAACGCCTGCATCTGTCCGGCCAGATCCAACTATCTTGACCCTTTGCCCCTTGTGCATCTTCGCTAATACCTTTTCCAATTCCGCCTGAATCGTACGCCCATTTGGTTGAATTTGAAATCCAGAGAAGGCAGAACCATTATATGAAATCGTTGCTTTATAGCGTTGTATCTCGTCCATTCTAGATCACGACCTTAATAAGATCAATGCCACTGTTAATAAAATCAAAACAATCTCTGCCAATGTGTCTCTTACATGCCACTTTAAAACCCGGTATTTTGTGCGGCCTTCTCCCCCGCGATAACCCCTAGCTTCCATCGCTGTCGCTAATTCCTCCGCTCGTTTAAACGCACTCACGAACAGGGGAACCAGCAATGGAATAAAGGCTCGAATTCTTTGTTGCAATGACCCGCTAGAAAAGTCGACTCCCCTTGCCATTTGCGCTTTCATAATTTTATCTGTTTCATCCATCAAAGTGGGAATAAAACGAAGCGAAATCGACATCATTAAGGCAAGCTCATGAACTGGGAAACGAATCTTCTTCAACGGATGTAATAGACTTTCAAGCCCATCTGTCAAACTAATCGGTGTTGTCGTCAAAGTCAATAACGATGTGATTAAAACTAGTAAGAAGAAACGTAAAGATATAAAGATTCCCTGCCTAAGTCCTTCCTCATAAATCTTAATAAACCCCATTGAAAACAGAACATCTCCTTCTTTATTGAAAAAAAGCTGTAAGAAGAAGGTGAACAAGATTAGGAATAAGATCATCTTTAGACCATTAAATAAAAATGTAAGATTAATCTGAGCTAAAAAAAGAATCGCAAGGACCAATAGCAGGATCAATCCATATGTTGCAACATTATTGGCAAGAAAAATAATACAGATAAAGCCAAAAACAAATAATAACTTTGCCCGCGGATCAAGACGATGAAGTAGGGATGTTCCCGGAATATATCGACCAAATATCATTTTTTCCATCATGAGGAAGCACCACGTTTCTGATATTCTTTCAAAGCCTCGGTTAGCTCCTCGATGGTCAAGCATGTTTTATCTAGCTTTTGCCCTGCTCTTTGTTCAAACAAATATTGAAATTTCACAACCTCTGGTACATCTAACCCCAATTCCAATAATGCTTCTGGATCAGAGAATGTTGTCCTTGGATCAGCCACTTGTTCTACTTTGCCATGATTCATAATGACAATTTCATCCGCAAACTTGGAGGCATCTTCCATACTGTGAGTGACGAGAATGGTCGACAAATCCTTCTCTTTATGCAGTTGATAAAACATCTCCATAATTTCTGTTCTTCCTCTTGGGTCCAATCCTGCTGTAGGCTCATCCAGCACCAAAACCTCAGGCTCCATTGCCAGAACACCGGCAATCGCAACACGGCGCATTTGGCCCCCGGATAGTTCAAAAGGAGACTTTTGTAAAATATCCTCTGATAACCCTACTTCCTTAATTAAGGTTTTGGCCCTTGCTTGCGCCTCCTGTTCGGAAATGCCAAAATTCATTGGACCAAAGCAAATATCCTTTTCTACGGTTTCTTCAAATAATTGATGTTCAGGAAACTGAAAAACAATCCCTACTTTTTGTCTAATCGACTTTAAATCCTTTTCCTTCTTCTCAGCGTCAATCACACGGTCACCAATCATCACTTGTCCCTTCGTTGGTTGAATCAGCGCATTGAGATGTTGTAGAATAGTAGACTTACCTGATCCCGTATGCCCGATGATCGCAATGAAAATACCTTGGGGAATGGATAGGTTCACATCTTGAATAGCAAGTCGTTCAAACGGAGTGTTGATTTGATATCTGTACTCTACATCTCGAAGTGTAATGTCCATAATTCCTCCACCAACTCCGCATCTGTCAAATATTTATGAGGCAATGTAAAACCCCTTTGACGCAAAGAGTTTGCCATTTTAATTGAAAAAGGCATATCCAAGCCCAACTTTATTAATTCCTCATCTAATTGAAAAATATCATCCGGACGACCTTCTTTATACACTTCACCTTTATTCATAACAATGATCCGGTCCGCTTTTACCGCTTCTTCTAAATCATGTGTAATCGAAATAACAGTTAAATCCTGTTCCTCTTTTAAATGGCGAATGGTCTTTAACACTTCTTCACGGCCTAGTGGATCAAGCATAGAGGTCGCTTCATCCAATATAATCACCTGCGGACGCAACGCAATGACTCCAGCAATCGCCACTCTCTGCTTTTGACCGCCTGATAGATGATGTGGCTCTTGGTCAAGAAATGTCTCCATCGAAACACGTTCCAACGCATTTTGAACTCGTTCCTTCATCTCTACAAACGGAACTCCGTTATTTTCTAGGCCAAAAGCCACATCATCTTGAACAGTTGAACCAACAAATTGATTATCAGGATTTTGAAACACCATTCCCACTTGTTTCCGGATATCCCAAATGGTTTCATCGCTTAACTGGCATTTACCGACAAGTACCTTTCCCTTTTCAGGAAATTGCAGACCATTTAGAATTTTAGCAAGCGTCGATTTACCCGATCCATTATGGCCCACAATCGCAAGCCATTCCCCCTTTGCAATCGAGAAGGTAACATCTTTTAGTGCGTATTCTTTTTGGTCCTCATATCGAAAAGAAATATTTTGAATCGAGATCACCGGTTCTCTCTCTCCCACCATTCTATGACTCCTCTCAACTCAAGCACATCCTAAAGTTAAAGAAACGGCATTGAGATTTTATCTAAAAGCTAGTGGCCTTTTCATTTTATAAAGTCTGGAAATAGAAAAAAAGCCTGCACCTCACTCCAGGAAACAGGATCTTTATCTCCATCACAATTATGGATAAAAGGGAGGAGGCGCATGAGCTAGACAGGTCACAGGCAATAGCCTCTGCCTATCGTAACGCTCCTTTTTAGCTTTGTAAAATAAAAACAGATATGACGTACCATTCCGTTTTTGCTATGAACCCAGCCTGATAAACGTATAAACATTTTGAAGTCAGGGCAACATAGCAACAATACAATCCTAAAAAAAGGGAGAGCCAATACAGGATCGAACGGTCTCCCCCTTTTACTATACTAATTCAATCACAACCATTGGAGCCCCATCGCCACGACGTGGTCCTAATTTCATAATGCGTGTATAACCACCTTGTCGATCAGCATAACGAGGTGCAATGTCTGCAAATAGTTTTTGCACAGCATCCTGCTTCGTTTCCGCATCCGCAACTTCATGGCGGACAAATGATGCAGCTTGTCTGCGTGCATGTAAATCGCCGCGTTTGCCAAGTGTAATCATTTTTTCCGCAACGGAGCGAAGTTCTTTTGCCCGTGCTTCTGTTGTTTCTACACGTTCGCTAATAATTAAATCCGTTGTTAAATCACGAAGCATTGCTTTACGTTGTGAGCTTGTTCGTCCTAATTTTCTATAAGCCATCTCGTTTCCCTCCTTTGTCGAATCATGTTTGTAAAGGTTTAGCCGCAAAAAGGCTTACGTTCGATCAATCATCTTTGCGTAGGCCAAGCCCTAAATCTTCCAATTTTGCTTTTACCTCTTCCAAGGATTTTCTTCCTAGGTTTCGAACCTTCATCATATCCTCTTCAGACTTATTGGATAATTCTTGAACAGTATTAATTCCAGCCCGCTTTAAGCAGTTATAAGAACGAACCGAAAGATCCAACTCTTCAATTGTCATCTCTAAGACCTTTTCTTTTTGGTCTTCTTCTTTTTCAACCATAATTTCTGCGTTTTGAGCTTCATCCGTTAGATTCACAAAGATATTTAAATGCTCCATTAAAATCTTTGCGCCTAAAGAAATAGATTCCTTTGGACCGATACTTCCATCTGTCCATACGTCCAAAGTTAATTTATCATAGTTTGCCATTTGACCAACACGAGTATTTTCAACTTGATAATTCACTCGTAAAACTGGAGTGAAAATTGAATCTATCGGAATCACACCGATTGGTAAATCTTCACGCTTATTTTGATCAGCCGGTGTATAACCGCGTCCGCGTTTTGCAGACATGCGCAAACGGAAGTTAGCATTTTTCCCGAGTGTAGCAATGTGTAATTCCGGATTCAAAATTTCCACATCACTATCATGTAGGATATCAGAGGCCTTCACAACACCCTCACCTTGAGCATCTATTTCTAATGTCTTTTCTTCATCAGAGTAGACTTTCATAGCGAGTTTCTTAATATTCAGGATGATAGAGGTCACATCCTCCACAACCCCTTCAATAGTAGAAAATTCGTGTTGTACTCCTTCTATTTGGATAGACGTTACAGCAGCACCTGGGAGAGAAGATAGCAGGATACGACGCAAGGAGTTACCCAAAGTTGTACCATATCCACGCTCAAGTGGTTCTACAACAAATTTCCCATATTTGGCATCATGGTTGATCTCAATCGTTTCAATTTTCGGCTTTTCCATTTCGATCATTCAAATATACCCTCCTTCAAAACGTCGAAATTTCGAAAGGTATTTTCGAAATTCCCCATGTTACATTCCCGTTTGTGCAACAACTGGATGAAGAATTGATTCTAGCAAGCACAAATTCATATAGTACCCCATTATAGCCAAGGAATACATTATTTATACAGAATCAAACACGACGGCGTTTTGGTGGACGGCATCCGTTATGTGGAACAGGGGTGACATCTCTAATCGCTGTAACTTCAAGTCCTGCAGCTTGCAATGCACGAATGGCAGCTTCACGTCCTGCACCAGGTCCTTTAACTGTCACTTCAAGTGTTCTCATACCATGTTCCATCGAAACTTTCGCGGCTGTTTCTGCTGCCATTTGTGCAGCAAATGGAGTAGATTTACGAGAGCCTTTGAAACCAAGTGCTCCAGCCGACGACCAAGAAACAGCATTCCCTTGCGCATCAGTAATTGTAACAATTGTATTGTTAAAAGTAGAACGAATGTGAGCAATACCTGTTTCTATATGCTTTTTTACACGACGTTTACGAGTATTAGTTCTTGTTTTGCGAGCCATATTAATCTGTTACCTCCTTTACAATCAATTATTTTTTCTTACCTGCAACAGTTTTACGTGGGCCTTTACGTGTACGAGCATTGTTTTTCGTATTTTGACCACGAACAGGAAGACCACGACGGTGACGAAGGCCTCGGTAAGAGCCAATTTCCATTAAACGTTTCACATTCAATGAGACTTCACGACGAAGGTCTCCTTCTACTTTCAATGTATCCACGATATCACGGATTTTACTTAGTTCATCATCCGTTAGGTCACGAACACGAGTATCTTCAGAAACCCCAGCTTCTGCCAAAATTTTAACAGCCGTGCTTTTTCCAATTCCAAAAATATAAGTTAAAGCGATGACTACACGCTTTTCACGCGGAATGTCTACACCAGCAATACGTGCCATTATTTACTTACACCTCCTTATTATCCTTGTTTTTGTTTATGCTTCGGATTTTCACAAATCACCATGACCTTGCCTTTTCTGCGAATAACTTTACATTTTTCACAGATTGGTTTAACTGATGGTCTTACTTTCATTGTTTAAAACCTCCTTATGTTCGGAGTGCATGATTTATTTAAAACGGTATGTGATTCTTCCGCGTGTCAAATCATATGGAGAAAGTTCTACCGTTACTTTATCACCAGGCAATATACGAATATAATTCATGCGGATCTTACCTGATACATGAGCAAGTACCGTATGGCCATTTTCCAACTCTACCTTAAACATGGCGTTCGGTAAAGTATCAATGACGGTCCCTTCCACTTCAATTACATCTTCTTTCGCCATCTAATCCGTCTCCCTTCTCTACAACATCCAGAATCTCTTCTACAAAATTGGTCAGTGCCCATCGCAATTTCCCGTTTGTAACTCTACCCGCTTCTGTTAAACTGTCCTGAACTTCTGAAGAAACATAGTCGTAAAGTGTTAGATGTTGAATATTCTTCTTTTTGGGACGATCAAATTTCCTTCGATCCCCATCTGCGATGAGAACAAATTTCTCATCGACAAATTTAATGATAATCGCGAATTGTCCTGCATCTCGACCCTTGTTTATAAGTACGATTTGACCTATTCGAGGTGTCGAATCAGAGTCATTCAACCAGATCACCTGCACTTAAATTTTAGTTAAAATCTCATAACCTGTTTCTGTAATGGCAATTGTATGTTCAAAATGTGTACACATCTTTCCATCGACCGTTACGACAGTCCAGTTATCCGCCAATGTTTTGACGTAACGAGTACCTGCGTTTACCATAGGTTCAACACAAAACACCATTCCGGGTCTTAAACGAGGGCCTTTATTAGGTGGCCCGTAGTGAGGAATTTGTGGGTCCTCATGTAAATCTTGGCCAATTCCATGTCCAACGTATTCACGAACAATGGAAAAACCTTCTGATTCTACGTATTCTTGAATGGCATGGGAAATATTCGAAAGACGAACCTCCGGCTGTGCCTCATCTAAGCTTAAGATTAAGGACTTTTCTGTAACATCAAGAAGTTTCTGAGTTTCATCATCAATTTCGCCAACTGCATAGGTCCAGGCTGAATCACCATGATAGCCATTATACTTGGCCCCAATATCAAGACTAATAATATCGCCCTTTTCCAACACTCTTTTTCCGGGTATACCATGTACTAGTTCTTCATTAACAGAGACACAAATGCTACCTGGGAATCCATTATATCCTTTAAAGGAAGGATAAGCATCATGTTCCTTGATAAACTTCTCAGCTATGGAATCCAATTCTTTCGTCGTAATCCCTGGCTGAATAAATTTCTTAAGTTCTTGATGCGTAAGTGCAACAATCTTACCAGCTTCTCGCATAATATCCATTTCACGAGGTGTTTTGCAAATAATCATTATACCAAACCTTTAAGTAAAAAATCAATATCTGCAAAAACTTGATCCATATGCTGCTGACCATTAATATTTTTCAAATAACCTGTTGTTTGATAGAAATCAAGAAGTGGTTCTGTCTGTTTCAGATTGACTTCAAGACGATTTTGAACCGTTTCTGCATGATCATCTGCTCTTTGATAAAGCTCGCCACCACAACGGTCGCAGATCCCCTCTTTTGCAGGGGGATGAAATACAAGATGATAAGCAGCTCCACAGTTTTTACAAATCCGACGACCCGTAAGGCGTTCCATCAAAATATCCTGATCTACTTGAATATTGATTACATAATCAATTTTCTTCCCCATTTTTTCCAAAATAGCTTCAAGGGCTTCTGCTTGTGCAACAGTTCGCGGAAATCCATCGAGCAGAAAACCGTTTTTACAATCAGGTTTATTTAATCGTTCTTGAACAATTCCAATTGTCACTTCGTCTGGTACAAGCTCGCCGTTATCCATATAGGACTTGGCTTTTAATCCCAGCTCTGTACCCTCTTTCATTGCTACACGAAACATATCTCCTGTAGAAATATGTGGCGTCCCATATTTTTCTACAATTTTATCGGCCTGGGTACCTTTCCCGGCACCTGGAAGGCCCATTAAAACTAAATTCATTCGTAATGCCCCCAAGCATCTAAATGGTACAGGAACAAAAGTAACCTTGTCCCTACAACCATTTCGATTATTTAATGAAGCCTTTATAGTGGCGCTTCACCAACTGGGCTTCCAATTGTTTCATCGTATCAAGTGCAACCCCTACAACAATCAAAAGACTAGTACCGCCTATTTGAACGGATTGTGGCAGCCCTGCAAATTTAATAAAGAAAACAGGCAATATAGAAACTAGCGCAAGGAATATCGATCCAATAAAGGTTAATCGGTATAATACATTTGTTAAATAAGTCTGCGTGTTTTTCCCCGGACGTATCCCTGGTATATACCCGCCTTGCTTCTTCAAATTTTCAGCTACCTTTTCGGGATTCACTTGAACAAATGCATAAAAATAGGTGAACGCAATGATAAGTGCGAAAAAGATGACCATTCCTATTGGCTTTGTATGGTCAAAGATATACTGGATGGTTCCAGCCGCTTTTCCAGACGAGAAAAAGGTGGCGATCGTTTGTGGTGTCACCATAAAGGCACTGGCAAAAATAACAGGGATAACGCCAGCGGCGTTTACCTTTAATGGCAAGTGAGTGTTATGTCCACCAACTGGGTTACGTCCATCTACTCTCTTTGCGTACTGAATAGGGATTTTGCGCAATGCTTGCTGAACAAAAACAACTCCTACTACAATCGCAATCACAACCAAAATAAGCAGCAACAAAACAATAATGCGTAAGAAAAGCTGCTCACCAGGATTTTCAAACTGTTGCGCATAGATTTGATTGACAGAAGTTGGTATGGCCGCTACAATCCCAGCAAAGATGATAATCGAAATCCCATTCCCTGCCCCTTTGGCTGTAATTTCTTCCCCAAGCCACATAAGGAAAGCTGTTCCGGCTGTCAACACAATCGCAATCGTTGCATACGTCATAATACTTGGATCTTTAATCAGTTGTAAATCTGTCATTCGGTTAAATCCGAATGCCATCCCTGTTGACTGAATAAGAGCAAGCACAATCGTGAAATAACGTGTAAACTGAGCGAGCTTACGTCGTCCCATTTCACCTTGCTTTGACCACTCCGTAAACTTTGGTACAACATCCATTTGTAATAATTGAACAATAATGGAAGCAGTAATATAAGGCATGATCCCCATTGCAAAAATGGAGAAATTCTGCAGTGCTCCACCACCAAATATGTTCATGAAGCCAAATAGACTAGCTTGATCCTGAAGTTTTAAAACTTCAGCGTCTACACCGGGAACTGGAATAAAGGCTCCTAATCGAAATACAACTAACATTAGTAAGGTGAAAAGGATTTTTTTTCGAATATCACCCACACGCATTAAGTTGGAGATTGTCTGAAACATGAATTAGATCACCTCAGTTTTACCGCCTGCAGCTTCAATTGCCTCTTTGGCAGCAGAGGAAAATTTATTCGCTTTTACTGTGAGCTTTCTCTCGATGTTGCCTTTAGCAAGAATTTTAATACCCGACTTTTCGTTTCGAACCACACCCGTTTCAATAAGAAGTTCCGGAGTCACTTCCGTACCATCCTCAAAACGATTAAGTGTATCTAGGTTTACAATGGCAAACTCTTTACGGTTGATATTAGTGAATCCTCGTTTCGGTAATCGTTGGAAAAGCGGAGTTTGACCACCTTCAAATCCCAAACGAACACCACCGCCTGAACGGGAATTCTGACCTTTTTGGCCTCTACCCGAAGTTTTTCCGTTCCCAGAACCAATGCCACGACCAACACGGTTACGGGTTTTACGGGAACCTTCAGCAGATTTCAACTCATGAAGTTTCATAGTTGGCACCTCCTTATCTATAAAAAGTAAAATTATTGTTCTTCAACAGAAACAAGATGAGATACTTTATGAATCATGCCACGAATCGAATCATTATCCTCGTGTTCTACTGTTTGATTAACTTTTTTTAGTCCTAAGGCCTTAATTGTTTCACGTTGGCTTTCTGTACGACCAATAAGGCTGCGAGTAAGGGTAATTGTCAATTTATTTGCCATGATAATCCCCCCTTAACCTAACAGTTCTTCTACTGTTTTATTACGTAATTTCGCAACGTCCTCAGCACGTTTTAAGTTTTTAATTCCTTCAATTGTCGCACGTACCATATTAATTGGTGTACTTGAGCCTAATGATTTGGACGTAATATCTGCAACCCCAGCAAGTTCAAGTACCGCACGAACAGGTCCACCAGCAATAACTCCTGCACCTTCACTCGCAGGTTTAAGCAGAATTTGTCCGCCACCATAACGACCAATGATTTCATGAGGAATCGTAGAACCAACTAAAGGTACTTCAACCATCCTTTTCTTGGCATCTTCGATTGCCTTGCGAATGGCATCAGGAACCTCCTGAGCCTTTCCTGTACCAAAGCCGACATGTCCGTTTTTATCTCCAACAACAACAAGAGCAGTAAAACGGAAGCGACGTCCGCCTTTTACAACTTTTGCTACACGATTAACAGTCACTACACGTTCTTCTAGTTCAAGTTTGTTCGCATCGAATTGACGCATTTATCGTTTCCCTCCTTTTTCATTAAAATTCCAAGCCGTTTTCACGAGCTGCTTCGGCTAGTGCTTTAATTCTTCCATGATACAAATATCCGCCTCTATCAAATACAACGGATTTATATCCTTTATCAGCGGCACGCTTTGCAATGAGTGCCCCTACTTGTTTAGCGCCTTCCACATTCCCCGCAGATTTTAAATTGAGCTCTTTATCAAGGGTAGATGCACTAGCCAATGTGACACCTTTTTCATCATCAATTAATTGTGCGTAAATGTTTTGATTGGAACGATATACGTTTAAACGAGGACGCATTTCTGTACCACTTAATTTTGATCTTACACGAGCATGTCTCTTTTTGCGCACTTTGTTTTTATCTGGTTTGGTGATCAATACGAGTCACTCCTTTCAGTACCTAAGCGGCATTATTTACCGGTTTTCCCCTCTTTACGACGAACCATTTCACCTTCATACCGAATCCCTTTTCCTTTATAAGGCTCAGGCGGACGAACGGCACGAATATTTGAAGCTAAAGCTCCTACATTTTCCTTATGGTAACCTTTAATAATCACTTTTGTATTATTGGGAACTTCAATTTCAGTTCCTTCTTCAGGTTCAAATTCCACTGGGTGTGAATACCCTACATTTAGAACAAGTTTATTCCCTTGCTTTTGGGCACGGTAACCAACACCAACAAGTTCTAAGTTCTTTTCAAATCCTTTAGAAACACCATCAACCATATTCGCAACGAGAGAACGGGTTGTTCCGTGCATAGAGCGGTGTTCTTTAGAATCAGAAGGTCGAGTGACATGAATGATATTGTCCTCAACGCTAATTTTGATATCAGAATGAAATGTATTTGTCAGTTCACCTTTTGGCCCTTTAACAGTAACAGTATCTCCGTTCTGCTCAACTGTAACGCCAGCAGGAATTTCAATTGGTTTTTTCCCTATACGAGACATTTTGTTGCACCTCCGTTCTTCAGACCCATATTACCATACATACGCAAGTACTTCCCCGCCAACTTGCTTGGCTCTTGCTTCTTTGTCCGTTAACACACCTTGAGAAGTAGAGACGATTGCGATACCAAGACCGTTAAGTACTTTTGGTACTTCATTTGCCTTTGCATAAACCCGTAATCCAGGTTTACTGATACGCTTTAGACCGGTGATTACTCGCTCATTATTCGGACCGTATTTCAAGAAAATACGAATAATACCCTGCTTATTATCTTCGATATATTCGACATCGCGAACAAATCCTTCTTGTTTAAGGATTTCAGCGACACCTTTTTTAATATTTGAAGCTGGAACTTCCAATTTATCATGTCGTACCATATTCGCATTGCGAATACGTGTAAGCAAATCTGCAATTGGATCAGTCATAACCATTTACATTTACCTCCTTCCCAGTATCGGTCTTACCAACTGGCCTTCTTAACGCCAGGAATTTGACCTTTATATGCCAGTTCACGAAAACAAATACGGCAAAGTTTAAATTTACGGATGACAGAATGTGGTCGTCCACATCTTTCACAACGTGTATATTCTTGAACTTTAAACTTTGGGGTACGTTTCTGTTTCACAACCATTGATTTCTTAGCCACTTTTACGCCTCCCTTATTTAGCGATTACTTTTGGAATGGCATTCCAAATGCAGTCAATAATTCACGTGCTTCCTCATCGGTATTCGCCGTAGTGACGATCACAATGTCCATACCGCGAACTTTGTTTACTTTATCATAATCAATTTCAGGGAAGATTAACTGTTCTCTAACACCTAGTGTATAGTTTCCGCGGCCATCAAAAGCTTTTTTGGAAATTCCACGGAAGTCACGCACGCGTGGGAGAGATACTGAAATCAATTTATCAAAGAAGTCATACATACGCTCTCCACGAAGCGTTACTTTCGCACCGATCGGCATTCCTTCCCGAAGGCGGAATCCAGCAATAGAGTTTTTCGCTTTCGTTACAACTGGTTTTTGACCCGTAATTTGGCTAAGCTCTTCTACAGCATTATCGAGCATTTTAGCATTTTGAACAGCATCGCCAACACCCATATTGATCACGATTTTCTCAATCTTAGGGACTTCCATAACTGATTTATAATGAAACTTGCTCACAAGAGCCGGTGTAATATCTTTTTCAAATTTTTCCTTTAGGCGGTTCATGTCGTGTACCTCCCTTCATCTGCTTACTATATAATCTTTTTAGCTACATCTTTATCAAGGATTTCGCCCGATTTTTTAGATACACGGACGCTCACTTCTTTTTCAATTCCATTTTTGCCTTTAATAGTCACACGTTTATAACCGATTCTTGTAGGTTCATTTGTTTTTGGATCAATGATCATCACATTAGACACATGGATGGCAGCTTCTCGAGAATCAATCCCACCTTGAGGGTTATCTTGTGAAGGCTTAGAGTGCTTTTTCACAACATTAACACCTTCGACAAGCACACGGTCTTTTTGAGGGTAAGCAGCAAGAACTGTGCCAGTTTTCCCTTTGTCTTTACCGGTGATAACCATTACTTTATCCCCAGATTTAATTTGCATTACATCGCACCTCCTTGAGTAACCGTATCATGGTTTTATTAAAGAACCTCTGGAGCCAGAGAGATGATTTTCATAAAATTTCTATCGCGTAGTTCACGTGCAACTGGTCCAAAAATACGAGTTCCACGAGGTGCTTTGTCATCACGTATAATGACACAGGCATTTTCGTCAAATTTAATATAGGAGCCATCAGGACGCCTGGCACCACTCTTTGTACGCACAATAACGGCCTTTACAACCTCACCTTTTTTGACAACGCCTCCTGGTGTTGCATGTTTAACTGTGCAAACAATCACATCGCCAATATTGGCCGTTTTACGGCCTGATCCACCTAGTACTTTAATGGTAAGTACTTCACGAGCACCAGAATTGTCAGCAACTTTCAATCTAGATTCTTGTTGAATCATCTAGTTTACCTCCCTTCGGAAACCATGTATCCGGATCATGTCATTAAATAATGATTGCTTTCTCAACAACCTCTTCCAAACGAAAGCGTTTTGTAGCTGATAATGGGCGAGTTTCCATAATCCGAACAATATCGCCAACTTTCGCTTGATTCTGTTCATCATGTGCTTTAAACTTTTTAGAATACTTGACGCGTTTACCGTATAATGAATGCTTTTTGTAAGTTTCCACCATGACAGTAATGGTTTTATCCATTTTGTCAGAAACCACACGTCCTGTATAAACTTTGCGCTGATTGCGTTCACTCATTTTCCGCTAACCTCCTCTCCGGTTATCAATTGTTAACTTCGAGCTCTCTTTCACGAACAACAGTTTTCAATCGAGCAATTGATTTGCGAACTTCGCGAAGGCGGGCGGTGTTTTCAAGTTGCCCTGTAGCTAATTGGAAGCGAAGGTTAAATAATTCTTCCTTCAAAGATTTTACGTTTTGTTCAATTTCGGCAGTGGTTAAATCACGGATTTCATTAGCCTTCATTTGGTTCACCACCAATTTCTTCTCGTTTTACAAACTTACATTTAATGGGAAGTTTGTGTGCAGCTAGACGAAGAGCTTCTCTTGCTACCTCTTCTGGAACTCCAGCAATTTCAAACATAATTTTTCCTGGCTTTACAACCGCAACCCATCCTTCAGGTGCACCTTTACCGGAACCCATCCGAACTTCAAGAGGTTTTGCTGTGTATGGTTTGTGAGGGAAAATTTTGATCCAAACTTTACCGCCACGTTTCATATAACGAGTCATCGCGATTCTCGCTGCTTCAATTTGACGGCTTGTAATCCAAGAAGCTTCTGTTGCTTGAAGACCGTAGTCTCCGAAAGCTACATCTGTACCGCCTTTTGCACGACCACGCATTTTACCACGATGTTCGCGACGATATTTTACACGTTTAGGCATTAACATGATTATTTTCCTCCTTCCACAGATTTTTTCTTTTCTGGAAGGATCTCTCCACGATAAATCCACACTTTCACACCAAGTTTACCGTAAGTTGTGTCTGCTTCAGCATGAGCATAGTCAATATCAGCGCGAAGTGTATGAAGTGGAACAGTTCCTTCGCTATAGTGTTCGGCACGAGCAATATCAGCCCCACCAAGACGACCTGACACCATCGTTCTAATTCCATCGGCACCTGCACGCATTGTCCGTTGGATCGCTTGTTTTTGCGCACGACGGAATGATACACGATTTTCTAGTTGCCTGGCGATATTTTCTGCTACCAATTTAGCATCAAGATCCGCCTTCTTAATTTCAATAATATTAATATGAACTCGCTTGTTTGTAAGTTTATTTAAAGCTTTACGTAAAGCTTCAACTTCGCTACCACCTTTACCGATAACCATGCCCGGTTTGGCCGTGTGGACCGTGATATTCACACGATTTGCAGCACGTTCAATCTCAACACGTGATACGGAGGCATCAGCTAAACGCTTCGCAATGTATTCGCGAATTTTAATATCCTCATGCAATAAAGTTGCATATTCTTTATCGGCATACCATTTCGATTCCCAGTCACGGATGATACCAATACGCATACCGATTGGATTAACTTTTTGACCCACAGATTACCCCTCCTTCTTTTCTGATAGCACAATTGTAATATGGCTTGTGCGCTTATTAATTTGACTTGCACGACCTTGTGCACGTGGACGAAATCTTTTCATTGTTGGTCCTTCATCAACATAAGCTTGAGAAACCAATAGATTATTGATGTCCATATCATAGTTGTGTTCTGCATTTGCAACGGCAGATTTTAACAGTTTTTCTACGATTGGGGAGGCAGCTTTTGGAGTTAGTTTCAAAATGGAAACTGCTTCGCCCACTTGCTTTCCTCGAATAAGATCAACGACTAGACGTGCCTTACGAGGAGCAATTCGTACTGTTTTAGCAACGGCTTTTGCTTGCATGATGTTGCCCTCCTCTCATTAGCGTTTAGTTTTCCTATCGTCCCCGGCGTGACCTCTGTAGAGGCGAGTTGGTGCAAATTCACCAAGTTTATGGCCAACCATATCTTCACTAATATATACCGGTACATGCTTGCGGCCATCGTAGACTGCAATGGTGTGCCCGACAAAGCTTGGGAAAATAGTTGAACGGCGAGACCAAGTCTTTACAACTTGTTTCTTATCATTTTCATTTAATTTTTCCACTTTTGTAAGCAAATGTTCATCTGCAAATGGGCCTTTTTTTAGGCTGCGTCCCATACTAGAACCTCCCTTCGTAATTATGCTACGGTTCAATCCGCTTATTTTTTACGACGACGCACAATAAATTTATCCGATGTATGATTCTTTTTCCGCGTTTTGTAGCCAATGGTTGGTTTACCCCAAGGTGTAACAGGTGATTTCCGACCTATTGGTGTACGTCCTTCCCCACCACCATGCGGGTGATCGTTCGGATTCATAACAGATCCGCGAACATGTGGACGTTTGCCCTGCCAGCGTGAACGTCCTGCTTTACCGACATTCACTAGTTCATGTTGTTCATTACCTACTTGACCAACTGAAGCACGGCATGTAGCAAGAATCATGCGAACTTCACCAGAATTCAAACGAACAAGAACATACTTAGTACCTTCTTTACCCAAGACTTGGGCAGAAGTTCCCGCGGAACGGACTAATTGGCCGCCTCTACCAGGTTTTAATTCAATATTGTGTACAAAAGTACCCACTGGAATATTGGCTAATGGAAGGGCATTTCCAACTTTAATATCGGCATCAGCACCAGACATGACTTCCATGCCCACTTGAAGATTTTTGGGGGCAAGTATATAACGTTTCTCCCCATCATGATAATGAATTAATGCAATGTTTGCGGAACGATTTGGATCATATTCGATTGTAGCAACGCGTCCTGGTATACCATCTTTGTTGCGTTTAAAATCAACTACACGATATTGACGCTTATGACCACCGCCGCGATGACGAACTGTCATTCTACCTTGATTATTACGACCGCCTTTTCGATTAAGAGGCTCTAGCAATGTTTTCTCTGGTTTATCTGTCGTGATTTCAGAGAAATCCAAGCCTGTCATGTTACGACGTCCGTTTGAGGTAGGTTTGTATTTTTTGATCGCCATTGTATTCCCTCCTCTTTCGTTAGTTTAAACCGAACTTATACTTCAAAAAATTCAATCTCATTGCTATCTTCCGTTAAAGTAACAACTGCTTTACGGCGCTTGTTTGTATATCCTACAAAACGACCCATGCGTTTGAATTTCCCTTTATAATTCAGCACATTCACTTTTTCGACCTTCACATCAAAAATTTGTTCGACCGCGTTTTTGATCAGCGTTTTATTCGCCTTCACGTCTACTTCAAAAGTGTATTTCTTTTCAGCCGTTTGTTCCATAGAACGCTCTGTAATGATGGGGCGCTTAACAACATCACGTACATCCATTACCCAAGCACCTCCTCTACTTTTTCAACTGCGGCTTTCGTTAAGATCAATGTTTGATGATTGGTAACATCGAGTACGTTCAAGTTAGATGCTTCAATCACAGTAATTCCAGGAATATTTCTTCCTGATAATTCTACATTTTCATCCACAGTATCTGTGACGACTAAAGCCTTTTTGCCAACAGGAAGATTCGCTAATACCTTCACAAATTCTTTTGTTTTTGGTGCTTCAAAGCTTAGTGATTCTAATACAAGAATACTTTCTTCACGCACTTTTGTTGATAATGCCGACTTGATGGCTAAACGACGAACTTTCTTGGGAAGTTTGTAACTATAGCTGCGTGGAACAGGACCAAATACTGTACCACCGCCACGCCATTGTGGAGAACGAATGGAACCTTGACGAGCACGACCTGTTCCTTTTTGCCGCCATGGTTTTGCACCACCGCCACGTACTTCCGAACGATTTTTCACTTTTGCGGTTCCTTGTCTTAAGGAAGCTCTTTGCATCACAATTGCTTCAAACAATACATGATTGTTTGGTTCGATTCCAAAAACAGATTCATTAAGATCAATCTCACCGACCTTAGAGCCTGCTTGACTATATAATGCTACTTTCGGCATTCTTGTTTCCTCCTTTCTCTCGTTGTCTTACTTCACTTTAATTCCAGTCTTAATTTCTATTAAAGCTTTCTTAGGTCCAGGAACATTCCCTTTCACTAAAAGCAAGTTACGTTCTGCATCAACTTTAACGACTGGAAGGTTTTGAATTGTAATTCTTTCTCCACCCATACGGCCAGGTAATGCTTTTTGTTTGAATACACGCGCTGGGTCAACAGCACCCATTGATCCTGGTCTTCTATGATAGCGAGAACCATGGGACATAGGTCCGCGTGATTGTCCGTGGCGTTTAATGACGCCTTGGAATCCTTTCCCTTTGGAAACTCCTGATACATCTACTAAATCGCCTTCTGCGAAAATATCAACTTTGACTTCTTGACCAACTTCATATTCATCAAGATTTACTCCGTTAAATTCACGGATGAAGCGCTTAGGTGCAGTATTTGCTTTCGCAACATGTCCTTTTTCTGGTTTGTTCGAAAGTTTATCACGTTTATCATCAAAACCAAGTTGAACAGCTTCATATCCATCTGTTTCAATCGTCTTCTTTTGAAGCACTACGTTAGGGGCAGCTTCAATAACTGTTACAGGGATCAATTCACCATTTTCAGCAAATACCTGCGTCATACCGATCTTTCTACCCAAGATTCCTTTGGTCACAAGTCACACCTCCTGATTTTCTATAAAATTTATTATTATAATTTAATTTCAATGTCAACGCCTGATGGCAGGTCCAATCTCATTAGTGCATCTACAGTTTGTGGCGTAGGATTCACAATATCAATAAGACGTTTATGTGTACGCATTTCAAATTGTTCACGAGAATCCTTATATTTGTGCACCGCACGAAGAATTGTGTATACCGTTTTCTCAGTTGGCAATGGAATTGGCCCTGAGACACTCGCTCCCGAACGTTTTGAAGTTTCAACAATCTTTTCCGCTGATTGATCCAAAATTCTATGATCATACGCTTTTAATCTAATACGAATCTTTTGTTTTGCCATTACTTTCCCTCCTTTTCGCCTATTTTTAAAATAGACATACTCCGTGAAAATTTCCTACACACTCGCCATGGCAAAGCGGCCGGGTGTGTCAGCAACCTTCCACATCATTGCAGTCAAAGACCAACATTATTGATTATACATAAATCCTACACCAGATGCAATAAAATCTAGATAATTTCTATAACTATTTTCAACGTTTCGATTATACATAGTTTTATCCATGGAAGCAAGTTTGTAAATAACGGGGATTTCTTTATGGAGTTTTTCTTATTAAGGAAGGGAACCAAAAATAATGGAGCAAGCAGAAAATCCCTGCTTGCTCCATATTTCATCATTACTTTTCAATAACAGTTACAACACCAGATCCTACAGTACGTCCACCTTCACGAATAGAAAAACGAGTTCCGTCTTCAATCGCAATTGGGGAAATCAATTCTACTGTCATCTCGATGTTATCCCCAGGCATTACCATCTCAGTACCTTCTGGTAATGTAACAATACCAGTTACATCCGTTGTACGGAAATAGAATTGCGGACGATAGTTTGAGAAGAATGGAGTATGACGTCCACCTTCTTCTTTTGAAAGCACATAAACTTCAGCTTTGAAGTTTGTATGCGGAGTAATCGTTCCAGGCTTAGCCAATACTTGACCACGTTGGATATCTTCACGAGCAACACCACGAAGTAGTGCACCGATGTTGTCACCAGCTTCCGCATAATCAAGAAGCTTACGGAACATTTCAACACCTGTTACAGTTGTTTTGCTAGCTTCTTCAGCAAGACCAATGATTTCAACTTCGTCACCAACTTTAACTTGACCACGTTCTACACGACCAGTCGCTACAGTACCACGGCCTGTAATGGAGAAAACGTCCTCAACAGGCATCATGAATGGTTTGTCAGTGTCACGCTCTGGAGTTGGGATATATTCGTCTACGGCATCCATCAATTCAACAATTTTTTCTTCCCATTCTGCATCACCCTCAAGAGCTTTAAGAGCAGAACCTTTGATAACAGGGATATCGTCCCCAGGGAAATCATATTCAGATAGAAGATCACGAATTTCCATTTCTACTAGTTCTAGTAATTCTTCGTCATCAACCATATCGCATTTGTTCATAAATACCACAATGTAGGGAACACCTACGTTACGAGATAGAAGGATATGCTCACGAGTTTGTGGCATTGGGCCATCAGCTGCAGAAACAACAAGAATAGCGCCATCCATTTGTGCAGCACCAGTAATCATGTTTTTAACATAGTCAGCGTGTCCTGGGCAATCTACGTGTGCATAGTGACGTGATTCAGTTTCATATTCCACGTGAGAAGTAGAAATTGTAATTCCACGTTCGCGCTCTTCTGGAGCATTATCGATCATATCGTAACCTCTTGCTTCTCCGCCACCTCGTTTTGCCATAACAGTCGTGATAGCAGCAGTAAGAGTAGTTTTACCGTGGTCAACGTGACCAATTGTACCAATATTAGCATGTGATTTGGAACGATCAAATTTTTCCTTAGCCATTAGGAAATCCTCCTTTTAATTAGAAAATAGTAAGTATAAGAGACGCTCCAAAATAGAAGCATTTCCAAGCGACTCTTTGCATATCTATTAGTAGTTATACTTGATTGTAAACATAAAATCAATTATTCACCGTTATTTTTTTTCATAATTTCTTCCGCAATTGATTTTGGCACTTCTTCATAGTGATCAAAGAACATTGTGTAAACTCCACGGCCCTGTGTATTGGAACGAAGGGAGGTGGCATAACCAAACATTTCCGCAAGTGGTACAAAGGCTTTTACAACCTGTGCATTTCCACGAGCTTCCATACCTTCCACACGACCACGGCGCGAAGTAATATCCCCCATAATATCGCCGAGATATTCTTCTGGGATTACAATTTCAACCTTTTCAATTGGTTCCAGTAGGACAGGATCACACTTTTTCGCGGCATTTCTTAATGCCATAGAAGCGGCAATTTTAAAGGCCATTTCACTTGAATCGACATCATGATAGGAACCATCATATAACTTTGCCTTTATATCAACTAAAGGATAACCAGCAATTACACCATTATTCATTGCATCTTCAAGTCCCGCTTGTACAGCCGGAATATATTCACGAGGAACAACTCCACCGACAATCGCATTTTCGAATTCAAAGCCTTTGCCTTCCTCATTTGGACTAAATTCAATCCATACATGACCAAATTGTCCACGCCCACCTGATTGACGGATAAACTTCCCTTCAACCTGAGCACTAGTGCGGAACGTTTCTCGATAAGAAACTTGTGGAGCACCTACGTTTGCTTCCACTTTAAATTCACGCTTCATCCGGTCAACTAGGACATCTAAGTGAAGCTCACCCATTCCTGAGATCACAACCTGACCTGTTTCAGGATTTGTCTCTGCCCTGAAGGTTGGATCCTCTTCCTGCAATTTAGCAAGAGCTGTACTCATCTTGTCTTGGTCGGCTTTTGATTTCGGCTCAACCGCAACACTGATAACAGGTTCAGGGAATTCCATAGATTCAAGGATAACAAGTTCTTTTTCATCACATAAGGTATCCCCAGTAGACGTATCCTTCAAACCAACAGCAGCTGCGATATCCCCACTATAAACCGTGCTGATTTCTTCGCGGTGGTTCGCATGCATCAATAGAATACGTCCCACCCGTTCACGTTTGCCTTTGGTTGAATTTTGGACATAAGATCCAGAGTTCAGTGTTCCGGAGTACACGCGGAAAAACGTTAGACGGCCAACATAAGGGTCTGTCATCACTTTAAACGCAAGGGCTGAAAATGGCTCATTGTCATCTGCATGACGAGCAACTTCTTCCTCTGTATCTGGAACAATTCCTTTAATCGATTCAATATCTGTTGGTGCAGGCAAATAATCAACCACCGCATCCAGCATTTTTTGAACCCCTTTGTTTTTAAAAGCTGTACCACAAAGAACAGGGTAAAATTCCACTTTCAATGTGGCGTTACGAATGGCCGCCTTTAATTCCTCAACGGAAATTTCTTCCCCCTCAAGATATTTCATCATAAGGTCTTCATCAAATTCAGCGACAGCTTCAATCAAACTAGTACGCAACTCTTCAGCCTGATCTTGAAGTTCAGCCGGAATTTCACCTTCGATTGGATCTTGAGGATCATCACTTTCATAAAACCATGCTTTCATTTCTACAAGATCAACCATTCCTTTGAAACTATCTTCCGCACCAATTGGAAGTTGGATGGGATGGGCATTTGCTTGTAGACGTTCATGCAATGTTTTAACAGAATAAAGAAAGTTTGCCCCAATCTTATCCATCTTATTGACGAAAACTATTCTTGGAACACCATATGTTGTTGCTTGACGCCAAACTGTTTCTGTTTGAGGTTCAACACCTGATTGGGCATCAAGGACTGTAACTGCACCATCAAGTACCCGTAGTGAACGTTCAACTTCTACTGTAAAGTCTACGTGTCCTGGAGTATCAATGATGTTCACACGATGGCCTTTCCATTGTGCAGTTGTTGCAGCAGATGTAATCGTAATACCACGTTCTTGCTCTTGTTCCATCCAGTCCATTTGTGAAGCACCTTCATGCGTTTCACCAATTTTATGAATGCGCCCTGTATAGAAAAGAATACGTTCTGTTGTCGTTGTTTTACCGGCATCAATATGAGCCATAATTCCAATATTACGTGTCTTTTCTAAGGAGAAGTCTCTAGGCATTTCATATTTCTCCTTCCTAGGATGAGTAATGTTACTATTATATTTTTAGTAGTTGGTTCTATCTTACCAGCGGTAATGAGCAAATGCTTTGTTTGCTTCAGCCATTTTATGAGTTTCTTCCCGTTTTTTCACAGAAGCACCCGTATTATTGGCAGCATCCATGATTTCATTAGCCAAACGCTCTTCCATCGTTTTTTCTCCACGAAGACGAGCATAGTTGACTAACCAACGTAATCCAAGTGTTGAACGGCGTTCTGGACGAACTTCAACTGGAACTTGGTAGTTCGCACCACCTACACGGCGAGCTCTCACTTCTAAAACTGGCATAATATTTTTCAAGGCTTGATCAAATACTTCCATTGGATCTTTGCCTGTACGTTCTTGAATAAGATCAAAAGCAGAATAGAGAATCGTTTGTGCCTTTCCTTTTTTACCATCTACCATAAGCTTGTTCACTAGTCGTGTGACAAGCTTAGAATTATGGAGAGGATCTGGCAATACGTCTCTTTTCGCTACAGGTCCTTTACGAGGCATATTGTTTCCTCCTTTCAGTTATATCATTCTTATTTCTTATCGTTTGTTCAAACATTATTTTTTTGCTTTAGGTTTCTTCGTTCCGTATTTAGAACGGCCTTGAGCACGGTTTTCAACACCAGCTGTATCTAATGCACCACGAACGATATGGTAACGAACACCCGGTAAGTCCTTCACACGACCACCACGAATTAGAACAACACTGTGTTCTTGTAGATTGTGGCCAATTCCAGGAATATAAGCCGTTACCTCAATTCCATTCGTCAAACGCACACGAGCATATTTACGTAGAGCTGAGTTTGGTTTTTTCGGTGTCATCGTTCCTACACGTGTACATACACCACGTTTTTGCGGTGAAGATAAATCTGTGTTGATCTTCTTAAAACTATTATAGCCTTTATTAAGAGCAGGTGAATCAGAAGTTGTCACTTTAGATTTTCTGCGTTTGCGCACTAATTGATTAATTGTAGGCATGATGTTTCCTCCTTTCATACTTTAATAAAATTAAGTCCACACATCCAGGTGGTTCTTTTTAAAGCAAAAAACAAGTTTTTGCAGGTGGTATCTGCAAAAACACCTTAAAGTAAGATGGCAGCGGCCGTTGCCCCCACATCAATACCGCATGCTTTACCAAGTTCTCTCATCGAGTCTACCATGGTAATCGGTACGCTTGCATCTTCTGCGGCCTGAATAATAGAATGCAAAATTCTCGGTTCTGCATCAGATGCAATCAGAACCTCAAGAACATGCCCTGACTTAAGAGCTCTGACTGTCTGTTTTGTTCCTATGATTACATTCTCAGCCTGTGACACTTTTTCATAAGACAATTCGCAAATCCTCCAAAGTAACAGGTTAATGTAAGTTCACCTTGAATATAGTATCATCTGCCATTTTTAATGTCAATAACAAACAGCAAAATTATCGTTAAAATTGACCCGCCGGGATATTCCCGGCGGATTATCCTGTTTTTCCGTTATTCGGCTGATTCTAATTGTTGTTCTTCTTCCGCCGTCGTGACAGTCATTTTTCGGTAACGTTGCATGCCTGTTCCAGCAGGAACCAATTTACCGATAATGACATTTTCTTTCAGACCAAGAAGTTCATCTGTTTTGCCTTTGATTGCTGCATCTGTAAGAACCCTAGTGGTTTCTTGGAAAGAAGCAGCAGATAAGAATGAATCTGTCTCCAAAGATGCCTTTGTAATACCAAGGAGAACTGGACGACCAATTGCAGGTTGTTTGCCCTCAAGAAGCGTCTTTCTATTCGCTTCTGTAAACTGATGAATATCAAGAAGTGTACCTGGTAATACATCTGTATCGCCAGCATCTGTTACTCTTACTTTTCTCAGCATTTGGCGTACCATAACCTCTACGTGTTTATCGCCGATTTCTACCCCTTGCATCCGGTATACCTTTTGAACTTCACGCAGCAAGTATTCCTGCACCGCCTTGACATCAAGAATTCGCAACAACTCTTTCGGATCTATGGAACCCTCTGTCAGCTCTTGGCCACGTTCTACCTCATCGTTGACTGCCACCTTAAGTCTAGAGGTATAAGGGGCATTGTAAGTGCGCGTTTCAACTTTTCCTTGAATCACAATTTCGTGCTGACGATCTCGACCTTCAGAAATGGATGTTACAATACCTCCAATTTCTGTAATGACGGATTGTCCCTTTGGATTACGTGCCTCAAATAACTCTTGAATACGCGGTAGACCTTGGGTAATATCGTCCCCTGCAACACCACCAGTATGGAAAGTTCTCATTGTTAGCTGAGTTCCTGGTTCACCAATCGATTGTGCTGCAATGATTCCGACCGCTTCCCCAACATCCACAATCGACCCTGTGGCAAGATTACGCCCGTAACATTTTTTGCAAACACCATGTCGAGTATTACATGTAAAGGCGGAACGAATCCAAGCCTCTTCCACTCCGGCATTTTCAATCTCTTTTGCCATGTCTTCATTAATCAATTCATTTTCATTTGCAAGAATCTCGCCTGTTTCTGGGTGAACAATTTTACTTCTTGCGAAACGGCCAATTAAACGTTCTTCCAGTGTTTCTATCACTTCAGAGCCGTCTTTCAATGCAGTAACACGAAGGCCTCGGTCCGTACCACAATCATCTTCTCGAATAATAACATCCTGCGCAACATCGACCAGACGTCGTGTTAGATAGCCTGAATCTGCTGTTTTAAGAGCTGTATCTGCTAGGCCTTTACGTGCCCCATGTGTGGAAATAAAGTATTCCAACACGGTCAATCCTTCACGGAAACTGGATTTAATCGGCAATTCAATAATTCTACCTGCAGGGTTAGCCATTAGCCCACGCATACCAGCTAGTTGGGTAAAGTTAGAAGCATTTCCCCGTGCACCCGAGTCACTCATCATGTAAATCGGGTTCAACCTTTCCAAAGAATCCATTAATTTATCTTGAATCTTATCTTTCGCTCCACTCCAAATGGAAATGACGCGATCATAGCGTTCTTCTTCTGTAATCAGACCCCGCCTAAATTGTTTCATGACGTTATCTACTTTATTTTGTGCTTCATGCAATATCGTTTCCTTTTCACCAAGAACAACAATATCGGAAACCCCCACTGTAATACCTGCCTTAGTGGAATATTTGAATCCCAAATTTTTCATGCGCTCCAACATCTTAGAAGTTTCCGTAATTTGGAATCTCTTAAAGATCTCAGAAATAATATTCCCTAATATTTTTTTCTTAAAGGGCGGGATAAGCGGTTGTTGTTTAATATGTTCCTTCACATCTGTCGTTGTATCAATAAAATAACGATCTGGTGTATTTCCTATAAGATTTTCATCTGTCGGTTCATTAATAAACGGAAAAGATGGTGGAAGAATTTCATTAAAAATAATTTTCCCAACCGTTGTAACGAGTAATTTTCTTCTTTGCTCATCTGTAAACGTTTCATTCACTAAGGAATTCGCATGAATCGCGATACGTGAATGCAAATGAACATAACCGTTTTGATAAGCAAGCAACGCTTCATTTGTATCTTTGAAAACCATTCCTTCTCCATCCGCATTTTCACGCTCTAAAGTGAGATAATAGTTTCCAAGTACCATGTCCTGCGAAGGTGTAACAACCGGTTTACCATCCCTAGGATTCAAAATGTTTTGAGCTGCAAGCATTAATATACGTGCCTCAGCCTGCGCCTCTGCAGATAATGGAACGTGAACCGCCATTTGGTCTCCATCAAAATCCGCATTATAGGCGGTACAAACAAGTGGATGCAAACGGATGGCTCTTCCTTCTACAAGAGTTGGTTCGAAAGCTTGAATACCAAGTCTATGAAGAGTCGGTGCTCGGTTTAATAGAACGGGGTGTTCACGGATGACATCCTCAAGCACATCCCAAACTTCTGGATGAACACGTTCAATTTTCCTTTTTGCACTTTTAATATTATGAGCAAGGTTCTTTTCAACCAGCTCTTTCATTACAAAAGGTTTAAATAGCTCTAAAGCCATTTCTTTTGGCAACCCACATTGATACATTTTCAAATTAGGGCCAACCACGATAACCGAACGTCCCGAATAGTCAACCCGTTTCCCAAGTAAGTTTTGCCGGAAACGCCCTTGTTTCCCTTTTAACATATGGGATAAAGATTTCAGTGGGCGATTACCAGGTCCTGTAACAGGTCTGCCTCTTCTTCCATTGTCAATTAAAGCATCCACAGCTTCTTGTAACATTCGTTTTTCATTTTGCACAATAATACTTGGTGCACCAAGATCTAATAATCTTTTTAAACGATTATTACGATTGATGACACGACGATATAGATCATTCAAATCCGATGTAGCAAAACGGCCACCTTCTAATTGCACCATTGGGCGTAATTCTGGAGGAATGACAGGGAGCACATCCAAGATCATCCAATCAGGATTATTTCCTGAATGACGGAAAGCTTCCAAAACTTCAAGGCGTTTAATCGCACGAGTCCGTCGTTGTCCTTGAGCGGTTTTTAATTCTTCCTTCAAGTGTTCAACCTCTTTTTCCAAGTCAATATCTTGCAAAAGCTTTTTAATGGCTTCTGCTCCCATGGAGGCTTGGAATTTCGCGCCATATTTTTCTCGGTATACACGATATTCCTTCTCAGACAAAAGTTGTTTTTTATCGAGTGTCGTGTCTCCTACATCTGTAACAACATAGGAGGCGAAATAGATGATTTCTTCAAGGGCACGGGGGGACATGTCAAGAACAAGTCCCATTCTGCTTGGTATCCCTTTAAAGTACCAAATATGAGAAACTGGTGCTGCCAATTCTATATGGCCCATTCTCTCTCTTCGTACTTTTGTACGTGTTACTTCAACTCCACAACGGTCACACACAACGCCCTTGTAACGAACTCGTTTATATTTTCCGCAATGGCATTCCCAGTCTTTAGAAGGTCCAAAAATTCGTTCACAAAACAAACCGTCTTTTTCGGGTTTTAATGTACGATAGTTAATCGTTTCTGGTTTCTTGACTTCCCCGAATGACCAAGAACGAATTTTGTCCGGTGAAGCAAGGCCAATTTTCATATACTCAAAATTATTAACATCCAGCAAGGGGCCTACCTCCCTTTTCGTCTACAGGTTTTTACCCTTTTTGCAACCTAAAAAAATTAGTCTCTTGATGCAGCAGTTTCTTCAACTTTTGTATCTGGAGCAATATTTAATGTATCAGCTTGTTGTGATTCCTCTTCATCATCCAAATCCCGCATTTCGATCTCTTCCTCATCACCTGACAGGATTTTAACATCCATACCCAAGCTCTGAAGTTCTTTTATGAGAACTTTAAAAGATTCTGGTACTCCAGGATCTGGAACATTATCACCTTTGACGATCGATTCATATGTTTTCACACGACCAACAACATCATCAGACTTCACCGTTAATATTTCTTGGAGCGTATACGCTGCCCCGTAAGCTTCTAGCGCCCACACTTCCATCTCACCAAAGCGTTGCCCGCCAAATTGAGCTTTACCGCCAAGTGGTTGCTGAGTGACTAGAGAGTACGGACCAGTGGAACGAGCATGCAGTTTATCATCAACCACATGGGCCAATTTAATCATATACATGATTCCGACAGATACTCTGTTATCGAACGGTTCACCTGTCCGACCATCATATAAGACCGTTTTGGCATCCCTTGCCATTCCCGCTTCTTCAATCGTATCCCAAACATCTTCTTCTGTGGCACCATCAAATACAGGTGATGCCATGTGAAGTTTCAGGCCTCTTGCAGCCATTCCTAAATGAAGTTCAAGAACTTGACCAATATTCATACGTGATGGGACACCTAACGGATTCAACATGACATCAACAGGGGTACCATCTGGCATATACGGCATATCTTCTTCTGGAAGAATTCGAGAAATAACCCCTTTATTACCATGTCGTCCAGCCATCTTGTCGCCCTCGGATATTTTCCGTTTTTGAACAATATAAACTCGGACAAGTTGATTTACACCCGGTGGTAGTTCATCTCCATCTTCACGATTAAAGACTTTCACATCCAGAACAATTCCTTCGCCTCCATGTGGAACACGAAGAGAAGTGTCACGTACTTCACGGGCCTTCTCACCAAATATTGCATGAAGCAATCTTTCCTCTGCAGTAAGTTCTGTAACGCCCTTAGGTGTTACTTTTCCTACAAGCAAATCGCCGTCTTTTACTTCTGCCCCGACTCTAATAATGCCACGTTCATCTAGATTACGGAGAGCATCTTCCCCCACGTTCGGAATATCACGTGTCATTTCTTCTGGTCCAAGCTTCGTATCACGCGCTTCTGATTCATATTCTTCAATATGAATCGATGTATATACATCATCTTTTACCAAACGTTCACTCATAATAATTGCATCTTCATAGTTGTAACCTTCCCATGTCATAAAGGCAACAAGCACATTTCTTCCAAGAGCAAGTTCGCCTAAATCCATGGATGGGCCATCCCCAAGAATTTCACCTTTGGTCACTCTATCACCGACACTCACAATGGGGCGTTGATTATAGCAAGTTCCTTGGTTGGAACGAATAAACTTCTGCATCCGATATTTACGTAAATCACCTTTAATCTCTTGACCGGCCACTTCTTGAATATCACGGACCCATACTTCTCGCGCTTCCACATGTTCCACAATCCCATCATGCTTGCAAATCACAGCAGCACCGGAGTCTTTTGCGGATACATATTCCATTCCGGTTCCAACTAGTGGTGCTTCTGGCTTCATTAGTGGAACAGCTTGCCGTTGCATGTTGGCTCCCATCAAAGCACGGTTTGAATCGTCATTTTCAAGGAACGGTATACAAGCAGTAGCTGCCGAAACAACTTGCTTTGGTGATACATCCATGTAATCAATCCGCTCTTTTTTTACAATGGTATTTTCACCGCGGAAACGAGCAATGACTTCTTCGTTTAAAAAGGCACCTTCATCGGAAAGAGGGGCATTCGCTTGGGCGACAACATAATTATCTTCTTCATCCGCTGTTAAATAATCAATTTGGTCTGTGAGCAGACCTGTTTCAGGGTCAACTCTCCGGTAAGGTGTTTCAATAAAGCCAAAACGGTTCACCTTTGCAAATGTAGAAAGGGAGTTAATCAATCCAATATTTGGTCCTTCCGGCGTTTCAATCGGACACATGCGCCCATAGTGAGAATAATGGACATCACGTACTTCCATTCCAGCCCGCTCACGTGTTAAACCACCAGGTCCTAATGCTGATAAACGACGCTTATGCGTTAATTCAGCAAGAGGATTGGTCTGATCCATAAACTGGGAAAGCTGCGAACTTCCGAAAAACTCTTTTATCGATGCAATAACAGGACGAATATTAATTAACTGCTGTGGTGTAATCGTATTGACATCCTGAATGGACATTCGTTCTTTTACGACTCTTTCCATACGTGAAAGGCCGATTCTAAACTGATTTTGAAGTAATTCTCCAACAGAACGAAGACGGCGATTTCCTAGATGATCAATATCATCTGTATTTCCGACATCGTATAGCAAATCAAAGAAATAGCTAATAGAAGAGATAATATCAGCAGGTGTAATATTTTTAATCTCTTCCTCCACGTAGGCATTACCGATCACATTGATCACTTTATCATCGTCTTCATTCGGTGCATAAATTTTAATCGATTGCACAACAATATCTTCATCTAAAACTCCTGATTGCTGGCTGTACTTTTTGAACCCAGCGCCATTTTCCAGATTAGGAAGGATTTTATCTAGTGTGCGTCGATCTAATAACGTCCCTTTTTCTGCAATGATTTCACCTGTTTCAGGATCTGCAAGCGATTCAGCGAGTCTTTGACCAAATAAACGATTTTTAATATGCAATTTTTTATTCATTTTATAACGGCCTACATTGGCAAGGTCATAACGTTTTGGATCGAAAAATCTAGAGACCATTAAATTTCGCGCATTCTCAACAGTTGGCGGTTCTCCAGGACGTAGGCGTTCATATATTTCTAATAAGGCTTTTTCAATACTTTCCGTATTGTCCTTTTCTAGTGTATTTCTAAGATATTCATTGTCACCAATTAAATCGATGATTTCTTGATCAGAGCCAAAACCAAGTGCACGTATAAGCACCGTTACGGGCAATTTCCTTGTGCGATCTATACGCACGTAAACAACATCCTTCGCATCTGTTTCGTATTCGAGCCAAGCACCTCTGTTAGGAATAACGGTAGCGGCAAAGCCTTTTTTACCATTTTTATCAATCTTTCCGCTATAGTATACACTTGGTGAGCGTACAAGTTGGGAAACAATGACACGTTCAGCACCGTTAATAATAAAGGTACCCATTTCTGTCATCAGCGGAAAATCACCCATAAATACATCTTGATCTTTAACTTCCCCTGTCTCCTTATTCACAAGGCGTAACTTCACTCGAAGAGGAGCTGAGTAGGTTGCATCTCGCTCTTTCGATTCTTCTACAGAATACTTGGGATCACCTAGACTGTAATCAATAAATTCCAATGATAGATTCCCGGCAAAATCCTCAATTGGTGAAATATCTTGGAACATTTCCTTTAAACCCTCATCAAGAAACCACTGATAGGAAGAAGTTTGGATTTCGATAAGGTTCGGTAGCTCCAATACTTCACTAATACGCGCAAAGCTCCTGCGCTGGCGGTGCCGTCCGTACTGAACAAGTTGACCTGTCAACTGATTCACCCCTCAAAATAGTGCATTTTAATAATGGATGTTCAAAAAGTCCGGTAAAAAAGACACTGCGAATTTCTTCGTTGGCTTGCTTTTCCGCTGCTCAAAGCTGCGCCGCCTCAAACTTCTTGGCCCTTTTTATCCTCCTTTTTGCACACGCTCTAACAGTGACATTTTCTCAAGTCTTTCAGAAAAAATGCAATATCCTTAGACAAAAAGAAAAAGGGTTTTGCTTTGAAAACCACATTTTTCCTATTACGAACTATTATTTTATAATCTTTTCCAACTTTGCCAAATTCCATACTTGTATTCACTATTTAGGCAAATAATCAGAAAACATTATATTAGCATTATACAATAATACCACAAAGGATTTTCAAGGTCAATCATTTTATTGCTTTTAAAATATAGTAGCCTTTTCTTTTTTCCCAAGTCTCCACTTGACGATAAAGGTCTTCTAATTTCTTTTTTGCAGATGGAGCACCTTGCTTCTTTTGAATGACAACCCATAGCTCTCCGTCCGTTATCAAATGTTGATAACTTTGTTCAAACATTTGATGGACAAGCTGTTTTCCCGCACGAATGGGTGGATTCGTGACAATCGCAGCAAAATTCATCTCCTTCACTTTTTGCAAACCATCACTTTCATAGATGTCGATATTTTGAATGTGATTAAGCCGGGCATTTTCCTCTGCTAGTTTAATCGCTCTTTGATTAATATCAACCATGTGGACCTGCCGATCTGGAAATTCCTTTGCCAAGGCAAGACCGATTGGTCCATAGCCACAACCAATATCTAATAGCAGACCTTCCCTTTCCGGCATTTGAAAAGATTCGATTAAGAAGCGTGAACCGAAGTCGACTTCATTCTTCGAAAATACCCCTTGATCTGTTTTGAAATGAAACAAATGATTTCGCAGCGTTGCATCCCAATAAATCGGGTCACTAGCGATTTCCGGCTGTCGTGAAAAATAGTGATCAACCAATTATGGTCGCCCCCTTTCGAAATCGCGGGTTCAGGCAGAGAAAAGCTTAGGCAAAAAAGCTCGCCATTAAGTTAAACAGCGAGCTTTTTATTTAATTGGTTCTTACTTAACTTCGACTTCCGCTCCAACCTCTTCAAGTTTGCCTTTGATCTCTTCAGCTTCCTCTTTAGAAGCTCCTTCTTTCACTGCTTTAGGAGCATTATCAACAAGTTCTTTCGCTTCTTTCAAGCCAAGACCTGTTACTTCACGTACAACTTTAATCACCTTGATTTTTTGACCACCTGCACCTGCAAGGATTACATCAAATTCTGTTTTTTCTGCAGCAGCTTCGCCACCAGCAGCGCCACCAGCCACAGCAACAGGAGCAGCAGCCGTTACGCCAAATTCTTCTTCGATTGCTTTCACAAGATCGTTTAATTCAAGGACTGTCATTTCTTTGACAGCATCAATGATTTGTTCTTTCGTCATGATTTATGTTCCTCCGTTTATCGTTTTTTAAGTATTCTATCGCATCAGCTTAAAACAATATTCATACTATTCGTTCGCCTATTATGCACCTTGTTCTTCTTTTTGATCAGCAACGGCCTTTGTAGCAAGAGCCAAATTACGCATTGGCGCTTGAAGAACGCTAAGCAACATGGATAGCAAACCTTCGCGAGATGGAAGTTCTGCAAGTGCCTTAACCTCTTCAACAGAGGTGATATTCCCTTCAATAACGCCAGCTTTGATTTCAAGCGCCTCGTTTTTCTTCGCAAATTCATTTAGAATTTTTGCAGGTGCTACAACATCCTCTGTACTAAAAGCAATGGCATTCGGACCTGTTAGCGCGTCATTAAGTCCTGCAAGATCCGCTGCTTCTGCCGCACGGCGAGTCATTGTATTTTTATAAACTTTAAAGTCGATGCCTGCTTCACGAAGTTGTTTGCGAAGTTCAGTAACCTGTGCCACCGTTAAACCACGATAATCAACCACAACTGTTGAAACACTAGACTGAAGTTTTTCTCTGATTTCATCAACAAGTTGTTGCTTTTGTTCCATAACTGTACTCATCCTTACACCTCCCGGATTCGAGATGACATTCATACCCGTATATATGAAGCAAAAGACCTCCATACATAGACATGGAGGTCTTTTGCACCCAATCCATAAAAAAATTGAGTTTTATCGCAAGAACCTCGGCGGGAAATTAAGCTAATTATAATAATTAGCACCTGCTGTCTACGGTACAAATGTATATTTATTTAACAGCTAACATCATATCAGATGGATAGCTATAAGTCAATTGCTTTTACAAAGGAGCTTTTTGCGCTGTATCATTTTTTGTTGTATGAACAAAAAATAAGGGCATTATTTTTTTGTGAAAAGTTGAATTTTACTCCTTTTTTTGTATAAAAAAGGATGTGTTGCTGTTTTCTGATAATTACCATCTAAAAAAGGGCATACGAATCCCGTTGTCCACAAATTGCTTTTTTAAACCTGACTTATCAACATGTGGATAATTTATGATACCAGACTTCTCAT
>NZ_JALIFP010000040.1 GCF_022867885.1 Lederbergia sp. NSJ-179 | reverse complement strand
GTGGAGAAATGTATCCAGAGTATTATAAAGGCCTACATGGACAGGAATATAAATTATCGGATTTCCTCTAGTCTGGGTGGATAGAAAAGGACCGGGCGGGGTTTGCCCGGTTTTTCTTATGTTTTTGGGGGATTTGAAAATACATCCAATGAGTTGAAGTTCTTGATACGACTCGAAGTTCTGACCCACAATCCTGCAGGCAGAATTTGTCGTAGGTCTATAGGATTTTATCACCCTGTTCAAATGCCCTTTTCTTTTTTTTTTTTTGAAGTTTAATTTTATTTATGGTAGGGTATAAATAGGATTATAGTAATTTACATAGTTGAGAGAGGTCGTGTGGTTTATGGAAACAGTTCTAACTGCAAATAGACGTGAACACGGACGTCGTTCACAATTAACAGCAATTAGAGGGAGAGGAGATATCCCGGCTGTTGTATACGGTTACCAGGTTAATAATACACCAATCTTTATAAACAGTATCGAATTTATCAAAACGATGCGTGAAGTTGGAAGAAATGGTGTCATAGCATTAGATTTAGATGGAAAAAAGGTAAATGTTATTCTTCATGAATATCAACAAGATCCGATTAAAAATGAGGTTACACATGCTGATTTCCTAGCAGTCGATCTGAAACAGGAAATTGATGCACTTGTACGTGTAGAATTGGTCGGCGAAGCGGAAGGCGCCAAACAAGGTGGCATCACCCAACAAATTTTGTATGAATTAAGTGTGACAGCAACACCTAATAATATTCCTGATGTGTTTGAAATTGATGTAACGGATCAACAAATTGGTGATACCATAACAGTTGGAGATATCAAAAATAAGTATGAAATCACCATTAATCATGAAGATATTGAAACAATCGTAACCGTATCGCCGCCAAGAGAAGAGGAAGAGGAATCTGACGAAGTAGCTCAAACGGAACCAGAAGTCATTGGTGAAGATAAGTCCGCTGAGGAATAAGATAAAGGAACAGATGGAAGCCTTAAACGCTTTCCAGTTTTATTTATAAAGGAGCTAAATTGCGCAGCCATACAAGGCTGCGCCTTAATGCTGTGGAATTCTTTCAATAAAGGTTTCTCTCGTGATTGTTTTTCCTGTATAATAAGAAATGTGTGCAAATTCATATTGGAGTGTATAGATGATGAAATTAATTGCTGGATTGGGAAATCCAGGCCGATCGTATAATCGTACAAGGCATAATATTGGCTTTGAAGTAATAGATACTTTAGCGAAGCGATTCGAAGTTCCTCTAACGAAAACAAAATTTAATGGGTTATATTCCTTACTTCATCGAAATGAGGAAAAGATTATATTTGTAAAGCCTTTGACATATATGAATTTATCAGGAGCCTGTATCCGCCCTATGATGGATTATTTTGAGATAAAGCAAGAGGATTTATTAGTAATTTATGATGATTTGGATTTACCTGTAGGGAAAATTCGGTTGAGGCAAAAAGGAAGTGCTGGTGGCCATAATGGCATAAAATCAATGATTTCTCATTTAGGTACACAAGAGTTTAATCGGATTAGAGTTGGAATTAATCGCCCCCCTGCAGGAATGATGGTTCAGGATTATGTATTAGGAAAATTTCATAAAGAAGAATGGCAACAAATGCAGTCTGTCATTGATACATGTGCCGATGCCTGTGAAACTTGGCTTGAGAAGCCATTTCCTGAAGTTATGAACCAATTTAATGCATAAGCTTGAATAACTCTTTATAAACCTGTTCATACTATATGAACCGATTGTTTTGTAAGGAGGCTCTACTATGCAGGTTCATTATTTTTGTCGTCATTGTGCTGTGAAGGTGGGTACAATTAATGGCAAACTGCTTACAGAGGAAGAATTAGGAATCCATCAATTAAATGAGATTGAAAAACAAGAGATGATCACCTATAGTGGAGATGGAGATATTTATATCCAGACTATTTGTGAAAATTGTCAAAAGGCCCTTGAAAAAAACCCTGATTTGCATCAATATGATTTCTTTATTCATTAAACGCTTTGGAGTGAGATCCAAAGCATTTTTCTGTTAGCAAATTAGGCCAACAGGATGTTGATCAGAACGGCGTTGCGCCAGGAAAGCGCGAATTTAGGCCCACAGGAAGTGGGTCAGAACGGCGTTGCGCCAGGACGGCGCGAATTTAGCCGTTCATCCTTAACAGGATTTTAAGGAAAAGGAGTACGTTATGGAAGCATTATCAAATTTAATTTTACAACAAACCGAAATACAATCCATTTTATCGGGAATAGATGAAAAATTAGAAGAACAGCTTGTTTCAGGGTTATCGGGTTCGGCACGATCTGTTTTTATTGCTGCTACCGCTAATAAGACTGAAAAATCCATTATTGTTGTAACACATAATCTTTTACAAGCACAAAAGATTTATGAAGATCTTCAACAATTGATGGATGAAGAGCGATTATTTCTTTATCCTGCTAATGAATTGATCGCAGCAGAGATTGGAATTGCAAGCCCTGAACTGCGTGCACAAAGAATTGAAACCCTTAATTATATGACATCTGGTCGTCATGGTGTTTTTATTGTGCCTGTTGCAGGTCTTAGGAGAATCTTACCGACTCCAGCAAAATGGAAAGAGCACCTATTGCCTATTGAAGTTGGAAAGGAGATTCATCTAGAAAACGAGATCATGCGATTGGTAGAAATGGGCTATCAACGGACTGATATGGTTAGCGCCCCAGGGGAATTCAGTATGCGTGGTGGAATTATCGATATTTATCCTTTAACAGAAATAGACCCTATTCGGATTGAATTGTTTGATACAGAAGTGGATTCGATTCGAACTTTTTCTTTGGATGATCAAAGATCTAAAGAAAAAAGAGACAAGGTTCTAATCGGACCTGCTACAGAATCCCCTATAGAGAGTGATCAATTAAAGGTGATAGCCACTCGATTGGAATCGGCCTTAGCCCATTCATTGAAAAAATTAAAAAGCCAAGAAGCAAAGGCAAAAATGGCGGAGAAGATTGGCTATGATTTGGAACAATTACGGAATGGACAGAAACCAGAACAATTCTTCAAATATTTATCCTTTGATGATGACCTTACAGCCAGTTTACTAGATTATCTATCTAGTAATGGGTTGCTCATTTTCGACGAGATGAGTCGTATTCAAGAGATGAACGATCGATTGGAAAAGGAAGAGGCAGAATGGTATACGGCTTTACTAGCGCAAGGGGAAATGGTTCATGATATCCCGATTTCACATCCGTTCTCAGACTTAATGGCAAAAAATCGGACATTGCCAAAAATTTATTTATCAATGTTTTTACGGCATATTCCGAATACCAATCCGCAAAATATTTCCAATATATCTTGTAAACTTATGCAAAATTTCCACGGCCAAATGCATTTATTAAAAGGTGAAGTAGAGCGTTGGCGTAAAAATCAATTCTCTGTGATCTTTTTGGCACCGAATAAAGAAAGGGCAGAAAAGATCCACTCTATTTTAGAGGATTATGAGATTGAGGCAGCGCTTGTCAGTGACCCAACTGCACAAATATCAGGCATCCAAATTAGAAAGGGTTCACTCACCACTGGTTTTGAATTGCTAGGCTCAAAAATGGCTGTGATTACAGAAGAAGAGATTTTTAATAAAAAGACACGTAAGGTAAAAAGAAAGCAAAAACTCTCCAATGCCGAACGAATTAAGAGTTATTCCGAACTGCAGGTGGGCGATTATGTTGTTCATGTAAATCATGGGATCGGGAAATATCTTGGAATCGAAACGCTTGTGATTAATGGAGTACACAAGGATTATTTACATTTAAGGTATCAAGGTAGTGACCAATTATATGTGCCTGTTGAACAGATTGATTTGGTTCAAAAATATGTCGCCTCCGAGGGGAAAGAGCCAAAAATCTATAAGTTGGGTGGAAGCGACTGGAAACGTGTTAAAAAGAAAGTAGAAACTTCTGTTAAAGATATTGCCGATGACCTTATTAAGTTGTACGCAGAAAGGGAAGCGTCCAAAGGTTTTGCGTTCTCTCCAGATGGAGATATGCAAAGAGAATTAGAAGCATCTTTTCCTTACCAAGAAACAGAGGATCAGCTACGTTCCATTGCGGAGATAAAACGAGATATGGAGAAAGAAAGACCGATGGATCGACTATTATGTGGAGATGTCGGTTATGGGAAAACAGAAGTGGCCATTCGTGCTGCTTTTAAGGCAATTATGGACGGGAAACAAGTAGCTTTCCTTGTCCCTACCACGATATTAGCTCAACAACATTTTGAAACAGCGAAAGAAAGATTTCAGGATTTTCCGATTCGTATAAGTCTGCTTAGTCGTTTTCGGACGAAAAAGCAGCAGACAGAAACAGCCAAAGGCTTAAAGAATGGAACGATTGATATTGTCATTGGTACACACCGATTGCTATCCAAAGATATTCAATTTGCCGATCTAGGATTATTGATTGTGGATGAAGAACAACGCTTTGGTGTGACCCATAAAGAAAAGTTGAAACAGTTAAAAGCGAATATCGACGTTTTAACATTGACGGCTACGCCGATTCCTAGAACATTGCATATGTCCATGTTAGGAGTACGTGATTTATCTGTCATTGAAACACCGCCGGAAAACCGGTTTCCCATCCAAACCTTTGTAATGGAATATAATGGTTCCCTTGTCAAAGAGTCAATAGAACGTGAACTTGCAAGAGGTGGGCAAGTATATTTCTTATATAATCGTGTTGAGGATATTGAGAGAAAAACAGAAGAAATTTCTTTGCTTGTACCAGAGGCAAGGGTCGCTTATGCGCATGGTCAAATGACGGAGACAGAATTGGAATCTGTGATTCTCAGCTTTCTAGACGGAGAATTTGATGTCTTAGTGACAACAACGATTATTGAAACAGGAGTCGATATTCCGAATGTGAATACATTGATTGTTCATGATGCTGATCGCATGGGGCTCTCCCAACTCTATCAATTAAGGGGAAGAGTCGGCCGCTCGAATCGGGTTGCTTATGCTTATTTCACGTATAGAAGAAATAAGGTGTTGACAGAAGTTGCGGAAAAACGATTACAATCGATCAAGGAATTTACGGAACTTGGTTCAGGCTTTAAAATTGCGATGCGTGATTTATCGATTCGAGGAGCAGGAAATTTATTAGGTGCACAACAGCACGGCTTTATTGATTCTGTTGGGTTTGATTTATATTCGCAAATGTTAAAAGAGGCAATTGATGAGCGTAGAGGGGAAATACAACAGCAAAAACCACCTGCCTTTGAGGTTGAATTGGAATTAGATGCCTATATTCCGGATACCTATATTAAAGATGGGCACCAGAAGATTGAAATGTATAAGCGGTTTAGAAATATAGAAACATTAGAAGAGTTGGAAGAACTTCGTGATGAGATGATTGACCGATTCGGTGATTACCCAGAGCAAGTTGAATTATTGTTGACCGTAGCCGAAATAAAAGTTTATGCCCGAGAGGCAAAACTAGAATCCATTAAACAATCCAAATCAGAGATCACCATCCATATGTCGGAGAGCGGAACAGGTGAAACTGATGGCTCTAAGGTATTCAAAATCTGTAGCCAATTTGGAAGGAAAATTGGGCTTGGAATGGATGGAGCACAATTAAAGATTACCATCCAAATCGGGAAAATGCCTCAAGAAGAGTGGTTGCAGGTTGTAAAAGAAATGATGAAGAAGCTAAAAACGGCAAAAAAATAAGGGAGTTACGATCAGAAATATGGAACGTATGCTTGCCTTACCCAAAAAAATAAGCTAATTCATGTATAGAACTTTTCATCTGAAAGATACTAAATTTACAACCAATGGAAATGAAAGCAAAAAAATTGGAGGCACTCCTTATTTGGCCGAAGTTTTCCATGCATATGGGAGTAATGCTTCTAAAAAATCATCAGATGAAAGTGAGGCAGCTTAAGATGAAAGCAACTGGAATCGTTCGTCGAATTGATGATTTGGGAAGAGTGGTCATCCCAAAAGAAATTCGTAGAACTTTAAGAATTCGTGAGGGGGATCCACTTGAAATTTTCGTGGACAGAGACGGCGAGGTCATTTTGAAAAAATACTCACCTATTAGTGAACTAGGAGATTTCGCAAAAGAATATGCAGAGGCCCTATTTGAAAGCTTGGGCAGCTCTATTTTAATTTGTGACCGTGATGGGGTAATCGCCGTTGCCGGTACTTCTAAGAAGGAATACATGAATAAACATAATGGAGAGATGATTGAAAAATCAATTGCTGATCGTACCTCACGCATCGAAAAAAATGCAGGAAATACAGTACTGGTAGAAGGAAACCAAGAAGAACTGACATCATACGCCATTTCTCCTATTATTGCGAGCGGTGATCCAATTGGAGCAGTCGTTATCTTCTCAAAAGACCGCACCATTGGTGAAATTGAACAAAAATCCGCCGAAACAGCCGCCAGCTTCCTAGCCAGGCAAATGGAATCATAGTAAAAAAAAGCGAAAGCCAAATACAAACTTTGGGTCCTCTCTAGTCAAATTTCTGCCTAGAGAGGACCCTTGTTATGTCGGTTATGTATGGAGTCAATTTATAAGCTAGATACAACGAATGCAGAAAGAGGAGTAACGGATTTAATGAAAATAAAAGTGAAAAATGAATAGAATTTGATTTAGGAATTACTTTAGAATAGAATGAAATGGAGCTCCAATTCGTTAAATGGTTGCTGGTACAGATGTAGAAGAAATCATATCAGGTATGGAAGAAACATTGACAGATGAAAGGCATGGTGCATAATGAGTACTGAGTTAAAAGGGATAGGGGCTTCAGCGGGTATTGCCATAGCCAAAGCCTATCGTTTGGAAGAACCTGAGCTTACGATTGAAAAGAAAGAAATTGCAGACACAGAAGCTGAAAAGCAACGATTTGAGCAAGCAATCCATCAGTCTAAATCAGAGCTTGAAAAAATAAAAGACCATGCAAACCGTGAGTTGGGCGCTGATAAAGCTGAAATTTTTGCCGCTCATTTACTGGTGTTAAGTGATCCGGAAATGCTTAATCCTGTTTTTGATAAGATCGGGACAGAGGGAATTAATGCTGAGGTTGCAATGAAGGAAACGGCTGATATGTTTGTTTCGATGTTTGAATCAATGGATAATGAATATATGAAAGAACGCGCGGCTGATATTCGTGATGTCACAAAACGTGTGATTGCCCACTTACTAGGGGTTCAAATACCGAATCCAAGTCTAATTTCTGAAGAAGTCGTGATTATAGCAGAAGATTTAACTCCTTCTGATACAGCGCAATTAAATCGTCAATTTGTAAAAGGTTTTACAACAGATATTGGCGGTCGTACTTCTCACTCTGCAATTATGGCACGTTCAATGGAAATACCAGCAGTTGTTGGAACAAAACAAGCAACATCCAATATTGAAAATGGTGTAATGGTAATCGTTGATGGCATTGATGGAGATGTTTTGATTGATCCTTCAGATGATGTGATTGCTCAATATAAGGAGAAAAAGGCAAAATACGAAGCCCAAAAAGCGGAGTGGGCAAAACTAGTTCACGAACCAACCGTATCGAAAGATGGCCAGCATGTGGAGCTTGCAGCGAACATCGGCACACCTGATGATGTAAAAGGTGTGTTAGAAAATGGCGGTGAAGCTGTCGGTCTATATCGGACAGAGTTTTTATACATGGGCAGAGATCAACTTCCTACAGAAGACGAGCAATTTGAGGCTTATAAGACCGTTTTGGAAAAAATGGAGGGCAAAACAGTTGTTGTTCGTACGCTAGACATTGGCGGAGACAAAGAACTTTCTTACTTAAATCTTCCGAAAGAGATGAACCCGTTCTTAGGCTTTCGGGCGATTCGTTTATGTTTAGAGGAGCAGGACATATTCCGTACCCAATTACGTGCATTGTTACGTGCAAGCAGCTATGGAAATTTGAAAATTATGTTCCCGATGGTTGCGACTGTTTCTGAATTTAGGGAAGCGAAGGCTATTTTGTTAGAGGAAAAAGAAAAGCTCGTAGCAAAAGGTATCCATGTTTCAAATTCAATTGAAATTGGAATGATGGTTGAGATTCCCTCAACAGCCGTAATGGCGGACCAATTTGCAAAAGAAGTTGACTTCTTTAGTATCGGAACAAATGACTTAATTCAATACACAATGGCAGCCGACCGGATGAATGAGCGTGTATCATACTTGTATCAACCATACAATCCAGCAATTTTACGTCTCATTTCAATGGTTATTGATGCAGCCCATAAAGAAGGGAAATGGGTGGGGATGTGTGGTGAAATGGCAGGAGATACCATTGCGATTCCAATATTAATGGGACTAGGTCTCGATGAGTTCTCAATGAGTGCAACATCCATCCTACCGGCACGTGCACAAATAAAAGGGCTGGAAAAAGAACAAGCAAAAAGTATAAAAGAGACTGTTCTGTCCATGAGCTCTTCAGAAGAAGTGATAGAATTTGTTAAAAAGACATTCCATATTCAATAATTCTCTAAGAAGACAGGTGTAACAATCTGTCTTTTTCTTTGTAACAACCAAGCCGCTCTTCATCCGTTATCAGCGATTTTACACTCCTACTCCAGCTCCTTTTCCATCGTTTTGAAAGCGATTATTTGAAACGCATTTATTAAGTATAGAGGATATAAGTTCAAAACATGTTATAATAATTTTTATTTAGTATTATTCATTGAAAGGCGAGAATGTCGATTGCCGAAACAACCAGCAAATCAATATATGAAGGGAGCCCTGATTTTAACGGTCGCTGCCTTTATTGTAAAAGTTTTAAGTGCGGTATATCGTGTACCGTATCAAAATATCGTCGGAGATATTGGGTTCTATATATACCAGCAAGTGTACCCGATTTATGGAGTGGGAATGATTCTTGCGACATCAGGATTTCCTGTTATTATTTCAAAGTTAGCCGCAGAAGATGGAACGGGAAAGCGAGAGTATTTAGCTCATCGAATGCAAGCCGCTTTCATCACCCTTCTCCTAGTCGGGATGGGTTTATTTAGTTTCTTTTTCTTTGGAGCTAATTTTCTTTCGACTTTAATGGGGGATGAGCAGTTAACGCCTTTAATTCAAATGAGTGCCTTCCTGTTCTTACTTCTCCCGTTTTTCTCTATTGGCCGTGGTTATTTTCAAAGTTTAGGGGAGATGACGCCAACAGCAGCAAGTCAAGTGACAGAACAAACGGTAAGAGTTCTGATTATCATCATGGCGGCGATTGTCTTAACGAATCGAGGCCATTCTCTCTATCATGTTGGGACAGGGGCGATAGCAGGTTCTATTATTGGAGGGGTTGTGGGGGTTGGAATTCTTATCGTCTATATCTTAAAACGAAAAGTTTATACGTTATTTTTTATAAAAGGCCTATCTTGGAAAAAATTTTATAAAACGGCCCAAATTGTTTTGGTCCATGGAGCTATTTTTTGCCTTAGCAGCATGTTGCTTATTTTATTTCAATTTGTGGATTCTTTCACCATCTATACCCTCCTCACTGACTCCGGAGTAGAGGTGGAAAAAGCAAAAGCATTAAAGGGAATTTTTGACCGAGGGCAACCGCTTATTCAGTTAGGAACGGTTGTGGCTTCTTCCTTTTCTCTTACGTTAGTGCCAATTGTAACGGCTGCCTGGATGAAGGATAACGAAACAGCGATTCAAATGAGAACGATCCAAGCGATCAAAATTACCACTGTGATTGCTACGGGCGCCACAATCGGGCTGATTAATATCATACGGCCAACCAATATTATGTTGTTTGCGAATGATCGTGGCTCATCCGTGCTTTCTGTGCTTGCGTTATCCATATTATTTACTTCCTTCATTCTAATTTGTATAGGTATTTTACAAGCGCTAGGCCATGTCTTTGTCATCGGAAAATATCTGTTTATTGGTCTTGGAATAAAAATCATCGGCAATTATATCGGAATTCCCATATTAGGAACAATGGGAGCCGCCCTTTCCACCGTCATAGGGTTAGTGGTGATGGCTGTTTTATTGATTGGTTGCTTACATAAACGAGTCGCGATTTTGCAAACAATAAAAACAATGACACCTTCTATTTGTTTCGCGGCGATTGGTATGACACTGATTTTGCAATTATGGTTCTATTTGTTTTCCTTTTTGGAGATCAATCGTCTGACAAGTTTAGTAAGATCATTATCAGGTGTGGCTCTTGGGGCAGGGGCCTATTTATGGATCATCTTAAAAAGAGGGTTGCTTACAGAGGAAGAGCTTTCCTTTTTTCCTTTCGGCAACAAGCTAAATCGCCTTAATTCCAAAAGAAAGTGAGAATGAAGAGCAATGAATCATACCATCACGATTATCGGGTTAGGTTCTGGAGATTTGGATCAACTGCCATTAGGGATCTATCAATCATTAAAACAGGTTAAACCGTTATTTTTACGAACGAGGGAGCACCCGGTAATATCCCATCTAGTCGAGGAGGGGATCACGTTTGAATCGTTCGACAGCATTTATGAAAAACATGATGATTTCAATTCCGTTTATGAGGAAATCATCCAATATCTATTGCACAAAGCTGAAAAGGAAAATATCACGTATGCTGTTCCAGGCCATCCACTAGTCGCTGAAAAAACCGTTCAGCTTTTACTTGAAGAAGCTCCGAAAAGGAAGATTGAGATCAATATTCTCGGGGGGCAAAGTTTTCTTGACAGTTTATTTACAGCAGTACAGATCGACCCGATGGACGGTTTTCAACTTTTAGATGGGACAGCGTTAAACAGAGATCATATTCAAATCCATCAACATGTGATCATCGCCCAAGTCTATGATGGCTTCACTGCATCTCATGTAAAATTAACGCTACTGGAGAAATATCCGGCTGATTATGAAGTGATACTTGTGACAGCAGCAGGCAGCGGGCATGAACAGGTGCGGAAAATGCCTTTGTATCAGTTGGATCATGGAGTCAAATTAAATAATCTAACAAGCTTGTATGTCCCGCCCGTTTTGGAGCGAGAGCTTGCCTATAAGGAATTCTCTACCCTAAGACAAATTATCGCTGATTTACGTGGTCCGAATGGCTGTCCTTGGGATAAAGAACAGACCCACTCATCTTTAAAAAAATATCTAATCGAAGAAGCCTATGAACTACTGGCGGCGATTGACCATGATGATATTGAGAATATGATCGAAGAGTTAGGAGATGTTTTCCTACAAATCATGCTTCATGCTCAAATCGGGGAAGATGAAGGCATGTTTTCGATAGAGGATGTCTTGGAAAGTATCTCCAGCAAAATGGTTCGTCGTCATCCCCATGTATTTGGTGAAATAGAAGTCCGCAATTCAAAAGAAGTGATCACAAATTGGGAGAAGATCAAAGCGAATGAGAAAAAGGGTGATTCCTCTATCCTTAGAAAAACGGAAAAGGGCTTGCCAGCTTTAATAAAAGCCTATGAATATCAAAAGAGAGCGGCGAAAGTAGGCTTTGATTGGGGTCAGGCAAAAGAAGCCTGGAAAAAAGTTAAGGAGGAAATGCAGGAATTTGATTGGGAGGTAGCGAAAGATAATAAACAAGAGCAAATCAAGGAACTTGGAGACCTATTATTTGCGATAGTGAACGTTTCTAGACTTTTAAACATCCATCCTGAAGAAGCCCTTCAAAGCACCAATGAGAAATTTGCCCGCCGCTTTACCTACATAGAAGGCAAAGTGCGTGAGAGCGGTAAAAGCTTTGGAGAATATACCCTAGAACAACTAGACCGATTTTGGGAGGAAGCAAAGGAAAAAGGATTATAGAATCGTTTAGGTTTGATAAAAAAGGAGAAAGAATGGAATGACTACAATGCGCTTAGATAAATTTTTAAAGGTTTCTCGGCTTATAAAAAGGCGGACATTAGCAAAAGAAGTCGCCGATAAGGGCAGAATTCTGATTAATGGACAACAAGCAAAGGCTGGTTCCAATGTAAAAGTTGGAGACGAATTAGAAATTCATTTTGGACAAAAGCTTGTGACCATAGAGGTGACTGAACTGCAGGAGTCTACGAAAAAAGAAGATGCCGCGAGTATGTATAAGACAATAAAAGAAGAAAAAGTAACAACGGGAAACCAAGAATAAATTTGTGTGAAAGAGTCTACCTCCAAAGAAGGGCTTGTTCTATTTACTCATTTCCCCTCATATGTATGATTATAAAATCAGTACAAAAATGAGGGATGAAAATGAACCAATATCATGAATCTACGGCTAATAAAGGCCCTGCACCTGAGCATGATCTAACTATGAGAGGTAGAAGGCTACTTGATATAACGGGAGTAAAACACGTCGAAAGTTTTGATAATGAGGAATTTCTATTAGAAACGACGATGGGTTATCTATCCATCCATGGACAAAACTTACAAATGAAGAATCTTGACGTTGATCGAGGCATTGTCTCTATTAAAGGAAAAATATATGATCTTGTTTATCTCGATGATCATCATGGAGAGAAGGCTAAAGGATTCTTTGGCAAGTTGTTCCGATGAGTTTATCTACACAATTTTATACCATGCTCGCCATGGTAGGAATGGGCAGCTTTTTTGGTGCATCACTTGACACGTATCAGCGTTTTCTAAAGCGGGGAAGTCGTCACAATATCATTGTATTTTTAAACGATATTTTATTTTGGCTCCTCCACGGCGTCATTATCTTTTATGTGTTATTCCTTGTCAATTTTGGTGAGATTCGGTTTTATCTTGTATTAGCGATCCTTTGCGGCTTTGCGGCTTACCAAGCTTTAATAAAAGGTATCTATCTTCGGATATTAGAAGGAATTATCTCCTTTTTCAAAGCGACATGGTCTTTTATTCAAAAGTTATTTCTTATCCTTATTTACCGCCCCATAAAAGGCATGGTTCTTCTCCTCTTTAGTATCCTGTTAGGAATTGGGCGTATCGTATGGATGCTTGTAAAAGGGATAGGGATCGTGTTATTATGGATAATAAAGATAATCGGGTATCCGTTTACTCTATTAGCAAAAGGTATTCTTATGTTGTTACCTAAATCTTGGGTAACAACAATTCAAAGGTTATTTCATTCTACAAAAAATATCTTGAATAGAATGATACGTTTTGTTCAAGGCATTATTCGGAAATATTTTTCAAAATAAATGTAAGGAGGCCTGGGGATGGGAATGAAAAAGGTTGCGTCATTAGAAACAAATTATATGAAACAACAGGAAGTTACGATGAGGAAGGCGGCAAGAAGAAAAAAGCTTCTTATTCGCAGGCTTACGGTATTCTTTATTCTAGCACTGGCCTTATCTTATTTAGTTATTTCCTCCTTTATCTCTAAAAACTCTATGTTAGAGGCAAAACAAAAAGAAAAAGCTGAATTGGAACAGAAACTTACAAATTTGGAAAAGAAACAAGCAACATTAGAGAATGAAATTGTAAAGCTGAATGATGATGAATACAGAGCAAAGCTTGCGCGGAGAGATTACTTTCTTTCTAAGAAAGGGGAAATCATTTTTAATCTTCCAGAGACAAAAAAGGAAAAAGAAAAGGAAAAAGAGTCATATTGACACTTTTTTTAAAAGTTCGATATAATATAAGGTAAGGTTTATTTTTATACTTTTAAGGAGGATAAATTTTTTTATGTCGATCGAAGTAGGCAGCAAGGTACAAGGCAAGGTCACAGGCATTACTCATTTTGGGGCGTTTGTGGAATTGCCAGGTGGCTCCACGGGACTTGTTCACATCAGTGAAGTAGCTGATAATTATGTAAAGGATATTAAAGATCATTTAACAGTTGGCGACGAAGTCCTAGTGAAGGTTTTAAATGTCGAGAAGGACGGAAAGATTGGCCTGTCGATTCGCAAGGCAAAGGATCAGCCATCGAGTCAATCCCATTCAAACCATCCTCGTCATCAACGGATGAATGAGCGTCCAAAGGAAAGTTTTGAGGCAAAGATGAATCGCTTTTTAAAAGATAGCGAGGATCGTCTGTCTTCATTAAAGCGTAATACAGAATCAAAACGTGGCGGACGTGGTGCAAGGCGCGGTTAACTTGCTGTCTGTATACAAAGAAAAGCGCAAGCGTTCGTTTAGCGACTAAACTTTCAGGGTTTTGTATGGATAATAACCAGAATCGAAAAGTTTGCTTGTCGTTGGGCATTTGACCGAACAGCTTATTTCATCGCTTTTTATCATGAAATAAAGTGACCTTTCTCTTTTCAGTTTTTACTAGGGCAGGGTCATTTTATTTTTATGCAGAAAATAACCATTGACAAGCATTTTGGATGGATGTATTATAAATTTTGTGCCATTGGCATGATAGACAAGGCGGTGTAGCTCAGCCGGCTAGAGCGTACGGTTCATACCCGTGAGGTCGGGGGTTCGATCCCCTCCACCGCTATACCGAGAAAAGCGGAGGCGCCTGATACAAGTTTCTTGTTTTTTTACAAGAGGCTTGTATTTTTTTGTGTTTTATGTAGGAACTTCGTGCAATGTTCTAATCATTTGGGATTTTGCCTCATTTAGTCGAACTTTTCTTTTAAAGAGCTCCTTTGAATTGACAAAGTTTTAGAATAAGCTCCTTTATAATATAGCCAATTATAACTTTGTGTGGGGGAGTGCAATTAAAAATGGAAAAAGGAGAAAAAGGTTTTATGGAACCGTCCATTCACAATTCGGCTTTACGTGGGACAAAGCTAGACATTTCAAGCGGATTTAAGAAAGTGACACAAAAACTGGAAATCCTTATTTTGCAAAAAGGCTTGGCTTTATTTTTAGTTGCCCTGCTTTTAGGACGAGCTCTTATTTTGTCAGAGTTAACGCCATTTGTATTGTCGTTCTTTGCTGTTGTCTATTTATTGAAAAAAGATAAGGCACCTATTGTCCTTTTTGGCCTTTTGATAGGTTCCCTAACACTTGGGATAGGCCAGGCTATTTATACATTCGGACTTTGTTTCATTTATCTCATTAGCCTCAAGCTGCTATCTTTGATTGTTCAACAGAGTGCAAAAGTATTACCTTATGCGGTGTTCTTTATTTCCTTTTTAGTCAAATGTGGATGGTTATTCTTTCAAAATGGACAAACTTTATCGTCGTTTGATGCTTTAATGGCTGGAGTGGAAGCTAGCCTCAGTTTTGTTCTCATTTTTATTTTTATGCAGAGTATCCCTTTTCTTACATCTAAAAAGAGGAAAAAGTCTTTAAAGACAGAGGAGGTTGTAAGCCTCATTATTTTACTCGCCTCTATTATGACTGGAACAATTGGTTGGACATTGTATGATCTTTCGGTAGAGCATATTCTATCTCGGTATCTTGTCGTTCTTTTTGCTTTTACGGCAGGGGCAACCGTTGGGTCCACTGTCGGCGTGGTCACCGGACTTATCTTTAGCTTGGCCAGTGTAAGTAGCCTTATGCAAATGAGTTTACTTGCATTTTCAGGATTATTAGGTGGTTTATTAAAAGAAGGAAAGCAAATTGGTACGGCTTTCGGCCTTATGATTGCCACATTATTGATGGGATTATATGGGGAAGCGAATTCTCCCCTACTCGATACGATCTATGAATCAAGTATTGCCATTTTCCTTCTTCTCATAACACCTAAAAGTTGGACTGAAAATATAGCGCGTTACATACCTGGTACAAATGAATATACCCAGGATCAGCAAAGATATGCTCGGAAAATTCGCGATATTACGGCAAAAAGAGTGGAACAATTTTCGTCTGTTTTTCAGGCTTTATCCAATAGTTTTACACAAACGGAAAAAGTAAACGAATCTGAGAAAGTGGAAAAAGAATTTGATTATTTTCTAAGTGATGTCACAGAGAAGACCTGTCAAATGTGTTATAAAAAAGCTCATTGTTGGGGTTCTGATAACTTTGATACAACTTATGATTTAATGAAGAAGATTATGCATGAAATGGATGAAAATACGGGAACCATTCCTACTTCTCTCAATCAACAACTAGAGCGGCACTGTAATCGATCTCAAAAGGTGAAAAATGCAATTCATCAGGGATTAAATGTATACCAAGCGAATCAGCAATTGAAATTACAAGTAAAAGAAAGTAGGAAATTAGTTGCGGAGCAGCTTTTGGGTGTATCTGAAGTGATGGGAGATTTTGCAAAGGAGATCCAAAGGGAACAAGTCAATCATCAAAGACAAGAGGAAATGATATTGGATGCTTTACAAGATTTTGGGATTGAAATTGAAGAGGTAGAAATTTATAGTCTTGTACCAGGAAATATCGATATCGATATCACCTTACCCAGTCAAAACGTATTAGGTGAATGCGAAAAAATCATCGCCCCATTACTATCCGATATTTTAAATGAAACGATCATTGTCCAAAAGGAGGAGCAAGGTTCCTTTAATTTTCTTTATGCGACATTTCGCTCTGCCAAGACATATGTAGTGGAAACGGGTGTTGCCCATGCGGCAAAAGGAGGTGGGTTTCTTTCTGGAGATAGCTATTCCATGATTGAGTTAGGCCCCGGAAAATTTGCGGCAGCGATTAGTGATGGTATGGGAAATGGGCAAAGAGCTCACCATGAGAGCAGTGAAACATTAAAACTATTACAAAAGATTTTGAAGTCTGGTATAGAAGAAAAAGTGGCCATCAAGTCTGTTAATTCGATTTTGTCCTTGCGATCAACAGATGAAATTTTCTCCACATTAGATTTAGCTGTGATTGATTTACAAGATGCGCAAACAAAATTTTTAAAAATTGGTTCTACCCCTAGTTTTATCAAAAGAGGAAATAAGGTGTTGAAAATTGAGGCAGCGAATTTACCAATAGGAATGATTCAAGAGTTTGATGTAGATGTTGTCACGGAACAATTAAAGGCTGGAGACTTGCTGGTGATGATGAGTGATGGCATTTTCGAAGGCCCTAAAAATGTGGAGAATTATGAAATATGGATGAAACGCAAACTTAAAGAAATTGAAACGGATGACCCACAGTCCATATCTGATTTAATTATGGAAGAAGTTATTCGTACTTGCTCCGGAACAATTTCAGATGATATGACCATTATGGTATTAAAAATTAAACATAATACCCCTAAATGGGCTGCTATTCCAATTAAAAGTAAGGGAATGAAAATCTCCTAAATATATAGTATAAAATTCCCTATTCGGGGCAAGGATGGTAAAAACAGGAGGCCAACAGGATGTTGGTCAGGATGGGGTTGTGACTGTTGTCGCACCTTTAGGCCCACAGGACGTGGGGCAGAACGGCGCAGCGATTGTTGTCGCACCTTTAGCCGTTCATCCTCAAGATTTTGTCCTGTTTAATCGTCAAATTGGAGGAGAGCTTATGCCAAAAAGTCCTTTAAAACAAATTTTACTGATAACCGATGGATGCTCTAATCAAGGGGAGGATCCGCTTGCCGTGGCGGCTTTGGCCAAAGAAAATGGGATCACAGTCAATGTGATTGGTGTGGTTGAAAATGATGCAATGGAACAAAAAGGTGTGCAAGAAATTGAAGGGATTGCGGCGTCTGGTGGTGGGATCAGCCAAATCGTTATAAGTGCGGAATTATCACAAACTGTGCAAATGGTCACAAGAAAGGCGATGACACAAACCTTACAAGGTGTTGTCAATAAAGAATTACGGCAAATCCTTGGGAAGGAAACGGATATGGAGGAGCTCCCGCCTGATCAACGTGGTGAAATATTAGAGGTTGTCGATGAACTTGGAGAAACAGCGGATATGGAAGTGTTAGTTTTAGTTGATACAAGTGCCAGTATGAAATCCAAGTTACCAACAGTAAAAGAAGCATTATTAGACCTTTCTTTAAGTTTAAATGCACGGATGGGTGCTAATCGCTTCGCTGTTTTTATATTTCCCGGGAAACGAAAGGAAGTCGAAAAGCTTTTAGACTGGACCCCTAATCTGGAATTACTAACATCGACCTTTCCCAAACTAGCAGTCGGTGGAATTACACCAACCGGTCCTGCTTTACGTGAGGCCATGACCTATTTTAAAAAAAGGCGCTCTTTGAGAGGATTGCTAGCGAATGATGATGAATACATGGAAGACTCAATGTAAATTTGCTTCCGGGACAATCGTAACAGGAAAATGGCATGGAGGTCGTTACCATTTACTTAAGGAACTTGGTTCTGGAGCAAATGGGATCGTTTATCTTGCTAAAGGGAAGAATGGTCATACAGCTTTAAAAATGAGCACCGACAGCCTTTCGATCACATCAGAGGTCAATGTTCTGAAAGCTTTCGCTAAGGTCCAGGGGGCTTCCCCAGGGCCTTCTTTGCATGAGATAGATGATTGGGAGAGTCCAAAGGGGAGAATTCACTTTTACGCGATGGAATATATACAAGGTCCGGATTTGCTTACCTTTATACGTAGAAATGGGCAGACATGGACAGGTGTTATGATCGTTCAGCTTTTAGATGTGTTAGAGAAATTACACCGAGAGGGATGGGCTTTTGGCGATTTGAAGCCAGAAAATTTAATTGTCTCTGGACCACCTCCAAGGATTCGTTTTATTGATGTGGGAGGGACAACATTGAATGGACGAGCCGTGAAAGAGTTCACGGAGTTTTTTGATCGCGGCTATTGGGGGTTAGGAAGTAGGAAGGCTGAACCTTCTTATGACTTGTTTTCAACAGCCATGCTTTTTATTCATATGTATTATCCGAAAAAATTTACAAAAGGGGGAGATGGTGGGAAACAATTGATTCAACTGATCAATGCACAATCCGATTTATCGCGCTTTGGACCTGTTTTACAAAAGGCATTAATGGGAAAATATCATTCCGCTAAAAAAATGAAAGAGGAGTTGCTTATTTTATTATCCGAAAAAAAAGAGAAGCCACAATCCTACGCAAGAAGATATTCATCAAGGCGGAGAAAGAAAAAATCGGGCTCGTTAACAGAAACGGTGATCGTTTTATTACTGACCCTTGTCCTATATGCACTTTATATTTACAGTTACCTTTTATGAGATGAAATGGTAAAGTAATAGGTGAAAACCTGTTAGAGAACGTTCAAAAAGTCCGGTAAAAAGACATAAGCGAATTTCTTCGTTGGCTTGTTTCTCCGCTGCTCATGTATTTAAAAGCATACATTCCGCTGCTCGAAACTGCGCCGCCTTGAACTTCTTGGTCCTTTTTATCCTCCTTTTTGAACACGCACTGTTACGCAAAAAGGAATGGTAAATATGTTGCAATTTGAGCGAAAAACAGAAGCTTTTATAAAAAAGCACAGTTTGATTCAAGCAGGAGATTACCTTGTGGCAGCCGTATCAGGAGGTCCCGATTCACTAGCAATGGTAGACTTTTTGATTAAACGGAAAGAGAAATATGATATTCAAATAGCGGTGGCCCATGTTGACCATATGTTAAGGGGGGAGGAGTCGAAACAAGATCTTTTATTTGTAAAGGATTATTGTCTAAAACAGTCTGTTCCCTTTAAGAGTGCAGCGATTGACATTTCGCTTATGATGGAAAGGGAGCAAACAGGTTTGCAGGAAACAGCAAGGCATTATCGTTATCAATTTTTTGAAAAAGTGATGAAGGAGCTCCAAGCTAATAAGCTGGTGGTTGCTCATCATGGTGATGACCAAATAGAAACGATCTTGATGAGATTGACAAGGGGGGCAAGTGGGCCTGCAAGAGCGGGAATTCCAATTAAACGTCGATTTGGTGAAGATTGGGAGATTATTCGCCCTTTGCTCGCCGTCTCTAAGCAGGAAATTGAAGAGTATTGCGAGTCTTCCCAACTTGAACCACGTTTAGATCCAAGTAACCAAAAAAGAAATTACACTAGGAATCGCTTTCGATTAGATGTTCTTCCTTTTTTAAAACAAGAAAATGCGCAAGTCTTAGAACATTTTCAACGCTTTCATGAGGAGATAAGCGAAGATGAAGCCTATTTACAAAGACAAGCACAGGATCATTTTCAACAAATATGTCAAGTCAATGAAAATGAAGGAATTCGTTTTTCTATTCCCTCCTTTTTGATGGTACCTTTACCTTTACAAAGAAGAGTGATTCATCTAATATTAAACTATCTTTACCATTATCATACACTTGATATTAGGGGTATACATATTGATCTAATACAGCGTTTAGTAAGAGCTAAAAATCCGTCTGGGAGGCTCGATTTTCCTAAAGGGCTAAAGATTTTAAGGTCTTATACATTATGTCATTTTACTTTTATGGAAAAATGCCAGGTAGCGCCTTATTATTACGAGTTATATGAGGGGAATGAAGTGATATTGCCGAATGGTGGAATCTTGGGAATAAAAAGGATACAGGATGCTTCAAAAAATACGGATCAATCGGTTATTTGTATGGATCCGCAAGATATTGAGTTCCCCATTATTATTCGAACTAGAAAGCCAGGTGACAAAATAAGCTTAAAAGGGATGAAAGGGAGTAAAAAGATTAAAGATATTTTTATCGATCAAAAAATCCCTGTACATGAACGTGCGGTTTGGCCAATTGTAGCCGATTTTACCGGTAAGCTCCTGTGGATCCCCGGTTTGAAAAAATCCAGCTATGAACGAACACCTCAAAATAGAAATGATTATATTCAAATATATTATCATACCCAAACTACTCCTGGGGGGCAGGATGAATGAAAAATGATATTAAAGAAATCCTTATAACAGAAGAAGAAATTAATCGGAAAATTTCAGAGTTAGCTACTCAGCTTACAGATGAGTATAAGGATCGTTTTCCGCTTGCGATCGGTGTTCTAAAAGGCGCAGTTCCCTTTATGACGGATTTATTAAAGCGGATAGATACATATTTGGAAGTGGACTTTATGGATATATCCAGCTATGGAAGTGGAACAGTCTCCTCAGGAGAAGTGAAAATATTGAAAGACTTAAACACTCCTGTTGAGGGAAGAGATATTTTAATCATTGAGGATATTATTGACAGTGGATTAACTTTAAGTTATTTGGTGGATTTATTTCGTTATCGAAAAGCAAAATCGATTAAAATTGTCACCTTGCTGGATAAACCATCCCGTAGGAAAGGGAAAATTAAAGCTGACTATGCTTGCTTTACCGTTCCAGACGCCTTTGTTGTTGGCTATGGACTTGATTATGCGGAAAAATACCGTAATCTCCCCTATATTGGGGTATTAAAACCGGAAGTATATGAAAAGAATGAATAACAACAAAAAAGTATCTAAAACAGTGTGGAAAAGTTGTAAAGAGGTAAATGCCTATGATACTATTGAAGATAGTTTTTTTACCGTGGGAGGAGGTAAGGAATGAACCGGGTTTTTCGAAATGTCATTTTTTATGGACTCATTTTTCTCGTATTAGTTGGAATTTTGAGTTGGTTTAAAAACAGTAATGAAGTGACAAAACCTATTACGTATAATGAATTTGTATCACATTTGGAAAACGGCGATATCGAAAAATATACAATGCAACCTGAACGGGGCGTTTATGAAATTAAAGGGCAGTTGAAAGGCTCCAAAGAAGGGGATTTCTTTATTACGTATGTAATGAATAGCCCTGCAATGCTAGACCGCATCGATAAAGCCTCAACTGATTTAGAGGTGAAGCCAGCAAAAGAGACAAGTGTTTGGGTCTCGTTTTTAACGGGGATTATTCCGTTTATTATTATCTTTGTTTTATTCTTCTTCCTGTTAAATCAAGCTCAAGGTGGCGGAGGCCGCGTGATGAACTTCGGGAAGAGTAAGGCGAGATTATATTCGGAAGAAAAGAAAAAGGTCCGTTTTAAAGATGTAGCGGGCGCAGACGAAGAAAAACAAGAACTTGTAGAAGTGGTGGACTTCTTAAAAGATCCAAGGAAGTACACGGAATTGGGGGCTAGTATTCCAAAAGGGATTTTACTAGTAGGTCCTCCAGGAACAGGTAAAACCTTGCTTGCAAGAGCCGTGGCTGGAGAAGCAGGAGTACCATTTTTCTCCATTAGTGGTTCAGATTTTGTTGAAATGTTTGTCGGGGTAGGGGCATCCCGTGTTCGGGATTTATTCGAGAACGCAAAGAAAAACTCCCCATGTATAATTTTTATTGATGAAATTGATGCGGTTGGTCGCCAACGTGGTGCAGGTCTTGGTGGCGGGCATGATGAGCGTGAACAAACGTTGAACCAATTGCTTGTGGAAATGGATGGATTTGGTGATAATGAAGGAATTATCATTATTGCCGCTACAAACCGTCCAGATATTTTGGACCCAGCTTTACTGCGCCCAGGGCGTTTTGACCGGCAAATCACAGTAGATCGACCAGATGTCAAAGGTCGTGAAGCGGTATTGCGTGTGCATGCACGTAATAAACCTCTTGATGATTCCGTTGATTTAAAATCCATTGCCATGAGAACACCAGGGTTTTCAGGTGCAGATTTAGAGAACTTGCTAAATGAGGCAGCCTTGGTTGCGGCAAGGTTCAATAAAAAGAAAATCGATATGGAAGATGTCGATGAAGCAACAGATCGGGTCATAGCGGGACCTGCTAAGAAAACCCGTGTGATTTCCAAGAAAGAAAGAAATATTGTCGCCTATCATGAAGGTGGTCACACAGTCATTGGACTTGTGTTAGAAGAGGCGGAAATGGTTCATAAAGTAACCATCGTACCGCGTGGGCAAGCTGGCGGTTATGCTGTCATGCTTCCTAAGGAAGATCGTTACTTTATGACAAAGCCTGAATTGCTTGATAAAATCACAGGCTTATTAGGTGGCCGTGTCGCAGAGGAGATTACCTTTGGGGAAGCCTCTACAGGAGCCCATAATGATTTCGAACGTGCAACAGGGATTGCTCGAAAAATGGTGACAGAATTTGGAATGAGTGAGAAACTTGGTCCCCTACAATTCGGCCAATCGCAGGGTGGTCAAGTATTCTTAGGCCGCGATATTAACAGTGAGCAGAATTATTCTGATGCGATTGCTTATGAAATTGATCTAGAAATTCAGCGCATTATTAAACAATGTTATGACCGCGCTACACAGATCCTTACGGAACATAAAGATAAGCTTGAATTAATTGCGCAAACTCTTCTGGAATTGGAAACATTGGATGCTGAACAAATCCGCAGCTTGTATGAGGACGGGAAGCTTCCTGAGGGTCGAATGAGTACGGATGATAAGAAAGATCCGACGATAACGATTCTGCCAAAAGAAAAGACTGAAGAAGATTTAACGATTACAGAACAGCGGGAAGATGATCCGCTTGCTGGTCAATCTGGTAAGTTAGGACCTTCCAGACGACCAGATGAGGAAAAGAACGACCCCAGAAATGAATAGTACTAATCAGCAAAAAAGGCATCTTCGGATGTCTTTTTTGCTGATTAGATCAAGTGAATCGGGATTCTAGGCTAATTTATTTTTTTGCGCAGTCTGTGAATATCACATCCTGAAGAGAAATATGGTATGATGTTTTCGAGAAAAAGTCCGATGACAAAGTGGTGAAACAATTGATTTTAGTTTTGGATGTAGGGAATACAAATATTGTTCTTGGTGTTTATCATCGAGAACATTTAAAATATCATTGGCGTATGCAAACCAATCGTCATAAAACAGAAGATGAATATGGGATGGATATCAAAATGTTATTTCAATATGAGGGTATTCGTTTTGAAGATATTCAGGGAGTGATTATTTCTTCTGTTGTACCTCCATTAATGTTTACGCTAGAAAAGATGTGTGAGAAATATTTTCGCGTGAAGCCGATGATTGTAGGTCCTGGTATTAAAACGGGATTAAATATTAAATATGATAATCCTCGTGAAGTGGGGGCAGACCGAATCGTAAATGCTGTCGCGGGTATTCATGAATACGGAAGTCCACTCATTATTGTAGATTTTGGTACGGCTACAACATTCTGCTATATCAATGAAAAAAGTGAGTATATGGGGGGAGTGATTGCCCCAGGAATTGGCATTTCAACAGAAGCGCTTTATAATCGAGCTGCCAAGCTACCGCGGATCGAAATTACTCATGTGGACGAAATTATTGGGAAAAATACAGTCGCGGCCATGCAAGCTGGCATCTTGTTTGGATTCGTTGGACAGGTAGAGAGTATCGTACAACGAATTATTAATACATGTCGTACCAAGCCAACCGTTATTGCAACGGGTGGTCTTGCGAATTTGATTGCGACGGAAACAGACATGATTGATATTGTCGATCCTGATTTAACCTTGAAAGGCTTACAATTGATTTATAAACGAAACGAACAATGAAAGGAGGCTTCTATATGGAAGACTACTTAGTCAAAGCAATAGCCTATGATGGGCAGGTTCGTGCTTATGCGGCAGTCACAACAAACACGGTTGGAGAAGCGCAAGCCCGCCACCAAACATGGCCAACAGCATCCGCGGCACTCGGTCGAACGATGACAGCTGGAGTTATAATGGGGGCGATGCTGAAAGGTGAGGATAAAATAACGGTGAAGATAGAAGGCGGTGGACCGATCGGTATTGTGCTGGCGGATGCTAATGCATTGGGGCATGTTCGTGGCTATGTCACCAATCCACAAACCCATTTTGAATTAAATGAGATCGGGAAATTGGATGTGAGCAGGGCTGTTGGCGTAAATGGAACCTTAACGGTTGTGAAAGATGTTGGCTTAAGAGATCATTTTTCTGGTCAAGTTCCCCTCGTATCGGGTGAAATCGGTGATGACTTCACCTATTACTTTGCCAAATCTGAGCAGACACCATCATCCGTAGGCGTAGGTGTTTTAGTCAACCCCGATAACACGATTTTAGCGGCAGGGGGCTTTATTATTCAGATGATGCCAGGGGTTGATGAAGAAGTGATTTCTGAGATTGAACAAAAGCTGCAAGCCACTCCGCCTGTCTCTCGGTTAATGGCTGATGGTTATTCGCCAGAAAAAATGTTGGAGTGTTTTCTAAAGGATGTAAATATACTGGAAAAGCAGACCGTTGAATTTCGCTGTACTTGTTCAAAGGAACGTTTATCGAATGCGATTATAAGCCTAGGTAAAGAGGAAATTCATGCGATGATCGTGGAAGATGGGGAAGCGAATGCTCAGTGCCATTTTTGTAATGAAACATACCATTTTACAAAGGAGGAATTAGAAGGATTAGAGAAGGAATCACAGGGATAAGAAAAAAACTCGCATCCTGCGAGCCTCTCGGGGCTAGGCGCTGGAGCTGGATCCAGCATTAGGCTAAATTTATGCTTTCTTACCTTTTGGGAAAGGAAAAGAGGTCTCCTTTTAATAGGAGTGACACGGGGTGGAATTTCTTCATAGGGTAGAATCCTTATTGGATAAGTGAAAACGCAGTTCCAAGCGAATCATTGTTCCGCATCAATTAGAAAAACGGCGATTTTGAATGAAAATCAAGCCAGAATGACATAGCATACCAACCCTAATCATCTCAGTCAATGTCCAAAGGAAAAAACCGTTCACGCGGTTATCGAAGCGTGTGAACGGTTTGTACTGGCGGTACAATCACCGGGATACACAAAACTACTGGGTCGCCTGGATATCTTTCACCACTTTATTTGCCTCTTCTTGCGCTTCCCGCAACACTGTGTTTACATCTTTGTTTTCCAATGCGAGTTTTTTCCTGACTTCCTTCATCATTTCGTCAAGTTCACTATTATATGGAGAGGGTTTACGATCCGGAGACGGATCAATTGAGAAAATCTCCTGTAAATGTTTCCCTTCATACATGTCGGAACCAGCAGCGTACGACTCACGGATGTCCTCATTGTCAAGCACCGTCACCCTGTTTACCTGCTCACTTAAATAAGTCTGTGCCTCATCTGACATCATTTCCACCGCAATTTGTAAAGCCGCTTCCCGGTTTTTCGCAGTCTCGGGAATGACAAACGCGTGATAATCAACATTCCGACCGAGATCAGGGGTACTGGAAAACGCTGGAAATGTAGTAATATCCCATTCCACCCCGGTTTCTTCCATGACTGGAATCCTACTCGTAAGCGGAATCACCCAGTACGGAAACATTGCCAGTCGCCGTTCTTCGATAAACTTGGTTATCCCCCCATAACCATAATTCTCTTCATTCTCACCGATCATCCCAGGTATATTGTATGCTTGGTCAAACACACTTAACACTTCCTTAAATCCGTCCGTCGTCAAGTCCACTTCACCGTTATCATCGATATACGATAAAGAATGTGCTCGAAGGGCCTCGTGAATCCATCCTGGATCAAAGCCGATGTAGTCGACTCCATCCCGAGTTCCTGTCACTTGTCTGGCCAAGTCGATGACTTCATCCCAGGTCAAGCCCGCCTCAGGATAGTCCACCCCGAACAAATCAAAAATTTCTTTGTTATAGACTAATAAGCCGTAATTGAGCGAGATAGGCATTCCATAAATGGCGTCAGGCGTATCGAAAGTCTCCGACTGTTGCTTCAGATCGTCTATGATTGCTGGATTAATGCGACCCCAATCGAAATTTTGACGGTCGAGGAACTTCGACATATCTCCAGCCAGTTCCATATCAATAAGATCATACAACATAGGGTTGCTGGTAGTAATGATGTCTGGTACCTCTCCGGCTGCCACCATATCCTCCAAATTAACATCTTTCAGTAATTCAAAAGAGACATCAGGGTATTTGTCCGTGACAGGTTTGAACAATTCAGTGACCAAATCGTCATCTATCAGCCCCATCGTTTGGTTATAGATCGTAATCGTTACCGGCCCATCCAACACATTCTCGCTGTTTTCTGTTGCCTCGTTTTTCGTGGAACCACCGTCAGACTCAGCGCTATTTTTATTTTGGCAGCCGACCAATAGGCTTAAGGTAAGCAATAACACCAGACTTCCCCACCACACAAGCTTTTTCATCTATTGTCCTCCATTCTTAAAATGTACCGCATACAGATTGTATGCATCATAAGTTTATCAACTTTGCACCGATTGTAAATAAAGTATACGATAAAAACATACACTATTCTGCTAAATTAACAGTCTCGGTATTCCAAGCGAGTAATTTCGAACCCAATATTGAAATGGAGTGTAATCTAATGGGGAGGTGGTCATTTTTATAGTGTTTTCAAAAAGAGCATGTTAAGCTATATAATATATAATTTTTAAAAAATCAGACAACTAAGCATACTCTATCGGACTAGGCGAATGCCGAGAGACTATCTAAAATTTCAGGAGGCAGACATACGTGGAACCAGAAGTCTTGTTGTGCGGTTACTCCTATCACAAGAGGACATTTGAATACAACGAATTTAAACAAAAAGGTTTAAAAAGTTATCTGATCCGCTTGCAAACAGAAGGAACTGCTCTTGCTCGTGCAGGTGACCAGACGATTAAGACCGAGGTGGGAAGCCTTCTTTTATTGCCACCCGGCACAATATATTGGCTTCGTGTAGAAAGAAATGAGGGAAATTCCAACAAACGTGGACACCCGATCCACATTATGAGTGGCGACCACTACTTATTTTGTCAGGGGCCCTGGATAGAGCAATGGTGGGAACGTTATCCAAAGCCATTATGCGTCAATATCGAATTGCAAGAGTCCCTGCTTACATTATGGCGGACGTTGACGTTGGAAAATCGCCGTCAGGATAAGGATGACGAACTGATGTCTTATTTACTACGGGCAGTCTGTCTGCACTTGGATCGCGCGATTAAAGAAACTACACCCTCTTACCGCTTGATATATACCGCTTCCCGGATGAAGCGTTATATCGAAAGACATGTGAGTCATCCCTTCACAGTCGAAGATGTGGCCAAAAGCGTTAATTTAAGCGCGTCACGAGCTGCCCGCCTGTTCAAAGAGTATTACGGCAAAACGATCATGTCTTATGCTTTGGAAACTCGCTTGTTCGGGGCAGTCGATCGGATGAAGCATACGACGATGACACTTGAGGAAATCGCCCATCACAGTGGGTTTCGCAGCTACACTCATTTTCACCGCGTGTTCAAAGACAGATTCGGCCTACCGCCGTCTCGCTTTCGTAATCAATGAGTGAAGAGTGAACTCAAGTCCCACCAGCAGGACATGATTTTACCTATCACTTTATTGACTTTATGCGATTAGAATGGTATCATAAAATAAACCTATAAAATTACTAGGAATTAGAGGTGGGAAGATGGCGAATATAGCAAATTCAATAACCGATCTTATTGGAAATACCCCGATTGTGAAAATAAACCGTATAACAGATGAAAAGAGTGCAGATGTGTATGTAAAGCTGGAGTATATGAACCCAGGAAGTAGTGTAAAGGATCGGATTGCGTTAGCAATGATTGAAGCGGCTGAAAAGGAAGGAAAGCTCAAAGAGGGCGATACGATCATTGAACCAACAAGTGGCAACACTGGTATTGGATTAGCCATGGTTGCGGCCGCAAAAGGTTATCGGGCAATTTTGGTAATGCCGGATACGATGAGTATGGAGAGGCGTAATTTACTAAAAGCGTATGGTGCAGAATTAGTACTAACGCCTGGAGCAGAAGGCATGAACGGTGCAATTAAAAAGGCGAATGAATTAGCGCAGGAGCGCGGTTTTTTTGTTCCTCAGCAGTTTGAAAACGAGGCCAATCCTGAGATTCATCGTTTGACTACAGGAAAAGAAATTGTAGAGCAAATGGGAGACCAACTCGATGGATTTGTCGCTGGTATTGGAACAGGCGGTACGATCACAGGGGCTGGAGAAGTATTAAGAGAGCACTATCCTAGCATTAAGATCTATGCAGTAGAACCCGAGGATTCACCCGTCTTATCAGGTGGGAAACCCGGACCACACAAAATTCAGGGAATTGGTGCAGGTTTCATCCCACGTATTTTAGACACAAATATTTATGACGATGTCCTTAAAATAAAAAATGAAGAAGCATTTGAATGGGCCAGAAGAACAGCGCGTGAGGAAGGCATCTTAGGAGGGATTTCCTCTGGAGCAGCGATTGCCGCAGCTTTAAAAGTGGCAAAAGAGCTTGGAAAAGGCAAAAAGGTATTAGCGATTATTCCAAGTAATGGGGAACGTTATTTAAGTACACCGCTTTATCGGTTTGATGAATAAGAAATAAGATGCATATTGACTACGGAGGCAGGCCTGAAAAAGGGCTTGTCTTTTTGGGTATTCGGATTTTTTAGAGGATGCTCAAAAAGTAAGGATCAAATAGATGAACAGCTAAGTTCGCTCCGTCCTGTGGATTTACAATGAATAAAAAATGATTGAAAAAGGATTGACATTAAACTAACTTCAAGGTTTAGGATAAAATAGACCATTAAAAATTTCATATATAAGGAGAGTGGAAAGCATGATGTTTCGTTGGGATGGTGGTTTTATTATGGTTTCTTGGGATGGCTTCGACGAAGGCGTTAATTGGTATACAAACCACTTAGGTTGGGAATGTCTTGATAAGGTTATCTCACAAGTTGGAAAAAAGGCATTTTTAAAAATGCCAAAAAGTGGGGTAGTCACGTTAAAATCATTTGAAAGTGATTATGAACATTTTCAAAAAGGTGATGAAGGTGAAGGGAATGTAAGGCTATGTTTTGAAATTGAAGATTTACAGAAAACCACCGAATACTTTACCCAAAATAATATCTCTTATACAGAACCCGTTACTTTGCAAAACGGAATGAAAAGCTTTGATTTTTACGGTTATGAAAATGCTCGTTTAACTGTGTATGAAAATCCTCAGAAGACGGATCTTTTCCCGAATTCTTTAGTGGTAGGATTTGGTGAGGTGAATAGTCGAATTGGTGTAACCGATCTGGATAAGGCAGTCGAATGGTATACAAAAAATCTCGGTTTTATAAAAGTATCTGTCGATAATGAACTTGGTTTTGCCCGTCTACAAACAGAGGATGCCTATCATAAGATGGTGCTCAATGAAACGCTGTTGGACAATATCTTTCTTGAAAAAGTCGAAAAATCGGTCAAAGGAAATCCTTCAGTCCGTACATACTTTGACATTCGACCGGACGAGTTTTTTGATGCGTATAATATGTTAATAAAAAATGGTACCACTCCATCTCAAATAGCAGGTAATCCAATGAAAGGCTGGGGTGGGTTTCATTTTTTTGACCCAGATGGAAATCGCATCAACGTTTGGTCGTATCAAATGATGTGAAAACAATGTATTTGACCATTCGGGATTTTTCGGAAAAAACTGGATTGGCTCCCAGTACACTTCGATTCTACGATCGTAAAAAGCTCTTAGTACCAGAATGTAGATTAGAAAATGGATATAGGGCTTACAGCGAGGAACAGATTAGTGATGCTATTACGATTCATTCACTTCGTAATGCGGATATTCAAATAGATGAAATAAAGCATTTTCTCCATGCGGATGAATATGAAAAAAATAGTCTTCTTTCAAAATGGAGGCAAGAAGTAGAAATAAAAGTTTCGGCATTAAAGATTGCGCAACAGTATCTTGGTGGATTGAGTCCGAAGCAAATTCATATACATTTGGTTCGCTGGGAAGACCCGATAACGTTTATCTGGCATAGGCATACAGTTAGTAGAAAACCGCGACCTTTTCATGAAGTGATGATTCTTGATTTAGAAAAATTAAGAGAAAAAGGATATAAAGGAAATACAGGTTTCTTCGTCCGACAACTTCACTCAACCGGGCAAGAAATAACCGGTGAGGTAGGATTTATCTTAACTCAGGAACTTTTTTTAAACGATTTACCTGAAAATGGATATCTTGAGAAACTAGAGCCAACTCTTTTTGCTAGTATGGAATGCTCAACTGATAATGAATTTCTCTGTTTTCAATTCATTCAAATGATTAAACAATTTGAATTCGTTCCAAAAGGGCAAAAGCTGGAAAAATATGAATCTCCAGAAAGTGATACATTTCACTATCTAGTACCTATCATGAAACAGATTTAATTGATAAGGATGAATAGAAAAATTTATGGGAGGCAGGTCTTAAAGGCCTTGCCTTTTTCTGTGCAAATTTGGTGTTTACGCTAACTCAATGTCCTTTTCAAAAATATCGTTTAGCGGTAGACTGAAAGTATCTATTTAATGGGAAAGGTGTTTGAAAGTGGAGCGAATAATAAAATGTGGTCGATATCATTTAGATTTTACAAATAAAACATTAATCATGGGCATATTAAATGTCACACCAGATTCCTTTTCAGATGGCGGGCGCTTTACCGATGAACATCAGGCGGTTCAACATGCGACTCAAATGGTAGCGTTTGGTGCAGATATCATTGACATTGGCGGTGAATCGACAAGACCGGGTCATGAGCCCATATCTGTTGCAGAGGAAATAGCAAGAGTGGTTCCTGTGATTGAAGCCTTAACAGCGAAAGTGGAGGTTCCGCTATCCATCGATACATATAAAGCAGAAACAGCGGAACGGGCTGTGGCGGCTGGAGCTACAATGATAAATGATATTTGGGGAGCGAAAAGGGATCCAGAAATTGCGGATGTTGCAGCGAAAACAGGGTTACCAATTATTCTTATGCACAATCGTGAAGAACGAGATTACACTTCCTTTATTCGGGATGTTCTGAATGACTTGTATAAAAGTATTTCCATCGCGAAAAAGGCAGGAGTGAAGGATGAGCAAATTATTTTAGATCCAGGAATTGGTTTTGCGAAAGATTACCAAGAGAATCTAGAGATGATGAGGAACTTAGATAAATTGGTGGGACTTGGCTATCCCGTTCTTCTAGCGACCTCGCGCAAGCGAATGATCGGGACTGCGCTAGGTTTACCTGTAGATCAACGGATGGAAGGGACAGGCGCTACGGTCTGTTATGGTATTCAAAAAGGTTGCCAAATGATGCGTGTTCATGATGTCAAGGAAATCAGTCGAATGGCTGCGATGATGGATACGTTACTAGGAAAAACGCGTTCACCTCTTGCAAATTAGAATGTGAAGAATCGTTGAATCGGCTAACTGTTCAAGATCAATCTGTTAAAAAAGGACGAGTCATATGGATAAAATATTTTTAAATGAATTAGAATTTTACGGCTATCATGGTGTGCTACCGGAGGAAAATCGTTTAGGCCAAAGATTCCTAGTGAATCTCATTATAGAAAGCGACCTTCAGGAAGCGGGGCAAACGGATGATTTGGCGAAGACGATTAATTATGCGGATGTTTACCGAGATTGCAAGGAAATTGTAGAAGAGAAGACATACCAATTGATTGAGGCCGTTGCTGAAAGAATAGCGTCCGTCTTACTGGAAAAATATAAAATGATACAGCGTGTAACAGTAAAGGTGGTAAAGCCAGATCCGCCTATTCCTGGACATTATCATTCGGTCGCAGTCGAAATGACGAGGGAGCGAGCAAAATGAATAATGAAGCGTTTATATCTTTAGGTTCTAATATAGGCAATAGACTTGGGTACTTAAAACAGGCAATTCAAAAATTAAGAAACTGTCAGGAAATCAACATAGACAAGCTTTCTTCCATTTATGAAACAGATCCAGTTGGCTACACAGAACAAAATCAATTTTTAAATATGGCCATCAAAATAACTACATCTTTCCCTCCGCTCGATTTATTAACCAGATGTTTAGAAATTGAACGAGAAATTGGGAGGATTCGGGAGTTTAAGTGGGGGCCAAGGGTTATCGATCTTGACATTTTATTGTATAATGAAGAGAATGTTAAGATGGAGGATTTACAAATTCCCCATCCACGTATGAATGAGCGGGCTTTTGTCCTGATTCCGTTATTGGAAATCGACAGCAGTCTTGTCCTTCCAAGTTCAAATGCCCCTTTAGTTGAAGTCCTGGACGAAATACCTGATAAAGAAGGAGTTCGGTTATGGAAACAGATAAATGGGGAAGACGCATTCGCGCCTTTCGAAAATTAAAAGGTTTTACACAAGAAAGGCTTGCGAAAAGTTTAGGAATTTCTGTTTCGGTTTTTGGTGAAATAGAACGTGGCACACGCTTACCTACTGACACGATGTTAGAAAAAATAGCAGAAGTACTTGGTGTATCTGTTGAGGAATTGACACCAGATGATGAGTGAGAAAATTGATAGGAAAGGGGCTATTGGATGTTACAAATTGCTAATATTAAAATGAAAAACCAAGTGGTCCTTGCACCGATGGCAGGAGTATGCAACTCACCCTTTCGCTTAACCGTTAAGGAATTTGGCGCTGGACTAGTTTGTGCCGAGATGATCAGTGACAAAGGAATTGTCCATAAAAATGAAAAGACGATGAATATGCTTTATATGGATGAGCGCGAGAAGCCATTATCTCTACAGATTTTTGGAGGAGAAAAAGAAACGCTTGTGGATGCAGCGAAATTTGTAGATCAACATACAAATGCGGATATTATCGATATTAATATGGGGTGCCCGGTCAATAAGATCATTAAGTGTGAAGCAGGCGCTAGATGGCTTCTCGATCCTGATAAAATCTATGACATGGTCGCATGTGTCGTAGCGGCAGTAACAAAGCCTGTTACAGTTAAAATGAGAATCGGTTGGGATGAAGAGCATATTTTTGCTGTAGAAAATGCCCAAGCTGTCGAGAAAGCAGGCGGAGCGGCCGTTTCCATGCATGGCAGAACCCGAGTGCAAATGTATGAAGGGGAAGCAAATTGGGAGATTATCCGAAAGGTGAAAGAATCAATCGGGATTCCTTTGATTGGGAATGGAGATGTAAAGACACCTCAGGATGCCAAGAGAATGTTGGATGAAACAGGCGTTGATGGAGTTATGATTGGACGAGCTGCCCTTGGCAATCCATGGATGATCTATCAAACAGTTAAATATTTAGAAACCGGCCAATTAATGGGTGAGCCAACTGTTCAAGAAAAAATGTATGTTTGTAAACTTCATTTAGATCGATTAATTTCTTTAAAAGGTGAAAACATTGCGGTTAGAGAAATGAGGAAACATGCTGCTTGGTATTTAAAAGGAATTTGCGGAAATGCAAAGATTAGAAATGCCATTAATCAATGCCTTACTCGAGAAGAGTTAGTGAACTTATTAGACTTTATTTCTGAAGATGCGGCGACAAGGGATAAACAAGCAGGATAGTGTGATTTCATACTGCCGGTAATTGCTGGCAGTTGTTTTTGCTTTTTGGGTCTCTAGCTTCCATGTTAAGCCGGAGATTCAGAATAAGAGCATGCGCTTTTAGGTTGAAAATACGTCTATTCCATGATGGAGATGGCTAAATTATTTATACTCGCTTTTTTAAATTAGAATGGAGTGTTTTTTATGAGTCAGGAAGAAGTAAACGACCAATTGCAAGTAAGACGTCAAAAAATGCAATCATTGCGAGAAAAGGGGATTGATCCCTTTGGTAAACGATTTGAACGTACCCATGATACAAAAGAAATCAAAGGGTTATATGAACAACTTTCCCAAGAGGAGTTGGAAGAAAAGGCAGTCACGATTGCTGGCAGGGTTATGACGAAACGCGGAAAAGGGAAAGCGGGCTTTGCCCATATTCAGGATTTATCCGGGCAAATTCAAATTTATGTACGTAAGGATGTAGTTGGTGAAGAACAATATGAGCTTTTTAAGTCAGTAGATCTAGGTGATTTAGTCGGGATAACAGGAACAGTATTTAAAACGAAAGTAGGAGAGTTATCCGTTAAAGTTACCGACTTTATTTTATTAACAAAAGCTTTACGTCCATTACCAGACAAATTTCATGGATTAAAAGATGTGGAACAACGCTACCGTCAACGCTATCTTGATTTGATCACAAATCAAAACAGTAAAGAAACTTTTATTAAAAGAAGTAGGATTTTACATGAAATTAGGCATTACTTGGACGAAAAAGGGTATTTGGAAGTAGAAACACCGATGCTGCATGCGATTGCGGGTGGAGCAGCTGCGCGCCCATTTGAAACGCATCATAATGCTTTAGACATGCCATTTTATATGCGGATTGCCATTGAGCTTCACTTGAAACGGCTGATTGTCGGCGGCCTTGAAAAAGTATATGAAATCGGCCGTGTATTTAGAAATGAAGGGGTGTCGACTCGGCATAATCCTGAATTTACAATGATTGAACTGTATGAAGCTTATGCTGATTTTAAAGATATTATGGAATTAACAGAGAATTTAATTGCACACGTCGCAAAAGAGGTACTTGGCTCCACTAAAATTGAATATGGAGACTATGAAGTGAACTTAGAACCTAGATGGCGTCGTCTCCATATGGTGGATGCTGTGAAAGAATACACAGGAGTCGACTTCTGGGAGAATATGAGTGACGATGAAGCGAAACAATTGGCCAAAGAAAATGGGATAGAAATAACAGACCATATGACCTTTGGGCATATTGTGAATGAATTCTTTGAACAAAAGGTTGAAGAAGAATTGATACAACCAACATTTATTTATGGACATCCCGTTGAAATATCCCCATTAGCGAAAAAGAATGATGAAGATCCTAGATTCACAGATCGCTTTGAATTATTTATCGTAGGACGAGAGCACGCCAATGCCTTTACCGAATTAAATGATCCAATTGATCAGAGAGAACGTTTTGAAAGTCAATTGCTTGAACGGGAACAGGGTAATGATGAAGCACATGAAATGGATGAGGACTTTGTTGAAGCGTTGGAATACGGCATGCCACCTACTGGCGGACTTGGAATCGGAATTGACCGCTTGGTAATGTTACTAACCAACTCGCCATCCATACGTGATGTTCTTCTATTCCCATTAATGAGGAAAAGAGACTCATAACATGTTATTAAGAGGTACGGTCTGGACAATATTCCGTACCTCTGAAATATTTATGATAAAAATTTAAAATAAGTGTTGCATACTTGAAAAATCGGTGGTATATTAATAATCGTTCCTTAAAAAGAGGAAACAAAAATAAAAAAAGTTATTGACATGGTATTCTACTTTTGGTAAAATAGAAAAGTCGCCAATGAGGCGGTTGGAAGTTTGATCTTTGAAAACTGAACGAAACGAACGTCAATAAATAATGGATAAATGGTTTTAAACCATTGCCAGCAATTGAGAAGGAACACAAACTTCTCTCATTTATGAGAGTTTGATCCTGGCTCAGGACGAACGCTGGCGGCGTGCCTAATACATGCAAGTCGAGCGCATCGAATGGGAGCTTGCTTCCAAAAGATGAGCGGCGGACGGGTGAGTAACACGTGGGCAACCTGCCTGTAAGACTGGGATAACTTGCGGAAACGTGAGCTAATACCGGATAATTTCTTTCTTCACATGGAGAGAGGTTGAAA
>NZ_JALIFP010000039.1 GCF_022867885.1 Lederbergia sp. NSJ-179 | reverse complement strand
TGTCGATACCAATATTTTACCAAAGAATAGGGTGTTTTTTGTGTTTACTTAATATTTTTTTCAATCAAAAGCCAAGTATGGCAAGGAGTTATGAGTATTTTTTTACTCCGAAACTTGAGAGATATAAGTAAAAATAAAATCGGTAGACCTATAGCGAAAGGAAAAACAACAAAGTTATTATAAATCCTGGATATGGTTGCAATCTCATAGGTTTCATGAAAAGTCAGGGCTAACAAAAAGCATATGCATGCAGCTATAATGACGTAATTTCTTACTTTATTTGAATTCATGACCGTTGACAGCCCCAAGGAGGAGGCATAGATCGTATTCATGAATGCGGTGGCCGCCAAGACAATCCACATGGACGTAAACAGCAAATCCGGTCTTTCCACAATTCTAAAAGAAAACGACTTGATTAAATATAAAACAGGTTCAGGTAGAAGCCTAAATTCTTCCGGACTAAAAAAGAGCAAACTCGTTAAGACCAGAAATGAATAAAAAAGTGTGATAAAGATATTGGCAATCGTTGCCGCTTTTATTACGCCTTTTTTTTTCGATTGAACAAAAGGATAGATGATTAGCAGTAACTCGAATCCCTGAAATGCGTATAGACCGCGCTCCATTCCCTGAATAATCGGCAGGACTCCATTTGTTCCGATGGGTAAAATAAATGTAAGGTTTGCATCTTTTAAGGCGTAAGCCGATAAGCCGATAAATCCGATTAAAACAATGGTGGAAAGAAAAAAGAACCGGGCCATAAGTTGCAGATTTTCTTTTACAATATAAACCGCTGTAAACACCATCAGCAAAAGCAAGATCCATTTGGGTGTCAGTGGCATCATCCAAGCTTTGAGGATATAAGCAAATTTTGCCAGTATCATGCCTCCAATGGCAATAAAATACATACTATATAGGATGACGAACATTTTTCCGATCCATTTTCCAAAGAGAGATTGGACAATACCGTACAAATTATTTGAAGGAAAACGGACCATTAACGCTCCGAATAAAAAGATCATGATTTGAATGAAGGCCCCCGTTAACAAAACAGATATCCACCCATCTCCTTTTGCCTCCATAAAAACATCGAAAGGCAAAGTAATCACACCTACTCCTACTTGGCTGTGGATTAATAAAAAGATCAACTGGAACTGAGTGATTTCTTTTTTACCGATCATTTTTCTGCCATTCCCTTGATTTCCCTTGTTTAACCGGCTTTTGCGGTTTCACACCTATCGGACGACGGTGCATTGTCCAGATTGGAAAACGGACAATGGCATCCTTTAAATTTTCAACATGCAAGGGGGAAAAAGGCGCGATATACGGTGACCCAAAGGATTCCAATTTACACATATGGATGACGATGATCATAAGAGAAAATACAATACCGACAAATCCGAGTGTGGCTGCGGCAATCATGACTGGCAGCGAAAGAATGCGGACTGTGTTTCCCATTTCGTAAGAAGGGATACAAAATGACATGATCGCAGTTAAGGCAATAACAATGACCATTATGTTTGACACCAGGCCTGCATTGACTACCGCATCCCCGATAATAAGCCCTCCGACAATGCCGATCGTCTGGCCAATTGGCGACGGAAGCCTGACCCCCGCTTCCCGTATTAATTCAATGGTGATGGCCATGATGAGTGCTTCAAAAAATGGTGGGAACGGAATGTTTTCAATTGAGCCTTTGACAATTGTTACCATATCATAGGGGATAATTTCAAAGTGAAAGCCGACAACAGCAATGTATATAGCTGGAAGCGTGAGCGCCCCCCAAAAACTAAATAATCGCAGCAAACGGAAAAAGGATCCCCCGTAAAATCTGATATTGAAATCATCAGGAGTTTGAAAGAAGGAAAAAAATGTGACGGGCACAATCGACACATCAGAGGATCCTTCACTGATAATGGCCACCCTTCCCTCCATTAAATGAGCCTCTAGCCGATCAGGTCTTTCCGTAAACAGAATTTCTTGGAACGGGGAAAACGGATGACCTTCAATACATTCCTCAATATATCCCGGACTGAAAACCATATCGGTTGAAATCGATTCAAGCCGCTTTTGAACCTCCTCAACGACCGATGGGTTTGCAAGCTCACTCATATAGATCATTGCTACGTTTGTATGCGATTCTTGTCCCAGTTTAAAATATTTAATCGTTAGCTGGCGATTGTGGATACGCTCCCTAACCAAGTTTAAATTAACATCGAGATTTTCTATAAATCCCGTGTGTGCTCCTCGGACGACCTTTTCATTATCAGGTTCCTCAGGCGTTCGAGGATTTACTTGAAGGCAATTAAATAAAAAACACTCGGTGCCGCCCTGGAAGAAAAGGGCACAATCGCCTTTTAACAAGGAAGATACAATCTTATTGAGGTCCTTCGTCTTACTAAATTCCGGATTTGTTATCAGTTCCTCGACATTTTGTTGATCAACGGCTTCCGACAAGGGATGTAGAAAGCTTTGTTGAAATATTTCCGTGTCTACCAATGTTTCCAGGTAAATAATGATTCCAGGGACTTCTTTATACGTCACTTCCCGGGTTTTCAAATCATCTGTATTGAATAATGCTTTGCAAATATATTGCTGATTTTCCTCGATAGTGGAATAGATCGTGTTCGTTTTTTCATTTGAATTTGTTTTTAAGGGTTTTCCCTTTTTCTTAAAAAAAGACATGGTCATGGCTCCACTCAACTTCCTGTAATATTAGTAGAAGTATTTGCAATGAATACGTAGTCTATTCACAAAAGTCGGGGGGATCAGTCATGCAGTAAATATCTGGGGTTCAACTACTCACTCCTTAAAACGCTAAACAAACTAGAGTTTTTAAGCTATAATTTATTCTAGATCACAATAGGGGAGGAGAAGCAATGAAGATAAGCGTTTTAGGCGGTGGAAGTGAAGTTGGAGCTTCCTGCTTGCATCTGCAAATGGGGGAAACGAACCTATTGATCGATGCGGGGATGAGGATGCATGGAGATGATTTACTGCCGGCACTTGGGATGTTAGATGGACTAGGAAGTCCCGATTGTATCCTTGTTACCCATGCCCATGCGGATCATATTGGAGCGTTGCCAATTGTTCATTCGCTATTTCCGTCTGTGCCCATTTACGCAACACCGCCGACAGCCGATCTGATGAGGGTAATGATGAAAGATGCGTACAAAATTATGGACCAACGGGCCCAAGTGACGAACAGTTTAGCGCCTTATACAATAGAACAAGTGAATGCCCTGCTTGATTCACTGCTCCTTTTTCCTGCGAGCGGAAAGTTAAAAGTAGGAAATCTAACGATTACAAGTTATCGCGCAGGGCATATACTAGGAGCTGTGATGTTTCTGATCGAAGGGGAGAGCGAAAGTGTGTTTGTCACAGGGGATTTGAGTTTTAAAGCAGGCCGGACCATTCCAGGTGCACAAGTGCCTCACGACATTCACCCAGATATCATGATTATGGAATCAACATACGGAAACCGGGTCCATACAGACCGACATACGGAAGAACGCCGCCTTGCGGACGATGTTTCAGAAGTGATTGCAGGGGGAGGCTTTGCCTTGATTCCTGCCTTTGCGCTTGGACGAGCCCAGGAGGTTTTACTTGTTTTACAAGATTATATGGATAAAGGGCTTATTCCTGAGTTTTCTATTTATGTAGATGGCCTTGTGACGCCAATTAGTAGGATTTATAAAAATTACCCTCATTTCTTGAAAGGTCCTGTAGCCCATCGGATTCGCCAAAATGGAGATGCCTTTTTAACAGAAGGAAGATGTAAAGCGGTAGAACCAAAGGAACGGGAAGCAATTCTGAAGGGAAAGCCAGGTTGTATCGTGGCCTCATCTGGGATGTTAACAGGTGGTGCAAGTGCTTGGTATGCCGAACGGCTCGTATCCGGAGAAAAGAATGCGATCTTCATTACCGGCTATCAAGATGAGGAAAGTCCTGGAAAAAAACTACTTGATCTTGCGGCTGGTCTTGAAACGACGCTTGAAGTGAACGGAACAAACTATGAAGTAAAATGTAAAGTAGGGAAATACGGCTTATCAGCCCACGCGGATGCGAATGAAATGGATCGCTTTGTCCAAACTTTGAAGCCTACTTATACATTGCTTGTTCATGGAGATGATGAGGCGAGGAGTAAACTAGGTGAGCTGATTGATCCGCGATTCAAGCCGATTTTGACTGAGAATGGAGAGACCTATCCTTTTGAAAAACGTCGTTCAGGGAAAGGACTTAAAGGAAAAAGATATCAAGTAAATAATAAGAACAGGCTTTTAAAAGAAAAAATCGGTCATCTCCTTCTCTATCATGCGGATGATGGGCAAACGGCGAAACTTGCAATCTGTACAGGTTTTCACCCGAAGACGAATGTCCTGATCTGCCAGACAATGAAGGGAAAGCAAGTTCGCCTTCAGCTTGAGCAAATAGCCGATTTTGCAGGGCCTTGGAGTGGTCCAATGGATGAATTGGTCGATGCGGCGGATGAAGTGTTCAGCTTTTCTCGTCCATTTCTTGAAAAATTGGATTGGGGCATTCTTCCTGAGCAAGGGTTGACGATGGAGGAGATTTGTGATCGGCTTCAATTGGTTGAGCTCAAAGATCGCTTAGCTGTAGCATTGGCCTTACAAAGCTTCCCGCCCGAAAGGAAAATAAAGCAAGAGGATGGAACAGTTTGCTACATGCTGGATCAAGCCATAAAGAAAGAATTAGAACAGTTCAGACTATCGATTCAAGCGATGAAATTGAATCCAGCGGCTGCAATGGAGCGCACGAGAACACTTTTAGCTGAGCATCCACGCTTTGTCCGCTGTGGAATGAATCATTTAGGGACAAAAGACGAACAATTGATGATCTACTTTGATTTTCCGGATGCGATTCAGGCAAAGGAAAGAGAGGATTTAGCGACATATCTAAAAGAGAAAACTGGGTGGGATATTGGCTTTTCTGACTCTGTCCGTCAAGATCTTTTGCAACAACTTATTTTACATGTATTTGGTCCTGAAGTAGGAACTCCGTCGATTCATTTACATGAGCGCAACGTTTCCTTGCCAATTGAGAAGGCGGATGATTTGGATCAGAAAATCTCCCATTTCGAAGAGACAACGGGTTTTCAATTAATGTTTAGAAATGGGGAAAATATAGTCCGTTCATCTAGCGGAACAAATATCTTTCAAGTGGAGGATAGCGGAAAAAAATTAAATCAAACAGAAGTCATCGAAGAAACGAAGCGATGGGCAAAGGATAGAGGGATTACAATTTATAAAGTCAGTGTCAAAGATAAGCTAGTGGAAGTCCATTTTATTTCCCCTGAAATCGCCGCCAGGCATGAGGTGGAATTGGAGGAGCTCTCATGGCGCATTGGTCGGCCTGTCACATATGCGAAAAATCCAAAACAAAATGAAATCATTCGGGTCACTTTAGAATCCTTGCCGCCTGATTGGCAACCGAAGAAAAATCCATCCATCCTTATGGATCGTAAAAAGATCGCAGTGAAGCTTGCAGATCCCCCTGCTGAAAAGGAGACAAAGGAAATTAGTGATAAAATTGAGAAAGAGACAGGGTATTTATTGGAAATCATTCACTAGCGGCGTGGCAACTTTTGGGAGGAATTATTAAAACGGGACTGCTAATATTTTTGTATATACGGGTAAACTAAAAGAAACCTAATCAAGAAACTAAAGGAGCCATTATGACAAAAAGTAATGAAGCAGGGTGGAACTTAGATAACAGTTATGCCCGTCTACCGGAATCGTTTTTTTCGCCTATCAACCCAACTTCTGTGCGCTCACCGAAATTAATAATTTTGAATGACCAGTTGGCAACATCCCTTGGTCTAAACATTCAGGCCCTCCGAACGGAAGAGGGTGTCGCCGTATTTGCTGGGAATCAGCTTCCTGAAGGTGCTTCAGCTCTAGCGCAAGCTTATGCAGGGCACCAGTTCGGACATTTTACCATGTTAGGGGACGGCCGAGCGGTGCTATTGGGCGAACAGATCACACCTCAAGGGGAGAGAAGGGATATACAACTTAAAGGTTCAGGCAGAACGCCCTACTCCCGCGGAGGTGATGGGCGAGCGGCACTTGGGCCAATGCTGCGCGAATACATTATAAGCGAAGCGATGCATGCGCTCCGCATTCCAACTACCCGTAGTCTAGCAGTGGTCACAACCGGTGAACCCGTATTTCGGGAAACCAAGCTGCCTGGTGCTATTTTGACTCGTATTGCTGCCAGTCATCTGCGCGTTGGTACCTTTGAATATGTTGCACAATGGGGCACAGCCCAGGAACTCCGGATCTTGGCTGATTATACGATCAAACGTCATTTTCCAGAACTGGAAGCAGAGGAGCATCGCTACCTTTCACTGCTTCAGGAAGTGATTAAGCGTCAGGCTACACTTATTGCTAACTGGCAGCTTATTGGTTTTGTGCACGGAGTGATGAATACGGATAATATGGCGATTAGTGGTGAAACCATTGACTATGGGCCTTGCGCCTTTATGGATGTCTATGATCCGGAAACTGTCTTCAGTTCTATTGACCGTCAAGGCCGCTATGCCTATGGGAATCAGCCGCCTATAGCTGGATGGAATCTTGTGCGCTTTGCTGAAACTCTACTACCGCTGCTGGATGATAATGAGAAAAAGGCGGTTGAACTCGCACAGAACGAAATTTCGGATTTTCATACATTGTATCACACCCATTGGCTTGCGGGAATGAGAGCAAAATTGGGATTATTCAATGAAGAGACAGAGGATGAAGCTCTTATTCATGATCTCCTTGATATGATGAAGAAATATCAAGCAGACTACACCAATACCTTCCGTGCCTTAACTTTTCAAAGACATAAGGATACGGTTCTTTTCGGTACTCCGGAATTCGAACAGTGGCAAAAGGATTGGCAAACGAGACTAGATAGACAGCAGGAATCGAAGGTCGCCTCTTATCAGTTGATGCAAAGCAGTAATCCCGCCATTATCCCACGGAACCATCGGGTGGAAGAAGCGTTGGAAACTGCAGTGGAGCGTGGCGACTACAGTGTCATGAATAGACTTTTGGCCGTTCTTTCCGAACCCTACGCACACTCTGCCGAACAGGCTGAATATGCCCAAGTGCCTGAATGTTCAACTCCTTACCGAACCTTTTGCGGCACTTGATCAATAATGACTCTACAAATTAAACTCCTTGGAGCGGGTGAGAACGGGTCCCATATCTTTACCGTTCTCATCCGCATCCTATGAGCCCTTCCACATTAAAAAATGCGCCTCTCCTATGAATATGTAGCAAATTTGTGACAATTTAAAAAACGCCCTTGTTGAGACGAGGAACCCTAACGCCTAAATTCCTTTCCATTTAGCAGGATGATGATCACATCATCCATTTTTGCTTGAAGCTTAGAAACCCGCTCATAATAAATATATATAATTGAAAAATAGATGAATCCCGCTGCAACCATCCCTAAACGTAAGCGTAAAAGCATAAGAGGAGTCGTAAAACGACCAAAAATAATGGAAACGATGAATAAACTAATCACGATAATAAATCCGACCATATATAATTTTAACTCCCTTGTCGACATTTGACTATGCTGCTTATTCATGTTGCACACTCCTTAGTTTGTACGAATTCATTATTTTTGTATTCTCGTATTTAACGTATGAATAAAGAGTTTAATTAAGAACCGTGACGATTTGTCCTTTTTTTTGTAAAAGAAAGATGGAACTTGGCAACCTCAAAACCGAATGGCAAAAATCGGAATCAGGGTCAAATGGCTGAACTTTCTTTTGAGGTTAGATTGCGGACTTCGTGGCTGAAATGTTGAACTTTTGGGTAGTATTGCTGAACTTACTTAAGGATGGAATTGCCGAACTTCGGGTATGATTGCTGAACTTTAGGCAGGCAGCATATTGAAATTAAAAATTCATGAAACTTTCTTTCGACATGCCCCGTAATAAACCGTATACTTAAATTATTACGACTTATACGAAAGGACGAGAGAATTTGACGAAGAAGCTATGGTTTCAAGTCGGAGTCGGCTTGTTATTAGCTATTTTAATTATTAAATATTTTATGGAAATCAGCTTTATTTTTACACCAGTGGTGATCATCATTAAAGCGATTATCCTGCCCTTGCTCCTAGGGGGTGTGCTCTATTATATGACCGAACCGATACAACGTTTTTTGGAAAAGCGGAAAGTGCCGCGGTGGGGGAGTATTCTAATCATTTTGGTGGGGCTTGTATTGGTTCTATGGCTGTTTATTGCGATTATTGGACCACCTGTCACAGAGCAGGTGAATAGGCTTATTAATAATGCTCCTGCCCTGGCAGATGAAATCAATGAAGTAAAAGACATGCTATTGCAGCAAAAAAACAATTTACCACAGAACATACAGGATTCCATCAACAGCGCCGCAAACTCACTTCAATCGGTTGCGATGAAATTTGGAATGTGGATTGTCCAATTTTTGCAATCCTTTTTCCAAGCGATGTTCCTGCTTATTCTGGTACCGTTCTTTTTTATTTTCATGTTGAAGGATCATGAAAAATTTGCACCGATTATCTATAATCTCTTTAGTGGAGAACGCCGTAGGTGGATTCAGAAAACCATGAGCGACATTGACAATGTGTTGCGTTCCTACATTCAAGGCCAGCTTTTAATTAGTGCTATCTTGGCGACAATGATTTGGATCGGCTATATGATTTTAGGTCTGGAATATGCTTTACTGCTCGCGATTTTTGCTTTGGTCATGAACCTGATTCCTTTTATCGGGCCATGGATTGCCGTAACACCTGCGGTTATTATTGCTTATTTGCAGGAGCCAAAGCTCGTTATCGGTGTCGCTATCGTTACCTTAGTTGCTCAGCAAATTGACAGCAACTTAATCACTCCGAATGTGATGGGAAAAACCCTTGATATTCACCCGCTCACCGTAATCACGATCATTTTGGCAGCTGGGAATATTGCTGGTTTTCTTGGGATTCTTGTTGCGATCCCGGTCTACGCTGTTCTCAAGGTCATCGTCTACAATATTTACGAACAACGGATACGAATAAAAAGTGCAGCGACAAAGGATGTTTAATGGAGAGCGGCATTCCATGCTGCTTAATAGGCAGGTGTCTATAAGGATGTGGAGATAGATGGGGGAGGAAAAAGAAAACAAACAGAATCGTGCCGACAGTGATTTAATAGAAGAAATCGATGAGGAAGAAATGGCTGAGCTTGTCCGTGAAGCACAGCAGGAGGCATGGCAGAAGTCTGAACAAGAAAAAGTAAATCCAGTGCCTAATCGACGCATACCTAGATGGTCTTTTTGGCTTATATCGATGGTTTTCTTATTCAGCACATTTTCGTTCTTCTTTCAAACGTATTCTATTCCTGCGATTGAATTTTTAAAAGTATCGGCAAAATTATCAAAAGACGAAGATATTCAGTTCTATAAAAAGTCGGTTGTCACGATTACAACCGATGAAAGTAAAGGAACAGGATTTTCCATTTCAAGTGATGGAAATATCCTTACAAATCATCATGTTATTGAAGGACATGAAGAAGTAACCGTTGCCTTCCCAGAAGATGGCATTTTCAAAGCGAAGGTTGTAGAAACCTATCCAGCCATTGATCTCGCATTATTAAAAATTGATGCGGAACAAGTACCATATTTAAAACTTGCCGAGCAACCGACATGGCATAAGGATGATCCCGTTTATTTCATTGGGAGCCCCCTTCGCTTTCATGGGATTGTGAATGAAGGGAAAATCATAGATTCTGTAAAATTAGCAGATTGGGAAGATGAAGTGGTGATGATCAAGGCTCCAGTTTATCGAGGAAATAGCGGTAGTCCTGTCCTCAATGAAGAGGGGCAGGTAGTAGGTGTCATTTTTGCAACGATGGAGCTTCAAGAATATGGAAAGGTCGGTCTTTTTATCCCAATAGAATTGTTTCAAGCCGCCATCTAATCAGTGATAAAAAGGATCAAACATATTTTGTTAGAAGAATACTAGATATTTAGAAGTATGAAACACATATAAAGAAAACAAAACAAAAATAGTTAAAAATAAAAATGTAGTAAAGTAAAAACAAACGGTAGTATTTTGCCTATTACATAGTATAATAAATTACAGGGGTTTTATAAAAATTTTAGTGATGTACACAAAAACTCAGATGGTTTTTGGAATAATCCCATTTTTTTAAAGAAAGCGGGTTTGTATCATGAATAAAAATAAATATATGTTAGGTCTGGACATTGGCACAACGAGTACAAAAGCCGTATTGTATCGGGAAACAGGTGAAATACTAGCGATTGAAAACAATGGGTATGAGTTGTATACGCCTGATAGTGATACAGCCGAACAAGATCCAGAAGAAATTTTTGAGGCGGTCCTATTATCCATTGGTAACGTCATGAAAAAATCAGAAATAGATCCGAAACATTTATCTTTTATTTCTTTCAGTAGTGCCATGCACAGTGTAATAGCGATGGATGAAAATAATCAACCGCTAACAAACTGCATCACTTGGGCTGATAATCGAAGTATAAAGTGGGTAAATAAGATAAAAGAGGACTGGAATGGTCATGAAATATATCTAAGAACCGGTACACCGATACACCCTATGTCACCGCTTTGCAAAATTACTTGGCTTGAACATGACCGCCCTGAAATTTCTCGTAAAACGAAAAAGTATATCGGAATCAAAGAATATGTTTTCTATCAACTTTTTCATCAATATATCGTCGATTATTCGATTGCTTCATGCACGGGAATGATGAATCTAGCGTCACTAGATTGGGACAATGAAGCATTAGCAGTGGCGGGGATTTCAGAAGAGAAATTATCACGGCTAGTCTCAACGAAGGAAATGGTGTCTGGTTGTGACCCGCATTATGCGGAAAAGATGGGAATTTTGCCAGAAACAAAATTTGTGATCGGTGCAAGTGATGGCGTTTTATCCAATATTGGCGTCGGTGCGATAAAAAAAGGAGAAGTAGCTGTCACTATCGGTACGAGTGGAGCGATCCGTACGGTTATTTCAAAACCACAAACAGATCCAAAAGGACGGATCTTTTGTTATGCGCTCACAGAGGACCATTGGGTGATTGGCGGACCCGTTAATAATGGGGGCATGATCTTTCGCTGGATACGGGATGAACTAGCTGCAAGTGAAGTGGAAACAGCGAAACGTTTAGGAATAGATCCCTATGATGTCCTTACTCAAATAGCAAGCCAAGTTCAACCTGGTGCTAATGGTTTATTATTCCATCCATTTTTATCAGGGGAGAGAGCCCCATTATGGAATGCGAATGTGCGAGGATCATTTATTGGGTTAACCTTAAGTCATAAAAAGGAACATATGATTAGAGCGGCTTTGGAAGGGGTTATCTTTAATTTATATTCGGTGTTTTTAGCGTTAATCGAAGTAATGGATGAACCTGTCACCTCATTAAAGGCAACTGGTGGGTTTGCCAAATCAGCCTTGTGGCGGCAAATGTTAGCAGATATATTTGACCGGGAAGTGATCGTCCCAGAAAGTCATGAATCGTCTTGTCTTGGGGCTTGTCTCCTAGGACTATATGCATTAGGGAAAATTGATTCTTTTGAGGTTGTGGAAGATTTAATCGGAACCACCCATAAGCATTTTCCAGATCCTTCCCATACGAAAGCATATCAACAATTAATGCCTATTTTTATCAGTATATCTCGAACATTAATGCAGGAATATGAAAAAATTGTTCAATATCAATCTTCATTCAAGAACTAAATGAACACAACATGTAAATGACATCATGATTGGAGAAGACAGAAAATGCTAGAAGAATAAAACAGCTTCCTTGCATAATAAATCTGCCGTCCTTTACAGGCCTTGATCATATGAAAACAGGGCATGATCTAAAATCATGCCCTGAAGGATACTAAGTCCATGACTCCATATCCCATACTTGTGTCACCCAATCCTGATAAAATTCTGGTTCATGGGAGACAAGAATAATGGTTCCTTGATAATCACGCAAGGCATTTTGGAGCGCAGCTTTTGTGATCGTATCCAAATGGTTGGTGGGTTCATCCAATACAAGCAAATTACTTTCGGCAAGCTGGAGTTTACATAAACGTACTTTGGTTTGCTCGCCGCCACTTAAAGACGCTAGGGGTTGAAAAATATGTTCTGTCTTTAATCCACACCTAGCTAGCTTAGTTCGCACTTCTTTTTGCGTTAAATCAGGAAAATCAGACCATATTTCTTCCAATGCCGTTTGTTTTCCGGCAATCCGGGATTCCTGAGAAAAGTAGGCAGGTTTTACGCGGTCCCCAAGTGACACAGACCCACGCAGTGCTGGTAATTCTCCTAACAACGTTTTCAAGGTGGTGGTTTTCCCAATCCCATTATGGCCAATAAGGGCAACTTTTTCTCCACGTTCCAGTTTTAAGTGAACAGAAGAAAACAGGGCTCGGGTATAACCAATATCAAGGTCAGTGGCTTCGAGCATAAATCTTACTGGCTGTTCAGACACGGAAAAGGAAAACACCGGTTGCGGAGGAGCACTGGGCTTTTCTATGCGTGTCATTTTTTCCAGTTTCTTTTCTCGGCTTTTTGCTTGCTTCGCTGTAGAAGCTCTCGCTTTATTCTTTTGTACATAGGTTTCTAATTTTTGAATTTCCTCTTGCTGTCGCTCATATTGCTGGTGAATTTGTTGTTTCCGCAGCTCATACGCCTTTGTAAATTGTTTATAGTTTCCCGTATAACGGGTGAGCTGTTTATGCTCTAAATGATAGATAACATTGACGACCGCATTCATGAAAGCTGTATCATGTGAAATAAGCATAAACGCATGGGGATAGTCCTTTAAATAGTTCTCCAACCACGCAATATGGGCGGTATCCAAATAATTTGTCGGTTCATCAAGCAAAAGTACGTCTGGCTTTGACAATAGTAATTTTGCCAGTAACAGTTTCGTTCGCTGACCACCGCTAAGATTATCGACATCTGTATCCAATCCAAGTGAGGTCAACCCTAAACCTGCCGCAACCTCTTCAATTTTTGCATCAATGCCATAGAAGTCTTCCTGTTCTAATTTTGTCTGCAATCGACTGTATTTATTCAATAGCTTATCAAGCTGTTCTTCCGTCTCGTTGGCCATTTGTTCTGTCAGAGAGATCATTTCCTGTTCTGCTGCAAATAAATCTTGAAAGGCACCTTGCAAATAGGTCCGCAAGCTTTCGCCAGCCGTTAATTGAATATGCTGTTCTAAATTTCCTCTTTTGGCAGTTGGCTGCCAAATAATTTTCCCTGAGTCAGGTAACAATTGACCGGTTATAATCTTGAATAAAGTTGACTTTCCGGCTCCATTCGCACCGACAAGGCCAATATGTTCTCCCTTTAACATTCGAAAGGATACATCACGTAAAACAATTTTATCTCCATAGCTATGGGTTAATTCATTCACTTCTAAAATACTCATCATTATTCTCTCCTTAAATTGCCAAACACAAGAGAGAAGCAGAAATTCCCTATTATTAAAGAATAAAAAAGGGCAGAGCGAGATATCCGCCCTGCCAGCATCTATGAAGGCCGCCTCAATAAGACGGCTTTATCCAATAGAAGAGAAAGCTTTCAGGTGTTTTATCCGCTGTTCGAAGATGTTCAAAAAGTCCGGTAAAAATGACACTGCGAATTTCTTCGTTGGCTTGTTTCTCCGCTGCTCATGTATTTAAAAGCATACATTCCGCTGCTCGAAACTGCGCCGCCTCGAACTTCTTGGTCCTTTTTATCCTCCTTTTTGAACACGCTCTGTTCGCAACTTGTGTTTGGCTTGGTTAAAAAAGGGCATACGTATCCCGTCCTCAAGCACAAACAAGTTGACGCACAGCAGATAATAACATGGATAAAGCTCCCTCCTTCTGTCCAAATAAAATAATGATTTTATTATAACATTTTCTGCCTCCCTTTGCAAAAAATAGATGGATATAATGGTTTATATCACGAATAAAGATAGCAGCAAATCCCTAAAAACGTCTCTTTTTTCTATTTTTAACTTTAGGCCAATAAGGGCGCCCGACATACTGCACCATTGTTTTAAAAATCAATCCCCATTGCCTTTCATTAAGTGTGCCTATTGGGGTTCCATGATCTATGTTTAAAAATCTGCGTAAATGCTTCATTTGTGGAGCTGTAAAGATACCATGCAAAGCCATTTCAATCGGAAGTTGCGGCTTTTTTAAAGCATATTCAGCCAGTCCAAGGAAAGCAGTGGAATCTTTAGGCGCAATGATCGGCTCCTTTTTTCGAATAATTTTAATCATCGCAGAGTCTACTTTGGGTGGAGGCGCAAAATTGTTTCTTGAAATTCCTTTTAGATAGTAAATATCAAATGACATTCGCCATGCTAATACATAGGCATCCTTCACGCGTTTTGCCGTAAAACCCTTTGCTGCCCCTTTTTCCATAACAATAATGCCTCTCTGAAAACTATTGGTCGGGTTATTCAAAAGCTTTTTCATAATAGCTGTCGTAAGCGAATAGGGAATATTGGACACAACGACAAATTTTTCTTTTGGTAAATGAATGTTCATAATGTCTTGATGAATAATTTTCGTATTGGGAACATCAGCCATTTTCCTTTGGAGAACACCCACAAGTTTGCCATCATATTCCACTGCTAAGACTTTCCCTGCTTTCTCGGCTAATACCGCTGTTAAAGCTCCTTTTCCAGCCCCTAATTCTAAAACCGTATCTTCTGAGGATAGTCCAGCGCGACCGACCATTTCTTTGAGCAATCTTTTATTATGGATAAAATGTTGTCCCAAGAAATTAGGAGGTTCGCCACGACTTAATTTTTTGTTGCTATACTTATGCATTTTTTTCGTCATCATTTTCATCCCTTCAAAATAAATAATCACAGATCAACCACCTGTGATTAGAGTAAAGGGAAGAAGCCCTCATTTATTTATAAGGGTGTAAATGTAAAAATGACCGTTGCACATAACCTTTAACATAAAAGCGAAAAGAAATAGGGAATTCAAAAAATATTTTTAAATTCGTTACAATTCTGATTCTTATGACTCCATTTTTTACAGCAAAAAATGACATAAAAAAAGAAAGGCAGAGAGATCCACCTTTCCTCCTATCTAAATGAAGGTTGTTAAAAATGGGCAGACTGATCCCGTTTACTCTGCACACAGGCAGAGACTTTACGCACTATGAAATTAGCGGCATAAAGTTGAAAAACGCAATCTAATCCAAATAATCCCCATTCTTTAACAACCCTCCTAACGTTATTTGTACGCTCCCATTTTACACAGTTATGGGGTGAATGTAAAGGCATTTTTCTGAATTCATCTTTTTTAAATCTCGGACGGAAAAAATGATTGTAATCAGTTTGCTTTTCTTTAGTGTCTCAGAATTATTATTTGGCCTTGGCCAAGTACTGAAAGTGCTGTTTATTTCCCGGGTGCTTGGGTTACAGCATTAGGCAAAATGGTAATTGGCAGGAAAAGGAGTATTTAATTTTTTTCTGGGAAAACTATACCTCCTGATCATTTTTTAATAAAAAGGGAAGGTGTTTAAATTGGCAAGAATAGCTGTGGAAACTCCACTTGAAGATGTAAAACACGCTTTGGAACAAAAAGGGCATGAAGTGTTCATGTTTACCAATGAAGAAGAAGCGAAAGGCTCCAATCTTGCGATCGTTCGTACTTTAAATGAAATCGATGCAGATGCCAAACAATTCGAATTTCCTTTTGTCAGCATGGAAGGAATGTCTGTCGAAGAGATTGTGGAAGAAGTTGAAGAAAGATTGAATCGATAAAGAAAGGACTGGCTCTAAGTAAAGGTGGAGCCGGTCTTTTCCAAAGTTTTTAAAATAAAAATGAAAAATAGAACTCAGTGAGGCCTCTTCAACTTACAAGCTTTCATTTCTCTATTCAAACAGGTTTTCTTCTCAAAGTCCGTATCGCTACTTCGTGTTCGCCTAAAAGCTCATGAATGGATTTTTGATCTTCTTGAATCTCTTCTACCTTATGCTTGGTTTCAAGAACAGCTACTTTAATGGCTGGGATATCAGCAACTTCTTCCTTGGTGGCCAAATTAGCAATATCCTCTTTGGTAGCCATATTAGCGATATCTTCCTTTGTAGCCATATTGGCAATATCCTTTTTAGTGGCTATATTCTCTTCTATATTGGTTATTCTTTGGTCAAGTTCTTCTAGTTTCTGAAGGATTAAGTCCAGTTTATTCTCCAGTTGATTTCACCACCTTTTTTGTGGAAAGTTCCATGTATTTTATAGCTTTAAGAATGATAAAATGCTTAGGCTAAATCTTCTTATATTATAGCATGTTTCCTCGAAGAAAAAGGATGAATTTTATCGTTTTGTACGGGGAACGACCATGTTAGATCGTCCTTCAGAGTGAGATAAATACTACGTTTTGAGAATCGTTACTCCGAATTATTCATGAATATTCAATGGACATGTCCAACAATACTGTTCCTTTTAATTTAGAGAAAAACCAAAGCGTTTGGTACGATAAACCAAAGAAAATGTCTTAATTGACCACGATTTTTCTGAAGTTCATTAGTAAAATGGATAGATAATGATCTGTTTTTATACGAGGAGGCACGACATGAAAATTATTTTTATCTCGCTAGATACGTTAAGGGCAGATCGGCTTGGGTGTTATGGTTACCCGCTCCCGACCAGTCCCTATATGGATAAAATCGCAAGTGAAGGCGTTCTGTTTGAGAACGCCTTCGCATCAGATATCCCTACGGAAGCAGCGCATACGAGCATTTTTACCGGAAAGGTAGGATTAACAACGGGGGTTGTTTCCCATGGAGCTTCTACGACCTACTTACCTAAGAACCAGCCATGGCTGCCAACGATTTTGAAAAAAAACGGGTATACGACAGCGGCTGTTGACAATTTGTATAATTTAAAAGAGTGGTTTGCAAGAGGGTATCGTTATTATATTAATTCGAAACAAGCGACAAGATGGATTGATGGTAAAGATATTCATTCATTGGCTAAGCCATGGATCAAGGAGCATAAGAATGAAGACTTTTTCCTGTTTCTTCATTATTGGGATCCGCATACTCCCTATTTGCCACCTAAGAATTATATCCCTTCATTCTATGATCAAACTAAAGATCCATATAACCCCACGAATAAAAGTATGGAACCTGCCTTTAACCATGCTGCTTACCCGTTTTTTAAATATCATCATTATGACCTGCTAGGAGATATTACAGATACAGATTATGTAAATGCTTTGTATGACGCGGAAATTCGCTATTTAGATGATTTATTAAAAGAATTAGATACGTTTTTAGAACAAGAGGAGTTAAAAGAGGATACTTTATTACTCTTATTTGGCGACCATGGAGAAAGTCTAACAGAGCATGATATCTACTGGGATCACTGTGGTTTGTATGATCAAACGGTTCATATTCCCATTATTATGCGTTGGCCTGGGCAAATCCCCGCCAATAAAAGAGTTCAATCCCTTGTTCAGCATGTGGATATCATGCCGACCATACTAGAATGGTTGCAGCAAGATATTCCGGATGATTTGGATGGAAAGAGTCTTATACCATTGATAGCAGGAACAAGAGACGAACATCATCAAGAAATTTTTCTCAGTGAATGTGCCTGGCAAGCAGCAAGAGGGATTCGTACCGAACGATTTAAATATATTGAAACCTATGATTCCGGACCATTTACCCGCCCACCAGCTGAACTTTACGATTTGCAAATAGATCCCGATGAAACAACGAATCTAGTGAACTCTCTCCCACATCAAGCACAGATTTTCCAGAAACGCTTGCATAACTGGGTAAAGGGGAAAATTTGCGAGCGAGAGGATCCCATGAAATATGTACTAAGGAAAGAAGGGCTCCCCTTTAAACGAAGGATCCAAAAGGTCCTAGAAGAATATGAATTGACCTGGGATGAGTGGAAGAAAAATCCTACGAGAGAACGCATTGATGGGTATGCAAATAATCCTTAAAAGATATCTTTATCATGGTTAGAGAATTTATTTTGGAAACTACGGGTTGGATAAGGACAAAGTTATTGAAATACAGAGAGAAATGAAGGAATAGCAGGAATGAAGTATTTGTCATTGAAGTGCAAGTATAGGAATTCTTAAATGAAATACAACAAAGTAGGCTAACCGTTTATGAAGCGGTTAGCCTAAACTCGTTATACGAGCATTCATTATTTCTGCCCCCAATTTAAATCCTTGCCTGGTCTAACGCCGACAGATATAAACGGCAATGTTTCGAATGATCAATTCACCAGCAAAATGTCCGAATTGACCATAAAATTGGCAGAATACACAATGAAGCGTTGAAAAAAAATCGTTAATATGTAGATAACCCAAGAAAAAGAATGGTATAGTTTCGTAAACGTTTCCTAATTATTGGAATTGGAGGGATGATAGCTTGATAGGGAAAAAGACGTGGTTGATACCGGATGGGTTTTTACAACCGAAAAGTACTGGAGATCAAGTGAGTCATGAGGCGGTTTGTGTATTAAATGTAACGGGAGAAAAGGCGAGGATTCAGCTTTCTTTCTATTTTGAGGATCGGGATCCAATGGATTCTTTCTTTGCAGAGTGCGGTTCCAATCGGACTCACCATATTCGATTAGATCAATTAAAGGATCAAAATGGTGAAGAGGTTCCGAGAAATGTTCCTTATGCGATCAAAGTGGACAGCGATGTCCCGATTATTGTCCAGCATAGTCGTCTAGATACTTCACAAGAAGCATTAGCTCTTTTTACAACGATGGGTTATCCCGTCGAGTAAAATAAATCGGAGAAGGGTGATTTCATGACATTAAATGTAGCAATTGTTGGTGTGGGGAATATTGGCAATACGCATGCCCCTGTTTGCATGGAAAATCCAGATACTGAGATTGTGGCAGTTTGTGACATTATCAAAGAAAAGGCAGATAAAGCGGCCAAACGATACGGTGCAAGAGCTTTTTACAGTGTCGAGGAAATGCTTGCAAGTAACATTCGTCTAGATTTAGTCAGTGTCTGTACAAAGGGAGAAGAAAATGGAAGTGAGCATTATGCGCCAACAATGGAATTACTAGAAGCAGGGATTCCTGTATTAGGGGAGAAGCCGATCTCCAATAAACTGGAAGAAGCGAAGGAAATGGTGGAACTTGCGAGGGTTAAACAAATTCCTTATGCGGTCAATCTGAATCATCGATTTACCCCGGCGGCTGAACGTGCCAAATCATGGATAGAAGCGGGCCGCTTAGGGAAAATTCACATGATTAATATGAGAATGTGGATTAATAATCCTGCCGAAAGCTCACCATGGTTCCATCTTCGCGCTTTACATCCTCATTCGTTTGACGTCATTCGTTATTTTTGTGGTGATGTCAAACGGGTAGCCGCCTTTATGATGAAAGGGGAAGGGCGGACGATTTGGTCGAATGCCCAAATCATTTTGGAATTTGAAAATGGAGCAATCGGAAATCTTGTCGGTAGTTATGATGCTGGTCCAAGTTATGGACTAGAGCTTTGTGAAGTGGTTGGATCGAAGGGACGTTTTGTATTGGAAGATGCTTGTGAGCATTTAACTTTCTATCCACGAAATAGTATTGAAACGGAGAAATATAGTTATTTGGGTGGTATGCGTGCCTTTCCGGAAACATTTAAAAGTCGCATCAATTCTTTTGTGGATCAGCTCCATACAGGTGTTAGTCATGACCAGGTGAATGGTTCTGGGGAAGACGCATTGAAAGCGCAAACGATTATTGAAGCAGCGATACGTTCATGGGAGACTGGGACCATTGTTAATGTGAAAGATCTCGAACGAATTCCGGGAGGGATAAAATAATGAAACTTGGTGTGAATTCTGTCTTATTCAAAGACTTTGATTTTGCTACGGCTGCAAAGCAGATTGCTCGTTGTGGATATGATGGTGTGGAGATTGCTGCCATTAAGGGAATGTGTGAACATCTCGAACTAGATCGTTGGCGTGAACAAGCAGCAGAATTAAAAGCGATTGTGGAGGATAATGGATTAGAATTTTTATCAATGGAAGTAGCTTCTCTCGATGAAGAGCGCTTGACGAAAGCTTTTGAAGCCGGGGCTGAACTGGGGATTCCGATTATTAATGTAGGGCCCGGCGGAAAATCGGGGGATGAAGACAGCTTGCTCCATTCGATTGAAACACTTCGCTCCTTATCGAAAAAAGCGGAAGAATATGGGGTCACTCTATGTGTGAAGGCACATGTAGGGCAGGCCATCTATAACACACCTACAACTTTACAAGCAATGAACGATATTGCGTCGCCTGCTTTTGGAATCGATATGGATCCTAGCCATATTTATCGCGGAAATGAAAATCCGGAAGATGAACTGCCAAAAGTGTTAAGTAGAATGAAACATGTGCATATTCGTGATTGTAAAGGCCGAACAGCCGGACCTGGAGATATTCAAAACCAAGCATGTGGACGTGGAGATATTGATTTATTCGCCTACTGCAAGGCATTAGTAGATGGAAATTATGATGGACCGGTATGTCTTGAAGTAATCGGTGCAAACCAACATTCTTTAGCGGATGTTTCCATTGTTGCGGCTGAAAGTTATGGGTATTTAAATGCCTGCTTACAGGCTTTAGGTGCACGAGAGAAAATGGTAAAAGAGTAAGAGAGATTGTCCCATCGGATCGCTTTTTCGAACAGCGGTCTGTTCACGAGATGAGAAAATGGGAAAAGAGTAGGGGAGTGTGAACAACTCCCTTTTTAAAAGGAGATGGTGAACCATGAAAAAGCCCAATATTATTATGTTCGGAATTGATAGTCTCCGTAGGGACCATATGAGTGCTTACGGTTATAAACGCTTAACAACTCCACATATTGATAAATTTGCAAAAGATGGCGTATTATTTGAAAACTATTTTAGCCCAAGTATTCCCACCACACCTGGCTATGCTTCTATGTTAACGGGGATGGATTGTTTTGGAACCGATGTGGTTGCATTACGCCATAAAGGCCCATTAGGGGACCATGTACAAACTCTTCCAGAAATACTTGAGGAAAATGGCTACCAAACAACCTGTGTCGGATTCACTGGTAATCCATCTTCCCGCGGTTTTCAGAAATATCTCAATTATGAAGGATGGGGGCCAGATGAAACGGGAAAAAGTCGCAAAGCAGAGCATCTAAATCAGGTAGCGATCCCTGAATTAAAGAGATTGGTAGAAGAGGATCAACCATTTTTCTTATTTATGCGTCATATGGATCCTCATTCACCTTATTTACCACCACAACCGTTTGATCGTATTTTTTATGATGGAAATGAGTGTGATCCTGCGAATACGTCTTTGGATAAACTAAAAAACTTTAAACCATTCGCGGATTATATCACTTCATGGTTGCCAGAAGGTTGTACAGATGCTGACTATGTGGATGCGCAATATGATGGCGCCATTGCTTATATGGATGCCTGCATTCAAAATATTTTAACAACCGTGGAATCCCTAGGGATTGAGGAGGAAACCTTAATTATTATTACATCTGACCATGGGGAAACATTGAATGAACATGAATGTTGGTATGATCATCACGGACTCTATGAACCTACTCTTGTTGTTCCGTTAATTCTTAAATTTCCCGGAAAATTGCCTGCGGGGAAGAGAGTGGAAGACATTACTTTGATCAAGGACTTAACACCAACCATTTTGGAGTTACTTGATATTGAAACAGATATTTCGTTTGATGGACAAAGTTTACTCTCACTCGTGAATAACGATAACCAAAGTTTTCAAAAAACATCTGAATTTTATATTACGGAATGTACGTGGATGCGCAAGCACGGTTGGAGAACGCCGGAATGGAAATTAATTCGTTCCTTGGAACCAGATATTCATTTTAAGCCTGAAGTGGAACTCTATAATATTTTTACTGATCCACTTGAATTAAATAATCTAGCGGAACGAGAACCAGAGATGGTGAAAACATTGACGGAAAGAATGGAGGCCCATATTGCAAAAAGAGAGCATGCGACAGGAAGAACAAATCCCATGTATACGAACCTGCAGTGGCATGGCCTAGATCAAGGCCCTTTTAAAACCTCTCAAGAAGCTTATGATTCTATGTATATTGGTTCGATCGAAACAGCACAGGATTTGCAAGCAAAGGACAAGGATGAGGAAAAAGCAGATGAATCGAAAGTATAGGGAAGATCATCCATATCGCGAATAAACTGAAAATAACGCGCAGAATCCGGTTCATGACGCCTGAAAAGGGTGAGGAAAGAAAGATTGGGTCGTTATGAAGTGTTCATAACGACCGAAAAGGGTGAAGGAAGATCAATTGGGTCGTTATAAAGCGTTCATAACGCCCGAAAAGGGTGAGGAAGGATCAATAGGGTAGTTATGAAGCCTTTATAACGCCCGAAAAGGGTGAGAAAACGATAATTGGGTCGTTATGAATAGCGCACGTCTCGCAAACGAATCAGAAACAACACAAGAACAGGGAAGACTCACAAATAAATCGCCAAAACGAGTAAAGATGTGAACATCTACATTTATCACAGAAAGGATGATGTTTTTGTTAAAAGCGGCTGTTGTTGGTGTACGTCATATCGGAAAAGTACATTGTCGTTATTATCAAGAAATACCAGATGTCGAATTGGTGGCGGTTTGCGATCTGGATCAAAAGCTTGCGGAAGCAGCCGCACAGCAATTTGGTGTAAAGGCCTATACAGACATTAAAGCACTATTAGCCCATGAAGAAATTGATGTGGTCAGTATTGCAACAGGCGGGATTGAAAATGGATCCCATCACTTTGAACCCGCCATGATTGCCATTGAAAAGGGGAAAGATGTATTAGTAGAGAAGCCCCTTTCCAACCAGCTTTCAGAAGCAAGAGAAATGATCGCTTTTGCACAGGAAAAAGGGGTAAGAATTGCTTGTAATTTGAATCACCGCTTTGCACCAGCCGCATCTAAGGCTAAGGAATGGATTGATCATGGAAATCTTGGTTCCTTATTATATGTGAATATGAAATTAACCATCGGCAATCAAAATGAGTCAACACCTTGGATTCATCTTCGCGCTCTGCATCCTCACTCGGTGGATGTCATGCGCTATTTTGGCGGAGAAATTAAGCGGGTGCAAGCATTTATGACGAAAGCACCTGGAAGAAAGGTTTGGTCAACGGCCTCCATTAATATGGAATTCGCCTCAGGAGCGGTGGGCCATTTAACAGGAAGCTATGATATGGATAATCGACATCCGATTGAGCAATGTGAGGTTGCAGGGACAAAAGGGCGATTTGTGATTGAGGATGTGTATAATGAAGCTACTTTTTATCCCCATCATCAATCCGAATTAACCGTCATTCGTAATTCGGTTTTAACAGGAATGGAAGGGTTTAATGCTACGTTTAAAAATCGACTTCATACCTTCGTCAATGAAATTACTTTGAATGTTCCACCAGATGAAATAAGTGGTTCAGGAAAGGAAGCCCTGGCTGCACAGGAAGTGATAGAGACAGCGATTCGGTCGCATCAAGAAAATGGAGCTGTCGTTGAAGTGAAAGCACTCAAACAGGAACGAAAAAAATAAAGTAGAGAGAGCGTTTTGTAGGGAAGAATTACTTTAGGCAATGGAAATGGCCATCTCCTACTTGCTTTTATTTCTATAGTTATTCAACAAAATTGGGCGATTGGCTAAGGCATTATTCGATAAGCGTCGGTATTTATTATTTTCAGAGGACTTGACGATAAACAGATCGAATGAAACATAACGATTAGGAAAATGACTGATTAGTTGTTGCTTCATAAAATTCAGCGATTTCTGATCACTAAAATTTTTTCTACTCGCTCTACTTTTTCACCTTAATCCATAAGGGAGGATTGAAGATGAGTGCAACTAGGTATCGAAGTCAAGAATATATGAAAAATGATGAATTTCCATTTTGGATTCGACAATATCGGCATGATTCCGTTAATGTTCCACCTGCCCACTCTCATGAATTTATTGAATTGGTTTACGTGGTAAAAGGCGAGGCAAAGCATGTTTTTAATGGCCAAACTTATCGTATTCAAACAAACGATATTTTTATTATCAATCCCGGAGAGGTTCATACTTTCCAAGTTGAACCAGGGAAAAAAATTGATATTATCAACTGCCTCTTTCTTCCTAATTTAATTCAAGATTCTTGGTTAAAGGAACTTGGTGTTTCACAATCTATGGATTATTTTTATATTCATCCATTTTTAGATAATAGAGAGCGATTTCATCATCTTTTAAATCTGAAAGGAACTTATTCTGAGCGAGTATATTCCTTGTTAGAAGGAATGATGTATGAATATGCGAGGGAAGGTTCATGTTATCCGACCCTCATTCGCCTACAATTGGTAGAATTATTAATTTTATTATCTCGCATTTACAATGAACAGCAATCAAACCAACAGGATCCAGCGACAATCGAATCAAGCAATCTTTTGGTTCGGCGTGTGTGTGGCTATCTGGCGAGAAATTATGATCAAAAAATTTCGATCCCTTCATTGTGCAAGCTATTTATGATTAGCTCACGCCATTTAAATCGTCTTTTTAAACAAGAAACAAATCAAACTGTTGTCGAAATGCTACAGGTTATTCGAATTGAAAAAGCTAAATATTTTTTAACTGAAACAAATGATAAGATCATCGATATAGCCATCAAAGTGGGATATGATGATCCAGCCTTCTTTAGCAGATTATTTCGAAGAGTCGTGAATTGTTCTCCTGGTAAATACAGGGAGCAGCATCAAAAAGTTACTCTTAATGAATCGTAGATAATGTTTCAAAATGTTTCAAGAGTTAGAAAGGAGGACTGAGCACATATGTATTGGACGGGGATAATATTCGCCATGGTTTAAATAAAAACCTTGGGTATATCTCACTCTGTACGAGGCTGCCAAGAAGCTTAATCCGGATCTGGAATTTGAGTTCATAATTATATTGAGGGACCAGATGGGGAATATCGGACACGAGCGATTCCTGGATATGGTAGTTTACTCATGTCCCCGAAATCAGCCGTGAAAACAGAAGAACAGTTAATGAAAATCTTAAGCTTTTTTTGATTATTTAATGATACCAGAAGATTCCAATCTAACAAAAACCCCCATCCCCTTATGATTGATTAGAAAGAGATGGGGTTTTAGATCATTATAGAGTATTTATCATTCCGGTTTGTGACTATTCCTCCCAGATATCATGCGCTATTTCAACAACATGGCGCACTTTTGCCCATTGCTCTTCCTCAGTGATGAGGTTTCCTTCTTCTGTAGAAGCGAAGCCACATTGTGGGCTTAGACATAGATGGTCGAGATCAACATACTCTGCGGCTTCTGCCACTCTTTTCTTGATTTCTTCTGGATCCTCTAATTCTGCTGTTTTCGTAGTGATCAACCCTAATACAACATTTTGCTTTTTGATAAAACGGAGTGGCTCGAAATCACCTGAGCGTTCATTATCGAATTCTAAAAAGAATGCATCGACATTGACCCGAGAAAATAAATGCTTTGCTACAGCTTCATAATCCCCTTCATATAACCACGCAGATTTGAAGTTACCTCGGCAAACGTGCATTGTAATCACCATATCATTTGGTTTATGGGCAATGGCATCGATCGTAATATCAGCGAATTTCTCCATTAGCTCATCCACATTCCAACCTTTAGCTTCGATTTTCTCACGAGATTCTTGACTGAAAAAGGCTCCCCAGCTCGTGTCATCAAGTTGTAAATAGCGACAACCTGCATCATAAAATGCTTGAATGGCATCCTGGTACACCTTGGAAATATCTTTCGCAACAGCATCAATCGATGGATAGGAAGGATTGTCAGCATAGATCTGGCTATTCACAACCCCCGAATGAAAAACCATATTTGGTCCAGGAATCGTGAGTTTGGCTGTATGATCTCCTGCAATTTCCCTCAAATAGTGAAAATCAGCTAAAAATGGATGGTCTTCAGGGAATTTCAAAGGTGACGCAACAGTATAGGATGTAAGCTTTTGCATTTCCCCTTGAAAGAATCCGGGAACTTCTACTTCAACGGTGCGAATGCCTTCAAGAGCCCCAATAAAGTCAGCATGCCAATATTTTCTACGAAATTCGCCATCTGTTACCACTTGTAGACCAAGTTCTTTTTGCTTTTCTACTAGTCTAGCAATTTCCAAATCCTCAACCGCACGTAGATCCTCTTTGCTTATTTGTCCTTCTTGATATTGCTTTCTTGCTTCTTTTAATGACTGCGGGCGTAAAAAACTACCTACAATATCTGCACGAAAAGGTGCCTTTGCCAATGTTTTTGTCATTTTCCCCCACTCCTTTAAATCAGCATAACCTCTTCTGTAAATTGGAAGAAGCGGTTAGAAGACCTATTTCAGTTGCCCTTCTTATCATCCAATTGGTTATTGAAATAGCTTGGATGCTGATGTTTTTTTGCCATAAGAAACATTGTTATTTAATCCTATAGCGATTAAGGAAAAGAGTCAAGAATAATTTTATAATAGGCAATATTTGAAAGGGTAAAGACAATAAGCCTCTTGTATGAAGTTTGACGATTTTGTTACTTTTCAACAATTATTCACATATTTTCACATTGATCTGCTTGTATTTAATCCCCTGATTTAGTAGTTTTAGGTAAGGAAACGTAGAGTGTTCTCAGGTCGATAGAGAGGTGAAGATAAGATTGTTACCCATTAAACGGCAACAACAAATTCTATTATGGTTAGAAAAAGAACAAACACTACGTATATCTGAAATAAGTAAGCGACTAGATGTCTCGGAAATGACAGTTTATAGGGATATAAAACCGCTCATTGAGCAGAAAAAGGTCTTAAAGACATCGAAAGGAATTTCTCTTCAACCGAAGACGCCGAATTCTTCTAATGTTTGTTCCTATTGTTTGAAACCAATCCATTCTAGGTTTGCTGTTCAATTGATTAAGTCGGATCAAGAAATTGAAACAGCTTGCTGTGCTCATTGTGGTTTATTACGTTATCAAGACATTGAACAAGAGGTTTCTCAAATGATCTGCCGTGACTTTTTGAAAGATACAACGATTAGTGCAAAAATGGCGACATTTATGATGGGAACTTCCTTAAATTTACATTGTTGCGAGCCACAAGTAATTGTTTTTGAGTCAATGGACGAGGCAAAACAGTTTCAAAAAGGGTTTGAGGGCGAACTGTATCATTTTGGGAACGTCATTCAGGCAATTCAGCAAAAAATGTCTGGAAGAACATGTCGGCATTTCGAGAAGTAGATGAAAATGTCAATTTTAATAGAAAGGGAATTTTATAATATGAAAAAAAAATTAGGGTTTATGATGTTGGCGATTGTTTTCGTTCTATTGGCCGCTTGTGGTAAAGGAACGGATAGTAATGAAAAAGAGGAAATGCCGGCGATATTGGAAGTTAAGTTGGAAGTACCTGAACATGTTCAAGTAGATGAAAATGTCGATTTGAAAGCTGTTGTAACACAGGGAGATGAAGATGTTGCAGATGCTGATGAAGTGGAATTTGAAGTTTGGGAGGAAGGAAAAAAAGACGACAGCGTTATGATTGCGGCCAAAAATAATCAAGACGGAACCTATGAGGCTGAAACGACTTTTGACCATGATGGCGCTTTTACCGTTCAAGTACATGTGACGGCAAGAGGGATGCATAATATGCCCAAACAAGCTGTGACTGTAGGAGAAGGCGCTGCGGAGGAAAATCATGATCATGGTGAACACGAGCATGGAGACCATGCAGAGGGCTTTAGTATGCATTTTATGATACCGGAAAATGTAAACAAAGGAGAAGAAACGGACTTGGTTGTCCATATCCAGGATAATCAGGAGCCGATGAAAGAAGCGAATGTTCGTTACGAAATATGGAAAGAAGGAAATGAAAGTCATCAGTGGCTGGATGCTAAAGAAGAAAGCGCAGGGGAATATTCTTCACGATTTACCTTTGAGGAAACTGGCTCCTACCACATCAAAATCCACGTTGAGAATAACGAAGGCTTACATGAACATGAAGAACATCCATTAGAGGTAAAAGAATAGTTCCAATTTGCATACAAAAAAACTCATAGGAAAATCCAGAAAAAGTCTTCCATATCTCTAAAGAAAAAACTGAAGTTATTGGCGTGTGAGGTCAAAGATGGAGTTAAGAGTAGAAGAAGGTCTTTTACCGGCCAAAGTGATTTTAAAATATAATGGTTTTCTTATGAATCAATACAGTTGAGATTTGATTGCTTCATAATTAACACATAAAATATGTCTAGACGTTTGAATAAAGGGAAATAAGAACATGGAGTTCCGGGGGCATCTTACTCGGAACTTTTTCGTGTGTAAAAAAATATGGGATTATTTAATAAATGGAGGTATGATAATAAAATAATAAGAAAAGCTCAAGCACCTTGGTATAGGAAGAACGGCTAATTCTAATTGCGGATGACAATCGCAACGACGTTCTGACCAGCATCCTGCGAGCCTCTCAGGGTTAGGCGCTGATGCTAGATCCCAACACTTAGCCAAATTTTATACTATTATCTTTTAAAAAAAATAAACTTTTTCGAGGACATATATGTTAACTTAGAAAAGGAGCGAATAAAGATATTAAAAAAAGAAAAAAGGGAAAATATCTGAAGTTGCAAAAGGGGATAGGGACCCCTTTGGATTTAAATTTGATGATAGTAATGTGACAGGTATGAAAATGATTGTTTCTGCTAAAGTTGGACAGCCCGCCAATGGTCATTTTTGCTGACAACTATCTAAACAAGAAATAGAGAAGATTATGACGTCCTTATTGGAAGAAAAATAAACAAAATTATGGGGAGAAAAGTATGAGAGCAAACAAAACAAAGCGGAAAAAAAGAAACAAAATTCTTTGGGGTTTTTTAAGTATCCTTTTCATCATTGTCATTGGTGTAGGTGTGTATGCGGCCAATCTCTATTTTTCCTTTTCTTCGGCATTGGATAATATGCACGAGAAGGTAAATAAATCAGATAAGCGAGAAGAGGAAGTTTCGATCCAAGATAAAGACCCGTTTTCAGTTCTCCTTTTAGGGATTGATGAAGGGGAGCATGATGTAGGACGATCCGATACAATGATTGTGGCGACAGTTAATCCTAGACTAAATACGATTAAGATGTTAAGTATTCCACGGGATACACGGACTGAAATCGTTGGAAATGGGACAACAGAAAAAATCAATCACGCATATGCTCGTGGCGGAGTCGAAATGTCGATTGCTACGGTGGAACATTTTTTGGATATTCCAATTGACTATTATGTGAAGGTAAATATGGAAGGATTTATGGGAATTATTGATGCTTTTGGCGGTGTTACAGTGGATAATGATATGGATTTAAAATATAAAAAATATCATTTTCCTAAAGGTGAAGTCACAATGAATGGAAAGGATGCGCTTATTTTTTCGCGAATTCGCAAACAAGACCCACGGGGAGATTTTGGTCGGCAGGTGAGACAAAAGCAAATCATCCAAGCGATATTAAATAAGGCAAGAAGCTTTTCCTCTTTATTAAAGTATGACGATGTGTTGGATGAATTAGGAGACCAGGTCAAAACAAATTTTTCCTTTAAGGAAATGATGAGCCTTCAACAACAATATAAGGGGATTGAAAAAAATATCGAACAACTTCAATTTGAAAAAGGTAAGGGAGGGTATATTGGAAAGTACTGGTATTATTTTCCCGACGAAGAAGAGGTAAAGAAATACCAAGATATTTTGAAACAGCATTTGGAAATATCCGATGATGTATCCTCTAACTCGAACGATGAAGAGGGGAGCACCTATATTGTCCAAGCTGAAGACACACTTAGTAGCATTGCTAAGAAATTTGGAGTAACAGAAGCAAATCTTGTGGAATGGAATCAGCTTAGTGATCCCAATAGTATCCAAGTAGGACAAAAATTATCTATAGAGGAGCCAAATCATTCTAGGTAGTAGTCAAAAGTAGGGTTGGGTGTACGAAAAGTCGCGTGATCAGCGAAAACGTAGAACCAAGATGGGTTTGGATGTATGAAAAGTCGCGTGATCAGCGAAAACGTAGAACCAAGATGGGTTTGGGTGTACGAAAAGTTGCGAGATCAGCAAAAACGTAGAACCAAGATGGGTTTGGGTGTACGAAAAGTCGCGAGATCAGCGAAAACGTAGAACCAAGATGGGTTTGGGTGTAGAAAAGTCGCGTGATCAGCAAAAACGTAGAACCAAGATGGGACTGGATCTACGAAAAAGTGGGACTCGTCAAAAATGTAGATCCAGAACGCTTCATGAAGCATGAAAGTCGTACTTCTTCGTTTACCCGGTAGTCATAAGCGTTTCATGACAACCGTATATTATGCATTTTCGTCCATCGGTTGTCATGAAAGTAAGCTAATATCGCTAATGAAGAACTAATAAAATCTTAATGATGAATATTGGGGTTTTTAGATAAAATATCTTCCGCCACTTCCCACAATGTCGGTAGAAATTGAATCACTTTTTTAGCCCGGTTGGTCAGATCTTCAAAGGATGTAATCCCTAAATCACGAACAGCAGCTTGAAAGGTTGGTAAGTGTTCAAGATGTAGATCTGGAGAATCGGCGGCTAGAATCGTGTGGCAACGTGCAAATGTCGCAATAATCCAAAACACAGCTTCCCGGTGATTCCCTGTTTCGATAAGGGCATAGCTTCCATCAATGGCAATCGGACGTGTTTCCATCGTAATATCCGTACTGAAGAGAAATGCAGTCCTAGCAACAGCCACTGTTTGATCGAATGTTCTGCCAAGTTCGTAAAGATGATGCTGCACCTGTTCGGGGGTTATTTGGGCACAGCCCAATAATTCCAATAGGTCATCATAAAGCGCTTCATGTCCATAATTTATTAACACCTCCCGAGCAGCGAGATAGCGTTTTCTTACAGTTGGATTTTTTAAGGCCGCTACAAGGATCACATGGGTCGTGACCCCGGTTGGAAACATCCATGCAGTTACTTGTTCATGAAAAGGAGCGGCAGCATCAATGGAACGTAAACCATTCTCAACTTTTTGCAAAGCATTTTTGCAGCGCCGCCGAACCCAGGTCCATTCTGAATAATGCTGTGATACCTCGGTTTGTAAGCGGCGCAACTGGCCAGTCGGATCATCGATAATCGTATCAACTCGAAAGCTGCCAGCTAAATGATAGGATGTTAAGACGTTTTGGGCAGAGGTTAATTGATTCCAAGATAAGTAAGTGATTTCCAAGAGTGTCCCTTTATAAAAGAACTTTCCTAGTTTAAGAGGCGGTTCTTCTTCCATTACAACGACAATATCAACATCGGAGGATGGTGATATCTCAGTGTCATCTGAAGCTCCGATAATAGAGCCGCTAAAATAAGCTCCCCCATAGCCCTTTTCATGACATGCCTGTGTCTGAATCCATTCGACCGCGTTCGTTTTTGCCTCTTTCACTTTCATAAAAACCAACCTCCGTTTTTAAAGGATTTCCGAAAGAAGTTTCCCGCTTCAATCATGTGCAGGGCGAGGCCCAATAATAAGGAGAGATGAATTTCGGTTAGGCTTTACCCTAGAGTGTTTCGATGTACTGCCAATTGTTGTTATGTTTCATATGGATGAGTGACAAGTCTCTCCTTTGCTCCTGTCCAACCAGTATTTCTCCGCTTCATCTCTACTCACAGTCGAGAAAGTAAGCTATTTACCTAATACATTCGGAATGAGGCGCGGCTTATATTGATCCCAGTATGCAACTAAACCCTAGATCAATTCCAATTGTAATCATGGAAAACCCCCATGTTCCCCTTATTCATAGGGCTAACTCCTATTGTAATCATGACATTATTGATAAAAACTTTCCGGGATTTCCCCCATTTTTCTTTGATGATATAAAAGCGGTTTTTTATTTTCATTTAAAATATCAATGACTTCCCCAATGAGCATCGTATGATCTCCTGCCTCTATTGTTTTATAGGTTTTACATTGTAAAACTCCAGCCGATCCTGAAAGAATGGGCAAATTCAGCTTAGAAAGATGCCATTCGCATTGGTTAAAGCGGTCGGTATTTTTGCGGGCAAATAATGAGCAGAGATCACCTTGATCACTGGCTAATACGTTGATTGCAAATTGTTTTGTTTTCGTAAAAACAGAGTACGAGGAGACCTTTTTATCAATCGACCATAACACTAATAACGGATCTAAAGAAAGGGAGGTAAATGAATTAACCGTTAATCCAAGAGGGGTCTTTTGGTCATCCAGTGTTGTCACAACAGTAACGCCAGTAGGATAATTACCCATAACTTCTAAATAACGTGTTGTGTTTATGCTTTTCTCCATGATTGAACGCACCTTCCAAGAAAAATATGAATTGCATGATCATTTTATGTAAATCGTCCTTTATGATTGCATGTGAATGATGTCGGAAAGCCTTCTTTTAGCTTCTTTGGATTTGGACAAATAAATCCTTTTATGTTATATTACTAGGTTTTTCATTATCTTCCAAATGATGTGAAAGAATACAAGCGAAACTCTCTCTATTTTCAAGTATAACAAATCCTATTGGGGAACTCATAATAAAATGATTAAAGAAACAATGAAACGAAAAAATCCTCACTTTGGAAGTGAGGACATACTTTGTCTAGAACATTTCTTGTCGGAGGCCTACACGATGTAGGTCAGAACGGCGTTGCGCCAGGACGGCGCGAACTTAGCCGTTCATCCATTAAACGGGCGCCTTGCGCTTTTCTTAATAATAAGGGGAAATCATGATATAAACTAATACGCCAGATAGACTGACATATAGCCAAATCGGCATTGTCCAGTGGGCAATTTTTCTATGCCGGGCATTCTCCATATTCCAAGCACGGGCCACAGTTGTCAAGGCGAGTGGTACAATGGCGGCTGCCAATAAAATATGGGTAATAAGAAGAAAATAATACAAACCAGCCATAAAACCTGATCCACCATATGGTGTGGAAGGAGATAAATAATGAAAAGCCACATAAGTAATTAGAAATAAAGAAGTTGTTACAAAGGCTGAATAGATAAAGCGACGATGTACTTTAATGTTACGCTTGCGGATCGCAATAAAAGCACATAATAAAAACACAAAAGTAAAGCTATTAAAAATCGCGTTAAATAGGGGGAGGAGAGTGACATCAAAGGCATCAAAATCCTCCACTCCTGGCATTCCTGAAAGGACAGCAATGGCCCCGATTAAAACAACGGAAATCGTTATAATCACTGGTTTGTAATTGCGTTTATGATCTAACTGGGTTTGATTTGTTTTTTCGTTCATTCGATTGTACACTCCATTTTTGATTGTTTCTATTCGGGCTTGCAGGACGCAGGTCACAAAGGCGTTGCGACGTACAAGAACGTACTAGTGCAGGCGAAGTGACAGGGCGTGGTGCTTTGAGCCTGCCAACAGGTTGCCCTTGACCTTCATTCAGTTTACCACAACAATCATGAATAAGTAGTTAACGCACAGAAGATTCACAGTCTTTTCATAAATAAACGATGGATATATATGAGGGAGAAAGGGAGAGTAAACGAAAGACAGAATTGAGAAGGGGCAGAAATAAGTTAAATACTTATTTCTGCCCCTTCGTGTTTGTCGACCTTTTGGATTCTCCCTTAAATATTTCTCGGGAAATATGTCAAACTTTAAAAACATTTTTCAACAGTTGCCGGTTTTATTTGTCATGTTACTGTTTCTTTTTCGGCAATGCCACCCAATGCCCCATGGAAACTTCAACTAATTCTGAATTTCGCAAATTATATTTATCGACTTCCATTTGTTCTGACATCAGTTCTCTTTTCTTTTTGGCTTCAACCTTTGGGTCTGGAATGGGAATAGCCGATAAAAGCGACTTCGTGTATTCATGCTGTGGGTTTGCATACAGTTCTTCGCTTTCTGCCAGCTCGACAATTTTTCCAGCATTCATGACAGCAACGCGGTCACTAATATGCTTGACCATGGATAAGTCATGGGCAATAAATAAATAGGTTAATCCTAAGCGGTGCTGTAAATCCTCTAACAGTTTGACAACCTGTGCTTGAATCGATACATCTAATGCAGATAAAGGCTCATCACAGACAATAAAACGAGGGTCGACGGCAAGCGCACGGGCAATCCCAATCCGTTGACGCTGCCCACCTGAAAACTCATGGGGATAACGCCCGGCATGGGCAGGCTCTAGTCCAACCATATCGAGCAATTCCTCCACTTTTCGTTTCCGTTCGGCTTTACTTTTCGTGATCCCATGAATATCCAATGCTTCCCCAATAATATCTAATACTTTAAAACGTGGATTTAAGGAAGAATAAGGATCTTGAAAAATCATTTGCATATGTCGACGCATTTTTTTCATTTCCTTCTTGGAAAAACGATTGACAGCCATTCCCTGATAGTAAACATCCCCATCGGTTGGTTCATAAAGCCGTAAGATCGTCCTTCCAGTCGTAGACTTTCCCGATCCAGATTCTCCAACCAAGCCAAGTGTTTCGCCTTGATGAATCTGAAAACTAATATTATCTACTGCTTTCAGTTTATTCCCTTTGCCAATATCAAAATATTGTTTAAGGGAACGCACATCGAGTAGGGGAATGGTTGAGTCCTTGCTCGGGATCATAAAGGGAGTCGGTTTCGGTTTCTTTTTTTCGTCTAATCTCGGAAGAGCATGTAAAAGCTTTTGTGTATAAGGGTGTTTGGGAGCAGCAAATATCTCCTCCGTTGTTCCGGTTTCGACAACTTCTCCCTTTTCCATGACGACAACACGATCACACATCCCCGCAACAACACCAAGATCATGAGTGATCAGGATAATCGATGTGCCTAATCGTTTTTGAATATCCTTCATTACATTTAAAATTTGCGCCTGAATGGTTACGTCTAAGGCTGTCGTTGGTTCATCTGCAATTAATAGGGTTGGTCGACAAGCAAGGGCGATTGCAATCATCACTCTTTGCCTCATCCCACCGGAAAATTCATGTGGATATTGCTGATAGCGCATTTCACTATTGGGGATGCCGACCAACTTCAGCATTTCAATCGCTTGTGCTTTGGCTTCTTTTTTCGAAAGCTTTTGGTGTTTAATTAAGCTTTCTGAAATTTGTTTCCCAATGCGGATCGTGGGATTAAGGGAAGTCATCGGATCTTGAAAGATCATTCCAATCTCACGCCCACGGATGTGCTCCATTTCTTTTTCACTCTTAGTGGCTAAATTCTCACCAAGAAAAAAGACCTCTCCTTTTTTAATATGGGAGGGGGAGAAGGTAATAATCGCATAATGGTTCGAGCGGTGACACTTTTACCACTGCCAGATTCACCTACAATTCCGACGGTTTCCCCTTTATGAACTTCAAAACTGACTCCACGAACAGCCTCAAATTCCTCTTCCCTAGAAAAAAATGAGATATGGAGATCATTTACTTTTAGTATAGGTTCCAAATTCTTACACCTGCCGATATATTTTGATATTTATGGACTTCATGATAAAATTTATCTAATTACTTTACAAGTTTATTACTTAAAAGTATACTACGCCTATCGGAATTGTTCAATCTGGAAAGGAAGGAGGCCGCTTCTTTGTGAATGAAGGGAGAAACATGTCGAATCATTATCGTTTTTTGGGAATGCTTAGTTTCACATACGGAAAAATGCTAACAAGGTCATCATACAAATTTTGGGTGATCTTACTAGGGCTTCCCGTTCATCTTTTGGTCTTTTTTATTTATTTATATAAACGAAGGCAAGATCCTTCTTTCACCATATTAAATGAGACACATGGGAAATTAGTCGCTGCCGATTACAAAGCAAAATTAATGGAAGAGTTTGAAAATGAATACCGAAGGAAACAGGAATTTTTTTCTAAAAAGATTATTCCAAAGGAAATGAAACAACATGCAAAAAAATGGTCGGATAAGCAATTTCAAAAAGTTCTTTTCGAGCAAACAAACGAACAACTTGAAAAAAAAGGGATAAAAAGAGTAACATTTGAACATACTTTTCAATCTCTTTTGAAGCACCCACTCTTTTTTGTATTGACATTCATTCCGGGAATCCTTATGTACATCTTGTTATTCATTTATAGTAATTCTTATATCAAATATATTTTTGAAAGATTAGTGATGAGTTTATTTGTCATTCTTGGTGTGGCTGTTTTTGTTTTTACGATTTTATATATTTCACCATTTAACCCAGCAGCCAATATTTTGGGGGAAACGGCGACAAAGGAACAGATCGCTGCTTTTAATCATCTATATGGTTTAGATCAGCCGTATCTTGTTCAGCTTTGGGAGGCTGTGAAAGGGATTCTTACATTTGATTTGGGGAATTCATTTACAGGAAATGAAGATGTGGCAGCGAGTATTGCGAATAAATTTCCTGTTACCTTTTCATTAACGATGGTTTCCTTAATCATGGCAATTCTCATTGCGATTCCCGTTGGAATTATATCAGCGACAAGGCCTAATTCTTTTTTCGATTATTCTTTTATGTTTCTTGCCTTAATTGGTTTGTCGATTCCAAATTTTTGGCAAGGATTAATCTTTATTTTAACCTTTTCAATCAAAGGACACTGGCTTCCTGCCACGTATAGCCCGGGAAATGTTTTGTCGATGATTATGCCTGTTATTGTTCTTGGTACTGCCTTAACAGCATCCGTTGCAAGGATGACGCGTTCTTCAATGCTTGAGGTTGTCAATGAAGACTATATTGTGACAGCTCGTTCGAAAGGATTAAGCTATAACCATGTTCTTTGGAAACATGCGATTGGGAATGCAATTATTCCTGTTATCACAGTGATTGGTTTGCTTTTTGGCGGTATGCTTGGCGGAGCAGCCGTTACAGAGAAAGTATTTAATATCAGTGGGATTGGTAGCTATATTGTCGATAAACAATTTATTCCAGATATACCAAGTGTGATGGGTGGGGTTGTGTATGTAGCTATTACGATTTCGCTTGTTAATTTAATTATTGACGTTTCTTACGCGTTTTTTGATCCACGTATTCGTTCGAAAATGAGACAGTATTGAAGCAGGTGTTGAGAGGATGGAAACAAGGAGTACGGAAGCTGCAGGCTTTCAATTGAAGCATGCATTAAAATTATCTTCTGAATATACACAAGCCAATTTCACATGGATTATGTCGTTGATTTTAACGATTATTTTCCTGGTCAACAGCATTGAATTTTCAAGCGGTGCACTAAAACCTTCTGTTTTTACTGTATTTGCCGTTTATGCTTTGTTTACTCTTATACAAATTGCAGTGACCTTTAAGATCAAAGCTGATCTTAAAAAGACGGGGGAAATTCGATCCGCTACGAGGAAATGGGGATATCCTCTACTAGCAGGGATTGTGACAGGAAATGTATTTATTGTTGCATTTGCTTTTCAGCTCATAAAAAAAGTGAAAACAACCGAATATGTTTTTGCTGCTTATATGCTTTTAACTCAGATTTTCATTATTGCTGTCTCCGCATTGAATCTGTTCAAACCATATGTAACAGACTCCTTTCCAATGGCGATGTTAGTCCTGATAGGAGTTGCTATATTTGATTTGGTTGTCCTCCTTCTAGTTGCCAAGCAATCAGGAAAGGACAAACCGCCTGCTTGGATGAAATACATGGCGATATTTCTGCTTGTTACTAGTTTGACCGGGAATTTATTTGCCCTTATCTTAGCCATTAATATCTTTATAAAATGGCGAAACGACCAATCAAGCATAGAAAAATGGAATGGCATGTGGGGGAAGATTATTCGTAATAATATGGCCATGCTTGGTTTCTTCTTTATCGTCTTTATTTTTTCCCTTTCCATTTGTAGTCCCTTTACGTTTGATTACGAAATGGCTGTTGAAAATAGTTATGAAGCCATTCTGCAAACTCCTAGTATGGAATATCCGTTAGGGACAGATAATTTTGGCCGCGATTTATTTTCTAGAATCGTTTTCGGTGCTAGAATATCCCTTATGGTTGGATTAGCTTCTACTCTTATACCAGCAATCATTGGTGGTGTACTTGGAGCCATTTCTGGGTATTATGGCCCCCGTACAGATAATATCATTATGCGATTATTGGATATTTTATATGCCGTTCCGGGTATATTATTAGCAATTGCGATTATCGCAGCTTTTGGCGCCAATACGGTGAATTTGATCATTGCGCTAAGTGTTGGCTCGATTCCAACCTATGCGAGAACGATGCGGGCCAATGTCTTAATGGTTTCCAATTTTGAATATGTCGATTCAGCACGAGCCCTAGGTGCAAGTGATTATTCGATTATCTTTAAACATATTGTTCCGAACTCTTTGGCTCCAATGATTGCGCTACTTTTGCAGTACAACCACACAACTCAATTCCCGGAGTCCTTGATAACATTAATGATTCCGGGAATTTTTAAAATATTTTATTGTCATATATTGGTAGATTTATGTAGCTTTATA
>NZ_JALIFP010000038.1 GCF_022867885.1 Lederbergia sp. NSJ-179 | reverse complement strand
GTTAACCTAAAAACAAACCATTGGCGTGTTTGTCAAGAGCGATTGCGGCGGCTACCACTACAATTCAGACTTGGAGCTACTTTTAAGCGTGAGTTTTCATAGAACTTTTGACAGTACCGTATCATTTACATGATTTTTAGGCAATTATCGCTACGTTTTTAATACAACAGTTATTAGTAACGAAGTATTCGAACATAGGCATGCCAATTAGCTAGTATGATCTGGCGTATCCAGATATTTTTCTAAATCAACAAATTTATTATCTGGCGTGGGTTGCATCCCTACTGGTATACCGTGTGCAATAATTTTCTTAAGTGCTTGAATATCTTCGGGATCAAGATTAAGGTTGTCATAAATATATTGGGCGTTTTTCCGTAGTCCACCAATGGTCAGTTTTTTAATTTCGGGCACCGCCATACAAATCTTATAGGCATCGATTGGATTATTAATGAGAGCCATAATATTATATTTTTGATTTTCTGGGTTATTTAAAAATTCAATCCCCTTTTCAACTGTGCGAAATCCATACTTTACACCACTAGGAACACCCATTTTTAGGGACATTTTTCGAATCTCATCGTTCATCACTTCATCATTAATAACAAGCAATAAATTAATATCAAGCCCTCGAGTCCAAGAAATAGCAACCTGGCCGTGTATCAATCGGTCATCCAAATGCAAGGCTTTTATCATATTTCTGTTCCTTCCTTTTTCTGTAATGTATGATTCAAATATTGAACCCCTGATTTTCCCATATTTACTATATTTTCAGCTAGTTCTTCAATGGGCGTTCCTTCATCGGAGAGAAGTACTTCTAGTACCATCCCAAGGTTCATACCCGTAACGATATGAAGATCGCGAACACCAATATATTCGCTAAGAATATTTGTAATATTCCCTCCCAAAATATCAGTTAGCACGAATATTTGGTCCTCATTTCCCCAACTGTTTAAGTAGGCATCAACACTGCTTTTTACCTTTTCATGAGAATCGTTTAATTCGACCCCAATATGAGCAAAATGGTTTATTTTCTCTTCTCCAATAATTAGTGCCGCACTTTGTAGAATAGCTTCTGAGAGACTACCGTGTGAAGCAACCAAAAATCGTCTCATTTTCTCCCTCCTTTATTTTTTGCATTATAATCCGGATTATTAATATTATACATGCAAAAAGCGTGCCAACTTTGTGGCGCGCTTTTTGTGTGTACCCGTCAAATATTATAAAGCACCTTCTGTTGTGCTTTCTGATACGATATAATCATAGATATAGCCAATTTCAGCCGTAGTTATTTTGACACTATAAACCGATTCTATGACACTAAATGCTTCTCTGATCATTTCAATCGTATTTCTTTGACACTCTACAAAGTCATCTATGTTATGATAGGTTTCCATTGGGGTTTGTCGAATCAACCGCTCTACTAAACAGCTTGTATGGACATATAACGCTACCTTTTTATCATTTGTCAGTCGTTTGTTCATTAACATTTCCAGTCGATTTAAGAATTCCTCTACATGGGTAAGAATTTTGTCTGTATCTAGAATGGTAATCGATTCAATGACTTGTTCAATTGAAAAATTACGTAACAAGTTGTTGTTAATTGTTTCAATTTGATCATCACTAATCACGGATCGGAAAATTTTCCACAGTTTTTCTTCTCCATGCCCAGAAATTAAGTCCTCAAGTGAAATATAATCCACTTCCCGTATTCCAGGGTCAGTCGTTCCTACAATAGCAAGGACATCATAAAGTTGGAACAAAGCATCTGTATAGCCAAATTCTTCCAATCGACTATAATCATGGGCTATAATTTTTATTTCTAAATCCGCTGGAATGCTTGCTTCTAGTAATTTTTGAATTTGTAAAGCTGTCCCCATTCCAGTAAAGCAAGATGTGACAATGACCTTATCTCTTTTCTTTTCTGGATAAATGATACTATATTGTGTTTCATTGACATCCTTTAACTTTTCTACCATTTCCTCTAAAAAAGAGCCTTTTTCTAGCAATTCTCCAACAAATAAAGCCATCTGTGTGGAAACATTATTAATGATGGCAATCGGTCCATGGATATATTTTATCAGTTGGGAATGTATATCCTTTAGAGAACCCATATCCACTAATATAACAAGTCCTTTGGAAACATCTGTGTATTCCACGTAATGCAAAACCTGTCTGGCGATATCTTCTACGGATATATCCAAAGGCATGTCAAAAGCTTCAAAAATATTCGTGTGAAGCAGGCGATTGGCAACATTGGCTATGCTGCTTGCTGTTGCGTAGCCATGCGCTAAGATGACAGCCCTAATCCGCTGTTCATTGATAGGTTCAATCGACAAACTTCTTAAATAAAAGGTTAGGATCGATTTATCCATTTTACTCATGTGTACGTCCAACTTATTATTCAACAATTCAATAAACTGGGATACAAGTTGGCGTTCCGCTTGGTATTTTTCAGCCACATACTGTTCCATTTGATTGATTATTTTTTTCTGTTCGTCTGACCATTCAATAACAGAATTCCCCTTATAATAAAGAAAATGGGCCATTGTAAATACGCTGTTGCCGTTGAATTTTATATTATTCGTGCTTTCCAAATACCGAATGATTTCCTGCACATTTACCGTAATCACTTCCATCATAAGACCCGTGTTTTTTTTCGTTTTAAAAATAAACCGATCAAACAAGGCAGTAATTTCATTGAATACATGCTTTTCTAAGGCCTTCTGGTCTAACTTCTGTTTTTGAACGTCTTGAAATAAATGCAGGATTTCTTTATATGTTTTTTTAATATCATCCGTACGTGACATGGGCGATGTAAATAACTGATTCAACGTAGTACTTGGTTCAATAATGATTTCACTATTTTGCTTGAATTTGTAATCGGTAGGTTGAATGGTTTCTTTTAAAATTTTATCGGGAAGATCGTGTAATGTAATGGATACATGATTGGATTCTGTATCTTTCACAAAGGATGAGGCCACCAAATATTTTAACGTGTTTTTCAAACCGCCCAAATTTCCACTATAGTTATGATTCGTAAGGGCGTCCAAAGCAATATTTGTGATCTGAATGGGCATGTTAATTTTTCGAGCCTCTTGGATCAGAAACATATATACTAATTGCCTTTTCTCCCTGTTTTCCCACTGTTCCCAACTTGGGATTGTGATCCGAATAGGAATCCGACGTAAAAATGTTTCTAGGAAATTCCCTTTTAAGTCTATGGTTGTCGCAAAAATGATTCGTACTTTTGCGTGGTGCCACCCATCCGTTTCCCCCATCCGACGATATACGCCCTGATCAAGAAAGGTAAATAGTTTTTCTTGTCCTTCTTCATTTAGTCTGTGAACTTCATCTAAAAAAAGGATTCCTCCATCTGCAGCCTCAAGCATCCCTCTTGTCGTTTGATCCGCACCTGTAAAAGCACCTTTTATATGCCCAAATAAATTGCTAGACAATAACTCTGGATTATTCGCATATTGTGCACAATTGAAGCTAATAAATGGGGCGTCCTTCGACAGTATTCCCTTTTCAACACTATATTGATAAATTAGGCTGGCCGTATAACTTTTGCCAACGCCTGTAGGACCACAAAGAATAAGAGGCAGCCCGGAGCCCGGATAATGGACCGACGATTTTATTTGTTCAATGGCCTTTTTCATACTTCCATCTGCCCCGACTAATTGATCAAACAAATCAACCTCATAGGTTGCTTCTTTCATTTGTTCTTGAATCGAATCCAGACTATCAAAAATACAAGTAGAGACCGGAAAAAACTGTTTTTCAAAAACGGCCCTGCTTAGAAAATAAACGGGTCGAGTATTTATTTTAATGACCTTTCCCTCTTCAACCATCTTATTCAAATAATGACTAATCGTATTCCGCTTCACTTGGAACCTTTCGGCCATCACATTTGCTGTAAACTGATCAGATGGATGGTTGATTTGAAAAAGATTGGTTTTTTCCTCTAAAAAAGCCATCAAATCTTCCTGCAGCATCGCTTTCACCCCTTGTAATCTCTTTAGAAGTTTATTGATATATTATAATTATAAGACTTTTACATAGAGGGGAGAAGTGATATATTTTACCAGAAATAATTCCTGTTATGCCCCGTCATCAAGCACGTCCTTTATAAACCGCTTTCAAACTGTTGATCGTTTTTATCGCACTGGAAGAAGATCCCTCTACCAATTCAAATTCCAGAAAAAGATGATGAAGTTCACTTTCTCCATTAAATTTAGACAACAATAAGTCTATTGATTTCTCAGCCATCAGCTCTTCCTTTTGTTTAATATGAGTGAATCGTTTCTCTACGATAAGTCCATTAGGATGATCAAAACATACAATAGAACAGTCTTCTGGAACCTTTTTTCCCAATTTCTTTAACACAAGCTCTATCATCAAGGCTTGTTCATATTCAGATGCGACGAACGCTGTAATCTCAGGATGTTGTCCGATAAAGATCCCCAATTGCTCCATGTCCTCTTGAAAAATTGATTCTAGTTTGGATTGCCGCTTTGATGCTGGCAAACTACTACGGATTTGAGTCATGATATGATTAGGGTCTAGCTTAAGCCCTTGATGGGAAAAGGCTGTTTGAAACCCTTTCAGTCTCTCCTCAAGGGTAGATGTGCCATCTAAAGAAGATGAAATAAAACCAATCTGCTCATGACCCAGCCTTATTAAGTATTCTGTCAGTTTTTTACTGGCAAGATGATTATCCGTTCCTACAGAACTAGCCGGAATCCCAATCAAAAATCGATCCACCAAGACAAAGGGGAAATCATCGACAACTATTTGTAAAAGGGAATGATTATAATGCTGACCATGTACTGGGATAATAATCAATCCATCTACTCCTAATTCCGTCATAGAGGTAATACATTTTGCCTCTTCTTCAATTAAACCGTATGTCCGTTTAATCATTAGATGAATATTTAAATCAGAGCAAATTTTCTCTACACTTTTCACAAATGTCATTCCAAAATCGGGGGAAAAGTCAGGAATAATTAGACCGATCATTTTTATTTCCCTTCCGCCCCACTCATCGTTCAAAAGCGCAAGATCCTCGGCGGTTATGGAAGAAATTGGAGTAGCCACAAAAGAGCCCTTTCCTCTGACACGTTCAATCACCTTTTGTTCAGCTAACATATCCAACGCCTTCTTCGATGTAATCCTACTCACATTAAAAGCCTCCGCCAACTCTTTTTCAGAAGGAACACGAGCTCCATAACCAAATTCGCCGTTCTTAATTTTCTCTAGTAAATCGGTATAAATTTGTTTGTACTTCGGACTACTCATCTCATAATCACCTTTACCATATTAATTATTATATATATATAATATAACAACGTTGTTCAATGAAACAACTTGTTTTTCTATTGGTGAAATTGGAATGATATATTATTCAAGATAATGCGCTTCACTATACAGAAGAAATATATGTAAAAACAAGGATGTAGTAAAATTTAGCGATTCAGATCAACTAGAAGACTCTGAATTTCCCTTATATTCTATTTAGGGGATAGGTTAGCCATTGAGGTCATCTCCGGCTTTCCACATTTACACCTTACGTGAGAGTTTTCCCTCATACGCTGTTCCATCAATTTGTCTTCATCATACAACTGTTTTATCGTTTCCAACCTATTTGTGAAGCTTGTCGATTTTATCTAAGGATTCACTATTTAAGTACAGTTTTTAGAGATATTTCCGAATAATTGCTTCTTCTGTTGAATGAATCAGCTTGGAGTACATTACAGTGAAGAATGGTTCCTCTATAGCGATAATTTTGCCGGCTAATTTTCCCCATCAACCTCGGCCGTTCCATTACCTTTGATTGTTTCTCTTCGCTTCACGGGTGTAGCCAATGGGGCTGTCTAAAAAGTCTATTAATTTAAAAACCCAAGAATGCTGATATAACAGCATTCTTGGGTTTTACTTTTTATAGGTTCAGTCTTGAAAACGGACAAACCGTGGTGCTCTTACAACGATTTCTATGTTCACTATACTAAATCAAGTTTCTTTTATTAAAATTTATACGATTCCATTACACCATCTTCACTATATTTTAAGGTAAAAGGGCAAACATATCTTACCTAAAACTCAAATTTTACCTTAGCATTATTTTCAAATTCAACCCAAGGATTAAGAATTTCATCACCGTATTTATCCGGTTTTCTCTCGATTATGAATAGATAGAATGTATCCTCCGTTGCAGGGTATGCAGGACTATGCCATATCCCTTTTTTCAAAATAATACCCTGCCCTTGCTTCAAGAGAAAGCATTTTACTTTATCAGGATCAGGTTTTTCATTAGGATTCTCTATATCTTCTGACAAAGCAATTGGTTGAATAATATCTCCCTTGAGAGCGATTAATAACTCTTCCCTGCTATCGTGTCTTTCCATGGATTCAATCTCAAATGGTCTTTGCTTTGTATTCACTAAACCCATTCCCACTTCAGTATCTACATCCATCATTTGCACGTAATTCCAGCATTCCCAACCTTCTCCAATTTTCGTTGGCGCGCTTTCGGGAACCTCAACGATTTTTCCATATGGTTCAAAATTCTCGTGTGTTAAAAAGTCTATTTTCTTTTTCATTTGGACCGTCCTTTATTTAAAAGTCAAAATCATCTACATTATCTTTTGTAATAACCTCTGTTCCAATTAAGATTAATTGATCTTGAACAGTTACTTTCCCTACATTAGGAATTTCCATTCCATCTTCGATTTTATCACCGTTTGAAAGTGCATTTAAAACATATACTGTTCCATAACCTAACTTAGTTGGGTCCCAAGTTACAAGTTCTTCGATTGTCCCGTTCTTGACATACTTGGAGACTAAACTTGGAACAGCAAATCCAGTAATTGTAATTTGTCCTTTTTTAATTTTCCCTTCACTAATCGCTCTCTCTACCGCTTGAGCAGCAGCAGGAGCTTCAGCACCAGCAAAACCAACAATTCCATTTAAATCTGGATACGTACTAATTAAGTTTTGTGCATTTTCAAATGCCTTTTGTTGATCATCATCACTCGAGACAGTAGTAACAACTTCAATATCAGGGTACTCTTCGGCCAGTAATTCTTTGGCTGCTTCTACCTTTTCTGTTTGGTTTTGTGCAGAAAGACTTGCTACCATAAAGGCTAGTTTTCCTTTTCCGTTAATTTTTTCCGCTGCCATTTTAATAAATTCTTTTCCTAATTCCACATCTGTTGATGGTCCTACATAATAGTCGCGGCTTGTTTCCGGAGCATCACTGTCCCAGTTAACTATATTCACTCCTTGCTCTTTAGCTGTATTGAAGACAGAAGCTACGGCTGTCGGATCATTCGGTGCTACGCCAATCCCATTTACTTGTCTTGTTAACATATCTTGAATCATGTTAATTTGTTGTGAAGAATCTGTTGTGGACGGTGCGTTGTATATAACCTCTACACCTAAGTCCTTACCTGCTTTTTTTGCTCCTTTTTCAGCAGCCGACCAATAGGCTGGACCAATGGATTTTGGATTAATAAAGAAACTTTTTTTAGAACTGTTTGATGATCCACTTTTATCGTCTTTTCCTGTATCTCCTTTTATTTGGCCTTGAGTTGAACAACCTGCAATGAGGAAAATGATTAAAATAGCTGATAAAATTTTAGTTATATGTTTCATTAGTCTCTCATCCTTTTTAATTATTTATTTTGTCTACCAACTGCAATTAAAATCAATACCCCTAAGATCATTGTTTGGAATAGCACAGAGACTCCCATAAGATTTAAACCATTTCTCAATGTCCCTATAAGCAAAACACCTAGAAAAGTACCTAGTAAACTACCTCTGCCACCAAAAATATGTGTGCCACCAATTAATACAGCGGTAATGACATCTAGTTCAATTCCATCGCCGGCATCTGCCTGCGCACTAGCATATCTTGAGACATAAAAGATTCCCGAAATGGCTGCAAAAACACCACTCATTAAAAAGGTCATAAATCTTACTTTTACAACATTAATACCAGAGTATCGAACGGTTTCTTCGTTATTCCCAAGCGCATACGTATATCGTCCAATTCTTGTTTTCTTAATGATAAGAAAGGCAATCGCAAACAGGATTACCATTACAATGACATTAAAGGGCAGTCCAAAAACAGTACCTTGTCCTAAAAAATAGAACGTTTCCGGATATCCACTGATTGGCTTACCTTCTGTAATGATATAAACCAAACCACGCAAAGTAACAAGGGTTCCTATCGTTACTACAATTGCTTGCATTTTAAATTTCGCAATTAGTAATCCATTTAAAGATCCTGCAAGGGCTCCAGCCAAAACTGCTAATATCACACACACCCAAATATTCAAACCACTTTGAAATGAATAGCCTAATGTAACAGCTGAAATACCTAATATCGAACCAACAGATAAATCCATAGCGCCCGAAATAATAATAAAGGTCATCGGAATTGCGATAAATCCAATCGTAGTTACTTGAATTAAGATATTTGAAATATTTACTTTAGTGAGAAAGAAACTAGATTGCGTATTGAAAAAGATGAAAAAAGCAATTAATAAAATCGTTAATATGACATTATTATTTAATTGTAATGGGAGAGTCCAAGATTTCTTTTGTTTATTTCCTTCAGCTATATTCATATTAATTCTCCCCCTTTGCTTGAAATACTTCTAGAACGCTGAATTGTATTCATAATAATGGCAAGGATAAGAATGAAGCCTGTAGCAGCATCAATCCAATAGACGGAGGCTTGACTTAAAACAAGGCCATTTTTGATAACCCCCATTAATAGAACACCAATGATCGTGCCAGGAAGAGTTCCAACACCACCAAAAATACTAGCACCTCCAATTAATACGGCCGCAATAACAGTGAATTCTATTCCCTTACCAGCTGTTGAAGCTTGTACATTTCCAATATTTGAAGCAAAGATAACAGCTGCAACAGATGTCAGCATCCCACTACAAATATAGACGTATAATTTTGTTTTCTTAATATTCATTCCAGCTAATTTAGCCGCATCAGGGTTTCCCCCAATCGCGTAAATTCTTCTACCAAAGGTTGTTTGGGTTAGTACATACCAGAAAATGACGGATGCTATTATGAGCAGCCATACAGATACTGGAATCGCTAGAAAAGAACCTTGTCCAAAATAATTAAAACTTGATGGGAAATTGTTTACCCACTGACCGCCGCTAATGGCAACAGCCAACCCGCGAAAAATAAACATTGTTGCTAATGTTGTGATAATATCCGGTATATTGAATCTCGTTATAAAGAACCCATTAACCGCACCGCAAATTGCTCCAACAATAAGTCCAATTAATGCGGCTAAGGTAGGATTCACTCCAGCATTTACTAGCATCCCAACAATGGTTCCCACCACTGCAAGTACAGATCCAACTGAGAGGTCAATTCCACCAAACAAAATAACCATTAACATCCCAATTGCGATTAAGCCTGTAGTTGTCATTTGCGTTAGGATTAATGAAATATTTCCAACAGTAAAAAAGTTAGATGATAGTGTTGAAAATACAACAAAAATCACTAAGGTGAAAACAAGAATAGGAATTTCTTTTACTTTTCGTATATGACTCATCACTATACCTCCGAAACCCTATCAGAATCTGATGCTACTTTTAAGAGGGTCTGTTGATTTGCTTCTCTTTTTCCGAATTCCTTTGTTATTTTTCCATTATTCATAACTAAAATTCGATCACTTAAACCAATTAATTCTGGCATTTCCGTAGAAATTAAGATAAAACTTAATCCTTCAGAAGCTAGGCTGTTAATCAATCGATAGATTTCCGCTTTAGCCCCTACATCAACGCCACGTGTTGGTTCTTCCATAATCAAAATCTCAGGTTTAGTGGCTAACCATTTAGCTAATGTTATTTTTTGTTGATTTCCTCCACTGAGGAAATTAACAATCTGATTCTGACTAGGAGTCTTAATTCGCAGTTGTTCAATATAGGTTTCTGTTAATTTTTCTTCTTTTTTTCGATTAATTAGAGTTTTTTCCGAAAGTTCCCGTAAAACCGTTATACTAATATTCTCTCGTACGCTGAGTTCTTTTACTAACCCTTGGCGATGACGGTCTGGGGGTAAATAGGCAATTCCATGCATCATTGCAATTTTTGGATTTTTGATCATAACACTATTAGAGTTAACCTTTATAGCTCCAGAACCCTTTCTAAGACCGAATAATCGTTCTGCCAATGTGTGAATACCCGAGCCAACCAGTCCATAGAATCCAAGTATTTCTCCTTTGTGTAGGTCAAAAGAAACCTTATCTTCATCCGTAATATAGAAATCTTTTGCAGATAAGACAACCTCTTTAGAGGGTATGTGTGTTGAATCAGGATAGAGATTACCAACTTCTTGGCCAACCATCGAATGAATGAGTTCTTCTTCGGTTGTTTCATTAATCAATTTGGTTGAAACCTTTTTCCCGTCCCTTAAAACGGTTACTTTATCCGCAATTTCAAATATTTCCTTCATTCTGTGAGATACATAGACAATGGCTACACCATTTTTTCTCAACTGTTTTATAACATTAAACATGTTTTGTACTTCGTCTTCAGGCAGTGCAGCAGATGGTTCGTCCATAATCAATATCTTGGCATTTAAGGACAGGGCTTTTGCAATTTCAATTACCTGCTGGCTATGAACTCCTAAGTCTTGAACTTTATCCTTAACATCAATATTGGCACCAATCGACTTGATTAATTCCTCAGCTCTCTTGTTGATCGATTTCCAATTCACTTTTCCGAATTTCCCTTTTGAGTCGTTGCGGTCAATAAATATATTTTCCGCTACAGATAGGTTAGGAAAAAGGTTAAATTCCTGATGAATAATCGTAATCCCTAATTCCTGTGCATCTATTGGATTTTTCATTGTAACCTTTTTACCTTCTAAATAAATGTCGCCAGATGTTTCTGAATATACACCTGAAAGGATTTTCATTAGCGTTGACTTTCCAGCCCCATTTTCACCCATCAAGGCATGAACTTCACCAGGGTATAACTCAAAATCTACCCCATTTAAAGCTCTTACTCCGGGAAACTCTTTCGTTATACCCTCCATCTTTAAAATTGGCTTTGTCATTCAATCACCTTCCTTGCAAAAATTTTTCATATTCCTGAATGGTTGGTAAAGATGATTGAGCACCTTTTTTTGTAACAGATAGAGCAGATATTTTCACAGCATGCTCAACAGCTTCTTTTAAATCACCATTTTTTACCCAAAAAGCCGTAACTGCGGCGACAAAACAATCACCTGCGGCAGTGGAATCAACCACATTTACTTGAGGTGGTTGAAAATGCTGAACTGAATCGACTGTACTTAGCAAAGCCCCATTTGCCCCTAAAGTGACAACAACGCTTTCAATCCCCCGACGATTCAGTTCCTTCGCCGCTTCGATCGTTGAATCAATTGTCTCGACTGCAATTCCTGTTAATTCTGTTGCCTCTGTTTCATTCACAATTAGCAAATTAACCATGGATAATACTTTCGGGTCAATTGGAACAATTGGGGCAAGGTTCAAAACGATATACTTATGATGTTGTTTCGCTTTTCTAATGATATATTCCGCAACTGACTTGTCCATTTCCAACTGCAAAACAACAGCCCTAGATTCTCTCAACATTTCTTTTGATTCATTAATATCATTAATCGTTAAGCTTTTATTTGCACCTTTACTTGTAATAATCATATTGTCACCATTCGGAGCAACACCGATCATTGCAACACCCGTACTACTAGCTCGATCTTTTTGAACGTTTGTCGTTAGAACACCTTCTTGATTGATATTGCTAATTAGTTCTTCTCCTAAATAATCATTACCAACCTTTCCTACCATTCCCACTTTGATCCCTAATCGTGAAGCTGCCACAGCCTGATTTGCTGCTTTCCCACCGGGAACCATCATGAATTCATTTGCACTTAATGTCTCACCTTTTCTCGGTAATTTACTTACAAAAGCAACAAAATCCATGTTTAAACTTCCATAGACAACTATTTCTACATGGTTATTCATGAGAATCTCCCAACCTTTTTCTGTGATTTACATCCTAATCAAATCCTACTAAAAATCCCATTTACTTATTTTTTATTTGTCTAGCTCTTCTTACTTCGTTCATAAATAGTTTTGCTCGGTCTGGATCAATTGGATTTTTCATATCTCCATTCTTAATCCAAGTAGCCACACACACGCCATCGTAATCTTGTAAGAGTTCACAAACATTTTCCCCTGTTGCCCCGCCTCCTAAGAAAATGGGGGCGTTCGGAACTTTTTTTCTTGCCTTCTTGACTAATTCCTTACTTTCCTCTGCCGTTTTTCCAGCTATAAAAAGACCATCTGCAAAGGCCTCGTGAACGGATTCCCAAGCAGCGTCCTCGATTGGTTTTCTACCAAGAGGAACACCATGCACTTCATATACATCTGCATAAACCGGCACTTTACTTTTAATTTTCTTTCTTAATTCCGCAATTTCAACACACTGTGCTTGCAGTAAACCGGCACTGGTCACTTCCACCCCAGTAAACAAGTGTTCAACTCGAACAAAATCAGCTCCAATCGCATCCGCGACAGATAATCCAGCCACCCCATCCCAATTGAGCAACACGCCCAAAGTCAACTCTGGAAACTGTTCCTTAATTTCATAACCGATTCTAGTCATGTATGCGATTGCTTCTGGAGAAGCAAATTGCTTGATTGGCATGTCATTCATATTTTGAATAATCACTCCATCAAAACCATTTTCTGCAACCATTTCTGTCTCTTTTAATGATTGATAAACAATTTCATCAATTGTTTTATCTGTATGTCTATAGCTCCCCGGCAATGGGTCAGGCTGAATCATTGAGATTGCCAAACAGTTGGGATGTAAAAGATTAGCCATTACTCACTTCTCCTTTTATTTCATTATAGAAGTTAAGACTCACATTAAATACTTGGTTCGCTGGAATAATACCGCGTTCCGTAATATAGGCAGTAATATATTTAGAATCGACTCCTAAAAGTTCAGGACAGATAAAATCTGTTTTTTCTTTTTCTTCGGGTGTCCAATGGGTAGTCAATCGATCCTTTAAATCATTCTCGACAAGCATTTTCTGATACCCGTATACTGAACGGATGTCTACTTTGATTAAAGGTGTTAATACGTAAAGTGGAATTTTATATTCCTTACATATGAGAGCAACAATATCCGATCCCGTTGTATTAAACATTGTTCCATTCGGGAAGAACGTTTCAGCCCCCATAAAAGCGGCATCACAGTTTTTTAAAAAATACATCATTGCTGCATCAGGGAAAAACTTCACTTTATGACCAGCATCAAGGCAAGTCTTCACAAAAGCATAACCCCCATCAATGGATCGGCTTTCAGGAATTAAAATTGTTAATTGTTTTTGAGTACCTAATTGTTTTAGGAACCGGTCCACAGTGCTGGAATAATCGAATACCAGAATTTGATTCATCATTTTTGCCGTTTCAACACTATAAATAACTACTTGGTTTAAAGCAGCATCTGCTTCTTTCATATAGTTATTTTTGCTTTCAAGAATCTTATGGACAGCAACTTTTGTATCCATACCTCTGACATCTTCCAACCCTTTAATCATGATATGAATGGCATTACTAATTGCTTGACTTGCCTTTCCACGTGTTTCAATAAAAAATTGAGTGATAGTCAAGATATCATCGACTATTTCGTTCGTTGATCGATTTTTCCCAACACCATGTAATGCAATCGATTCAATCATTTGTCCGATCATATTAATATGTTTGCTAGCACCAAGAACCCTTTGATAGACAATGTCATCAAACATCTCCTGATACTCGGCTGTTAATACTTGTCTAGCACAATTCAAGTCAATCATTATTAGTTCCTCTCCAAAAAAATTATCGTTAAAACCAAAATGTGACGAGAAAAAATTACTCCCCTTTTAAACTCATTGAAACTTTGTATCTATAAATATCTGCATTATAGTAAATCTCAACATACTCTATAGGATTGTTATTATGGTCATAAGTGATCCTTTCCTTAAAAAAAATAGCTTGCTTATTGTTTAATTTAAGCAACTTCTTTGTCTTTTCATCTGGTATTCGCGCTTCCAGAATTTCGTTCGCAAACTTTAAATTAATTCCTTTGTCATTTAATAACTTATATAAAGATGTATGGTTATTAATTTCCTCTGGAGAAATGATCACCGATCCTCTTTTCTTTATATAAGCATCATGAAGACCAACAATTTTATCCCCCATCATACGTAATCGTTTAAGATGGTAGACAGATTCCCCTAAATCAATATTAAGATTATTGGCCACCTTTACATTTGCCTCGACCACTTTGAAGTCTAAAATGATAGAGCTCGAAACACCTCCAGCTTGCTGAACATCTGAACTAAAACTTGTTAATTCTTGAAGATTATAGTTATGTTTGGTAGGCATCACAATGGTACCTTTTCCTTGATATTTCTTTACAAGTTGATCATTCTCTAAATCTTCCATCGCTTTCCGAACTGTTATCCTACTTACGCCAAATATTTCTTGAAGTTCCTTCTCAGAAGGAATTTTTTCACCTTCTTTAATTTCATTATTTTCGATTGCTTCTTTTAATTTCATATAAATTTGATAATGGTATGGTAACTTCGAATCTCTATTAATTACGAAATTCTTAAATATTTTAATACACCCCTTTTAAACGTTATGACGTTATAATATCATTTCGTTTTAATAATAAATCTTATTATGTTATTTTGTCAAGATTATTTTTTTAGAAATCATAATTGCCCACCTCTTCCATTTGTTTTCCGTAACTCTTGATAAAGCTCATGGCTGCGGCAAGTTGAAATAATAGGATTTTTTTAATTGGGGAAGGGTTAAATCCTTGTTGGATAAGAATAAGAGGTAATTGCGAGGTCTCTCCGAATGGCTTTACTACGATTCCGAATACGTTTAGCAAACTGAACAACTTCCATTTTCTCTAAAAGTCATTTGGAAAAATGACTAATACTTTTTCCGAGAAACACTTTTCTGTCAAGGAAGGGAAATACCTCAAGCCGATGGCGCTAGAGTTAGACATCAAAAGCCTTAGTTCAAAAAGATATACATTAAAAAACTTATGCTTTCTATACTTTTAAACAAAGCTAAGAGGTTTGAAAAGATCCAAGGAAAAAGGTTCCGATGATGGGGTATGAAGGCTTTACAATTCTGACAGATTACAAATTGTGTTAGATTTACTGGCCTACTTCCTATCGCTATATTCAATCGAACAGATCCAAGACCCTGTTATAGAATACCTTCCCTTGTTGCTTTTTGAAACCAACCCGCTGCAAAGCGTACGAAAATGGAATGTTCTCACAACATCTGGTACAATCAAATCAATCGAAAACCCATAAGGTGCAAGTATATTTTCGATTTCTTTAACTTTTTCCGCACGAGAATACGTTCTTCTGATTCAGTTTGGATGGGTACCATAATTATCCTAAAAACTCAGTGTTCATGCGGATTTTCCATGCCCTTTTCCGTTTTGAAAATATTTTTTTCTGTTGATTTCAAGGTGCTAACTTAAGTATAAATAGGAGAACATAACATGGGGTATTCAGGTATTTGAGCTGAGTTTTCTATATAATAGTCAGGAAATCATTGGTTTAAGGAGATTATGGATGAACATTCTTGTTACATTAAATGAAAATTATATAAAGCCATTAAAGATTATGCTAAAATCGCTATTTCTAAACAATCCGAATGAGAATTTTTCCATTTATTTAATGCATTCAGGGATTGCGGAGGATAAATTAGCTCAGCTAGATGATTATATCGCTAAAAGCGGGAGTAAGCTGAAGATTATTTACATAGAGAGTCATCATTTTGAAGATGCACCTGTTGTTTTGCACTTTTCTAAGGAAATGTATTATCGTCTGCTTGCGTATAAATTTTTACCGAAAGAGCTAAACCGGATTTTATATTTGGATCCGGATATTCTTGTGTTAAATCCTGTAAAGGAGCTTTATCAGCTTGATATCGAGGGTTATTTATACGCCGCAGCCTATCATGACAAAATTTCGGTAAAAGAAATTAATCGAATTCGGTTAATGCCCTACGATATTGATGTCTATTATAATTCCGGGGTCCTATTAATGAACCTAGAGCTTCAGCGAAAATTGATAGATGAACAGACAATATTTAAGTTTGTGAAGAAAAATCGATCCAGATTAATTATGCCGGATCAGGACATTCTCAATGCCTTATATTCCAAAAAAGTAAAAAGCTTAGATGAAACGCGCTATAATTATGATGCTAGGTTTTATAGCTATTATAAAATCAAGTCGAATGGAAAATGTGATATGGATTTTATTATGAACCATACCGTTTTTCTTCACTTTTGTGGTAAAAAGAAACCTTGGAAAAAAGAGTACAGCGGGAGATTTCATGCGTTATATAAGCATTATGAGAAATTGGCGTTACGTGAGCAGTAATCCGTTAACCTATTTTACGACCCAATAAGGAAACAGAAGATTATGAAAAAGGAATTTCAACATTGGAGCAGGCGAAGGCCATTTTAGCAGAAAAAGGTTTGCAATTATTCTCTCCAGTCCGTAATCCAAAAGATAAACAAGTTGAGGCTGGCTCATGTCAAAAATTCATGCTACATACAACTGGTAGGCAAAAGCCGCCTCAAACATATCCATCATTTCCTTAGTCAAAACTTCTTTTACCGTCACACCTTGTTTTTTAGGTAACGACAAGTCCTTCTAATTTCCCAAGCGGGCAATTGCATTAGAATTAACGTTCGACTTATATCAAGCTCCCCTGCCAGTTAAAATATGGACAATAAACTCCTCGGAATGTATTCACAGGATAAAAATAAGCAGTATCAATGAGAAATTTAGACATCATTTCAAAGTCCTTTCCCTCTTAACGATTTCCGTATGTAAAAGCTTATCACTCTATTATATCGACTTGTTATAATTAATTGAGATAACCCACCTTATTACAAACTTCAATGTTTTTTTTGCAATTCTTAACCCACCATTAACATTCAATTAATATGCTACTTATATACTAAAAAGGAATTATTAAATATCAAAAAAAGGAGAATGCAAATGGCCACTTAACTGATCAAAATAAAGCGGTGGACTTCTCCTGTTAACAAGTAATCAACGTAGCCCAAATGCCTGAAACAGTTGTATTCATTCAATTTTTATCTACTAAAACTGGAGGTATAGATCATGACAAAACTTAATTTTTTGCACCTTACAGATACGCATATTTTGCAAAACTATAATGGAAGTTTGCTAGAAAAATTGGATGGACCAAATGGCAGTCCGACAGATTTTTTCAGGAAAATTTTAGCTAAATCTCTTACACAGAAGCCTGATTTCATTTTAATTAGTGGCGATTTGGTACATGAGGGTAATGCCAGTGATTATTCATATTTCAAACAAATCATCAAGGATCATGTGAGAGATATTCCTGTTTATACTGCTCTTGGTAATCATGACGTTACCGCTGCGTATTGGGAAGGGTATGAAGGGAAGGCCAATTGTTCCGATCAACTTTTCTATGAAAAGGACTTGAATGGATACAGAATAATTGTTTTAGACTCTAGTCATGATCATAGTGGCGTTGGGATGATTGATGCAAGGCAACTTGCTTGGCTAGAGGATGTCGTTAAAACACCTTCTGAAAATGGTAGTTTATTAGTTATTCATCACCCGCTTGAAGCTAGTGAAGGAACAGATGGTCACTCGCTGACAAATTCACAGGAAGTTCTTACTATCATCCAAGATACAGATGTCATGGCTGTGTTAAGCGGACATACGCACCAGAATAAAGTGAGCTCGTTTGGTGATATTCTCCTATCCACTGCAGCTGGTACTGCATTTGGTGTAACAGTTACGAATGAAAGCATGCAAATGAATGATCTCACGGGTTTTAATCTGTGTACAGTGGATGAAAATGGGATTTCTGTACAAACGTTCAGATTTCCTGATGATATTACCCCAATAATAAACTTTTCATTACAGGCATTACAACATCATTCTTAAAAATATGTTGAAAGAAAGAAAGAAAACTACTAATGAAAGCTGTTAAAAAATTATTTTCTCTGTTTATTGTTCGCATACTAACAGTCTCCATATTTGGTGCATGTGCGGCTACATCATCCAAAAGCAGATTTAGAAAATTAACCGTTTGAATAATAAAATGTAAAAGAACTTGTACTTCGTTGATTTTTCCTTCCTCTTCAAATTCCACCTCACGATAGACACCCCTGATTTTTTTGATAAAAAATCGATAAACCAAAAGCACTTATCATTGACAATTCAACCATTCATTTGCATCATGGTTATAGGAAGAAACGTGAAATTCACTAGTCGATAGATTCAGCACTAACTAATTCTTCTTTGCTTTTAAGAAAAGCGCAAGGCGCCCGTTTAATGGATGAACGGCTAAGTTCGCGCCGTCCTGGCGCAACGCCGTTCTGACCAACATCCTGTTGGCCCCCGACAAGCAAATGTTCTGAGACAAGAAAAGTCCGGTTTTGACTTTTATTGGCTCAGGTTATTTGACCTCGAGGGGCTAGGCGCTGGAGCTAGATCCAGCACTAACCAATTTTTATACTCCCTATTTTTTAAAAAAGCCATGTAGGAGGGAAAGTGACATGTTCAGAAATTTTCCGAAAAACTTTCAACGCCATGCTATTCTGCGAGCGGTGATATTTATAGTAATAGGTGCTGCTATTTTTATAAGCCCAAATGGATTTCTTCGTCTTATCGGTTATGTGATTGCTGGATATTTGATCTTATTAGGCATTCTCAAGATTTACCAAAACTACAAATTCAAACAGCAGACTGGTTCTTATGGGATCGGTTTAGCAGGAGGAATGATCCTGATAATAATAGCTGTTATCTTCCTATATTTTGCACCAGCACTTTTCTCCATTTTGCCGTTTTTACTTGGTTTAATGATTATCATCAATGGCCTCATGCATCTGATTCTAGCTTTGAATCTAAAAAGTATCGGCTGGACGATCTTTTGTATTCTGCTTGTGATTGGCGGAGCCGTCCTTGTCTTTAATCCCTTCAAAACGACGCTTATTCTCTTTCAAACCTTTGGAATTATCCTAATATGTATCGGAATCTCTGAGATTATTGGATACTTTCAGAATCGAAAAATTTCATCGTACTGACTTGCTTCACTCTAAAAAGTTGAAATGAAAGCAGCAGAAGTGGCTGAGAGATGAGCGAAAATGCATGAATAGTACTGGCAGCTCCAAAATTAAAACCGCATGGAATCAAAGTTTTTATCTTTGACTTCATGCGGTTTATTCGGTTTTAAGTCGCTATGTCTCTACCTGTTGTGCACACACACTAAGTTGGAGTAAATCAAATCTTTTATACTATACCTCAAAGTTCCTCAAATCACCCAACCAAATGGTATATGGGACAGTATTTTAGAGCTATCCGACCGGATTGTGAATCAATCTAAGTATAAGATTAGCACTTGGTCGTGTCTGGAAAAAGTGCGTTGCTAACACTGTTTCCATTTTATTCCTAGGTCAGAGATCGGCTGATGACCTCGAACCAAATTAGTTCGTTGCTTGCTTTTCATAAAGATACATAATATAATCCGTTGGCACACTGGGAGATCCTTGTTGTCGAATCATTGCAGTGAGGTTTCCACGGTGATAGGTACCGTGATTCACAACATGTTGAACCATTTCGCAAAGACGGGTATCAAGTTTCCCGAAATGAGGATGTTCAACAGTGATAGGTTGCTCCATGTCTCCAACAGTATTGAAAAATGTTTGATACTGTTCCTCTAAATCATGAAACAAAGCTTCCATTTCTCCAAGTCCCGTACCTTTTATTTTCTGTTGTGTCTCGGTAATAGCAGCTTGAGTGTCATCCATATTGTCACCACGGATAACACTTAAATAGATCGTATCAGTGACGAAAATATGAGCAAGCACGTCCGCAATCGATGGAAAAACACTTTGCATTTTTTGATCGTAAATCTCTTGCGGCAATTCCTTTAGGCGACCGAAAAATTTGTTGTTCGCCCAAACATGATAATCATACAATTGTAATGCTTCGTGCTTCATTTGTGATTCCTCCTCTTTTTAATAAGCCCGTGTGATGAAAATATTCAAAAGAACCTAGCTAGAAAGTACACCTAAATTATAATGGAACTTCCCTGACAAGCACTGTCAGGGAAGTTCATTTACTCATAATATTTTGCTAATTTACGAGCAACTTTCGCCATCGCCATTCTTAATTTTTGCGGAGCCAATACTTCAATGCATGTTCCGAATGAAACAAGAAACCCTGGTAACATATTATCGACCTGCTCTATATTGATCTTCAAAAAAACCTCATCCTCTTTACGTTCTTTCAAACAATGCTGGAAATATTGGCATAAATAATTAATGACAGCTGACTCTCCCCGAATGCGAACTTCAACGGTCGGCTCCATTGCTTCCGATTGATAACCCCAATACTGATCAAAATAATCACGAACCGAAAAGTCTTCCGGACGTTTAAAAAACAAACTTCCAGGAGACAAACGACGAATTCGATCAACACGAAACGTTCGCAGGGCTTTCCTAAGATGACAAAAGGCGATCACATACCAATATTTTTCTCTGTACACCAAACCATATGGATCAATCCGTCGTTCACTAGGATCATCTCCGTTTCGTTTATCATATAAAATGTCATAAGATTGCCCCTCTGCAACAGCTTGTTCAAGTTGTTGCAGCAATAAAGCGAGTGAATGATCCTTGTGGGCAAATAGAACATCGAATCCACTTGTATGACGATCCAAAAGGTCTTCCTGCTCATCACTCAATGGATGGCGGAGTTTTTGAAGAGCCCTCGCCAGCTCTTTTTCATATGGATATCCTGCTCCTTTAGCAAACGACGCCGCATGGAACAAACTTTTCAATTCATCGGGTTCGAAAAATAACGGTACTTCGCGAAAATTTCCAGCCAACCGATATCCCCCATCATGCCCTGGTTCCGCTACAATCGGAACCCCGCTTGCACACAAGGAATCGATATAACGATAAACCGTCCGGACGCTAATTTCCAAGCGCGCAGAAATTTGCTCAGCAGTTAGGTTACTTCTCGATCGCAACAGCCAAACAATCGCTAGCATATTATCCCATTTCGCCATCAAGGCACCTCTTTCATAAATAACTTCATTAAGTCAAATTATCTCACAGAATGGACGTAAGTAAAAAGTAAGAGTGCTGTTGATATAGATTTGTAGACCAATACGGATTATTCAAATGAAGTTTTCAGACATCGGTAGCTTGAATATTTAGTGGACGAGAGTTTTCTAGGATTAGAGAATCCCTTCTTGTCATTTTAGAGACAAAAAGGGATTTTTACAACAATTTATTTTATATTATCTAAACGCAGTTGCTATCAACTGCTTTAAAATTTATCATACAGTCTTTTTACTATCTATTCTTCAACCACTCGGTACTTTCTTTTTGCGCTTTCTCCAATGCCTTTTCGGCACTTCTTTTTCCTGTTAAAGCTGCTTCAATTTCCGAGGTTAAAATAAACCGTGGCTGCGCGGATCCCCAGGGATATCTAGGTGTCAACGGAGTACTCATGGCTTCAAGAACCGGCAACATTAACTGCTCTTTTTCTTTCACACTCTCCCATTCAGTTGCAGATTTTACAGCAGGCATTCCCCCAGCTTCCTCAAAAACGTACTTTTGTGTAAAATCACTTGTAGCAAATTTAATCCATTCCCATGCCAACTCTTTATTTTTGCTGTCTTTTGCAATCGTGATCGGGCTGCCAGCAAACAATCCACCTCTCCCCTCATCATTCTTAAATTCCTGTGCAATTCCTATTCGATCCTCTAATCCCTGTGCATACACTTGTTTAATCATATCCCCAGGTCCTTGGTTTAACATAATCGCAATATTATTATCTTTTGTTAACCACTTTTCATTTCCCTGATTACTGACGATACCTTTTGGCGCATAATCTTGCATATCTAATAACCAATTTAATCCATTCAACATTTCTGGTGAATCAAAATTAAATTCTATTTCATCCCAAGCAAAGCCTGTTCCCCATTGTCCGTTTTGCCCTTCAGCTGCATTAATCAATGTAAAAGCTGAACTCCAGTCTCCCCGGAACCATATACCATAATTTTGTTCCCCCGTCTCAGGGTTGGTCCCAGTCATTTTCTTTGCTTTTTCTGCAATCTCCTCCATTGTTGGATACTCAGATAAGTACTCTACCCCCCACTGATCAAACAACGCTTTATCATAAGTGATAAAGCGTGCATCACCTAAAAATGGTAATCCCCAAATTTCTAGCTCATCACTATCCGGACCTAATGATTTCCAACCTTCCACTTGATTATCAATAAAAATATCTAGGTCAAATTCATCGTCTTTATCAATATAAGGCTGCAATGGTTCCAAGACACCTTGAGATGAAAAGTCTGGTACACCAGGCATTTGATAAACATCTGCTTCACCCGACGTAAGCATGGCTTGTGTTTTCTCTGTATATCCTTCCCATGGCATGATAATAAACTCAACTTTCGCACCTGGGTGTTGTTTCTCAAATTCTTCTTTTAACACTGTTACTCCTTCTGTTTTTTCACCAGTAATTGGATCGGTCGAAGATTCCATTTTAAAATCACCAATCAACTGAACCTTAATCTTTTGACCTTCCCAGTCTCCTTCTGCTACATTGTTTTCCTTTTGACCTGAATCCGTTGATGAAGCTCCCGAATTATCTGAACTACAACCAACAAGCAAAGTTATCATTAATGCTGTAAATAGCATTGCTAAAAATTTACTGTTTGTTAACCTATTTTTTACCATCCTACTTCCCCCTCATATTTTTTGTTTGATAAGACATTCCATAACTGGTATAAGACTATTCTCCTTTTACCCCACTTAAAGCAATACTTTGAATAACGTATCTTTGTAAAAATAGATATAGGATCACTATCGGTAAAATACTAACCGTTGCTAATGCCATGGTTAATCCTCCTAAACTTGTTCCGTTTTCTAGGGAGAAACTTGCTAGATACAGAGGGACAGTGTGTAGATCTTGATTATTTAGGACAACTAACGGCCACATAAAGTCATTCCAACTCCAAATAAAAGCAAGAATGACCATTGTTGCTGCAATTGGACCTGCGAGTGGAAGATAAACTCGAAAGAAAATTTTGAATTCACCTGCCCCATCAATTTGAGCAGCTTCTCGCAATGTATCTGGCAACTGATCAAAAAACTGCTTACAGAGAAAAATAAGCATCCCGTTTATTAATATAGGAAGAATCAATGGCCAAAATGTATTTAATAAACCTATTTTATTAAATAAAGTATATAACGGAATTAAACGTGGCTCCATTGGGATCATTAATGTACATAGCACGATCATAAAGAGGATTTTTTTGCCCTTAAATTTCCCCTTTGAAAAGGCATATCCTGCTAAAAGGGAGGAAACTACACCTAAAAACACTGAACTAATCGTCACAATACCGGAGTTTATATAGGATTGAATTAATCTGCCGTTTTCAAATACAATTCCATAGTTGAAGGGTGATACTTCTTCTGGGATTAATCGTGGTGGAAACGGCATCGTAACGTTAGCAGTCCGATCAAATCCAACACTCACCATCCATATAAATGGCGCCATTAATAATACACCAAAGATGGATAAGATTATAAACTTCACCCAGTCTGATACGCTTGACAATTTTTTATTAGACATTGTATGGATCATCTGGTCTCTCCCTTCCTCTTTTACAATTTCATATTCGAGACTTTAAGATTAATAAATGTGAATACTAATATAATCATAAACATAATATATGTAGCCGCTGAGGCGATGCCAAATTCAAAACCCGTAAATCCCCTTTCATAAATAAATGCTCCCATCGTTTGAATAGAACGAGCTGGACTACCATTCGGTCCCCCTAAAACATAAACCTCGTTAAACCGTTGGAGAGCACCAATCCACCCTGTGATAAGTAAAAACGCAAAAGTAGGAGTCATGTTTGGGACGGTAATAAATAGCCACTGCTGGATTCCACTTGCCCCATCAATTTTAGCTGCTTCATACATTTCAGTAGATATCGCCTGCAAATTAGCCAGACAAATAATGATAACAAAGCCAATCCAATGCCAAACGGATAGTAAGATCACACCCCATTTAGATGTAGAAGGGTTTGAAAACCACCCTGGTGTTGGCAAGCCTAAAAAATCAAGGACATAATTGACAATCCCCATATCCGGGTGTAAAACAAAAGCAAATATCATGGCTGCTGCAACGATGGAGGTAACATTGGGTAAAAAATAGATGACTTTAAAAAAATTCTGCCATCTTTTTGTCGAATTGATTAATGACGCAAAGATGAATCCTAAAGGAATTGTAATAATCACTTGAAAAAAACCAATGAAAAAGGTATTCCAAACGGAGTTCCAAAAGGAACCCGAGGTTAATACGTTTTTAAAATTAGCAAGACCAATAAACTTTTCAATTGTTCCATTAGATTGGTAGAAACTTAATCGGAGCGATTCAAGAATAGGATAAACCATAAATAGTAAAATCCCCAAAAAACTGGGAATAAGAAAAAGGTACCAAACATAACCTGAATCTGCTCTCTTGTTTCTAACTTGTTCTGTATTTGTTTTCATATTTATTTCCGTCTGACTATCAATCATGATATTCTCCTTTCTAGTGTAGTAATCAAATTAGGGCCATCATCCTTATTAAAACTAAAAATAATAGTCTGTTATCCGATACTCTTTGTGTACCATTGTTCAGGAATCATATCCTTCTCAAACTTTAATAGTTCAGAAATTATTTGATCTGCATCTGCTATTGAATGGACTAAAGGATCCGTCAACATTGCTCTTCTGAGTTTTTCACGATCAGCTTCAATAACGGCTTCGGCTGTTAATTCATGTGTATCCAAAACTTGTTCCTGCATACCACGTATCCCACGAGGCATTTCACCAACAAGGAATGGTTTCACTCCATCCATGGTAACCTCACACAATAATTCTAGGAATGCATCGTTGTTCATATTCTTTACCGCTCCTTCATTAAATGTGTTAATGTAGAACGGTTTACCTAATCCTGCTACCATATTTTCAATGATATCGGTTGCATGATCTGGACCAAACCTAGTCATATACTCCTCAATAGGAATTTCACCACTAAGGAAGCTGTCAATTTCTTCCCACATTTGCTCATGACGCTTATAACGATCTTCCGTTTCCCAAATGGATAACGGCGGAATTTCATCTTTCAATTTACCTAACCCTTGCCAATAAGGAACATACTCCTTTGTATGTGCCGTACAGGTTGGAATATAGCCAAAGATCTCATATAACTGATAGCTTATCTTATCATTGAATAATGCCTTTGCTCCTACGTCTCCTCCAACTGTTTCAGTCTCAGCTGTTCGTTTCATTGATTTGGCAATGATGGGAGCTACATCCTTTCCCTCATACTCTGCTTTTAATAACCATGTAAAATGGTTTACTCCAGCTATCCGCACATCAAATTTACGATTTATTTCTTCTGTATACTCCTGTTTCTCATTAATAATTCCAGCCCGTTCAGCATAAATCACTTTCTTATGTGGCATATGGTGCGAATCACACAGTGCAAAACTTTTTAGCTTTGGCGCATAACGTTTTAAAGCAATCCCATTGATTGCGGATGGATTAATATAATTAATAACCCAAGCGTCAGGGCAAATTTTTTCAATATCCTGCACACAATCCATAATGACAGGAAGCTCCCTCATCGCCCGGAAAATCCCTCCTGGCCCGATTGTATCTCCAGAGCACATCCTAATTCCATACTTTTCGGAAACTGCACAATCTATTCCTCTGTATTTTACCGTGTCCTTTGCGAAACTAAGCACGACAAAATCCGCATCGTGGAGAACTTTCTTTCGATCAACCGATCCCTCAATTTTCAAATCTACTTTATTAGCTCGGACAACCATTCGCGCTAATTTTACAAGTTTGTTCAGTCGTTCTTCATTTGTATCTACCAAGGCTAAAGTGCCTTTGTTTAGATATTCAGAATGAACCATCTGCCAAATACACTGTCTGCCAAAAAATAAACTTCCCGCTCCCAACACAACTACTTTCGGATTATGAATCATAATTGAAACCGCCTCCAGTAAATTCATTATAGAAAAATATATGGAATATAAAAATGCTTTCTAGTAAGCTATTCATGTCATTTAGTAAGAAAAAATTGTTGTTCCTTTTCCTCTTGTTATAATGATAAATACACACTATGCCTAATAGTACGGAGTTGATCACCATAAATAGCTTGAATATTTTCAATGAACTTTCCGAACTTGTCGTGCTTAGAATCAATACGTGCAACGAAGTCATTCATCCGCCGCATTGGATAGAAAGTAAAAAACATTTTGATTATGACTTATGGTACCTTCAAGAAGGACAAATTGAAATCCGTATTAATGAGAGTGCATACAATGCTACAGCAGGAGATCTTATTCTTTTTAGCCCAAAAGTTGCCTATACAGCAACAAGCATTGGTAATAAAGACTGTAAATTTATTTTTACACATTTTGATCTGGGAATTGGAGACCATCTCGGGATATTGGATAATTATCAATTGTCTGGTATTATCAGAAATCCGTTAGTTAAAGAGGAAATCCGCTTATTTTTAGATGCATATGACCAATATAAAGAAAACGCGCCAATGTCTGGAATTAGACTAAAAGGTTGTCTTACTATTTTGATTGCCAAGATCATAGAGCAGTACGGTCTTGGACAATATCAAGGAGAATTTACATACGATACTCACGCACGAAAACAAACTACATATTTAGATACATTACAGCCAGTCTTTAATTATATAGAAGATCACCTTCACCAATCATTACATATCAAAGATCTTGCCAAAATAGTAGGAATGTCAGAAAAATATTTCATCACTTATTTTAAACAAGCCCTTGGTGTTCCTCCTGGTCGATACATTTATCAATTGAAAATGAATCAAGCACGGAATCTATTATATAAAGGACTCTATTCGATCAAGGAAATTGCATACATGCTTGGATATCCTGATCCATACAGTTTCTCAAAAGCTTTCAAAAAATATTATAAAGTACCGCCTTCACAATTTATTTGATCATAACGGCCCCTTTTTTCTATTAAAGGTAATATTCTATAAGTGATTGAATACGCACGATATCGTGGTGAGATCAAAAATGGATAATATGCGAAAAATGATCGGCGAATATAATTGTCGTATCAACTATTTTGATAATCCTCTATGGATGAATTATGCACAAATCAAAAAAGACTGGGATCTAACGCTTTAAGAAGGAATAAACCGCATGAAATCAAAGATAGCATCCTTGATTCCATGCGATTTTATTTTTGGCATTTACCAATTACTTTTTGACTTATATCTCAATCTAGAAAGAAAATCTTCTTCATCTGCCTTTGCATAAAAGTACTACTAATAAAGCTGCCCTGCTACACCACATTCACTCATCGATTTTAAAAGAATCACTTTATTTCTTTCAATTTTCTTCTACCATAATTCGATAATGTTATATTTCCCAACATAAACGTCTAAAAAATATACTGATTTATAAATTGATTACGAAACTTTCCCATCGGATCATATTGAACGAGTAATTGTCTGAATTCCGGTAATTTCTCATAAAAAGATTGTACCCTTTCCTTCGGCATCGTGAATACTTTTCCCCAGTGTGGACGTGCCTGAAAAGGCTCTAATGCGGTTTCAATTTGCGGGAGAACTTGTTGAACATCATGCCAATTGTCTTTCCAAGTAAAATGAATACCTATGACATCTTGTTGATAACTTGGACTTAACCAAAAGTCATCCTTCGCCACACTGCGGATTTCATTCACATGGAGTAAAGGGGATATCATGGCACGCATCTCCTGAATGACCTGCAATGACTCGATGGCGAATTGTCGTGGAATCAGATATTCCGATTGCAACTCCCTTCCGCTGCTCGGCATAAAATCAAGACGAAAATGGGGCAATCGATCAAACCAAGGACCGGCCACTCCCATTTGTTCGGTACAGTTAACGCTCTCTATTCCTTGAATAGGATGTGAATTGGCTTTTGCTGGTAATGCACCATATAGCTCTGACCTTACGGATGATGGTTCATCTGATAATTGCTTCACCCACACTTGGTTAATGGCATCTTGCCTCCAATCCGTAAACAAACTTACACTGTAAGCACTTGAGAAGATTTCATCTAAATGTTCTGCTAATTGTGTAAATGGTAGATGTTCATACACATATTGGCTCACTTTATAACTAGGGATCACAGCTAATGTCAATTCAATAATGACACCTAATGCCCCTAGATGAACGGCCGCCCCTTGCCACTCTTGTCGGTTCTTGTCTTGGGAAAACTCTACTATATCTCCATTTGCTGTAACAACCTTCATCGCTTTCACACTACTAGACAAACTCTGATTTTGATCACCGGATCCATGTGTCGCTGTCGCACAGGCGCCTGCAACCGAAATATGCGGTAAAGAAGCCAAATTAGGTAAAGCAAAACCACGCTCCTCGAGATAGGAACTTAACTCCCCATACCTCATGCCACCTTCTATCGTGACCGTTTGCTTCTCTTTATCAAAGACTAGAACATGGTTTAATTTCCCTAAAGAGAGAATAGTATCATCTGAATCTGCAATATCATTAAAAGAATGACGAGAGCCTACCACTCGTATATGAGTTGCTCCTCTGACAATCTGTTGGATTTCTTCTACATTTCTTGATTCATGCCAATGTTTTGCTTGATACATAAGATTTCCAGCCCAATTTTTTTGTTGTTTCACGATACCAACTCCTCTGAAATGAATACATTAATCTATGCGTTCATTATAACTCTTTTTATCTATTTCTTGCTTCTAATGCACCATGTTCAATAGACAGAGTAATATCGGTTTATCCAACAACGTCAAAAGAGCTGGAAAATCAATGACGCCTTGTCCAATTGGAGGCTTATGGGGGATTATTTTTTGTATAAAAAAAGAGCGATGATCGCCACGATCAGCGTAGAAAAGCTGACCATTAAAATCAAGGCTCCATAACCACTCACTCAAACATCAACCTGACACCCAATCTATCTTTTTGGTTTTACTTTAAGTGTTTTAATTTCAAATGGTTTAAATGAAATGGGGCTACCCAAGGGTATCAACTGCCCGGACTGTTCTAATAGATTGGTCTCTTCCATTTCTTGAACAGCAAATCCAAATGTAATCTTAGTTTCCGTATGGCTGCCAGATGTCTCATATAAACGTATAATCATATCATCATCAAATTCTGCTTTTTTGACAGATGAAATCATGATATTTTCACCACTTAATTGAACAAAAGAAGCTTGTCTATTTTTATCCTCGATACCATTTTTTGTTTCTTCCACTCTATGAATGGGTGTATTCAATTCATAGCCTTTTTTATACACCTCAGCGGCGATAAAGTCATCCTTATGTGGATAAAAACTATAAACAAATTCATGAATAGCCCGATCCGCTTTTGCGTCTGGATGGTTTGGACTTCGTAATAAATTAATATCAAGCACATTTTTTTCAGCCCGATGACCATATTTGCAATCATTTAAAAGGGCAACACCGTAGTTAGACTCAGACATATCGATCCATTGATGTGCGCATATTTCATCTTTTGCAAAATCCCACTTTGTATTTCTATGCGTCGGTCGATTTAAATAACCAAACTGAATATCGCAATGAACCTGATCACTTCTTAGTTTAAGTGGAAAGGATGTGCGAAGCATCTTATTCGACTCTTTCCAATCTACCTTTGTTTTAAAGTCAATTCGTCTACTTCCTAAAGTTAATACTACTGATTGCTGGATAGTCGAATCCCCATATTCATACAAATGGGTGACTGTTGAAGTAGGACCATTCACTTCAGATTTTATATTTTTAAGTAGCGGGCGCATTTTTTTGGTCGATCTGTAGTCTGTCGGGAAATCCCATGCATCACCATGATCATGATAGACTGCTAGTTGATTTGCGGCACCGTTATACTCGATTGTTTCTCTCCCGTTTTCTTTATCAAAAATGGATTGAATGGTACCGTCATGATGAAAGGTAATGGTGATCAAATCATTTTCGAGTAAGGTTTCTTCCGCCTTTAATTCCGTCTGATCATCCAATAAACTGGTATCGTCTTGATCATTTATATCAATATAGCCCATGGACGGTATCGTTACTTTTTTCCATGTTCCATTCGACATCACCCACTCACATCTATCCCATGGCAATGAATTAAATAAAGTTAATCCAGATAGTTGTAGACATTGCTTTAGCGCTTGGTAATATTCATCGATTACGTCGACTAATTGTTCTTGTATCTCCTGGTAACGTGCGAGTGATTCATCATATACACGAGTAATCGATGATCCCGGTATGATATCGTGAAACTGATAAAGCATGATTTCTTTCCATATTGATTCTAATACTGTTGAAGGGTACTCTTTTATCCCCTTAATCATCGTGACTGTTGCAATAAATTCCAATTCACGAAGCAATATCTCAATCGTACGATTGTATTTTTTATTGCGGGCCTGTGTTGTCAATGTACCTTGATGCTTCTCTAAGTATAGTTCTCCACTCCAAGTTTTATAATGATCTGCTGAAGCTTCTAATTTTTTAAAGAATTGTATCGATGACTCCTGTATAACCGGTGAAAGACCCAATAGATTTTTTTCTCGTTCTAATCGCTCTAGGTGTTCTTCACCTGGACCACCACCGCCATCACCAATTCCAAACAGCATTAAACTATGATCAGTGATATGTTTATCATAATATTCTCTTTCAATCTTTTTAATAGACCGAGGAGCGGCAGGACTATTATATGTATCTTCTGGCGGCAAGTGCGTTAAAACTTTACTCCCATCTATCCCTTCCCAGAAAAACGTGTGATGTGGATGATCGTTATATTCACTCCATGATAATTTTTGGGTCATCACATAATCTATACCTGACTGCTTAAGGATCTGCGGCAAACTGGCCGTATATCCAAAAATATCAGGGACCCACAAAGTTTTAACATCCTTATTAAATTCCTCTGCAAAAAACTTTTTCCCATGAAGTACTTGGCGAATGAGAGATTCCCCACTAGGGATATTGGAATCAGGTTCTACCCACATCCCACCTTGAACTTCCCACCGACCTTCAACGATGCGTTGTTTGATTTGCTGATACAATTCGGGGTAATAGTCCTTCATCCATTGATATAATTGTGGCTGGCTTGCCCCAAAAATATAATCCGGGTATTTTTCCATATTGCGAAGTACAGTTGAAAAGGTTCGAGCCCCTTTTCGAATTGTTTCCCTAATCGGCCATAACCAAGCTAAATCTATGTGTGCATGCCCGATGGCACTAATGATTAAATCCGTATCACCATTTTTCTTCTGCAAAGGAACCGCAAGAATTTCTCTAGCCTTGTTAACATTTTGATCAGACCAATCAACCAATAGTAGGGAAACTTCATATAAAGCTTGAATAATTTTAGCTCTTCTAACAGAAGACTCCTCAAGCTGCGCGGCAAGCTCTAACAAAACATCAACATCATAATAAAGTTGTCGTGTCGTTTCACAACAAATGGCAATATCCGCTTCCTTTAATGTTCCTGATCGAAAATGACCGAATAAATCATTACAACCTGCATCAGCCCATAGATCTATGCTTTCCATGCCTGTCGCTTGATCAGAGATTTCGTACACTCGCTTGCCAGGCTTCCCAAGAGAATAATCAAATTCAGAATTAATATTTGTTAACCCTTGAATCGGTACGCCATCGTGGTCAAATATGCACAATTCACCATTTACATCCATTAACAAAACAACTTTTTTCCCTCTCCCTTGCTTAGGAACCTTCCCCGAGAAATGAAACCATGCACAATCCCAAAGTTCACCCCACTTATCACCAGCGGACAACTTGAGATGTGTCCCCTTTGTTCGATGGCTAAATGGCATAGGTTCTTTAGTTACCCATGCTTCTACATCTAACGCTTGTATCTTCATATATATCTTTTCTTCAATAAAATCTTTCATTTGATGTAATTTTTCCATCTGTATCGTTTCGTATGGCATTTTTAAATCCTCCATGAATGTATTGGTAAAGTAAAGTCTACTGATTCTTCCCAGGCGCAGAAGTTCAGCAATTCAGCCCCGAACTTCAGCAATCGGATCAAAAAGTTCAGCATTTACACCGAAAGTTCAGCATTCAGACCCCAAACTTCAGCAATTGAAGTTAAAAGTTCAGCATTCAGACTCCGAAGTTCCGCAATTCTAAGTTCATTCCAAAATGATCATACCTAAATGTAAAATGTATAATAGTTACATAGGATTTAAGGTCCCCTCTGATATCAAGGGGACCTTTGGATAATGCTCACTTTCCGAATCGAATACTAGTTCGAAGTTCGATAGCGCATAAATTCTGTACCGTCTTGAGCTTGCTTTGTAATTTCAGCTGCAACTTCTTCTATCCCTGCCTTCTTTAATGCATCTCGGGTTTTATTCATAATACCTAGTGCTTCTTCTTCAGTCCCAGCGTGAATCGCTTGTTGTACGGCATCTCCCATTACAATGGTAATGGGTTCTATTTGATCAAATTTCGGATGATTTTTTAATACTGAATATGGATCAATCCCAGTAGTAGGCTTAATTCCATCCTTTCTTCTAATCTCTGTAACTTCTTTTTTCACTTCACTTTTTTCATCATATTGATGACCAAAAGGACCACCACCAAGAGAATCTTCACGATCTAAACCTGAAAAGGCAAGATAATGACCAACCCCTTCATTTTTAAAGGTGTCATCTTTTATTTTCTGCACCATCTCTTCCTTAGCAACTACTTCTCCGTCCTCCAAATCATAATGCACACCTTCGACACCAAATTTAGTTAGTAGATACCCTTCATCACTAGATAAATAATCAAACATTTTCACAAATGCCTCTAGCTTTTCTTCAGATAAATTTGCAGACACTGCAATGAGCTGACTTCCTTGTACATTAAATTCTGTGCGATAGCGATCCCCACTAAAGTCTTCCAATGGACCTAAAGGAACATACTTCTTCTGATTCCCACCTTTTTTTGCATCATTCCAAACACCTTCAAATTGGCCTGGTATGACAGCATACCTACCTTGTGCAATTTTCTCTCTTGCGATTGTTCCTGTATGTGAAAATGCTTCAGGATCGAGTAACCCCTCGCTCATCAGCTTTCTCATAAATAGAATCCATTCCTCATATTCCTCCGTCATAAAGTTGTACCTAGCATTTCCTTTATCATCAATAAACCAACTACCAGCACCTGCAACAGGGACAAACATCTCAGAAGTAATATCTAATGGCCAACCATTATCATACGTACCTAATGGGAACACAGAATTACCATTGGCTTCAAACTTACCCTCTTTAATCTCCTTCAAAAAGTTATAAAGGTCTTCAGGCGTCTGTACAGAATTTGGGTCTACCCCTAACTCATCTGCAATATCTTTATTTACATACAAACCATATAACCAATCCTCAATATCCGCTTCCGTAGCTGGATACATAGAGTGGAGAATAAACTGGCCGCTTTCTTGTTTGCTGATAATATCATTGTATAAAGAAATAGACATATTCTCTTTTTTAACCACTTCGGCCAAGTTAGGATACTCTTTTATATATGGTGTTAAGTCATGCAACATTCCTTGATTAGCAGCTTGCAATAATAATTCGGCTTCCTTCCCCCATGCTGGACCTATATAAACGTCGGGAAAATCACCGGTTGCTAATACTTGAGTCAATTTTTCTACTTCACTGCCATTCGTATATTCCATGTCAAATCTTACACCAGTTTTCTCTGCTATTTTATCCGCAACCGGATTTTTCATTGGATCCTCCGGGGCACCCGCTCCTGATCCATTCCAGTTATGTAGTACTTTTAAAGTAATTTCTCCATCCTCTTGCTTACTGCTACTGCTTTTACTACCATCACTACATGCCGCTAAAAAGCTAAGTAGTAAAACTGTCATGAACACCATAAACGTTCTGAAAAATTTCCCCTTCATTGAAACCCCTCCTAATTTAATTTTTAAATGTATAATAATCTTCACCATAGATATGAAGAGATTATTTACTCTTTTATTGAACCAATCATGACGCCTTTTACAAAATATTTCTGCAAGAATGGGTAAATACAAATAATCGGCAATGTTGCAACGATTAATGTAGCCATACGTAAAGATTCTGGCGTAACAGAAATCATACCCGTTGAAACAGTCGTACCCGTTTGTGACGCTTTTTGAGCGGCATTAGATAAAGCTTCTGATTCTGTTAATAATTGATTGAGTAGAGTTTGAACAGGTCTTAAAGCCTCTTCTGTAACAAAATAGGTTCCGGTAAACCAATCATTCCAGTGAAACACACCTTGGAATAAGGCAACTGTTGCAAGAACTGGCATTGATAAAGGTAATATAATCCTCGTAAAAGTCCGAAAATTACTGGCACCATCTATTTGAGCAGCTTCTTCTAATGAATTAGGTAATTGCTGGAAGAAGGTACGCATAATAATGATATGGAAGAAACTAAACAAGAACGGAAACACATATACCCAAAAGTTATTGATCAAACCCAGTTCCCGGTAGAGAATAAAGTTAGGGATCATACCACCACCAAAAATGGATGGAATAAATATATAGAAAGTGAAAAAGGTTTTACCTGGCAATTCTTTTCTTGTCAAGGCATATGCAAATAGCGCTGATAGAAAAACATGCAGGAACGTACCAATAACTGTTCGTAGAATCGTAATAATATATGCATTTAAAAATGTACTATCTTTAAAAATAGTAATGTAATTTTCAAAGGTGAACCCTCTTGGAAAAAAGTAAATGGGATGTTTCAAAGCTTCTACACCATCACTTAATGAATAGGCGAGAATATAAATAAACGGGTATAATGTTACGAAAGAAAATAAAGCAAGGAACAGGTAATTAAAAACGGAAAATAATGACCGCCTTTTTTTCATTTATAATCGGCCTCCTTTACCATAATGATGTCTCGTTTACCCTTTTGCTGATGCTATTAGCCACTATAATGAGAATCACACCAATTATGCCTTGGAATAATCCTACCGCCGTCCCATAACTTATTCGACCTTGCTCTAATCCTGATTGAATGACATATACGTCTAAAACGGTTCCAATCGAAGCAGTTGCAGGGGTATTTAAAAGCAACAATTGTTCATAACCAACGGTCATAATATTTCCACATGCTAGGAGGAACATAATGACCATTACAGGGCGTATAGAAGGCAATGTAATATGCCATATTTGTCTAAATCTATTTGCCCCATCCATTTTGGCAGACTCATATAATTGCTGATCAACTCCTGAAATGGCTGCCAGGTAGATAATCGCTCCAAAGCCTACTGTTTTCCAGATATCTGAAGCTATAACGACCTGATAAAAATAAGAGAGATTACCTAAAAATTGAATCTTGTCGAAACCTAAAGAAGATAGAATTTCATTAACTGGGCCACCATATGGAGTAAGCAATCGTTGCAAAATGGTCACAACGACAACCCATGAAATAAAATGGGGTAAATAAGAAATAGTTTGTACAACTTTTTTAAACTTAAGAGCTTTTACTTCATTTAATAGTAAAGCTAAAATGATTGGCATTGGAAATCCTATTAACAGTTTCATTAAACTGATCGTGAGTGTGTTGCGAATAATTTCCCAGGATTGATAAAAATTAAAAAACTCTTTAAAATACTTCAATCCTGCCCAAGGACTCCCTGTAATCCCCCCAACAAAATTAAAATCTTTAAACGCTACTGTTAAGCCATACATGGGAATATACGAAAAGATAAAAAACCAAATAATACCCGGAAGCATAAAAAGATAGTACAAACGATGTTGCCAAATTCTGCCCCAGATACTCTTTTTGTTATTCTTATTTAGACTGGGCTGATTCGTTTGTGTACTGATTGCGCCTACATTATGCATACCTTCCTCACTTTCCTTTCAATATCAGATGAATAATGAATATAGTGAAATAACTTAATATAATAATAACCTACAAGTAATATGTATCCGATTGCAATAAGTATAATCCAACCTACTTATTATGTCAATATATTCTATGGGTCAAACATTGTATTGCTTTTAAAAAATTATCCCCAGTCAATCAAATTCCATATGTTTACGATCACCAAAGTTTTAGCATAAGTTATGATATTTAAGAAAAGTGCAAGGCGCCCGTAATCGTCGACAATAAAAGTCCGGTTTTGACTTTTATTGGCGTGGGTTTATGACCTCGAGCCGATGGCGCCTGGAGCTAGACCTTAGCATCAGCCAATTTTTCCTCTCTGTTAAATTAAAAAAATATCCCCATGAACAGTGAGGATATTTTAACGCTTACATAGCCTATTAAGTGAACCATCCTATTAAAATTCAATGTAAATTATTTACTAATCTAATATCTTTGTTGAGCCTCCTTTCACGAGTGTTGCTGGCACACGAATATCGTCCACTATAAAATCACCATTTTGCATTTCCATTAATTTACTTAAGGCCAATTGACCAATTAGTTCTTCATCCTGTTCAATGTGAGTAAAATTCCATTCCAACTTATTTCGTGGAGGACTATCGAAACAGAGGATGGATATGTCTTCAGGTACCCTTAGATTTAATTGTTCGACAGCTCGTTTTGCTGACATGGCAATGTTGTACTCAAGTGCAAATAGAGCCGTAATTTCTGGGTGCTCCTTAATATGATTTTTTATGGTTTCTATATCTTTCTCCACATCTTCATGAGTGGGATGTGGACTTTTTATATCTGAGCACCAAAGATCCCGATTAATGATCACCTTTTTTTCTGCAAATGCTTCCACAATCCCATTAATACGATCATAAATAGCCGTTATATCGTTGTCCTTAGGTATGAGCACACCTATATTTTCGTGTCCAAGATCAAATAAATGATTCACTCCCATTTTAGCCGCTTGTTCATTATCTGTTGAAACGGTCGTAGCGGCTAGCTTTTTAAATGACCTATCAATTAACACTAAAGGAAATTGATTCACTACCATTTTAAGGATCTCTAAACTATAATGTTCAGCCTTAGCTGGTATGATGATTAGACCATCTATTCCGTATTCAAGTAGTTCCTTTATGACCTCGTCTTCTCGGCTTGGAATACTTAAAGAACGTCTTAAAATAATAAAACATTTATTCAGAGATGCTTCTTCAAGGCTTGCGATTAAATCATTCCCAAAACTTTCATCAAAAGAAGTAAGAACCAAACCAAACAACGGTTTTTTACCTGCCATATCTTTTTTTACAGGCTCCATCTCGGTAGTACGTTCAGAAACAAATGTTCCCTTACCTCGTTTTCGAAAGACTAACCCTTCATTCGCAAGCTTTTCTAAAGCTTTTTTAGCTGTAATTGTACTGACATCATAATACGTAGACAACTCTTTTTCTGACGGAACTTGATCTCCAACTTTATATTTTGTTGATACGATATCTTTCTTCAATGATTCATATATTTGTTCATACAACGGTTTCATATATAGCACCTCTCAATTAAATATAATATTATATTAATTAAACTAAAAATTCTAGTTTAAAATATTTTTTCCCATTTACCCCCTGTTAGGATAGTGTCCATACTATTAGGATGGAGGAGGTAAAAAAGAGAGTATAGAAATAACCGATTGTATCTAAATATACACATTTATAACGGATTATCAACATTATCCTGAAGATGGGATACATGAAGCTGTTATCCAATTTACTTACTTAAACACTACAAAATGGAGAACTAGACGAGAGTTATTCGGAAGAACGAGCAAAATGTTATACAGGTGACCTGAAGTGGAAGGATTACACATTAGGGGCAATTTCGTTGAAGTCCAAAGTTTCCTGTGCTATTTTTCCCTTTTCACTAACCGACCTATGAACATTTTTATTTGTAAATCTTCACTGCTTCCTCTAAAAAGTTTACATAATTAGCAATAAAACCTTTCGGCTTCATAATTTTAACTTTATTTCCAAATCCTGCTAAAAACTGGTAGGCAAATTGATTCTCAGGCAATTCAATTGTGGCAAGGTAACTTCTTGTCGTCACTTTTGTAACGACATTTTTTCCGTATCTCTCGATAAATTGATCTCTTACAGCAACATCTATCAATAGCTGCACATTAACCAAATTTTGTTGTTCATTGTGTGGCTTTTCTTCTTTCAATTCCTTATCAAATCTTGGGACAAAGGAACCGTCTTTTTGGATATTTAATATCCTCGTCAATTTGAACGTTCGATAGTCTTCTCGTTCTAAACTATACCCAAATAGATACCAATGCATTTCGCTTACATGTAACTTATATGGTTCTACAACTCTATACGTTTTGTTTCCTTTTTGGTCCACATACTCGATCTTTAATAACCAATTATTCTCAATTGCTTGCTTGATAAATAAAATATCTTCTTTGATTTGACTTCTTCCTGGCCAATCATAAAAAGTTAAATCAAGTTTTGGAGAAATAGCTGCGCTAGTCATTCCTTTGATTTTTTGAATAGTCGCTTGAATTTCTTGATTCGTAATCAATTGCTCAAAACCACCTAACGCTATGAGTATATTTTCAATATCCTTGTGATTTAATAATCGTTTATCGAATTTATACTCTTCCATTAGCGCATATCCTCCTTCAGCACCATATTTCGCATAAATAGGGACATTTGCATAACTTAATGTCTCCATATCACGCTGAATCGTTCGTTTGGTTACATGAAAAAGTCGACTAAATTCTGATGCTGAAACAACTTCCTTTTGTAACAAGATCATCACGATCGAGATAAGTCGCTCAATTTTTTTCATCTTTTCCTCCCATATACGACATACGTATTGTCAAAACTTATATAGTAAAAAGTTAATAAAATCTTGATTTATAGGGCTTAGAATACAAAAAACTTGCCACCCCCCTAAAATCTGAAGATAATTGAGGTTACCACACACCCAAAATCCCAGAATAGGAAGTGACAAGTTGTACCCTCAATTATTAACTTATTTACTC
>NZ_JALIFP010000037.1 GCF_022867885.1 Lederbergia sp. NSJ-179 | reverse complement strand
GTGCGGAAGGGATAAGTGCTGAAAGCATCTAAGCATGAAGCCCCCCTCAAGATGAGATTTCCCTAGGCTTTTAAAGCCTTAAGACCCCTGAAAGATGATCAGGTTGATAGGTCCGAGGTGGAAGTGTGGTGACACATGTAGCTGACGGATACTAATCGGTCAAGGACTTAATCAATTAAAAAGCGGAAGCGCCTGTCCATCGATGTTTGCTAGTCGATAGGCGCTGGAGCTGGATTATATTCAAACCTTCTTGTGTTTGTCTTCTCCTTTATCTGGTTTTGAGAGAACAAAGTTCTCTAAAGAATTTACATCCAGTGCAAATCAATCGTCTGGTGACAATAGCGAAGAGGTCACACCCGTTCCCATCCCGAACACGGCAGTTAAGCTCTTCAGCGCCGATGGTAATAAGGGGCTTCCCCTTGTGAGAGTAGGACGTTGCCAGGCAATCAAGGCATCCTCTATGGAGGGTGTTTTTTTTACGTATTTAGCTAATACGAGTCTAGCTAAGAAGTTTCTAACTTCATTCCTTAGGGTAGGGTACCTCTTTTGAAGTTTTGTTAAGAAAATTTTCAATAAGAAAGGGGCCTTTTAATTCTGTAATGTCTAAGAAATTCCTTATGAAGGGATAGTCAGAATTAGGGGTGGTTTTTATAAGTTCCATCCACCATTCCGTTTCATATCGGGAAATCATACTTAAATTATATAAAACAAGATAATGAATAAGCAGATCAGGTAAATAGGTAAAGGCGTGGATATTGGCAGGAAGCCAAAGAGATTGTTTTTCCATATGGTAACGAAAAGGCGGGGTGTTTCCAATTGACTGTCTTAATGTTATATTTTCCCCTTCATCCTTTACCCATTGAATTTCCTTTCCACATTTATGAGCTAGATATTCCTTCATTCGCTTTTTATCCATATAATAAGATTCCAGTAACTGCTTAGGAATAAGACAGGAATGTGCATCTACTCTTGGCAATTCAATCATATTTGGCATTCCATTTAAAAAAAGAAAACACTCATCCATTTCCACTACCAATTGTAGAAGGTCCCCCATTTTAAATTTTTCCCCTTCTAGATGTTTCACGTGAAACATTCGTTCTAGAAAATAAGTGCATAACCCATTTTTTTGAATTTTTACTTCATCTTCAAGAAATTGGTAATCCCTTCTCTTCCTTTTTCTGGTCGATACTCCATGTGCAAGAACCGTTGTTGAATGAGGATAATAAGGATCAACACTTAAAAGGCAAGCTTTTACAAGATGAACTAACCCATAATATAGAAGAATGGGCTTGATAGATAGTGGTGTCTGTGCAGCTTGCTTATAAAATATCTCTCCTTGTTCAAGATAATAGATGAATGAATAGCAATTATCATATGCTTTTGCTGAAGGATTCTCTATCTCTAGTTGAGTATAGCTGTCTGTTAAATACGTTCTTGCTTTATCAGCAGAATGAAATAGCTGAATCCGTTTCCAGCTGGATTGTTTAAATTCCAAAATATCATCTCCAAATAATTTGAAAAATGGAACATCTGATGTAATTCTTGACAGTATTTTCACCAATTGATAACCTACTAATAATATTTTGGGGCAGGAGGCAGGAAAATATGTGGGAATCTAAATTTGCTAAAGAGGGTTTAACGTTCGACGATGTATTGTTAATACCAGCAAAATCTGAGGTTTTACCAAAAGAAGTGAATTTATCTGTTGAATTGACAAGCACTTTAAAGTTAAATATTCCAATCATTAGTGCTGGAATGGACACGGTCACAGAATCTAAGATGGCGATATCCATGGCACGCCAAGGTGGCCTAGGGGTCATTCATAAAAATATGAGCATTGAAGCTCAAGCTGAAAAGGTAGATAAAGTAAAACGCTCTGAAAGTGGTGTGATCAAAGATCCTTTCTTTTTAACTCCTGATCATCAAGTATTTGATGCCGAACATTTAATGGGGAAATATCGGATTTCAGGTGTTCCTATTGTGAATAATGAAAAGGATAGAGTGTTGGTCGGGATTATCACTAACCGGGATATGCGCTTTATTCAAGATTTCTCAGTACCTATTACAGATGTGATGACGAAAGAGAACCTTGTCACTGCTCCAGTTGGTACATCTCTTGAAGAAGCAGAGAATATCCTACAGCAGCATCGGATTGAAAAGTTACCATTGGTGGATAAAAATGGTGTTTTACAAGGTTTAATTACAATCAAGGATATTGAAAAAGTGATTGAATTTCCTCATTCTGCAAAAGATAGCCATGGTCGTTTGTTAGTCGGTGCAGCCGTAGGAATTACAAATGATACAATGAAGAGGGTCGAAATGCTTGTCCAATCTCAAGTCGATGCGATTGTCATTGATACTGCCCACGGTCATTCAGAAGGGGTTTTAAAGACGATTAAGGAGATCCGGGACCATTATCCTGATTTGAATCTTATCGCAGGGAATGTAGCGACAGGAGAGGCTACAGCAGCTTTATTTGATGCAGGTGCTGATGTGGTTAAGGTTGGAATTGGACCTGGCTCTATTTGTACAACTAGGGTCGTTGCAGGTGTCGGTGTTCCACAAATTACCGCTATCTATGATTGTGCGACAGAAGCAAGAAAAAGAGGAAAGGCTATTATCGCAGATGGCGGAATTAAATTTTCAGGAGATATTGCGAAAGCCTTAGCTGCGGGTGGACATGCTGTTATGTTAGGAAGTATGTTGGCTGGTACTTCTGAGAGCCCAGGAGAAACGGAAATTTACCAAGGGCGTCGCTTTAAAGTATATCGCGGAATGGGATCAGAAGGGGCCATGGAAAAAGGCTCTCGTGATCGTTATTTTCAAGAAGATGCGAAAAAATTTGTTCCCGAGGGCATTGAAGGACGAGTTCCTTACAAAGGGCCGCTTGCCGATACGATCTATCAGTTAGTTGGTGGCTTACGTGCTGGAATGGGTTATTGCGGAGCACCAAATTTACAGCATTTTAGAGATCATGCTCAATTTATCCGAATGACGGGGGCTGGTTTACGTGAAAGCCATCCTCATGATGTCCAAATTACGAAGGAGTCACCTAACTATTCTATTTCGTAATGCAATTTGCTAGACAGGACAATTTTCCTCAATGGAAATGTCCTGTCTTTTTTTCTATTAAATTATGTTCAACTGTGATAAAATGACAGGGGTGTACATAATTAGTTGGAGGGCTCACATGTGAAAATTAAAAGAACGATTCTTTTTTCTCTGATTCTTGTTATGATCGTAAGTTTTATACAATTACCTGGCCAAGCATTTGCGGATGATCAACTAGATATCCATGCAGATGCAGCTATTATGATAGAACCAACCACTGGAAAAATTTTATATGCTAAAAATGCGGATGAACCTCTTGGGATTGCATCGATGACAAAAATGATGACGGAATATCTTCTGTTTGAAGCGATTAAGGACAAGAAGATTTCTTGGGACCAGGAAGAAATGATTAGTGAGTACGCTCATAAGGTGTCCGTTGATACGCAATTATCTAATATTGCTTTAAATGCAGGAAAACCTTATACGGTTAAGGAATTATACGAGGCAATGGCGATTTATTCTGCGAATGGGGCAACAATTGCGATTGCAGAAGCTATTGCTGGATCGGAAGCGAAATTTGTCGAAATGATGAATGCGAAGGCGGAAGAATTAGGCTTGGAGCAATATCATTTTGTCAATTCGACTGGACTGAATAATCGGGACTTGAAAGGAATGCATCCAAAAGGAACAAAAGCTGATGAAGAGAGCACGATGTCAGCGAAATCAACGGCCATGTTAGCGGCTAGATTAATGAAGGATTTCCCTGATGTAACAGAGACAACGAGTATACCTAAGAAGAGATTTAGAGATTTGCCGGGCGAAATGAAGAACTGGAATAAAATGCTCCCTTCATTAGAATTTGAATATGACGGAGTGGATGGTCTAAAAACAGGGACAACAGATTTTGCAGGGCGTTGTTTTACTGGGACCGCTAAACGAGGCGATTTTCGTGTAATCACCGTTGTCATGAATGCGAAAGATGATAATGGGGTTAGTAGTGACCAAGGTAGATTTGGCCAAACGAAGAAAATGATGGAGTATGGTTTTGAAAATTTCTCCATGAAAGAAATTTTCCCTAAAAACTATAAAATTAAAGGACATAAATCCTTGAAGGTGGTAAAGGGTAAGGAAAAGAGTGTGAAGATCCAGACTGAAAAACCTCTTAGCCTGATCGTGAAAAAAGGAGAAGAAGAATCTTATCAACCCGTTTTCAAATTAGATAAGAGTAAGGTCAATAAAGAAGGAGAGTTAACGGCTCCTATTAAGAAAAATGAACAAGTTGGTACTTTAGAAGCCCAGAATAAAAATGATGAGAATGGGTATTTATCGAAGGATTTCCAACCTTCCGTAAAAGTGGTTACCACAAATGAAGTAGAGAAAGCCAATTGGTTCGTATTAATGATGAGGAATGTCGGTGGATTTTTCTCAGATTTATGGACAAGCGTATCCGATACTGTTAAAGGTTGGTTGTAACTTCCAGTAGGGAATCATACTATGATTGCTTTCCTGTATTGACAGGGAAGCATCTTTATAGTTAACTAAAAAGTAGAATTAATCCGATAGGCTTTATCAGATAAAGGAGCGAAGGGGAAATCCAAATGAAAACAGGAACGGATCGAGTAAAACGCGGAATGGCGGAAATGCAAAAGGGCGGCGTGATTATGGACGTTGTCAACGCCGAACAGGCAAAGCTAGCAGAAGAAGCTGGAGCTGTAGCAGTCATGGCGCTAGAGCGGGTGCCTTCTGATATTCGTGCAGCCGGTGGGGTAGCACGCATGGCGGACCCAACGATTGTCGAAGAGGTCATGAATGCCGTATCAATCCCAGTAATGGCAAAGGCTAGAATCGGCCATATTGTGGAAGCTAGAGTATTAGAAGCGATGGGTGTTGATTATATAGACGAAAGTGAAGTCCTAACGCCAGCAGATGAGGAATTCCATTTAAATAAAAAGGAATATACGGTTCCATTTGTTTGCGGTTGCCGTGATTTAGGAGAAGCTGCACGCCGAATTGGCGAAGGAGCATCCATGTTACGAACAAAGGGAGAGCCAGGAACAGGAAATATTGTCGAAGCTGTTCGTCATATTCGGAAGGTGAATGCCCAAGTACGCAAGGTTATTGCGATGAATGAGGATGAACTTATGACAGAAGCGAAAGTACTTGGTGCCCCCTATGAACTTCTACTTGAAATCAGGCAGAATGGCCGCCTTCCCGTTGTGAACTTTGCTGCAGGCGGGGTAGCGACTCCAGCAGATGCTGCTTTAATGATGGAGCTTGGGGCAGATGGTGTTTTTGTGGGATCTGGTATTTTTAAATCAGAAAACCCAGCAAAATTTGCTCGGGCGATTGTCGAAGCGACGACACATTATCAAGATTATGGGAAAATTGCCGAGCTTTCGAAAGATCTTGGGATTGCGATGAAAGGAATTGAAATTTCAACATTAGCACCTGAAAATCGTATGCAAGAGCGCGGGTGGTAAAATGTTGAAGATCGGAATTCTTGGATTGCAAGGGGCCGTTCGAGAGCATGCCCACACAGTAGAGAAATGCGGTGCAGAAGCAGTTACAGTGAAATCAATTGATCAGCTTGATCAACTGGACGGTCTTATTCTTCCGGGCGGGGAAAGTACGACAATGCGTAGGCTTCTTGATCAATATGGGTTTGTTGAGCCATTAAAAGAATTTGCTCATAGAGGGAAACCTATTTTCGGTACCTGTGCGGGCTTAATTTTATTGGCAAAGCGGATTTCGGGGCAAGAGAATGCTCACTTAGAGCTAATGGATATCACTGTAGAGCGGAATTCCTTTGGGCGCCAGCGCGAAAGTTTTGAAGCGGACATTGCGATTGCAGGTGTGGCGGAAGATAAGATGACGGCTGTGTTTATCCGTGCTCCTCATATTACCGAGGCTGGGGAAAATGTGGAGATCCTGGCGAAATATGATGGGAGAATTGTCGCTGTAAGGGAAGGGCAATTTCTTGGTTGTTCTTTTCATCCCGAACTGACAGATGATTCACGATTAACAGCGTATTTTTTACAAATGGTTGAAGAACATAAAAAGAAAGAAAAATTTGCAATTGATCCACGCTTATAGTATAGTATGAGCAAAATTATACGTGAGTGCGTTGATAGGAAATAGTAGTAAAGAGCAGTTCCTTATAGAGAGTCGATGGTTGGTGGAAATCGATGGTACGCCTTTATGAATCCATCCTTGAGCAAAATGCTGAACGACTTTGGCAGTAGGCATTTTCGGTCTAAACCGTTATCGATGGAGCGGAAAGTTAGATACTTTCAATTTGGGTGGCAACGCGGGTAACTCTCGTCCCTTTTAGGGGATGGGAGTTTTTTTGAATAGGTAAGAAAGCATAAAAATTGGCTAGTGTTAGGATCTAGCTCCAGGCGCCATCGGCTCGAGGTCAAATAACCTGAGACAATAAAAGTCAAGACCGGACTTTTATTGTCTCAGAACATTTGCTTGTCGACGATTACGGGCGCCTTGCGCTTTTCTTACAGGATAGGAAAGTATAAATTTTGGCTAATGTTGGATCTAGCTCCAGCGCCCAGCGACTAGCAAACTTTCGGTGCCTGCTTGCGTAAGTCAACATCGATTCACCCTTCGGGTTCATCGTGTTTCCTTTATCTCGTCAGGCCCCTAAAAAGTTTGTACGTCGCTAAACGGGCGCTTGCGCTTTTCTTGAAAGGTAAGAAAGTATAAAAATTGGCTAATGTTTGGATCTAGCTCCAGCGCCTAGCCCCTCGAGGTCAAATAACCTGAGCCAATAAAAGTCAAAACCGGACTTTTATTGTCTCAGAACATTTGCTTGTCGGGGCTGAACAAGGCGCTTGCGCTTTTCTTATGAAATAAGGAGGAGATAGACTATGCTGGATATGAAGTATTTGCGTAATCATTTTTCAGATATTAAGGAAAGATTGAAGCATCGTGGAGAAGATCTTTCAGATTTAGACCAGTTCGGAGTTTTGGATAAAAAACGGCGTGAAACGATTTTACAAGTAGAACAGCTAAAAAGTAGGCGAAATGAAGTATCACAACAAATTGCCAAAATGAAAAAAGAAAAGCAAAATGCTGATGAGGTTATTATGGAAATGAGAGAAGTGGGTGCTGAAATTAAAAGCCTTGATCAGACATTGCGTGAAGTGGAAGATGAATTGGAACATTTACTTTTGTCGATTCCAAATATTCCCCATGAGAGTGTACCAATTGGAGAAACAGAAGAGGATAATGTAGAAATCCGAAAGTGGGGTGACATTCGTTCTTTTGATTTTGAGCCAAAGCCCCATTGGGAGGTTGCCGATCAGCTTGGGATTTTAGATTTTGAAAGAGCGGCTAAAGTGACAGGTAGTCGTTTTGTCTACTATAAGGGGCTTGGAGCAAGATTAGAACGTGCTTTAATAAGTTTTATGATGGATCTTCATGCAGAAGAGCATGGGTATGAGGAAATGTTGCCACCTTATATGGTCAATCGTACGAGTATGACCGGAACAGGACAATTGCCAAAATTTGAAGAGGATGCTTTTTTGATTGATAGTGAGGATTATTTTTTAATCCCAACCGCTGAAGTACCTGTCACCAATTATCATCGTGATGAGATTTTAGAAGGGGATCGGCTTCCCTTAAATTATGTCGCCTATAGTGCATGTTTTCGTTCTGAAGCGGGATCAGCGGGACGGGATACCCGGGGGTTGATTCGCCAGCACCAATTTAATAAGGTAGAATTGGTGAAATTTGTGAAGCCTGAAGATTCTTATTCTGAACTGGAAATTTTGACAGAGCATGCTGAAAAAGTATTGCAATTGCTGAAGCTTCCTTATCGAGTATTAAGTATGTGTACCGCTGACTTGGGCTTTACCGCAGCGAAAAAATATGATCTGGAAGTATGGTTACCAAGCTACAATACGTATCGGGAAATCTCATCTTGTTCTAATTTTGAGGCATTTCAAGCCAGGCGTGCGAACATTCGCTTTCGGTCTGAGCCAGGAGCGAAACCACAACATGTGCATACCTTGAATGGGTCAGGACTGGCAATTGGCCGAACAGTGGCCGCGATCTTAGAAAATTATCAGCAAGATGATGGCACTGTAACCATCCCAGAAGTGTTACGTCCCTACTTTAGGAATAAAGAAGTGATTGGATAAACATAGAACCCGAAGGAAGATTTAAGGGCTTCTTCGGGTTCTAAACCTTTAATTTTTATTTTCGTCTAGGAAATTATAAAATTCTTGGCTTGTGGATAACTTACCTGATGTCGTGGTCGACATCCAGCTCCAGCGCCTAGCCCCTCGAGGTCAAATAACTTGAAACCTATGAAGGGAAAACCGCCCTTCTTAGGTTTCAGAACATTTGCTTGTCGAGGCTGACCAAGGCGCTTGCGCTTTTGTTATAGGATAGGAAAGTATAAATTTTGGCTAATGTTGGATCTAGCTCCAGCGCCCAGCGACTAGCAAACTTTCGGTGCCTGCTTGCGTAAGTCAACATCGATTCACCCTTCGGGTTCATCGTGTTTCCTTTATCTCGTCAGGCCCCTAAAAAGTTTGTACGTCGCTAAACGGGCGCTTGCGCTTTTCTTGCGGGATAGGAAAGTATAAAAATTGGCTAATGTTTGGATCTAGCTCCAGGCGCCATCGGCTCGAGGTCAAATAACCTGAGACAATAAAAGTCAAGACCGGACTTTTCTTGTCTCAGAACATTTGCTTGTCGCCGATAGGCGGGCGCCTTGCGCTTTTCTTACTATCTCTTCGCAATATCAAAATTATCTGTGATCAGCAGCCAGTTTTGTGGGAAGGAAAGGCCGAGCTTCCAATAGCTGACGCCTCGAAGTCCTAATTCTTTTACTAAATCAAATTTTGCTTGAATGGAGCGTGCATCTTCAAACCAGACTTCATGCCTTCTCCCATCGTTAGCCGTATAGCGATAGAAAGGAGCTTGGGCTGTTTCGTCATATTCAATCGCCACTCCTTGATCAGCTGCAATCCGGATGGCTTGTTGAGGACTGATGGCTCTGGCGGTGGTTCCTTGGACAAATGGAAGTGTCCAGTCATATCCATATAAGTTTTGTCCCATAAATATCTTATTGGCGGGAATTTCTGTTATCGCATATTCCAAAACATCTCGGACAGAATTAATTGGTGAGACGGCCATGGCAGGGCCTCCGCTATATCCCCATTCATAGGTCATAATCACGACATAATCTACAATTTCTCCATGGGCCGCATAATCATGGGCCTCATACCATTCCCCTTGCTGTGTGGCACTTGTTTTGGGGGCAAGTGCGGTAGAAATCATCAGTCCTTCTTGATGAAGACGATCACGGGCGATACGCAAAAATTGATTATACGCTTCTCGATCTCGTGGAAAAAGCCGTTCCAGATCGAAATGAACATCCCAAAAGCCAACCCGCTTTGCTTCTTGGACAATATTATTTAAGAAGGTTTGGCGGACTTGCTGATTTGTTAAAAGTGTGTGAGCAAGTTCAGAGCTAAATTGGCCGCCTGCCTGATTCGCAATCACCATCACCAAGGTATTCCGATTGGCTTCGGCAATCGCTGGGAATTGGTTCAGCGGCGGGGCTGTTAAAGATCCATCTGCATTTGCTAAATAAGCAAAAGGGGATAAATAGGTTAAATAAGGAGCGGCTCTTCTAGCGCTATTTTCTAAGGCTTCTGATACGGTTCCTCCAGTTGGCTCGACATAGGCATTAAATTCACGGTTCGTCTTTGGTCGTTGTGGAATGTATAACCGCAACCCTATACGAAGCGGTAGGTTAATGGGTATACGATTTATTCTCGCAAGTTCCTGATAAGAGATACCAAATCTTTGTCCGATCGAATAAAGACTATCCCCGCTTTGAACCCAATAAAATTCGCCGTAAATCGGAATAACTAATGCCTGACCAACGACCAATTGATTAGGATTAGGCAGTTCATTTGCTTCAGCAATGGTATTCGGATTAACATCGTAGCGTGACGCAATAGAAGTTAAGGTTTGATTCGCCTCTACAACATGAATTTGCACAATAAGTCCTCCTATAAATAAGGATCAAAGGCAAAAATCGCAACATCCTGTTGGCAGGCTATAAGCGCGGCATCCTGTCGCTTCAGCTGCACTAGTACTTCCTGTACGTCGCAACACCTTTGTGACCTGTGTCCAGCAGGCCTAATGTTGTACTATTCTATGTAAGGGAAATCATCAATAGACGTGAAAGAAGGGCAATTTCATGGATAATCGAAATGAAACTTATATGTGGCAAGCAATTGAAGAGGCAGAAAAGGCCCGAACTATCGATGAAGTTCCAATCGGTGCTGTCATCGTTTTGGAAAATAAAGTGATTGCCAAAGCTCATAATCTAAGGGAAACCGCGCAAAATGCAGTCGCACATGCAGAGCTATTAGCGATTGAGCAGGCTTGTAAAATGTTGGGGACATGGCGATTGGAAGAAGCTGAACTATATGTCACCTTAGAACCTTGTCCGATGTGCAGTGGAGCGATTCTTTTATCACGAATCAAGAAGGTTGTCTATGGTGCGACAGATCCTAAGGCTGGATGTGCCGGAACACTGATGAATTTACTTCAGGATGAACGGTTTAATCATCAATGTGAAATTGAATCAGGTGTGTTGGCAGAGCCGTGTGGCAAGCTTCTCAGCGACTTTTTCCAAAAGGTTCGGAAGCGAAGGAAAGCAGAAAGACAAAAGCAGAAATTGGGAAATGAAGGAAAATAATGAAACTATATGGGAATTGATTTAGGCGGCATTAAGAAGGATTCTACCCTTATCGAAACAGGCTTCTCAAATTCTGATAAATTGGAAAAACCTTGCCATTGATTAATGAACGAAAAGATAGTATACTTAATCATATCGCACTAGACGGGGACGTAGCGGAGCCTTGTAACCCGCAATCCGCTCTAGCGGGGTTGAATTCCTTCTTGAGGCTGCTGTACTGTAGGGTCTGCCTCAAGTAAGTGGTGTGGACACTTGGGTCCCGCGCAATGAGAATCCATGAACCATGTCAGGTCCGGAAGGAAGCAGCATTAAGTGGAAGCTCTCATGTGCCGCGGGGTTGCCTGGGTCGAGCTAACTGCTTGGGTAACGCTTATGGTACACAGTCGAAGGAAGGTGTGCGGTTTCCATTTCGATCAAATCATAATCCATTCATCTTTTTATAGGTGAGTGGATTTTTTGTTTTCTACCGCTTTTGATTGATATAGAGGGATATGTAAATATAATTGTTCTCCAAATGAAACTTTTTCACCCTTTTTCTCGTATTAAAAAGAAGCAGAATGATTTTCGAACCAAATTTAGCTAGGGGGAACGGAATGAATCGAAAGATTATTTCTTTAATAGTTGCTTTTTTTATTATTTTGTTACCTATAAAAGTAGGAGCGGTAGATTTTTCCATTCCAAATGTAAAAATAGATGCCTTTTTGCAGGAAAATGGTGATGTGCATGTACAGGAAAAGCATACCTACCAATTTGATAGTAAATTTAACGGAATTACCCGGGAAATATTCCCGAAAAAAGATGCGGAAATAACGAATTTTTCGGCGAATGAGGGCGAAAAAACGCTAAAAGTGGAAAAAGAGGATCATCTATATAAAATTCATCGAAAAGGGAAAAATGAAACGATCGAAATTGTATTAGACTATCGGATTGAAAATGGCATGGAAAAATATGAAGATATGACCGAATTTTACTGGCCTTTTTTCGATCAGCGGAATGAAGCCGATTATGGAAATATGCAAATCATGATTCACCCACCGAAAGCAACCGATGATGTGATCGCCTTTGGATATGACCAAGCTTTTAACAAACAAGCGATTGGCAAAGAGGGAATCGTTGAATTCGCTTTAGGAATGGTGCCTGCTGGAGAAAATGGAGATATTCGGGTCGCTTATCCTTCCACGCTTTTTCCTGCGATGTCTAGTACCTCTAGTGGATACATCAAGAATGAATTAATACAAGCAAAGCTGGATTTGGAAAAAAAGGCACAGGTCTTTGCTGAAAATAAAGCAAAATTTTCTTCTCTTTCGAAAACCCTTATTCCGTTTTTCCTCCTTCTATTTATGGTTTTACTTGGATGGGAACATATTAGTAAGAAAAGAAAATACAGCTTAGTGAATGCGGAACTAAAAAGGGACCATACACTTATACCTGATGAGAAAATGAGTATGCCTGCGACGATTTATTATACATTAGGTGTTGAGGCCATTCATGTCCCGGCGGGTCTATTAGATTTAGTTCGGAAAGGGATCGTTGAACAACGATCGGAAGATGAATTTAGGCGAATTCATTCCCAGGTCCAATATAAACATGAAGGGATTCTGTTAAAATGGTTGTTTGATGAAGTGGGGCATGATGGTTATTTTAAAGCAGAGGATTTAGATACTTTTATAAAAAAGGAAAAAAATCTGACGAACTATCATACGCGACTTACAGAATGGAAACAGGCCATTAAAGACGAAATGAAAGAAGCGGGTGTAAGAGAAAGGAAGACCGGGTTTCGGATGACGTTTGGATTCATAAGTCTCTTGTTATTGGGAATGGGGATTGCCTCTATTTATTATGAAGGGATTCCAATGTTCCTCACCTCCCTTGGCTTATTGATCGTTGCGGCTGGTATTGCTTGCTTTTACAGACCGCTTTCTTCGAAAGGATTGTATATAAAGGAGGAATGGACGCGATTTTTAAAAAATCTTAACCAGATAAAAAGTACGGATTGGCAAAAAACATCTGAGGATGCTCGCATGAGAATGGCTGTTTTGGGAGCGAATGCGAAATTTGCGAAAACAAAAGAACCACAACAATGGCAGAAGGAAATAGAAAGTATCGATCCTTCCTTTATGATGTATACTCTTTTTAGCGTCCCCATTCTCTATGGTGGATTTGATCAGGCTGATAAAAAATATTCGACCTATAGCCAAAGCTCTACTGAAGGGACTACCGGTGGTTCCGCTGGTGGTATTGGTGGAGGTGGCGGAGGCTCGGGAGCATTTTAAAAAAATAATTACAAACATTGGCTTCTCATTTTGTCAAACCTGTCTTAAAAAGGTATAATATAAGAACGAATGCGTTTCATCATAAAGCAATGAAGAAAGGAGAGAGCAGGAATGTATCAAGCGTTATATCGTGTTTGGCGGCCGCAGACATTTGTGGATGTAGTGGGGCAGGAACATGTGACGAAAACCTTGCAAAATGCTCTTCTCCAGCAAAAAACAAGCCATGCTTATTTATTTTCGGGGCCACGGGGTACAGGAAAAACAAGTGCTGCGAAAATTTTGGCAAAGGCGGTAAACTGTCAAAAGATGCCGGTAGCGGAACCATGTAATGAATGCCCATCATGCTTAGGAATTACAGATGGATCGATACAAGATGTCATTGAAATTGATGCCGCATCGAATAATGGGGTGGAGGAAATCCGCGATATTCGCGATAAGGTGAAATATGCCCCTAATTCCGTACCCTATAAAGTATATATTATTGATGAAGTGCATATGCTTTCTATTGGCGCCTTTAATGCTTTATTAAAAACGCTAGAAGAACCGCCTAAACATGTAATCTTTATTCTTGCCACTACGGAGCCGCATAAAATTCCATTAACGATTATTTCTCGCTGTCAACGATTTGATTTTAAGAGAATAACCGCACAAGATTTAGTGAATAGAATGGTTCATATCGCTTCAGAAACGGGATTAAAGTATGAAGAAAAGGCCTTACATGTGATTGCCCAAGCGGCTAGTGGCGGTATGCGCGATGCTCTGAGTTTACTTGATCAAGCTATTTCTTTTAGTACGGATCTGGTCACAATCGAGGACGCTTTAACCGTGACAGGGTCTGTCTCTCAAAATTATTTAAATAAACTTGTTCATGCTATTCAGGGAAAGAATATTTCTGAAGCATTGACGATTTTAGAAGAATTAACGCTTAAAGGAAAGGATCCCGCCCGGTTTGTCGAAGATCTTATTTTATATTTCCGAGATCTTTTGCTCTATCAGACAGCTCCCAATCTAGAGGAGTCATTAGAAAGAGCAATGCTTGATGATGAGTTTGTGGAGCTTGTACAGACCATACAGCCAGAGCAAATTTATGAATACATGGATGTCTTAAATAAAACGCAGCAAGATATGAAATTTTCTAATCATGCAAAGATCTATCTAGAGGTATGTCTTGTAAAGCTTTGTCAAACTCAAACACAGAACAATATAAATAATGTGGATGGCATTCAAGAATTGCTGGTTAAGATCAACAGTCTTGAAAAGCAGCTGGAAGATTTAAAAGTGAATCGACCGGTCACCGAAGAACAAGCTCAGCCACAACCGACGAAAAAGCCCACTCGCACAAATAAAGGTTTTCAAGCCAATACAGGGAAAATCCGAGAGATATTGAGTAGCGCAACACGGGATGATTTAAATATCATTAAGAGCAAATGGGGAAACCTCCTGGAGCAACTCAATCAGCGACAAATGCGTTCTCAGGCAGCTCTTTTAATGGATGCAGAGCCTGCTGCCGCCTCTTCGACCGCCTTTGTAATAAAATTTAAATATGAGATTCATTGTAAAATGGCGATGGAAAATGCCAAGTTTTTAGAAGTGACAGCAGGTCTAGTGGAAGAATTGACAGGAAAAAGACTTCAATTTATTGGTGTTCCTGAAGCTCAATGGTTGGAAATTCGTAAAGACTTTCTGCAAAATCAGGGACATGAACAAGACCAGGGAGAAGAGGAAGCTCCTGATCCCCTCATTCAGGAAGCCGTGAAATTAGTTGGGGAAGAGTTAATTGAAATAAAAAATTAATGGGAAGGGAATGGAACGTTATGCGTGGAATGGGAAATATGCAAGGTATGATGAAACAAATGCAAAAAATGCAAAAGAAAATGGCTCAAGCTCAAGAGGAACTTGGTGAAGAGCGCATTGAGGGATCTGCTGGAGGCGGAATGGTTACCGTAGTGGTTTCAGGACATAAAGAAGTACTTGAAGTAAATATAAAGGAAGAAGTTGTTGATCCGGAGGATATTGAAATGCTTCAAGATCTTGTTTTGGCTGCGGTCAATGAAGCAATGAAACAAGCAGATGAATTAACCAATCAAACGATGGGGCAATTTACTAAAGGAATCAACCTTCCTGGATTCTAGGAGGTTATACAGCTATGCATTATCCCGAACCAATATCCAAGCTGATTGACAGCTTTATGAAACTGCCGGGAATTGGGCCAAAAACTGCAGCCCGCCTGGCATTTTTCGTTCTTGATATGAAGGAAGATACGGTTCTAGACTTTGCGAAGGCCCTTGTAAATGCAAAACGAGATCTCGGCTTTTGTTCTGTCTGTGGCCATATTACAGACCAAGATCCTTGCTATATTTGCAAGGATCAAAAGCGTGACCGTAGTGTGATTTGTGTTGTGCAGGAATCTAAAGACGTGATTGCGATGGAAAAAATGAAGGAATATCACGGCCTCTATCATGTTCTCCATGGTTCCATCTCTCCTATGGAGGGGATTGGTCCTGAGGATATTAACATCCCAGATTTGCTAAAGAGACTTCAGGATGAAACGGTTCAAGAGGTGATCCTAGCGACAAATCCAAATATTGAAGGGGAAGCAACCGCCATGTATATTTCCCGATTGCTTAAACCATCGGGAATAACGGTGACAAGAATCGCTCATGGACTACCAGTTGGTGGAGATTTAGAATATGCGGATGAAGTAACCTTATCAAAAGCATTAGAAGGTCGTAGAGAGGTATGATTTTTTTCCCGATCGGACTTTTGATAACATTGATGAGATAACGCATGTATAAATAAAAGCAGTGTGAAGGACTCATTCTTAGAGGTGGCATTAAATGTTTCAAAAAGAGAAGTTGCGAGAAGAATATAATCAAAGACTTATAGAATTAATGCAAAGTACAAAAAAAGATTGGCTGTATTTTTCACAATTGGAGGATATGAGCTATGGGTATGATGAAGAACTCCATCGCTTAGCCCTTCTAGCAAAATCGAAATATTTCTTTCTATTTCAAGAGGCGAAAAAAAGGAAGATTTCTATAAGATAGCGGCACATCCAGATTACCGTTCTTTTTGGACAATCCTTTCATATAATAGTGGAAAGATTTCGTTTCAGGAGGGAAAAAATGAGTCCGTTCATCATCATAGCCATTATTTGTGGATTGCTACTTCTTCTTTTAGTGGCAGGTTTATCGACGAAAGTATTCCGTTGGATCGGCCTGTCGTTTATGAAACTTCTCATAGGCGCCTTATTTTTATTTTTCCTTAACGCCATTGGTAATCAATTTGGATTAGCTGTTCCCATTAATCTCATCACATCGGCCATTTCCGGCTTTCTAGGTTTACCGGGAGTTGCCGCCTTAGCCATTATTCAGCTATGGATCTTCTAAAAAATCCGTTCATGGGAGCGGATTTTTTTTATACGTTTCGTTAAAATATCCTCCGTTTTTTTCAAGTGAGGTGATCTCCAGCTCTAATGCTTATCCTGCTTCTCGTAAGAATATTCCTGATTTATTTACCGATGTACAGACACACGAAATGTCCTTATCGCATATTAATAATTGTAATTGGATTAATGTTAGAAATTGTGTATACAAATAAGAAAAAGTGGTCAAACTAAACGCTACGGAGGTGGAGAAATGGAAAAGTGTATTGTTTGTGAAAAACCTCAGAAGCATGGTATTCATTTATATACATCGTTTATTTGTACAGATTGTGAGAAAGCAATGGTGACAACAAGTACCCAGGACCCAGCGTATCATTTTTATATTAAACAATTAAAAGTCATCAAAGAAAATAAGATTTATTCATAAACCAGGCCAAAACGAGGAAGCCTGGTTTTTTGATGATTAAGCATAGTATAATGAGGGAAAATAAAAGTGAGGTGTCACAAGTGGATCAAGATCAGATGCCAATGTATGAGCGTTTAATTCAACATAAAAAAACAAACCCGATTTCCTTCCATGTTCCTGGACATAAAAATGGATTTTTATATGAAGGAATGGATCCCGCGTATGCACAATTAGCGCAGTTGGATCTGACCGAATTAACGGGATTAGATGATTTACATGATCCACAAGAGGTGATTGCGGAGGCTCAAAGATTACTAGCTGATTTTTATCAAACGAAAAAAAGTTACTTTCTTGTCAATGGAACAACCGTAGGGAACCTGGCTATGATTCTAGCTTGTTGCCAAGAAGGGGATCTTGTTTTAGTGCAGCGTAATTGTCATCAATCGATTTTACATGGTTTGATAATGGCGAAGCTAGATCCGATCTTTATTGCGCCGGACATTAGGGAGAATGGGGCAACAGAGATCAAGCTGCAGATGGTAGAAAAGGCATTTCAGCAATATCCTACTATTCGTGCCTGTATTTTTACGTATCCGGATTATTATGGACAAACGTATGATTTTCAGGCGATTATTGATGTGGTTCATCAACATCATTCTCTTGTTTTGGTTGATGAAGCGCATGGTGCCCATTTTGCTTTAGGCCATCCCTTTCCCCAATCAGCGCTTCAATTGGGCGCAGATATTGTGACTCAATCCGCTCATAAAACTCTACCAGCTTTGACAATGGGTTCTTATTTACATATCAATAGTGATCGTGTCCCTCTGAAAAAAGTAGAGAAGTACTTAAAGACGCTTCAATCTAGCAGTCCTTCCTATCTGATTATGGCATCCTTAGATTTAGCGCGTCATTATCTGGCGCATGTTTCGACGGAAGATTTGACATTCTCGCTTCGGCAAAGTCAGGAATTTATCGAAAAAGTAAAGCAACTTCCAAATATTCAAGTAATCCGAAGTAAAGATCCTCTTAAAATCACGGTTCGTCATTCTTCCTTATCCGGATATGAACTGCAAGCCAAATTTGAACAAGCTGGGGTTTATCCTGAACTAGCCGATCCTAGACAGATTTTGCTCATTTTTCCTTTAGTAAAAAGCGGAATGGTTTATCCTTATGATCAGGCTTTTCGACAATTACAATCTTTGTCTTGGGCGGGTGGTCAGGCACGAAATCAGCCCATGCAAAATATAATATCACAAGAAAGCATCGCTATCACAACATTAGCGCTTTCCTATAAAAAAATGGAAGATTTGGATGATCAATGGGTGGATATGGATGAATCCGTAGGGAAGGTCGCCTCTCAGATGATTACTCCTTATCCTCCGGGAATTCCTTTGATTTTAGCAGGAGAAAAAATAACGATCACACATGTGCAACAATTAAAGCAGCTTATAAAGATAGGTGCAAGATTTCAAGGAGGAACGGAAAACCTTAAACAAGGAAAGCTAGCTGTTTTTTCTATGTAAAATTAGTTTGATTTTTGATAAAGGTTGTGCTAGTCGCGTTAAAATTCGCATACAATGCTCGAATTTACTGTTAATAGTGCAAAGTCTGCCTCTAATTGGTCCAAACTGAGCGTTAAATGGTCGAAAGTCAATGCTAATTGGTCCAAACTCAGCGTTTATTGGTCCGAAGTTAAGGTTAAATGGTCGAAAGTCGCTTTTAGATGCTTCAATCGCCCAACGTGGAATAGAAGAGCTCCCCATTTTACGATTTTAAAAACCGTCATCAGGTGAAAATGTAAAAAAGGAGCAGACAATGGTATACTGACTGTAGAAAACAGCTTTTTGGAGGTTACTATGCAAGGGGTATTTATCACAATAGAGGGTCCTGAAGGGGCTGGCAAAACAACGATCATCAAAAAAGTAGCACAGGAATTAGAATCAAGGGGAATGGATGTTATTTTGACGAGAGAACCTGGCGGGATTCCGATCTCTGAACAGATTCGCCGTATTATTTTGAATCCAGAAAATCTGACAATGGACGCCAGAACAGAGGCTTTATTATATGCAGCAGCAAGGAGACAACATTTAGTAGAGAAAGTCATTCCAGGGATTCGCCGTGGAGCGATCGTGTTATGCGATCGATTTATTGATAGCTCCCTTGCTTATCAAGGGTATGCAAGAGGTTTAGGATTGGAAGAAGTATTTTCCATTAATCAGTTTGCCATTCAGGAAGTAATGCCAGATCAAACCATCTATTTCGATATAGAACCTGAGCAAGGTTTGAAAAGAATTGAAACCAATCAAAAGCGGGAAGTGAACCGTCTTGATTTAGAACAATTGGATTTTCATCGAAAGGTCAGGCAAGGATATAAACAACTAGTAGAAAGATTCCCCGATAGAATAATGGAAATAGATGCGTCTCTACCGATAAATCGAGTGTTCTCCAATACAATGGAGATCATAAATAAACGTATTGATCGGAATGAGTAACTATTTTCAAATTATTCTTTAAAATATTTTTATAACCTAAGATGATAGTGATATAATAAGGATAGGAAAATATCAGTATAATAATGAATGAAGGGGTGCATGCCGATGAAACTGATAATGGCTGTTGTACAAGACCAGGATAGCAATCGATTAATGCGTGCTTTAGTAGATAATAATTTTAGATCGACAAAATTGGCAACAACAGGCGGCTTTTTAAAATCGGGTAACACAACATTCATGATTGGTGTAGAAGATGTGAGAGTTAATAAATGTTTACAAATTATTCGGGATAACTGTAAATCTCGTGATCAGTTAATGGCTCCTATTTCACCAATGGGAGGAAACGCGGATTCCTATATCCCTTATCCAGTAGAAGTCTCAGTTGGTGGAGCCACCGTATTTGTCCTACCAATAGACCAATTCCATCAGTTTTAAAGAAAAGCGGAGGGCGGTTGTTTAGGGGCGACAAGCAAATGTTCCTGAACCGAAGAAGGGCGAATTTTCCCTTCATCGGTTCAGGGTTATTTGACCTCGAGCCCCTACCGCCCGGAGCTGGACAAAGAAAAGCAAAAGCGCCTGTTTAGCGACGTACAAACTTTTTAGGGTTCTGACGAGATAAAGGAAACACGGTGAGGACGAAGGACGAACCGATGTTTCCTTATCGTAGGAAGAAACCGAAAGTTTGCTAGTCGCTGGGCGCTGTAGCTGGACAAAGAAAGGCAAAAGCCCCGAGAGCGGATGAACGGCTAAGTTGTGACGACAATCGTAACGCCGTTCCTGACTTTTCTTTTAGTGGACAAGGAAGGTCATCGTGAATATACTTTGAAAAATAAATAATGAACGATCATTTTATGCAAGTGAGTGGTTGAAATGAACTGGCCAGAATTTGAACAAGCACAGCCTTTGGCTGCAAAGGTATTAACAAGCAGTATCCAGAAAAATCGTGTCGCCCATGCTTATTTATTTGAGGGGGAACATGGAACAGGTAAGCGGGCAGCAAGTATGTTGGTCGCTCAAAGCCTTTTCTGTTCTGACATTCAAAACCATGGGGTTCCGTGTGAACAGTGCTCGAATTGTAAAAGAATTAAGAATGGGAATCATCCCGATGTTCATATCGTTGAACCGGAAGGTCTATCGATCAAGATCGATCAAATTCGTTCATTGCGAGCGGAATTTAATAAAACCGGATTAGAATCAAAAAAGAAGTTTTATATCATCGTGGATGCGGAAAAAATGACGATTTCTGCAGCTAATAGTTTATTGAAATTTTTAGAAGAGCCCCACTTACAAACAACGGCGATTCTCTTAACAGAACAGCCACAGCGTATTTTGCCGACGATTATTTCTCGTTGCCAAATAGTTTCATTTAAATCTCTTCCCACTAAAGTGATGACCGAAAAGCTAATAGAGATGGGGATTCATCCAACAAAAGCACCATTATTATCGGCGGTGACCAATCAAATACAGGAAGCGCTTCATTTAGAACAGGATGATTGGTTTGCACGAGCACGAAATATAGTGTTAAAATTATATGAAGTCCTAAAGCAAAGTCCATTGTATGCGATGACTGCATTACAAAGTGAATGGAACGGTCATTTTAAAGAAAGAGCGCAAATGGAAATAGGGCTGGATCTATTATTATTTATCTATAAGGATATACTTTATATACAATTGGGGAAAGAAGAGCAACTCATTTATCCTGACCAACGGAAGAAGTTTGAAGCAGATGCTTTCCGAATTTCTGCAGGGAGACTGTCAGAACAAATGACGGCAATATTGGAAGCCAAACAAATGCTACATGCAAACATTAATCCTCAACTGTTAATGGAACAGTTGATGTTAAAATTGCAGGAGGGAGCTTCTTTTGTATAATGTGATTGGTGTCCGGTTTAAAAAGGCCGGTAAAATATATTATTTCGATCCAGGAGAGTTATCGATTGCCAAGAATGACTATGTAATTGTCGAGACAACTCGAGGAGTCGAATATGGTAAAGTTGTAACAGACCAAAGACAAGTAAGTGAACATGATGTTGTCTTGCCTTTAAAAAAGGTGATTCGACTTGCTGATCAAAAAGATCAGATGAGTGTGGAAGAAAATAGGCTGGAAGCTGAAACGGCCCATCATATTTGCAATGAGAAAATTGCGGAACATCGTTTAGCCATGAAGTTGGTGGATGTTGAATTTACGTTTGACCGCAATAAAGTAATCTTTTATTTTACGGCAGACGGTAGAATTGATTTCCGCGATTTGGTAAAAGATTTGGCTGCTATTTTTAAAACGAGAATAGAACTCAGACAAATTGGGGTCAGAGATGAAGCGAAAATGTTAGGTGGAATTGGTCCATGTGGCCGTATGCTTTGTTGTTCGACTTTTTTAGGGGATTTTGAGCCAGTCTCCATAAAAATGGCCAAAGATCAAAATCTTTCTTTAAATCCATCGAAAATATCTGGACTTTGCGGAAGATTGATGTGTTGTCTAAAATATGAAAATGATGAATATGAAGTTGCAAAAGCTGAATTGCCTGATATCGGTGAAACCATCAAAACTCCAGATGGGCCTGGCAAAGTAACAGGATTAAATATTTTAGAACGTTTAATTCAAATAGATTTGTTTGGACAGGAACGAAAATTGGAGTATTCTTTGGAAGAAATTAAGAAGGGCTCATCATCTATCCCGGCCACGGAATAATGGGGTGAAAAAGTGTATGGATAAAAAGGAGTTATTTGACTCTGTCAGTAGCATGGAAATGCAGATTGGGGAGTTATACCAACAATTAGGGGAACTTAAACAATATTTAGCCCATTTAATTGAAGAAAACCATGCCTTAAAAATAGAGAATGATCATTTGCGAAAAGCTATGGAAGGGGAGCCCCCAAAATCTTCTAGCCCTAGAGAACGTGAGGATAATCCGGGAAAAACGGTCTATGATAAAATATCTGAAATCGGTGAAGGATATGATAACCTCGCCAGAATCTATCAAGAAGGCTTCCATATTTGCAATATTCACTTCGGTAGTCCCCGTCGGGATGAAGATTGTTTATTTTGCTTATCTTTCCTAAATAAAAAATAATAGGCCACATACATGTCCAAGCCCTCTCCTTTATGGGGAGGGCTCTTTGATAAGGGGGATAAGCTAGTAAGCTTATTAGGAAGTAGGGGAAAACAACAATGGTTGAATTATTACAAGATGAACGCTTAGATTATTTACTGGCAGAGGATTTACGAATTATTCAAAGTCCTTCTGTGTTTGCCTTTTCACTTGATGCAGTTTTACTTTCTCGCTTTACTTATTTGCCGATTCAAAAGGGGAAAATTATCGACCTGTGTAGTGGAAACGGGGTGGTTCCTCTATTACTCAGCAACCGGACAAAAGCGGCAATTACGGGCGTTGAGATTCAAGAACGTTTATATGATATGGCAAAAAGAAGTATTTCCTATAATCAATTGGATTCCAAAATTCACATGATACATGGTGATTTAAAGGCGATGCCTACGTTCTTAGGTTTTAACCAATTTGACCTAGTTACTTGTAATCCTCCTTATTTTCCATCACAATCACCAGAAATACGAAATCAAAACGAACATTTAGCCATTGCACGCCATGAAATTTATTGTACTTTAGAGGATGTCGTAAAATGTAGTAGCCAGCTCCTTAAACAAGGTGGAAAAGCTTCCTTTGTTCATCGTCCGGAAAGATTAATGGATTTAATTACTTATATGAGAAGCTATCGCCTTGAACCCAAAAGACTGCGATTTGTTTACCCTAAAGAAGGAAAAGAAGCGAACACCATCTTAGTGGAAGGGATCAAAGATAGCCGTCCTGGACTCAAAGTTCTGCCCCCGCTTTTTGTCTATGATCACCAAAATGAATATACCGAAGAAGTGAGAGATTTGTTATATGGAAGTGGAAAATAATCACTACTTTTATGTATTGGAATGTCGAGATGGTTCCTATTACGGTGGATATACGATTGATATTGAACGAAGGCTCGAGCAACATAATAGTGGGAAAGGTGCGAAATACACAAGAGCGAGAAGGCCTGTTAAAATGATTTATACCGCCAAATATGGTCAAAAAAGCGCAGCCATGCGTGCAGAATATGCTTTTAAGCAGCTAACACGCCAGGAAAAGGAAGAGTTTTTAACGGAAATGGATGGTGAAGGGAGTGCAAGCTCAGAAGAGTTTTTCAAAAGGAACAAATAAGGGAACTTTGTATTTAGTCCCCACACCAATTGGAAATTTAGAAGATATGACTTTTCGAGCCGTTCGAATTTTAAAAGAAGTGGATGTGATCGCGGCTGAAGATACACGTAATACGAAAAAATTATGCCATTATTATGATATATCTACTGGATTGGTTAGCTATCATGAACATAATAAGGAAGCAAGTGGAAAAGAATTATTGAAGAAGCTGGAAGCTGGGCAAAATATCGCTTTAGTAAGTGATGCAGGCACCCCTTGTATCTCTGACCCCGGATATGAGCTCGTGTATCAAGCTGTAGAGGCTCATATATCTGTTGTTCCGTTGCCTGGTGCGAATGCAGCAATTACTGCTCTCATTGCTTCAGGAATCAAACCTCAGCCTTTTTATTTCTATGGGTTTTTGCCAAGGGGGAAAAGGGAAAAAAAGGCAGAATTGGAACGGTTGGAAAAACAAACTGGGGCGATTATTTTTTATGAAGCGCCCCATCGATTAAAAGAAACATTGAAATATATGAAAGAATCCTTTGGAAATCGTCATCTTGTTTTATGTCGAGAGTTAACGAAAAAATTCGAGGAATTCTTAAGGGGGACATTGGATGAAGCAATTGATTGGGCGGAACAAGGGGAAATTCGTGGGGAATTTTGTTTGATTTTAGAACCAGGTCTGGAACAGCCAGAAGAGATGGAAGAGTCTTGGTGGGGTACAATCGATATGAAAAGTCATGTACAATATTATATAGACGAAAAAGGCTTATCCTCAAAAGAAGCGATTAAGCAAACGGCCAAGGATCGCCAAATGGCTAAGCGAGAAGTATACCAAGCTTATCATATTGAGGAATCAAAGTAAGGGAGAGGAAAAAAGATGAGTGAGAAGAAAATGAATGTCGAAAGTTTTAATTTGGATCATACAAAAGTGAAGGCACCTTATATCCGATTGGCAGGAATCGTTGAAGGAGCGAATGGGGACGTAATTCATAAATATGATCTCCGCTTTTGTCAGCCTAATAAGGAGCATATGGAAATGCCAGCACTTCATTCGTTAGAACATATGATGGCAGAATTTAGCCGCAATCATTCTGATCAAATCGTGGATGTTAGTCCAATGGGTTGCCAAACGGGATTTTATTTATCACTGGTGAATCATGATCAATATGAAGAGGTTTTACAGCTTGTTGAAAACACTCTAAAAGATGTATTAGAAGCTACAGAAGTACCAGCATGCAATGAAGTCCAATGTGGCTGGGCAGCAAGCCATAGTCTAGAAGGTGCGAAGCAACTTGCGAGAAATATGCTTTCACATCGTAAGGAATGGACAGAAGTGTTTGGGGAAGAGTGATACAGGACTTACGTAGGTAAAGACGAACCATTTTTTCTCCATAAAAAAACGACACCGCCTATTTTGGTGGTGTCGTTATCTATCTAGGATTAAGTTATTTCTTGAAAGCATTTTCGAGTTCCTCTATCAGTAATTTTGCTCCTTCAGGGCTAAGAACGAGTTTTCCACCTGCAAAGGTTTTATTTTCATCTGAAACCGTGCCTGTTATTTCACAGGACATACTTGGTTTATACTTTTTCAGGATAATACGGTCATGATCAACATAGATTTCGAGTGAGTCTCTAACATCAATATCTAAATTACGGCGGAGTTCAATTGGGATGACGATACGCCCAAGCTCATCCACTTTTCTGACAATACCTGTATATTTCATTTTCATTCCCCCTGAAAGGCTATAGATGAATTTACTAAAATCAGGACTTTTATACTTAACAACAGGTAAAAAACGTTACTTTTATCATACCAATTATCTTCCGAATAGTCAAATGGAAATAGGATGATTGAAAGAGGTGGATTTTCGAAAGTTGCAGAAAAAGCCATTTTCACGTATATTTTGAAGATAGAAAAGGTTAAGATGCAAAGGATAGCCTTGAAACAAAGTAGAATTTTGCTAGGAAAGTGATGGAGGCGACGGAATTGGAAGGAAGAGCAAACACTTTTTATATTACCACCCCTATTTATTACCCAAGTGGTCATTTACATATAGGTCATGCATACACAACTGTGGCTGGTGATGCAATGGCTCGTTATAAAAGGCTTCGTGGTTATGATGTAATGTATTTAACAGGGACAGATGAACATGGGCAAAAAATTCAGCGGAAAGCAAAGGAAATAGGCGTTTCACCACAGGAATATGTGGATGATATTGTCAAAGGGATAAAGGAGTTATGGGGAAAACTTGATATTTCTTTTGACGATTTTATTCGTACAACCGAAACACGTCATAAAAATGTCGTTGAAAAGATCTTTCAACAATTACTTGACCAAGGTGATATCTATCTTGATGTGTATGAAGGTTGGTATTGTACCCCTTGTGAATCCTTTTTCACAGAGCGTCAATTGGATCATGGAAATTGCCCAGATTGTGGACGACCAGTTGAAAAGGTAAAAGAAGAATCATATTTCTTTAAAATGAGCAAATATGTGGATCGACTTTTGGCGTATTATGAAAAAAAACCTCATTTTATCCAACCTGAATCACGAAAAAACGAAATGATAAATAATTTCATTAAACCAGGATTAGAAGATTTAGCTGTTTCTCGGACGACCTTTGATTGGGGTATCAAAGTGCCGGGCGATCCGAAACATGTGATCTATGTTTGGATTGATGCACTGACCAATTATATTACTGCGCTTGGTTATGGAACAGATGAGGACTTAAAATATCAGAAGTACTGGCCAGCAGATGTTCATCTTGTTGGAAAGGAAATTGTTCGTTTTCATACAATTTATTGGCCGATTATGTTGATGGCGCTTGATTTGCCATTGCCTAAGAAGGTCTTTGCGCATGGTTGGCTTTTGATGAAAGATGGAAAAATGTCGAAATCCAAAGGAAATGTCGTAGATCCTGTTACATTAATTGATCGATATGGATTAGATGCTCTTCGTTATTATTTATTAAGAGAAGTTCCTTTTGGTGCAGATGGCGTTTTTACACCAGAAGGCTTTGTGGAACGTATTAATTTTGATTTAGCAAATGACCTTGGTAATTTATTGAATCGAACCATTGCAATGATTAATAAATATTTCGATGGTGTTATTCCTAGTTATAAAGGTTCTGTTACCCCTTTTGATGACAGTCTACGAACGGTTAATGAAATAACCGTGCAAAAGTATGAAGAAGCGATGGAAAAAATGGAATTTTCGATTGCCTTATCCGCTGTCTGGCAATTAATTAGTCGGACCAATAAATATATAGATGAAACAGAACCTTGGTTACTTGCAAAAACAGAAGAGAAAAGAAATGAATTAGCCAGTGTAATGGTTCATTTAGTCGATACATTGAGAAGAGTCGCAATTTTACTGAAGCCTTTCTTAACGCAAACGCCTAAGAAAATATTTAGCCAGTTAAATATGACAGACGAGCTTGTCACCTCTTGGGACAGCTTGGCAGAATTTGGCCAAATACCTGAAGGGACAATGGTTGTAAAGAAAGGGGAGCCTATTTTTCCACGCTTAGATATGGAAGAGGAAATTAGCTATATTAAAACGAAGATGCAGGGAGATTCGGACCCAACGGATGAAAAGGAACAAGAGAAAGAAGAACCACACTTACCTGAGGTAACCATCGATGATTTTAAAAAGATTGAACTAAGAGTGGCTGAAGTGGTTGCCTGTGAACCGGTTAAAAAGGCAAATAAATTATTAAAACTTCAGCTTAACCTTGGATACGAGACTCGTCAGGTTGTTTCAGGGATTGCCGAACATTATCAACCAGAAGATCTAGTTGGACAAAAGGTGATTGTAGTGGCCAACCTTAAACCGGTAAAATTGCGAGGGGAATTATCACAAGGCATGATTTTAGCGGGGGAGAAAAATGGGAAATTGGCGCTTGTCTCAGTGGATCAGTCCCTTGAAAATGGCGCAATTGTAAACTAATTGTAATATTTTCTGGAACGGGAAATTTCCGAAACACAATAACATAGAGAGTTATAGGCGAAAAGCTACTTTTTTTGCTCTATCTCCCTATGTTCTTTTTTTGTAATGTAAATGTTAATTGCATGAGATAAATGTTATGAAATTTTGGAGTATACTCTATAAAGGAGTTTTAGTCATGTTATTTGATACACATTGTCATGTAAACGATGAACAATTTGGAGAAGATCTGGAAGCAACGATGGAGCGAGCCAAAACGGCTGGAGTTCAGTATATGGTTGTAGTGGGATTTGACCGCCCAACGATAGAAAAGGCGCTAAAGATTGTCGATTTTTATGATAATACGTATGCAAGCGTTGGTTGGCATCCTGTTGATGCGATTGATATGCAAGATGAAGATCTTGCTTGGCTTGAAGAACTTGCCACACATCCTAAGGTTGTAGCCCTTGGGGAAATGGGCTTGGACTATCATTGGGACAAATCACCAAAAGAAGTGCAAAAGGAAGTATTTCGCAAGCAAATTAGGTTGGCCAAAAAAGTGAACTTACCGATTATCATTCATAATCGGGAGGCAACTGAAGATGTTGTCACCATTTTAAGAGAAGAAAAAGCAGAGCAAGTGGGCGGAATTATGCATTGCTTTAGTGGAAGCCCTGAAATTGCGAAAAAATGTTTGGATATGAATTTTTATATTTCCCTCGGTGGGCCTGTCACATTTAAAAACGCCAAAAAACCAAAAGAAGTAGCCATTCAAGTACCAATGGATCGTTTATTGGTTGAAACGGATTGCCCGTATTTGGCCCCTCATCCTTACAGAGGGAAAAGAAATGAGCCTGCCTATGTAAAATTGGTGGCAGAGCAAATTGCAGAGTTAAAAGGCATAAGTTTACAAGAAGTTGCTCAACAAACAACCGCCAATGCCAAAAAATTATTCGGCATTGAATGATAAAATTTGATGCTAAAAACAATAGAGGCCTGCAGGACGCGGGCCAGAACGGTGAAGGCATGAGGACGTCGTCTATCTGTAAATCGGGCGCATAAAAAACATTTATTCTACAAACTTTGCCTCTTCCATAAAGGAAATTGTCGATAACTTTCTCTTTCATTTTCAAATCTATCTATGCATAATAGGTTTTACCCTTGGCAGAGAAAGAGGTTGACAATCATATTTCTTTATGTGTAAATTCTCGAAGAAGAAGGAGGAGTGTTTTGATGAACACCACACCTGAAAAAAGATCGTTTTTTTCATCAATGACACGAAAGAAATTAGGCGTTATGGTTGCTAGTTTCATAGTTTTTTCCGCTACTTTGAGTGTACTTACCTATGAAGGGACAAAGAAAACGGTGGCCCTTACGATAGACGGAGAACAAATGACAGTGAAAACTCATGCAAGCACAGTAGGGGATGTCTTAAACGAGCTGGAGATTCCGGTGAAGGATACAGATTACCTATCTCATACTCCTGATACGGCTGTAAAAAATCACTTAAATATTGTTTGGGAAAAGGCCCTGCAGGTTGCTGTAAAAATAGATGATGAGGAATCTGTACACTGGACAACGGCTAAAACTGTAAAGGATTTTCTGGATGAAGAAGAAATTGAAATCAATGATTATGATAAAATTGATTTCTCATTGCAAGATGCGATAAAAGATCGTTTAGTATTAAATATTGAACGTGCTTTTCCCCTTACCCTTCAAGATGGAGAGAAGGAAAAGAAGGTTTGGTCCACTTCGACTACGGTCGCTGACTTTTTAAAACAACAAGATATTAAACTAGGTGATTTGGATCGTGTTGAACCAAATCTGAAAGATGACGTGGAACCAAAGGCAACAGTCAAAGTGATTCGCGTTGAAAAGGTCACCGATGTAGTGGAAGAACCGATTGATTATGCCCTCGTCACGAAAAAGGACTCCAGCATGATGAAAGGAACTGAAAAAGTCATTCAAGAAGGAAAAGAGGGCCTACTGAAAAAAGAATATGAAGTCACAAAGGAAAATGGAAAAGAAGTAGACCGTGAACTTATTGCTGAAGAAACGGTTAATGATAGTCAAGATAAAGTGGTTGCTGTTGGAACCAAAGTGATGGTTGCCCAAGTATCGCGTGGGAAGACGCTAACAACAACAGCAAGCAAAAGCTCAAACTCAAGTTCAAACTCTTCCGGCGAGTCCTCTTCAGCTCCAGAAGGTGGTAACGAAATTACGATGAGCGCTACGGCTTATACAGCTAGTTGTAACGGTTGCTCAGGTGTTACAGCGACGGGGATCAATTTAAAAGCAAATCCTGGCTCGAAGGTTATTGCTGTAGATCCAAACGTCATACCCCTTGGATCAAAAGTATGGGTAGAAGGGTATGGATATGCGGTTGCTGGCGATACAGGCGGAGCTATTAAAGGAAATCGTATTGACGTATTTGTACCCAGCAAAGACCAAGCTTATCGTTTTGGAAGAAAAAATGTAAAAGTACGTGTCTTGAATTAAATAGTGAATGGAATGGGCAGAGGATGATATTCTCTGCTCTTTCTTTGTTCTTTTTACAAGATAGGAGCGGATAAAAGCTAGTGTTAGGATCTAGCTTCAGCCGATAGGCGGGCGCCTTGCGCTTTTCTTACAGGATAGGAAAGTATAAATTTTGGCTAATGTTGGATCTAGCTCCAGCGCCCAGCGACTAGCAAACTTTCGGTGCCTGCTTGCGTAAGTCAACATCGATTCACCCTTCGGGTTCATCGTGTTTCCTTTATCTCGTCAGGCCCCTAAAAAGTTTGTACGTCGCTAAACGGGCGCTTGCGCTTTTCTTAAAAGGAACGTTATAATTTATGAACAATGCGTATTCAAAAAGGACGACTACCTTTTGTCCCACTGGCATGATACAAAAGATAATCGTCAGGAAGATAGGGGAAAACTATCTCACTATATTAGACGTATGAAAATCAAAAATGTTTCACTTTTTTGGAGGAAAAATGAAAATAAAAGAAATTATTGTTGTGGAAGGTAAAGATGATACACGTGCCATTCATAAATCAGTCGATGCGGATACAATTGAAACAAATGGATCTGCGGTTTCCCAAGAGACGATTGAAAAGATCAAGCATGCTCAAAAGGTGAGAGGCGTAATTGTGCTCACAGATCCTGATTATCCGGGTGAGAAAATAAGAAAAATCATTTCTGAGCAGGTGCCGGGCTGTAAACATGCCTTTATTGATAAACAGAAGGCAATAGCCCATAATGGGAAGGGACTTGGCGTTGAGCATGCCTCTGTCGAAGTGATTCAAGAGGCATTAAAAGAGGCACAGCCAATGTTGGAGTCGCATCCAGAGATCATTACGAAAGATGATTTAATCGATGCTGGTTTAATTGGTGAACCGAAATCCAGAGAACGAAGAGAAAGAATGGGTCAATTATTAAAAATTGGCTATACAAATGGAAAACAACTGCATAAACGATTAAGGATGTTCCAAATTTCCAAACAGGAATTTGAATTAGCACTAGAAAAGATTTTGCAAGAGGAGTGTACATAATGCAAAAGGATATTGCTACTCCGATAAGGACGAAGGAAATTTTAAATAAGTATGGTTTTTTATTTAAAAAGAGTTTAGGTCAAAATTTTTTAATTGATCCCAATATTTTGCGTAATATTACGGATGCAGCAGGCTTAACGAAGACATCAGGAGCGATAGAAATTGGTCCGGGGATCGGGGCATTGACAGAGCATTTAGCCAAGTCTTGTCAAAAGGTGTTGGCCTTTGAAATAGATGGACGTCTTCTCCCTATTTTGGAAGATACCTTGTCTCCATATCCCAATGTAGAGATTCTACATCAAGATGTATTAAAGGCCGATTTAAAAGCTCTTATAACGGAAAAGCTTCATGATATACAAGATATTATGGTTGTTGCCAATCTTCCTTATTATGTGACAACGCCCATTATCATGAAGCTGTTGGAAGAACGTCTTCCTTTACGCGGCATGGTTGTCATGCTTCAAAAAGAAGTGGCTGATCGGATTGCGGCAGGACCCGGAACAAAGGAATATGGTTCTCTGTCGATTGCGATCCAATATTATACAATACCTGAAACAGTGATGATTGTCCCCAAAACAGTGTTCATGCCCCAACCGAATGTTGATTCTGCTGTTATTCGTTTACGAACGAGAGAGCGGCCAGTTGTTCAAGTTTTAAATGAGGTATTCTTTTTTGACATTATCCGTAAATCCTTTGCACAGAGACGGAAAACGCTTTTAAATAACTTGTCCAATGGATTTGGAAAGGAAAAAAAGGAATTAATCCTTGAGGTCTTACATAAAACAAATATTGACCCTAAAAGACGTGGTGAGACTCTTTCGATTGAGGAATTTGGAAAATTAAGTGATTGCTTATGGGTGTCTTTCAATCCCAAATCATGATTCGTGCTATGCACAGGGCATGCTCGCCATGCATAGCCTAATAGATAACGAATGCTTAATTTTGGAGTTGACGACTGTGGTAGAAGTCAATATGATTGTGGGCCGTCTATCTTATCGTTGTGATGTCTTATTTAGGCTGACGGAAATTATTGAGGTGAAAGGAAAAAAAATAGCTATTTTACGGGGGGAGGATTATCGGTTGATCGCAGATGCGCCGATCGAAGATCTTCTTCCCATTAGTGAAACGGACCGACAAAAAAGGTTTACAGCCGTGCGTTCACTTGAAAATCAATCATTGGAATTATTCCGTCAGGATTTAGATTTATTAATGCATGAACAGGAATTTAAAGCCACACAAGGATATCGGCAGGAATTTGAGTATTTTCAATTATCCGGACGGGTTTTACATCTTGATGGTGATCGCAGCTATTTGGAGAAATGCCTTAGTTTATATGAAAAATTAGGGGTAACTGTTTATGGTATTCATTGTCATGAAAAAGAAATGCCTTATCGCATAGGAGAATTATTGGATTATTATCGGCCAGATATCCTCGTCATTACCGGACATGATGCCTATTCAAAAACGAAAGGAAAAAAAATTGATTTAAATGCCTATCGACATTCGAAATTTTTTGTCGAAACAGTGAAAGAAGCGCGAAAAAAAGTACAAAATCTCGACCAATTAGTTATTTTTGCTGGGGCATGTCAATCTCATTTTGAATCGCTCATCCATGCTGGTGCAAACTTTGCTAGCTCACCGCAACGAGTCAATATTCATGCATTGGATCCAGTCTATATTGTCGCCAGAATTTGCTTCACTCCCTTTATGGAGAGAATTAATGTTTGGGATGTATTGCGCAATACATTAACAGGAGAAAAAGGTTTGGGAGGAATAGAAACCAAGGGTGTATTACGAACAGGAATGCCTTATAAACCGGTAGATGAATAAAACCCCTGAGAAATATAGAAAAGGCTAGCGAACAATTGGATCTACCCTGGCGCTAGCCTAGCTAGATCCCAAGTTTGCCTAATTTTCTTTTAAAGTGTGCGAAACAAGCGATACATAATATCAAAGAATGAGTCCATACTAATAAATGTAGGAAAATGGGCGATGTTGTAGAAAAAAAAGTATTGACAAATTTATGTGAAGACTGTTAAAATTAATGATTTATTTGACCATTTTTCCATCCTGTGTTATAATAAACATTAGTGAGGTGGAGCCAATGCCAAAAACATTAGCAAGCATTAAACGATCTCTTGATTCGAATTTAGGTAGGAGATTAATGTTAAAAGCCAATGGAGGCCGCAGAAAGACGATTGAACGTTCTGGGGTTTTGGCAGAAACTTATCCATCGGTTTTTGTCATCGAATTAGATCAAGAGGAAAATGCATTTGAACGTGTTTCCTATAGCTATGCAGATGTACTTACTGAAACAGTTGAACTAACATTTTTTGAGGATACAGCGGGAAATTTAGCACTAGGACAGCAGTAAACTAATACAGTTTACTGCTTTTGTGCGTTTTGCAGCGTTTTTCCACTTGTTTTTTGGGGGCACAGAAACGGGGGCGAAGGCTTAAAACGGTCACAATGAACATTTGGTTGTGAGCAAGAATGCGGCAGAAGTCTCAAAAAATGCACACACGCTTATACACCTCAAAAATTAATAAAATCATACATATTTTATGCGAAAGGATAAAATCCTTGCTTTCGCTTACACTAATAAGGCGGGTAAAGGAGGAGTTTGTTTTGGGTCGTAGAAGAGGGATCATGTCTGATCAGATGAAAGAAGAGTTGGCAAAAGAACTGGGGTTTTATGATGTTGTCCAAAAGGAAGGCTGGGGCGGAATAAAAGCCAGAGATGCAGGGAATATGGTTAAAAGAGCCATTGAAATTGCAGAACAACAACTTTCTAATAAACCTGATAACTCATGATATGAACCAACCTGGAAACAAAAATCAATTTCCCGCAGCCGGAGCCTTGTGCTTCGGCTTTTATTTTTATTTTATGAATCCTTTCTTTTCATGTTAAAATAAAGTGTATCTAGCGTCCTACGTTACAATTTGGTATCATTTATTTTATTCATAACGCTTAAAGGATGTTCAAAAAGTAAGGATCAAAGGTTACATTCGCGACAATCATCGCCACGCCTTTGTGACCTGCGTCCTGCAGGCCTCCTCTATAATATAAGCTTTGAATAAATAGACGGGAAAATAAGCAGGTGAATTGCATGCGACTGTTGGTAAAAGCACCAGCAAAAATTAATTTATCCCTTGATATTCTGGGTAAACGGCCAGATGGGTATCATGAAATAGAGATGGTGATGACAACCATTGATTTGGCTGATCGTTTAGAGTTAGTCCTTTTAGAAGAGGATCGAATCGAAGTCACTTCACAAAGTCGCTTTGTACCAGATGATCAAAGGAATTTGGCTTACCAAGCCGCAAACTTATTAAAACAAAAATATCAGATTCAACAGGGTGTCAAAATTTCGATTGATAAGATGATTCCTGTAGCTGCTGGATTAGCAGGTGGTAGTAGTGATGCAGCCGCCACTCTTAAAGGCCTGAATAAAATTTGGGGGCTCCATCTATCGACAGATGAATTAGCCAGGATAGGATCGGAAATTGGTTCAGATGTTTCCTTTTGTGTACACGGGGGAACAGCCCTTGCGCAGGGACGGGGCGAAAAAATTTCGCCACTGCCTGCACCTCCCAATTGTTGGGTAATTTTAGCCAAACCGGAAATAGGTGTGTCCACAGCAGAAATATATAAAAATGTGAATATGAATAAGATTACTCATCCAAACACAGAAGCCATGATTCAGGCTTTACTGGGACAGTCCTATGAGGGAATTTGCAATCATTTGGGAAATGCACTTGAGGAAGTAACATTGAATATGTATCCGGAAGTAGCGCTAATTAAAGAACAAATGGAAAAGTTTGGAGCCGATGCTGTATTAATGAGCGGAAGTGGTCCTACCGTTTTTGGACTCGTTCAGCATGACTCAAGGCTTCATCGGGTTTACAATGGCTTAAGGGGATTTTGTAGTCAAGTGTTTGCTGTGAGACTGTTAGGACATTAGTGACTAGATCGGGTATGTCTTGTTTATATCCGTACAATCATGTATATTAACTATATTAATATTCGCATTTCGATTGTACAGGAGGTTAAAGAATGAAATTCCGTCGTAGCGAGCGTCTTGTAGATATGACTTATTATTTAATGAATCACCCACGTGAACTTGTTTCATTAACTCATTTTTCTACTATTTACCAGTCTGCAAAATCTTCCATAAGTGAAGATTTAGTGATTATTAAAGAAACATTTGAAAATAGGGGGATTGGGACGCTTCAGACTGTTTCAGGGGCGGCAGGTGGAGTTAAATATATTCCAAAGGTTAATCAAAAGGAAGCAGAAGAATTTATTCAGCATTTATGTGAATTGATTGCAGATCCAGAGCGTTTACTCCCTGGAGGCTATCTATATATGACGGATTTATTAGGGGATTCGCAAATTTTAAATGAAGTGGGAAAATTGATGGCCTCGGCTGTATCTGATTTAAATATTGATGTTGTCATGACTGTCGCAACAAAAGGAATTCCAATTGCCCAGGCTGTTGCTCATCATTTAAACGTCCCTTTTGTTATTGTTCGAAGAGATAATAAGGTGACAGAGGGATCAACTGTTAGTATTAATTATGTTTCTGGATCTTCTAAACGGATTCAAATGATGTCATTATCAAAACGAAGCTTGAAAGAAGGTTCTCGCGTTTTAATTGTCGATGATTTTATGAAAGCAGGCGGAACCATAAATGGGATGGTTGAGCTGTTAAGAGAATTTCATGCAACGGTAGCAGGAATCGGTGTTTTAGTAGAATCTGAATATCAAGAAGAAAGATTGGTCAATGATTATATCTCCCTCGCCAAATTGACCAATGTTGATGTAAAAGAAAGAAAGATCACTGTGACAAAGGGCAATTATTTCTCAGACCAAGTTGATTTTTTATAGAGGATGTTCAAAAAGTCCGGTAAAAATGACACTGCGAATTTCTTCGTTGGCTTGCTTTTCCGCTGCTCAAAGCTAAGCCGCCTCGAACTTCTTGGTCCTTTTTATCCTCCTTTTTGAACACGCACTTATAGGAAGACAGGGTGGAAAAATTTTGCCTGTTTGATTATAAAAGCGTAATCTATTCTATAGTGATAATAGGAAAGGGAGTAAAGAAAATATGAAAATTATATCCACGAATCAAGCACCAGCAGCCATAGGTCCCTATTCACAAGGAGTAATCGTGAATCAGATGTTTTATAGTTCAGGACAAATTCCTTTGACTCCTGAAGGAGAAATTATTTCTGGTGGTGTCGTTGAACAAGCCCATCAAGTATTTCGCAATCTGCAAGCTGTGTTGGAAGAAGCAGGTGCCTCTTTTGAAACGGTTGTGAAAACAACGGTCTTCATTAAAAATATGGATGATTTTTCCACCATCAATGAGGTATATGGTAGCTATTTTTCAACCCATAAACCAGCCCGTTCTTGTGTAGAAGTAGCGAGACTACCAAAGGACGTATTACTAGAAATTGAAGTGATTGCCGCGGTGCAGTAAGTTCTATCCCTTTTTCTCCCTCTTTCCTTCTTTAATAACAAGTTTACAAATTTTAAAAAAATTTATGATATAAAGAAGGAGATTTACAAATTATGTGGAATACATATTTATGTCGATCTTGGGAGAAGAAGGTGGTGAGCACAATGGAAGTAACCGATGTGAGATTACGCCGCGTGAACACAGAAGGTAGAATGAGAGCGATTGCATCCATCACTCTTGATGAAGAATTTGTTGTACATGACATACGTGTCATTGACGGTAACAACGGGTTATTTGTGGCAATGCCAAGCAAACGCACTCCAGATGGAGAATTTCGCGATATTGCTCATCCAATCAATTCGAACACTCGCAGCAAAATCCAGGATGCTGTTTTGGCCGAATACCATCGTTTAGGAGGAGTAGGAGAGCCGGAATTGGAAGAAGCTGGCGCATCTTAAACGGATAAATTTTGATTGGGGGACCCTGCTTTCAAGCAAGTAGGGTCTTTTTTTGTTGCGCCTAGCATAGGTTGTGATGGAAGTTCCCCGTCATTCAAACAGGATCAAACATTTTTCCAATTTTGCCCTCTCTCTATTGATCCCTTTCTTATTTTTCCGATGAAGTTTATACTAAACATATTGTCTCATCTTTTTACAGGAAATCAGTAGATTTCTTGAAAAAAAACAATAGATAAGATATATTCATTAATGGAAAAAGGTTATTGGAGGGCCGTATATGGCGAATAAATTTGCTGTTATTCTTGCAGCGGGACTCGGAACCCGTATGAAATCAAAATTTTATAAAGTACTTCATCCAGTTTGCGGGAAACCGATGGTAGAACATATCATTCATAATATTACTAAGCTTCAAGTCAGTAAAACCATAACGGTTGTTGGACATGGAGCAGAACAGGTTAAGGCACAGTTAAAAGATAGAAGCGAGTTTGTTATCCAAGAAAAACAACTAGGGACAGCCCATGCTGTCATGCAAGCCAAAGCATTATTAAAAGGGAAAAATGGGACGACTTTTGTGATATGTGGGGATACTCCTCTTATTAGTACGGAAACTCTAGAGGCTTTATATGAAGACCATTTGCAAAAACAGGCAAAAGCAACCATTTTAACAGCCTATGCCGAAAACCCCACTGGCTATGGCCGAGTGATACGTAATGCAGCGGGTCATGTTGAAAAAATTGTGGAACATAAAGATGCCAGTGAAGAAGAGAAAAAGGTTAAGGAAATCAATACAGGGATGTACTGTTTTGATAATCTTGCATTATTTGAGGCACTTGAAGAAGTCTCCAATGAAAATTCCCAAGGTGAATATTACTTAACAGATGTCATAGAAATTTTGAAAGCCAAGAATGATACAGTTACAGCTTTTCAAACAGATAATTTCAGTGAAACAATAGGAATCAATGACCGTATTGCTCTTGCGCAGGCGGAAAAGATTATGAGAGCAAAAATCAACGAAAGACATATGGCAAATGGTGTGACAATCATCGATCCTGATAATACGTATATTGATACAGATGTGGAAATTGGAATGGATACGATTATTTATCCAGGATCTTTCCTTAAAGGAAAGACGATCATTGGAGATGATTGTCATATTGGTCCACATAGTGAATTAGAAAATGCTGTGGTAGGGTCAGAAACAAACATCCGCCAATCGGTTGTTCATGATAGTTCGATTGGCTCACGCGTTAATATTGGGCCTTACGCCCATATTCGACCACAATCAACCATTCATGATGAAGTAAAAATCGGCAACTTTGTGGAGCTTAAAAAAGTCGATTTTGGTCAGGGAAGCAAAGCCTCTCATTTAAGCTATATTGGGGATGCAGAGGTTGGATCTAATGTCAATTTGGGTTGTGGATCCATTACAGTCAATTATGACGGAAAACATAAAGCACAAACGAAAATTGAGGATGATGTTTTTGTTGGCTGTAATTCTAATCTTGTAGCCCCTGTAACCATTAAAAAGAATTCCTATATTGCAGCAGGTTCAACGATTACGGAAGATGTACCTGAAAAGGCTCTATCGATTGCACGCGCCCGGCAGATAAATAAAGAAGACTATGTCAAGAAACTAAATTTGGATAAATAATTGGAGGCTTAAAATGTCAAATCAATATCTTGACCCAAGTTTGAAAATCTTTTCGTTGAATTCGAATCGTGCTTTAGCACAGGAAATTGCCAGTATTGTTGGGTCAGAACTGGGGAAATGTTCGGTAAATAATTTTAGTGACGGCGAAATTCAGATTAATATTGAAGAGAGTATTCGTGGTTGTGATGTGTATGTTGTACAATCGACAAGTTCCCCTGTCAATCATAACTTGATGGAGCTTTTAATTATGATTGACGCATTAAAGCGAGCTTCCGCTAAAACGATTAATATTGTATTACCTTACTATGGTTATGCTAGACAAGACCGAAAAGCAAGAGCACGTGAGCCAATTACAGCCAAATTAGTTGCAAATTTGATTGAAACAGCAGGAGCAACCCGTCTGATTACCCTTGATTTACATGCACCGCAAATTCAAGGTTTTTTCGATATTCCGATCGATCATTTAATGGGTGTCCCCATCTTAGGTGACTACTTTAAAGCAAAAAATTATTCAAAAGATGAGATTGTGATTGTTTCTCCTGATCATGGTGGTGTGACACGGGCTAGGAAACTTGCGGATCGCCTAAAAGCACCGATTGCCATTATTGATAAACGTCGCCCGCGTCCAAATGTCGCAGAAATAATGAATATTGTCGGAAATGTAGATGGAAAGGTCGCAATCTTAATCGATGATATTATTGATACGGCTGGCACAATCACATTAGCTGCAAAGGCGCTAGCTGAAAACGGGGCAAAAGAAGTATATGCTTGTTGTACCCATCCTGTGCTCTCAGGTCCAGCTATTGAAAGAATTGAGAACTCCAATATTAAGGAATTGGTGATCACGAATTCGATTGCCCTACCAGAGGAAAAGAAAATTGATAAGATAAAGGAACTTTCTGTTGCTACTTTGTTAAGTGAAGCGATTATTCGAGTACATGAAAATCTTTCTGTTAGTACATTGTTTGATTGATTGTATAAAATTAATTTAAGAAAGGATGAAAATCTCATTTGATGATTTTCATCCTTTATTTGTCTACTGTTATTTATAACACTTAAAAAATAGTTGACATTGAAAATGGATTCAGGAATACTAATTATAAATGACAAAGCATCTATAAAAATGACCGAAATGATCAATCATCTGGGTGGAGACTAATGAGACAACCCTAATTGAACGAAAAGGTAGCCAGATTATTGAGCTGATCCTTTATTCAATTAGGCTTTTTTGTATGCTTTGAGGTAAAAATGTAAGGGGAGCGGATGCGGATGAAACATTATCAATATTATTTCTTTGATCTTGATGGGACTTTGCTTATGGGGGAAAAATTAATTCCACATGCACAGGAATTGATTGAAGAATTATATGGGCAAGAAAAGCAAGTATTTTTCAAAGGTAAGAAAGCATAAAAATTGTCTATTGTTTGGATCTAGCTCCAGCGCCCAGCGACTAGCAAACTTTCGGTGCCTGCTTGCGTAAGTCAACATCGATTCACCCTTCGGGTTCATCGTGTTTCCTTTATCTCGTCAGGCCCCTAAAAAGTTTGTACGTCGCTAAACGGGCGCCTTGCGCTTTTCTTAAAAGGTAAGAAAGTATAAAAATTGGCTAGCGTTGAGAGCCAGCTCCAGCGCCTCAATTATAGGTGTTACTATTGGATTTATTTTTTCTTTTTTAATTTTAAATGTCTTTACATATG
>NZ_JALIFP010000036.1 GCF_022867885.1 Lederbergia sp. NSJ-179 | reverse complement strand
GTGGTGAGAACCCTTTTTCCTTGCGTATATTAGCTTGATGCAGGAATGTCCCAATCTTTGCTTGTGTGAAAAATTGTAGCATACGGGAATTAGATTTTTCATTTTCAGTAGAATTTGGTGTGTTTACTTAATATTTTTTTCAATCAAAAGCCAAGTATGGCAAGGAGTTATGAGTATTTTTTTACTCCGAAACTTGAGTTAGTAAGATGGTGCACTCCTTTATCCCCTTTTCTTCACTGGCATTATCCCTATAAAACATGTACAGTTATATTATACAAATATCGCATTGTTCCACGATAAAATAAGTGAATATTTTTATAACCTAGGGGAGGGGAAGCAGGTGAATATTAAAATAGTGCAGGAACATCAGGAAAAGATAAGGAATCAGAGGCAAAAACAAAAGGAAAAATTAATGGCCCAATTCATGAAGCAGACAAAAGAAACACACCACAAGCAAGCAACCCCCTCCCCTGTTGCACCATTGGATCAATTGGAAAAAGAGAAAAAGCTTCGCAAAAAGCAAAAAAAGGAAGTACAAAATTTACAAAAAAAATTAATGCAGGAAAGACAAGCCGTTAAGGAGCTAAAACAGAAAGTAAAACAATCCGAGGAAACAATTAAGAAATTGAAATATGACAATTGGAACATAACGGAGCAACTTTCCGAAATGGAGCGTCTTAAAGAAGAGGTACGGAAACTTAAGGAAATAGTTGCAGAGGAACAAGCAAAAAGAGCAAACTTAGCACACAAGATTACTCAAATGCGAGCGGAGAAGGAACAAGGGCTAAAGGCTGGAAAGAAAATGTTAGAGCTTTCTAATCAAGTCAAGCAACTGAAAGACTCCAATGCTTCTTTGCGTCATAAGCTAAAGAACTATGAGTTACTGTCGCATGAAGAGTATGGTCATCTAAAGCAAGAAGTCAACCATTTGCAAAAGGAAGTACAAATTTACCGAAATATTAAAGATCAAACGGCTAAAAATCCAATGTATTTGATGAAATATATGAAGCAGCATATGACAAGTGATCATCTGCCGGACTTACTTACGTTGCTTGAAGGTTTTATTTCAACAGAGAATCTTCAGCATTTTTATCGTGGCCGCAATAACGTATTTTATCTGTATATGCGACGTGTCAATTTACTAAACTATCATTTAAGAAAGCGCGAGTATTTATATAAGATACAAAACAAACACACCCGTCATACGGCTGAAAGGCTTGGGTATTTAAATCAGGAGAATAACGAGTGGATTTTTGTCGATATTACTGAGAATGATTGTACTCAAATATACCCTGTTAAGGAAAATCTTAGCAAACACGAACTGAAAGTAGACACACCAGTAAAAGCAACGGTTCAAGAAGGGAAGGCATCCATTACTGTATGCTACCCAGTAAGTTCAAACAAACCGATTGATAAACCGGAAAAACAAGTGTCAAAAAGCAAACCATCAAAGGAATACGCTTATTTTGGTCCGTTTAAGGTATTAATCATCGGTTCTCGATTCTTAAGTGAGTATAAAAAGAGGCTGGAGCAGCATGGTTGTTTAGTAGAAACCCATAATCCCTATGAAGAAAGCTATGAAATTTTAAAAGGGAAAATCAGCCGCTCTGAAATCACTCTCATTTGTGAACGTCATGTGCCGCATGGGATATGGGATCATGTTGAAAAAAAACAACCATTTGTCAATGTCTTAAAAAAGGACAGCAAGGATCTCATCTCAACGAACACCTATCTCACCCTGCAAAGATGTGAATTAATATAAATAGAGAACTGGTCCTCATTTTAGGAATATCGGGATTCTTGCGGCAAAATTACCTTCGCTCACTAAAACAGGGCAGCTCAAGCTGCCCCTCAGTCGTTTTCCAGCACTTTAAAATCGACATTTGCTTCTATGTTGACATGTTCTCCCACTTCCCCTGACTTCGCAAAGAAATCTGTATAGCCTTTCGCCACGTAATAGCCAGCAGGGAAGTCATCTCTTTTCAGAAAGTCCTCCATAAAAATTTTATATGAGGGGTCTTCTTCCGGCCCGGATCCCCTGCTCTTCACATAATTTTCTCGATAGGGTTCTCCTTTTTTTAGGGTGGTTGTAACACCAATGTCCTGCACGATACCATCAATGTGGTAGCCACGTATCTTCTCTTCCAATGAAATTAGAATCGCAGACGAGGAATGAACAATTGTGACCTCTTCCTTTTCCCCAATATATTCTATTTCTCCATAGAGCTTCACTTTTTCTCCTTCTCGATATTCTTCCTTTTCACTAACAAGCCGAAAAACAAAATCATCTTGAGTTGTCTCATCCCTTGTATGGCGCACCTTGTACTAATCCAATTCACTTCGATCAATAGTAGAAGATGCATGACAGGCGGCAAGCAAAATCATAGGTATCAAGAATATAATCGGGACGGATCGGCTCACTAAAAACTCCCCCTGTCACGTATTTACGTTGAACTTCTCTTGTGTATTCAACAGCTTTGATAGAGGGACAGTCCTCTATCTGATTAACTTAGTGGGACTGTCCCCCTTTGGGCTTACGAGTATTCCAAGCCCCATTGTTTACGAAGTGTATCCATTGTTTTCATAATATCAAGTGTTTCATTTAGTGGCATCACTGAACTTTCTATTCGTCCAGCTCGGAGACAGTTCATCGCTTCTTCCGCCTCAAAAATATAGCCTTGCAGCTTGCGTTCATCTTTAAACTCTTCCTTTTCTGCCGAAGGACGATGTAAAATGGCTCCATCCCCAAAAAGGAAATTTGGTAAATGAATATATCCATCTGTCCCATAAATAAAGGCATCATTATTCCCTAAATTTAATCGCACACTTGCGTTCAACATCGCGGTTTTTCCATCAGGATATTCGAATAGGGCAGAAAAGCGTTCATCGACACCCGTTTCTCCTATATAGGCGCTACTTTTAATAGAAGTGGGTTGCCTTCCGAAAATCATTGAAGCAAATGAAATCGGATAGATACCTGCATCTAACATAGCCCCGCCACCCAGCCTCTTATCAAGTAAGCGGCTTTGAGGGGACCAGCCCACATCAAAACCAAAATTAGCTGTCAGCATGTTCACTTCCCCAATTTTTCCTTCTTCTATCCATTTTCTCGCCTGGATAATGGCAGGTAAATAACGTGTCCACATCGCTTCCATCAAAAATGTGTTATTTTCTCGAGCCACCTGAATTAATTCCTCCGCCTCTTCCGCATTCATTGTAAAGGGCTTCTCACATAAAACGGCTTTCCCTGCATTCAGGCACTGTAGCGCACAAGCTTTATGCTGTGTATGTAATGTGCCAATATACACAATCTCTACATCCTGATCTTGCACAAACTGCTCATAACGATCATAGGTACGTGGGATATTGAATTCGTTTGCAAATGTTGCCGCCTTTCCTTCTGTTCTAGACGCAACCGCTACCAGTTCGGCATTATCTGATTGAACTAAGTCGGAAGCAAATTTACGGGCTATATTCCCCGCTCCCATAATCCCCCATTTAATTTTACGATCTGTCATAACCCATTCCCCTTTCAAAATATAAATCTATTTTAAATTGTAACCCATAATCAAACGCATTTCTAATTTTTGTGCACAATGGGTCTGGAAGGATTGGGATTGGAGTAGCGCCAGTAACCCCTGCCCCTTGATGTGTTCTTCAGAGACCGAAAAACTGGAGTGTCTACTGTAGTAGCTAGACCGTTGCCAGCGTAGGGTCGAATAAAACGACTGGTTTACACTTTACTTCAAAATTTCTAAGATATATTATATCTTTATATGGTAAATTTTGGTTTTGAAGGAGCTGGTTTTTTGACTAAATTTCTAAGGAAAAAATCAATTGCACAGGCCAAAAAAATGACTGAAAATGAACAGTTTAAACTTAAGAGAGAATTGAATTCATGGCAATTATTGCTCTATGTGTTAGGAGCAACAATAGGAGCAGGTATTTTCGTATTACCAGGTACCACTGCTGCTTTACATGCTGGTCCAGGAGTTATTTTTTCTTTCCTAATTGGAGGTATGGTAACCATCTCCGTCGGACTAGCCTATGTGGAATTTGCTTCCATGGCGCCTGTTGCAGGAAGCGCTTATACGTATTCATATATAGCGCTTGGTGAAATTATTGCCTGGATCATTGGTTGGGATTTATTATTAGAATTTACAGTTGTAGCAAGCACTGTAGCAGTTGGATGGAGTGGATATGCGAACTCATTTCTTCAATCTATAGGTATCCACCTACCCGAAATATTGACGAAAGATATCGCTCATCAGGGAGTTGTTAATCTTCCAGCAGTTGTAGGATGGTTAATTGTTGCATGGGTTACGCTAAGTGGAATTAAAAATGTGGGAAAAACGAACACTTTGTTTACGCTTGCAAAAGTAGGAGCCATTTTGCTCTTTGTTGTTATTGGGTCTTTTAACATTACGCCTATTAACTGGAACCCCCTTACTCCATTTGGCTGGTCCGGAGTGATGACGGGAGCAGCATTGGTTTTCTTTGCATTTACAGGATTTGACGGGGTCACTACCGTATTGGAAGAGGTGAAAAACCCACAAAAATCCATTCCCAAGGCACTAATTGGAGGGCTTACTGTCTTAACGGTAATCTATGCACTTGTTGCACTGGTCCTTACTGGTATGGTTCCTTATACGAAATTAGATGTACCAGACCCGACCGTCTTTGCACTTCAGCAAGTAGGGATTCAATGGGGAGGGGCTATTGTAGCGGTAGCGGTTATTTTTGGTTTATTAGCCACGATGATTGCAAATACGACAAGTGCAACACGCGTTTTATTTGCGATGAGTCGTGATGGACTTCTTCCGGAACGAATTGCTCAAACAAGGAAGAAAACTGGGGTTCCAGTACTTTCTACCATTATTGTGATTGCTACAGGCATTATTTTATCCGGTTTCCTATCCATTGGGGAATTAGCGGAATTCGCAAATATTGGAGGATTAACAGCTTTTGCTTTAACTACTGTAAGCGTCATTATTTTGCGTTATACTCGACCAGATGAACCAAGAATATTTAAAGTACCTGCCTTATGGCTTGTTGGTATTATTGGCATTGGGGGGTCCCTTGTATTAATATTCAGCCTTCCTTTGTTTACTATCCTCCGCTTTACTATTTGGCTAGCAATTGGGTTAGTCATCTATTTGAGCTACGGGTATAAGAAAGCAAAAGTAGGTAATTAAGAAACAGACGATTCTAAAAAAAGCATTTTTACCTTTTAGGTGAGATTTTTTTACCATCCAATTCTGATAAAGAAACGAATATAATAAAAATAGTATTAAATTGGGGGTCTATCCGTATTTCATTGTGACTTTATTCAAAACAAACATCTTCCCTATAAAAAAACTATGCTGGTTCGCTCTTACGCGTTTTCAAACTTGGAAGTTTTTATTGATAAAACTAGAAACTATGCTTTTACGTGATATCTGCCTTTTGGCACAACTAAAGGAGTAGCTGAAATAGGGTCATTAATCACAGTACAATCAAGTCCAAAAATATCTTTTACTAATGTACTTGTAATAATATCTGATGGCTCGCCTTGTGCGACAAGTTTTCCTTTTTGAAGTGCAAATATATAATCCGCATAGCGCGCTGATAGGTTGATATCATGAAGAACCATCACAATGGTCGTGCCATAATTTCGATTAAGGTCTGTGAGCAAATCTAAAATTTCCACCTGATACGTGATATCTAGAAAAGTGGTTGGCTCATCAAGAAATAAAATATCCGTCTGCTGCGCTAAAGCCATCGCAATCCAAACACGCTGTCTTTGACCTCCTGATAGCTCATCAATATCATGATTTGCAAATTCAGTGATATTCATGATTTCCATCGCTTCCGCAACGGCTTTATAGTCCTTTTTCGACCATCCACTCAGCAAAGACTGGTGAGGGAATCGCCCCCGCCCAATTAAATCGGCTACCGTTATTCCTTCTGGAACAACAGGGGATTGAGGTAAAATGCCTAGAACTCTAGCTAGTTGCTTCGGTGGAATTTTGCTCATTACTTTCCCATCAAGTGTAATTTCTCCGGATGAAGGCTTAATAAGTTTGGCTAGTGTTTTTAATAGCGTGGACTTCCCACAACCGTTTGCCCCGATAATGACACTTAATTTATTACTCGGTATTTCAAGATCAATCCCTTGTATAATCGTTTTATTGTCATAGCCCGATATTACCTTTTCGGCTCGAAAACCATGTACTGTTTTCATTATAATTCTCCCTTTCGGTTCATTCGGATTAATAACAAGATTAGATAGGGCGCTCCAAGTAATCCCGTTATGACGCCTACAGGAAACCTGTACGCAAAAGCAAACTGGCCAATTAAATCTGCCAGCAAAACTAAGCTAGCACCTACAAGACCTGCTGGCACAATATTAGAGAAACTAACTCCGACTAATCTATTCGCAATCGGTCCTGCAAGAAAGGAGACAAAGGCAATCGGACCAGTTGTTGCTGTTGCAATGGCAATTAACAAGACAGAACATACAATCAGCAAAATTCTCGTCTTATCTGTCGCGACCCCTAAGGAAGAAGCCATATGCTCACCAAGTTCTAACATATTTAAATGCTTTCCTAATAGGATAAGAACAAAAGTAAAGATTATAACTGTTATCATCAGTGGGGGCAATTCTTCTATTTGAGCTCCATTGAGACTGCCGTTAAGCCATCTAAGCGTTGCTGGAATATCTTGTTGTGCACTAATTAAGAGAAGATAGGATATTATTGCATCAAGCATAGCCTGTATTCCTATTCCAACAAGAATTAATCGACCAATCGAAAAGGATTTTCCTCGAGATAATACATACATAGCGATTACGGTAATAAGACCCGCAATGATTGAAGCGATAGAAACAACCGTGTTGCTTGTATGAAACACAGTGATACATAAAACGGCTGCAGCGCTGGAGCCAGATGTAATCCCCAATACGTTTGGATTTGCAAGTGGATTTCGCAATATCGTTTGAAAAATGTATCCTCCAATACCGAAGGCGAATCCTGCAAAAAGACCCGCTAACATTCTTGGAAGACGGATCGTATTCACCGCAAAAGAAACACCTGCCATTTGTTCTCCTGAAAGTGAGCGAATGACCTCTTCAATGGGGTAAATGGTGTTTCCAAGTAAAAGCATAGCACAACAAAGGATGCAAGTTAAGATTGTAAGTAAGCAAGTAACGAGTATCCAACGCTGACGCCTTCGCCTCATTCCCGCCATAATAAACGTAACTTCAACAGATTGATTTCTCATAATAACCGCACTTTCGATTTTTTAGCTAATATAATGAGGATTGGTGCGCCTATAAATGCAGTCACTACACCGACTTCGAGTTCTCCAGGACTGGCTATCAATCGACCAACTACATCAGACAACGTTAAAATAATGGCACCTGTGATAGCTGACATAGGGATTAAAAAACGTAAATCAGGGCCAAGAATAAGCCGCAGAACATGTGTAGATAAAAGACCAATAAACCCGATTGGACCTGCTAATGCAGTAGCTGCCCCACACAAAATAACACCTCCTGCGGCCGATAAAAGACGTAAAAATCCTGGTCGGACACCGAGTCCTGTCGCAACATCATCTCCTAATGCGAGAGCGTTAAGTGCTGGAGCCGTCATAAACGCAATCAGTATTCCAGTAATCAGAAAGGGCAAAAACGTGATGATTGAGCTCCAAGTTGCAGAACCAACACTACCTAATTGCCAAAATCTGAATTGATCCATGGCATAAGCATTGGGGATCATAATAATAGTGACGAGAGATGAAAGAGCTGCACTTGTAGCCGCTCCAGCTAAAACTAGTTTAATTGGTGTGGCTCCACCTCTCCCTATCGAACCGATCCCAAATACGAATGCCGCCGTTAATGCTGCCCCGATTAAAGCTAACCAAATATATTGATTCGCCGTGCTAATATTTAAGAATGCAATTCCACCAATAACAAATAATGCTGCCCCGGTATTTACCCCTAGTATGCTAGGATCTGCAAGTGGATTTCGAGTTACAGCTTGCATCAGTGCTCCAGCTACTCCCAATGCTACTCCACATAATAAGCTGAAAATTGTTCGTGACAATCGTTTACGCACTACATTTGCGCCATAGGAATCTATATTCTGATTAAACAAACCATCTATTAATTCCTGAAAACTTACTACACGGGCACCCAAAGAAAGGGAAACTATCATGCATGCAATTAATAAAATGATAGAAATGATAATGATAAGCTTAAAGTTTGTTGGAACATGAAAGCCTAGCCACTTATGTTTAGAAACAGAGGAACTACTCATTTTTTTTGTCAATAGCCCCACCTATTAACTCTAAGTACTCATCAATCGTATATTTAATTGAAAGTGGGGTTGGCGTTCCCGCAGCAACTAAAGGTGTATCACTTTCAATAAACGCGACTGAACCTCTTTTAATAGCAGGAATTTTTCCAAGTAATGGATCTGCTTTAATCGTATTATATAAATCATCATTCCCATATCCAACAATTAAATCAGCATCATAAAGAGCCTCAACATTTTCAGCGCTTAATTCTAGAGAATAACTGTTAGGATCTTTTATTTGTTCTATAACACTTTTAGGGTACTCCATTCCTAATTCCTGCAAAAATGCGCCACGTGAGTCGATTGGTGTATAAATATGCAGTTTAGATAAATCATTCGCTGAAAAGTTAACCCAAACCACTTTTTTCCCTTCGATTTGAGGATATTTGCTTAATTTTTCCTTGATCATATCTTCAGTATCTTTAATTAACTGTGCACCTTCTTCTTTCATGCCCATACCGGCTGCATTCCATTCAACTTGTTCGCGCCAAGTTGTTGCCCAAGGTGCTTTTGGATAAGCGACCACTGGAGCAATTTCAGAAAGAGTATCATAATCTTCTTGCGTGATACCAGAGTAAGCAGCAAGAATAACATCTGGTTCTGCATCTGAAATTGCTTCAAAATCAAGACCATCTGTATCTTGGAAAACATTCGGTTTTTTTTCATCAAGTTCCTCTAACTTTTCTGCTGTCCAAGGTAAAAGACCACTATCATCTTGCACACCAAAATTGGCTGCCGAAAAACCCACGGGAACAACACCAAGAGCCAAAGCAATATCCTGGTTTCCCCATTGAATTGTAACTACTCGTTTCGGCTTACTTTTAATAGTAGTTTCGCCTAAAGCGTGTTTAATTTTGATTGGATATTCGGAATCTACCTTTGAAGAAGCAGATTTCATTTTATCAGATTCAGATGATGACTGGCTTGAACAACCTACTAGTGATAGAATGGCCATAACTGAAAATAGTAGGATGACTATGAATGGCATTTTTCGTTTTTTTTGCATATGTGAAGTCCTTTCTTGTTACAAAGTATATTTTTAATTCGTTCTGAGCAACTATGTTTATGAATGCTTTTTTAAAGGTAACCATCCGCCTCACCTTCTCGATGATTATCATTCTCAATCATAATACTTGGTTTTTGATTTGCTGTCAAACAGGTATACATAACCTTTGATCAGATAGAAATTTTCTACCATTTAGTCCTCTTCAGCCGTAATTTTATGATAAAATGGTGTAATTAAGTTATTTCCCACTGAATCGATGGGAATCCTATTGCAGAAGGACGAGTAAAGCTTGAAGGGAAAGAAAGGATCGTATCAGTATGCATTCAAGTGAAGAATTTTTCAGTAGGAAGAAAGAAGAATTAGGGGTTCGGCTCAATGATGTTCAGAAAAAAGCCGTTTTGCATACAGGAGGGCCGTTATTGCTTTTAGCTTCCCCAGGTTCCGGTAAAACGACGACGATCATTATGAAGATTGGTTATTTAATCGAGGTCGTTGGGATTGACCCGTCACGAATCAAGGCGGTTACCTTTAGTAATGCATCCGCGAATGATATGAAAGATCGGTATAGACGATTTTCCCTAAACTCCCACCCGTAGAATTTTCAACGATTCATAGCTTGGCCTTTCAAGTGGTACGAGAACATTTTTACAAAAAAGGGATTGACTATCAGTTGATAGAAGGGACCGATCAGCCTACATTCAACAAAAAAATCCTCCTGCGCGATCTATATAAATCATTCCATCAGAAGGCAATCACAGAGGATCAATTGGAGGAACTCTTGACTTATATCAGTTTGCTTAAAAACAAACTAATTCCTGTAGAAAAGTGGTCTTCTATTCCATGTGATGTTCCAAATGCCTTACAGATTTTTAAAAAATACGAGTATTTCAAAAAGACGGGAACAGATCAACTGTTAGTTGATTATGATGATATGCTCACGATCGCCCATCAGGCTTTTGAAACAGATCAAATGTTATTGTCCAAATACCAACGAAAATATGATTATCTGCTAACAGATGAGAGTCAGGATACATCATTGGTTCAGCATGCGATCATCGAGAAATTAGTCGAATCCCACCAAAATCTATGTGTGGTGGCAGATGATGATCAATCGATTTATAGCTGGCGGGCCGCTGAACCGCAATATTTACTTGATTTCCAGAAAGTGTATCCAGATGCGCAAATTTTGATGATGGAGCAAAATTATCGGTCATCTCAAGAGATTGTGAGTACAGCTAATACCTTTATCAAACAAAATAAAAATCGCTATGACAAAAACATGTTTACAGAAAACCCATCTCATACGCCGATACATTTGAAAAGATTATCCGATTATACCGATCAATCCAAGTATTTGGTGGAACAGATCTCAAAAGCAGAAAACCTGCGAGAGATCGCGGTTTTATATCGAAATAATGCGTCATCGATTTTGCTTATAGATGCTTTGGACAAGGCTGGTATTCCTTTTTATATGAAGGACTCGAATAACCGTTTTTTCAGCCATTGGGTTGTCGAAGACCTATTAAATTTCATGCGCTTAGCCTATGACGTTCGACGTGTTGATATTTTTGCCAAGATCTATTCGAAATTTAACTTTTTTCTTAAAAAGTCAGACATCACCAAGCTGCAGCAACTACAAAACAACCAATCAGTCTTTACCAATTTACGCAAATTTATCGATTTAAAAGACTGGCAAAGGAAAAAAATACAAGATTGCCAAAAGCGCTACAAACACATACAAAAGAAGTCGCCCTTTCATGTGATTCAGATGATTCGAGAAGATTTTGGCTATGAGCAAGTTCTTCGTAATATGTCAGAAAAACTTGGTTTTAACATCGATTATTTAGTAGAAGTATTAAACACAATCGAGGAAATTTCTAAATCAACCCATTCAATGGTGGAATTTGCAAACCGACTGAACCATTTGGAAACTCTCTTAAAGACATCCAAATATAATAAGCAGAAAAATGCTATCACTCTCTCCACCTTCCATAGTTCGAAGGGATTGGAATTTGAAAAGGTCTATTTGATTGATTTAATAAAGGGAGTGATTCCTTCCCAATCAGAGGAAGATCAATTCAAAGAAGGAAAAAAGGAAGATATGGAGGAAGCTGTACGTCTTTTCTATGTGGGAATGACAAGAGCAAAAACAGATTTAGAATTACTTTTTTACAATAAGAGATTTGGAAAAGCTGTCGGTCCCTCTAAATTTGTTCTGGACATCAAAAACATCATCAAGCCACCTGAAAGCTATCAACCTAAACCAAATAAAACGGTAATGGTGGAAATCAAAGGCAAAGGTTGGAAAAGCAAAATCCCCTATAACCCCAATGCGATAAAAGAGCCAGCGACCCTCAAGACAGGACTCAAAGTCAAACATCGTGTATTTGGAACAGGGGAAATCATCACATGTACAGATGACATTTTGGACATTCGCTTTGCAAAATATTCTAAAACATTATCTGTCGCAACTTGCCTAGAAAATGGACTGCTTGAAGCGGTGGATTAGAGGCGACCATGGAATAAAGATGATGCCCGGCACGTCCCGGTCTTTGTCTTATATTACCGAAATTTAGCACTTTGGAGGTGTAGAGAAGTGATCTCTCTTTTATGCATAAGACATTTTGGACGCTTTAAAAGGATTTCCGTTCACCGATAGAGAATCATTTGATAGAACCGACGAATTCCAAGGAGTGAAGAATTTAAAGCATTTACAAACAACATGACCATTTTTGTTAAAGAGCTTTGTAGTCTATATGCAGCAATGTGACCAAACTTTAAAAGTTATCATCAACCGAGGTTACGATTTGTTATGTATAGGGCACTTTGATTCGCCTTTTGAATCATCAGCCAGCCTGCGGATGTTAGAACGAGAAGCTGGCTGAGAAATGATTCCCGGTGACTCAGGAAAAAAAGGAGTACACAAACCAACCTTATGTTGGCAGAGTAAGAACCTCGTTTGAATTTTTAAGCAGATGGCACGTTTTGAAATGTGTCGTTTATTCGTTCATACGAATGCCAAAACCTCCTTTTGATTCCTCTCCCCACCGCAATTCGTACTTTTCACCATTGGAAATAGGACCTACCCCTTCAGGAGTTCCTGTAAAAATGATATCTCCTTTCTTTAAGCCAAAGTTTGCTTGAATATACGCCAAAATGGTTCGAAAAGAGAAGATCATAGATGTGATATTTCCCTTTTGCACCGTCTTTCCATCCCGTAACAAGCAGAAATCCCTTTCCCTACAAACAGCCTCCCCAGGAAAATCCCAAAATTCTGTTACAATCGCTGCATTCTTAAATCCCTTCGCTAAAAGCCATGGATGCCCCTTCTTTTTCAATTCGGATTGCACATCTCTTAAAGTCAAATCAATCCCAAGCGCCATCTTCGACACAATTTCATCGACCCAAAAATCTTCATCTGTCATGTCTTTCCCGATGTATAAAACAACCTCAAGCTCATGATGGATCTCTCCTCGATTTCCTGGATAATGGATCTCCTTCCCATCCGCATATACTAAAGAATTCAGAGGTTTTGAAAAAACCATTGGTTGGTCTGGCACATCATTGCCCAGCTCGACCGCATGATCAACATAATTACGACCAATGCAAAATATATTACGAAATTCCATTTTCATCACCTTTCAGGTTTGTCCCAGCCTCATTTATTTAATAAAATAAGCTGTTTTTTCGAAGAAGAGGGCTAAATGTGTTGACAGATGACTACATTTTGGTCTGTTATTCACCGTTTCTGTCATTCTACTAAACAGAAAAGGAAATAATAACCATTAAGGTGGATTCATTTTAGTACTTTAAAGTCTACATTCGCTTCAATTTTAACATACTCTCCCTCTTCTTCAACCTTCACAAAAAAAAGCAAGTGGGGAAAAGCAACACTTATTTCTCCACTTGCTTCGTTCATTATTTTCCCGCTGATACTTTTTAAGATTCACTGTCCCTGTTTTGTTTGCCTTTTGCGAATCTTTATTTATATCAACTTTACTTTCCTGACTAGTTATTTAAACCGTTTGTGTTGGTGTTTTTCAATATATTTTCATATTAGCGATCATTTTAGCATAAAGAATTTACTGCCACTCACTCTCCCGAAGGTACTTGAATCGGGTCTGAAGTTGGTAACGGAATCCCGAAATCAGGTGTACCATCCGCTTTCCATCCGAATTTTTGAATGCGCGTGCTGCGCCGACTGCTTCCACCTTCCGATTCAGGAATGGCATGATAGACAATCCAATCCTCTGTCCCGTCTGGAGACTGTGTAAAACCATTGTGTCCTGGTGCAAACACCCCATTTTCCTCTGATTTTTTGAAAACAGGGTGAGGCGATTTATCCCAAGACTGAGCATTTAATACATCAGCTTCTTCAGAGGCCGTTAACATACCAAGTGAATAGTCATCAGACCAGGTGGCGCTTGCCGAATATACTAAGAAGAGCTTACCATTTCTTTTCAACATGACGGGTCCTTCATTTACAGCCAGTCCCCCTTGCACTTCCCATTCGTATTCCGGACTTGATATTAATACATTCGGTCCAGTCAATGTCCAAGGATTAGCCATTTCCGCAATATAAAGGGCCGAACCATAGGCTGGAAAGTTTCCATACCCCGCATAAACGAAGTACCACTTTCCATTATTCTCGAAGACCGTTCCATCTAATCCAGGGTGTTCCGTGTTAACATAGCCCCGCTCTATCCACTCCCCTTCAAAGGGGTTTTGCGAGGAATTTTCCAAAACAAAGATTTTCCGTGCCATGTCACCGTCCTTTCCGTCTTTTCCATCATTTGCAGTAAAATACACATACCAAGTGCCATTTACTTTATGAATCTCCGGGGCCCATAGGTAGTGGCTATTGATCCCTTCTTCTGGCGGAGTCCAGATCGTCTTACATTCCCCATTGGCAATACCACTCAATGTAGGAGATTTCCATAAGTCGAGATGAGTTCTTCTAGTAGCCATGAAATAATACATATCATCATCTTTATAAACCCACGGATCCGCCCCTGGATCCATTAATGGGTTTTGAAACGTGTCTTTAGTCATGGTAATGCTCCTTTAATCTTTTAGTTAAAATCTAATTTCAGGTATCCCAAAATAAAACTTCATCAATAAATCTACTTTTTTGAGTTCGAAACAGATAATCTATGTGGTTCATCTTGATAAATCCTACGGTCACGAAAAGTCTCTTTAAATATAGCTTTACCGTCTGACTCACCAAAAAGGATCCGCTCCAAATCGAGGCAATTTATGCAAAGCTTTGTCTAGGTGGGATCGGTTTTTCTAGCTCACCGTAGATATCCACTAACTTTTGAAACATTTTCAGCTTAATCTCTGCGTAGTCCTCTTTGTTATACAAATTAACAAATTCATTTGGATCTTCTTTAAGATCGTAAAGTTCACCTTCGCCTCGATCAAGAAAATAATTTAGCTTATATCGATTTGTCACAAGTGTTTTTACATAAAAGCTAGGTTCTGCACGATTTTCAACTAAACACCAATCTCGTGTAGCTTGATCAGGCTGATACATTGTATTCAATTGACTAGTTCCCTGCATGGAAGGAGCTTTCTCTATTCCGGCAGCCTCTAGAAATGTTGGGGCCAAGTCTACCAAACTAATAAGTGAATTAGATCTTTTTCCTGCCGGTAGTTCCCCTTTCCAACGCACTAGAAACGGAACACGTAAAATATCATCATAATGGATCGGCCCCTTTAGCCAGAAACCATGATTACCAGCATAGTCACCATGATCAGAGGTAAAAATAACCAATGTGTCTTCTGCTAAGCCTAAATGATCTAATTTCTCTAAAATTCGTCCGATATGATAGTCGATAAGGCTAATCATTCCATAATAAGACGCAAGCCATTTTCTTGCTCTATCATAACCGAGCTTTTCATTGGTATGGCCTAAACACTGAACTCCCCCCGTATTATGTCCTGGATCTGATGTAACATCAATATCAAGTTCATTCATCCGATCCTCAATAAGACATTGATGAATAAGTGGCTTATCAACCATTTCTCCCTTTTTTTCAACAAACGGAGGCATTTGATCAGGATCGTACATACTGTTCCAGGGTTCTGGGCATAAAAAAGCATTGTGCGGATCTTGAAAGCTACACCAAGCTAAAAATGGCTTATCATCCCCCCTATTTTCAATAAAATCCATCGTCTGATTCGCCGTCCAACGGGTGTAATGGTACTCCTCCGGTAAATCCCAAGAACCTTCACGATATCCGCCACCAGGCCCAAAATATTGTGAAGGATCAATTCCCTGTTCGACTAACCATGCCCCATAATGCATACCGTGCGAAGAGTCTTCATCAGAATGTCCGTGAACCATTGCAACTCTTCCAAACCCGTAGTACGGCCCCTGCCATGCTTTCCAAAATTCCCGATCATGTATATGTGGAGGAGCTTCAAAGCTACCCTCTTTTAGCACTGGTTTAAAATGAGCTTTTCCAAACAATCCTGTCGCATATCCATTTTCCGCCATTAAATGACCAATGGTTGTTCTATTTTCATCTAATTCAACACCTATATTCCAGCATTTATGCCTTGAAGGATATTCTCCTGTTATAATGGAAGAGCGACTTGGGGAACAAACAGGACTTGCAACATATGTCCTTTCAAAGGCAATTCCTTCCTCTACCAATCGATCTAGGTTTGGGGTATTTATTGTTTCATTCCCTAATGCATGAATGGTATTCCAATGTTGTTGATCCGTTGAAATGAACAGGATGTTAGGTTTTTTCTGTTTTTTCACTTGCTAGACCTCCACTCCCACATAGATACTCCTTTTACATTTCAGCTTTAATTTTTCTGTGAAAGAAAAAGATGTACTAGTGCTATTACGATTGAATAAATTATTTACTCATTACTCTGCGCGGATACACATCTGTCCTCTCAGCCCAATCTTCCCAGACCTTTTTTAACTTCATCACTAGTTCTGGATGCTGATCTCTCAAGTTATGCATTTCGGTTCGGTCATTGTCAATATTATAAAGTTCCCAATCTCCCTCTTTTATTTTTGATAGTTTCCATGGACCCTGCCGAACACCGCAGTGCTGCTCATGTTCAAAACAGAATGTTCGCTCTTGCCTTGTCTCTCCTAAAAAGGCGGGGACTAGACTTTCCCCTTCCATCGGCAGAATTTGATGTCCTCTATATTGGTCAGGATAGGAAGCATTTGTAATATCAACAAACGTGGTCATAATATCAATAAAATGACCAGGTTGGTGATCAATCTCTCCTTGACGTTTAATGACTTCAGGCCAATGGGCTAACAATGGAGTGCTAATTCCACCTTCGTGTCCATAGTGCTTATACAACCGAAGTGGCGTGCTACATGCGTTTGCCCAGCCCGAACCATAGCTATGGTAGGAATCCGGTCCTCCCATCTTATCTAGATCCGCTTTTCGGTGTAAAAAATTAGAGGTTGTGATCCAGTTATCAAATCCCCATGGGTCCCACTCCGCACATGCCCCATTATCAGAGCAAAATAAAATAAGCGTATTCTCCAACTCGCCATTTTTACGTAAATCATCGAAGACTCGGCCAATATTTTGATCCATCCGGTCTACCATAGCTGCATAAATGGCCATTCTTTTCACTAAGTCCTTTTGCCGATCTGGATCAATGGAGTCCCATGCAGGATTTGTACCTTGAATATCTCGATCTCGATTCCAGTACTCTGACCGAGGGGTTAATGGCGTATTTTCTCCTACAATCTTTAACCTTTTCATTCGTTCTAGCCGATCTTCGCGAATCCGATCCCATCCCTTTTCGTAGATCCTTTCATACTTAGCAATCTCCTCCTTCGGTGCTTGGAGTGGAAAATGAGGAGCATTATAGGAAAGATAAAGAAAATACGGCCGCTCATCAGAACGCGAATCTTCAAGAAAATCTAAAGCATAATCCGTAATAGCATCTGTTGCGTAAAATTCTCCATCCCGATAATGCCTTTTCGGCCGATCTTCAGGCAGACGGCTATAATCTTTTTGATCCCAGAAGCTTGAAAACCCACCTAACATTCCATAGAAATCATCAAAGCCGCGCTCGATCGGTCCCTTTTTCCCAACATGCCATTTTCCTGATAGGTAAGTATGATACCCCGCTTCCTTTAACACCTCTGCAAGCGTGACACATTGATCTTTTAAAAATCCACGATAACCGGGAGTCTCATGATCTTCTGTCATTTCCCCCACACCAGCTTGATGAGGATATAAGCCCGTTAACAATGATGCCCTACTGGGGCAACAACGTGCGGAATTATAAAATTGTGTAAACCGTAATCCTCCTTCTGCAAGCTGATCCAAATGGGGAGTTTGAATCTCACTACCAAAGCTCCCCAAATCGGAGAACCCTAAATCATCGGCTAATATCAATAAAATATTCGGTTTTTCTATAGGCATATACATCCCTCCAAATGTTTCTTCATGATCAAATTGTATTGTAGACACTATTTTTTGAAATAACTGAACTTAAGCATCTGCATCGAATGCTTGAGAGAAAGAAAAAGTGTTACGGCAATACTTCAGGATGCAATTCGTTACAATTAAAAGAACACTAGTTTTTTAGCTACAATCATCCTTTAATAGAACCGATCATAACCCCTTTAACAAAGTGCTTTTGTACAAATGGATACATCACAATAACAGGTAAACTAGCAATGACAATAACCGCATACTTCATACTTTCAGCCAACATTACCTGATTCGCCATCTCAAAGTCCAAAACAGCATTTTCCATAGAAGACTGATTTTGAATGAGTATTTCCCTTAAAATAATTTGCAGGGGGTATAGATGATCACGTTCTAAATAAATTAAGGCGTCAAAATAGGAATTCCAGTGACCCACCGCGTAAAAAAGAACCATCACGGCAATAATTGGCTTTGATAAAGGTAGAATAATCTTCAGAAACAGTTTAAAATTACTGCAGCCGTCTATTAAAGCCGCTTCTTGTAATTCCCAAGGAATACTACTTTGGAAAAATGTACGCATAACAATCACATTATAGGTTGCGATCGCATTTGGAATGACCAAAGCCCAAATAGTATCAATCATCCCCAGGTTTTGTACAATTAAGTAGGTCGGAATGATTCCTCCCTGGAAGAACATTGTAAAAACAATAATAAACATAAAGATATTTCTTCCTGGCAAATCTTTTCTTGACAACGGATATGCAAGTAAAGTGGTTAATATTATATTAATAAATGTTCCTAATACTGTATATACAACTGTGTTTTTATAGCTGTTCCAAATCCGCCCATCTTGAAATACCTTTGTATAAGCATCGAATGTAAACCCTTTTGGATATAACCACACCTCTCCATTGAGGATCTTATGGGGATCACTAAATGATGCACTTACAACAAAAATGAGTGGATACAAAACAATGGCAATAATCATAATCGCAATCGTGTAAATGACAATATTAAAAACCTTATCTTCTGAGAATTTTGGGTTAATCGTTGTAATCATACTCACCCCCACTATATCTTTCTTACCATAAGCTCGTCTCAGCCTTTTTCTTTCCTAGCTGATTAATAAATATCAACAATATAAAATTTATTACAGCATTAAATAGGCCAATCGCAGTTGTGTAACTGTAATCACCATCTAGAATCCCTTTTCGATAGGTAAAGGTTGAAATAACGTCGCTTGAAGACATATTTAAATCATTTTGCATCAATAGTATCTTTTGAAAGCCAATGTCCATAAAATGACCGATATCCAAAATTAAGAGAATGATAATTGTGGGTAAAATAGCTGGAATGGAAACATGTATAACCCTTTGTAAACGACTGGCACCATCAACTCTAGCCGCTTCGTACAATTGTGGATCCACACCGCTCAGTGCAGCAATATAAATAATGGACTGCCATCCCATATCAGTCCATATGTTTGAACCGATAAAAAGAAATTTAAACCATTCCGGTTTTTGCATGAACGGGATCGGGTCAATGCCTAAATGACTTAGCGCAATATTAACAATCCCATTCTCTGGATCCAAAAATAGACTTAACATCCCTACAACCACCACTACTGAAATAAAATGAGGAATGTAGGTAATATTTTGAAGCGTTTTTTTAAACCTGTTCATTCTAATTTCATTGACTAACAAAGCTAATAGAATCGGGATCGGAAAACCAATAATCAAGGAAAATATTTGAATTGTAACTGTATTTTTTATTAGTCTCCAAAAATAGTATGAAGAGAAAAATCGCTTAAAGTGCTCAAACCCAACCCATTCGCTCCCCCAAAATCCATTTATCGGTAAGTAGTCTTTAAACGCAATCTGCAGTCCGTACATAGGGCCGTACATAAAGATAACATACCAGGCCATGGGCAATAAAAGCATTAAATAGAGATCATACCGCTTCAAAATTTGTTTCCAGAGCTGCTTTTTGGGATTCAGAACTGGAACCGTTTTTTTTGATTTTCGATGAGCAATTTCCGGTTTAAGATTCATTCATTCGCCCCCACACAAATAAAAGGGGTTGAGCAAATCTAGTGATTTGCCCAGTTCCCTAATGTTTATTTAAATTGTTTATCATAGGCTTCCTGATAATATTTCTCAATTTTCTCTAGACCTATATCTTTTACCGTCGATACATATTGATCCCAGGAATCAAAACTAAGATCCCCTGTGATGAATTTTGCCCTGCTTTCATTGGCATAGGTGTCAAGATCATCTCGTATGTCATATACCTCTTTCGACACATCTTCTTCAAAAAGTGGTGCTGGATACACTTCTTCCAAAACATAAGGCTCTATCTTTGAAGACGCTTCGGCATCTCTAGGCGTATTTACCGATCCTGCAGTTTTGACAGTTGAATATTGTGGCGTACCACCTCCTGGTCCTGGAAATGCAGAGCCGGGACCTTTGGATAAATTACGAATTTCGTCTGTATACTCTGGTACACCATCTTCACCATAATTAAATGTCTTTCCTTCCTCGCCATATGCGAAAAACATCGATCCTTCATCCCCGTCGTAAAGGTAATCTAACCAGCGAATAGACGCTTCCGGATGTTCATTTGAAGCAGAAATGGCAAATGCTCCTGTATCGCGAGCAATTGGGCTCGAAACATATCCCTGATCCCCATCTGGACCTTTAACAGGCGCTATCCCTTTATATTGATCAGCAGACTGTGGAAAAGCGTCTGCCGCTTGATTGGTAAACAGGCCGAGTTCACCTGATTGCATCCGGGAAATGTATTCAGCATATTCTTGATCCATCACTTTATGGCCAATTAAACCTTCTTTATAGAGTTTGTTCAAATACATTAACAATTCTTTATACTTATCATCCGTTAACCAAATATGAACCTTATCATCGTTAATATTGAGGCTATAACCCATTTGCCGATATAATCCCCATGACCCGCTAAGCGCATTAACAAGGTCTTGCACGCTACTCGTTAGAAATGGTGTCCGATCGGAATACTTATCCTTAAACGCTTTTAGCAAGTTATATAGATCATCCGTTGTTTCAGGTTCATCCATATTGACATCTTCAAGCATTTTCTTATTGATCCATAACTTATTCGTTCTTTGCACCAAAGGTTCAATAACACTTGACATTCCATAAATATGACCATCCGGTGCGGTTATCCCTTTTTCCACCTCCGGATACTTATCCAAAAGGGATTGAATGTTTGGTGCATACTTTTTAATTAATCCTTCCAAAGGAACTAACGCTCCACTCTTGCCATATTTCATTAAATTGTCATTGGAAATATACGACTTATAAAATATGTCCGGCAGATCCTTTTTACCGAATACTAAATTTTTCTTCTCATCAAATCCCTCATCCGGTACATCATTATATTCAAACTTAATATTGGTCTTTTTTTCATACTCCTGAAAAAAATACATGTCTTTGTATGGCCCATTTGCGGCAGATCTGGCAGCAAACATTGTCAATGTAATCGGTTTGTCGACAATAGGTAAACCTTCCTTATTAAAGTTATCTGACGGAGCTTCATTAGCAGGATCTGACTGTTTTGAACTTCCTTTAGAACTACAACCTGAAAAGACTAAACATGCTGATGCAATCAGTAGTAGGACTAAGACACTTTTCTTCAAAACTAATTCCCCCTTCTCTAATTTATTACAATAACACTCATTCATGAAATCGCTGTCAATAGAAATTTGTATCCCTTCAAGACATAAAAGTTATTTTTAAGATAGACCCTCCTCTCGGATTCGTCTTTTGTTGTCTTTTCAAGTGTTAAAAAAAACCTGATCCACCATCCTTTATATCATGAGCGTGCTTTCGTAACGAAAGGAAGGAAAAAAACGGACTTGAGCATCTATTGGGTTTCCTCGCGTGCTCTTTAATCACCTCCTTAACGAAACGAAGAAAACCCTCAAGATGCCTTAGGAAAGGACAGATATCTTCGATACTGCTTTTATTTGCTTTCCCATTTCTCGACAAGCGAGTTAGTAGTTGCCGTCAGAATCGCGTAAAGCTCTTTAGAGATCCGCTCATTTTTTAGCTGATAATCAAGCAATTGCTTGAAGCTTTCCATATGTTTGATTACTTTCTCAGCCGTTCCTTTTTTCTCAAATTGACCTACTGCTGTCAGATGAACCTTGAGTGATCGATAATCTTTTTCAGATAAATCATCTTGATGATCCTGCAGGACTGTCAACATATCATTAATGCTTGGCTCTAATGGTCTTACAAAGATATTATCGTATTTTGTATCACTGTAGAAACTTCGGACACCAACTTTACCGTGTATAAATGCGGTAGCACTATGATCATCATAATCGATTTTTGGTTTGTCCATGTCCCCAACATAAATCTTTATATTCGTTCCGTTCACAACTACTTTCATATGTTGCCATTCATCTATTGGATCATCCAGTTTGGAGCCTTCCAAGTAAGTCCAATTGTAGTTAAACTTACCGAGATGAACGCCGTCCTTATTGATATATGCAACATACCCTTGCAACATATCGGCATTATTATGGTTCAGTTCTTTTCCATGTGCGGGGTTATTTACCCTAAATAGGATTCCACCATCTCCTTTACCATCAACAACCTGGACATCCGCTTCAACGATATAATTATGCCAATCACGATCTCCAATCACTGACTTCCCAAATGTCCCTGCCCCTGATCGATAGACTCCTTCTCGTTCAATTTCTTGATACTCATCCTGTTCATGAAAACTGAAATAATGAAAATCAAACTCACCCTTCACCGTTTCCACTTTGATCGTATGTTTTCCAGCAGGTAATGAAATATTTTCTTTTATGACGCTAGACCAATTATCCCATTCGCCTGTTTGTGGAATATCGATCACTCCCGTGAGGTCTATTTCATCATCTAGCCATAACCTCACTTGACCATCCTGCATATTGGTCGCAATATTCATATCCAATACATACTTACCACTGGTAGCAATATCTACATTATATTTATACCATTCACCTGTTTGGTTCCATCCAATGTTAAAAGAACCATCAGGATGGTTGCGGATATCAACGCCATCATAACGATATTTGCGCCCAATATTTTCTGGAGTTTTATCATGATAGGCTGTACCTTCGCCACCAAGCATATAATCTACTGCCATAATTTTTCCTGGTAGGTTGTGATCGTTTCCAAACGTATGGAAGATCATCTTTGTAAAAGATAATTCACCATCGATCACTTCAATCTTAAGAGTATGTTTTCCTTGCGGTAATTCTAAATCAGGAATAGAGATATTTTCCCAATCCTTTTTTCCATCTGTAGCAGGAATATTAACACTCTCTGTTAGATTAGTCCCATCATCTAACGATATTCCTATTTTTGTATTTTCATCAGAATTATTGACAATGAAATCTAGATCGTATTTTCTTGATTCGGATATATTCACATTATATTTGATCCATTCTCCCTTTTTTAGCTCGTTAATGGCGTAACCGCCTTCTGGATCAGGTTTAATATCTATCCCATCTTTCCTAAATTCCTCATCGGTATCTGAATCCGCATGAACATGATAAGCAGTGCCTTCCCCGCCAAGATTATAATCTTCTGCTTCGATTAGGCCAGGGATTGGTTTGTGAATATCAAAGGTTCTGAAATGAAATTTGGAGATATCAAATTCCCCTTTCACTATTTCAATCTTTAACGTATGCTTTCCTTTCGGTAATTGTATATCTTTAATTCTGAGCGTCTGCCAATCATTCCAGCCCTCTGTCGCAGGAACATCGACTATGCCTGTCAAATCAATGTTGTCATCCAACCAAAATCTTACCTTTGCATCCTTAAAGGTTGTGCCGTATTCCATTTCCAAGTTATAGATTCCTTCATCTTGAATATCCACATTATACTTTAACCATTCACCTGTTTGATTCCATCCAACCGCTGTTCCACCCCCTGGCTTATCGCGAATATCAACTGCATCATCTCTTAGCACACCGCCGATATTTTCTGGAGTGGTATCATGATAGGCTACACCTTCCCCACCAGTGATATAATAGGCTGCCTGAATATCTCCAGGGATTGGTTTAAAACCATCAAATACACTTATGGAATCTTGATTGGTATCCACTTTCCAATAACCTTCATAACGATTCCAGCCGGAATCGAAGCCGTCATTAAAATCTTCAAAAAGAATCGGTACATCTTTATACTTACTAACTTCAAAACCAGCAAAAGATAATGAGCCTTGAACAACTTCCACTTTCATTTTGTGTTTGCCTTTGGGCAAAGAGACATTCTCTATCACCAAGTTTTGCCACTCGCCATCGGTATTTGGAACATCGAAAATACCAGTCAAATCAGCCTCATCATCAACCGATAATCGCAACTTAACACCACTTTTTTCTGTAGCAATTCTTAAGTTAATACTATACTTACCTTCCTCATCTACATTCACGTTATAATGAAGCCATTCTTTTTTCGCTAAATTAACACGATACCCGCCTTCAGAATTTGGTCGGATATCAACTTCGTCCTCTCGATACGTATGATTTAATTCACGATCGATTTGATGATAACCCGTACCTTCTCCACCTGAGTTATAATGGACAGCTTCTATTTTACCTGGCAAAGGTTTGTGAAAATCAAATACATTACTTCCATTTACTTTATTACTTGTTGCGATATAACCAAAAGAAGCGTGAACATTGCTTGTCGTATAGCCTATTTTTCCACCGTTTAAAGAATGAACATTCCTCGTTTGCTTATGCATTCCATCCACAAAAATAGTAAACTTGGATTCTTCTTTTTCAACTCTGATTTGATGTAGCTGTTCAAAATCAAAATCAGTGGGAAGCTCCGCTTTCTCCCAGCCCTGTTCAACGCCATCAACAAAGAAATTAGTTTCCAATTTATTTTCTTTTAAGCTCAATACAGCTACTCCGTAGTTATCCTCATCTTGATAGGAAAATACCGTACCATAACGCGGGTTATCGCCTTCACCCTTGTTCATTAACGTCATGTTAAATTCAGCCGTATAATCGTTTTCTGTCTCATAAGTGGTAACTAGGCGGTGCCATATAGTGTCATTGTTCGACTTTTGCTCTAGACTCTGGTCATGAAGCGACCAAGCGCCACCGTTAACCTCTGACCATTTAGCGCCAATATCCTTTCGTTTAAATCGATCACTAAAATCCGGTAAGCCTGGATTTTCTTGTTCAAATGTGGTTGGCCCTAGCACTGTCATCTTTTCTCCATTCCATGCAATTCGATCCATATTCATATAGCGACCGGGATTCGCATGACTATGGTACACAATATACTCAGAATCTAAATCAGGACCTCTTACAATGCCATTATGTCCTAATCCGACATTTTCTCCTTCCGTTTTAAGAAGAATCGGATTTTGTAATGGTTTCTCCTTAAAGTTTTTCATTGGAGAATCACTTGTTGCGTAGTTAATGCGATAAGCTTTGCTCCAAACATGATTCCCCACATAGGTCATGTAATATTGTCCATGTCTTTTAAAAACCGTTGGGGCTTCAGTCCATCCGCTCATTTCCGCTCCTGTGTCTATAGCTGAGCCGAATGTATAAGGGTCCTCCATTTTGTAAGCACGAATGTTATTAGACCCCGTACCATAAAAATACCATTGGCCATCGTCATCAATAAAGACATGACCGTCGATCCCCATTCCCAAGTTTTCTGTTTGTTTTACAAAAGGGCCTAATGGGCTTGTACTTTTATAGACATAATGCCCATTACCACCTGGCGATGTATACATATAAAAAGCCCCGTTCCAATATGTCACCTCAGGAGCATAAGCAGCTTTCGTACTTGGTTCCTCCGTGACTAGTCCGGCATACTCCCAGTTAATCAGATCTTCCGAGGTCCAAGCCTTGACACCGCTTTTATCGTCAACAGTACTGACATAAAGATAGTAGGTGCCATTATATTTTAATATGTAAGGATCTCCTTCCCCGTAAAAATCTCCATTATCCCATTCCCATGAATCGGAAAGATCAAAAGGGTTACTGTAGGCAAATGAAATGCCCGGAAATATGAATAATCCACCCAATACGAGGAGTAAACGTAAAAACCACATTGTGAACATAACCTCCCTTTTATTATCATTTTGAACTTTTTCAACATGAACGCTTTTTGCAAATATTATGGAAGTAATAGGAGGCTCTAATAATCTTTTTGCCCCCTTATGATATCGATTACATTTAAAAATATTTTAGTTTTAATTCCTTTTGTAAATAGATATATTAATGCTACTCTACTGGATTTTTTGAAGTAACTCCCCCCATGTCGAGACAGACGGTGTTTGACTGCCGTAATAAAATGGATTCGTGAAGCCTAACAATTGTCCATCCCCCGACCTCACATCCACTCGCAGCCAACGATACCCTTTATTTTTCCAATTAAATGTATAGCTGGAGCTGGTTCCTTGTTCTTCCAATACGATTTCACCATTTTCAATCCAAGCAATGGAAATGTCTCCATCACAATTTTCAAGAGTCACTAAACACTTCCCGCTATAATCATTTTGTTCCAGTGCAGCCGTTATTTCCTCACCGATGTTAAATGTTTGATCGCCTATAGAAGCACTAAAATGGATAAATGGCCCTCTAGACACAAACACCTTTCCTTGTTTAACAGCATTTAAAATAGCGGAAGCAGACAAGTTTTGTGCACGGACATGCGTTGCCGGGTCACCGATCAAAGAAGGCTGAGCATCGTCATTATAACTTTCATGCGGGAGAAGATGAGAATCGGAACCACCAATTCCGGTTATATGATAACCTTCATTCCAAACGTTCGACCAAAAGTTCAAAGCACGTTCAGTTGCGATTAGATTGTCTTTGAACGTCGGATCATTCCAAATTTCAATACTGTCAATCATAGAGAGAGGGAGATCAGCAAACTGCCAAGCCCACGGCGGTAAAAACGGGTGGTTAACGGAGCATAACGCACCAGTATTTTTCATTTCTTCAAAGAGACGCTTAGTCCCTGCCTCGGTTTGCAAACCGCCATCAAGCAATGATGTCCTTATATCTGGCCACTGCCGCACCCCTAGTACATTCCAGTGCCCCTTCGTGGATGTCACTTCTACCCCAGGAATGATCAATAATTCCTCTTCTGTCCACGACGTATGAACAATATTGTGTTCGGTCGCTACGAAGAAGTCTAAATTTTGCTTCTTCGCACTTTCGATATTACCGCTGCGTGTCATTTTCCCATCGGAAAAAATCGTGTGTGTATGAAAATCCCCACGGTACCACCTTTCCCCTGGCTCTTTCACTTCGTCCCAGTCATATCCGTTGATAAAAAATCCCTCACCTTGTTGCGGTAAAACCCAGTGGGTATTTCCGAATGGATGAAAATCACCCTGGTCGATCACATCACCTTTACCTGATTCAACGACAATTTCGTACGAGGCATTGGACTCTATCTGATGACGATCATCATTGGATCCGTGAGCTGTAAAAGCTTGTATCACCCACTCACCTTCCGCCAATTCACCTGGAATTGTAAGGGCACTTGATTTTTCTGGTTCCTTATGTAGCAATATTTTATTTGACGAATTACCCCGTAAATATTGTACCCGTAACGTTCCATGGGCATCGAACACGAGGAACTGCAACCAAATATTATCGATGGTATTGAAAGTGAAGGTTATCCAATCTCTTTCGTCAGGCAATATAAAACGATGGGAAAAAAAGGGAAGTAAGCTCCCCTTTTCTATTTTTTGTTTAAAGTTGACCCGATTAGTCATTTACCTATTCACCTCAGCAATGATTTTTTGGGCTTCGTTTTTTTCTTTTTAACACCAATATTACTTAAGATTAATGTCTCGAATCTTTTTCATCTCTATTTTTGGTTGTCGATCTTCGGTAAGCAATCCATTTACTTCCTGTTGAACGTCTGTGATCTGGGTATAACAGAATCCGCAAATGTAATCTATATCCTTGATGGCTTGAGTAATAGATTCAAATCTTTTTAGAAACTCTTCCTCATTTTTTACTTGATTCCCATACCCCCAGCCTTTTTCTGAGCTAAAGGCGATACCACCATATTCACTTATAATGATTGGTTGACCCTTATATTCGTAACCTTGAGCCATTGCATGCTTATGCTTATTGAAGGCAATCTTGTTGTCAACAATGGTTTCTAGATCCTTATATCGCTCTGAAAACTCTTCACCCAATTCCACATAATCATGCAAGGTTAAAATATCTGACACCGTATGCTCCCAGCCATCGTTGACAATTACCGGCCTCATGCTATCAAATGCTTTCGTCAGGTGATAGATCCCTTCCGTAAATTGCTGTTGCTTTACATCTGTATATATATTCTTAATTCCCCAAGACTCATTAAAAGGAGTCCACGTAATGATGGATGGATGATTATATTGTTGCTTCACTACTTCCATCCATTCTTCTGTAAAATTTTGCACCGCTTCATCGGAGAATTCATAAGTGGCAGCCATTTCCGACCAAACGAGCAATCCTTTCTTATCAGCCCAGTAGAGATAGCGTTGGTCTTCCACTTTCATATGTTTACGAACACCGTTATAGCCCATTTCCATTGTTTTATCTATATCCTCCAAAATCGCTTCTTCTGAAGGAGGTGTTAAATGACTATCTTGCCAATAACCTTGGTCCAAAAGTAATCGCTGGTAGATAGGAACGTTATTCAATAATACATTTCCATTTTCAATCGAAATCTTTCTCATGCCAAAGTAGGATTCAACTTGATCCAGTATCTCTCCATTTTTATAAAGGGTAAAAACGACATCATAAAGATTTGGATGTTCTGGACTCCATAGCATTACTTTCCAATCAAAATGGTCACTGGCAATATTTACTTTCGATGTGTGCTTTGGACGATGGACATCAAAACTAAAGGATTTGATCGGTATTTGATTAAAGGTGATCTCCGTCTTCAACGTTAAATCATCACTAAAATCAACCTCTTCTGCAAACTGATAAGAAAACTCGACTGATTCTGTATCAATATCTGGTGTGATTTTGACCGAATCTACATGTACTTCATTTAAAAATTCCAGCCACACCGTCTGCCAAATTCCCGTTGTTTGTACGTACCAACAACCAAAGTTTTTATCCAGCCAACGTTGTTTCCCTCTGGGCTGATGGCAACTAATACTATCCTCACATTTGACTACTATATTTAGCGTTAGGTCATCCCCAAGATAATCCGTCACATCAAACGAAAAGGCAATTTGTCCACCTTGATGTTTACCAACAAACTTGCCATTTACCCATACTTTTGTCATATAATCTACTGCCTGGAAATGTAAAGTAACCTTCTTATTCCTGTAATCTTCAGAAATTGTTACTTGTTTTTGATACCATATATTAGCACAAAATGTTTCTTCGCCAATACCACTTGCCTTCGTTTCATATGTAAAAGGAACGATGATTTTTTGTTGAAGGTTTCCGGATTCGTACCACCCTTCCTTCTCGCCAATATTTTTTTCGTCAAAAGCAAAGTTCCATTCTCCATTTAGGTTTAACCAATCCCCTCTCGCAAAGTGAGGTCTTGGATATTCTTTTCTTGGAATAGTATTGTAATTCATGTAGTAAATTCTCCTTAAAATGTTTTATTATGGTAAAGATTTAATCTTCAACTGCTTAAAATATACATCCGAGTACTCAGATCTTATTCCGACTTTTCCATTCATAAATGCCATAGGGTCTTTATAGGAAAGAATCGGTTCTTTTTTATGATCCAAATAAACGTTGATCTCATGATTTTCAACTGAAACACGTAAACGGTATTCTTTTCCTTCATCCAATGAAACAGACGTCGATTGTAATTCAGTAGAATTGTAGTTCAATTTTTGTAAGGATATTTCCCTTGCATTGAAAGAAACATAATAGCCCATCAACGAATCTTTTACTTGATGTTCAAAATCAGATTCATTGGTGACTCTTAATAACAGTCCTGCTTCATCCATCAGTTCATCATTGATTTCAAACGTTAACTCAGCTTCAACATCCGTCCACTTTTCATCCCCAACATAAAGCTTCATATCTTCAGAAGAATTAGAGTCTACCCCGTCTTTATGTTGTTTCCAGGCACCGTGGATATCATCTGCTTCCACTTGCTTTATTCCATTTTCAAGATCAAGTTTTTCATCAGAAACAAGGTTAAATTCCAAATGATTGATTTCCACGTCTCCGCCTTTAAGCCATAATTTTAATAGATGAAAACCTTCTTCTATATTTATTCTGCCAAGGCGTACCTTTTGAAAGGGAGCTTCACCATCTATGAAACCTTTTTTCACTTTAAACGTCTCTTGCTTTTCATCGTCTATCGATATTCCGATAGAAAAATTACTTTTCACCGAGTTTGGATGGATAACCGCACTTACCTCATACAATCCCGCAACACTTGCATTTACTTTATATTTCAGCCAGTCGCCCTTATCTTTCAAAGTCACAGAATATGAACCATCTTCACGTAATTGAACGGGAACATTCTCCCGGTAACGATTTTCTGTTGAAGGTTCCTTAATCGAATACCCTCGGTTTTCACCCTCCAAGTAATGAACAGCTTCGATCGTACCAGGCAAGGGCTTGTATAATTCATAATCACTCGAATGATCGACATGATTGGAGAAAGCAGTATAGCCTAAAGACAGATTTGCATGTTCAAATTGATAACCTATTTCCCCTGCACCAAAATTAGTAGCTTCTACCTCCATTTTTTTCATTCCATCCAAAAATACGATCGTTTTATTTTTTCTATTTTCTATTCTGATATTATGCAGGGAGCTAAAATCAAATTCCTCAGGAAAAGCAGCAGAACCTAAAATTTGCGTTTTTCCATCCACTACTTGTAAAAGTTCGATTTTATTTCCTTCAAGGTCAATGGATATTGCTCCATAATGACCATCATCCTGGTAAGAAAACTGCGTTGCGACCTTCGCATCCTTCGTTTTCTCCGGTATTGCAAAATTAAACTCTGCAGTAAAATGATCCTTCGTCTTAACCTCACTGAACCAATTTTCTTCAACCTGTTCATTTTCTTCCCATCTTTTTTCAAAATCAGGCGGGTCTGGTACAGGCGTCGGGTAATGAGTTGGCCCAAGTACATCTAATTTTTTTCCATTAAAAACCATCCGATCGATATTCATTTTCCGTACAGGAGGGCCCTCAGCCGAACGGCCAATGAGATTATGGTATATAGCATAATAAGAATCTAGATTCGGCCCCATCACAATCGAATTATGACCAAGTCCATTAAAATCATCCTGAGTACTGATTAAGATGGGGTTATGTTCTGGGACCTCATATCCTTCTAATGGACCTTTTTCAGAAACAGCATAATTAATTCTGTAACCTTTACTGAACACATGATTTCCCGTATACGTCATATAGTAGAAATCGTTATTCTTGATGATCATAGAGCCTTCTGTCCAGTGATCCAAAAAAACATTCGTTTCCACGCCTTCTTCGAAAGTATATGGATCTTTCATTCTATGACCAACTATTCCAGTATTTCCCGCATGGGTAAAATACCACGAACCATCATCATCGATAAAAACAGATCCATCGATGGACATTCCTAGATTCTCCGTTTCGATCTTAAAAGGGCCTGTCGGACTCTTACTGCTTAAAACATAATGCCCATTTCCTGCTGGCGACGTATACATATAAAAGGTTCCATTCCAATAGACAACTTCAGGGGCATAGGCCGATGTCGTCCGTTCATCCTCAGTCACTAATCCTTCGTACGTCCAATTAACTAAATCTGTGGAACTCCATGCTTTAATCCCTACCCTGGCGTCCTTTGTACTCACATATAAATAATAGGTTCCGTTATATCGAAAAACATAAGGATCACCGATACCATAATCCGGCCATTCGTCAGCTAATTCAAAAGGATTAGCGTAAGTTTGCATCTTATCCATGTTTATATCCACCTTTACTTCCTCTATTTGCGTACAGGCTGTTAACCCCAATAGCATAAGGCTTAAATAGAGTATAGTGAAATATTGATTTCGATTCATGCGAATTTGCAACCTCCAGAAACGTTCAACTTACTTTAACTAACCTTTTATACCACTGATCGCCAATGATTGAACAAAATGCTTTTGTGCTATTAAAAAGATCACCACACATGGAATCATGGATATAATGGACGCGGCCAATATCAATGGATAATTGGAAGAGCCCATATACTGTGCCTGCATCGATGCGATTACAACCTGTAACGTTTGTTTCTCTGGAGAATGCAAATAAATTAACGGTCCTAGAAAGTCATTCCAAATCCCCATAAAGCCTAACGCCGCTTGTGCAGCAATAGCCGGTTTTGCAACAGGTAAAACAATGGTGAAAAAAGTACGGGTAAAACCGCTGCCGTCTATTTTGGATGCATCGATTAATTCATCAGGCAAGGCACTCTGTAAAAATTGCCTTAAAAAGAACACAGTCACAATATTCCCAAAGAGACCCGGTAAAATTAAAGGGAGCAATGTATCTACCCAATCCAATTTAGAAAACATAATAAATTGTGGAATCATCACGACTGCAAAGGGAATCATCATTGTACCTAATAGGGCTAAAAAAATCGTTTCTTTAAATGGAAAAGCAATTTTAGCAAAAGCATAAGCAGCCATCGTGGAGGTGAAAATGCCAATCACCAACACAAAAACGACAACGATAAGCGTATTAATAAATCCACTTAACAACGGGACTTCCTTCCAAACGTCAATATAATGCTGGATAGTTGCTGGATCGGGAATCCATTTGGGTGGCATTTGAAATATATTTTTTTGATCTTTTAATGAGGTAGAGATTGACCAAACAAAAGGTACGAGCATGGCCACTGATCCAAATAACAGGATAACAAAAGCCCAAATATTAATAATTTTTTCACTTCTCATACCGTCATCCTCCTATCCTTCATAAACCCAATGTTTAGATAATTTGAATTGGATTAACGTTACAATAAAGACAATTACACCCAGTATCCATGCAATTGAACTTGCATATCCCATATTGTAATATTTAAACCCATGTTCAAAAATATAAAAAACAATCGTAGCTGCACTATATTCAGGGCCTCCATCATTAGCGAGAACATATATTTGGCTGAAAGACTGAAACGCTCCGATCACACCCATAACAAGCACAAAAAAATGGATAGGTGATAGCAAAGGAAAAGTGATCTTTACAAACTTTTGATAAATATTCGCCCCATCCACTTCCGCGGCTTCATAATACGAACTAGGGATGGATTGAAGTCCTGCTAGATAAAGAATCATATTACTTCCTAATCCTGTCCAAACGCCAATAATGATGAGCGCTGGTTTAACCCAAGCTGCACTTCCTAGCCAATTGGGACCTTGTATTCCGAACCATTCCCATAGCATATTATTTAAAAGTCCAAAATCATAATTAAGAATCCATTGCCAAACGAGTGAAACGGCAATAATCGGAGTGATGACCGGAATATAATAGATCGCTCTAAAAACACTAATCCCTCTGATCTTTCTATTCATCATAACGGCCAATATTAATGAAAGGATCATCCCAATCGGAATTCCAATCATGAGGTAGATGGTATTATAAATAGATTTAAAGACCTTTTCGTCCCCGAGAAGCTCCCTATAATTATCTACTCCTGCAAATTTAGGTTTATTAATTAGATCCCATTCAGTAAAACTTAGACCTACTGACCAAATGGTAGGAATAAGCCCAAATAAGAGAAAACCAATCACTGGGGCTGCAACAAATAAATAAGCCCACATGATCTCTTTCTTTTTATATCCAGGAATTTTAGATCGTTTTTGTTTCGAATTGGCCTTTTTCTCAGTCTCCATAAGCAACTCACCCACAATTCTCCCTCCTTTATTCAATCAATGGACAAAACATAATCTAGTATGTTTAAGTACTAGATTATGTTTTTATTCGATCACTTCAAGTTTCCTTTTTTGTACAGTTCCTCCATTTTAGGTTTAACTTGTTTTACCCAATCTTCAACAGACATTTCTCCATTCCAAACCTTTGCGGCTTCCTGATTAAAATAATCGAGCCACTGAACATCTGGAGATCTCCAACCGTTGTTTGGTCTACCGTAATCCTCAATAATATTAATAAACTCTTGACGGTTTTCCGGAGCCTTGTCCATCTTTAAAAACTCGTCTTGCGCAAGACTCTTTAAGTTTGGTACCTGTTGCCCTAACTCCATAAACTGCCTTTGCCCGTCCTCATCTAATGATAAGTATGAAGCAAGGGCAAATGCTTCATCAGGATGTTTAGTGTTTTTGGAAATAACAAATCCCATTGAGCCAAGCCAAGTTGCCGTTTCACCCGTATTGGGACTAGCTGGCCAAGGGGCTAAATCCCAGTCAAATGGCAATTCCCAAAAACTTGGTTGATCCCAAGGACCCATTGCAAACATTGCGACTCCTCCAGATACAAACCTTGTGTAGGAATTTTGCGCTTCTTCCGCCTCTTGAGATGGTGATACTTTGTGCTTTTGGCTTAAATCTGCGACAAATTGCATGGCTTCAATAAATTCGGGCGTATCAATTTTCGCCTCACCCGTTTCATAATCAATATAATCTGCTCCATTACCCCATACAGCATTTTCTAAAGGAAAACCCGCGATACCAAACTGATCCGTTTTCCCATCACCTTTTGTATCTTTTGTTAATTTTAACGCGGTATCTAACATATCATTCCATGTCCATTCTCCAACCTCTTGAGGTGGATAATCTACACCAGCTTCATCAAATAAATCTTTGTTGTAAACCATTGCCCACGGTCCTACATCCTTAGGCAAACCATATAAATCTCCTTCTCCTACCGTTTTCCCATTATAGCGATATCTGTCTAGCGCACTATCCCAAACATTGTCCGGATTAAAAATATCCGTTTTATCAAGGTACTCTTGTAGATTTAATAATTGGTCAGCCGCAACAAAACGGGCGAACTCAGGTCCAGCAGCATAATACACATCGGGCTGTTTACCAGATGCAATTAATGTAGATAGTTTTTGCGCATATTCCGCAGGAGGAACACTCGTATACTTTACCTTCACATTTGAATACTTCTCTTCGAAGGATTTAATCACGGCTTGAAAAATTCTCTTTTCATCGGGGTTTCCGTGTCCCATGAACGATAATTCAATCGTTTCTCCCTTTTCCTTTGATTCTCCTCCTGAATTACTTGAGTTACCACTGCATCCAGTGACTAACATAAATGCACTAAGAACAAAGACTAATAATCCCTTTCTAACCTTCTTCATATTTGTTCCCCCTAATAATGTAATCACTTTCATTTATTATATTATTAGATGGAGGAAGCGAAATATATACTAATATTAGTATAAAATAACCTAATTATATAATTAAATACAAAAACACCTAATAATTAGACTAAATATTAGGTATTTTTGAGGCTATTTCTTCTTCTTTTTTAAAATAGACTGGAATAAAAACCCTTCTTGGATTATACGTTCCTTCTAATTGTTCTTGTAACAATTCCATCGTCTGTTTACTGCACTGTTCAATATCTTGTTGGATATAGGCCAATCCTTCTATCCCAGAGTCATCAAAGGAAATGAGTTCGATATCTCTACCATACTCTTTTTTCAGGTTCTCCAAGGCCATATTTGTATAACGTGACAATTCTGCATTCATGATAAATACCGCCGTCATATCGGGATTATCTAGGAAAAACTCTTGGATTAGCATGGGCGTTTGTTCTTTTGATATCTTATGAAAGTTAATTAATAGCCACATATTTTTATTCAATACTAAACCATTGTTTAAAAAAGCTTGTTCAAATCCAGTCGATCTTTCAATTGTAACGGTATTCGTAATTAATGGAGAAATCAACCCAATATGTTGATGACCCTTGTGGATTAAATAAGAAATCGCACTAAAAGTCCCTTTTTCATTTTCAGAGGAAACACTGTATGTTCGGATGTTTTCCAGATACCTGTCAATTAAGACTAAGGGAAATTTATCTAACGTAAGTCTGAGGATTGATTCATTATACGTCTCTTTCTCAGTAGGGAAAATAATGACTCCCTTTGCCCCTAATTCATGGAACATTTCGATTGCATTACTTTCTTCAAACTGTGATTCCCGAGTGATTTTTATCATTAAATTATACTTATACTTTGACGCATACATCTCAATATAATTAACAAACTCTTGTTCAATCTTTGTTTTCATGCTAGGTAATATTAGTCCTACTATACCATTGGAGTGCTTAACCGGGTTAGTCGTTGATTGATTTGATCCCTTCAAGAGTTCACTATCAATCACAAACGTTCCTTTTCCCCTCACTCTTTCTACAATCCCCTCCTCCGCAAGTCCATTAAGCGCATTTTTTGTTGTAATTTGACTCACATGGAACTTTTCCATCAATTCTATTTCAGAAGAAACCAAATCTCCTAAACGCAACTCTCCAGATCGAATTTGTTCTTTAATATATTCTTTTATCTGTTGATACAATGGTATATTTTTTATAAGTCATCACCCAAGCCTATATTTTTATACTAACTATATCTTATATACTAACCTTGTATTTGTCCATTCCTTGATGAATGAAATTACATTTTAAGGTAGGTATCTTCTATCTTATAAAATATGTGCTTGGGTATAGTAATGGTATTTTTATTGACAGATCGTATGGTGAAAGAACTAAGAGATATCCTTCAATTTCCGACTTAAAATCCATAATCTGATTTAATCGTAAATGTTTTATCCGTAAAATATGAACAACTGTCATTTTTTTAATAACAATTAGAGGTGCTTACCAATGTCGTTTCCCCCCATATTTCTCTGCTTTTCTGTATCGTTCATGAACGACTAACTGCTGATTTTCTGTATCGAAGCTCTATCTATCGTATTGTTTTCAGTTGCTTTTTCAACATCCATTTGCTCCTTCTTTTGATGATGGAATCGGCTGTTCCGAAAAAGTTGGGCCATTCACAAATAAAGAACCGTCTTCGTTGAATCCCATCCTGTCAATAAAAACTTGGCGATCCTCGCCACCTTTCAAAGGATTGGAGTGAGTATGATATACAATATATAATTCAGAACCGTCAGGTGAAACGGTTATACTGTTGTGACCAGGTCCTGATACTATAACCTCTTCGTTATCAATATCAACATATTCTAAAATTGGATTGTCAGCGAACTTCGTAAAAGGTCCAAGCGGATTTTCAGATGTGGCATAACCGACAGCATACTCTTTATCTGCAAAGCAGTTGGCTGAATACATTAGGTAATATAAGTCGTTTCTTTTCAGGACAAAAGGTCCCTCATTCCATAACCGATCTGGACCTGACTTTTTCTCCCACTTTTGCTCCGGCTTTGTTAAGAGGACGGGATCACTTTTTAGACTTACTAAGTCATCATGCAGTTCGATTCCGTAAATATGGCTTTCATAACAGCCATCGACAATATTTTCGGAACAATCCCTTGAATAATACATATATTTCTTTCCATCATCATCGATAAAAATGTTTGCATCGATACAGGCGTAGCCGAAGTCAAACATCGGCTGATTTTGAACGTCAACAAATGGGCCAACAGGGCTTTCACTAACCGCAACACCGATTCTTAAGCTATCATTTTTCTTCCACCTTGCCGTATAATGCATATAATATTTCTCTTTATATTCAATAACCTCGGGTGCCCAAAAGTTTTGATGTCCCCAGGATTCAGGACCGCTTCGGTATACATATCCCACTTCCTTCCAATCGATTAAGTTATCCGATGACCAGGCAAGGAATCCGTCTGGTGCAGATGTTGCGTATAAATAATAAGTTCCATGTGAAGCTTTCATTATAAAAGGATCTCCTATATTTTTTACATTCAATGGATTTTTGTAAAACATTTCTTTTGATTGAGCTTTTAAACTGGTCATTTTACCTATCACTCCATAATCGTTTTTCATGATCCATAATTCTTACCGACTATTAGCAAATACTCTCCCGCAACTACGAGAGTGTATTTTGTTTACCACGGCGACTGTCTGACAGACAGCGGATCGATGGTTTCCGCCATCTGGTCGCATAAGCTTTAATAGAGAAGCAGTTTTATAGTTTGGTATTTAGGATTATGCCAAACATTTACCGGTTCATTATACTTTTCGGTTATTACCATTGTGGCAAACACTACATTTTCCCAATGGTTAAAATCTAAGTTGTAGTACTCACAGTAGACTTCATCACTGTATTGGTAATCAAGTCTTCTACAAGCACATACATAATGATTTCCCTTGCATACCTTCGTATATTGGCTGGCCTGCTACATCTAAAAGACTAAAGCAAGATCAACCAGCTCTATGAAACGTTCAATCTTCCTGCTTCCTCTTATTTTTCCTGGTCTGGAAACAATTAGTGGTACTCTTACAGACTGCTCGAAAAACGGGACCTTTTAAATAGATACCGTGTTCTCCCAGCAATTCCCCGTGATCTGACATAGAAATAATAATCGTGTTGTCTAACTGCCCTGTTTTTGGAGGAAGATCATTTTAAAATTATGAATATTCTATTAATAACTTTATATCCTGCGGATGATCCCCAAATTCTCGGCCAAATAGGTTCATTCCACCTTTATGGATCGCATCATCCTTAATACCAATCTTAAAGGACATAAATCTGCGCTCTAATATGCCAATATCATCGATGGTCACGTTAGAAAGGTGAAATTCATCAATGGTTGTATTCTTTTTCGTTACTTTCCATGTTTTCAAAGACCCATATTGCGTACTCGTTGTTTCACTCCAATATTTCGGGTTCATTTTCCCTGGACGATCCCCGAAATCACCAGGACTCGTCCATGTTCCTATTTCCACTTCATTGATCCATACCGTTATATCCGATGGCCAATTATGATCATGGTTAGGTGCCTCCGAACATAGTTCCAAAGAAAGCTGAACGGTTTCGATTGCCGCCCCTACTGGAATCACGAGCGGAAATTTATACTCGAAATACCCTTTTCTTGTCCACATAATCTGGGCCTTGGAACGATCTGGACTATAAAAGTGCACTGGCTCATCTTCAGGGATAATCATCCCTTCATGATTGGCCATTCCACAGGTAGGAGCAACATCAAAATCAATGTATTGTCCAATCGGCATTTCCATTTCATAAATTTTCTGGGTATTTCTCTTGAAATTCTCTTTACTATTTAGTTGTATATGAATGTCATCAAAATTGCGTTTACAAACTTTCATTGCCCCTCTACTAGCCGGGCGAAGTTCCGTATTGATTAAATCTGATTTTTCTAGAATTTTAATATGCGAAGCTGTAGTTGATACAGGGATATCCAAACTTTCAGCCAACTGATTGACGTTCATATTCCCTTTGTTTAATAGATTAATGATTTGTAACCGTACCTCTGAAGATAGTGCGTGAGCTATTTTTTTTAGACTTTTAGGGTCTTCAATTGACAATTCTAGCAAAATGATTCCTCCAAATCAGTTATGTTTTCCATTCATCTAGTCCAATATTTCCATTTCTTTATACTAATATAAACAAAAATCCTGTAAACATCTACATTTTTGGTAGTGAATTATCCTTTTTAAAAGATTGATGGATTTATTCAATAAAATAATTGTTGACGATAGGGCTTTCCCCACATTTATTTTATAATGATCCTAAATCCCCTATACATCCATAACACCATAACATATATTGAAACAAGGTGATAAAATGAAAACTAAAATATACGTAAACAATGAGAAGTGGGTCGCAGGGATAACGATCAAGGATGAAGCAGAACTGGAAAATAACAATATGGCTCTTCATGCCTGCAAAAATCCTGCTGATGTATTGGAAAATCGAAGGAAATTGGCTAATTTTTTGGACTGTAGGCTGGATGATTTCGTTTGTGGGCAGCAAACACATAGTGCAAATTTTTATCAGGTGACATATGCTGATAAAGGGCGTGGTGCTGATAGTGTAAATACTGCCATTCCCGATACGGATGCCTTGTATACGTATGAACCGAATGTATTGTTATGCAGCTTCAATGCGGATTGTGTACCGGTGATGTTTTATCATGAAAGAAGTGGGATCGTTGGGGTCATCCATTCCGGATGGCAGGGCACAGTCAAGGAAATTTCCTTAAAATTATTTCATCATTTAATTCAAGGTGAACAGTGCCATCCCAATGATTTTCATGTTCAGGTAGGTCCCGCAATCAGTCAGGAGAAATTTGAAGTGGATGAAGATGTCTATCTAAAATACAATACCCTTGGCTATGCGGATGATTGGATTGTTTATAATGGGGAAACGGACAAATATCATATTGATAATCAGCAAGTCGTGAAAAAACAATGCCGATTGGCTGGCATCCCGGAAGAACATATTACAATAGATTCTACATGTACGTATAAAAGTCCCGACGGTTTCTCCTACCGCGAAGATAAAAAAAGTGGACGACATCTTTGTTTTGTAATGAAGAAAAAGTGAGCTTTCATCACAAATGGCAAAGCCCAAGGCTTTGCCATTTCTCATCATGCTATCTTTGCTCTCCTTCTGTTTGCTGGGCATTAAATGTCCAGGTCAGATCTAATGAATCTCCTTGAAATTGATTTTGATCTTGATCATTATCGATAAAATTAAATTTCACAAATGCATAACAATCACAATAATCTCCCCCTAAAATCTGATAAATTTTAGCACATTTCTTCAGGGGAGTACTACAATCATGCTGGGGAAATTTGTCCAAAATGGTCCTATTTTGGAGGAGATACAGTGGCTGTTTACCTCCACTACGTTCAGATATAACCTGTGTTAAACGCCATAACCGCAGCTATTAATTGCTTTATATCCCACTACGTTCAGATATAACGCTGGACCAATAACTCTTTGTCAGTGCCTATAAGTCGCTTTATATCCCACTACGTTCAGATATAACGGTTCACCTATTAACAATTCAAGATTTGCTCGCAACACAGTGAGGTGTATCGTGCTCTTCATGAATTATTGGAAGCGGGAATAGTAAAACGTGATAAAATAAAAAAGGAAGGTTCCAAATATCAAGAAATAGCTGTCTATTATTTACGAGATAAGGATAAAGCAAATGCTTATTTGAAGCTAGTAAAGGCAGATTTAGACCGTTACCAAGGCTTATTAAATTTTGCTTTAAAGGAGAATTTCTCATGAAAATCGTAGCAATTTACAAAGCTAAACATAAAAAACTGGTAATATAGCACGCTTTCAATACTATGAGGACGGTAAAATTCTACGTATAATGATAGATCAGAATGGTAGAATGTCAGAACGATACATTAAAGAAGAAAACATTCCAAAGTACTATGAAAAATTACGCCCAACAGGAGATCAATATAAGTTTCATCTGGAAAAAATAACTTATGATGTAAAGAACTTATTCACCTTGGAAAAATCAGTGTATGATCCCAATTTTGTGGAACATGTAGAAGAAAAATTGAACATCACAAAAGCGGCCATAGTATAATGGACCCAAGAAACTAGACACGAAATGAGGAGATGTTAAAGTAGGTTTATGAAACAAAGAAAACGATATACATCAGAATTCAAATCTCAAATTGTGCTAGAAATCTTGAAGGAGGAAAAAACACTAAGCGAAATTGCTTCTGATCACGGAATTCATGTTAATCAATTGAGGCAATGGAAGAAAGCTGTTATT
>NZ_JALIFP010000035.1 GCF_022867885.1 Lederbergia sp. NSJ-179 | reverse complement strand
TTCTGGTTTTTTCTTTGTCCTCCTGCCCTAGGGCAGGAGGACAAAGAATCTAACCATCCAAGTTTAAAAGTGTAAAATATTATTTATCGGAAACTGTTAAATCTAGTTTATCAGTCACACTTGAATACTTTGGTTCCCTTTATGAGATAAATAAGGTTTTTATGAGACATGAGATACCTCAGGAAATTATTGACACTCTAAAATTAGAAGCGACAGATAGAGGTGTTGATGGAGTTTATATTAGAAATGATGGTAGATTAGTCGCTTATCAAGTAAAATTTCGAACAAACAGAGAGCAACCTACCTATCGTGAACTAGCCACTTTTTGGACTGAGTCAGAATATGCCGATTATAGATTGATTATCAGTAATGCAAATTCCTTACCAGTTGAAAATGAAAGACGAAAAAAGCAAATGGCTGTGTTAGGAAATGACTTAGATAATCTTGATAGCAGTTTCTTTGAGGCCTTGTGTAACAATTTTAAGGGGCTACAAGTCTCTAGGAAACCAGTTCCTAAACCATTTCCTTACCAAAGAAAAATTATCGATGATGTTATATCTAGTTTTAAAGAAAATGACAGAGGTAAGGTTATAGCAGCATGTGGAATTGGTAAAACACTAGTATCAAAGTGGATTCATGATGAAATGGATTCAAATTATACCCTTTTTACAGCTCCATCCCTTTCTTTAATTAAGCAAACAATTGAAGAATGGACCACAAAAACGGAACAGCCTATCACATTTTTGGCAGTTTGTAGTGATGAATCTGTAGTATCAAACTTACATGAGGATACAAACGAATTAGGAATAAATGAGGTTAACTTCCCTGTAACAACAGAACCAGAAGTTATTAAGGACTTTTTAACAAAAGAGTCTCAATATCCAAAAGTTATCTTTAGTACCTATCATTCAGTTGATGCTATAATGAATGCCCTAATTAAGCTTGAACATGAATTTTCATTTGACTTGGCTTTGTATGATGAAGCTCATAGAACCGCTGGAACTAAGGATTCACGAATGTTTGTATATGCTTTGGAAGATAAATACATTCCAGTGAAAAAGAGATTATTCTTAACAGCTACAGAAAGAAATATCACTCAAAGGGTCAAAAATTTCGCTCAAGAATCTGGTATTGAAATTTTCTCTATGGATGATAAGTTGAAGTATGGTCCAACATTTTCAGAATTAAATTTTGGAACAGCAATTGATAATAAGATTATTGCCGACTATAAAGTAGTAGTATGTGCAATGGATGAAGATGAATTATTAGAGTTAGCAAAAGAAAACTCCTATGTACAAGTAGATGTAGGTGATGATACCACTTCAACCACAATGGATAATTTATTAAAGCAAGTAATTCTTGCTAAAGCAGTAGAAGAATTAGGTATAAAAAAAATTGTAAGTTACCACAGTAGAGTGGATATTGCATCAAAATTTGTAAGTGGTTCTAAGAACCAACTATCATTAAGAGATGTATTTTCACAAGTAGCACCATCGATAAAAGACTCTTCTTTATATCTAAGTCATGTTAATGGGGGCATGTCCGCCGGAAAAAGAAAACATATTCTATCTGACTTTGAGAAAAGTGACTTCGGTGTAATCTCAAATGCTAAGTGTTTAACTGAAGGAATCGATATCCCAGCAATAGATGCTGTATACTTTGCAGATTCTAAAGACTCAACTGTTGATATTATTCAAGCAGTTGGAAGGGCTTTGCGTAAAAAGAAAGACGAGGAAAAAACCTCTTATATACTCTTACCTGTTATTCTACCTTCAAAAGAACAGTCATTTAGTGGACTAAAGTCGGATACCTTTGATACTTTACACAGTGTAATTCAAGCACTTCGTGACCAAGACCATACACTGGCCCAAATTATTGATGAAGTAAATTATAATATGGCTGCATCAGGATACAGTCCTAAAAAGGGTAGATTAAATAAAAACTTGCAACAAAAGTTAATGATATTTGCACCAAGTAAAATTCAAATTGAGAACTTTGAAACATCATTACAGTTTAGAATTGGCGAAATCAATAAGAAAGATTCGAACGACACAGCAAAGGTAGTTTTTACAGGTGCTAAAGGAGAAAGAAAAGGGAGTATTAAACGTGTATTTACTTCCATGGGAGACTACAACATGGATGCATACAAAAACAGCCTAGTTATCCCTACACTAAATAAATTCTCTTCTGTGGAGGAGCAGCTTTCTAGTAGTGATATTAAAATCAATAACAATAATGTTTCACACACCTATCGCTTAGGAGCTATCGAAAAAAATGCTAAAGTTTTTTCAATGACCGATATTGGTGAAGCAATAAAAAAGGATAACAACACTTTCGAATCAATCTTTAAAGGACAACTATTGAGATACCATATTTTTAACAAAGAAAACAATGATTTCCTATTTCCATACAGAGCATGGTTTAAAGTAATAAAAGAAACAAATCGGATTAGAAAACTTGATTTTATCTATGGACTTTATCCATTAAAATCGACGGAAAGCTCTGTAATCGACAATGCCATCGACCAAATTATTTCCCTTCAAAACACATACTCTGCTGTAGAAATACTCAGTGATGATAACAAAGAAAAAGTTCTAGAAATCCTAAATGAAAAATTTGACATAGACATAGATTACAAGGATGTCTGGACTTCAAGGGGTACTTCATATAATCAGTTTAATTACTTTGTAAAACATCTCCTTTCATTTGAAAACATCTTTCAAATGAATCCATCAGAGAAACATGTTATTGAGGTAAAACCAGGGGCAAAAACGAATATTGAAACCTTGTTAGAGGAATCATGTGAATTGGAAGAATTAGCATTCAAAACTAAAGACGTTGACCTCTTAAGAAAAAAATATACTACACTTTGAATTCGTTATCCGAATAATCATAAAAAGGAACCTTTGCTTCAGAGCAGAGGTTCCTTTTATATATTTTTTATTGTTTTACTTTTTCTCTAATACCACTATACTTTCTCTTAAAGATTCTGCCAAATACGGATATTTTTGAAGTTGTTGTCCTGAAGTTTTTGCTTTTCTACAAATTATAACCTCTTTAACCTTAAATCCCACTTGTTCACCTAGATAGGCTAAAAATAAGTCAGTTGGGACAATTTTTCCAAGATATGAACTTTGGTCAACTACTATGCAACATTTATGGCCGGATTCTAATACTTTACTGCACTTTTCGAGCACCTTTCCCATATCGTGAAAGTATCCTCTTATCATTTGAGGTACCTTTCTAGTCCTACCGTCTTTTTTCCCTGTATAAGCTTCCTTTAAAGGGATTGCTTCTTCAATTTCAATTGCCATTAAATCAATAATCTCATCAACCTCAATTGGTTCCTTAGCCGCAGAAACAAAAGACCTGATTGCTAGTCTTCGTAATTCACTTAAACCTTTTACACCTAATCTTGGAATAAAGTCTCCCATACGAAGTTCCATCTTGTAAGATTCAAAGTAATCAAATGAATTAGCATAGGGAGGCGAAAATACAATTAATCCTGGCTTTTTATTTATTTCTTTTGAAAACTCCCTAACGTATTTATCTAGTTGTGTTGCAGACCCAAAGTAACCTCTTCCTATATTAGCCAATGAATACTCGCCGATATCACCCCAAAGTAACTTCATTTTTTCATAGTAATAATGAATAACTGAAGTTACTTTGGAAAGTGATTTTTTCAAACCATTTCCATCCCTTTTTCGGTCCGAACTGTCCTCAACTATCGATAAAAAACCAGAGAAGAAAAGTTCTTTCACACTAGGATTAGATATATTATTAACAAATTCTTTTATTGCTAGAAGGGCTCTAAAGTTATCTTCTCTAAAGTATTGCTGTATATCCTCGTAATCAGTAAGTTCTCCCTCAATTAATTTAATAGATGGTATTTCTTCAATTAATAATTTAATCTCTTCAATATCTGCCTTTGAATAGCTATTCGTCTTTGCATTTGTTACCGCAACGGACATTGGGTTAACATCAACCCCCATACTATCAAAATTATTAACTGCAGCCTCCACTAAGGTCGTACCAGCGCCACAGAAAGGGTCAACTATAAATTCTTTTTCTGTATCAACTGTGAATCTATTTATCATCTCTCTTACTAATGTGTGCGAATAGCCCTCTCTATACTTAAACCAACCATGCAGAGGAATAAAATTATTTTGAGAAAAGTTAACTAATTGATTAAAAAATATGACTTCATCTTTTATAATATATTTCTCTTCGAGATATTTTATAAAGTTACTTAACTTCTCATTGTTATAAATTGCGTTCTCATTTAAAACTTTTGCTAATGATGTCATTATTCCTTTTCCTCTCTTAAACGCCACTTATTATCTTCAAATATCAGTTCCGCTTTAAGAATTCTATCTATAAAATCATTAGACTGCTCTTCAATTTGAGCAAACCAACTATCATCAGCATTAATATCAATTACAATTAAATCTGATAGAACACTAATTAAGTCATAAAACAGTTCTTGGTAGAGTTCCGTTGTCGTAAAACTATATTTTCCCCTAAATAATTCTTTAACTTTAGCGTTTATTGTTGTTTTTATATATTCCATTGGCTCACTATTTCTTAAAGATTCATTAATTTCATGCTCACCTTTTACAAATGAGTAAATAAAGTCACCATGAACATTACCTGAATATTTCAGATGAGAAGTGTTCTTATAAGACTGAACAAAGTCTTGGAATATAACTCCATTCCTTGCTATAACAAAACCTGCACGTATAGTTGCCTTTAGCAATGCTACCCACACTTTTAAGTTTTTATTATTGAAGGTAAATACTAAATATCCATCGTCTTTTAAAACCCTGTTACATTCATTAAAAACTTGATAAAGAATCTCTTCATAATGATGAACATCTTTAAAATCATTTAAAGCTTTTTTTCGATTCATAATAGCTTCTTCTTTATTAAAGATAAAGTTATCTAACTGCTTATAAGATTTAAGCCAAACATTCCAATACGAACTCAATTCTCCATATTGAACATTGCTACCATATGGAGGGTCCGTTATTACTGCAGATATACTTTTATCGGGAATAGGCAATTTAGAAGAACTTTGATTTAGAACCATATATGAACTGCTATCCTCTACTAGTTCCTTAAAGTTTTGAGCTAAAATTGGCTTATCATTCATTTTATCTACAGTGAACTCTAAACCTTTCACTACAGCATTCATTCTACTTTCTAAAGCCTTAATAACATTTGCTTCAATGTACTGGTTAGGTAACCAATAAGCATGCTTGTCCATTGAAGTAGGATTACCATTTTCCCAATTGTCTGTAACTCTTGACATATTGTTTGTATATCTCAAAGAAGAACTAAAAGCGAAATATAGACAGTCTAATAAATCCTTAGATACTTCGCTTTTTAATGAAAGAATCTCATTATATATAAGAACATTTATTATATAATTTCTTTCAGTAAATAAGTCACTAAATTTACTAACTCCCTTTTCAAACAGTTTATCTTCATGAGTTCTATCCCAATCTTCAGGTATATTCCCATCTGGCTTAACTAACTGAGAGGTTAAATAATGGGAATAGTCCTTTTTTCTTATATTTTCAATTTCTCTATTAGTAAGTACATGTACAAAACTATTTGAGTTTTTCTTATTACTAATTTTTAATCTAATTGGAGTACTTGAAAGTGGTTTACAATCTGTTCTCTTAACTCCAAGCTTAGTACCTGTATTAGTAGAGCAATCTTTGTTTGAACAGTTATAAAAACCATTCTTATACTTTCCATCTTCCTTCATAACTTTATTTTCTTCTCTTAAAACAATTGAACTTTCACAAACTGGACATGAAACAATATATGCCCATTCAACCCATTCAATATCATATTTCGAATCGTCAAATTCAAATTCATAAAAATGGTTATATTTCTCTTTAGCTTTAACGAGAAATTGCTCAAAAAGTTGTTTTAAATCGTCTATGGGAACATGTTTAACTTGCATTTCTGTAATAAATGCTGCTAATGGGTTAAGGTCAACTCCAATAACCTTTCTATTTAAAGCCAAGCTTTCAAATACAGTTACTCCTCCACCACAGAATACATCAAGTACAATATCACCTTCTGATGTATAATGCTGAATTAAGTTTTGAAAAACATTATATGGTCTTCTAGCAAAATACTTATGCATTTTATATGGTGCTGTATGTGACCTTGCTTTTACTGACATTGATATTGGTTCAATCAAAAATAACACCTCATTCAAAATATAGAAACGTATGTTCCGACTTTAGATAATTATAACATACACTTTACTAATCTTGCGATATAGTCTATAGTAATTCTTGAGAAACTTCTTCCATAAAGAAAACCAAGTAGATTCATTAACAAAGTCCCACCTGGTTCTTCAAGAGATTTATTATTTTTTTACCCTCTGTTTTACTTCTTCCATTTTATCATAAAAATCCTTTTCTATATCACGTTCAAAAAAGTTTGCTAATTTACACAAATAAGCAATACAATCAGAGATTTCCTTACCTAAATCATCAGAAATTTCCCTCTTTGCATACCTAAATGCCTCAACTTCATCAAAACCTTTAATCTTTTTCTCATTTGTTATAGTGAAAAGCTCCCTTAAAAGCTCAGCAATTTCGGCCACTTCAGTAGAAAGCAACATATGATTCATTAGAATTGATTCTTTACTTCTTTCGTAGCTATCTTCCTTTATATGATAATTAAGTTCCTTTTGATATTTTTTAGTGAATTCCTGTAATTCTCTCAATTTCCTACTCCCTCCAACTTTAACTGCTAAATTTGATTTTTAATAGATTAACTAACCCATGAGTAATGTAATTTTACAAATACAAAACAAATATATTCATATATTTTATTCGAAAGGATGATTTACATATGGCTAATTATTATTGTGCAGATGTTATCGTAAACGAATGTTATATTACTATTCACTTTTATATCCTTGATGGTAAGCAGTTTAGGTATGTAAACAGCAGCAAATGTAATAATTTTAATGAAGTATTCGATTTCCTTTTTACAAAGGGTATATCTGGGTATTTCAAGGAACTTATTATATATCTTGAAGAGCCTTTAAAAGAAATTGAGACAAACCAATTCTTAAAAAGGGCTGTTAAGGGATTAAACTGGTTATTAATAAACTCAGAGGTAAACGCTGGTATATTAAAAAAGAAGTTTAAAAAACCAGCATTTATAAAAACGGATTACTAAGTTTCCTATTTATTATGCATCATTAAGGAGCATAGATTTATGTATGCAACCTATGCTCCACAATTATTATTGTACCTCTTTAAGTTCCCTTTTTATAATATCATAAGATACATCCTCTAATTGAAAAACCTCATTTACTTATGATACGGCTCCCCCCTCATAATCCGAAACCCCCGATACACCTGCTCCAGCAACACCAATCTCATCAATTGATGGGGAAAGGTCATTTTGGAAAACGACAAAGCGAAATTACTTCGTTTCTGAACTTCTTGACTCAAACCAAGAGAACCCCCAATAATAAAGGCGATTTTGCTTTTGCCGTAGGTGGCGAGTTCGTCCATTTTTTGGGCGAGTTGTTCGGAGGTAAGCATAGCGCCGTTTATTTCTAAGGTAATGACGTGGGTGTCTTGGGATATGTGAGTGAGGATACGCTCTCCTTCTTTGCGTTTGACCATTTCCATGTCAGCTTCACTTAAGTTTTCAGGTGCTTTTTCATCGGCGACTTCGATGATGTCTACTTTGGCGTAGGTACTTAAGCGCTTTAGATATTCTTGGATGCCTTGTTTCAAGTATTTTTCTTTTAGTTTTCCGACGGTGATGATCGTGATTTTCATTTTGTTCGTTCCTTTGCTTTTCGATAAGGGCTTATTGTTTTATCCGCCTTCTCTTCCCACAAGTGTAGCAAAAAAGGGACTTGCTTCCTACTGCCTTTGTTAGCTAGCATGGCCTATCCCTTTATTCTATACTTTCGCTATCGTTGCAAAAGCAGATTATTTTTGGCAGGAAGGGGCTATCGATACCATGTCGAGGAGTCACTATGGATTGCGATCCCTATGCTCCCCCAAGCATCAGAAAGATTGTCTTTTGCCGCTGCCATTACAGCTTTACTATTAATTCCTCGAATCGTGTCTACAATATCGTCTTTTTCAGGTTCAACACCAATTTCCCCTACCACATCTGCATTAAAAATAGTCCCCGCCGATCCTGTGTCTAATAAGACTTTATCAAGTTCTCTCTTTTTCCCACGAAACTCTACCTTAAGATGAACAAATGGAAGACCATACTGAATATCGATTTTCATCTTAAACCTCTAATCCCTACATATCTCTCACGTGCAACTAAGTTAGGGCGCGATGTATGAAAAAAGCAATATTCTCGATAAGGTTTTTCTTTTCGTAATTCATCGTAACGGCGCATAGCCTCACTAGACTTTTCAAATCGATCAATAACAACTATTTCTTCAATATATCTTTTCCCTTCTTTTGAGTGCGCTTTAATGACTTCTAATACAACCCATTCATTTGGAAATCGTTTCTGTACTTCTCGCCAACGCATCTCATCCCTCCGTCCAAGTGTGTTTGTCTACATTATACCACAGAAATTGAAAGCACTTTTTATAAAAGGACCAGGGAGTGGAACAATGTGCCTACCAACCAGGGAAAGAGCTGCTTGGGAACACAGTACATAGCGAAGTGGAAAAAGGAGGAGAGACTGTCAATACCTTGTCGAGGAATAACTATGGTGGTATATAGCATGGCCAGAGAGCGTTAGCCCCGCTGTCTTTTTATATCAGCGGGTTATTGTGGCAGTCTCTGAGGAGTTATTTTGAATGGTATCAGAATTTTGCATCGATTCTTTAATTCGGCTCCATATGAACATGAACATCGTAAACACCGTACTTTTCGATCATGACATTTTCTACACGGCTCGCTATATCGTGGGCCTCATGAATAGTTAAATTTTCATTCACCAGAATTGCAACATCGATGACTTCATTATTTCCATAATTTCTTCCCTTGATTTCCTGTATTCCCTTCACTCCATCAACCATAGCGATTACGTCATGATAAAGTTGGATTTTTTCTTCATCAAATCCATCGGAAAGCTCATGAGACGCTCCTTTAAAGATATCCCAAGCTGTTTTACATATTAATAGTCCCACAATGATGGCTGTTACTGTATCAAGCCACGGCATATTGAATTGAGAACCGAAGATGCCAATCGAGATCCCTATACTCACCCAAGCATCGGAAAGATTATCCTTGGCTGCTGCCATAACCGCTTTGCTATTAATTTTATTCGCTAATTTTTTGTTGTAACGATAAATAAAATACATAGCTAGTGCTGAAAAAACACCTACAAATCCTGCCAACATATCTGGAGCGACTTTTTCCTCCTGAAACATGGAAGTGATCGCATCCCGCAATACTTGTATACCAACGGCTAACATGATAAAAGAAGCAATCATGGAGGATATGGATTCACTTTTCCAATGGCCATATCGATGATCTTGATCAGGTGGCCTTCGCGATAATTTAAGTCCAATGAGAACGGCAATAGAGGCAATAATATCAGTTGTATTGTTTAGACCATCTGCTTTTAAAGCAGTGGAGCCACTCATATAGCCAAAAATCATTTTTAAGATGGAAAGACAGATATAAGCCATAATGCTAATCATGGCGCCTCGTTCTCCTAATTTAAGATTTTTGTACTTTTGCTCATCCATCTTCGTCCCTCCCTCCTCACCAATCGCTTGTATCCATCATACTGAATGAAATAGGAGTGGGTCTATAGAAATCTTTTTATCTGGCTCTATGTTAGTGAGTGATAGGCAAGTAAGTTGCATCATGGAAAAATCCCTACTCACAATCAAGCCGCCAAAAAGACTGAATCACACTCAGTTCCTTTGTCGACAATTCAAGTAGCTCCCATTCAATGCCCCTTTTTCATCTATCCACAACCTGAATAAGGTTACCCACAGGACAACGATCCATCTATTACACACAGCTTACGAACAACTTACTCACAACAGTTATCCACATATTCACAGTTTCTATCCACATTTTGTATGAAGAATATTAGTTTCCTACAAGATATATGGATCGGTTTTGGCAATATTCACAGGGTGTTGATAAGTTCTCTTCCTTTTTTATCTTCTCTAAAGTCGGTGCGATTTCACACTCATCAACTACTATATCCAAGGCTAGATCCACATGCTCTTCACAACAATAAATCATCACAAATCCTCACCCCCATTGACTTTATAGATAATGACTCCTACTCTTTTCTTGTTTAAAATCTTGTACTTTGATCGGTTATTTTTCCGCCTATATCTTCTGTTTTTTGCTAATGCCATCCCTAAAGTTATCCACAACCAATGGTAACATAACTAAGAAAAGCGCAAGCGCCCGTTTAGCGACGTACAAACTTCAGTTGAAAGATGAACAGCTAAAAGCGCGCCGTCCTGGCGCAACGCTGTTCTGACCAACATCCTGTTGGCCTGAGATAAAGGAAACACGATGAACCCGAAGGGTGAATCGATGTTGACTTACGCAAGCAGGCACCGAAAGTTTGCTAGTCGCTGGGCGCTGGAGCTAGATCCAACATTAGCCAAAATTTATACTTTCCTATCCTGTAAGAAAAGCGCAAGCGCCTTGTTCAGCCCCGACAAGCAAATGTTCCTGAACCTAAGAAGGGCGATCTTTCCCTTCATAGGTTCAGGGTTATTTGACCTCGAGGGGCTAGGCGCTGGAGCTAGATCCAAACATTAGCCAATTTTTATACTTACCTTTTAAAAAAACAGGGAAACGCCATTCCGCCTCCCTGCTTTCAGTTATCCACATTTACATTCTTGATTCATCTGTTAGTTTGAGGGTCGCTTCGTTCAGCTTACCGCCTCGATAATACTTCACCTTCATGGAATCGCCAACACTTTTTTCAGTATATAAGTGTTTTCTTAATTGAAGAATATCGTCCACTTTTTCTCCATCTAATTCAACAATCACATCTAGCTCCTTTAAACCTGCTTTTTGTGCTGGAGAATTTGGAACAACTGATTCAATTATGACTCCTTCTTGGACATCTTTTGGTAATTTTAATGTTTGCTCTTGATGATAAGCAGGTATCTCAGTGACATTTCGTAATGTCACTCCCATAGAAGGACGTCTCACTTCTCCAAATTTCTCTAAATCTTCAATGACTGGAACAACATAATTAATGGGAATGGAGAAGCCAATCCCTTCTACCGCTTGTGTGGCGATTTTCATTGAATTAATTCCAATCACCTGGCCACCAATATTCACGAGTGCCCCACCGCTATTCCCGGGGTTAATCGCAGCATCTGTTTGAATCACCTCTGCTTGCCAATCGGGTTTTCCATCATTATTAATATCAACCGGCACTGTTCGGTTCACACCTGAGATGATCCCCTGTGTAACAGATCCGGAAAATTGTAAGCCTAATGGATTTCCGATGGCGATCACCGGCTCACCAATTTTTAAAGCATCGGAATCCCCAAATTCAGAGATCATGTCATCGGAAATGTCTTTCGCATCAATTTCTACCACAGCAAGGTCTGTCCATACATCGCTTCCCCTTAATTCAGCCGGTACCTTTGTTCCGTCTGATAAGGTAACTTCTAGTTGGGACGCTCCTTGTACAACGTGGTGATTCGTCACAATATTGACGATGTCCCCAGCTTTTTTATACATCACTCCAGACCCTACCCCTGCTTCTTGACTTTCAGCATCGGACCAAAAACTTGATGTCTGGATATTCGTAATGCCCACCACAGCTTTAGCTGTTTTATCAACGGCGGCCGTGACATCTGTTGTCACATCAAGCGAAACATTTTTCGATGGTGGTTGATTCTTGATACCTTGATTCGTTTCCACCTGACTATGATCAGTATAGTTACTTACATTAGGATAGATCAAGACAACAAGGAGGGCACCAATGATCCCACCGATTAAACCAATCAAAAAACTTGATCCTTTCCCCCTTTTTTTATTACGGTTTGTGCTGTGATCATCGTAATAACCCACAAACACCATTCCTTTCCATCATCTCTTTACTATAGTTTGGCTTTCCTTCTTTATATTATAATCCAGAAATAAAATTTCCGAAAAAGAATCGCTTCGCCATCAGATTTTAGGATGGAATTACTGATCTTTCGGCCTGATTTGCTGAACTTGAATGGAATTACTGATCTTTCGGCCTGATTTGCTGAACTTGAATGGAATTGCTGGTCTTCCGGCTTGATTTGCTGAACTTCTGGATGGAATTGCTGATCTTCCGACTTGGTTTGCTGAACTTTCCACCGAATTGCTGAACTTCCCGACCTAATTGCTGTCACCCATATTCGGAATACAACAAGTCAATAAGGATATGGATGAAACAACACAGAATAGAGAATACTAATGGCACAATCATACCATATGTACATTTCACTATTACTCCATATTCAATGCCTACATCCTTAAACCGCCGTTAAAATCGTCGGTGTATAAGGATCTGTATCAAATAATTGAAATTGGCTGCCTACAGGCAATCCTTTTGTTTCTAATGTTTGTTGGACACTCATTCGCGCTAAATCTTTCATATTATTATCTAAGCTTAAATGGGCTAGAAAGATCCCTTTCGTTTTATCCCCGATACAATCACACATCGCAAGAGCGGCATCTTCATTGGAGACATGTCCAATATCGCTCAAAATTCGTCGTTTAATATTCCATGGGTATTTGCCCATTCTTAACATCTGTATATCATGATTGCTTTCGAATATATACATATCCGCATTGGCGATGGTCCCTTTCATGCGATCACTGACATAGCCTGTATCCGTAATTAATACTAGTTTTTTATCCCCTAAATGAAAACTATAAAACATCGGCTCCACCGCATCATGTGACACCCCGAAAGATTCTACCTGTAAGGAGCCGAAGCACTTCACCGTTTCCATTTCAAAAGTAAACTTTTGCTCTGTGGAGATCTTTCCTAATTGTCGTTCCATTGCTTGCCATGTCCGCTCATTCGCATAAATAGGCAATTGATATTTACGGGCCATGATCCCTACACCTTTGATATGGTCTACATGCTCATGTGTGACAAGAATCGCGTCTAACTTTGCAGGGTCTCGCCCAATTTGCTGAAATAATTTATCCATTTGTTTGCCACTTAATCCTGCATCCACAAGAATAGAATGGTCTTCTGTTTCAACATAAGTGGCATTCCCCGTACTCCCACTGGCGAGTACACTAAACTGCATTGACATTCCCTTCACTCCAATATCGTTTTCTCCTTATCCGGTTTCCCTTGAATAACCGTTCCCTCATAAGCGTTCACAAGCATATCCATCCGAACGCCGTCTTTTTTTACGAGGATATGCCAGGTTGGCGTTAATACCTGTGTAGCTTCCATATTAACGAGTGTATAATAGCCGAAATTAACGTCTTTAATTGTACAATTGGATAAAGCCCCTTTATGATAAAGAGCCTCTATCGCTTGAATCGGAGGAAGAACCTTTTCTTCTTCACCAGTCGACTTAATGGGATCTAACATCGTTTGATCATAAGATGCAATTTCCCCTTCTGAATTGAGATGAAAAACTAAATGAGCACTTTGGTTCATGAACAAGAATTTCTTATCCACCTGCTGATAATACGTGATTATCCCCTCCTCTTCATTATAATCCCAAAATGCGTATTGATCTCCATGTAAAATATTGTTTTCCACAAACTTGTCTAAGTCAGAATGATCATCGGATTTTTCAACTAAAAATGGCTCTTTTAATTGACTATGAATGATCTTTCCACCCTCAAGCTGGATATGTTGATCTTTTAAGTCTAATAGATCCTCTTTCGTAAAAGTCATCGTGTTTGCGCTTAAGTAATGATCTTTCACTGGTTCCTTGGGTAGTTCCCCATATTTAATCCCATCTGCCTTTAAGTTTTCTTCTATACTTGTATTCCCATTTGTGAATTCATATTGCTCTTTTTTGACCTGTAATTGAGTAAGAAGGAAGATATCTAGAATGAGAAAAGCGATAATAAAGATAGTTTTAATTTTACCCCAATCCATCTATATTCCCTCCCAACTCTTCCATATCAAAACGCATCCATGTCCCAGCATATAAATAGTACCAAGAGGGTTCTAATGTAACCACGCTTTCCGTGGTAGAATCTTTTGAAAGGCGATAACCGAGTACCAAATCCTGTAGAAGCTTTGGATTCATATTTTTATCTAAAAGCAAATGTCTCAGCACTGTATCCCCAGGCGGAAGCTCTTCCTTTGTTTGAGATGATACTGAGATCGCTAGGCTGAAATAAGGTCTTTTATATTCAGAAATTTCCTCTGTTCCCCAATTTTGTTTCACTTCTGTCATACCATTTTCATTGAACACGGGGTAATTATGAACAAACAAACGAAAAACCAGTTTTTTTTCATATACGGACATTTCGGTATAGCGATAATCATCTGTCCACCCATCATGTTCGTTGACAAAATCAATACCGCGCTTTAAAATGTCCGACTGACTTTGTTCCACATGAACCTCAGAATCTTGCCTAGGATTGACATATTTTAACACATTTGTGAGATAATCCACATTCATCATGCTTCTATCATCTGTATACTGCTCCCCATTTCCATTTGGGAAAAAGTCACGTTCGACTTTATCTGGGTCCCGGAAAAGAGCATTTTTAAATTTTCTAGGATCAGTGGTTTCTGTATAAAATTTATACTTCGTCATTTCTTTCTTATTTTCAGGTATGTAGAGTTCCCGTTGATCGGGCAATTCCAGTGCCTGATAGACCTCATACTGATCTAAATTCCGTTTGGTTGATACAAACAAGCCCTCAAGTCTGTCTGGGTTAATATGGCTCTCGTACACTCTATTGTTTTCTGTTGAAATAAAATAGACAGAGGATCCGTCCTTCGAAACTTCAGGTGACAGAATCACAATCTGGTCAAAGGATGCATTAGGGGAAGGGTCCTCCACTTGAACAATCCCTTTATATATTTCAAAAGGCACTTTATCTGGGTAATCAATGACAATCCGATTATCGGAATGCTGCAACTCCTGAACTTTTTCAGGTTGTAAAGTCTGACCGATTCCAATATCATAAAAATCCCATGTGCTGATTTCTGTTAAGATGGATTGAATGATTTCTTTCTCTTGGCTACCATAATGAACACCATCCGCATGATACAAAATACGATTGGGCTTAATCAGTTCGGTTACATCCTTTCGAACTGCAATCGAAATATCATGGACATTTTTCTGATTCATGGGTTCATATTTAGGCTGATAGGTCCAAAAGCTCCATGTCAGTATGATACTTAAACCGACAAGTAGAAACAGTACTATTGATTTTAAGGTTTCATATTTCACAACCAATCATCCTCTTGTCCAGGGTTATATGGCAATGTAAAGATAATGGTCGTCCCTTTTCCTTCTTGGCTTTTCGCCCATATATCCCCGCCATGAACACCGATAATTTCCTTGGCAATCGCAAGACCAAGCCCTGTACCACCGAGCTGCCTTGTCCGCGCACGATCAACCCGATAAAAACGTTCAAAGACCTTCTCTATATTTTCCTTTGGAATTCCAATGCCTTGGTCACTAATGCTCACTTCAATATGATCATCAAGCAATTTTACCCGAAAGGTCACTGTTCCTCCTTCAGGTGAATATTTCAGCGCATTGGAAATGATATTGTCAATGACCTGTGTGAGCTTATCTTCATCAAGCTCAACAAACACGGCTTCTTTCGGTAGGAGACGTCTGAAGTGAACATTTCTCTCTTTTGTCATTTCAAAACGATCAATGATTTGATTAAGAAAAGGGACAAAATTGACCCAGCCCGGTGTGATCGTATAATTCCGGCTATCCATTTTTGATAAATCCAAAAGATCATTTACAAGTCGAATCATCCGTTCCGTCTCATTTTGCGCCACCCCCAGAAAGCGTGGACCTAATTGCTCATCCTTAATCGCACCCTCAGATAAGGCCTCTAAATAACTTCTCATCGTTGTTAGAGGTGTTCGTAACTCATGAGAAACATTCGAAACAAATTCCCTTCGCTCACGGTCCAATTTCTCCTGTTCTGTCACATCATGCAGGACAACAATCAATCCATTTATAAACCCAGTCTCTCGCTGAATCACAGACGTATTTGCTCGTAAAATAAGATGAGATTCCTTCGTACTGTAATCTAAAATAATCGATTCTTGCTCAGCAAGCAAATCTTCAAAACTATAATCCTCCTGAAGTTCTAAAATGTTAGTAATCGGTTGAGAGAGAACTGTTTCACGTGAAACATTCAACATTTCCGCTGCCCGCTCATTAATTAAAATCGTTCTTCCCTTTCGATCTGTCGCAATCACTCCATCTGTCATAAAAGAGAGGACAGAAGAAAGCTTTCTTCGCTCTCCCTCTGTTGTGACATGGGCTTCCTGCAATCTTTTTGTTAAATGATTAAAGGATTGGGCAAGCTGTCCAATCTCATCTTTCCCATAGACACGAACTTTCCGCGAAAAATTTCCTTTTGCCATAGCCGAAGCTTGTTTTTTCATATCTGAGATAGGTCTTGTAATCATTCTTGCCAATAAGATCCCAAGAAGAGCTGTAACAAGCATGGCGATTAAGGTACCCGTAATAAAAATATTGTTAATTTCATCTAATTGTTCAAAAACGGTCTCAATTTTGGCCACCAAAAAGATCGCCCCAACCACTTCGCCATTGTTAGTAATGGGGGAAGTTAAGACCCAAAACCGTCCTTCTGACTTTTTATCAAATTGAATTTTATCCAGATCTTCCCCATTCTCAATCGTTCTTTTCACCATAATATCAGGCGTTTTTTGTCCGACAATACCTTGGTTATCAGGCTCTGATGTCCCCATAACTACACTGCGATTATTGATAATCCGTACTTCAGAAATATCGGGCGCTGTAAAATCGAAAAGCAATCTTCTAATTTCTTCTTCAAGAGGGGGGACATCCTCTCCTGTACGATCCTTATTAAGTTCTTCTTTAATATTATATTCTAATAAGGGAATGCGCCCTTTAATTCCATTTTGGAAATTTTCTATCCATTGCTCCTCTAATTTTCCCACGAAATAAACACCGATAACTTGAATAGCGATTAAAATTAATAGCACATAAATAAGGACAAATTTCATCTGAATCGAACGAAAAAAGCCTACTTTCCGCATGAAAATTACTCCTGTTCAGGAGTGCGCAAATAATAACCGACTCCTCTTCTTGTTACAATCCACATCGGATGGCTTGGATTGTCTTCTACCTTTTCACGCAATCTCCTCACCGTTACATCCACTGTACGAACATCTCCAAAGTAATCATAACCCCAGACCGTTTGCAGAAGATGCTCTCGAGTCATGACTTGCCCAATATGTTTAGCTAAATAATGAATTAATTCAAATTCACGATGGGTCAGCTCAATCGTCTCCCCATTTTTTGTGACAACATAGGCATCTGGATGAATCGTCAAAGCTCCTACCGTAATTTCATTACTGGCTTCATCCTCAGCATTCTGGGCAATTTGTGTATGGCGACGTAAATTCGCTTTAACGCGTGCAATTAATTCTCTTGTACTGAAAGGCTTTGTGACATAATCGTCCGCCCCTAACTCAAGTCCTAATACTTTATCAATTTCTGAGTCTTTCGCTGTTAACATAATGATCGGCATATCATATTTCTTGCGCACTTCTCTACACACTTCCATCCCGTCACGATTCGGAAGCATGATATCCAGAAGAATCATATCTGGCTTCATTTCTTCGACAAGCTGTAATGCTTCCTCCCCATCATAGGCACATTGAACGGTAAATCCTTCTTTTTTTAAATTAAACTGCAGAATGTCTGCAATTGGCTTTTCATCATCAACAACAAGAATCTTTTTATCCATAGCCGCTAATCTCCCTTTCATAATCTCAGTAATGAAATACAGACCCAAAAGAAAATCATCTGTTTCTGGGGGCAAAGTTTATTCTAATTAAGACAACGTCCTATCTCATAACAATATATAGACATTATATAAGTCAAAGTTGCTTTAGCACTATCTATACTCTATAGAAAATAGTTCCATACTTTTGTGTTGTATTCTAGATATCTCATTTATTTTACCATACGAAAAGAGACAGGTCCAAAGGAGTTCGTCACTCTTAAGGCTCTGTCCCATTGTACTTTATGGTAAAAGTTCCGCTGCTTACCAAATTACAATCTATAAATAACCATTTTTCCTTCTTGCTTCATCTCCGTCTCGCCTTTTGGCATTGTATCATTTTCAATCGTTCTCGCTCTATCACAATATGAAGCAAAGGCTTGGTCAATAGGGTATTTAGTTTTTGAAACATAAAAAAAGCATTGCGAGAGGCTACGTCGTCGCAATACTCCTTGAGGAAAAATGTAATGAATGTTCATTATATTAACATGAACTTTTGAGCTTGGCAACAGCTTTCGACAAAATAACAGTAAAATGAACATTATTACAGTTCTTTAGACTTAGATTTATCTATATCTATTGATGGAGTACGATTCTTTTTCACACATATTGACGAGGCACAAAGGACGAACATGTTCCTAACGAAAATAAATGTAACTCATGCATGGCTCTTGTACAGGCGGTGTAAAATAAATTTCTTTCCGTTTCTCTTCCATATTGCTGTTCGGAGGCATTATAAAGAATGACCGCATCAAATTCGATTCCCTTTGCAAGATAGGAGGGCAAAATAACCGTCCCTTTTTCGTAGGAATTCGCATCTTTTTTTATCATCCGTACTTCCATTTTATCCTTTAACAACTCATAAGCCTTCTCACTTTCCGCGGCGGTCTTACAAATAATCGCTATCGTTTCATGCCCTTTTCCTTTCAGTTTTTCAACACAATCCATGATGCCACTTTGCAAAGATTCAAGATCTTCTACCACCGTCACACTCGGCCTTTCTCCATCTCGATGAAAGGGTTCTATGAATTCACCACCAGAAATCATTTCCCTTGTGAATTCCACAATCGGTTTTGTAGATCGATAACTTTTCGTGAGAGTTATTTTTTCTTCCCCTTCGAGATCAGCATTTAATAAGGTTGGTGCATGGATGGAATGCGCATAAATTGCTTGATTCATGTCTCCCAATATCGTCATTTTGCTATTCGGAAATTGCTGTTGCAAAAATTCAAATTGAAAGGGGGAGTAATCCTGTGCCTCGTCAATGAATAAATGGCGAATCATCGTATTCGCCTTTCTCCCCTCTAATTGATCCTGTAAATATATATAAGGGGTTGCATCTTCGTAAGGAATCGTTCGTTTCTCTAACTGATGCATGGTATCTTGGCAAATGAGCCGCCAATCTTCCGGCCAAGCAAATTCTTCTGACTCAAGAAGCTCCCGGTATAATGCTTCGACATTTAAAAATTTCAACTGTTTGAGTATTCGCCGAATCGGTTTTAGGTGTTTGCTCACGATCCTTTTCGCCAAAAACCGCTCTTCTTGTTCCACACCATCAAAAGATTCTTCATCCTGCGTCTCTTTCTTTTGCACTTGGCGAAATGCTTCCAAATAATCCTCCTTATCCATTAGCTCGGCTTCTTCTAACACCCAATCCTTCTCTCGTTCTTCTCGAGCGAAAGTGGAAAGATCTTTTATTAAATGCTCCGCTGTTAACTTTAAGCGATTCGGAATCGAAATGTTCGTGTCAAAAGAATAGAATAAATCATGAATGCTTTGCGCTGAAAAAAGAACTTCTCCTCGAAAATAAATCGGCTTACATATAAGGCCCTGAATCGATAAGTTTGCAACGAATTGATCGATGATTTTTTTATAGGCTACACTGGATTTAAACCGTATGCCTTTCATTCGTCTCTCATATTCCGGTTCATTCATGGCTGTTAATGTATATTCCATTTGCGAATAAGGATCCTCCACTGTAAACTTTTTCCCGAATCGTGAAAAGAGGTATTGCTGATAGGTTGTTTGCACCATATTCTCTTCTCCTAATTCGGGAAGCACCGTTGCCACGTAACTATTAAATAATGGGTTGGGAGAAAAAAGCATTATATTTTCAGATGTTAAACTATTTCGGTAGCGATATAGTAAATAGGCCACTCGCTGTAATGCGGCAGAAGTTTTTCCACTTCCTGCTACTCCTTGTACAACTAAATATTTGCTTTTTTCATTACGGATAATATGATTTTGTTCACGTTGAATTGTCGCCACAATACTCTTCATCTGTGTATTGGCTGTTCCACCTAACACTTCTTGCAACAATTGATCGCCAATGGTGACACCTGTATCGAACATCCCCTTTAGCTTACTTCCCTTAATGATATACTGTCTTTTTAACTCCATCTTCCCTTCTATTTTACCGGATGGCGTGAGATAGGATGCTTCACCAGGAGAATGATCATAATAGAGACTCGAAATGGGGGCACGCCAATCATAAATCAAAAACTCCTCATCCTGTTGATCCATTAAAGAGGCAATCCCAATATAAATACGTTCCGTCTCTTGCTCACCCGTCTCCCTGAAATCAATCCGACCAAAATATGGCGATTGATTTAAACGAATCAATTGCTGTACTTTTTTATAGAATTGCCCATGGTTTCTCTCCTGTTCGGCTAAAAGCTCTGCCTGCTGTTTAATACTCATAAACGTCTCCAAAACGTCATCGGGATGATCTAAATTAATGGTGACATCCTTCCAAAAGTCACGACGTTGTTCGATAATTCCTTCCTTTAAGCCCCCCATACTTACTTTGAGATTTTCAATTTTTTCCTTAATCACCTGCTGAATCCATTCAATTCGTGATTGTTCCTTCTTCCATTCCTCATTCATTCGTCCCCACCACTCCTTTTAAAAAAATATGCTTGACACCAAAGTTTATTTGTAGTACAATATATATTGGGTATATATATGAAAATAGATATATTTTGACACATTCTTTAATATAACATATTTTCCGCGACATCTCAACGGTAAAATAGGTTTTTTTCATTTATTCTTTTTTATCTGGGATGGTTAGTGGTTCAGGTTTGGGACAATGGCTATTTTTTTAAAAAAGATCAAAGTTTCATTTGGCACTCTCGACAATAATAAAAAGGGATGACCCAGTTTCTGCGATCTGGGTCATCCCTTTTAAATTGGTAGTGAACCATCTATGGACCATCCTCCATACCTACTCTGCCCCTATTAAAAATGCCTCTTACTCTTTTATTCAACATTAACCTTTAACCGCTCCGGCAGTCATACCCGCAACAATCTTCTTATTAAAGAAGATAAATAGAATGAGCGGAGGTATGGAGATTAATAATACGTCGGCAAAAAGTAAATGATAGGAAGTTCCATAAATGCCCGTAAAATTATAAAGCGTTAACTGAACAGTCGCATTTTCTGCACCAGGAAAAAAATACAACATATTTTCGAAATCATTATAGATTTGTATCGATGATAAAACGATTACTGTTGAAGTTACCGGTTTTAATAAAGGAAATATAACCCGAAAAAATAAATTGATTGGACCACATCCATCGATGAAGGCAGCTTCATCAAGTTCGCGTGGTATAGTTGCTGCAAATGCCATATATAATAAGCAGGCAAAGGAGAAATGCAAAGCTGATTCTAGCAATACGATCCCATGTAAGGTTTTAAAAATACCTAGGGATTGGAGAACAAAAATCGTCGGTACAATAGCTGGCGGAATCATGAGTCCTATCAGGATAACGTAGTTTAATTTTTTCGAAAGCCCTTTCCTTCGTTGCAAAATAAAACCAGTCATAGAGCATACAAATATCAAAATGATGATGGATGATATTGTAATAAAGGTGCTGTTAAAAAATGCCCGTAAGACAATTCCATCATTCATTGTGAGTACCTCTTTATAGTTTTCAATAATATGAAAAGTATCGGGTATGGATAAGCTCAAAGTTGCTGCTCCTTCACTACTTTTAAATGAATTTATGATGACAAAGTAAAAAGGAACACCAAAAAAGATGGCGGCAAACAAAACGGCCAAAATTTCTGTCGACAATAAACCTATTTTTTCCTTCCTAAATATTGACTTTTTGGAAATCGCTGCTTCTGTACCCTCAGTTACCGTAAGATCGTTAGTTCTCTTATAATTCTCGCTCATAGGTCCACCTCTTTACGATTGAGAAATTTAAAAATCGGAAATGCAATGAACCCAACAAAAAGGAATAAAAGTACATTTCCAGCAGTTGCCAGGCCGAAAAAGCCGCTGGCGTATTGCTTATAAACAATGGAAGCAAGTAAGTCCGTACTAAATCCTGGGCCTCCCCCTGTCATTGCCCAGATTAAATCAAAATTACGAAGCCCCCCAATCAGAGCTAAAATGATAACTGTATTCATAGCGGGGCGAGACAATGGCATAGTAAGATAAAAAAGGGATTGGAATGAATTGCCTCCATCGATTTCTAAGGCTTCATAATAATGTTTAGGGATGGCCGTAATACCTGCAATAAAGATTACTGTTGCGATTCCTACCCCTTTCCATATATCTGTAAAGGCAACAGAAAAAAGGGCAATATTTGGATCGCCTAGCCAATTAGGGCCTGAAATGCCGATCTTCTCAAAGGCAGCATTGATGATTCCAACAGTTGGGTGCATCATTGATTTAAATGTTACACCAACTGCAATTGTACTAAGAAGGGCTGGAAAGAATACAATGGATCGAAGGAAATCTTTGTTTCTTATTTTCGAACAAAGAAAGACAGCTAGTAAGAAACCAATAATCGTCTTCCCTACCATCGTAGTAAATGCAAACACAAGTGTATTCCGAAAACCAATCCGTAGGGAGGGTTCTTGAAAAAATTGAATAAAGTTATCTAATCCAATAAACTCCCAATCTTCTAAAGTCCACCAAGTCAAACTATAAAACAAGGACATCGCCGTTGGCCATAGAAATAGCACTCCATAGATCATTCCCGCTGGTATAAGAAAGTAATAAGGATAAAGTTTTTTTGTTATTCCATCCATTTAGTACCCTCTCCTAAAAAATTAGTATGAACGCCATCTCTTACCATTCGAGACCAAGCTGTTTAGCTTGCTTTTCAACATCTTTATCATAAGATTTGGCAGCTTCTGAGGCCTTCATTGTCCCACTACCTACAGAAGTACATAATTGTGCTAAATTAGGGCCTTTAATGGGAGATACGAACTCAAGAGCAGGCGTAACATTCCCAGCATCAAAGTATTTCGCCATATCTTTCACCGCTTCATAAGAATCTTCTGGGATTTCTATATCTTCTAACACATAAGGGCCAACACTTTTTTGTTTAGTTTCATAAAGTTCAATTCCTTTTTTTGAAATATAAAACTCCATCCATTTTTTAGCTGTCTCAACATTTTGTGATTCCTTACTAATCAAAATCGTATCAGGCATCCAGACAGTCAATCCATTTATTTCAGGGTTATCACTAGGTTGTGGAAATACCCCAATATCATTGATTTTATCTGGATATTTTTCAGCTATGATGGGCAGCATTTGGGCTAGCATGGGGTAATGCACACCGTCTCCTTCTGCAAGCAATTGCATGCCTTGGTCGTATGTTGCAACCGTATAATCTTCATTCATATATTTTTTTTTGCCAATTTCTTCAATTCTTTCAAACCCTCTTCGTGCAGCAGGAGTTGTCGCATACTTCGCCTTTCCTGCCGTATACTCCTCAGCAAAATTAGGAATTTCAGCCTGTAAATTATAAAAATCAGCCAGTATAGGCAGTTGTGATGTCCAAAGCTCACCATACGTACCAATAACAGCAGTCTTTCCAGCAGCTTTGATGATGTCATTATTTTCCATTAACTCATCCCATGTTTTGGGGATCTGAAGTCCTAATTCTTCGTATACTTTTTTGTTATAAAACCACGCACCTACTTGGCTAGATTGAACAGGTATGCCAAAAGCTTTATTGTTGTCGCTCACTACCTCTATATATGAATCTACTATTTTTTCCATAAATGTTTCATCTGATAGATCGATAAAATGCTTCTCGGGATTAAGCGCCTTTAACAGAGAGCCAGAATTATAGACAATGAGATCAGGCATTCCCCCTGTAGCCAAACGAGTTTTTACAATATTCACTCCTTCTGGCCCACCTGGGCGTAATTCGACATTTGTTTTGATATTTAATTCTTGTTCGATCGCCTCAATAACGGCTCGAAAGCCTGAATTGTCAGCCGTATCCGAAATTAGGATGTTTAAAGTAACATCACCGTTATTCCCGCTTCCAGAAGTTGAAGTGGTTTGATTGTTGTTTTTGTCTGAGCTACATGATAGAAGTAAAAAGGGAATGAACAAAAAACTTGTTATCAATATCGCTTTCCTAACTTTGATTCTACTCATATCCGTCTCCACCCTTTTTGCAAATTCGCCTTCTTTTCTTCTTAACCAATTAGGCCAATCCTAAATATATCTATATTTTACAACTTGGCGTATCATGAATCATGGTCAATCAAGCCTTTTCTCTGGCCTATTCGGTCAATTATTTAGATTGTTCGATTGACATAGTTAATCACCGTTTAATAATTGCTCCTTTATCAATTGTTATCCACAAAAGGGCCTATCAAGAAAAGCGCAAGCGCCCGTTTAGCGACGTACAAACTTTTTAGGGGCCTGACGAGATAAAGGAAACACGATGAACCCGAAGGGTGAATCGATGTTGACTTATCGTAGGAAGGCACCGAAAGTTTGCTAGTCGCTGGGCGCTGGAGCTAGATCCAACATTAGCCAAAATTTATACTTTCCTATCCTGTAAGAAAAGCGCAAGCGCCTTGTTCAGCCCCGACAAGCAAATGTTCTGAGCCAATAAAAGTCCGGTTTTGACTTTTATTGGCTCAGGTTATTTGACCTCGAGGGGCTAGGCGCTGGAGCTAGATCCAAACATTAGCCAATTTTTATACTTTCTTACCTATTTAAAAAGGCATCTTGCCCTCTTAGGGAAGATGCCTTTTTTCTATTAAGCTCCGGATGGTACAGCCGTATCATCAAAGCGCCGTTCTAAATTTACAAATTTATTATATTCTTTTACAAAAGCTAATTGAACCGTACCGACCGGGCCATTCCGCTGTTTGGCGATAATGATTTCAATAATATTCTTGTTTTCTGATTCATGATCATAATAATCATCCCGATATAGAAAGGCAACAATATCCGCATCTTGCTCAATACTTCCTGATTCCCTGATGTCAGACATCATTGGGCGCTTATCTTGACGCTGCTCTACTCCACGCGATAACTGCGATAGAGCAATCACAGGAACCTCTAGTTCACGCGCAAGAGCTTTTAAAGAACGGGAAATTTCCGAGACTTCTTGTTGCCGGTTTTCCTTTGAACGCCCACTACCTTGAATTAATTGTAAGTAATCAATTAAAATCATGCCAAGTCCATGTTCTTGTTTCAAACGACGACATTTTGAGCGAATCTCTCCAATTTTAATCCCAGGTGTATCATCAATGTAAATCCCTGAATTCGAAAGACTTCCCATCGCCATCGTTAATTTTCCCCAGTCTTCATTTGTGAGGGAACCTGTCCGTAAATTTTGCGCATCAATATTTCCTTCTGCACAAAGCATCCGCATCACAAGCTGTTCCGCGCCCATTTCTAGACTAAAAATCGCTACATTTTCCTCTGTTTTCGTTCCAACATTTTGGGCAATATTTAAGGCAAAAGCTGTCTTCCCAACAGATGGACGTGCCGCTACAATGATTAAATCATTTCGTTGGAAACCAGCCGTCATGCGGTCAAGCTCTGCAAACCCAGTTGGAATTCCTGTTATATCTCCTTTTCTATTATGAAGTAGTTCAATATTATCATACGTACGAACAAGTACATCTTTTATATCTTGAAAGTCACCTGCATTTTTTCTTTGGGCAACTTCCATAATTTGCTTTTCAGCCTCATCAAGAACGGCTTCTACTTCATCTTCTCGTGAATAACCATCTTTTACAATATTCGTTGCCGTTCGAATGAGGCGTCGTAGCAAAGACTTCTCTTCAACAATTCGTGCATAATAGCCCATATTAGCAGCGGTTGGAACAGATACAGCTAATTCACTTAAATAAGAAATACCCCCAACATCTTCAAGGGTTTTAGTAGCCGCAAGTTCCTCTGAAACCGTGACCAAATCAACGGCCTTTCCCATTTCAGTTAATTTCATCATACAATCAAAAATTTTTTGATGACCGCTCCGATAAAAATCTTCTGGCAAAAGAATTTCTGTTGCAAGCATCATGGAAGAAGGTTCTAGGAAAATGGCTCCCAGAACAGCCTGTTCAGCTTCAATGTTTTGCGGTGGTGTCCGATCTAAAAACAACTCACTCACTTCAGTTTCTCTCCCCTAGCTTAATATCAATCCATTTTTTAACCTAACTATCATTATACTATTTTTCATGAAAAGAATCTCGTCCACTTTCCATATTCCTTTCGAGAAATCCTTTTCATTTATGTTCGTTTCACCAATAACGATAATAAAAAAACCGTCCCAATTCTGCTCCTTATCAGAACGTTTGAGACGGTTTTCATATGATATGAGTCCGATATATTTTTTATTTTTCCTCGGAAACATGGACATTCAATGTAGCAGTGACATCCTGATGAAGCTTAACTGGGACTTTTGTAACACCAAGTGAACGAATGGCATCATCTAATAAAATTTTCCTTTTATCCACTTTGATCTGATGTGTTTTTTTCAATTCAGCAGCAATTTGTTTGCTTGTAATCGAGCCAAATAAACGACCACCTTCACCCGACTTCGCTTGTAGCTCGACAGTCAGTTGTTCCATTTCTTCTTTGAGTTTTTTTGCTTCTTCTAACTCTTGCTTAGCTGCTTGCTGTTCTTTCTTCTTTTGATTGTCTAGTGACTTTATATTGCCTGATGTTGCTTCAATGGCTAATCCATTCTTGATCAGGAAATTATGGGCATACCCATCTGCCACATTTTTCACATCGCCTTTTTTCCCTTTCCCTTTTACATCTTTTAGAAAAATTACCTTCATGATTCCTGACTCCCTTCTATATATTCATCAATGACCTGTTTTAATTTTAATTCTGCTTCTACAACCTCATATCCTTCAAGTTGCACAGCGGCATTAGATAAATGTCCCCCTCCACCCAAGGCTTCCATAATGATTTGCACATTGATTTCACCTAAGGATCTTGCACTAATGCCTACAAGATTATCTGACCGTTTTGAAATCACAAAGGAGGCTTTTACTTCATCCATCGTTAATAAAATATCAGCCGCCTGGGCAATCATTACTGGATTATACACCTCATTCTCATCTGCACTCGCTATGGCTATCCCATCTCGATATAATTCGGTTGTTTCGATAAGCTTTGAGCGTTGAATATAAGTCTGAATATCCTCTTTCAAGAAGCTTTGCACCATCACCGTATCAGCACCTTGTGTCCGTAAATAGGAAGCCGCATCAAAGGTTCGTGAACCTGTTCGAAGTGTAAAGCTTTTTGTATCGACGATAATGCCGGATAATAAGGCCGTTGCTTCTAAAGCATTTAATTTTTTATCCTTTGGCTGATATTCTAGTAATTCGGTTACTAATTCAGCCGTTGAAGAGGCATAAGGTTCCATATAAACCAATAACGGCTTTTTGATAAAATCTTCACTTCGACGATGATGATCCATGACCACAATTCTTTCAGTTTTTCCTAATAATTTTTCCTCAATCACTAGCGCTGGCTTATGGGTATCCACCACAACCAATAAAGTCTGGTCTGTGATTAATTCCATTGCTTCATCGGGGGTAATCAATTTGGAATAAAGTTCCGGATAGGCCTGCATTTCTTCAATAAGTCTTTGTACAGAAATATCGATGTGATCAAAATCTATGACGATATAACCATCAATTTGATTCAATTCTGCTGTTTTCCGAATCCCAATCGAGGCCCCAATGGCGTCCATGTCAGGAAATTTATGCCCCATCACGATCACTTGATCACTTTCGACCATTAACTCTCTTAACGCATGAGAGATCACGCGTGCCCGCACTCGTGTACGTTTCTCCGTTGGATTGGTTTTTCCACCATAAAATTTAAGCTTCCCATTTGGTAACTTAATGGCTACTTGGTCTCCACCTCGACCTAATGCCAGATCTAGACTGGACTGTGCTAGCTCCCCTAACTCAGGAAGTGAGAAGTCACCAATACCAATCCCAATGCTTAAAGTAAGCGACACATTTTCTTTCCCGGTCGATTCCCTGACTGTATCTAAAATAGAAAATTTTTCTGCTTCTAACTTTCTAAAAATCTTTTCATTCAATAAAATCACAAATCTGTCAGATGATGTTCTTTTTAAAAAGATGCCATGCTCTAAAGCCCAAGCATTTAATAAGGATGTAATTAAATTACTTAAACCACTCCGAGCCTGATCATCCATTCCTTGTGTCGCGTCATCATAATTATCCATGACAATAATGCCGATCACATCCTTATTATCAGCATATTGTCTTGCTAAAGCCATTTGTTCCGTTACATCAAAGAAATAAATCAACTTTTCTTCCTGTTTGATGATCACCCGAAATTTTTGATGACCAATCGTTACAATATCTGTCTCAATGCCCTGCTTTATTAATGGGATAAGCTGCTCCCCCGTTTCATAGAGAGAACGACCGATTAGTGAATTTTCATTAAAACAGGATGCCATATAAGAATTGGACCACTCAATATAATAATCGTCGTTGAAAAGCAAGATTCCAATTGGCATTTCCAGCAGGGCTTCTTCTCCGACCTTCTTTACACGATAAGAAAGAGTTTTGACATACTCTTCTCTCACCTTCACCAACCTATTTTCCAAATAAACAGCAACCAAAAACAGGGCTAAGAGCATAAAAGCACCCACTAGCGCAACCCATATATTTGTCAAGCCTATATAGACAAGCAAAACGGCTGATACGGCCATGATCCCATATAATGGATATAGCATTTTGCGCTCTTTTAAATAAGAAGGCATCCCTTCAGCTCCTTTAAAAAACTTGTTCTTACACTTTATTATTTATGCGCTGTCTCAAACTAAAGCCTATATCAATTATACCTAACACACTTATAATTGAAAGTAAAAATGGTAACATGATCGTTAATATAACCACGAAAATCGGTATGATTTTTACCCATTTTTTCATATGAGCAAAATAAAAAACAAAGGATAATCCTTGGATCACTAATAAGATTTGCAACAGAAAAGTTGCATTCAAAATGACCATTTGAAAAAATGAACTACTATCCTCTGTGATAAAGAAGGAAAATAACAGAACAACTAAGTACACCCAGACAATGGCCTTTGGAAAATTCACATGGCGAAACGCTTTAAATTTTGGTACAGTAACACCCAATCGCCGCACTATAGGGAAATTAACAGCCATTAAAATAAGAACAGTGACAAAAGCCGCACCGGCTAATATCGTTGGAGCCATAGAGCCTATTAAGTTCCCCATATTAATTAATTGTTCTTGTATTTCCATAGATGGTGTCTGCCCAAGTGAAGCCAAAGCATCCATATATTGATCAACGGTGTCCTTGAACATTTGTTGATATTCATCAATAAAATTCAAATGAAAGATCATTGCGGCCACAATTAACAATAATAATAAACCAAACAAAAAGGCGATACTGGAAGCGATATATATATTTCCCTTGCTTTCACGTTTTTGTATGCCATAGCCCATCACTAAACCCGTTACACCATATAAAAATGCGATGGTCATGCCAATGTAGGAACCGATAAAAAACGAAACGATGAATGTGATCACAAAAAATGGTATCAAATATTTCATTGGATGCCTGGCACTAAATAACACAAACGGTAGAATAAAAACAAATTGAATGATAATAGATGTGAATGGCACAAAAACAGCCACCCCAAGCATAATAAAGAATATCGCTAACAACATAGCCCCTTCTTTTAAAACACGGGCATTTCCCACTCTGTCACCCCTCTTAATTCATATACCCCTCTATTTTACCGATGATTAATCCAACGTTCAACTTTGCAACCACTTATTGAACTAGATATTCCAATAACACAATAAAAGTAATTTTACGTTCAAGTTTATAAATTAGACAATACTACTATGGAAATAATAAACAGAGCAGAAGGTTTAAAATAGTAGCTCTTTTTTTGTTTTTTCTATGCTTTTTGCGGTGGGATGAAGCAGTTTCTGCATCTTGGCTCGTAGGATTCGGTATCCCCAATCAAGACAACGGGAGAACCTTTTTTAGCCGGCTTTCCATTGACCAGGCGTTGAGTGTGCGTACCTTTGTCGCTCCCACAAATAGAGCAAAAGGAATATAATCGAGAATAGGTTCATCCGACATCGCTAAAAGCCCTAAGATATATCCAAATTCCTTTCCTCGATAATCCATGTTCAGTCCCGCTACAATGACGTACTTTCCTCGATACGCCAGTTCTCCAACCAGCTCCATAATGTTTTTGGAGTAGAATTGAGCTTCATCGATTTAGTTCCCTATAATATGTTCATGATTGTGTATATGTTTATGTTCTAATTCGTGATTGAAATAACTAAATTTATTTTCGGTTCAATTTATTTACTTTTCATTTTGAATTTGCACTTTTAGATTAGAAATATGAATAAACCAGATTCAATTATTTTAAAACAATGATGAATTGTTTTTCCTCAAGCTGAATCATCTGACTTAATTCATTTAGACTTGAAAAAGTTAAATACTTTCCGAACTGACATGTTGAAAGGTTAATTTTTGTGTCTAGCTGTTCATTTTTATCATCTTGTTCCTCCCCATCCCAACAAGAATAAATCTCCATATACTGCCCTTCCGCTAAACGATCATTGATATATTGGAAAAGTGCATAGATACCTCTTCGATGACAAGCATCTTGTGTATTGTAGAAGTAACCTTCAAATTCGTAAATATAAGGATTAGAAAACTTAGTTTTAAGAACTTGTTTCAAATCAGGATCTAGTTCAAAAATAAAAACACCATAAAAATCTTCTTGTTTTTCATAATGAATCACATATTGTTCATCTGTGTTTGATTGTTTTTTCTTATCTCGTTTTCTATTTCTTTCTGCATTCAAATCTGAAAGTTTTATTTTAACTGGCTTCATTCCAAATTCTCCAACTGGTATCTCATGTGGAGCAGCGATGAAATGCCTTAGAGACATTAGCTTATCTCCTTTCTTATATATCATTAATTCTATTAGTAATTACTGATTTTAATAAGGTACTTGAGTTAAGTTTACTTCAAGTTTTTTAATCCAGGAATATTGTGGCTTACCAAAAATAATTATTTAGTTTAAAATAATTCAATTCACTAAAGACATCTTTATAGTCAATATGGGTAATTCCATTATTAGTCTAACAATTCCAATTTAACATAAAGTGGTAAAACGAAAAATTACTCCATAATCTGGACCGATTCATTAAGATGATTCCCTTTCTTGTTACAAAAATCGGGCCCGTTAATGAAAAACCGTTTTAAAGAAGTTACATCATCGAATATGAATAAAAAACTTCCTCTTTGTTGAATATCTTACCAAACCCTTGGAAAGCTAAAGATAAAATAAAGAAAGGTGTATGGCATATGAAATTTATTAAAATGTTTAAATTTTATCAATACTTTTATTCCCTTTAAGTAGTGTAGCTTTATCATTTGACCAATTACCAACATCAAAAATGTCAAAAGATTGGGAAGTAGTTATTGATAAACCTAAAAATAATGAACTTAAACCAAAACCTAATGTCTACAATTTATAGAATATAGTCTCTTTCTGTCACTATTCTTTTTTAACTTTCTTCTAAATCCACCTGCCATACATTCCACACAATGCAACTTAAACTTGACTATATCACGTTGTCTACAAAATTACACAAATTGAAAAACATTAAAATAAATAACTTTTTCATCCAGCAAAAAAAGAACCCTCAATTAAATGAGAGTTCTTTAAGACCGAACTAATTATTCACCTGTAACAAAAGGAAGCAATGCCATTTGACGAGCGCGTTTAATAGCAATCGTCAATTTACGTTGATACTTAGCATTTGTTCCAGTTACACGACGGGGGAGAATTTTCCCACGTTCAGAAACAAATTTTTTAAGAAGATCGACATCTTTATAGTCAATATGGGTAATTCCATTAGCTGTAAAATAACAAACCTTCCGGCGTTTACGTCCACCTCTACGTCCACCTGCCATGAAGATACCTCCTTTTTATGTGTATTTTATTCATCTAAGCCGCTTTCTCTCAATCAAGATTGAGAATCAAGTATTTCATCTAGTTCAGAAAGATTTTTCATTAAAAGGGCAGATCATCATCTGAAATATCGATAGGTTCTCCATCATTTGAGAACGGGTCATCATTGGTTCGAGTAAAATTCTGGTTGTTACGCTGATTCTGATTGGAACCATAGGAAGAATTGGGGTTCCCCTGATCTCCCCCAAACTGGTTGCTACCAAAATCCCCTCTTCGTTCTGATGTTGAACTTTTCGGTTCAAGAAATTGAACATTGTCTGCCACAACTTCGGTGATATAAACTCTTTTCCCATCTTGTCCTTCAAAATTACGAGTTTGAATTCGTCCATCAACACCAGCTAAACTACCTTTTTTCAAAAAATTAGCTGTGTTTTCAGCTTGGCGACGCCAAGTTACGCACTGAATAAAATCAGCTTCTCGCTCACCTTGTTGATTTGTAAAAGTACGGTTACAAGCTAGAGTAAATGTTGCAACAGCTACACCGTTGGGCGTATAGCGCAAATCCGGGTCTTTTGTTAAACGGCCTACTAAGACAACTCGGTTCATCATCAGAATCAACCTCTTCCCGATTTACTTCTTTTTCAAAATGTTCCACGTGAAACATCATTTATTTTTCATCTTTTACAACGATATGACGAATAATATCATCATTGATTTTAGCAAGACGATCGAATTCCTGAACAGCTTCAGGCGTTGCATTCGTATGGATTAAGTGGTACAGCCCTTCACGGAAGTCCTCAATCTCATATGCAAGACGACGTTTGCCCCAATCTTTTGATTCGATGATTTCCGCACCATTTGAAGTAAGAATACCATCAAAACGCTCAATAACCGCTTTTTTTGCTTCCTCTTCAATATTCGGACGGATAATGTACATGATTTCGTACTTTTTCATCGTTTAGTCACCTCCCTATGGTCTATGCGGCTCTTATATCAATAGATAAAGAGCAAGGAGCAATTTACATTACTCACAAGTAACTATTCTAACATAGTTAAGGACAAGATGCAATTTTTCTAAAAAAAAAAGAAATCCGAATCAGAACATACTGTTGCTCATAATTCGGATCTCTATCATTATTTTCCATTAGAGCTTATTTCGTTATCTTTATCTTTTTGAAATAGCTTTTCTTCTATTGAATTATAAATGCTTATAATCCAATTGAAAAGTGGCTCTAAAAAGCGACTTAATGACATGACGATGGTGGTCACAATCAACGCAATGACCGCACCAGCTAATACATCTGTAGGATAATGAACCCCTATATATAAGCGAGAAAGAGCCATGAAAATAGCCATAAATAACAAAATGCTTCCCCACTTCTTCTGTTTCCAGAACAACGCAATGGCTAGTGAAAAGGCTCCAGTTGAATGATTACTTGGAAACGAAGGGTCTGAGCTTGATTTGTCACTGAGAAAATTGACATCATGGGTCACAAATGGCCGTGGTCTGAAATACATCCATTCTATAATCTTATTAATGCCGAGTGCGAAAATGGTAATGGTAAATGCAAATAAGACAATTTTTCGGTTTTTATTTTTATTCTCAGATCGAACAAACCAGAAAAAGATGAAGACTAGTCCGAAAAGAATCGGCCCAAATTTGGAAAAATAGATCACAAACTGATCCAATACATGACTTTGGCCAGCAAACTGATTAATCATTTTAAATATCTGATAATCTAAATTCATTCTCTACTCCTTCTCCGTCAATAATGAAAATTTCTTTTTTGATTTTCCATTATATCATAAACAAGCGAAGACGTGGATAAATTACAAAAAACTCGGTGAAGTTTCATCCTCACCGAGTTTTTTTCCTATTCTTCTTCATCTTCATTTTCATAGGCCTCTAGAGAAGGGTTATATAACCGATCTACATCCGGCTCTTCTGCAAACTCTGTTGCAAAGTCAGAGTTCCTATAAGCGGGGTCCTGATCTGTCCCAACATCTTGATCAAAGAAATAGGAAAGACTTACAAGACCAGCAAGTCCCACCAAAGCGTAAACAAGTCTTGAAAGACCAGCGTTTTGTCCACCAAAGATAGCAGCCACTAAATCAAATTGGAACAAACCAATCAATCCCCAATTAATCGCCCCTATGATCACCAAGGCTAATGCAATCCGCCTTAAAGTCTTCATTCCAGCACCTCTTTTTTCCATATTGAACCAAAAAGTCTGATTCAGACTTATTTTTTGTAAAAAGAGATGATTCTATACATATAAGGGGACAAGAAAAGCGAAGAGGGGCGACGACAATTGCCATGCCGATGGACTCGCTTCCTGCGAACCCCTAGCGGCCAGGTATTGGATGCCCCTTATACATTAAACCGGAAATGAATCACATCTCCGTCTTTTACCAGATAATCTTTTCCTTCAAGTCTGACCTTTCCCGCTTCTCGGGCGGCTGTCATCGAACCTCCTGCTAATAAATCTTCATATGAAACGGTTTCTGCCCGAATAAAACCTCTTTCAAAATCGGTATGAATAATGCCAGCACATTGAGGAGCTTTCATTCCTTTCTTGAACGTCCATGCCCTAACCTCTTGTACCCCTGCCGTGAAATAAGTCGCTAGTCCTAACAGGCTATAAGTCGCACGAATCAATTTGTCAAGGCCTGATTCATCAATGCCCAATTCTTCAAGAAACATCGACTTTTCATCATCATCTAGTTCAGCCATTTCTTCTTCAATTTTTGCACAGATCACAATCACTTCTGCACGATCCCCTTCAGCAAACGCCTTTACCTTTTGGACATATTCATTATTGTCTGGATCTTGAATATCTTCTTCATTCACATTAGAAACATAAAGAACAGGCTTACTCGTTAGTAAATGAAGTCCTTTGACAATTTTCAATTGATCCTCTGTAAATTCTACTGATCGCGCTGGTTTTTCCGCTTCGAAAGCTTCTTTTAACTTCGATAAAACAGTAAATTCAGTGATTGCGTCTTTATCTTTCTGTTTCGCCAGCTTTTCTACCCGTCCAATTCGTTTATCGACGGTTTCTAAATCTGCGAGAATTAATTCAAGATTAATCGTTTCAATATCATCGATCGGATCAACCTTTCCAGATACATGGGTAATATCCTCGCTTGCAAAACAACGCACAACATGACAGATAGCATCCACCTGGCGAATATGGGAAAGAAATTTGTTTCCAAGCCCTTCCCCTTTGCTTGCACCTTTTACAATTCCGGCTATGTCGGTAAACTCAAATGCAGTTGGCACTGTTTTTTTTGGTTTAACAAGCGCCGTTAACTTTTGTAAACGTATATCTGGTACCTCAACAATTCCGACATTTGGATCAATCGTACAAAATGGATAATTGGCAGCTTCTGCACCTGCCTTTGTAATCGCATTAAATAAAGTAGACTTTCCTACGTTTGGCAAACCTACAATCCCTGCTGTAAGGGCCATATTCGTCACTCCTCTTTCCACTCAATCAATTCTATCTCAACCACGAAGTTATTACCATTCAATCCATTTTTTAATTATAGTAACTCTCATTTCAAAAAACAATTTTATCGATGTAAAAGCATGAGGTCATTCCTCATGCTTTTCTAAAATCTTTTTCATTTTTCTTGTAAACTCACGTCGGGGCAACATGACACTATGACCACAGCCTTCACATTTTATCCGAATGTCCATCCCCATTCGAATGATTTTCCAACGGTTTGTCCCACATGGATGGGGCTTTTTCATTTCCACTACATCATGAAGATTGAATTCTTTCTTTTCCATTTCTTTCCCCCTGATGACCATTTATTAAAAATATGGGCTTATAAATACATTTATTTTAACAAAAATAGTCCGGTATTCATAGCTTGTTGTGAATTTTCGCTTTCCAATGTATAGAAAGAATATCTCTTCCGTATAATGATACAGATGAGCGAAAGGAGATACTACAGACATGAAGCAAGAGCCATTTTTCCGGATACCCAAACAAAAGGAAGTTCAAATCCATCATACCGACCCGATTTCAATGAAAACCATTGCGGATGGAATTTTGGAATTTCTCCCCTTATATAAACGATCTCCTATTATCATTGTATGTATTGGAACAGATCGATCGACAGGTGATTCATTAGGTCCTTTAACAGGAAGTTTTCTTCAAGAGGCTGACTTCACCCATTTCCATGTATATGGAACCTTAGAAGAGCCCGTTCATGCTGTGAATTTAAAGGAAAAACTGCAGGAAATTCAAGAAAAATATACGCTCCCCTTTATTATCGGCATTGACGCTTGTTTAGGGAGAATGAAAAATATCGGGATGATCAAAGTTGGCTCAGGACCAGTCAAACCAGGAGCTGGCGTTAAAAAGGATCTCCCTACTGTTGGTCATATGCATATAACTGGGATTGTAAATGTGAGTGGTTATATGGAATTCTTTGTTTTACAAAATACAAGACTTAATCTTGTAATGAAAATGGCAAAACATCTAGCTTCGGCTATTATTCAAAGCGATCAATTATATGCAAAACAGAAAAATACCATTTCAGATAAATGGGATTTTACGGAGGAAAACTACCTATAGGTGGATGTTCAAAAGACGTACTTTTCCTCCCGCTATAATGGACACAAAATTTCAATTTTGTTCCAGCAAATGCAATATTCTTTCTAAATCCTCACTAGATAAAAATTCAATTTCAATTTTTCCTTTTTTCTTCGTTCGTTTAATGGTAACTGTAGTACCGAATTTTTCACGTAAGTTTTTCTCACTTTCTACAATAAAAACATCCTTTTTGGGCGTTTCCTTTTTTGTTTCACGTGGAACATTCTGGTTAATTTGCTGAACTAATTGTTCAAGCTGCCTGACATTTAGTCCTTCTTTGACTGTCTTTTGGGCGACCGCTTCTATTTCATCTTTTCTTTTAAGCCCTAATAATGTACGGCCATGCCCCATGGAAAGCTTGCCTTCAACAATATAGTTCTGAATCTCCTCTGGTAAACTAAGCAGGCGAATATGATTCGCAATATAAGGTCGACTTTTGCCCAATCTTTTTGCTAAATCTTCCTGTGTAAAATGAAGTTTTTCCATTAATGTTTGATAGGCTTTTGCCTCTTCAATCGGAGTTAAATCTTCTCTTTGCAAATTTTCAAGTACAGCAAGCTCCATCATTTGCTGATCTGTAAATTCCTTTACAACAGCTGGGATTGTCTTTAATTTTGCCGCCTTCGAAGCCCGATAGCGGCGTTCTCCCACAACAATTTCATACCCTTTAATATTCTTTCGAACAATGATTGGCTGTAATACACCATGTTGCATGATCGATTCTTTTAATTCTGTAAGACCCTCTTCTGAAAATACCTTTCGGGGTTGGTAAGGATTGGGCATAATTTCTTTTAACTCTATTTCTCTTACTGTTTCTTCTTCATTGATCTCTACATTTGCAAATAAAGCATTAATCCCTTTCCCGAGACCTTTAGCCATTCTCAGCCACTTCCTTTGCAAGATCTAAATAAACTTCTGCTCCACGCGATTTTGGATCATAGAGAATAATCGGCTCCCCATGACTCGGTGCCTCACTTAAGCGAATATTACGCGGAATAATGGTTTGATACACCTTATTTTGAAAATATTTTTTTACTTCCTGGATCACTTGAAGTCCAAGATTTGTCCGTGCATCCAACATGGTTAATAAAACCCCTTCTATCATTAACTCGTTGTTTAAATGTTTTTGCACTAAACGTATCGTATTCAATAATTGACTAAGTCCTTCTAAGGCGTAATATTCACATTGTACGGGAATGATGACCGAATCAGAAGCTGTTAAAGCATTTAGTGTTAGAAGACCAAGTGATGGAGGACAATCAATTAAAATATAATCATATTCATCCTTTATTTGATCAACAGCTCTTTTTAAGCGAACTTCTCTAGAGATAGTGGGTACTAATTCGACCTCTGCTCCTGCTAATTGAATCGTTGAAGGTACCGCAAATAAATGTTCAACGGCTGTTTGCTTAATAACCGTTCTCATTTCCACATCATCCACTAGGACATCATAGACACATTGCTGCACATCCCCTTTATCAATTCCACTTCCACTGGTTGCATTCCCCTGTGGGTCTATATCTATAAGTAAAACCTTTTTTCCTATATAGGCTAAACAAGCACCAAGATTAACAGAGGTGGTCGTTTTTCCGACTCCTCCTTTTTGGTTGGCTATGGAAATAATCTTCCCCAACGATTTCACCTACCTTTTTCGTTCAAAATCACAATCATGTATTCTATTTTAACAAATAATTCTAGTAAAAACTGTTTGCAGGAAAAAAAGTTTTTAAAACGTAAAAAATCCACATGGCTATAAGAACACATGGCTATAAGAACTAAAAAAAGAGAAACTACGAAGTTTCTCTTTTTTCTCGAATGAACTGGCAGTAAAACTCCACTGAATAATGTTTCATTTTATCCTCTAGCGCTTGCACTTTTGTTCTTCCGTTCTTAGCGAGGGCCTTTTTTCGGTATCTTAATGGTAATTTGATAGTATTCCTCAAAATCCTCTTCTTCTGAGTCTAGATTAATCCCACTATCTGTGACCATGGAAAGCGACTGACGGATTGTATTAACTGCAATCCTCATGTCTTTACTAATCGCTTTTCTCCTTTTTTTAGGCTGTTCCTTTTTCGTCAGCATCTTCACAACTTGCTCTTCTGTTTGCTTAACATTTAGGTTTTTTTCGATCACCATGTTCATGACTTGGACCTGCTTTTCCACATCTTTTAAAGGAATTAACGCCCGTGCATGCCGTTCCGTGATTTTCTTTTGCATAAGGCCCTCTTGGATTTCGGGTGGGAGTTTAAGCAAACGTAATTTATTCGCTACTGTTGATTGCCCTTTCCCGAGACGTTGGGCTAATGCTTCCTGTGTCAAATTATGAATATCTAATAATTTTCCATAAGCCATTGCTTCTTCAATCGGGGTCAATTCTTCCCGCTGAAGATTTTCGATCAAAGCGACAGAGGCTGTTTCCGTATCACTTAAATTTTTAATTATGGCTGGTACTTCCAACCACCCAAGGGATTGGACCGCTCGATAGCGTCGCTCACCAGCGATTATTTCAAATTGATCATCTTCTATCTCCCTCACCACAATGGGTTGGATAATCCCATGGGTTCGAATCGTTCTAGCCAATTCTTCTATTTTTTCCTCATTGAAGATTGTTCTTGGCTGAAACCGATTAGGGACGATGTTTTTAACGGGGATATTCCTTACCTCTTCTGTTTCTTCTATCTCTTCGTCTATCTCTTTATCTATTGGTAATTCTTTATCCCCCATACCAAATAAACGAGAAAAAGGATGCTTCATCCTTCGACACCACCTTATAGAAACTCCCTTACAGCTGATCCCCCAATATCTGCAAAAATTCGAAGCAGACTGTATGGGTATATTTCTAAGCAGCTTAGAAGGGTGTTATAAACGCATTAATAAAGGATCAAAGGCTAATTTCGCAACATCCTGTTGCAACGCCTTTGTGACCAACATCCTGTTGGCCCGATCAAAGGCTAATTTCGCAACTTCCTGTTGCAACGCCTTTGTGACCTGCTTCCTGCAGGCCTCACATAAATGCCACTATATCATATTATTCTATCTTTTTTTGTCATTTCCTGCCATATATCCCTTATTCAAGAGGCATTTTATTTGGAGTTCCAGGTTTTCTTGGATATTTTTTCGGTGTGTTTTTTACTTTCTCAATCACGATGATGTTCCGGTCACTCTTTTCAATCGGTAATTCAAATGAATATACAGATCGTGTTTGACCCCCTAGTTGTTTGATTGCCTTCTCCGCTACAAAAAGCTCCTCTTCCGCATTCGCCGCTTTCATGGCAATGAAACGCCCGCCTTGTTTGACAAGAGGCAAACATAATTCACTGAGGACAGACATTCTTGCCACTGCTCGTGCCATGACAATGTTAAACTGGGCGCGGAATTTTGCATTTTGCGCAAAGGTTTCAGCACGATCATGATAAAAATATGTATTTTCTAAATTTAATTCCGATGAAAGATGCTCTAAAAAGCGAATTCGTTTTTGTAATGAGTCAACAATCGTAATTTTCAATTCTGGGAAACAAATTTTTAAGGGAATACTGGGAAAACCCGCTCCTGCCCCAACATCGCATAGGTTAATCGGTCCTTTGAAATCAATATAGAAAGCGGCGCTGATCGAATCATAAAAATGCTTTAAATACACTTCTTCCCGATCGGTGATCGCGGTTAAATTCATTTTATCATTCCACTCAACCAATATTTCAAAGTATTGTTCAAATTGATGAAGTTGAAGGGAATCTAACTGGATTCCCTTCAGCTCCAACATGCTGATAAATTGCTCCACATTCATCGTTATTCATTCCTTCTCTATCTTGCTACGGCACTTCCAGTATCCGCTAGCTTGGCAATTTTACCTTGTTCAATATAAACGAGTAAGATCGAAATATCAGCAGGATTTACTCCCGAAATTCGGGAGGCTTGTGCAATGGATAAAGGCCGAACTTTCATTAGCTTTTGCCGCGCTTCTGTTGCAATCCCGTTGATCGCCTCATAGTCAATATGGTCTGGGATCTTTTTGTTCTCTAGTTTTTTCAGTTTTTCCACTTGTTGAAGAGATTTCTCAATATATCCTTCATATTTAAGTTGAATTTCAACCTGCTCAATGACATCTTTTGGCAGCTCTTGTTCTGATGGCATTAATTCAATCACTTTTTGATAAGACATTTCTGGCCGTTTGATTAAATCGGCAGCTCGAATTCCATCTTTTAATGGACTTCCCCCTGCCTCCTGAATCACAGCTTGGGTTTTTTCATTCGGTTTAATAATCGTTGAACGGAATCGTTTGATCTCTGCTTCAATGGCTGTTTTTTTAATAATAAATTTCTCATAGCGTTCGTCTGGAATAAGTCCAATTTGATGTCCTAATTCCGTTAAACGTAAATCAGCGTTATCGTGGCGGAGGAGCAGGCGATATTCCGCTCTTGATGTTAATAAGCGATAGGGTTCATTTGTTCCTTTCGTCACTAAATCATCAATTAATACACCAATATAGGCATCAGAACGACTTAAAATCACCTCATCTTTTCCAAGCACTCGACTAGCTGCATTAATACCGGCCATTATTCCCTGAGCGGCCGCTTCCTCATATCCAGAGGTTCCATTGATTTGACCCGCCGTATAGAGATTTTTAATTTTCTTTGTTTCTAATGTTGGCCAAAGTTGTGTTGGAACAAGGGCATCATATTCAATCGCATAACCGGGTCGCATCATTTTTGCATTTTCTAATCCAGGAACGGTTGTGATTAATTCATGCTGTACTTCCTCAGGTAAACTTGTCGATAATCCTTGCACATACACTTCATTCGTATGTCTTCCTTCTGGCTCAAGGAAAATTTGATGTCTTGGTTTATCGTTAAAGCGGACAACCTTATCCTCAATTGACGGACAATAGCGGGCGCCCGTTCCTTTAACCATTCCCGAAAACATCGGAGAACGATGCAAGTTTTCATCAATGAGCTGATGGGTTTGCAAGTTGGTATAAGTTAACCAGCATGGGAGCTGATCTGTAATAAATTTCGTTGTTTCATAGCTAAAAGCACGTGGCTCTTTATCACCAGGTTGGATCTCTGTTTTACTATAATCAATCGTTTTGCTATTAATACGCGGAGGGGTTCCAGTTTTAAACCGTTCCATTTCAAAACCAAGCGTTTCAAGATACTCGGCTAATTTAATCGATGGCTTTTGATTATTAGGACCACTTGAATATTTCAATTCCCCTAATATAATTTCTCCACGTAGGAAAGTACCTGTTGTAATTACAACCGCTTTTCCACGGAAAATGGCGCCTGTATTGGTGATAATTCCCTTACATTCTCCTTCTTCAATTACTAATTCATCCACCATTGCTTGGAGTAAGGTAAGATTGGGTTCACTTTCCAATGTGTTTTTCATTTCTTGTTGGTAAAGGGGTTTATCGGCTTGTGCCCGTAAAGCTTGAACCGCTGGGCCCTTTCCTGTATTCAGCATTCTCATTTGGATATACGTTTTATCAATATTTTTGGCCATTTCTCCGCCAAGTGCATCGATTTCTCGGACCACGACCCCTTTAGCTGGTCCTCCAATAGAAGGGTTGCAGGGCATGAATGCGATCATATCAAGATTCAGTGTCAGCATGAGTGTTTTCGCACCCATTCTGGCAGCCGCCAGACCCGCTTCACATCCGGCATGGCCCGCTCCGATTACAATGACGTCATATTGGCCTGCCTCATATTGTTGCATAAAATTTAAACCTCCTTGATTCAATATTTATATAAAAGGGACTCTGATCTACAGCGTATCTTGTTTTAAACCTAAAGCCGCCTTCCGCTTTTCTTTGTCCAGCTTCAGGCGGCAGGGGCTCGAGGTCAAATAACCTGAAACCGCCGAAGGGAAATACGCCCTTCTTCGGTTTCAGAACATTTGCTTGTCGCCCCTAAGCAGCCGCCTTCCGCTTTTCTTTGTCCAGCTCCAGCGCCTAGCGACTAGCAAATTTACGTCTTCTTCCTACGATAAGTCAACATCGATTCACCCTTTGGGTTCATCGTGTTTCCTTTATCTCGTCAGAAGCCTTTAAATTTGTACGTCGCTGAACAGGCGCTTCCGCTTTTCTCATTTCCCTAAACAAAATTGGGAAAAAAGTTGATTTAGCAAGCTTTCTTGGACGGTGTCACCGATGATTTCCCCAAGTAGTTCCCATGTTCGGGTAAGGTCAATTTGAATGATATCGATCGGTGTTCCCATCTCAATTCCCATTAGAACATCTTCAATCGCTTGTAAAGCTTGGTTTAAAAGGGCGATATGACGGCTATTTGATACATAGGTTATGTCGCCAGCTTCTACTTGGCCTTGGAAAAACATTTCAGCAATTGCTTGTTCTAAATCATCAATTCCTTCTTCCTCTAACAAGGAAGTTGTCACAATGGGATAATCTTCCGCCATCACCTTTACCTCATTCATATCCATTTTTTGAGGTAAGTCTGTCTTATTGGCAATGACAATCACATCCATCCCCTTAACCGCCTGAAATAATTGCTGATCTTCAATCGTAAACTCATCTGCTGAATTTAAAACCAATAAGATTAAATCCGCCTTTTTCAACACTTGACGAGATCTTTCTACACCCATTCTTTCCACGATATCTTCTGTTTCTCGAATACCAGCAGTATCCACTAGTCTTAAAGGGACACCACGAATATTGACATATTCCTCAATCACATCTCTCGTCGTACCTGGAATGTCTGTCACAATCGCTTTGTTTTCCTGAACTAGGCTATTAAGCAAAGAGGATTTTCCAACATTTGGCCTGCCAATAATAACAGTCGACAATCCCTCTCGCAAAATTTTTCCCTGATGTGATGTTTGCAATACTTTTTGCAGCTCATTGCGAATATAAGTGGCCTTTTCGAACAGCAAACGATGGGTCATTTCCTCCACATCATCATATTCTGGATAATCAATATTCACCTCAACATGGGCCACAACTTCCAATATCTCCTGGCGCAACTTAGAAATTAATTGAGATAAACGCCCTTCCATTTGACCTAATGCTACATTCATAGCTCGATCCGTTTTTGCCCTAATTAAGTCCATCACAGCCTCTGCTTGTGATAAATCAATTCGTCCATTTAAGAAAGCACGTTTTGTAAACTCACCGGGCTCCGCCAGTCTTGCTCCTACATTCAACACAAGCTGTAACACACGATGAACAGAAACGAGTCCACCATGACAATTGATTTCTACTACATCTTCCCTCGTAAACGTCTTTGGAGCTTTCATTACACTAACCATTACTTCCTCTACCAATTCTCCTGACTTTGGTTCGATCAGTGTGCCATAATGGATGGTATGGGTGGGAACGTCTATTAGTCTTTTCTTCCCTGCTCCACGGAAAATTTGATCTGCTATGGAGATAGCTTCCTCTCCACTCAAGCGAACGATTGCAATAGCTCCCTCTCCCATCGGCGTGGAAATTGCCGCTATTGTATCAAATTCCATCTTTATCACCTCTTTTCTACATAATCTTTATTTATAAAACGCATCCTGACTTGCGCATCATCTCTATATAAACTTAAATATCCCCAAATAACTAGAATAACAAATTTTCATTATCCACAAAAGCCTTTTTTATCATTTGGAAAAACTATCCACAACAAAAACCTCATAATCATTATTTTAACTTATCCACATGTGAATAACAATAACCCGAATTTCTAAATCGGCTGCTCCTGACTCTTCATTCTTTTTTTCTAAGATGTCTCTCAAAGCCATGGAGTTTTTTCCACATAAGAAAAGCGCAAGCGCCTTGGTCAGCCCCGACAAGCAAATGTTCTGAGACAAGAAAAGTCCGGTTTTGACTTTTATTGTCTCAGGTTATTTGACCTCGAGGGGCTAGGCGCTGGAGCTAGATCCAAACATTAGCCAATTTTTCTTACCTTTTAAGAAAAACCGGGCAAACCCCGCCCGGTCCTTTTCTATCCACCCAGACTAGAGGAAATCCGATAATTTATATTCCTGTCCATGTAGGCCTTTATAATACTCTGGATACATTTCTCCAC
>NZ_JALIFP010000034.1 GCF_022867885.1 Lederbergia sp. NSJ-179 | reverse complement strand
ACATACGTTACGGTTTGCTCTTCTTCCGTGAACTCCCCAGTCGCATTGTCTGGTGTTTTAACTAACTCATATCCGTCAATCTCTTTCGGGCTTGTCTCATATGGAGAACCTACTTCTCCTGTAAGTGAGTCTGGGTCAGCTACCGGATTGCCGTCCTCATCCACATATTCAACCGCAACAGTACCTTCAGGTTTCACTGGTTTATAAACATACGTTACGGTTTGCTCTTCTTCCTTGAACTCCCCAGTCGCATTGTCTGGTGTTTTGACTAACTCATACCCGTCAATCTCTTTCGGGCTTGTCTCATATGGAGAACCTACTTCTCCTGTAAGTGAGTCAGGATCAGCTACCGGATTGCCGTCCTCATCCACATATTCGATTACGATAGATCCTTCTTTTACTTGTACTACATTTTCAACTGTGTTCGAGTCTTTCTCTACATCTTCACTATTTGACACTGATGCCAAATTTGTAATTGTAGTACTCTTCTCAACATTATTTACTGTAACTTTGAATGTAACTACCGCTTTATTACTCTCTCCAGCAAAAATCACTCCGCTTTCTGTTTCCGGAGAGTTAATATACAGTCCTTCTTCAAGCGGACTTTTACCATCAACATCAGAGACAGGATTACCATTTAAAGTAGTGCTATCTGCTACATAAGTAGTATCCTCTGGAATCATATCTTGTAAAAACGTTTCTGTAGAAGCAACATTCCCATCATTCCAGATTTCTAATGTATAAGTGAGCTCTTCTCCTTGAGCAACAGTACCTTCAGGTGAAACAGATTTCGCAATGTTTAAGTTGGATTGTAAAGTTGATCTAACATTAGAGGCAAAATCGGTACTATCGTAATTAATTTCACCTATAATATCAGATACAACACCCGTACTTGGGTCTATACGAATGATATCATAGGGTTTAGACTCTCCATCAGCGCCAACTAATGTCCCATCACCGAGAAATGCTAATTCCCCTAAACGCTGAACTGAAGAGCCATCCGAATAAATAACGGGGATAATCCGATCAAGGTCTCCATTATCCGGATCAATTCTTACCAAATAGGAATTACCTGATGCATTTTTATTATATGTTGCTTGCCATACATACCCGTCTCCATCAACAACGATATCTCCGTCTCCTGTATGATCTCTAAGTTCTATATTGGTTTTATTTACAACTTTATGATCTATAGTTTCACCTGTATTAATATCAAAAGATGAAAGCCATACTTCTCCTTCCCAGTCATACACATAAAGATACTTAGTACCGTCTAATGAGGTGGCTCCAGTGGCAGTGTGTTGCCATAACTTGCCAATTTTACTTGTTGTTCCATTAGAATCTACTCGGTACAGATTGCCTTCACTATCATTTACAAAGAATGCTTCTTCATTCATAGCTAATCCGTTTCCATAACCCAGATCAGTTTGAATAGTTCCCTTAAGCTCAGTTCCCCCATTACTAGCGATCACTGAAGGATCTCCCTCATATTGATAGATAACACCATCAGCATAATCATAAAAGTCGCTACTATTTATCGTAACGCCATCACTTTCATCTTCTGCTGCCATAGCGGTGATTGCCTTTATATTAAAGAACAGGTTTAAGATTAATATAAAGACGAGTGAAGCTGAAAAAATCTTTTTCATATACTAAACTCCTTTCCATAAAATGTAAATATTTACATAAAATGTAAGTATTTTACATAAAATGTAAATTATTATCATTTTAATCGACAAATTTCTTGTTTAAATCATTCAAAAGTACTAATTTTTACAAAATTCCCCCTTTATAACTACTTGTCAGCTTGTAACTAGGTCTAATGAACAACACTTATTATGTAAAAAGAGCTTTTCTAGGAAATAATATCCAAGCCTAAAAGGGTGTGTCCTTATAGCAATAGTGCAGCAAGGGAATAAAACCCCAATATTCAGAAAACAGTTAATCAATTTTGGGATTTTACTAGCTTTTTTCCGAATGATTTTTCCGGGATCCACTTATTTAAACTGAAAGTCCCACAAAGTGTAAAGTTAAGATAAAACTTCTACATCGATATCTAAACAATTTTCCCTAGATTAAGAGAGGTTTTTATCATCCGTTACAAATGATACGCTACTACGCAAAAAATAAAAGTCTAATCATAAGGGGCCCCAGCGAAACTTTGCGTTAGCAAGGAAACCGCTTTTAATTGCTTAATTTGGCTTTTAAAAAAAGACTTGTTGGTTTGTTATTTAGATATTTAAGTCACTCGGAGTGCAACTTACAGGAATAGGAACCATTGAGCGAATTACCTGAAATAATAAGCTGCCTTTCTCTATAAAATCAATTACATTTCTCTCCAAAATTGTTCCGGATTGTCTATAACCACATTTTCATACTTACAAATTATTTCCTTCATTCCCACTGGCTCATCAAAATCAACAGCATGCCATGGATTCATATCAGGAGGGCCAAGACTCACCTTTAATTTCTTATCAGTGATATCAAATATCATGCTTCTAAGCGTCCCCATTCCACTTGAATAAAAGTGACAGCAAGGTCCAAAGTAATCGCCCGTTGTTTACCTACCTCATAGTGAGTTCCCTCTGTGACATGAATATCAAAAATCATTGGTTCTTTTTGATCGCTATTTTCCATAACATTCGACCTTTCTATGTAAAGTTTATGGGACAGATTTTTTAGCGACTTGCTTTAATCCTCTTCTTTCCAATATTATCAAATAAAAAAAATAAGGCTACGGAAACTTTGCGTCTTTTCTTAGATTGAAAATGGCGCTTATCCTTGTTATGGAAAGCGCCGGTTAAAATTATATTAAATGGTGTTTATATTTTTCCAACCATATACAAATTCAGTTAGTTGCTTTCCTCCAATTTCAATCTCAGCTGTATCAATCTTTTTTGCTCCAAGAGATTCGTAGAAGAATCGGGAACGGTTTTCTGCTAACACTTGCACGGTCATAGTGGAAATATTTTTCCGTTTTAAATCTTCCACAACAGCCTCCACTAGCAATCTCCCTAACCCTTTCCTCTGAAACTCTTCTAGGATATAAATGGCATATAACTCTCCTTCGAAATCAGGGTACTTGCCCGTCCTTTCCATCCCGCCACCCGCAAAACCAACAATTTCGCCATCTTTCGTTTCAGCAATAAATACTGGCTGACTTGAAATAATCTCTTTCCATTTTTCTTCTCTGCTCTCGTACGTCATACTCTGTAAAAACTCATCCGGAACAATCCCTTTATAGGTTGTTTTCCAACTATCAACCTGCACTTTTGCAATGCCCTTCGCATCCGTTTGCTTCGCCTGTCTAATCTTCATGTCGCACCCCATTCAGTCCACTAGAATTTCATCTTTCATCAGATTTACCTGTTCTACCATATGACCAATATTGCCTTCACCTGCAAACTTGCTCATATCAAAAAAGTTTTGATTCAGATCAGACCAATATAACTCATTTTCATCTCCTGAAACCAAGAAATTCTGCTTCAATCTGCCAACATAAACCTCCACATAACAATGATGAAAATAGTAGGTAAAATCCATGACATGATGAAGTGTCACATCTGCTTTCGAAATACTCGTCTCTTCAAACAATTCCCGATATGCAGCTTCCATACCGGTTTCTCCGTCCTCGATTTTCCCACCAACAAAATTACTTAAGCCTTTGTACGGCTCCCGTAATCGCTTGCACATTAACAACGACTTCATATCGTTGCTATAGATCATTAAAACATTGTATCCTTGCATTGTAACCTCCATATAAGAAGCATTCATTATGTATCAAAGTTTCGTCCAAATCGCCTTCGTGTAGGCAATTTTCATTCCGGCCCTTTCCATATTTCTAAGACTACCACTGCCATAGGCTGTTTGTCCGACAATCATATGACAATGGTTTTGTTGAGCATGTTGTAACCGTTTGGCTATCAATGCACTGTGCACGCCTTTATTTCTATATTCCGGAATGGTTGCAGATGCAGCAAGTGTCGCTATGCCGTCCTTTTCAAATAAAACACCTATTCCGGCAGGCTCCCCTTTTACACGTGCCAAGTAAAAGGTCCAGTGCTCATTATGATGCAAAACCCGATTATTTTGCGCCACAAAATCGATTAACGAAGATGGCATATTAAACCCTTTCGTATAAATCTGGCCAAATATGGCAAATTCATCATCCTCGAATTCGCGGATCGAAATCGAAGTATCTTGTTCTGCGCTCAATATAAAATCATCCGCTATTGAAGCACAAAGTGCCGTACGGAAGCCACGTTGAAAATAGCCTCTCTCTGAAAGCAACTTAAATAGCTCTACAGAACAATGAGCAGGAGTAATTTCAAAGTTTGCTGGTATTTCCCTTTCATGATAAAAATCTAAAATGGTATCAATCTCATCCAGTTGATTCGCGCTAACCCCCTTTACATTATTGAATGAGGGACCTGGAATATTCTTTACATAATAGGCAACAGCATCACCAAATTTTTTTATTTCCACACCCATTGGGTTCCCTTCTATACTCTGAACACCTGTCAATCGTGACTCCAAAAGTTCTATCTCTGATTGTTCGATTCTACGCGCAAGCTCTTCCGTCAAAATAAGCGACATTGTGACACCCCTATCTTTTTTTAGGTAAGTTCAAGATACCGTTGTAATTGCTCAGCTACTTGATTGTTTCCTTGCTCTCTAGCAATATCAATCGCTGTTTTTCCGTCACTCATCTTTGTATCGATTGTAGCGCCATGTTCAAGTAAAAGACGAACTATTTCTTGGTTGTTGCCATGAAAAGCAGTTGTGTGTAGAGATGTAAACCCATTACTATCAACGATATCTGGATTCGCGTTATTTTTTAAAAGGAGTTCAATGATTTCTAAATCCCGTGCTCCTGCTATAGCAGCATGAAGGGCCGTATTGGATGGGATATAGTCTATTTTTGAGTGGGAGACGGCATTGACATCTGCGTTGAAATCTAAAAGTAGTTGGACTGCTTGCTTCTTTCCCAGATGTGCTGCAAATCCTAGTGGCGTTATCCCTTGCTCATTTTCTATATTTGCTAAAGATGAATTAGCAATCAAAGTCGTTTCTAATGCAGGGACATCATTTGATTCTATCAATTGGAATACATCGCTTACTGTTGTACCCATAATATAAACCTCCATTATTTTTGTTTATGTATAACTTCTATATTTCTACAAAATAACCTTTTTTCCATCGCCACACCGCTCCGGTGAAAAGCCAGTACCTTCTTTGGGAATCATCCCCCCTCTATGAGAGGCATTTAAAATAAGAAAATAGAGCTAATGACGAATATAGAATCACGTTAAATAAGAAACAGATCCCAGAAAGACTCAGATATATTCAAAGAATTTCGCTTGCGTAAATTCTTGAACGGTGTCCCCACGGATGATAGCCATCCCCCATATAAGTGAACCCGTATTTTTCATAGTAACCAATGTGGTCCGTGCACAGATAAACTCGATTGAATCCTGCTCTTTCAGCATCCGCTTTAGCACGCAAAATAAGTTTTTCCCCTAAAGATCGACCGCGATAGTCTTCTTCAATGTAAAGGGCGGATATCCATGGCCATAAATCCATGCGGCTAATAAAATCATTGCTAATTAGACCTGCACACCCAATGATCTCATCTGATTGCTCCATTAAGTACCAAATAGGAAGGGGACTATCTGTTTTGATGCTATGTGTAATTGAATCCTCATAAACTTTCATACTGTTTTCGTCTGCCCATCTGCTTTGAAAATATGTAATAGCTGTTTCTTTATACTCTGGATGTTCTCTAAGACTAATAATGTTCATCTGTATTTTCTCCTGTCTTTTAAATTATCGTGTAAATCATGAACATATTTATTTAATATAGCAACTAATTCAAAATCGTTTGCTTGACTAATTTTCATTTTCTTCTACCTCTTTGTAAAAATTTTCCTACAATTAAATACTAACATAAAATTCTATCTATATGACTAAAACGTCCAAAAATTAGGACGTTTTGACATAAATAGACTATGTCATTAAAGGAATGAAAGGATTCTTTCATTAAACAAAGACCAAGAGACTTTTCCTACGATCTATCGACTATTATTTAATTATCAAACCAGTAAGGGGTCGTTGATAACTTTGTAGCGGAACAATTCACTTAAATTGTTCCGCTACAAACTGAAGCATCTTTTTCATGTTCTTTTGAGCATAGTTACTATCAAATGTTACTTCATAACCATGGGGTAAACTCGCTACCTCTTTCCCATAATAATTAAACTGATGTTCGATGCCGAGTTGATCTAACCTTTTATCAAAGGCGTTTGCTTGTTTATAAAAGGAGGCCGTGTTTCCGTCGGAAATAAAGACTGGTGGATAATTGGTTGTTACATTTTTTACTAGGTCAGCTTGTTTTGTGTATTGATTGGTTTCGTAGTCATTGCCCCAATAAGCTCGGCCATAAATAGACCGCAAATAATCCTTCAGCCAACTGTCCTTTGATTGAGCAAATTTAGCGGGTTCAAATAAGGCAGAGTTAAAAATAACGCCTTTTATGGAATCCTCTTCCATTACAGGTTGGATATTCAGCTCTTTGGCATATTCACGATCTGTTTGGGCCATCGCAAATTGTCCTATAATTTGTCCTCCTGCTGAACTTCCACCTAACATAACCCTTTCCATATCTATACCATATTCATCTGCATGTACTTTTAAAAACTCGATGGCTTCGCTCATTTGATACAACGGTGTGGGATAAAGATATTCAGGCGCAAAAGCATAGTTGATAGATACAACATTATATCAAGCATTTGTGAATGAGGTATAATAATCAATCTCTGAACGGCCAGATTTATCTTCCTCTACTTTATCCCCTGTTACAAATCCTCCACCATGAATAAAAATATACGTCGGTCTTAAGGTAGATATATCTTTGTTAGAAACATAAATATCTAAGAAACTGTTGGGATATTGTGTGCCATATTGTATATCATTTATGTACATTGTTCCATCTTTCAACTCCGTCACCTTTGACTTTTTCTCGGGTTGATAGGAATTTTTGTGCTCAAAAAATATTTGAATCCCCACCATCGGACGAACGGCTAGAAACATAATAAAACCCACTAACACGATTATAAAAACTCCCACGATTGCTCCAAGAGATTTTACTCCAATTGTAAGGATTTTACGACTTTTCGTCTGCTGACTTTTTTGTGCCCGAGCCTTCCATACATCCCTAAATGAAAATACGATAAGTAGGAATCCCATTACAATAGAGGCAAAAGCATTTACACATAGTAGGATATAATGGTAGTGAAGCAAAAATACGAGTTCTAGTAGGATGACAATAATCTCGATATAAGATAACCAAGTTATGAAATCGATTTTTCCCCTATTCTCAAAGCCGAGTATTATCTGACTTACAAACAAGATTAGAATGAAGATATGTATTACTTTTGTAAAATTAACAAGCACTAATGAGGCTGTGCCTAATATCAACATACCTAAACCTAACATCGCCCATAAGAAAGGGGAAGTGAACGTCTTTTTCATGTACATTTCTCCTTCTCACTTAAAATACTATTCCCTGATCCACTTCCGGAATAACATTCAGAAAATAGATCAGGGAAATCGTTTTTAAGCTCAAAGAAATTTTTGTCTTATGCCTAAAAAAAGACGAATTTTACATACAATCCGGCTAACGTGATGAATAGAATAGGGATGGCCAAAATAATACTGTTTTAAAGTACGTTCCCCTCAGCGGAATTCTTTCTTGTTGACTATTTGTGTTAGGGACTGATTCATTTTGAAATATGGCTCAAGTATTTAAAACTTTTCCATAGCCTTATCTCGATTTCATTCCAAATATTCACCCTTGAAACCTAGGCATATCTAATTTTTAAATTATTTATGTTTATATAGCCATGCTTAATAAAGTTTCTTTTGAAGCATTACTTCTTCATCATTCATTTCTCCCGTTTCATAAAAACCGAATTTTTTGTACAAATGAAGAGCATTGACATTTGTTGGTTTAGTAGACAAAGTGATATATTGAACATCTTCATTTTTAAAGTATTTGATCACTTTTTCTAAAGCTAATGAAGCATATCCTTTATTTTGATATTTCTCATCAATCATAAATTGCCAGAGCCAATATCTAAACCGTTCCTCTTCGATTTCTCCATCGAAAGCAAATGCTGTATATCCAATAATAGTATTATTCAATTGTATAAAAAAGGGGCGAGCATACTTAGGACGCTCTTCAGCTGCTTCAATTGCTTCTGGCACATTTAGAATTAATTTGGCTTTAACTTGTTCATCTGTAACGCTTAAACTTTGACCTAGAAATTTATTATCTTCGGTTACTGGAACCAAGTATACACGTTGTTTTTGGATATATAAACTTAAATCCTTTTTCAATTCTAATTCAACAGAACTCGTTACTGCATTTTCTTCTGGGGCTTCTACGTATATAATTTTGTCGAAACCGACGGAAGTCCAAAATTTTAAGCCCAGATAATTTGAGCCAGAAACCAACAATTCAGCGGTCAAGAAACCTCTATCTAAATAGTAATTATCTAATTCATGAACTGCCAATGTTCCTAAACCTAGTTTTCTATACTTTTTTGAAATATACATATGCAAGATATAATAATTCGTCTCTGACTCTTCAAACACCCACATATATCCGATCAAATGGTTCAGGTAACGGATGCTAAGACATTTTACAAATTCTTTTGGGATATCGGGAATTACAGTATTAATGTCTATCAAAGGTGCCAAAGGCTCTCTTCCTTCAACTTGATTGAAGTATGGTTTCGCTTCTCTAAAAAGTTTATTAAGTTCTTTTGAATCATTTTCTGTCGAAATAGACAGCGCTATTAAATTCATTTGTATTCTCCGTTCTCGTTAAATTGCAATGTAGTCATTACTACCTTGACATGGCTCTGCTATTTAACGAAAAATGTTGGTTCAACTGCAAACATATAAGTTTTCTCCTTTCTTTCTCTTTTATAAAAATGATATCGTATGCGAAAAGAATAAGCAATAGTAGTCAGAAATAGCGCCATACCAACTTCTTGATACAAGAAAACATGCCATTTATCACAAGTATTTACTCCCTTTTAAATCTAAAAATGACACATATATAGGTAAAGAGATCTTCGAACTGAACACCATATCTCAAAACAGCCTCTCCCACTACATTCTTGGTGAATCTAGTCAACAAAGATTTCTCCATCCAACACCTCCTGTAAATAGTAAGGCTCTGTTTAAAACTTATCAAAAAACCTCTTTAATTAACTTCCTTTTTTCAAAAAAGTTAAAGTTTTGCGTCAGGATCCGACTCAATTCAGAACCTGACACCAGAACAATGCTCTTCCCCATTTCCTAGCTACGCTCTACTTCCCTGTTTAAATGCCATTAGGATTTTTCTCATACCTCCACCTCAGGATAGTTTTCCTCCAACTTTTAAAAAACTTTTGATAATTTGCTCTTATTGGCACAAATTATATATGAAAAATATTTTAGAGAGGCATAATCCCCCATGAAAAAATTAACCTATATTTTAATTGCTGCAATCACTTTTTTGATGATTCCTAACAAGATTTGTGCCCAAAGTGAACGACCTGAATATAAACTTCTATATGATACATTGATTACAACCCTTGATCCATCCATACAAAAAGAAATTATTCAATACTATGGCTATCCCAAGCAATATGGTTTATATGATGCTAAGATTTTGAGTATCACCAGAGTGGATGAGGGTCGGTTTAGCATTATTGCCAAACTCCAAGTCACAACATTTGAACATGCCATAACCCTCCTTATGGTAAGGAAACAATGACTTTTAGCATCAGTCCTTTTGGGGTTAAAACAATTCGTTTTAAACATGAGGGAGATAAAGAAGAGAAGGAAATAAATGAATTTTATAATGCAACACTTTCAGATATAAAACAGTCTTTTCATTTGAATTTAGGGTCTTACTCTTCCTACACATACAATCAATTGCAATACCAAGCCGAAATAAATAATGAATTTAAATCCCTTGTTACTTTGCGGAAGAAATCGTAACGAGCATTTTGTCTCTCGAGAGCAAGATACCCTACAAAAATGTTATAGACCCTGTAACCTTTATAAAAGGCAATATAGGTTATATACTCTTTAAAAAATCTGATAGTACAAATGTCAATTATCAAGTACAAAAGCAAGATGGGAATTGGATAGTAACAAATAAAAATAGGAAACAAGGTAAAAAAATGGAATATAAATTACCATGGTATGTTCAGAAAAATTAAGAATAGCTTTCTTAGTTTAACACTCACTTAACCACCATGAATTCATGCTAATGGCTCATACTACTTGACCAGAACAACTTTTTAAGCTCAACAGCAATAAAGCTGACCGAATAACTCCGGCCAGCTCTGTTTTCTACTTATTGATTTCCTTTTTTAACCCATTCCGCTACTGTTACAGTACGTTTCGCCTGATGCTTCACAGCCGCCTCAACATCTTCAATCATTTTCCCATCTTGTCCTACAGTGACACTTGTTCCATATGGATTTCCTCCAGCACCAAATAATACGGGATCTGTATAACCAGGAGCAGCGATAATCGCACCCCAATGCATCATACTGGTGTATAACGATAAAATCGTTGCTTCTTGTCCGCCATGGGGATTTTGCGCAGAAGACATCGCACTTACGACTTTATTCACGGTCTTGCCCGTTGCCCAAAGCCCTCCTTGGATATCAAGAAATTGTTTCATTTGCGAAGGCATATTTCCAAAACGAGTTGGCACACTGAAAATAATCGCATCGGCCCATTCGAGATCAGCTGATGTTGCCACTGGAACATCTTTCGTTGCTTCCACAGTTGCTTTCCATCCTTCATTTCCCTCGATCACAGAATCAGGAGCTAATTCTTCCACTTTTAAAACTTTCACTTCTGCCCCTGCTGCCTTTGCTCCTTCTTCTGCCCATTTTGCTAATTGGTAGTTTGTTCCACCCATACTATAAAAAATAACCGCTAATTTAACATTTGACATATTTTCCATCTCCTTTGTTTTTCTGGTAAATAATATATAAAAAAAACACCTTCTCTTTCTAAGTTCAACTGGATCTTATAAAAATCACCTCCCTAAAATGATTATTTCTTTCTAACGCCCATTGTGAAGCGAATTTATAATCCCTCTACTTCATACATCTCCCTTTCGAGATATTAGCGTGAAAAGGAGGCTCTTCTTTAAAAGGACGGAGATAAACCCATTCATAAGGCAAATATATATCCATACTTATTTAGACAAATACCAGCTGCGCGCTGCTTCCACTTCTGTCCCTGTCAATTGATGCCCTTTATTTTCCCAGTGCAGGTGCACTTTGGCATTTGCCTGTTCAAATAAAGATTCGAGTTCTAATGATTCTTCCGATGAACAAAAGGGGTCATTTGTCCCCGCCCCGATAAATACAGGGATTCCACTTAAATCTGGAAGTTCGATTCCTCTTATGGGTACCATCGGGTGATGTAAAATCGCCCCTTTTAATGCGTGTTGATAGTGGAATAACAGGCTCGCCGCAATATTGGCCCCATTGGAATAACCAATGGCGATGATTTGCCCACGATCAAAACCATATTTTTCAGCCGCTTGATCAAGGAACTCATACAACTCTTTAGTCCGGAAGACAAGATCTTCTTCATCAAATATGCCCTCTGCTAATCGTTTAAAGAAACGAGGCATGCCATTTTCCAAAACATTCCCTCTTACACTTAAAACATTGGCATCTGGGTCTATGATTTGGGCAAGTGGAATCAAATCTTGTTCCGTTCCTCCCGTTCCATGCAATAAAAGCAAGGTTGGTCTGGATGGATCATTTCCCTTTTGAAATAGATGTTTCATCTTTATCTCCTTTTCCAAATTGATTAATTCTCCTATTCCTTCACAAATTCTTTCGTACTTCTTACCGTATCAATCGGGCGAACAAGATTTTCAATTTCTTCCCGTTTTGCTTCAAAGAATGGGGGTAAAGATAGTTTTTCCCCGAGTGTTTCGTATGGCTCATCTCCCATGAAGCCAGGACCGTCTGTTGCAATCTCAAATAGGATCTGTGGTGTAACCTTTGTATACAAGGATCCAAAATAATATCGTTCCACATATCCTGAGTTCGGCAGACGGAGAGCTTGCAATCGTTTCGTCCATTCATCCAATGCGGCGCGATCTTCCACACGGAATGCAACATGATGCACAGTTCCATACCCTTGCCGGGCTTGAGGTAATTTCGCATTATACTCCACAATGACTTGCGCTCCATTGCCACCTTCCCCGACTTCGAATAAGTGATAGGCTCCCTCTTGATCCATCATTGTAAATAAAAAGACTTTTTCCATCATTTCTTTAAAATAATCGATGTCTCCTACCCGAACAAAAATCGGTCCTAGACCTGTAATCGCATACTCCAACGGAATTGGCCCTTTTTGCCACGGAATCCCCGCGGGAACGCCTTGATTCTTTTCATCTGAGATGAGCTGATAGGCTTGATCATCAAAGTCAACAAAGGAAAGCGTCTTTTTCCCAAATTGCTCTGTGATCCCCGTATGTTTGACGTTAAGTCGATCAAAGCGTTTCACCCAATAATCCAACGCTTTGTCATTCGGTACTCGAAAAGATGTTTTGGAAATTTCATTCGTTCCATGAACGCCCTTTGGAATACCTGGAAAATCAAAGAACGTCATATCCGTCCCAGGGCTCCCTACGTCATCAGCAAAAAACAAATGATACGTTTGAATATCATCTTGATTCACTGTTTTTTTCACTAATCGAACACCTAAAACCGTTGTGAAAAATTGATATATTTTTTCTGCACTGCTCGTAATTGCTGTGACATGATGGATTCCTTTTAAAACATTCATGCTTTTTCCTCCTTAAAAGTAAAGTTGTCTAAACGATTTCTTCCGATTATTGTGAACGTTCGATTTCTCACTCTCATCTAGTGGTAAACTAGCTAGATTCACGTCCTCTATTCTACATATTCCTACTGAATGGATCTTAAACTTAAGGTAATGATAAAGATTCCTCAAGTTAGTATAGTACGAAATCGAGATAATTATTTAAAAAAATTATACTTTTTGGGCGTGAAACCCTAATTTTTTTAATTGTTCAATCATCTGCTTTTTCTCATCCACATCTAAACCAGCTAAAATTTCTTGAATCGCTACTCTATGTTTAGGAAAAACTTCATCCATTAATGCTTTCCCTTTTGCGGTTATCGTAGCAAACGTAATTCGACGATCATTTGGACATGGTTTTCTCTCTAATAATTTTTTCTTTTCCAATTTATCGACAACATACGTAATACTGCTACTCGCAATCAGAACTTTCTCACCAATTTTTTGGATCGGTTGCTCCCCTTTATGATAGATCAACTCCAAAACGGCAAATTCAGTTGGATTCAAGCCTAAACATCGAATGTCGTCCTCCACTCGCTTTTTGATCGAATCTAAAGCTCTTGTCAACACAACAAATAACTTCAACGACAGCTCTTCATCAAGATGATCTTTACTCATGGCTATCATTCCTTTTTTATCTCGATTTCGAAATAATTATATAATGAATCATCTTTCCTGTCAACTGAGATTTAAGAACTGGAATATTCTCATGGTAAATCCAAAATGATTAGAATTAGATGAGATTTCCCAGTTCTTTTCTTCTACACATTTGTCTACGCTACAATTCAATCTTCTGCTTAGTCTCCGTCAAATATGGAATACTCATGGCTCGCGCCTTTTATTTGTGGGAATAGCAACAGTAGAAGTTGATATTAGGTCCTTTGTAGATACATACCATCGGACCAACCATTCTTCAGTTAAAGAGCGAAACACAAAACGCGGTATTAACGTTTTTTCCAGATATCAAGTTCAGCAAAGTATTATACATCTCCACATCGATCTCGTCGGGAATCTGTAAACATAAATCTGAACAGCGCAACTCGATTACGTGTACGTGGTAAAGCTATTGTTCACCTGCCGTTCTTCCTCCATCGATCACCAATGAATGTCCAGTTACATAAGACGATTTTTCCGAACTTAGCCAGATGATAGCCTCTGCAATTTCATCCGTTTCGGCAATCCTCCCCAACGGATGCAAATTACTCAGTTTTTTCGTTACCCGGTGTACCCAAGAAGTATGAACTGTTCCTGGACAAACGGCATTCACTCGAATACCATATTTTCCGTATTCTAGTGCTGCTGTCTTTGTCAAGCCAATGATTCCATGTTTGCTAGGTACGTATGCCGCATGATGCTTTAATCCTATTTTTCCAGCTATAGACGATGTGTTTACAATTGATCCAAATTGTTGTTTTTTCATCAATTGTATTTCATGCTTCATACACAACCATGTTCCCTTCAAATTAACATTGATGACCTTATCCCAATCTTCTTCACTAAGATCAGCCAACATTGCGCCAATGATAATACCTGCATTATTGATAGCAAAATCAATTTTATTGTACATTTGATTACACAAGGAAACAGACTCGATAACATCTTGTTCGTTGGTAATATCTGTTCGTTGAAATTGACTTTCTCCGCCATTTTCCTTAATCATTGCGACAGTTTCCCGTCCGCCTTTCTCGTTGATATCTGCAATAAAAACACTTGCCCCTCGCTTTGCTAGTTCAATAGCTACCGTTCTTCCAATTCCCGAACTTGCACCAGTAATAAATGCACTCTTTCCTTCAAATTCCATCTATCTCACCCCAATTGATATGAATAATCTCTTATCTGTAGTGAATAATCGTATTTTCCTATCCGTAGTCAGCGTGCATAAACAGTTGAATTCAAGATGCTGATATGCTGCTTGATTCATCGTTTAATTGGCAAATAAATTGTAATGAATCACTTCCCTTTTACAGATTTACCCCAATATCTCCTCACAATTTAAATCTTCGAAAGCACAAAACAATTGTTCCAAAGGTGACCACCAAATAGAAGCAAAATCTGCAGGTATTCCAATCACTTGGTAAAGATGACTTACTATTGACAACCGATAATCATACCAGAAATGATTCCAATGATAATTTTGCACGTTGTGATGTTGCGTTAAAAGTTCAAAGTAACGATGAAGCATTTCAAGCTCCATCTTGTGTCTTTGATCGGGATACCAGAAGCCCGAAATAATACGGGAAACATCAGATGCTCCCATCCATTTACTGTAAGTTTGCCAATCAATAAGATAAACCCTGTTATCGCTTTCATCTTTTGAAATTAATATATTACCAGTATGTACATCGCCATGACAAAGCGTTAAGCTACTCTTATTTTGAATTCGGTTCATAATAAGTTCTGGATAAGCTGAACTAATTTTGTCTATTATTCCGATCCTCTTCCTAGATAGCCGATCTTTCAGTAATTCAATAAAACTAGCAATTTCATCGTCACTTTTGAATTCCAATTCTTCTTCGGGTGGAACAGCAGCTGTACTATTATCCCCCCAAAAAGCCCCGTGAAGATTTGCCAAAGCACCCACTACCATTTCAGTTTGTTTTTTTGTCGTAGGTAACGGCCAAGGCAAATTGAAATGTGAATCCGAGAGGTCTTCCAATAACAACCAAGAGTTTTTACTGCTGGGATTATAGGAATAACCATAACAATGTGGCAAAGGCATTTCTTTAGCGAACTCGAAAACAGACCGATAAAACTGTGTTTCCTTCTCCATTAAAGTGATCCGCTCTGGCTTTCCAATTTTAAGATAAAAAACAAAGGTTTGGTCCGATTGTGCTCCTTTAGCTCTAAGTTGGGCAATATAGGAGGGATTCGTTTCATAGGAATTCCTGATTTCAAGTTCCGTTATTGCGCCGTTTGTCCATTGGCTATTGTGTTCCAAAACTTTTGAGAGCCAGTCTGGTGTTACCTGATCAACACTTTTCAAATCATTTGACATAAATAGCACCTCATTCATTAACATAATAATCACGCAAATTTTACAAGAAAAAAGGAAATCAATGACCATCCACATTAGAATTCACCAAAAAACCAGCACAACACTTCATTTTATGTAATTACTGCTCTACAGCCTTTCGGCTATGTTGTAACAACCAAGCTTGATCAAAATGGCGGCAGCATCTTGCTCGATCATTTTCTCAATCTGTCAATAGAGCAAAAACCCAAACGAAATGAATTCTTTCATTTTCTAAAAAAAAAGGAAGGAATCCTTTTTGGTTCTAGCTCTATGTTGTGATCGATAAATTACCTTTAGATGAAAAAAGGGGATGCTTTCCGACAAAGGTCAACCAAATTCAGCATAACTTTATAGTGACTTTTAGTCAATGCTCCAAATGTAAAAAAGCTTTTGCAAGCAACATTAAACTTTTGATATCATTCATGATAAAAGATGAATTTATAATTCTTTCTTAGAATAAACAGTAACTCTATCAAAATATGCCATTAGAACAGGAGGAAATGTTTATGCGCATTGCAATACTTTCAGGCAGCCCTCTGAAGCTATCTGAAAAAGGTTCTTTTTTAGGGCCTCGACCATTTAATTGTGGTATTGGACCAATTAGCATCAAGTTTCGACCGTTTTATCGCAACGATCGACCAATTAATACCGAGTTTCGACCATTTTGTTGGATCAACCGACCAATTAATAGATAGCATCTCAATTTTCGCACTCAAAAAAATGGTTTGACCCATTTTCGGAATTGGGAGACCCTCTTTTTTTCTTTCGCGACAAACTGATTAGGCATAGGCATTGAGAAAGGATGTCGCGAATTTAACCTTTGTTCTTCTTAAATCAGCGATGGATGAAAAGAAACCCTGTTGATGGAAGTTTCACTTTTATTTTTTCACTCCTATTAATGTGTATAATAGATTATCACCGTGTTTAATTATTATTTTTGGTATGATTCCCCTAAAGATTTTGCCATAATGCTTTTTCCAGAAAACTAGTGGATTGATCTGAGGGGAAATAGCGCTGCTCCCTCTTAAAAGCCAATCTTCTCCTTTATCTCCTGCAAAAATGGAACACTCATAACTCGCGCCTTTTCTGCCCCTTCTTTTAAAATTTTATCGATTGTTTCAGGTGAGGACATGAGTTCATGATATTTTGTCCGCGGTTCTTCGATAAACCGATTCATCACGAGAAACAATTCCTTTTTCACTTCGCCCCATCCAATGCCATTTCCATATTGCTCTTTCATCTCTTGGACTTCCTGTGAAGAAGCAAATTCTGCATATAGGCGAAATAAAATGGATGTCTCAGGGTCTTTCGGTGCTTCTGGTGGTAATGAATCTGTTTTGATTTTATTGATTAGTTTTTGTAACTTTTTTGGTTCTGCAAAAAGTGGGATCGTATTTTGATAACTTTTACTCATTTTCCGCCCATCTAATCCGGGTAGGACTGCCGTATCTTCTTGTATTTTATATTCTGGTAGCAGAAATGTTTCCCCATAATGACGATTAAAACTTTGAGCAAGATCCCTCGCAATTTCCACATGTTGGACTTGATCTTTTCCGACAGGTACTACTTGCGTCTTAAATAACAAAATATCCGCCGCCATAAGAATAGGGTAATTAAACAGCCCCATATTCACCCCAAAGTCAGGATCCTTTTCAAGCTTTTTATTATCCTCTACGATCGCTTTGTAAGCATGAGCCCGATTCAATAACCCTTTGGAGGCAAAACAACTTAAGATCCAATTCATTTCAAAAATTTCTGGTACATCCGATTGTCGATAAAAAATGACTTGTTCAGGATTTAGCCCTAAAGCTAACCATGTTGCGGCTACCCCGTTCGACAGGTCGCGAAATTCCTGAGCATTATTTTGCATTTTTGTTAGCGCATGATAATCTGCAATAAAGTATGTTGCTTGAAACTCTTGGATCTTCGCTAGTTCCAAGGCTGGCTTGATCGCTCCCATATAATTGCCTAAGTGAATCTGTCCTGTTGGTTTGATCCCCGTTAAAATTGATTTTTTCATCATAACCCTCCTAGAATTTCACACAAAAAGGGCTACCCATCCAAAAAGGACGAGTAACCCGTGGTGCCACCTTCATTCGTTTACAAAAGTAAACGCACTAATCCGTACAGAAACAACCCATTTGTTTCGATACTTGGTCTTTTTTAACGGTAAGACAACCCGCTATACCTACTGCTCATTTCAGTCTAGAAGCTCAGAAGTCCATTCAACTAAAATACCGCACTGATTTGCACCATCCATCAGCTCTCTAAAGCGTTCTTAAAGTTTACTCCTCTTCTTCATCACTTTTTCATTATTGGCCCTATTCTAAATGATTGTTCCGTAAAGGTCAAGGGACCTTATTAACGTTTGGTCTAAACACTGGTTGTGGGCCGTACTAACACCTGTATAGCCTAGTCCTTGATCTTAAAAGATATCCCAACTTATTTCACAAATGCTTAAACAATTAGCATGGGCATATGCAAGTCTTGTACACGCTTCTTTACTCTCCAATCCTACTTTCTTGTAAAATAAGTGAGTCAAATATCCAAATGACGATAGCAGCCAAAAGGGAGATCACATAATAAATCATTATAGTAAAAGGATTTTCTCCATTTATCATGATCACAATAGCAGAGGCAAATAATGAACCACAAATATAGCTAAGAAGATAAAGGAGATGGAACTTTCTTGGGTTTTGATTGAGTAAAACTTGAATAGGCACAATAAAAAGTAAATACACGGGAAAGTAAATGATCGTGTAGAAGCAAATACCGATAATCGAAAAATAGGATGGAACAAAAAGCAATGTGATTATACTTAAAGTGATGGCAGCTAGTAGTGAGCAGGGAAATGATTTTATCATTGTGTTTGGATCAACCTTCAATTTTTTCAAAACAACACATCCTAAAAGAAACAGCCGTAAGAACAAGATAGCAAAGATAGTGAGTTTTGACGAGGGTCTAAATCATTAGCAAATCCCTAATCCCCTTTAAAAAAGAGCTTCCAAAAAGGCCGCCGATCTGTGTTGCATCCCAAAAGTTAGAGTCAATATTTTTAATGGCTGGTTTAAAGTTGTTAATAGTCCTACCGTTTCGAAATTATCTTCTCACAAACTCCAACTTTTCCATTAATACGGACTTATATTTTTCCATGTCATAGTCTGAATTATTTATTATCAGCTTTTTGATATTTAACTTATTCACTATTTTCATTTCTAACTCTCTTCTTGCTTCTAATACTTTAATCGTTCCTTCTATCCCTTCATATCCCTGTTGTTTGCCATATCCTTGGGTTGTACAGTAGTTTATAAATCCTTTTGACCATGCTTTTGGTCTTTCCTTGACCGCCTTTTTAAACGAATAGGCAAGGTCATCTTGTTCAATATAAATTAAAACAGGATTTAAACGCTCTATATGTCTCTCCAGTCGCTTTATGTAATCTATTATTTTCGCTTCTTCTTCACCGTATTTTATCATGCCAATCGTTAAGGGATTCTGGATAAAGAGCATTCAAAAATATAGGTTTTACGATCATGAATGGCTTTTTCCGCAAATTCGGCCCACCTTTTATCAATTAACTCCACATTTTGATCAAATGGTAATTCATATATATCCGTTTTAAAAATTTCGTTGAATAATTCATCCGAAAACCGGTCACCAAATTCATTTTTTATCTTTCTATATGGTAATAAATAATGGTGATCTTTCTTTATTACTCTATTAAGAAATACCTCTCTGAAACTTCCGCTAATGGATAAGATCTTATCAAATTCATCTTTAGTGAACCAGGATACCCCATCATAATCTGCCGGGTGGTCTAAGTTCCCTTCTAAAACTAGTTCGACTTCCTTATTATCCTCTGAGAGAATATCTTTAATGAGGCTTGCAGTGGTTGACTTTCCAAACCCAGGTAACCCTTCGACAATAATTAGTTTTGAGTTCATAGCAGTAGACAATCCTTCCTTTAAGGTTTACCAGGCAGCGTTTCAAGATTACTTATTTAGCAAATAATGAAAAGACATTATAGATCCTTTATTCGTCGTTGGGATAGATTTATTCGTCGTTACTCGTTTTTATTCGTCGTCAGGCAACTTTTACTCGTCATGCTCCGTCTTTATTCGTCATTATGTTGCGTTTATTCGCCGTTAAGGCTTTCTGCTCTGAGAAAAAACCACAAGGGCGATCACTCTCTCTGGTAGACCCGAATTTTAGAGTAAGAAAAAGGGAGCGTTTCTTTCCATTTATACAGGTTGTAGGTAATGATAAAACTCAGAAATAAGTTGATGATCAATAGATCTGTAATCTCATGCGATGGATTCTTCGCTTGTGAATGAGTATACATTTTATAAAAAAGTTTGATCATTTTCTACCTTTGATCTTCAACAAACGCGCGTTTAATGAATAATGTAAGATCACAAAATATATGCTGTTGGTTTTTCAAGATAGCAATCGAAAAGAAATCAAAACATTATTTAGATGTTACAATGCACAAGAATAAAAATTAAGGAGTTGATCTATGATGACAGTAAGACTTACCCCTTATTTAATGTTGGACGGAAATACAAGGGAAGCTATCCAATTTTACGAAGATGCATTGGGTGCCAAAGTCCTTTCCATCATAACTTATGGAGAGATGGAAGCCCCTTGTTCAGAAGCTTTAAAGGATCACGTGGCACACGCAATGTTAAAGATCGACAATGCCGATCTTATGTTTTCCGATTCACCCGGAATACCTGTTCAATTGGGCAATCAAGTGGCGAGCTGTATTACAACTAAGGACGTAGAAAAAACAAAGCGAATTTTTGAAGCTTTACAGCAAGACGGTCAAGTGAATGCTCCGCTTTAAGAAACTCCTTTTAGCCCTGCTTTCGCTAATGTTACGGACAAATTTGGTATCACCTTTCAAATTGTTACTGAAAATCAAAACCAACTTTAATTTCTTGTTGAGTCTTATTCAATAAAATACTAATTCTGATATTCCAAAACCGACATTTGTTGGATCAAAATGGAGTTATAAAAGCCTAATTCAGCAAAAAGATCAGAGCCTGCTTTTGAAAAAAGATAGATCAAAACAGGCTCTTAAAATATTTCGTTCTGGAGATTTTTTTAAAAAAGTTCGATCATTTTCTGCTTGCGTTATTCTGTTAAAGAGCCCGTCTGTTTAAGGGGTAATATCAGCAAATCAGAATCCCGATATTACAGGATTGCATTCGATTAAGAAAAGATAATTTAAGTTGTGTTTATTCGTCGATCTCCAAGTGTGGATTCCATACTACTTCCCATAAATGGCCATCCGGGTCTTGAAAATAACCAGAGTAACCGCCCCAAAAAGTGTCATGTGGTTGGACTGTTATAATAGCATCCGCCTTCCTTGCCTGTTCCATTACTCTGTCAACTTCTTCTTTACTTTCTACATTATGACCAATAGTAAATTCAGTAGGACTGGAAACGGTCTGATTAATCTGAGCGTCATGTGCAATATTTTTGCGCTCAAAAATAGCAAGTTTTATGCCAGATAGTAAGTCGAAAAAGGCAACAGCACCATGCTCAAATTCTTTGCCAACTATACCTTCTGTTGGAAGCCCCAATCCGTCTCGATAAAATTTTAAAGATCTTTCCAAATCATCTACACCTAACGTAATTACTGTAATTCGTGGTTTCATAAAATATCATACCTCCTAAATTTAATATAAAGATACTAAACATTTTTCTATATCCACAATCGTAATTTTTCTACACCATCACGCTCTTCTGCTGAATTAGAAATTTGTTACAGTAATAGAATTTAACGTTTACTGGCATTGGCTGGACGATACTGGGTCAAGGCCACAGTAAACGATGTTCCCAGCGATCACCCTTGCGTTGATATTGTACCCTGGTATGTTTCCGTTCTGAATCCCCTTGCCAGAATTCGACCTCGTTGGCTTCAACTTCATACATTGTCCAGACAGGACTTACCGGATCCGGGAACTGTTTTATTAGTTCTTCCGACTTTACTAAAGCTTCATCTATGTCGTCACGATGTGTCAATTCTTTACTCTGATTTCCCATTAAAGCAATGGCCCTGGCTCCATTCGATCTTTCCAAAAAATCAGTTGAACTTGCTTCTGCTGTCATTTTGGAAGCAACTCCACGTATCCGAACTTGTCTGCCAATTGCTGACCAATAGAACGTTAAGGCAACTTGCGAGTTAGATTTCAATTGCTCCCCTTTTCTACTAGTAGATGATGTTGCAAAGTACCATTTATTGCGTGTTACGTCTTTTAGAATTAATATTCTCGCATCAGGTGCACCTGTCTCGTCAATAGTGGATAATGTCATCGAATGGGGTTCATAAACACCTTCCTCAATTGCAATCTTCATCCATTCCATAAACAAGGCTGACGGGTATTCGGGTAAATCCTGTGTATCAAATTCCGGAAAAGGGACGGCCAATACTTTTAATTCTCTTAGTAAATCCTTCGTTTGCTTCACGATTCTTTCCCCCTTATCTGCTAACGAAAAAGGTTTATTTAATATACCGTGTAAAATCTAGCTAAAGCGATCCTTACACTTTCTCTCTTTTCTCGAAAATTCCCCTTACGAATTGTTCCTTATAGTTGGTATATTCATTAATTCCGCCATTATTTTCTTCTAGAAATTTCTTTTTCAATTCACTGTATTGTTCACGTGCTGTTTTATTTTCATTTAAGTAATCTCTGAAAAAGATTAAGTTTTTCCAGAGTTCTTTATTATAGTCAACTAAATGGATAATATGGGTCTTTTCTTCGTAAGTTTCATTAGTAAACTTGGCAAGCACGATTTCATTAGGACGTTGGACCCGAAGCCTTAAAAAACCCGCCGCTTTTAACCCCTGGAAAATTTCCTCATCAACATTTTCAATATCATCTACTCCCACAACTAAATCCAATATTGGTTTGGCAACTATCCCTTTAATAGCGGTGCTTCCAATATGTTCCATTCGACTTTCGTGAATTGGGGTTGAATTTAGAATAACCTGTTTCACCCTATGAAACTCTTCCTCCCATTCCACGGTATGGGGTTCCAATCTTACTTCATCCCGTTTTAGTCCTAATTTCATTGAAAGCACCTCATTCTTAGATTTGTAAAATCTCGTTAAAACCTTTTTAAGCAAACTCTCGCTCAAAACCACAGAAAAGCACCTTGAAAGGGTGCTTTTTTCTCTCTCCAAATCAGGTCCTCTATCACGTCGACATGAAGTTTTTCCATTTGTTTTGTTCTTCTCTTTCACATTTCCCCCTTATTTTTCGTCTATATAGCCTCATAAATCAACTTTCCCTGTACTGAATATCTATGTTGCTCAACCCTGCCATCTTTAAAGCTACCTTAACTCGCTTATCAATTGTATTTTTGAATTCCTTATACTCTATTTCATCTAAAGATTTTTCCCAAAAAATATTGCAGTGGAAAACGTCATCCTTATTCTTCGGCAAAGGATTAAATACCATACCCACACCAGAAATTTGGGCATTGACTGGTGATACAATATTTAATATCAATACTTCTAAAAAAGTTTCTTCTCGCTCTGTTAAATCACTATTTTCTATAGTAATTAATAGTTCCAATCCTGTTTTAATAACAAATACCACCTTTTTCAATTATCAAAGCTATCTTGTAATAATTTAACATATTTACATTAGCGTTGCATAGATTATATTTTCATTTGTCAAACATTTAGTTCTATAAAAATTTGAGTGAGTATTGGGAATAGTGGTATTTCATAATTAAAAAATCATCCGCGTTTTTTAAAAAAGTAAAGAGAAGCACCATTGTAAGGTGCCTCTCCATACATATCTGCATTCCAATTTCCATCTTATCGATAAACTTTAATTTTTACTGTCCGTATTCCCCAGTTAAGGGCTTTCTTTTTAGTAGGCATATGCAAATCAATTTTATTTCCTTTTATGGCACTGCCTGTATCACCAGCAATTGCTTCGCCGTATCCTTCCACATACACTTTTGTCCCGAGTGGGATCTTTTTAGGATCAACGGAGATCACTTTGGCATTTGGTTTTTTCTTTAAATTAATGCCTGTAGCAGTAATCCCACTACACCCTTTACAACTTGCCGTATAGGCTGTAGCCTTTACGGTCATTGTTTTATAGGCAGTTTTTTTGCTTACTGCCTTTTTTTTTGTTTGTAGTCGCCTTTTTCTTTACTGTTTTTTTCGCGGTTGTTTTAGCCTTTGTAGGTTTCGTGACCTTTAACACTTGATTTGGTCTAATCAGATCTTTTTTTAGACCATTCCAAGTTTTAAGTTGATAAACCGAAACTTTATGTTTAGTCGCGATTTTCCACAAAGAGTCGCCTTTTTTTACTTTATATGTAGTAGTTGCAGCTGATGAAACACAGGAAAAACCAAAAACTAACATACAAGCCGTAATCATTGAAAATACTATTTTTTTCAATTTAATAGTCTCCCCTATGTCATATTGGTATCCATAGTATATCAGGCCAATGTAACAATAAAATGACAATAGAGTAGTATTTATGTTACGAAAGGGAAATATTGGTAACAGTGGTAATATAACTGTGAGAGATATGACAATTATGGAGACTAAAACACCTATTACTTGATACCTAGTACATTTTTCACCCTATTATGAAAAGAGCCAATCAACATTCGATTGACTCTCTTGCATATGAAATATACTTATTGATTTCCTTTTTTCACCCATTCGGCAACTGTAATAGTACGTTTAGCTTGATGTTTCACCGCACTTTCAACATCTTCTATCATTTTTCCATCCTGATCTACAGTCACACTCGTTCCATATGGGTTTCCACCAGCTCCAAATAATACCGGATCCGTATAACCAGGAGGGACGATAATAGCTCCCCAGTGCATCATACTGGTATATAAAGATAAAATCGTTGCTTCTTGTCCGCCATGTGGATTTTGCGCAGAAGACATCGCACTTACTACTTTATTCACGGTCTTTCCGTTTGCCCAAAGTCCACCCTGAATATCGAAGAACTGTTTCATTTGTGACGGCATATTGCCAAAACGTGTCGGAACGCTAAATATAATCGCATCCGCCCATTCAATATCATCGGATGTTGCGATTGGAACGTTCTTGGTTGCTTCGACAGTTGCTTTCCATGCTTCATTTCTCTCTATAATGGAGTCAGGAGCTAATTCTTGGGCCTTTAATATTTTCACTTCCGCACCGGCTGCTTTCGCTCCTTCCTCAGCCCATTTTGCCAATTGATAGTTTGTTCCACCCATACTGTAAAAAATCACCGCTAATTTAACGTTTGGCATTTTTACACTCTCCTTTGATTGTCCAAATATTACCTCTATCTTTCCCCATTGCGGAAATCTTATTATACTCCGTTTTATATTTCTCTATTCCCAAATATTTCTCCTTAAGTTCCTTATCTGATAAAATGGAATTTACATTACAAACTGCCTTTATGAGGATAAGTTCATACTAATGTCGAAAAATCGGGGGACGGGGATTAATGAATCAAAGGATGAAACTATTCTTATTCATGGTACTACTTGACAAGTTGTAGCCAGAAGACGAATGATGAAACGGATGAACCATTTATTATCGTTACTTTTTCTCTAGCTGGATCAGATGATGTTCGGAATATGTTCCCTCGTAACTACTCTATTTTTGAAAACGGCAAGCTTGTTTTATATACAGAACCAGAAAGAAAATTAAAAATCGGGAGAGGTGCCCCAGTGTATGAAACCCAACTTAGGAAAGAGGAAGTCGAGAAGTTAAAACAACTTATTGAACAAATAATTTTTGGATATTTGAGTGATCACGGTTCGGTGGATGGTCGTTTTCTTTACATTCCCGTAAATCTGACAGATGAATCAAAAAAAGTTGGTGGATTAAATCCAAATGATCCTAAATTTATTGAGATTGCGGATTATGTCTTTGATTAATAAACGGTGAAGATTATAAATTCTGGAAAGAGGAGATCACAGATCATATTTTTAAAATGAATCCTGAATAGCATCTCCCTGCTTTTTTATACGAAAACTATGGAGTTTAATCCATAGTTTTCGTCCTTTCATGCCGATCATAATGACACAAAGTAGAGATTGAAGAAATTAAAACTTAAAAATGATCATTCTGTTACAAAAGATCAGGATTTCCAATATAACATCGTTCTTACTGGTATTAAGCGATTACAATATTTCGATATACCCTTCCGCTCCATGCACGCGAATTCGTTGCGCGTCTTTTATTAATTTAGTAGCATCTTCCACCCCGACAACTGTTGCACTTTAAGAATATAAAGGTTTTATTTTCAATATCCCCAGATCAACTGAAGTCTCTATATAACCTATGATCTGCTCAAACGTAAAAACATTCAGTTCTTCATTTAAAACTTCCTGATCATACTCCATATCACCTAATACATAAGGAACGAATTTTTCAACGTCTTTGGCTTTTACCTCTTCCAAGTCTAAAATGGCAGGAAAATGACGCAACGTTTCCCGCAATTCATCTGTAAAACCATAGTGTTCTAATAATTTTCCATTTAGTAGTCGGAAATCATTATGGTACAACGTATATAATCCTTCATTAGCATCCATTCTGTTCCTTAACCAAGAAAGATTAAAACCTCTTAGCCAAATATCATCCGCCATTAAATGGGCATAATACCCCATTATATAATCATTTTTATTTTCTACTTGCCTACTATACTTATGTAAAAATCTTTTAAAATCAACTCTTCTTGAATAATCTTGCACATCACCTATAAAAAAATGCGATAGGTTTTTTTCTTCGTATGAAAAAACAGCGTCTGGAGCAACACTTCCGAGTAAAAACGATGTTTTATCTTCTATCGATAAAGCCTTTGCAATTTTATGACCAATAATCGAATGCATGATTCTTGAACCCATAAATCCTCCACTCCCAGTGATTCTTCAGCTATTCCGATCTGTTGGCGAAATAACAAAATTATTTTTTTATTGATAGTATAAGTGTTTCATAAGGAATATTTGTTGAAAACAAGCAATTTTCAAAAAACATTCTAGTTAACTACGATAATAGCCCTTCGATTTTGGCTTATCTACTAAACAAACTTAATGCTCAATACGCAGATACTCCGGTGGCTTATTCATCACGAAATGTTTCTCAATAGATAAAAGAACGTCATCATTTCCAGGCAATGAAACGGTATCAATGGCTTCATCGAACCATAACCACTTATAATCGCTATGTTCATCATTTAATGTTACTTCCTCATCGTCTTCGACATAGCCAACAAATACTGGGGCCATATAAATATAATTTTCTTTTGGTGAATAAATTTGGTCAAATTTGTTCGATGTATATAATAAGACTTTCGAAATTCCAGTTTCTTCTTTGATCTCTCTTAAAGCGGATTCCCATGCAGTTTCTCCATTTTCGATACTTCCCCCGATATAACACCAAACATCTCGCAGGATGGGGGTCGCTCTTTTTAGCAATAAAACCTTATATTCATTATTAATTTTTTTCAATAAAACGACTGCAATCCCCTTGCATCTTAAAGGCACTTCGAAATTTTCTTTGCTCATTTTAACACTCCTTATTTATTAGTCTAGTGCTACTTTAAAACATCCTGTTTGATTTCTTCCGGCATGCATTGGTAGCTTACTTTGAATGTCCAAATAGCTGTTTCAATTAAATTAGCGGTTGGATCACTATCAATTTCAGCCTCACTCTGAAATATAACTGAGCATTGGAATTTTTTTAAAAACTCGATCGCTTTTTTATGCTATATTCTCCCACTATAGCATCCAATGACCTCACTACCACCGTATTTCAATTCCAGCTTGTTTTAATGGCTCCAGAACTTTTGGATCACATATTGAAACATAATCCACTGTTTTCAAATTTTTTAGATATTGAAACCCTTCAACAGATACGATTTCAAACAAATCATCTTCACCATCCCAATCAGGCTTTAGGATATGGTAAATTTCATGACCTCCATCAAACAAAAGGTGTTCAACCTTTTCCAAATCATCTTTTTCTAAGATTAATTCTTCTAAGTAATCCCTGATTTCAGCAATCGGTTCACCGCCAACGTACCATTCGAAATCGTCTACATACTTATCCTTTAGGTCATTTAATTCCTTCAAAAAACGTGGGTCTTGATCTAATAACGCTTCTATCACAACTAGTTTAAAATTAAAATCCTTAAATATTTTATCCATTTTTCTTTCCTCCAATTCTATTTTTAGGGCAAACGCATATTTAAACTACCTATAGTTAAATAACAATAAAGAGCCATACTGAAAAAAAAATAAAAATCCTATTGAATTATAAAATTCATGAACCATATTAATATATCCGTAAGCCTACCCCTTTTCCCTGGAAAACATAGATCCAAAAGGTACTTCAATCTGCGAAATAGCGGTGGTTCCATAAAAACGTAGATCCAATTGACGGTTGGATCGATGAAAAGGCGATGTTGACGGAAAAACATAGATCCAAAAGGTGGTTGGATCTACGAAAAGACGGTGATTCCATAAAAACATAGATCCAATTGACGGTTGGATCTACGAAAAAGCGATGTTGACGGAAAAACGTAGATCCAATAAGAAAAAGTGATGTCTTTTGAAATGACTTTTCCTGGATTTTGCTGTTTTAAAAATAAATGTTGAAGAAGCTTTATTCAAACATCAAGATTTTAGGATCTTTATTATAACAGTGTACAAGCATAGCATGTAATTGTCCCCTATGGTGATAAATGTGGGCTAAGATCTGTAACAGCCACTCATATCTGGTGTAAGTCACCTCCCAATATGAAGTAGTCTTACATTGGAGCTCTTCCTCAGACAAATTCATATAATAATGTTTTAATGCTTTAAAATTTGTAAGTAAGCCTGTCTGTATTGCAATGAGTGTTTTATAAGAAACTTCTGCATAAAACTCATCCATTTCTTCTTTTGGGGCTTCATTTGCAATACGCCTGTCCGCTTCACAGATTACGGCTAAATGTTCTAATAGCTCTCCGATAGAATGTTTATCGGGCGTCGGTCTTTTCTGTAAATCTTCTTCCGCTAACATTCCAGTTATTTTCATAATCGTTTCCACAGCGATCTCGATTTGATGCAATACATTCTTACAATTCATACACTTCTCCTTAGCAAGAATTCATTTCCCCATCCCTATTCAGACACCCTTTTGCAGGTGCAATTTTCGTTTTACGTTAGCTTCCTACTTGTTTAGCTACTTTAGAAGCGGTCCCGACAAGAGTAGAAAATCAAAGCCTTTTCTATCTTTTTACTAATGAATATCATGCTTTTTGAAGTTACCGCCTCTCACTTCTGACACATCATATACAGCAACAAAGGCAGATTTGTCAATTTCATAAATGATTTCCTTCATTTTACTGTCCTCTAACCGGTTTATGACACACGTGATTTCTTTAAATTGTTCATTTGAATAACCGCCTTCAACTAGGTTATATGTTGCACTACGACCTAAGCGGTCACGAATGGTTTCCACCATTAATTCAGGTTGATTGGTAATAATTTTAAAGGTTTTAGAACCACTTAAACCTTCTTCAACAAGGTGGATCACTTTAGAGGCAATAAAATAAGCGATTCCCGATAAGAAAGCCCCTTGAAGACCAAAGACGGTTGACACCACTATAAACACAAACAAATTTAGAAATAGAATAAGATCACTTGTTCCAAAAGGCAGTTTTCGAGCCAGTAATACGGCTAACATATCAATTCCATCTAATGCACCGCCATTTCGTAATGCTAACCCCATGCCAAAACCAATGATAATACCTCCAATCACGGTTACTAACAACGTATCTCCTTGAATAATGGTCGGAATATGGTGCATAATGCTTGTCCCATATGCAAGTGAAACAATCCCAATAACAGAATAGATCGCAAAACTTTTTCCAATTTGTTTATATCCTAAAAATATGAATGGAATATTTAATACCGCAATTAGAAGTCCTAGAGGCAACCCAATTAATTGGGAACCAACGATACTCAAACCAGTCACGCCACCATCTGATACGTTGTTTGGAATTAATATCGCCTCTAGTCCATAGGCGGTGATAAAGGCCCCAATCATAACGGATATGGCTCGTAATACCTTTTTAAGTTTATTATTTCTTTTTTGCTCCGTGATTGCACTCATTTCATTTCCTCTTTCCGACTTTTTTCTCTTTGGCTTTTACACTTTTTTATATAACCATATTTTTAATTTCATTTCCACCCTACTGTTCACGCAACTGAATGGCCATGATGCCTCATTAGAAACCTCAAAAGAAAATTTCAGACATCTGCTTGTACAATTTTAAACTTATCCTCCTCCGTTTGTATATAAAATTCTCTTACTTTTAAAATTATTCTTTAGATGCCGCCAATCCGAAATAATATTAATCCTATTAAAATATAGAATATAATAAAAAACTGAAAGGAAATCGTTTTTCCCTTCAGTTTGCGTACTCAAAAAACACTTTAATATCCCTCATTATTTTCTTTGAAAATGCCGATTGCCACTCCGGGACGGGACGAATCAGCAGCCCCGTACATGATATTCTTCTCCTGATCCATTAATACAGCCTGTACATTCCCGATCGCAATATCTGTCCCTATTATCTCAAATCCGATGCTACTTAATTTGGATTTCACTTCCTCGTTCAGGCTCCCATCACATAGAATGGTTGGAGCGGTGCTATTATAAATACGCGGTTGTTCAATCGCTTCTTTTAAATCCATTTTATAGTCAATGACATGTAGGATAACTTGAGCCACAGAAGCAACGATCGTCGGTCCACCTGGAGAACCAAGCGTCATGAAAGGTTTTTCGTCTTTAAAAATAATAGTTGGACATTTTGAACTTACAGGATATTTATTAGCTTGCAGATCGTTTACACTTTCCTCGGTAGGATAAAAATCAGTTAAATCGTTATTTAGTAGAAAACCATAACCCGGTACCATGATCCCTGAGCCAAAGTAGTGTTCCAGGGAGGATGTACACACAGCAATATTCCCCCAACTGTCAACGGCTGTGAAATGTGTCGTCTCCCCACCTTGCAATTCTCGATGCAAGCTGTCTTCGGATTGAACGCCTTTTTTATCATATTTCCAAGGATTCCCGAAATCCACTCCCTGGTTTAGTCCTTCAAAATTAATGAGCTTCACCCGCTCGGCAATGTACTCTGGGTGAAGTAACCCTTCTACCGGAATATGAGTAAAGTCAGGATCCCCCATATAGGTAAGCTTGTCTGTAAATACAATTCTCATGGCTTCTGCAAGCAAATAATGCTTCTCCCATGAATTTACAGGATATTGTTCAATCTTTACTTTTTCAAGGATTTTCAATAGTTGCAGCAGTGAAACGCCTGCCCCATTCGGTGGACTGGGGGTCACAATGTGAAAATCTTTGTAGCTGCCTAATATGGGTTCCTGTATTTTGGATTCATAGCCTTGCAGGTCTTCCTTTGACATGCATCCATTTTCGTTGTTAATCAATTGAATGATGGCATCGCCGATTTCCCCATGGTAAAAGGCGTCTATCCCTTTTTCTTGTATAATTCTTAAGGTGTGCGCTAATTCCTTGTTTTTCACGATTTCCCCCTTGACAAGCGGTACATTATCAGGAAAGAAAAAAGACTTCGCCGTCGTTCCAACGCGGTCTCCATACATTTTCAATGCCATATCCCACAACCAGTTCACTTCCATTCCTTCTTCTGCCAATTGTACGGACGGCTCAATCAATCGGTCTAACGGCATTGTTCCATAAGTGTTAAAGGCCGTTTCCATTGCTTTCAAAATCCCCGGAATCCCGATAAAATTTGCGTTTATGGTACGTTCAGAAAAAGGAATAGGCTCACCTTTTTCATTTCGGCACATGTCGGATGTTAATTGGTCAGGCGCCTTTGAATGGCCATTTATCACTTTTGTCTTACCAGAATACTGGTTATATACAAGCAGGAAACCACTTGCCCCTAATCCGGTATTAAAAGGCTCCGACACTGCGAGGGCGAACTGCATCGCAACGATGGCATCAACCGCGTTTCCCCCATTCTTTAATACTTGTGCCCCGATTTCCGATGATTGCTTCGTGGCACTGGCAGTCATTCCAAAGTCCCCAATGGCCCTTTGCTCTTCCCTGTTTATGTCTGGTATTTTTTGATTCAGAAAAATCTCTCGTGTGTTCAAAGCCGTTTCCTCCTTGTTTTTCCATTTTTCCATTTGTTATGATTTTGGATTACAGTCGGGGAGACGGGAGAGCTGCAGAAGCTTTGTTACTTGCTTAACTTTTCAATCGTTTTCGCCAACAATGCTGTATGTTGTGGGAAAGTCTCTAAGTCCGTATATTCATCTGTTTCACTGTGAGAGAATTCTCCCATGGGTCCCATTCCATCCACCGTTGGAATATCTTCCACTGCCGTAAAAGCAGCGTCAGATCCCCCGCCTGAGCTCAACTCATGGATCGACATTCCAAGCTCGTCTCCCGCTTCTTGAATCACTTTTACCAGTTGCTTCGTTTGTTCCGTTTTTTCCATCGGTGGTCTGCTAATACTTCCTCTTAATTCCGTAGTCGTTCCTAGTACATATTCTCCCTGGGCTATTTTCGTCATTTCCTTTGTTAGCTCACCAGCCTGTTCCTCGTCTTTCATCCGAACATCGATTTCAGCTACTGCATTCGGTGGCACCGTGTTACTTGAGGTTCCGCCACTGACTAACCCTACGTTTACACTCAACCCTTCTTCATAATTATTTAACTTTTGAAGTTTTAAGATCTTATGCGAGATTTCCTCAATGGCACTCCGCCCTCTTTCCGGTTCCACTCCAGCATGGGCGCTTTTTCCTTTTACAGTCAGTAAAAAATTTCCGACTCCTTTTCGCTCGGTCACAACACCACCGTTTGGGCGGGCACATTCCACGACTAATGAATATTGCTTATCTTCTGCAGCGTGTTTAATCAATGGCTTTGAGGTGGGTGAACCGACTTCCTCATCACTGTTAAAAATAACATGTATATTTTTATATGCTTCTGATCCACTTTCCTTTAACGCCTTCAGGGCATATAAAACTTGGACATGGCTTGCTTTTTCATCATTCACACCAGGTCCGAAAGCTTTATCTCCTATCACCTTAAACGGGCGTTCTTTCGCTTCTCCCTTTGGAAAGACGGTATCCATATGAGCGATGATCAGAATCTTCGGATCGCTACCTGGAGCTTTTACTTCCAGATGATTCCCCAACTTTTTCTCCCGATGCACCTTTACATGCATACCTGTGTTCTCAAAATTCTCTTTTAGAATGGTTCCGACAATATCGACGCCTTCTTTATCGTAAGAACCGCTATCTGTATTAACGAGCAGTTCCAAAAGGTCAATCATTTCAGATTTTTTTCTATCAAGATATGTCTCAATCACATAGATCCTCCTCTCGAAGTTTATCATTACAATACCCTTATTTTTTCAGGAATTAACCCATTAAAAAAAGGCTACCCATAGAAAACCTGATCACACGATTTCCAGGGGAACCTTTTTCAGTTGGATGTCATTACTTGCCACTTTTTGAATATTGGACAACATCTGGCATTTTTACTAAGGAATTCTCGTTAACTACTTCATCCGGCACCTCAAATGGAGCTGGTATATTCCATAAACTAGCTGGTTTAAAGCCAAACCTTGGATAATAGTCTTTATGCCCTAAAACAATGATGGAGTGACCCCCATCTCTTTTGCCTTTTTCAATGTAGGATGAATTCCGATTCTTTTCTTCTATAACCAGTCAATATTTGTTCGATTAGTGATGTAATATCCTGCGCTGTTTTACATTCGATGATTTGATCATGATATCTAGTCAACAATCCATATCTTGCAATTTTTTGCAGTTCTGGACTCAATAAATCATTACCCTGTCTAGGGAAATGCTCGACATCCCATAACTTTTTTTCACACTCTGGCCCATCACTCACTAGTTCAGAATTTGGGGTCACAAGAACCATCCTATCTACTTCCTCTTTTAATTCAATTAATTCTTTCACTGTATCCTCCCAATCATTGCCAACAAGACTAATCCCCCCATCGGTAATTAAAAGCACGATCGTTTCTTTGGAATATGCTTTTTCCATACGTACATTTTTTAATGCTAGCGATATTCTTGTTCCATTCTCCCATGAATTTGCCTGATTTTTCATTTCTTCATACATCTCTCTAAATGATCCCTTATTAACCAAAGCACTTATATAGGTTGGAAGATCCGAAAAAATATATGTAACAATCGACGCTACTTCTTCCAAGCAAGAAATAATATATAAAGTAATGGCTACATACTTTCCCATTGAGCCTGATACATCACCAATAATTAATAATTCAAGTGGTTTATCTCTATGAGAGGACAGGGAGGGGCTATCTTTATAACTAAACCCATTAAATAGACCACCAGCTTTTGCTATTTTTCTCACAGTTCTTTTCGCATCAATATTCTTATATCGTCTTTTTTTAACAATTTGCTGTGATTTGAACGCTAGGCTCGAATTATTTTTGACTAATCTTCGAAAAATATATTTCAGTTCCTCTATCCCCTGATCATCTAGTTGTTCAATATTATTTTCTAGGCTTGATTCTATCGATTGGACTGAAGTAGTTTGATATTGTTTCTTATTATAGATCGATTCGGTGTTTATTTGACAAGGATGATTTCTCTCTTTAGTTAATAATTCATCTAAAGACTCATAAAAATGATAATCGCTTAATTCATCTATAAATTCTCCATATTCCCCGTCAGATGAATCTGAGGAATTTATTGTTTTTTCAGATCTACTTTCCGATAAATCCGTTATATATACTTGATCATTGCTGTCAATATCCAGCTTCTTATTGGGGGGATCTGTACTTTTTGCTGAATCCATTCGCTTATCCCATTGAGGAGCAATACTCACTTTCGAATTCTCTCTTTCTCGAGATAATATCATATGATCAATAATTGTATCTAAAGACATCCTCATACGCCTTTTCTCTAAATAGCCATCCATCTGTTGTTTATACCATTTAACGAGGAACTCGATATTTAATTTACTTGCCATGAAGATATTTCATCCCATCCTTTCTTCTCATCTTTCGGATATTTTAAAATGAGACCAATCGTCACTTGTATGGCATCGAGAGTAAGTGCACCTTTATTTTCCAATAGAAGAGCATTTGTCCATTCTAAGACTTCACCAATCGATGGATTTTTTTCTAGCGACAATAACCGAAGACGATGAACGATATAGGCAATTCGCTTTGCCATAGCATAGCCACAGTCTGTTTTAGCTGAGATCATTTCTGCTAACTTCTTTTCTTCTGGAAACTTAAGCTCAATCCAAGCAATCCGACGCATAATGGCCGGGTCCAAGGTTTGATATTCATTACTGGTGAGAAATATGTATATAGGTGATTTTGCTTGCAATAATTTGGGTTCTTCTGCTAAATCATGTACAACCATTTGTTTTTTATCTAAAAATCTAAGAAAAAAATTAGATGTCGTTTCATTTAATTTATCAATTTCATCAATTCTTAAAACAACAGGTTGATCAGAATTTAAGCATTCTAAGAGTGGTGTCAGATTAAGATACTCTTTACTGAACGGATCACTAGTTAATCTATTCGTCTGTGCATCTACAATTTGCTTAAATGAATTCCAAGAAACACCGATGTCCGTAGCTTCAAGCTGACTATGACACTCAATATCAATAAATTTTGCATTCAATAGCTGGCTCATTTGCTCAGCTAGCTCTGATTTTCCGATTCCAGGTTCTCCCCTCAGCCCAATAGGTTTCCCCAATGTTAAATAGGTAATCAGTTTCTTACATGTCAAGTCATCTAAATAATATTGATTGGATGCTAAAGCTTTTTTCAATTCCCTATAATCTGTTAAGACCATCACGAACATAGCTCCTTCCAAATACGGAATTTAATTTAGTGTGAGTGGCTTACGAAAGTGTTTATCATTAATCCTTGAATCAATTCCTTCTTCTTTAAGATAGCGTATTCAAAAAACTTCTCATGAAAAATTCCTTTGTTTTTAACCATGAATTTATGTTTTGTCACTTATCATTAAAAGATAACCAAAGGGTATTTTTTTAGCTTTTTCCATAAATTGACTAGTTATTTATTTGAACATACCTAAAAAAGAGAAAGCATTGGCTCATCTGGAATGAAAAACACTATCTTTCACTAACCGCGTTAAAACTGTTCTCCTCAGTTATAGAATACTCAGTGTCCTCGAACCTGCTTCCAATTACACAAAATAATTTACACTCCCTGTCCGACTTAAATGGGGCACCTCTTTAACTATTCAGTTTTATTGATATATTTGTATGTTATTCCTTTGATGAAATTCCATACCAAAATAAATCTAAAATTTCATTCACTAAGCCTTCTAAATCTTGTTCATATTCAAGTTTTTTTCCTGCTGTTAATAAAGCTACAAAAGAAATCGATTGAAGACGGGCATTACTTTTAGGAATATTTCCTTTATTCATTTCTGCTTGTAAAGCTTGTTCTAATGCAAAATACATTTCATTTTCCGATATTTCCATTAAACGTAATTGTTCAAGGGATAAGGCAATTTTAGCTTCTTTCATAAATGCATTAATGTCCATATCTACCGTTGCCTCAATATGTGCTTTTGCAAGTTTAAATAATCGAAAACGTAATGGTTCTTCAGTTGATAAAATACGAATAATTTGTTGTTTGATGCGTACCATTAATTGAACCATTGCCTCAGTGAATAAATCGTTTTTTGTTTTGTAGTAGTAATAAACCGTCGCTCTCGTTACATTGCAGTATTTGGCGACATCATCCATAGAAACGTTGGTATAACCTTTATCTAAAAATAGTTCAGTGGCCAAAAATAAAATTTTATCATTTGTAGTTAATTCATTCGCTACTTTTTTAGGTCGACCCAATGGTCTCCGTAATTGATTTCCCATATTCCTTCACCCTAATATAATAATTAATTTTATTATAACATATATGGCACTTGATTAATTATCATACATGTATGTATAATTAATCTTAATAAAAAGGGAGTGAATGGTATGTTTAATAAAATAGGAGCGATTGTTGCTAATCCTAAAACAAGATGGCTAATTATCTTAATATGGGTTTTAATAATCGGTATATTTTCAATTGTATGGCCACAAGTAAATGAGAAAGAAACAACAGATAATCAATTATTACCAGATCATACGATGTCTGTTGAGGGAAATGAAATTGTAAATGAGGAGTTTTCAGATAATAATGGCGTTCCTTTATTATTAGTCTGGCATCAGGAAGAAGGTTTGCAAATAAAGGATGTTGAAAAGATTCAACAATTGTATACTTCGCTTACCGAACAGCCAGTTAGTGAGCAAAGTTTTATTCCGCCATTTGGTGAAATGCCTGCGGAGGCTCTCTTAGGTAGTGTTTCTGAAGATGGAAAAGCACTCATTACACCTGTTTTTTTTAATGAAACAGCATCGACTAAAAAACTACAAACTGGATTAGATGAATTAGAGAAAATCATTCGAACAGATATTGGTGAGGAAGTATTAGACTCAAAATTAGAATCAGATCAATTAAAAGTTCGTTTTTCTGGACCCGTCGGCATTCAAACAGATGCAGTGTCGTTATTTAGTAACGCAGATATTACTTTATTAATTACAACTGTTCTAATTGTATTTATTTTATTAATTGTATTATATCGATCACCAATTTTGGCACTTGTTCCACTGGTTGCTGTTGGAATTGCGTATGGATTAATTAGTCCGCTACTCGGATTTTTAGCAGACAAGGGTTGGATTGTAGTTGATGGCCAAACAATCTCAATAATGACCGTTTTATTATTTGGTGCAGGAACAGACTATTGTTTATTTTTAATTTCCCGTTATCGTGATGAGTTAAAACAACATGAAGATAAATATGTTGCCTTAAATAATGCAATTACCGGTACCGGTGGAGCAATTATGATGAGTTCGATGACAACTGTAATCGGAATGTTAGCATTAAGTTTAGCGTATTATGCATCGTATGATCGTTTTGCTGTGCCATTTAGCTTATCGATATTTATTATGGGAATTGCAGCTTTAACATTATTACCGGCAATTTTAGCTCTATTAGGAAGAATTGCCTTTATTCCATTTATACCACGTACTGAGGAAATGATGGTTCAACGGGAAAAAGAAAAAGGTAAGAAATTAACTCGTCCAAAGCAAGCACATCGTTTCGGAAGCAAAATTGGAGGGTTAGTGACTGCAAGACCGTGGACAATTATTATTGCAACAACTATCTTATTAAGTGCTCTAGCCGCGTTTGTCCCAAAAATGCAATTTACGTATGGTTTACTTGATTCATTCCCTGAAGATATGCAATCAAGGGAAGGATTTGCAATAATTGCGGATCATTATCCACCGGGAGAAATTGCTCCGGTTAAATTAATTGTTGATACCAAAGGAAAAGAAGTTTCGTTAGAAGAAACCCTGAAAAATCATTCACTAGTGGAAACGGTTGAGGAAGTAAAAGAAGGAGAGAATAAAAAAGATTATCAGTTATGGGAATTTACATTAAATATTAATCCGTATTCTACTGAAGCAGTTGAAGGCATCTCCGATTTCAAACAACTTACAAGTGATGTATTAAAAGAAGAAGGAATCCCTGTCAACGATCAATCTATTTGGTTAGCTGGTGAAACGGCTTCATTATATGATACCGATCAAATCACTAATAGAGATCAAAACATAATTATTCCCGTTTTATTAATTGTGATAGCTTTATTATTATTTGTTTATTTAAAATCACTTGTTGCAACTATTTACTTACTTGCAACTGTATTATTATCCTATGCATCAGCATTAGGACTTGGTTGGATTGTGTTACATTATGGATTTGGCGTACAAGAAATCCAAGGATTAATTCCTCTTTATGCATTTGTATTTTTAGTTGTACTAGGTGAAGATTATAATATCTTTTTAGTGTCAAGTATTTGGAAAAAGCGTAAAAACATGCCATTGAAACAGGCAATTGCTAATAGTGTTGCAGAAACAGGTAGTGTCATCAGTTCAGCTGGGTTAATTTTAGCGGGAACATTTTCTGTTTTAGCTGTTATGCCTTTACAAGTACTAGTTCACTTTGGTGCAATTACGGCGATTGGGATATTACTAGATACGTTTATTGTGAGACCGTTGCTAGTCCCATCCATTACAGCGGTGTTAGGTCGACATGCATTCTGGCCAGGTAAGTATTGTAAGGTAGATGACGGGGAAAGTTATCATGAGTATGCGGGGAAAAATTGAGAAATTCAGAAAATGAAATTAATTTTTTATAATGTAATAAATTTTCTGAGCTTTGTTGTGTAATGACATGATTAATAAAAATGATATAAATGTCAAAAGCTAAGCGGCTATTAGATATTCTTATATTTGTTTCTGCTAAAAAAAGTGGTTCATTAACAATTCATCCGAGCTTGAAGAGAGGGTAACGAATAACCGAAGCCTTGTTGGTTCATTGTACGAAGTTGGTTGTTTTTTCCTTCGAATTAGCTTCGTCTACCTCTCACACTGTCATTTGAGTAGATATTAATCGCTCCATTTCAATAACGATTTCATCCGTTCTACTAACGGTTTATCGTGTAACTTAGAACAGTTTCTTCGTCCTCCATTTCACCCGTTTCTTTAAAACCTAACCCTTTATAAAGTCCATTAGCTACCTTGTTATGAGGTACATGGGAAACTCGAATTTCCTTGCAGTCAGCTTTAGTCCTAAGCTTACTAAACTAGGCAAGATTGTTAAAGTAGTAAGTTGTTTTCAACATTAACACAAATCAAACCCTTTACTGTCTTAACAGTTTGGGCTTGATTTGTTCATTTCGAATCCATCTATTATTTTCTCACAGCTTCATAAATGAATTCCTGGTTACCGTTACTCGGTTGTTTACCATATTCGAAATCCGCAGATATAACAACGTCAGAAAAACCGACACTCTCTAACACGAATTTGAATTCCTCCACTCCATACCAACGCAATGCAAACCGCTGTAATTCAGTTTGAATTAATTCCCCGTTTCGCCATTTCTCATATTTCAGATAAGAAACTTTACATTGATTAAAAATATCTACCTCAACGAGCCTATCTTCCATGATAATAGTATCTCCATTGGGCAAAGTGAATGGAGTTATCTCAGACTTATCTGTAGGCGCAAAATTAATGTTGTCTGGTAAAAAAAGATCTAGAATAAGACGTCCACCCGGTAGAAGATGATCAAAGAGTTTCTTTAACACTGCAATCGAATCTTCACGTTTTTCAATCAACAAAAATGAGCCAGCGGGGATAATAATTGCTTCATATTTGTTCGGCAAAGAAAGTTCCTTCAAATCCGCTTGATATAAGTTTGGCTTCAATCCGCGCTCTTCACAGCGTTGATGACAAGAAGCCAACATTTCATGAGAGGAGTCAACTCCATCAATAATGAATCCGGATTCAAGAAGCGGAATAATGACTCGTCCGGAACCAACCATTGCTTCAAGTATTCTTCCCTTGATAGGTTTTAGTCTATCTTTATAGTATTCTATATCTCCGTTAAACGATTGCCCGATCTTTTTCGTTAAATCATAAACCTCAGTACAAAGTTCTCCATAATAACTAAACGACATTCGCTTGTCCCTCCGTGTTTTGTACTTAAGCACGGAAAGGTTCTCAATTGAAGCGTGATTATCCCTTCCGCACCTCTAATATAATTGAAGTCTTGAATATTTTTTCTATTCCCACAATAATCACTCGCTTTCTAGTATAATATGGATAACTTTATCATAAGAGCAAAAGTAATTCTATACCGAAAACAATCTAAATAAAAATCCCCCAATTTTCATCCCTTTAGTAGATCCATATCAAGACATTTCAAAAATTCATCCGTTGCAATCTTTAGTCGCTCCCTGCTCACACCGTCAACTTGCAATCTTTGAAAAGCCATCATCCTGTAAAAGACAAAATAAAATTAAAGGAACTAGAATATCATGTCTTGTGGTGAAAATTCAATTCCCCTTTTCCAATACTAACGAACCGTATAAACCTGGAATAATATTATTTAACTCTTTATTCATAGTTTTAGCAATTTCGATAAATTCATCATATAAAGACATTGATTCCCCAAAATTGCTAAGGTAATTTTCGGATTTCTATAGCCCACATCTTCGTAATATGTGATTAGCAGCTATTTAGACTGCCCCCTTTGAATCTTATGTTACCAAGCCCTTACTACTTTTCCATGTTCAAATCTTTCAAACAAAAATGTGAGTATTCTCTTAGCTGCATAATCAGCCGATTTTATATTTTTTCTGTTCACAGTATCACTATGCATATCTGTGTCAACCATTCCCGGTCGAATGGCCATGATCTTTACATTTCCTGTCTCTATTCCAATACTTTTTGTGAACGTTTCAAGCCCTGCTTTTGATGTGGAATAACAACTTCCACCAGGGGCTAAATTGAATGATGAACCAGATGAAACATTTAAAATTCTTTTCTCAACATCATACTGTTCAGCCTTTTTGATAAAACTGGAAGTTAAAATCATTGGGGAAAGTAAATTGACATTCATTATTTTTATAATAGAGTCTGGTTCGGTTTCTTCAATCTTCTGCGAAAAAACTAAACCTGCATTATTAATGAGAGTTAAAGACTCAACAACAGAAGAATCAACTTTCTCAAAAATTTCTTCCATTAATTCTTCTATTCCATATACATTGTTTAAATCATATTGGATATAATCCAATTTAGAGTTTGCCAGTGAAATGAGTGAATCATTTCTCTCTCTCGAAACACATATTAAATGGTGATCCTTTAATAATAATTTTTTACAAATAGATTCGCCTATCCCTCGTGAAGCTCCCGTCAAAATAAAATAATTCACTTTTCTCACCCTCATTTTCTTTGAGCATTTCAATTCCAAATCTTTTAGTCAGCTAATTTATTGAATATGCAGCCATCTGCAAAAATGTAAGATATAGATTGGACCCTAACGGGGGCTATTATTGATAAGATGATAAAAGATAAGTTTCAAGTTGGCGGAAATTAGTTATTCTATCCTTCTCATCACTATGTTTATCATTCCTGTCTAATAATAATGATCGGATTCCATATTTCTTGGGCTCAATAAAGTCATTTATATAGTCATCTCCAACAAACAAAATTCCGCTTGAATTTGAATAGGATTTCTCTATTGCTTAAATATTGGGGTGTGGCTTCCTCCATCCATTGTCAACTGACGTAATCACAAAATCAAAATAATTATTTATTTCATTAATCTTAAGAAGCTTTTCAATACCTCTCTCAACCTTAAAATTAGACACCACTCCTAGTCTAAAATGATTTGCTAATCGCGGTAACACTTCCTTTACTTCTTCTTTCACATAACACCTCGAAATATAATTCCCCCAATAGGTCTCTAATAATTTATCCCTCACCCCAGTGCTTAGCTCATTACTGATTGAATGATTCATTTCAATTAACAAACTAAAAATTTGCTCCATACCATACTCTTTATGCATTGGTAGTTCATGATTAAATTTCTTTCGCGCTAATTGATGAGTTTGAAAAAACTCCTCAAAACTATCCCAATATTTTTCTGTTCCGGAACCGTTAAAAGCCCAAAAGGAATAATCTTCAGGAACCGGTATATCGGTCAAGTCAACAAGCGTTTCCATACAGTCAAATAATATACAGTTTATGTTAAGTGGTTTAAAAGACAACATAAACCCTCCAAACTTATTACTGTGAAAAAACCCCTTAATAATACTGCCTGGTTTCCTTATTCGAGAGTCTTCTTTGTACAACCTAGGCCCTTTTTGTATACACTAAATCAAAATAATGATCAGGAAAAGGTAGTTTTTCGTCCGCATTTACGTTCAAAAACCAAATTTTGCGATTCCATTTCATCTATTTAAATCTGCAAGTATCCATTTAACAGCATCCAATACATTGTCAGCAACATGATCAATCGCTATCTGTCTGTTAGATTGTTCCTGCAGGGACTTTAATCCTCTACCTGTTTTCACTAATATCCTCTTTGAACCAACATTGGCAGCAGATGCCATATCACTCCATCGATCACCAACAATATAGCATTTTGTCAAATCCAAATTATGTTCCTTTTGAGCCTGCTGCAATAACGTCGGTTGGGGTTTACGACATTCACAATTTTCTTCTGGCGTGTGTGGGCAATAATAAATCCCATCTAAAACAGCATTCTTTTCCTTTAAACCTTCAATCATCTTATTGGTGCCTTCTAAGAATGTTCGTTCTGAAAACTTTCCCTTCCCTATCCAACTTTGGTTAGTGAAGAGATATACTTTGATTCCATTGTCATTTAAGAGTTTGATTGCTTCTGCGGAAAAATTATAAAGAGTAAATTTAAATGGGTGGACACCCCCACCATCACCGCCGATTGTGCCATCTCGATCAAGAAATACGCCAATCATTTTAACAATCACCACCTCGCTCATTATGTCCTAATCTATTCTTCTATTAATTCAGCTCTATACAGTATTTCACAACCCCCTCTTACCATTCTTTTGGTCTTTCTTTAAACCTACAATTATTTAATAGTATCTAAAACATCACCTCTGATAGAATTGAAGCTTTTAAGTTAGCATTATCTATCACTATTTTTTATAAGGTCGTTTATAGCATTGGGGTATAATGGTTTACTTAATTCAAGAATAGCCTTTGCATATTCTTGGATTTCCTTTTGAGCATCATGTTCTAATCTTTGATTTAAAAAATGACAAACTGACTGTAAGGATGCAGTCCAATACCATCGTACATACATTCCATAAGCAGGGAGAAATAATCTCGCTTGTTCTGGACATATTCCATCTTTTAGAGCTGATTCATATTTGCGTAATCCCTCGTCAACATATGCCATAAGCTCATGGCTATATTTATCGCCAATTTCCAACGTAACTATTTCACCACTGCCTTGCTTAGAATTTTTTGGTTTACTTCTCCATTCTTTGCTGGAAGGAATATAAAAAGTAGGCTCTTCTGTTATGTATCTTCGACTTGATTCATTCCATGCATCTAAACTATCTCCTGTTCCTTCTTGGTGAGAAGAACCAATTACATACTTCCACCATTGTCTGGCTACCATAAGTGGTGCATACACCTCAAATTGTACGATTACATGTCGAAATGGAGAAGTATGGCCTTCTCTAGCAAGAAATTTAATTAACTTAACATCTTTCTCGTTCAATTCTTTGGATTCTTTTGCATAAGAAACTCTTGCAGCATTTACTACAGTCAAATCTGAACCCATATGATTTACAAGTCGAACATAGCCCTTGTCTAATACGTTTATAATATTCATTGGTTAGCACTCTCCATTTTTCCTTTAATATGAATTGGGTATAAACCTTCTACTTTTTGCTTAAGTGATCACTCACTAGGAAAGTCATTATTTTTTCCATGTATTTTTTTCAATAAATCTATCATCTCTTCGTTTTGTTTATTCGCTTTTCTTAACTGGATTTCTACGCTAAGCAAGGTGATAGCGATTATAATGAGGATTGTGAGGACCATTTAAATCCCTCCTGTATTTATGAACCTCTTTTTAATTTTGACGAAAAATAGATCAGAATATTCGCTAATGAAAAGCCTGCAATGGCTAAGAACAGATAGGAAACTACAGAATCCCCACCTAATCCAAGCTCATCTACAATAATTCCATTGAAAAATAACAGTTGGGCTGAAATGAAAACCAAAATGAAGGATAGGCTAAGTACCGTGAACCCGTTAATCATTTTCCTTCGAAATTTTGGGATGATTAAAGTGGACCCCATTGTCAAGACACGGATTTTTAATTTTTAAGGTGGGGTAGAACGTGGATCTTCTACTATGTTACAGCCAGAAGGATTTGCATGGCTTACGAGGTTGGATTACCCACCATTAATTTTTGTTTGTGAGCCATCCT
>NZ_JALIFP010000033.1 GCF_022867885.1 Lederbergia sp. NSJ-179 | reverse complement strand
CTGCGATCTGATCTCCTTTCTGGTGTGCGAACCATTAGGATATCATAAGATTGCATGATTGGGTTATTTTTCCATTTAAAAATTCAACAATTTTTCGACAAGAACTTTTGACTGTCCAGATAATTATTATATCGAAAAAAAATACTAGCAAATCAAATAACTTACCGATCTCTTTTTAATCGACCATATGAATAGATGGATTCAAAAAATGGTTTTGTAGACTCCTAATCGTTTTATAATCTTTTATTGAAGATAAGCACCCTTTGCATAAAAATATACCGTTAATTTCTGCTTGTCCCCTGAATGTTACTTTTTAATACGCAGCTGCTTTTGAAGATTCTAATATAAAATTAATTACTTCTTCTGTGTATTTTTGTGGTTCCTCTAACCGAGGAAAATGAGCACTGTTTTCAAATACTATTATTTTACTGTTTGGAGCTTTTTCTATATAAATATTTTTTTGTTTTTCACAAAAAATGGGGTCGAATTTCCCATGTAGTAGTAAAGAGGGCTGATTTACTAACGAAATTATCGGTAGTAAACTTTCAAATATCTTCCCTTCTTCCTCGATTTTGTATGTATGTATTTGAGTTCTTTGCCATAGTTCATCTGACACACCAGACTCTTCATAAATACTATTTAATTCGTCTGGTGTTAGCGATTTTAAATATAAATAATCTTTTTTCTCTCCTAAAAAATCTTTGAAAATTTTACCCACCGATCCCCAAAGTTCTTTTGATGAAGTAGCATCCTCCAAGTATCGCTTAGATTGAAAAATATATTCTTTCTGATTCTCTATTTCAAATTGATTTATAGCTTTTTGAATGATTGATTTTGCCGATAATCCGATATTAAATGATGGTGCCTCGAAAATTAATTTTTTCACATAGAACGGGTATTTATATGCATACTTAAGTGCTAAATAGCCTCCAAAGGAATGTCCTAGAACTGTCCATTCCTTAATGTCTAGTAATTTTCTTATTTCCTCACAATCCTCAATTAGATCGTCTATACTAAAAGGTTGATCTGGTTCTATCGGGTCTGAACGAAGAACCCCTCTTTGATCGAATGCTACTACTCTTACTGATTCGGAAAGTGCTTTTGCCTGATAAAAACAAAAATCTAAACAACTTGCCCCTGGTCCCCCATGTAAATAAAGTAAAGTATTTTCATGATGCCTTCCGAATTCTTCAATGTATAAATTCTTTCCGCGTATATTAATGAACTCCCCCATTACATTCATCTCCTCATCCATTCAAATCATCTCTAAAGGAGGTAAAGCTTCGCATTTTTTTAAAACATCACAACTTTACTTTGAGTTTACATCTACTACAAATTCAGAACAATTTTAGAATACCAAAAATTTAAATTCAAATTATTTTCTCGGAATAATTGTGATTTGCAAGTGCTAAAAATCACCGTTCCATGTGAAAATATCTCTATGATAATTGGGGTTTAATTGACTAGGTTAGGAAAATTCAACAATTCTACCCAAAGTTCAGCAATCCCTATGACGAGAGCTTCAATCCGTTTTGCGGACTCCACTCCGTATTTTGAGAGAATTCCCGACTAATTGGTTCGAACTTTTGGTTAATTGGTCCATACTCTCGATTAATTGGTCTGAACTCTCGATTAATCGGTCCATTCTCTCGATTAATTGGTCCGTACTCCCGACTAATCGGTCCGTACTCTTGATTAATTGGTCCAACTCTCGACAATCGCTCCGTACTCCCGACTAATCGGTCCACTACTCTCAATTAATCGGTCCGTACTCCAAATTCCCGGCTAGTTGAGCCAAATCTTTTTTAGGCCAGGATTGCGAGAACCTCATTACATATCCGGCAACCCGGTTATATAGTCAAAAGCTTACCGCTCCTATTTAATAAATGCTTGTCCAATTTCATAAGCATCTGCTTCCAACACGAGAATTTCTTTTTCCTTAGGTGCATTCGGTAAATCCAATTCCTTTGCCGAGCAGATCATACCGCTGGAAGGAACTCCACGAAGCTCTGCATCTTTAATCACCATTCCGCTTGGCATGACTGCGCCCACTTTGGCGACAACGACTTTTTGACCGGCGTCCACATTCGGAGCGCCGCAGACAATTTGCAGTACTTCTGTTCCGACATCCACCTGACAGATACTTAATTTATCCGCATTGGGATGCTTCATTTTTTCTTTGACATAGCCGACAACAAATTTTGGAGAGAAGTCTGCATGAAGCTTCTCATCAAAGCCATTTTGCCTAATCGCGGCATTTATTTTATCGACAAGTGCTTCATTCAAATCAACTTGTCCATTTGCATCGACTTCCACATATTTGGAGGCATGAAAAAGATTGAATCCCCCTGTTTTGTTTGTTTTTTTATCAAAAATTCGAGCAACATCCCCTTTCCGCTCAAATGTGGGATGCTCGATATCTTGAATGGCGATCAATAAGGTGTCGCCTACCCCTTTTCGATTATAAAAGACATTCATTTATTCTTTCTCCCTTTCGTTCTTCCTTTTTTGATCCTGGGCCAATATAAAAATAGGCTCCAACTTTCCATCCTCATAGGTAAAGGATAACGCCGTAATCGGCACTTTTCCTGATGTAAAAAAACTCATCGTTAATTCCGCTAAAATGTCATAACCCGTTGGATTGCGGATATCACCTATAATTAAAACATCCTGGTGGGGAACCGCAACAATCATATCCCCTTCTATCGTTTCCGCTTTTTCTTGTAAAAATTTTTCATTTAAAATTCGGCTTGCATCATAACCATCATTTGTATTTAAAAAGTAAAACACATTCTCACGCACTGTATCTTTTTTCATGTCAACAGGCAATGAACGTACATTAAAGCGCGCGATTTCCCTTACTTTCTGTGCCGTTAATCCTTCTTTTTTAAGCAAATCCTCATCTAAAAGACGATACGTACTCCCAAGATCAAGGGCATAATAAATCCGCGTTTCTGCCGTATGATCATCCGTTAGAAAGGAGACCCCTTCCCCTGTTTCCTTTGGAAAGGAAGTCGAGCGAATAACAGGATAAATTTTCTTTTCCTGCCCGGCTATTGATTGATGCCTGCCCATCACCTGCAACGCTTCTTCTACATAATAAACGACCTCATCAATCGCTTGCTCTTTACGCTCATGCCATTTGGCCACTAAAGGAGAAAGCGCGATGTCGACCCCTTTTCCGGTAGCATCATTTTCAACCCGTAAATTCTCTTTTTCCCGATCATAATGGAGCTTCCGTCCTGATCTTGCCAGTCGCTGTTCCAATTTTTTCCTTATTTTCTTTTCATCCATTTTCAAGCTACTCCCCTCCTTTGGGAAAAAATAAGCTGCTTCTTATTTTACACAAAATCAGCCAGAGTCTCAAAGATGGAGGAAAATACGAAAAGTGAAACTTTTTGCCCCTATATGTCGTTTAATAGAATGAAGGATGGTAGCCAAACGAAAAGCTTACAAGAATGTAAGCTTTTTGTAAGTCCATTCCATTGGAGCTATCCCTTCGGATCGGTATGATGAAAATAATGAGTGTTATGTGAGCGAGGGATTTTTTTATGTTAAAAAACAAGCAGCTATTCGTTAGGATCGGGAAGATTGCCTTTATGGTACTCGTTCTTTCGATTATTTTTATCCAAGGAAAAAGCGAATTACAGGATGTGTCCTTAAAGGAATCTTTACAAGTAATTAATCAAATTTCTTTCGTCCATATGACGATCCTGATTATCGTTGCTCTTCTATCTGTTGGTACGATGTTTTTCTATGATTATTTCTTTATTCGATCTCAAGAGCTTACGATCCAAAAGCGGAAAATATTCAACGTCTCTTGGATCGCAAATTCCTTTAATGGCATCTTTGGCTTCGGTGGATTAATTGGTGCTGGGATTCGTGGCATGCTGTACAAAAAATATTCAGAAAAGGGCGGTGAACTAGGAAAAGGGATCGCTTGGTTAGCACCAGCCGCCGCAATGGGACTATCTGTTTTTGCGATTTTGGCCTTGATCGGGATCTTTCCGATTAGGGGCATCCTTGCCGGAAAAAGCTGGATACTGCTTGTGTTGGTGGCTGTTTCATTGCTTTCCCCTTTATATATTGGCCTTTCCAGATGGAAGAAGACAAGCTATTTTTCACCACTTATTACGGTTCAATATTCACTTGTTTCAGTGCTAGAATGGTTTGGGGCAGGGCTCGTGCTCTATCTATCTTTTGTATTTGCCGGGATTCATCTATCCTTTCTCCTTGTATTTGGGATCTTTATTATTGCCGCCATCACTGGCTTTATTAGTATGATTCCTGGCGGGTTTGGCTCATTTGATCTGATGGTTTTATCTAGTGGGCAACTATACGGAATCGAGTCAGAACCTTTATTGACCGCCCTTTTCTTGTATCGCTTTGTTTACTATTTAATTCCTTTTATAATAGGATTAATTTTGGCAGCGATCGAAATGGCCTCCACTGCGATAAAAAAGTCAGAGGATAGCCAAATTGTCACGCCAGTCATTGAAATATCAAGTGTTGTCTGGACATTACAACGGCAAGCTTTGATCCCATTAGGGTATTGGTCCTTATCGTTGCTGGCTTTTATTTCAGGATTTTTTCTGATCACGATTCCGATTTTTGATATCATTTCGATTCATGGGTTGGAGAAATCAAAACTATCTTTGTTTACACTGGATTTTTATTATTTAGTCTTATTTGCTTGTGGGATTACTTTATGGTTCCTGATGAAGGAGCAGTATTATCAGACGAAACGTTCCTGGCAAATTGTTAGCGTAACGTTGGCCATATCGATTATTTTATTATTGTTTCAATCGGAAAATTTTATTATTGGTTTATTAGCAGCCTTTCATTTACTCGTTTTAATTTTGCTGCGAAAACAATTTAGACGACACAGCTTACCTTTTACAGCAGCAAGTGTACGGAAATTATTGTATTTATGTATCGGCTGCTTCTTTGGTTTCGTCCTTTTAGCCCGAGAAGGATTGCTTGCAACCGGTTATGATAAGCCTTTATATGGAATTTACGGTTTAGCCTTTACCGGGTGCTTAGTAGCTTTTATCTATATTGTATTAAGCATTATATTCTTTGATAAAAGACATCAGCCAAAAATTGGGGAAGCCTATAGCGCGCAAAAGCTCACAGAGTTTTTACAAAAGTATGGGGGGGCATGCGCTTAGTCATCTCGGATTTTTAGGAGATAAAAGGTTATTCATAAGTGATGACGGAAAAGCGATGCTGCAATTTGCTGTAAAAGGGAAAAATATTGTGGTGCTCGGTGACCCGCAAGGAGAAAAATCCTCGTTTAAAAGTGTACTCATGAAAATCAATGAAATGGCGGATCATTACGGGTACAATTGCATCTTTTATCAAGTAAGTGACGAGCTGATGTCTCTTTACCATGATTTAGGCTATCATTTTTTCAAACTTGGAGAGGAAGCAACAGTGGATCTGGACAGCTTTACCATTTCAGGTAAGAAAAATGCCGGATTACGATCAACCTTCAATCGCTTTGAAAAGAACGGCTATACGTTTTCTGTTTATTCTCCCCCTTTCTCACATGACTTTTTAGAGAAAATCAAGCATGTATCTGATGAATGGCTCGGAAAAAAGCGAGAGAAGCAATTTTCATTAGGCTTTTTTGATCAGGATTATTTATCCAATGCCCCCATTGCCGTACTAAAAGATGCAGATGGGGAGATTATAGCCTTTATGAATATTATGCCTACTTATCAGGATGGGAGTATTTCTGTTGATTTAATGCGTTATCTGCCAACAGCACCAAGTGGCGTAAATGATGTACTATTTATTTACTTATTCCGCTGGGCAAAGGAAAAAGGCTATCGTCATTTCAATCTTGGCATGGCCCCGCTTTCGAATGTAGGCTTTACAAAGCATTCCTTCCTGCGCGAACGAATGGCCTCCGCCGTCTTTCACAACGTCCGCTATATGTATAAGTTTAGTGGATTACGAGACTTTAAGAATAAATATCATCCCAACTGGTCTGGAAAATATTTGGCCTATCGAAATAAATACTCCTTGGCCTCCACTATGATTCTTGTCACAAAAATGATTAGTAAGGGAAGGGCACCCTCACGATAAAGACAGTGAGGGATTGTCTTTTTTACATTTTAAACCTGCGGCCTTCTTCTCTGGTCCCTACAAATTGGCTGTTGAAGAGAAAGCAAGTAACGGTATAGCATACCTTTCCAGATCCATCAATAAAAGAATCCAATCACAAGGACCGGATTCTTTTATTGAGGTTGTGTATTTCTGCATCGTGTTATCCTGTCTTAGCACTCAAATAGTCAAGGGCGATGTTTACTTATTTCAGTTCATTTTCTACGACTTTGAAAATACGCTGTTGTTCACCGAACTTTGACTCTACATACTTAAAAAGACTGCGATTTTCGGTTGCATGATTCATGACGATCTCTTTGATTTCAGATACATCCGTTTTAACTTTTGATAAATCTTTCTTCATGGATGACACTTCTGCTTTTAGACCTGATAAATCTTCTTTTATAATCGATACTCCTGCTTTTACAATCTTCGTGCTTCTATTGCCATTTTTTTAACAAATAATCGGCATCCGCCTTCAACGCTTTGTATGCATCCTCAGAAATCAATTCGTTCTTTTTCTGATCATCCACTAATACTTTGAAACCTTTTAGGTGTTTCAACACTTTGTCTGCGGCATCTTTTTTCTCGAATTGTTCTACCGTTATTAATTGTAAATCCAACGCGTGAGCAGCATCATGATTTTTGATCGCTCCTTCTTTTTCATAACGCTGAACGAGTGTCTTCATGTCGGGTACGCTTGTCGCCACATTAATCAGATAGGTTTTTTTCATGACTCCTGCTTCATTGGCAGCGGTCACAACCAGTGTATGTTCCCCGATGTTTCCTGCCAAATCTATGGGGGTTCCTTCCTTATATGCCTCACCGTCAAAAGTCGCAGATACCTTAGCTGATTCATCTTCTACGTTCCAGCTAAATTTTGCGATTGTTGTATCAGGTACCTGTGTCCTATCTTCAAGGACCTCATCATTTATCATGGCATTCATGTTTAAATTCGGTTGAATTTCATCTGAGCTTAACTCCCTTTTATAGATGCGAACTTCATCAATCATTCCTTTCATCTGGAATGCCTCTGTACCCCAAGGCGCAGCCCCGATAATGAACGGAGTGTCGTTATCTTTAATAGGATAGGAACTTGCAGGCATATTCTGAACCTCTTCACCGTTAATATACCCTATGAATCTCCCATCTTGTTTCCATGTAAGAGCCATATGAACCCATTGGTTAGCTGGAACAGATCCAGCTTCAAAGGTGTGATGCTTACCACTGGCATCCCATAATTCTGGATACATTTTTCCACTTTGAACACCCAACAAATACCCATCATTTGTCGTGGTTTTACCCATTATCTTTTGATTGGCATCAGGGTTTTCAAGATTCAGCCATGCCGTGATCGTAAAAGCATCCTCCCCATTTAATAAACTGTTGTTCGGGATTTCAACCCATCCCCCATCAAGCTTCAATGCCTTGCCGAATTGGCCTTGAACGCGTGATGCATTCCCATGCAATTGACCGTCTAACCCATATGGAGAGGAATCTTTAACAGTTTCTCCGTCCTCTTCAAAACTCAACGACAATACAGGTTTTTCGGCGTACAACGCTTTTAACGTAGCAGTCTGATTGTTAATTTTTATCTGATGTACGCCTGGCGACACAGCATGAACGGTAAACGTCACCTTTTTGCTTTCCCCGGGCTCCAGGGTGACAGTTTCAGAATCGACAAGCTTATCATCAAAATAAAAATTTATCTCCTCGTCGCCCGAAACTAAACCGATGTTTTTCACAGAAGCGGTTATGATGGCATCCTCGCCGGGCTCAATCGTATCGCTACCAAGATTGAAAATTTCGAATGCCGTTATCTTTTCAACCTCTTCATGATATTCCCAATCGCCTTCAGGCGGTTGAATGGTGACCTTCGATACCAAATCGATTAAAGCGTGAATATCCGCCCCTAATTTAGTTTTAACCTTTTCAGAAACTTCCTCGGTTTTGGCTTCATCCATTTGTTTCAGAAAATCCTGCAATTGCTGGATGGCCTGCTCATTGTTTTCGTTTTTAAACTGCTCTTGCGCTTGGTGCAACGAGCGAGACATCAGTTTTTCAGCTGCTCCTTTAATATCTCCTGACTCCACATATCCTTGATAAGTCTTCTCTACTTGATCGAATTTCGTTTCGAGATCCCTCAGGCCAAGCAGTTCCAGTTCCGCTAACGAAGTAGACGTGGCTCCGCCGTTTTCCTGAATAATCAGTCTGTAAAAGGAATAGTTACCCGGGTTTTGAATTGTAAATGGCTTGGTATACTGCCGCCATTTGAACTGTTCATTATTTCTTTTGTCAAGAATGGTCCAACTTTCACCGTCTTTGGATCCAATTAATACCCAATTTTTCGGATCTTGTGACGGATCGTCTTTGGCAGTAGTAATCGTGTACATTAACGCCTTTTGGGCTTCGTCCATAAAATTGTACTGAATCCAAGGATTCTTTCCTTTCAAAGTTAGCGATGTATCGGATGAATTGTCAAAAAGCGCTTTGGCTATCGTCCCACTGTTATCATAGGATTGCCCCTTTCCTTTGTCGGTCAAATCAACCATTGGGTTAGGCTGTAGTGACGACCCATTCGTTGAACTTGAGGTAATTGATGATAGCGCCGCATCTTTTCCGGTACCCCATTTAGATGGCTCAGGTCCCATTGTAAACTCTAAGGTTGCACCATTGGCAAGATCTTCATGAGCAATCGTCAATTTATTGTAAGGTTTCCCGTTCAATTTCATACTTTGAATATATTTGTTTGTGTCACTCACTTCAGGTGCGTTGATGACAATGTCTTTTCCATTTTCCAAATGAATCGTCATTTTTTCAAAATAAGGAGCACCGATTGCATAAGAAGATGTACCTGCACGAAGTGGATAAAAACCCGCCGCACTTAAGATATACCAAGAGGACGCTGCTCCGTTGTCATCATCCCCGACATACCCCTGACCGATTTCACTTCCGACATAGAGCCGAGATAATACTTCACGAACCTTTGCCTGAGCCTTCCAAGGCTGGCCAACATAATCATACATATAGATGATGTGATAAGCGCCTTGGTTACTGTGACCATACATTCCCATTCGAACATCTCGGGCTTCACGCATTTCGTGAATGGGGTTATTTCGTCCGCCAAGCTGTAAAGCTGTTTCTTGAATGGAAAAAAACTCATCCAGTTTTTTGGCCATTTCCTTGCTTCCACCATAAAGATTGGCTAATCCCTGTCCATCATGAGGAACGGAGAAAGCCGTGCCCCATGCGTTCGTTTCTACATAATCTGATCCCAACCAATCTTTCGGATCAAATTTGTCGGCAGTGGTTCTCCACTTTCCAGATGGGTCTTTCCCCATGAAAAACTCCACATCTGGATTAAAAACATTCACATAGTTTTGTGCTCGATTGATAAAATACTTGTAATTGGTCGTGTATTGCTCATATTTCGGATCTTCTTTATCTGTCTGTTCGGCAAGTTCCTTAGAAATCGTAGCGATCGCAAAATCATTGAGATAACCTTCAATGGCCCAAGACAACCCTTCACCGGTATCTGTACTTGTATAACCATTAAAAATGGATGTTGTAAGACCATTTCTTCCCGTCTTCTGATTATGGCTCACAACGGACCCGTCTTTGATTGCCGCTTCGTAAAAGCTTTGCACATCGAAATTTTTCACACCTTTAAGGTATGCATCCGTAAAGGCGACATCCGCACTTGTCCCCGTCATCCCGCCTCCGTGACCGGGACTTGACCATCTCGGAATCCAACCACCTTGCTCATACGCTTGAAGAAAACCGTCAATCATTTCACCTGTTTCGTTCGGTGACAACAGGCTGTAGGCTGGCCATGCGGTTCTATACGTATCCCAAAATCCATTATTGACATATGGCTTTCCTTTAACGATTTTCGCGCCGGTTTCGGTTTCCGTCGGTTTTCCATCCAGATCTGAGAATGGACTCGCGTATTCGTATACAGGTTGTTCCATTGTTCCTGTGTTTTCATACAACTTATTTGGATAAAGAAAGAGCCGGTACATATTGGAATACAACGTGACGAGTTCCTCATCTGTCGCCCCTTCGACTTCAATTTTTTTCAATAGGCTGTTCCATTCCTCCTTTGCTCTTTCTTGGACAGATTTAAACGTGTCATTCGAGTGAATTTCTTGATTTAGGTTTTTCTTCGCTTGTTCTATGCTGATAAGTGATGTGGCAATTTTCATTGTCACGGTTTTGTCACTCCCTGAGGTATCAAAACGGAAGTAACCGGCAACATCGTCACGATCTTCTCCAGTCAATTTGCCACTTTGCGTGACCGGTTTATCAAATGTTGCATAGAAGAACATTCTCGTCGCCCCTGGGGTTTTTGTTCCCACATCTGTGTAACCCTGTATATGTTGTTTATCCGGGGCAAGTGTCAAACCACCATCATTGTTGAAATTGTCAAAAATCAGGTCAGAAACACTGTCCTTGAATGTAAAACGGAACATCGCCGCATGGTTGGTCGGTGTGATCTCCGTTTGGATTCCATTTTCAAAGGTCACACTGTAATAATTAGGTTTTGCGATTTCATTCTCATGCTTGAAAGGAAGTGCGCGTTTGTCACGATTTAAAGGTGGCAGATCTGATGCCGAAGCAGATGGCATGATTTGAAATGTCTGACGATCGCCATCTCCTACCCATGGACTGGGAGAGTGACTAAGCAAAAAGCTTTGAATTTCAGGTAAATTGTCTTCATTATTGTCCTGCTGATATTTGTACATCCATCGCCTATCACCTGCGTCTGTCACGGGAATCCAGAAATTAAATCCATGCGGCACTGCAACAGCCGGGATATTGTTACCTCGTGAAAACTCTCTATTATTATTTGTCCCCCTTAGGATATTCACGTAATCAATCGGACTTGCGTAAGTTTTGTGTTCCGGTTGACCTTTAATATCGATATCGTCGATGCTGCCTTTAAATTCACCTGGACCGTTCGGATTATCATAGGCTACTAGGATTCTTTTAATGGTTTTTCCGGATGCGACCTTCCCGATGTCAGACAAACGATAATTCCACTGATTCGGAAATAAGGTATTAGATTTCCCCTGGGCCTCAGGGTTCAATTTCACCCCATGTTGATCTTTCGCACTAAGATCGCTTAAGTAAGTTCCATCAGTAAACGCTAAATCGATCGATACATAGGTGCTGGAATAATCCAACTGATCTTTATCTACAAATTCTGGATGGATATAATACGATAGTTGTGTTTCCGGAGTTACTTTAATATTAACATCAAACAATTTATTGTAGGAATAAGCCCTTCCCTTCTCAAGATGTGTTCCGGCATAGGTCAACGCTTTTTTACCAGTCCAGCCAACATTTGTTTTTGCGATATAACTGCTAGTCGGCCCATTTCCAAGTTCGGACTTCATAGGAGACGGAGAAGACGTTGGAGGAATGTTTCCGTCAACACCCGATGCTTTCTCTTTCCCATCAGGTGTGGTTTCGACTGTATCCTTCCATGTCAACGGGGGATCCCCCTTTTCAAATGAACTAAAAAAGTCGGTTTTGGACGAAGTGTTATTGGATGAATGATCCGCTGATGTTTGATGTGCCGGTAAAAACGGCACCAAAACCAACCCAAACATGAGACAAACAATACTCGGTAATCCAACCAGCCTTCCGAATCTTCTCATAAAATTACATTCCTTTCTTAGTGCAGTTTCACCACTTATATTGTTTTAGCCCTTGACCTCACACCGCAAAGATTTTTCTTCTCAAAATGGGTCTTTGTTCTTTCCCTTTGGTTTCTCAGAATTCAAATAACTTTTATCCGTTATCTAAACCGCTTCCATAACAGAATTCCCCATATCATTATCACCTCCTCAAATGCTATCCGTAGTCATCGTTAATTCAAGCTTTATATCGCTTTTGCAATTGCTCTACCAAAAACTGCTTTTTTCTTCTGAAGGCAATAAAAAAGTCCGTCGTACTTACGATCGGAGTCTAGGTTGTGGTATCTATGGGGATCGATTGAGTTATCCTCTGCAGTTTGGTACGTAATCTCCCGATGAAGAGGAGATTTTCGCCTTTCATCTTACACCTCCAAAAACAAAATATTAGAAATTACCAAAATTTACCTTTAGTATAACTCATAGCACGAATTTTTGAAACAACTTTATTGGAACACTAAATCATATGATGAAAAAAGCACATCCTAAATTTTAGAATGTGCTCCTCAGTGTCTTCACTTTTAAAATAGTTTCCCTTTACTCAATCCGCAAGCCCATTGATAAAATCTTCAATTTCCTCCAAAGTTTTGCGATCCTTGCTAACAAAACGGCCTGCTTCTTCTCCACTATGGTAGGCGATAAAGCTTGGGATCCCAAAGATGTCTAATTGGCCGCAAAGATCGATGAATTGATCACGGTCCACATACATGAATGTATATTCTGGATAATCGGCTTCCAATCTTGGCAAGAATGGTTCAATGAATTTGCAATCCGGACACCAGTCAGCGGAGAACATAAAGATCGCCCGTTCCTCCTTTTTAACTTGTTCAAATTGCTCTGTGGATTGTAGTTTTTCCAATTTATTTCCCTCCTGTATGGATGAGCATTTGGCCAGGTTTGATCCAGCCGCGCTGCCTCATCCATTCTGATATACCTAAGCTTATCACAGCCGGGGCAATTATATGCAATACAATGACTTGCAAAAATACAGTTGCCGAAAATCCCATGGTTTGAAAGGTCATAATTTGCCCAACTAAGCCACTTGTTCCCATACCAGCTCCTGCCGCATTGCTTGTCATGGGCCAGATCGTGGTCGCAATCGGGGCTATGATCACACCTGCAATCGTTGGTGGAACTAATATCAATGGATAGCGAATAATATTTGGAACCTGAAGCATGGAGGTACCAATCCCAATTGCCAGCAGGCCCCCTATCTTATTTTCACGATAACTGGAAACAGCAAATCCGACCATTTGCGCACAGCAACCAATCGTTGCCGCACCTGCAGCCAAACCACTTAAATCAAGCATAAGAGCGATCGCTGCACTTGATATTGGTGCTGTCAAGGCGAGACCCATAAGAGTTGCTACTAAGATCCCCATTAAAATCGGTTTCTGTTCTGTTGCCCAGACAATCCAGCCTCCAAAGACGGTTAAAAAATGTCCGATCGTGGGACCGATAAATTTTGCCACAAGAAAACCTGTGAAAATCGTCACAAAAGGAGTCACAATAATATCGACTTTTGTTTCTTTACTGACTAGCTTACCAATTTCAATGGAAATCAAAGCAGCTACATAACTTCCAGCTGGTCCTCCTCCTAGGGCTGCACCTGCCGCTCCAGTCGCAACAGCCGCAAAAACAACGAGTGGCGGCGCCCCTAAACCAACAGCGATCGCTGCTCCAATCGCTGGTCCCATCAGCTCCATCGCTAGTTTCCCCATTTCAACAAACAATGGCCAATGCAACTCGTCTCCAATCGTTTTTATAATTAAGCCAATAATTAAGGAAGAAAAAAGCCCTAAAGCCATATAACTTAAAGCATCTACTAAATAGGTTTTAACCGAGATCCGAACTCCCTTTTTTTCCAAAAAACTCATCATGCTGCCCCCTTGTTAACTATTATACTTAACTAGTGTAAAGACAGTTGGCGTTTTTGTCTATCTTTTTTTAAAATAATTCTTTTCTGGGAAATAAAGTAATTTCTTTTGAAGGCATAGCGGTCAAGAAACTGATAAAATGGAAATTATATCATATAAGGAGGAATTCAATATGAGATTAACGGTTTATCTTGCTGGTGAAATTCATAGTGAATGGCGGTCAGATATAAAGGAAAAGGCACAAGCTCTAAACATGCCGATTGATTTTGTTGGACCGATGGAGGATCATGATCGATCAGATGGGATCGGAGAAGAAATTCTTGGTAAGCAACCTAATGCGGTTTATCGTGATGCTGCTGCTTCAAGTTTTAATAATTTGCGAACGGAAATATTATTGAGAAAGTCGGATGTAGTGGTTGCCCTCTTCGGTGACAAATATAGACAGTGGAACACAGCCATGGATGCAAGCGCTGCGATTACGCTTAATAAGCCACTGATTCTAATCCGTCCAGAAGAATTACATCATCCTCTAAAGGAACTCTCGGAAAAAGCGAATGTGACGGTGGAGAATGTCGATCAAGCGATGAAAGCTTTGGCTTATATTTTTGAATAAACGTTAGGCGAAAAAGGAGAAAGCGCCTTTAAATAGGATGAGCGGCTAAGGCGTGACAATGATCGCCACGCCGTTCTGACCTACATCATGTAGGCCCCTTTCTCCTTTTTCCTACGAGCGAATCTCCACTCCGTTTCGATATCGAAGTTGCCCCACCAATAATTTCATAATATGAGTAAACATGAGATCTCGCGTCACCATTCCATCCGTGAAAATACCAATTGCTCCCTCATTATGACGAATGTTTTCCCGCTGACTGTAATCATCCATAACAGGACCAAGTTCTTCTCCGTTTCGCAGTCTGTCGGCAATTTCTTCCGGAAGTTTAATGCGCGCCCCTCCCGCTACAAGCGTTTCTTTTCCTTTTTCCGCTAGGGCGCCCCAATTAATTAAAAATAAGCCTGTTGATGTTTCCGTTACGCCGCCTTCTAAACCAATGCCGATCCTTACATCATGATTGGATATACAATATTCCGCACGATTCATAGCACCCTTCATCGTTTCTTTATCGGAAAAAGGCATACCACTCACATTGGATGGGGCATCAACAGGATATATTTCCACAGTTTTTTCCATTTCTTGTAAAGCAGATTCAACCGCTTTTAATTTTGCTTTGTTTTTCGATCCTACTGCAATTTTCATTCCCTTTTACCTTCTTTGCTTCATCTATTATAACCCGCCAATGGACAGATATTTTGTTTCCAAATACGGTTCGATTCCTTCTATGCCGCCTTCCCGACCAAGACCGCTGGCTTTCATGCCGCCAAATGGGGCATGAGCGGCGGAAGGACCACCATCATTCCAACCAATAATGCCAAATTTCAAATGTTCATGCAAGTAATGTCCGACTCGATAATCATTTGTAAAGAAATAGGCAGCTAGTCCATATGGAGTCCCATTTGCTAATTCAACGGCTTCTTCGATTGTTTTAAAACTGATAATCGGAGCAACGGGCCCAAAGGTTTCTTCATGCATGATCATCATCTCGGTTGTCACATTTTTCAGAACGGTAGGATAGACGAAGAAATACCCTTTTTCCATGTCTGACTGAAATTGACTGCCGACCAACACTTCGGCCCCTTTTGAAATCGCATCTTCAATTTGGCTTACGATTTTGTTATAGCCTTTTTCATTAATAATCGGGCCGATATCCACTCCTTCTTCCAACCCATTGCCAACCTCGAGCTTTTTCACCTCAGCCACAAACTTTTCCGTAAACTCCTCCAAAACATTTTCATGAACAAGGATTCGATTGGCGCAGACACAGGTTTGTCCTGCATTACGGAATTTGGTGGCAATCGTTTGTTGAGCAGCCATTTCCACATCCGCATCCTCCGCCACAATCAATGGAGCATGTCCACCCAGTTCCATTGTGACATGTTGGATTTTGTCCGAGCTATTCTTGATCAATTGTTTTCCAACCGCTGTCGAGCCTGTGAACGTTATTTTACGGACAAACTCACTCTCTGTAAAAATTTCCCCGACTGCTTTTCCTTGGCCCATCACATATTGAATCACGTCTTTCGGAATTCCCACTTCATGCGCATAATCAATAAATTTCATACCTGATAAAGGGGTTTCTGACGCCGGTTTTACGATAAACGTACAGCCAGCCGCTAGTGCCGGAGCCGCTTTTCTTGCCATCATGGCGGTTGGAAAATTCCATGGGGTAATTGCGGCCACAAGCCCAATCGGCTCTTTCGTCACAATAATCCGCTTTGTCCCTGTATTCGCTGGGATCGTTCGTCCATAAATTCGTTTCGCTTCTTCCGCATACCAATCCAAATAATCCGTTGAATAGTCAATTTCTCCCCTTGCCTCATTTAATGGCTTTCCATTTTCTAAGGTCATTAATTTTGCTAATTCTTCTTTATGTTCTTGTACCTTCGCACTCCATGCCCGAATCAGTCGCGATCTTTCATGCGCATCTATCTTGGACCATGTTTGGAAGGCATGATGGCCTCTATTTATCGCCTCTTTTATTTCCTCATCTGATTGTATGTTTACTTCAGCCACCCTCTCACCAGTTGCTGGATTTGTAACTTGAATCACATCCACCATTTATAAAAGACTCCCTTCCGATTGTACTTATCCTCTATATTCCCTAATTTTAACAGAAATAATATGGCTATTTTTATAAAACGGCTTGGAAACCTCCAGTTGCAACGAAAAATTGCGGAATTGCAACTGTATTTTGGTGGTGAGAACAATCATTTCGTTATATTCTTAGTACAGTTAAGGAGGAATTTGAAATGACTTTTGGAGAAAAAATTCAAAAATTGCGGAAAGAAGCGGGGATTTCCCAAGAAGAATTATCTTTTCAATTGCAAGTATCTCGACAGGCGATCAGTAAATGGGAAAATGATAAAGGCTATCCTGAAACAGAAAAAATCATTAAAATGAGTAAAATTTTTCATGTGACACTCGATTATCTTTTGAGTGATTCAGAGAATCGTAACGGAAATGAAACTGAAAAAGGTTTATATGTAAGTCAGGAGATGGCGAGTGGATTTCTCTTACACGAAACATTAAAATACAGAAAAATGGCCTTTGCGATTGCCTTATTGCTTGCAGGAGCGGCGTTTATCTTTATTATCAATGAAACAGCAGGGATCCTCTTATATTTAATTGTGATGATTGTCTCGATTGCCCTCTTTGTTTCCATCCTATTGACTGGGAATCCCTATCGACAAATCAAACAGGAGGCGTTATTGTTTGACGATGTTTTTAAAAAAGAACTGTTGAGCAACTATATGGAGAAAAGAAAAAAATATCATGTTCTTATTGTAGGAAGCATTGTCTTGTTTTGCATCAGCTTTCTCGTCCTTCCAGTGGTTGGGCTTGAGCTTGTTAGTGATGGTGGAGAAGAGATGATGCTGGCGATAAGTATGATTATGGGCGGGGTAGCGGTTTACTTTTTTATCTATTTGTTAGGGACACTTCGCTCGTATCGATTACTGGCCAAAAATGAAGAAATACAGAAGGGAAAGAAGTAGGATGAAGAAGCTTTTTATATGCGGCTTGTCCATATTGATGATCACAGGCTTTTTCGCGGGCTGTAGCCCGAAACAAGATCTGAATTTTAGTGCGCATGAATGGAAGAATAGCTTAGGAAAAAGCCAAAAAGTTGAGGCTCTGAAATGGGATGATTCTACTGCATCGGCCACTTTGACAGACAACAAGGAAATTCAAAATTTTGTCGCAAGCCTTGAAATGGATACATGGGAATTAACCGAAATTCCGGCAGAGGCAGAGAAAGAGTTACAGTATATTTTATATCAGGAAGACACGAGACGTTTAGGGGAGGGAAAAACGAAGCAAGCCGAATTGAAAGAAATCGCTAATATTGTCACCTATAGGGATCTCCCTTATTTAGAGATTGAAATCAAGGATTGGACAATGAGTTTTAAAGTTCCGGAGCATGTAGCTGAATTTGTAAATCAGTTTTAAACCACAACAACGAGAGATAGAAAATATCTGTCTTATGAACTACTATTGGGCATCCATCCCCCACTTATATACGTAGGGGCTTCTGCTGAATGAAGTTAAATGCTCTTTTATTTCCATTAGCCCCCAATATAAGACATGCCAATTTTCTTCCGGTTTTTAGCGGTCCATTCTGTGCGCTCATCGGAATAGCGGTCAGCCCTGTGTTCCCACAACTGGCAAATTTTCTCACGCAATTCAAGGTCGGATGCCCCGTCCCGAATCATTTTTTTAAGATCAAATCCTGATGAAGCGAATAGGCAGGAGTAGAATGTCCCCTCTGATGAAAGCCGTGCTCTTGTACAGCTTGAACAGAAAGATTCAGAAACCGATGTGATAAATCCGACCTGTGCCCCATTATCTGTATACCGATAAAGTTTTGCCACTTCTCCAAAATAATGAGGATCGACAGGTTCGAGCTCAAATTCTTCTTTAAGCATTTCATACATTTCTTTCTTTGTTACAACCTTCTTGAAGCTCCACCCATTATCATTTCCGACATCCATAAATTCGATAAAGCGGAGCGTGATCCCGTTGTCTTTAAAATATCGTGCCATCGGGATGATTTCTTGATCATTGATTCCTTTTTGAACAACCATATTTACTTTTATTTCAAAACCCATTTTTTGTGCATAGGCAATATTTTCTAAAATATAAGCAGGTTTGATGCCACGACCATTAATCTGGCCAAATAATGGAGGATCTAATGCATCCAAACTTATATTCAATCTTCTTAGTCCAGCTTGATAAAGATCTTGCGCATGTGCTTTTAACAGCATGCCATTGGTCGTAAGGCCGATGTCCTCTACCTCATCTAACTGCGTAAGTAGGGCAATCAATGCGGAAAGATTTCTTCTCATCAGCGGCTCCCCACCGGTTAATCGAATTTTTTTTACTCCTAGGGAAACTATCCGAGCGTATTTTCTGCTATCCGAGCGTATTTTCTGCTATCCGAGCGTATTTTCTGCTATCCGAGCGTATTTTCTCCTATCCGAGCGTATTTTCTGCTATCCGAGCGTATTTTCTGCTATCCGAGCGTATTTTCTGCTATCCGAGCGTATTTTCTGCTATCCGAGCGTATTTTCTGCTATCCGAGCGTATTTTCTGCTATCCGAGCGTATTTTCTGCTATCCGAGCGTATTTTCTGCTATCCGAGCGTATTTTCTGCTATCCGAGCGTATTTTCTGCTATCCATAAAAAATGACCCCAAGGGGTCATTTTTTATTGTTGCTTAATTGCTTTTACGTTTGCATGGTCACATGCTTTAACCAGTTTCACAAGTAATTCCTTTGCTGCTGCGTAATCGTCGACATGGATGATCGAGGAAGAGGTGTGAATATAGCGTGAGCAGATACCGATCACCGCACTTGGGACACCCTCATTCGCTGTATGAACCCGCCCAGCATCTGTACCTCCTTGTGAAACAAAATATTGATAAGCGATGTTATTAGATTCGGCTGTATCAAGGACAAATTCACGCATTCCTTTATGAGTGACCATCGAACGGTCAAAAATCCGGAGAAGGGCACCTTTTCCGAGCTGTCCAAATTCATTTTTATCACCGGACGCATCATTTGCCGGACTCGCATCTAGGGCAAAGAAAATGTCTGGTTGAATCATGTTTGCCGCGGTTGCCGCCCCGCGTAAACCAACTTCTTCTTGAACGGTTGCACCTGAATAAAGTACATTTGGGAGAGTCTCTCCTTGTAATTCCTTTAACAGTTCAATCGACAAGCCACAGCCATAACGATTATCCCATGCTTTTGCCATAATCTTCTTCGGATTGGCAAGGGGAGTAAATGGGCACACAGGAACAATCATTTGGCCAGGCTTGATACCCATTTGTTCTGCATCCTTGCGGTCATCTGCCCCTACATCAATTAACATATTTTTGACATCCATCGGTTTATTGCGCTGAGCATCTGTTAAAAGATGAGGGGGAATCGAACCGATAACACCATCCACCTTATCCGTCGCTGTCACAATTTGCACACGCTGAGCCAGTAAAACCTGACTCCACCAACCACCGATTGTTTGAAAACGAATCATCCCATTATCGGTAATTTGTGTGACCATGAAGCCCACCTCATCCATATGTCCCGCCACCATAATCGTGGGACCTTGCTCATCTCCACGCTTTATTCCAAAAATTCCTCCTAAACGATCCTGCACAAGTTCATCTGCATATTTTGCCAATTCTTCAAGCATGTATTCACGAACAGCATGCTCATTCCCAGCAATCCCTGGTAACTCTGTTAGAGTTTTAAACATCGTAAGGGTTTCTTGATTCATGAATCTTCCTCCCACTTCAAAAAAATTTTATGTATACTCCTATGTTAGCTAATTTTCTTCATGTTGACTATTGATTTGTTTAGTAAATAGGTATGAAATCCTATCTTATCATTGTCTAAACAGCATAAATCGGGTATGATATACATAAGATGATGGAGGAGGAAAGGGGTTTCCCCCTATTCCTCGAGTTCACCGAGCTTTCTTCGCTGCCGACGAAGAAGGCTCTTTTTGTTACGATAATTCATGATCGCGGTTACAAGATTGATTCCTGCGACGACAACATTCATGAAGGCAACAAAAAGAAGTACGTGCTCCATCGATCTCACCTCCTTTCAGTTGGAGGTTGATTAAATTATATCAGACCACAGCTTAAAGAACAAGTGTTCCTGTAAGAAAATGTATATTTTTAGTTGACCTTTGCTTCCCTACTAGAAAAGACGGCTTTCCAACTAATAGTCGTTCCTATTAAAAGAAGAATGAAGTAACCAAGTATTCCATAGGGAATCACTAAAGCGATAAAATGAAAGAAAGCAAACACCCCAACAACAAACATGACCAAGAAAAACTTTCCCGTATTAACTGCCTGTTGTGCGGATTCGAACGGTTCCGTAAAGGGAAAACGTTCATTATTTAATAGCTTGTAGCAAAGCAATGTATACAATATAGCTGTTAGTAATACAACCAATAAATCCAGCCAAATCCTCCATGAAAAAATAACCATAAATACAATCGAGATGAGTAAAAAGACCGGCAAATATAATTTTACGAGAAAAACCTTAAGAGTCGCCTGATAAAATCGTTCTGTATGTTCGATCGGAATCGTCTTAAAAATCCAGCCCCCTTTATAGTCTTTGGAAAATTTCAGCATGTGAACAGCCGAGCTCATTATAATCGTGCTAAAATAGATATTTAAATATATTTTACTAGTGGTTAGACTTTCCATAGATTCCGTCATGACTTCATTCATAATAAAAATAAACGGGAAAACGAGCGCCATCCCTAATAAAGGATAGACCTTTAATTTAAATTCTCTTTCTCTACTCATCATAATGGAGGAAAAGCGAAAAAACCGTTTCTCTTCTTGACCAAAACAGATAATAGACTCCCAAAAACGAGTGAAAGAAAATTTCCGTATTTTAATATTCCCCGTTTCTCCCATCAATTTCTGCAAATTTCCCTCAAAGCTCGGCATAAACCAAATATAAATAGCGAGTGAAAGAAACGGAATCACAAGGACCAAAATAGATAAAAGGATATATTCGCTTGCATAATGATGCTGAAGCAATAATTCAAACGGTGCGGCAAACCAAATCGGTGGAATGAAAAGATGCCACCAATCAAAAACATAAGAAATCTCCAAATCGACAAAACTAAACGCTCTAATAAAGACTTGGTAACCAACGACGATCCCTACCGATAATATAATCTGAACATAGTTGATTAAATCTTTTAATTGGTCACTGCCAAAAAATCGCAAAATAAGGAGATACACTAGAGCAGTGATCGCAATGATGAAGAGAACAAGCAAAATCATTTCCAACAAAAATAAGAGAAAAAAGACAATCCCGTGTTTTCCAAGCATCACAATCGAGGGATCTTGTATAGGAGAAATTCATTATTTGCCCACTCTCGAAGAATCTTGCTTATTCCTGTATACTGAAAAAATAGAGATATTGGAGGTGCGAAGGATGAATTGGAAATCATTTATTGCCGGATCCATAACCGGACTTATAGGCGGCTATTGTCTGCGAAAAGTAGTAGAAGAAAAGGTTCCTTTATCTGGAGAAAGAGTGCTGACCAGTGTTAAAAATGCTTTTAAAAAAGAGGGTAGTATTGATGGCTCATGGCTGCAAATGAAGCCAGAAGATTATCAAAAGCATGCCATCAAAACAAAAATCTATCGCGGAGGAATCATGAGAACCCATCAAGGGGAACGGCAAGCATTTGAATTTATTGCCGATGCCTATACGGGTAGTGTCTTGGATGTGTATCCCGTTTAATCTTGGAATAGATTCTGAGCTTTATGAAACCTGCTTTTTGACTGGTTTGGACCTCTGAACCGGATTTCGAGATCGATGAAGCAGCTATGGTACAGGTTTTGGCTGCCGAACCGGATTTCGGGCTTTATGGAAGCGACTATGAAACCGATTTTGATGTTGGCATATAACCGCAGAAAGCACATCAAGTTTGATGTGCTTTCTGCTTTTACTTCCTTTTTTGAGTATTGCTGTTCAATTCCTTCAATAATTTTCCATGATCCGCTCGTTTGCGTTCCACAGACTCAATGATATTGCCATCTTTATCCCATTTCAACGCCCGATAATAGCCATCATGATAGAAGGTAAACCAGGAACCGGATTGAATCGCCTCTGGGATCCATTTTTGTTTTTCGCGGATCGAGTCCATTGGATAATCATCATAGGCTAGGACCCAAAGGACATTTTGATGGGCATGGGTTGGCATTAAGTCAGCCATATGGACCAACCGCTCCCCTTCACTTTCAATGATGATAATGGAATGTCCATCACTATGGCCACCCGTATGGACCATTTGAAGAATATCCTCAATGACGACTTTCTCTTGAAACGGGACCACTTGATCTACGATCGCTTCCCAATTTTCTCGCCAATATGTATTTCGGGACCGAATATTCGGATTCCGCATTTCATCCCATTCCACTTGTGAAGTATAGATTTTGGCATTGGGAAACGTTGAGACAAATCCCTTGTCCGTCGGTTTCGTCAAACCACAAGCATGATCAAAATGAAGATGGGTCATACAGACGATATCGATATCTTCCGAAGTGAGCCCCTGCTCTGCCAAGTCCTGCTCTAGCTTTGACTCCTCTGTTACCCCATAATTCCGCCATTGCTTCTTTGTCAATTTTCCATTGCCGATCCCCGCTTCGATCAATATATTTTTCCCATTCACTTGCAAAAAAATTGGATCACATCGCAACTCAATTTGATTTTTCTCATTTACAGGATATTTCCGAGCCCATAATGCTTTAGGAACAACACCAAACATCGCTCCTCCGTCCATAAATGTATCTCCACCATTGAGCCATCGCAACGTAATCGCTCCAATTTGCAATTTTTCCATACAAAAAGTCCTCCTAAATGGGGAGCCTAGCCCGCCCCGGATTTTGGGCCTGCAGGAAGCAGGTCACAAAGGCGTTGCAACAAGATGTTGCGGTTTTAGCCTTTGATCGGGCCGACAGGACGTCGGTCACAAAGGCGTTGCAACAGGATGTTGCGTTTTTAGCCTTTGATCAGGCAGACAGGACGTCGGTCACAAAGGCGTTGCAACAGGATGTTGCGGTTTTAGCCTTTGATCCTTACATCTTTACTTAAACTGTACTTCACATCGATAAATCGGATGACCTTTTGCCGCGAATTTTTCTTCATACTCGGTCATGATATTGCCTTCAAAATCACTATTATGCAAATCCAACCAAATCGCATTCAACTTCATCCCATAATGAGAGAAGCTAACAAGAGAGTATTCAAATAATCCGCGATTATCCGTTTTAAAATGAATGTCCCCTTGATCTATGAGAATCTCCTCATAAATGTTTAAAAAGGAATGATAGGTTAACCGTCTTTTTTCATGACGATTTTTCGGCCATGGATCAGAGAAATTAAGATAAATACGATCGACATCCCCTTTTGCAAAAAACTTTCGTAAATCCGCCCCGTCGCTATGTAGTAATTTGACATTTGATAAACCCGTCTCGATGACCTTATCCAGTGCGGATACAATCACACTTTGTTGAACCTCAATGCCAATATAATTTACCTCAGGGTGAGCAATTGCCATTTTCGAAATAAATTGACCTTTCCCTGTTCCTACTTCAATATGAATGGGGTGATGATTTCCGAACAAATCCGCCCAATTTCCGGCATAGGCTGTTGGATGAGGAATCACATATTGAGGGTATTGCTCAATCTTCTCCTTTGCCCATGGTTTATGTCTGACACGCATGTTTCCATCCACCTCTAATTTCTTATTCCTGTTTTTGTCTGCAAGAAATGCTAAAACCTTCATTCCTTCTCGTTCTTTACCAAAATCAAGCTGCGCATAAAGGCCCTTTGTCTGCGCAAACTACAAGCAACTCATTGGAAAGGAAGAGAAAGATGTCTTTAAATCATCAACATCAAGTCCAGTTATTACAAGATATTTTAAATAATCATTTAGAGGATAGAAGTGGATCTGTAGCAGAATATGAGCAAGTTGAACGATTAATTAAATCCCTGCTTGCCCAAAATGCTGTCCCACAAGAAATAGAACCTCTTTTACACGATATATACAGTTACTCTCAATCAGGAAAAAACCAGAACGATCTTGATCAACATATAAACGCCCACCAGGACCAGCTTTCCCAGTGGGTACAAGTAATCAATACATTATCATAAATGTCTCGTCAAAGGATAAGTACAGGCATAATCATTCTGCATAAAATTTTCCAAGTCTTTTACCCAATAATTGACTTCACGCCTGTGCCCCTTTTTTTCGTGCCATTGAATCGATAATAAAGTATGGGCAATCGTATACCATTTCATACGCCTTTCTAAGTTTTCGGTCAAAGGACTCCCATAATCATGGAGCCACCGGGACCATTTGTTTTTTGGAACATACCAATGAAGAAGAACCCCCAAGTCAAAAGCGGGATCGGCGATCGTGGCGCCATCCCAATCGATTAAGAAGATTTCTCCTTGATCTGTTAGCAGCCAATTATTATGATTTACATCCCCATGGCACACCGCCCACTCATTGCAGGCAATACTTGTCAATTCCTTTTTGAGAAAGCGAATCGCTTCCCTTATCGTGGAAAAAGAATAAAAAGCACGATCTAATGTCGCTTCTAAATCTTGAAGGATCGAATTCGGCCCATAAGGTGTTTTCTCCATCCGTTCCATCATATTCAAAAGTGGCTTAGACTCATGAATTTTACGTAAAAGTTTTGGTGCTTCTTCTCCCGCCATTTCCCCCGCTGTAAACTCTCTTCCGGCTAAACATTGCTGGGCCGTTATGACATCACCGTTTTCCATCCTTCTTGTCCAAATCAACTTCGGGACGATCCCCTCCGCCGATAAAACAGCCAAAAATGGGGACGAATTCCGTTTGAGAAACAGCTTCTGATCATTTTTGATTGCAAAAAAAGCTTCACCGGTTGCTCCACCGGCAGGTATGATTTCCCAATCCTGCCCCAATAAATGTTCCACCTAATTTCACCTTCAATTATATCAACAAATAATATTGTATTTTAAACCTTCGATAAAAGAAAAAAGACGGCTATTGACTCAAATAGAATAGCCATCCCTATTTCATAATTTTATCGTTAAACGTCATTTTTCGTCAAGTGCCATTTGTTGAAAGTTCGATTTCTATTCGACATTTTAGGACGCTAAATTTCTCTTACAACCAATAGGATTCCTTCTTCATGAAAAAACATCCTTATTCCAATTCCCAATTGGGCCTGTTGAAGGAAGTCGATTGTCCGTAATCTAATAATGCTGTCGCAGCCCGCATTTGCATCATTTTGATCGGTGATGGTGTATTTCTTGCTCGTTCAAACCAATCCCCATAGGTGCGTTGATCTAAAATAGTAAGATCCTGGGGCGCATCCGGATAGTCTATAAACCCATCCCTTGAGACGATCGCCTTGCGAATCGGCAAATTCACCTCATACAACTGAAAAAGTTGTGTGACGATTTTTCCCATGCGATTGACAGACATCATCGGATTCAAAATCTTCCTTTCTTTCTCTTTCTTTTTCATCGACCAAAAATGTTGATTATCCCCGATATACACTGCTTGACCCTCTTCTTCTAAAAAAGACAAACACCAAATTTCCGTAGGAGAGAGAAGCAATACTTCCAGTTCTACTGGAGCTTTTTTTAACAAAAAAATGGGTTCATAGAAAAGAAAATAATTATCTGGAAATCGTTGGAGAAAATGTTTTAATCGTCGATCTGTATAAAAACGAGAATCCACAAATGATTTTTCTGTGATCGTTGAACTGGCCCATTTTAATTGGAATAGAAGCAAATGATCGAGAAAACTCTGCTTTAATTCCAGTTCCGTTTGAGCTTCAAGGGGCGCAGAAAAGTCAAGGTTTTCCTCCTTGTCTTGCACAGAGATGTTTTCACTTTGTGATTCATCCGGAATTTCTATGTCACGCGAGCCCCTTTTAAATAGCTGCCTGAGTTTACCGTACTTCATTGATTTAGCAGGTATTTCTTCTATCTCCTCTACAAAGATAGAGGAAGTACCTGCATGGGCTTCCCAAGCAGCTTTTACTTTCATCCATTGTTGTTTCTTTAGACGGATAAATTGAGAGGGGTAGCGGGATAAGTCTGTTTCATATCGTGAAACATAATCTTGCAATTTAAGTAGCTGAGCCATTTTTTGCGTAACCTTCCTTAATTCTGATGAATCTATTGTATCAAAAATATGGATCAGTGAGCTAATCGAAACGTCTTTCTTTTCTTATATTTAGGTGTTTGGTGAGGATCGGTCTGATACAAAACAACCTCATCTGCTAAAAACGATAATGAAGGATAATAGGGTCTGAGTTGCTCTTTCTTCATCCATTGCTCCCCATCCCATTTGCGCGCCAAGGTGATATGAGGGTGAAAGGAACGTTTCTCCAATTCAAAGCCTGCCATTTCACAGCATGTAAAAACCATCTGCTGCAGATCCAATAAGGCTTCAGACTTCTCTACACCTGCCCAAAAAATTCGCTTCCCAAATGTATCAAGATGATCGATTCGAAGGGAAAAAGCTCTATGCTTGTAAAGGTTCTCCTCCATACATTGCATAGCTTCTATTAAGTTGTCTTGTTCGACGGCTCCAAGGAATGCTAATGTGATATGATAATCAGCTTGATGTACCCATTTTTTAAAAGGAAAGGGATCTTGGAGCTGTGTACATAATGAAGCTAATTCCTGCTTCACTTGATCTGGTAAGGCCAATGCAAAAAAATAATGATTGGACATGCGGATTATCCTTTCTTTTAGTCGATAAATTCTGGACAAAATTATTCTTCTTGATATTAGTCAGAAATTTCCCTATTATTAAAGAGATATTATTATTTTTGGAAAAAGAAAGGAATGGGATAATGACGACAAATCGCCACGATAAACCTACTAAATCCAGGGAGTTACAAATTTTTCAGTATTTACATCCGCGGATGAAGCTAGCAACAGAAGAAAAACAGCATCTTGATTACCTATACAAAGGATATTTGGGTGAACTGGAATTTTACAACCGTTTACAACAAACAGAATTAAAGAACCACTTGATTCTTTATGATTTACTTTTACCATCAAACCATACAGAATTTCAAATCGACAGTCTGCTTATTTGGCAAACAAGAATATTTCTTTTTGAAGTCAAAAATTTCGAAGGCGAATTTTATCTTGAACAAGACAATTGGTATGTAGCTTTGACAGGAAAAGAAATTAAGAACCCTTTACTCCAACTCAGAAGAAGCGAATTTTTACTTCGTCAATTACTCCAAAAATGGGGACACGATATACCTATTGAACCTTATATCATCTTCATCCATCCGGAATTCACCTTATACCAAGCCCCCCAGAACCTGCCGATTATTTTACCTACACAATTGAACCGATTCCTGAAAAAACTGCATGCTTCCACTCCGGTGATCACGCGTAAACAGAAGAGAGTGGTTGACCAATTCATTGTCCATCATAAAGAGCAATCCGCCTATGAACAATTGCCACAATATGAATACGATAAATTGAAAAAAGGGATCATTTGTCCATCATGTACAGGCTTTCTAAAGCCCTTTACGTATAAAAAAATGATATGTGAAACATGTGGTCGCCAAGAAAATATTGAGTCTTCCGTCATGCGAAGTGTAAAGGAATTCGCCCTCCTATTTCCTCATAGAAAAATCACAACTAGTAGGATCCATGAATGGTGTGAGACCATTTATTCTAAAAAAACAATTCAAAAAATCCTCGCCACCCATTTAACGCCCGCGGGAGAAAAGAGGTACACTTTTTATCTTCCAAAAAAGGAGATCATTACTATAAACAACCCTGATTGACCAGTTTTGAATTTCTACCTAATTTTAGGCTATATGAACCCAGCTATGGGACCAATTTTCAAATTCTAACTCATTTTGGGCTCTTTAAACCCGGCTATGGGACCAATTTTCGATTTCCAACTCATTTTGGGCTCTTTGAAACCGGCTATGAGACCAATTTTCGATTTCCAACTCATTTTGGGCTCTATGTACCCTGCTATGGGCCCAATTCTTCGATTTCAAACTGATTTTGGGCTCTTTAAACCCGGCTATAGGACCAATTTTCGATTTCCAACTCATTTTGGGCTCTTTAAACCCGGCTATGAGACCAATTTTCAAATTCACACTTATTTTGGGCTCTTTAAACTCGGCTATGGAACCAATTTTCAAATTCCAACTCATTTTGGGCTCTTTAAACCCGGCTATAGGACCAATTTTCGATTTCCAACTCATTTTGGGCTCTTTAAACCCGGCTATGAGACCAATTTTCAAATTCACACTTATTTTGGGCTCTTTAAACCCGGCTATGAGACCAATTTTCAAATTCTAACCCATTTTGGGCTCTTTGAACCCGGCTATGGAACCAATTTCCAAATTCCAACTCATTTTGCGCTCTTTAAACCGGCTATGGGACCAATTTTTCGAATTCCCACTAATTTTGGGCTCTTTGAAACCGGCTATGGAACCAATTTTCAAATTCAAACTATTTTTGGGCTCTTTGAACCCAGCTATGCGACCATTTTTCGAATTCAAACTGATTTTGGGCCTTATAAACCCGACTATGGAACCAATTTTCGAATTCAAACTGATTTTGGGCTCTTTAAACCCGGCTATGGGACCAATTCTTTAACGACCAACTCATTTTCGGTGTTATGAACTCGTTTTTATGATTCAACTTTGTCTTAAGTAGATGAATTTTCAAGGGGAAGGCTTGCCCAAGAAAAATCCGGTGTTTAAGGAGTTCTCTCCTTAAACATCGGATTTTGCTGCTTCTATTTCTTTTAAAAATAAGGTTTGTAATTTTCGTGTAAACGGACCGGGTTTGCCGTCTCCTATTGATTGTCCATCAAGCTCCACAATCGGCATGATTTCAGAAGTTGTACTTGAAATAAAGATTTCATCCGCTGTTTTTAAGTCTTCTATTTGAAATTCTTCTTCTGCAACGGGGATTTGATGCGCCTGGCAAAGTTTCAAGATCACTTGTCGTGTAATCCCATTTAAAATCAAGTTAGTGGCAGGATGGGTCATCACTTTCCCATCTTTTACTATATAAGCATTGGAGGAGGAACCTTCTGTCACTGTTCCATCCCGATGAAGAATGGCTTCATAACAACCATGGTCTGTGGCTTCCTGTTTCGCTAACACATTTGGTAATAGGTTCAAACTTTTGATATCACAGCGGAGCCAGCGAATATCATCTGCAATCATGGCCTTTACACCTGTTTCTAGATTTCCCTCTGGTCTTGCAACTTCCTTTGTATAGGCGGTCAAAACAGGTTTAATTTCACTTCCTGGAAATATATGATTCCGTGGTGAGGCACCTCTCGTGAGCTGCATATAAATAGATCCATCATGCACATTATTTTCCTCAATCAACTGGTGAATGAGCGCGAGCAATTGCTTTTGATCAAACTGGACGTCTATTTTAATTTTATTTGCACTTTGAAAAAAACGGTCCAAATGTTCATCCGCTGTAAAAACCGCTCCGTCATAGACCCGAATCACTTCATAAACGCCATCCCCAAATTGATAACCCCGATCCTCGATATCAATGATCGCCTCCGTACGATCCATTAATTGATTATTCACTAATACCTTTCCCATCCCGATCATCCCCTATTTTTCAAAATGTTTTTTCTATCCTTTTTTCGCAAGTTCATAAATCGCTTGTGCATAAATCGCAGTCGCTTGCCAAAGATCATCCAATTCCATATATTCATCCTTTTGATGAGCGACATCCGGACGGCCGGGGAATAACGCTCCAAAGGCAACGCCAGAACCAAGGGATCTTGCATACGTCCCCCCACCAATCGCTAATAGTTCCGCCGTTTGGCCGGTTTGTTCCTCGTAAACGGCCTTTAACGTTTGAATCAATGGGGAATCCTCTGGAACATGATGTGGGTTCGAATTTGAGTAATGTCCAACTCGAAAACCTGATTTGGCACTTGATCTTTGGATCGTTTCCATTCCCTCATCAATCGGAAACGTCACAGGATACCGCATGGTCAAACCGAACAGACCACCTTCGTGTTCGTTATACGACAGTTTTCCAACGTTTATCGTCAATTCTCCTGAAAGATCATCTTGGTAAGCAACACCAAGAGCACGTCCGTGTGAATCACCAAAAAAGAATTCCACTGCTGCTTTTACATACTCCTGTCCCCTAGGGTCAAGTTCTAGTGTAGACAAAAAGTTCGCCAGTAATAATCCAGCATTTTTTCCTTTATCTGGTTCTGATCCATGGGCACTAATCCCGTGAAGCTCCATGATGGAATAGCCACTATCGACATAATATTTTCCATTGAGATCTTGACTATCGAGAAAATCTTCGAACATTTGAATAATCTCTGTATTGCCTTCCTTTATATCGAGAATCGCCTTTGCATGATCAGGAACCATATTATAGCGTAAGCCAGACATAAAGGATACCAATGTGACAGGGGCCTGCCCTCGCGTTTCATCCTTAGTATCCTGTACAAGGTCAAAGTCAGCAATCCCCTTTTCCGCTATAATGATCGGGAAATCAGCGTCAGGCGCAAACCCCATTTCTGGCATTTCTTCCACCTTGAAATAGTGATCCACACAACGCCAATCACTTTCTTCATCTGTCCCGATAATCAGTCGCACTCTTTTCTCAAGGGGCAAACCTAGTTCTTTCACGATCCTCATGCCATAATAGGCAGCAATTGTAGGTCCTTTATCATCAATGGCTCCACGGGCATAAATTCTTCCATCTTTCACAACGCCTGAAAAAGGAGCCACGGACCAACCATCACCAGCCGGTACAACGTCCACATGGCCTAATATCCCTATTAAACCTTTTCCCTTTCCCATTTCTAGATGTCCGGCTACATTCCCCGTGTTTTTTGTTTGAAATTGATCACGAGTGCCAAGCGCTAACATATAATCAAGGGCTTTTTTCACTTCTTTTCCAAAAGGGGCTTCCTTCGTCGCCTCTCTTTCATCAAGCACACTTGAAATTTGCAAAAGCCCTTGTAAATCTGAAAGGAGGCTGTCTTTTCTTTTTTCTACCTCCGCTTTCCAATCGATTTTCGCCATAAAAATCATGACTCCTTTATCAATAACATTTTTCTCACTATATTATATACCTATTTTTCCATTTCATAAAATTGGAATTTGCGTGAGAAGAAAAATCTCACAATCACTAGCAGTCCTACAATGAGGATAAACGGAATAAGCAATACAGTCGTGACGATTTTCTTCGCTTGGAAATAGCCCACACATCAAAACCCCTTTTCATTTTTCCATTAATGCGTTAAAATAGAACTGTCTGAAAATAAAATATAAATTTAAAAAGGAGTTGTCTGCGAGGAATTACCATCTCTTTGACTGGGCATAGATGTCAACCGACTGCCATGGGATTAAAGATGAGGGAGTGGTTATTTGAAACCATCAACGAACAGAATGCTTACCAGGATCAAATCCATTTACTTATATATTTTGGAAAACGGAACCGTCACGACACGAGACATTGTGGATGAATTTGGAAGCACACCTCGCACCATTCAAAGGGATTTGAATGTGTTAGAATACAATAACCTAATCAGTAGCCCAAGACGTGGAAAATGGACAACAACCGAGAAAAAGGTTAAGGTGACTTGACCGATAGCATATAAAGAAGAATGACTGCCCAGAAATATTGGGGGCAGTTATTTTTTTATATTCTGCGATTGCCTTACTTCATTTTCCGTTAATTCCCGATACTCCCCTAACGGCAAATCTTCATCTAATTGCAACGGACCCATGGAAATCCGTTTCAAATACACCACTTTTTTACCAACCGCTTCAGATATTCTTTTTACTTGATGAAACTTCCCCTCGAATTCCTCACCCTTAAGTTTTTCCTTTCCGGTAGGCCCGAGCCTATACACTTTTTCCAACATGAACATAGGCTGATGATGCAAGAGATAATGAAATGGAGTGACGTATAATGAATTACCGCCAACAAATGCCAATGCCGTTTCCTGGCCAAATGACACCACAATTTCAAGGAGAGGTTCCACAGTTTCAAGGCGAGGCACCACAGTCCTTTCAGGGGGAAATGTTTCCACAACAACTTTTCCCCGGTTGGCCTGATCAATCAAGACTTGAACGCAGAGTCAATCGCTTGGAAAACCAGGTGCAAAGACTGGAACGCCAGTTCAATCGCCTCGATCGAAGAGTGTCAAGATTAGAAGGCCAACGGGGATACCCAGAATATCCTAGTCAACCAGGATATGAGGAAGTTGGCTATTACTAAAATTGGCTTAATAAACAAGGGGAAGAGCTCTCAATAAAGAATAGATATTTTCCCCTTGTTCACTAGCCTTAGTCTTGTCTCCACAGGAAAGTTTTCAGCCCGGAGTAATCGGGCTTTTACATACTATCTGCTCTAAACATCCTGACTCTCAATATATCTCAATTAGAAAATTTAATTCATTCCTAACTTTCTTTTCAACCTCGTCAATCGTTCTCCAAATAAACGATCAGCTAGTCCAGATTTTAAGCTTAAAAGCCCATAAATCGCTGCCCCTATTGTGGCACAAATCATAATAAGTAAAAGCCCTTGCAGTCTAGATTCCGGATTCATAATGGAGTGCAAACCAAGATAAACAAAATAAACAGGAACTAGCATGATAATATTGAAAATCACAATTAAAATTACCCTTCTAAACACAAGCCTTAATGGATATTCGGCAAATATTTTAATGACAATCGCATTAATGATAATCGAAACAAAATAGCCTAGAATGGTGGCGTAAACCGCCCCATCTGTGCCAAAGGCTTTGATAAATGGGATATTCAAGCTTAATTTAATGAGAATCCCTGTCAAGAGACTTAAAATCGTAAATCGCTGTTCATTGATGCCTTGTAAAATAGCGGCTGTCACAGAATATAAGGCAAATAGAATAGCGACAGGGGCATATGTTTTTAAAACATCCGTTCCAAGGGAGGAATACCCATAAAATACGGTGTAAAAAGGTTCTGCTAATATGGTAAGTCCTAAGGCTGCTGGTAATGTAATAAATAATAAGACTTGTAGGGTTTGATCAAGTTGTCGAAATAAAATTTTCCGATCTTGATTGACAAAGGATTCTGTAATCAAAGGAACTAATGTCATCGCAAACGCCGTTGCTAAGGACACAGGAATAATCACTAATTTATGAGTCAGCCCCAAGGTTCCATACGCTTCTAAATAATTGACAGCTTGACTCCCGGCGGCCATTGCCCGGTTAAATGTTAATTGGTCAATAAATTGATAGAGCGGATTGGCAATTCCGACCATCACAAAAGGAAAAGCATAGACGACAATTTCCTTATACATATTTCCAAGGGACACATGCAAGTTACCTTTATTCTGCAAAAGTTGCTCATCTAATTTTGGTTTTCGCTTTTTCCAATACCAAAGCAACACAACCAGACTTGCAATTCCACCAATAAAAGCGGCAAACGTGGCGACCCCAATCGCAGTCACAATACTACCCTTCAAGATAAAAATCACAGCAAAGCTTCCGGCTAATAAGAAAAGAATCCTGGCTAATTGCTCGACCACTGTTGAAACAGCAGATGGTCCCATTGATTGATGACCTTGGAAAAAACCGCGAATTAAACTCATCGCTGGAATCACAATCAAAGCAAAACTAACCGCTTTTATGACAGAAGCAACATCGGCAATGGTATACTCCGTTTCTGCTCCTTTGAGCACAATTTCCGCAATCGGTGTAGAAAGTCCATACATAATCAAAAAAGAGACAACACCGGTCAACGACATGACCAACATCCCTGAGCGAAAGAGTCGTTGACCTACTTCATATTCACCAAGCGCATTATATTTGGCAATATATTTGGAAACGGCCATCGGTACTCCAGCCGTAGCAATACTGATAAAGATCGTATAAGGTGTATAACCATAACTATATAAAGCATACGCATCCTCTCCCCCAATAATCGCTTTGAAGGGAATGATATAGAGGAGCCCTAATACTTTTGATAAAATGGTTCCTAACGTTAAGATAAATGTTCCTCGAATTAGTTTAGATGACATACATACTCGAACTCTCCATTATTTATTTTCATTTTTCAATCCATGCACCTATGTAGGCGACTAAAGTTCCACTTATATAGCCACCAAGCCATTACTGATTCATTCTAGTTAAAAACGCTAATCTACACTCTTCCCTAGTTTACAACGATCGACTGAATTTGACAATGAGATCACGCTTGAGTTTGCGAATTGTTCATAGTATTTTAAATAACAGAAACTGAACTTGGATGTGAATAGGAACATGTATGATGTAATCGTCATTGGTGGAGGTCCTTCTGGATTGATGGCCTCCATTGCAGCCGCTGAATATAAGGCAAAAGTTTTATTAATCGATAAAGGCAATAAACTAGGTAAAAAATTAGCGATTTCCGGTGGGGGTCGCTGTAATGTGACTAATCGTTTGCCACTGGAGGAAATCATCCGTCATATCCCTGGAAATGGCCGCTTTCTTTACAGTGCCTTCTCCATTTTTAACAATGAGGATATCATTCGGTTTTTTGAAAAGCTTGGAATTGAGTTAAAAGAAGAAGATCATGGACGCATGTTTCCCGTATCAAATCAAGCCCAATCGGTTGTCGATGCGCTTTTAACACGGATGAGCCAGTTAAAGGTAGATGTCATGTTAAACACAGCTGTGGAGAAGGTTCTTTATGAAGAGGAGCGAACGAAAGGCATTCTCTTAAAAACAGGCGAGAAACTTTTCGCTCCTGCTGTTGTGATCGCTACAGGAGGGGCATCTGTTCCGCAAACTGGTTCAACCGGGGATGGGTATCCCTGGGCACAGGCGGCAGGACATACGATTACAGAATTATTCCCAACCGAAGTCCCCATCACTTCAAATGAACGGTTTATTAAAGAAAAACAGCTTCAAGGTTTATCATTGCGAGATGTCTCACTTAGTGTTTTAAAACCAAATGGAAAACCACTGATTACCCATAAAATGGATATGATTTTTACTCATTTCGGTATTTCTGGCCCTGCCGCTCTGCGCTGTAGTCAATTTGTTGTGAAGCAATTGAAAAAATCAAAGCAGCATGAAGTGGTGATGGCCATTGATGCGCTGCCTAGTCAGAGCGAGGAGGCACTTTTTCAAGAAATCCAAAAAATAAAGAAGAACGAAGCAAAAAAGAGTGGCAAAAATGCACTGAAGGGATTACTGCCTGAACGTTACTTATTATTTTTATTGACGCAATGTGGAATCGACGCTTCAGAAGTTTTTGCCACCATTCCGACTGAAAAACTACGAGCCTTTGCTAAAGCCTGTAAGCAATTCACTTTCAAAGTCAATGGAACCTTGCCATTAGAAAAGGCATTTGTAACCGGTGGTGGCGTGAGTGTGAAGGAAATTGAGCCAAAGACAATGGCTTCTAAATTTATGCCAGGTCTTCACTTTTGTGGGGAAGTATTGGACATTTATGGCTATACAGGGGGGTATAATATCACGGCAGCCCTTGTGACAGGTAGACTTGCGGGGATGAATGCGGCTTTATCAGCAAAAAATGATACGAGAGGGATAAAATAGCGGAGGACATTTGTTTGGAGTACCAAGCGTTGGCGCTGAGTGTTGACTCGTAGGCCTATAAAGCGTAATCGTTATCGGAATTGAGAGATTACTGAATTTCGGGCATGATTATGCGGGGATCGTTACCGTTTTACGAGATAAGACCGGAGTTTCGGGCACGATTATAAGAGAATCGTTACCCCTTTACTGGCTAAAACTGAATTTCGGGCACAATCAGGACAAGTTAGGATAAAAAATCGGTTATTCTCAATCCTATGTAGATAAATACCAAAAAGGCAGGCGTCCTTTCAGATGCGCCTGCTTTTAATTTTTATAAATGATTAAAGCACTAAAACAAAAAACTTGTTCCCCAGAAGCATCCCCAATCAGAGCGACATTATATTTAATGTCAATTACATCTCTTGGAGAGATTTGTTCGAGAAATTGATTCATTTCTTCTTCCAAATCTTCTTCATGCTCACAGTCAAACAATTTTACTTGTACCATAATTACTCCACCCCTTTTTAGCATGCTTGCCAATATCGGTGGATTTTATACTATTCAGAAAATATATTTTTGTTACAGAATGCAATAAAAGGGGTTGCTACTTAAATAGGCCGATCTTGTTGACCTCTAAAAAAACTAAAAACCGATCATGGCGCGGGTTTATAGGACTTTACTATTTCTATTTGACCGATCATGTCAACCACTCACACACTACGAAGATCCAAAGTGTGGTTGGATCTACGAAAAGTCGAGCGTTCCTCAAAAACGTAGATCCAATGTGTGGGTGGATCTACGAAAAGTCGAGGGACCCTCAAAAACGTAGATCCAAAGTGAGAATGGATCTACGAAAAGTCGAGCGTTCCTCAAAAACGTAGATCCAATGTGTGGGTGGATCTACGAAAAGTCGAGGGACCCTCAAAAACGTAGATCCAAAGTGAGAATGGATCTACGAAAAGTCGAGCGTTCCTCAAAAACGTAGATCCAATGTGTGGGTGGATCTACGAAAAGTCGAGGGACCCTCAAAAACGTAGATCCAAAGTGAGAATGGATCTACGAAAAGTCGAGCGCTCCTCAAAAACGTAGATCTAAAGTGTGGGTGGATCTACGAAAAGTCGAGAGACCCTCAAAAACGTAGATCCAATGTGTGGGTGGATCTACGAAAAGTCGAGCGTTCCTCAAAAACGTAGATCCAATGTGTGGGTGGATCTACGAAAAGTCGAGCGTTCCTCAAAAACGTAGATCCAATGTGTAGTTGGATCTACGAAAAGTCGAGCGTTCCTCAAAAACGTCGATCCAATGTGTGGTTGGATCTACGAAAAGTCGAGCGTTCTTCAAAAACGTCGATCCAATGTGTGGGTGGATCTACGAAAAGTCGAGCGTTCCTCAAAAACGTAGATCCAATGTGTGGGTGGATCTACGAAAAGTCGAGCGTTCCTCAAAAACGTAGATCCAATGTGTAGTTGGATCTACGAAAAGTCGAGCGTTCCTCAAAAACGTCGATCCAATGTGTGGTTGGATCTACGAAAAGTCGAGCGTTCTTCAAAAACGTCGATCCAATGTGTGGTTGGATCTACGAAAAGTCGAGCGTTCTTCAAAAACGTAGATCCAATGTGTGGTTGGATCTACGAAAAGTCGAGCGTTCCTCAAAAACGTAGATCCAATGTGTAGTTGGATCTACGAAAAGTCGAGTCATCTCTAAAAACGCAAAATGTAGCCCGAAAAATATTTACTCCTTAGAACTGACACTACGTGGTAATGCCTTCTCCATTTTCTAGATTTTTCTTTCAGTCAACCTATTATTTTTCCTTTGGCGTTGTTTCCCCTTGCCATTTCAACATGCCGCCAACCATATTTGTAACTTTGTAGCCAAGTTCATTCAAATATTCACATGTTCTGCCACTTCGTCCACTTGAACGGCAAATAAGAATATATTCTTGATCTGGATCAAAGTGGTCGAGGTGCTCTGGAATTTGCCCCATTGGAATATGAACGGCTCCTGAAATCATACCTTCTGCTACTTCCTCATCTTCACGGACATCGACTAAATTATATTTTTCCCCTGCTTCCAGTCCTTGCTGTAGCTCTTCTGGGGTAATCGTTTTTATTTCACTCATCTAATCTTCCTTTCGAAATGAATTGATTATCCTCTATTATCTATTCGCGTCTTCTGTTAGTCAAATGAATGGGCTTTATTCGAAAAAACCCCACCCATCGATTTCCCGATGGATGGGACCTCCCTTTAATTCGCCACAATATTGACAAGTTTGCCTGGAATGGCAATCACTTTACGAATTGTTTTATCGGCTAATTGTTGTTTAACTTTTTCATCCTTCAAGGCCAATTGTTCCAGTTCCTCGCGGGAAGCGTCACGGGGAACCTTTAGTTTGGCGCGCACTTTTCCATTCAACTGAACGACAATCTCAACCTCATTATCCACGAGTTTTCCTTCGTCATATTCCGGCCATTTTTCATAGGTGATCGTCTCTGTATGGCCTAGTTTCTCCCAAATTTCCTCGGCAATATGTGGGCAAATCGGTGCCAACATTTTAATAAAGCCTTCTACATATGCTTTTGGTAAAACCTCTGCTTTATAGCCTTCATTAATGAACACCATTAATTGGGAAATGCCTGTATTAAAATGCAGTTGCTCATAATCACTTGTTACTTTTTTAACGGTTTGATGGTAGACTTTTTCAAGGTCGCCCCCAGTTGTATCCTGGATCTTATCAGAGAGTGTACCATCATCTTGGATCAATAGACGCCAGACACGATCAAGGAAGCGACGTGATCCATCAAGACCTGTCGTAGACCAAGAAATCGAAGCATCCAATGGTCCCATAAACATTTCATACAAGCGCAATGTATCGGCACCATGACTCTCGATCACTTCATCAGGATTGACGACATTGCCTTTCGATTTACTCATTTTCTCATGATTTTCCCCTAAAATCATTCCTTGGTTATACAATTTTTGGAAAGGCTCTTTTGTTGGAACAATCCCAAGATCGTATAAAAATTTATGCCAGAAACGTGCATAGAGTAGGTGTAGGACGGCATGCTCCTGGCCACCGATATACATATCAACGGGGAGCCATTTTTCCAATAATTTCGGATCAGCCAATACCTGATCATTATGAGGATCAATATAACGTAAATAATACCAACTGCTACCTGCCCATTGTGGCATGATATTCGTCTCTCTGCGCCCTTTCTTGCCTGTTTCTGGATCCACAACATGCAACCAATCCGAAATATTTGCTAAAGGCGACTCTCCTGTACCCGATGGTTTAATTTCATCGGTTTTCGGTAGAATAAGCGGTAATTCGTCTTCAGGGACACCTGTCATTGTCCCATCCTCCCAATGAATAATCGGAATCGGTTCGCCCCAATAACGTTGGCGACTAAAGAGCCAATCCCGAAGACGGTAGGTGACTTTTTTCGTGCCAACGCCTTCTTTTTCAAGCCATTCGATCATTTTAGAAATGGCTTCTTCCTTTCCTAACCCATTAAGGAATTCCGAATTGACATGCTTGCCATCACTGGTATATGCTTCCTTCGCCACATCTCCACCTGAAACGACTTCGATAATCTCTAAGCCGAATGTTTTGGCAAATTCATAATCTCGCTCATCGTGCGCTGGGACGGCCATAATCGCACCCGTTCCGTAAGACATCAAGACATAATCGGCAATCCAAATCGGAATTTGCTTACCATTGACAGGGTTAATCGCATAAGCCCCTGTAAAAACACCTGTTTTTTCTTTGGCTAAATCGGTTCTTTCCAAATCACTTTTGGCTTTGATTTTCTGAATATACGTCTCCACTGCTTGCTTCTGCTCCGTTGTTGTGATTTTTTCCACGAAGGGGTGCTCTGGAGCTAAGACAGCATAGGAGGCACCGAACAATGTATCTGGTCGGGTCGTAAAGACTGTGAACGACTCAGCGAAATGAGCAATCTTAAAGGTAACCTCTGCCCCTTCTGAACGACCGATCCAATTGCGCTGCATATCTTTAATGTTTTCTGGCCAATCTAACTCCTCTAGATCATCTAATAAGCGATCCGCATATTCTGTGATTTTCAACATCCATTGCTTCATTGGACGCCGTTCGACCGGATGTCCACCGCGTTCACTTTTTCCATCAATCACTTCTTCATTCGCTAAAACAGTGCCAAGTGCCGGACACCAATTAACCGGGACCTCATCGACATACGCAAGACCTTTTTCAAATAATTTCAAAAAGATCCATTGGGTCCATTTGTAGTAATGGGGATCTGTTGTGTTAATTTCCCGATCCCAATCATAGGAAAAACCAAGTTCTTGAATCTGCCTTTTAAAGGTTTCAATATTATGCTGGGTAAATTCAGACGGATCATTTCCCGTATCTAAAGCATATTGTTCAGCCGGTAAACCGAATGCATCCCAGCCCATCGGATGGAGGACATTATAGCCTTGCATCCGCTTCATCCGTGATAAAATATCGGTCGCTGTATATCCTTCCGGGTGCCCAACATGAAGTCCGGCTCCTGATGGATACGGGAACATATCCAATGCATAAAATTTCTTCCCGTCCCGATGAGTATCTGTTTGAAACGTTTTATTCTTTTCCCAATACATTTGCCACTTTTTCTCTAATTCTTTATGATTAAAAGTCATGTTCTTTCCTCCAATCGAGCATAAACTCTTCCTTATATAAAAAAGTCCCCCATCCCAAAGAAACCCCTTGGGACGAGAGACTTTACACTCCCGCGGTACCACCCACATTAATGCAAACTGCATTCACTTTCATGATCCTTAACGCGGAAAACGGTATGAACTACTACATTGATTGATTCATTCATACAACTAAAAGGCGAGTTCATGATTCATTCTGATTGGCTTGCACCAACCGCCAACTCTCTTTACAGTTTGAGATCATTACTAATCCTTTGTTCACGTTTCGACTATATTCAATAAGATATTTCCAATTGTAATCAAAAATATACATAATAGCAAGCGGAGTTTTAGCAAAAATTCGGATGTCGGGCTGGAAGGGCGGTTTATTTTCTATTAAATTTGTGGGGAGTGGTATCAAACAAAGAACTAATCGATTCCCGGTTATGAATTCTAACAACGGCCTCTGCAAATAATGGCGCTACCGAAATCGTTCTAATTTTCTTAGAAAGGGTTGCTTTGTTCTCAACAGAGTCTGTGCCGATCACCAATTCAATTGGACTATTTTCCAGCTTTTCGACTGCTGCTTTACTAAGCATGAGATGGGATAACGCAGCATAGATTTTGTTCGCTCCTCTTTCCTTTAGTCCTTTGGCTAAATCGACTAATGTACCTCCTGAAATACTAAAATCATCGACAATCAGTGCGTTTTTTCCTTTTACATCCCCGATAATCTCTAGGACCTTTGCCTTTTCATCGTGGGATTTCCTCATTTTATCACCGATTGCAACTGGTACTTGTAAAGTAGTAGCAAAATTTCTTGCCACTTTTGCAAAGCCAACATCTGGCGAAACGACGACTAAATCTTCTATTTTCATATTTTGGACATAATCACAAAGAATTGGAAGTGCAAATAGATGATCCACAGGCTTTTTGAAAAAACCTTGAATTTGTGGACTATGTAAGTCCATCGTCAATATTCGATCCGCTCCAGCCAACTCCATGCATTCGGCACAAACCCTTGCTCTGATCGAAACTCGAGGCTCATCTTTTTTATCCCCTTTAGAATAACCAAAATAAGGGATAATCGCCGTTACGGAGTTTGCACTCGCTCTTTTAAAAGCGTCCATCCAAAAAAGAATTTCGGTAAATTCATCATTGGGCTTTAGACCAATTGGTTGAACAAGATAAACATCATGATCTCGAACCGTTTCATTAATTTTCACAAAAATATTGCCATCAGAAAATGTAAGGACTTCCGATTTCCCTATTTCAATTCCTATGTAATCACACATTTTTTGCGCAAAAGACTTTCCGGAACTGCCACCGAATATTTTAATGTCTGTATTTGTCAAAAGAAATTCCCCCTACCATCTTCGTATTTCTACCATTATAGTTTAAAATAAGGTCAATTGATTGGTTTCTGGTATTCCATGAAAACACCCTAAGTCTTTTAACGCTTGTATAGCTGTAGCTGAAATCTTTGCTTTATTTTGGAAATCTTCTATGGATAAAATTTCTCCTGTCTTAGTCGCATTGACAATATTATTTGCTGCATTATCTCCAATACCTTGAATGGCTGAAAAAGGGACTATTAATGAATGATCATCAATAACAAAACTTGTTGCTGCAGATTTATACAAATCAATATTTTTAAAATGAAATCCACGTGCTGTCATTTCTAATGCTAACTCTAACATTTCTAATGAATTTTTATCTTTAGCCGTCATTTGATTACCCTGGCTCTCAATTTCTATTATTTTATTTAAGATGGCATCATAACCTTGACAACACGTTGTAATATCAAAATTCCCATTATAATTCACTGAAAAAATAGCGCTGTAAAATTCAATTGGATAATAGAGTTTATAGAAAGCACTACGAACCGCTGAAATACAATATGCAGCTGCGTGTGCCCGCGGAAACATGTACTCGATTTTTAGACAAGACTGTATATACCAATTAGGAACTCCTACTTTTTTCATTTCTTCTATCCATTCGTCGGTTAACCCGTTGCCACGTCTTACACTTTCAGTAATTTTAAATGCAAGAGCAGAGTCCATTCCGTTGTATATCAGATATAACATGATATTATCTCGACAACCTATCACTGTTGAAATTGTACATGTTCCATTTTTGATTAGCTCTTGTGCATTTCCAAGCCATACTCCCGTCCCATGTGAAAGTCCCGATATCTGAATTAGATCCGAGAATTTTTCGGGTCTTGTTTCACTCAGCATTTTTCTCGTAAATCTAGAGCCAAAATCTGGAATTCCATATACTCCGACATCACTCCTAATTTGTTCTGCTGTGACATTTAGAGCATCTGGTGAGTTAAATAAACTTAACACTTTTTTATCATTCATATCAATTTCAGTAGGGTTAATATTAGTTAAATCATGTAGTTTTTTCATCATTGTTGGATCGGTATGTCCAAGGATGTCTAGCTTTAAAAGATTGTCATCAAAGGCATGATAATCAAAATGTGTTGTTTTCCATTCAGCATCTACATCATCAGCTGGAAATTGAACCGGTGTTATATCTTCCACTTCAATATAATTGGGAACAACAATTATTCCCCCTGGGTGCTGACCCGTGTTCCTTTTAACGCCAGTACAAGTATCAGCTAAGCGAAGTACCTCTGCAGTTCTCCACGTCAGTCCATTTGTTTCTTCGAATTTTTTTACCAATCCGAAAGCTGTTTTTTCTGCTACCGTCCCAACAGTTCCTGCTTTAAACACATTTTTCTCCCCAAAGAGTTCTTTAGTATAATTATGTGCAACTGGTTGATACTCACCCGAAAAATTCAAATCGATATCTGGCACCTTATCTCCTTTAAAGCCTAGAAATGTTTCAAAGGGAATATCTTGTCCATCCATCTTCAAAGCTTCATTGCATTTGGGACAATTTTTATTGGGTAAATCAAATCCACTACTAACACTTCCATCAGTAAACCACTCACTATATTTACAGGATGGACAAATATAATGAGGAGGTAATGGATTCACCTCTGAAATATCGAGCATTAAAGCAACTACAGATGAACCAACAGACCCACGAGATCCAACTAGATATCCGTCTTTTTTTGATTTTTTAACTAGTCGTTGCGATATCAGGTACAGCGTTGCAAATCCAAATTCGATAATTGGTTTTAGCTCTTTCTCAAGCCTTTCCACCACTATATTTGGTAATTTATCTCCATACAAAGAAACCGCAGTTTTATAGCAAGTGTCCCTTATTTCTTTTTCGGCACCATTAAAAACAGGGAAAAATGGTTTTTCTGGGAACAATTCTATATTTTCGAACTCATCCGCTAACTCATTAGTATTTTTTACCACAACTTCATACGCTGCTTTTTCTCCTAGGTGTGAAAATAATTCCAACATTTCCTGTGTAGTTCTAAAATGTAAATCTGGTTTTTTTATATTCTTTAATGGACTGAAACCAGTAATTCCATTGATAATAATATCCCTACAGAGCTTATCATGCTTATGTAAGTAATGAACATTCCCTGTTGCAATTATAGGCAAATTTAATTTCTTACCTACGGTATATATCCTTTGAATGGCTTCCTCTAAATGTCTTTTGCTCGCAACTAATTTTTGTTCAACTAAATGCATATAATTGTCAGCAGGTTGTATTTCAAGTACATCGTAAAAAGTAGCTATTGCTTCTAACTCTTCTAGTGTTTTGTTTAGTGCTGTTTCATACAGTTCTCCTTTTTCACAACCTGAAGAAATAATTAATCCTTTTCTAATTTCTGTATTTAATAAACTTTTTGGTATGCACGGTACTTTATTGAAGAATCTAGTATGGGATAAGGATACTAGTTTGAAAAGGTTTTTTTTCCCTGTTTGATCTTTGGCGTATATACAACAATGAAAAGGTCGTGACTTGGTTAAATTTAGGCCTGAGTAACTATTTAGCTGAATTAGGTTGGTTATCCCCCTTTTTTTTGCTTCAATTAATAAAGAGAATAAAATCTTACTCAATGCTATCGAATCATCAATGGCACGATGATGATTGTCTAGAGGAACTTTAAATTTATTTGCTAGTGTATTTAATCGGTGGTTCTTCATTTCGGGAAATAGAAACCTTGCAAATTCAAGGGTATCAATGACTGGATTCCTTATATCCTGGTGCTTTAATTCCTTTGCTAGTTTTCTAATAAATCCCATATCAAAACTTGCGTTGTGAGCAACTAATACAGAATCCTCTATAAACACCAAAAACTTTTCTAGGGCATCCTTTATATCTAGAGCGCCTTTAACCATCTGATCTGTTATGTTCGTTAATTCAGTAATATGATAGGGTATTTTCTCTTGAGGATCTACAAAAGTTGAAAACCTGTCGATTTCTTTTCCACTTCTACATTTGATTGCACCTATTTCAATTATTTTATTATGGTTGACAGAAAGCCCAGTCGTTGGGATAACAAAAATTTCAAATGATTCCCTTTGGATTCAATCCATTCTTCAAGGAGATTCCAATACTCATCAATAATAGTGCTAATATCAACTTCTTTTCCAAAATCAATAATGATTTCACACTTTTCAATATGTGGAAATCTTACCATTATGTTTTTATTCCATAATTTGTAAACCTCACACGGGATAATAGTTAAATTACTTACGTGAAACGTCCATGTTTTAGTTGTTCGATTACAAACAAGTTTTTCTAAATAGCCTTGTTTAAAATTACTTTCTACTATAGAGTCTTCAATATTACACACTTTTAATATCTTTTTTAGAACCTCCTCTTGATGTTGTTTAAGAACCATTGTTGTAATCCCTCCTATATTCCCATTTTTACAATCTTTGTCATAAGGGTAGGCTTTGTAGTTTTGTGTTATCTCAACTAAAAAGAATGATTTTACTGAAGCACACCCGTGATATAAGTACCTGTACGCATTCCCAATACAAAAATTACACCTTTTTGTTATTCCAATTTCCAACAAGTAATGAGAGCGCGTACAAACCAAAGCTCTCTTATTCAAATTGTAATCTAGCATAAAATTTTAATGACTCAACTTGTTTGGGGCCTTTGGACAGAATATACCTATAGGTTTTATATAGAAAACGCATGTTTCACCTTTTTCTTCTTAAAACCAATATTTTTGTACCTTACTCTTTCTAAATAAGATTCAATTATATGCTTATGTGTCCAATGATTCGTCACTAAGTATTAAACCACCCACTTCGAAATCTTTTACAATAAATGCTATAGTCACTATTCTAAGTTTATTTCCATCTGGATAAGATACAATTCTAGACGGATCAGAAAAAATATCAAATCTTTCATAAGAAAATATTTCCATTCCTGTTTCTTCTAAAATTTCCCTTTTTAAACATTCCTCCAGTGATTCATCTAATTTAAGACCTAATATTCCTTCAAAGTTTTTTTGCTACGATCATATAGTTAGCAGGGATATCTGGGTTACTCTTATGAGGCTCTTCATACATCTTTTTTATCACAAAACCTTGTTGTGCAAAAGATGTTATAATTTCGGAGAATGTCCAATTCCTTAAATAAGTCCTGAATCCGTGACTAATTTTTTTCTAAAAACCACTCAAAGTCTATTAGAATCAGGTATAATACCAAAAAAAGGTGAATTTAGTCATTTCACCCAATAGGTGGTTATAATGAAAAAGTT
>NZ_JALIFP010000032.1 GCF_022867885.1 Lederbergia sp. NSJ-179 | reverse complement strand
AGGGGCAGTTAAAAAAGGGTGAATTACACTACAACTTTCTGACAAACAAAAACAGCCTAAGAGTCAGCATTCATGCGGGTTCTAGGCTGTTTTTGTTTATTTTAACTGCAAAAGTCAGGGTATATATTAAATCGCTTACGGTAAAAGATCCCAAGACAGCCATTTGTCTAGGGATCCATATAATAATTATAGCTTCTTTTTCAACTCTTCTATTTCCTCTTTCTCCAAATCCGTTACCTCTGCAATCAATTCGATCGATAACCCTTTTTTAAGCATCCCTAGCGCTACTTTTTTGATGCCTTTCTCTTCACCAACTTTTTCTCCTATCTCTTTCCCTATCTTTTTCCCTTTCTCAATCCCTCTTTCTTCATAAGAAATGGGGATTTCCATGATTTTGATTCTTTCGGCTTCATCCATATAATTGATTTCGTTCATCAATTGTTCCTCCTCCTGTTTATTAAGTATTAAATAACGTTCGAAAAATCCATAGACCAATCGTTGTCTGGCTGAATCCAATTCCATTTTTACAAGCATCCTTAGGAATTCCTTTTTTACCTGAACCTTTTCTTCCTCGGTATACCCCATTTTACTCAACAGCGCTGCGGCGGCGGGATTGTTTGGCTCTATATAATCCCGCCAATTCTTTTTCTTCAGATGAAGTGTCAAATAGTTGAAGGTTAGTACATGAAAGAATGGAAAAGCCATCGTATATTGATTCTTTTCCCAGTTTTCCTCATAGCTAAAAACGGCAATGGGGATAATCGGCTTCCTATACTTGTTGTATAAAAGACTAAAGTATTGATACATGCGCTTGTGAAAATAGGTTTGCCTCGTACTCTGGGGTTCAATGTGGATGATGATCAATGATTCCGTACCTTTTAGCTTTGTTTCAATGACAATATCCAGTCTGCGGGTTTCCCCTTCCAATAAATCTGTGAAGACTTCTTCTGATATTGGCGTCAGTTCGTGAAAATCAACAAACGAATGGACCTCCGGAAAAAACGCCTCTAAAAATTCTTCAAAAAAAGTATGAATTAATTCCTTAAATAATTGGTCATGCCGGGTATAATCAGGGGGGCTTTCCTTGACCAGTTGTGCCAGGGGCATATGAGCACTCCTTTGCAGATTTTTTTGAGGATGGACTGAGGTGTGTTTCTGTCTTTATTATAGCAAATAACGACAAAGGGAGGAAAGCATTTTCACCCTGATCAAAATCCGGGCATAGTTCTCCAAAGCCGATTGGGACCAATAAACCCTATAAATCTTGTCCATTCCTGTTTATTTAGTTATTCGACAATGTTCATTCCAAACTCATCTTTAAGAAGGACGTGGGAACAATTAATATTTTGATATAAGTGTAATCATTGGACATAGGTATTTTTTCACCGTATTCTTTATTTAATGTACGTTTAGGAGGGTAAACATGGGCACTATAAAATATTTTCATGATATTCCTTTATCCGTTTTAGATCTAGCCCCGATCACAGAGGGCAGTCATGCCACACAATCCTTCAAAAACAGTGTGGAGTTAGCACAGCTTACGGAAAAATTGGGGTTTAATCGCTATTGGTTAGCAGAGCATCATAATATGCCCGGCATTGCCAGCTCAGCGACGGCTGTATTAATTGGACATATTGCTGGGGCAACCAATCGAATTCGTGTTGGGGCAGGAGGGATTATGCTGCCAAACCATGCCACACTTGTGATTGCCGAACAATTTGGTACACTAGAATCCCTCTATCCCGGCCGCATAGATTTAGGACTTGGGCGTGCGCCTGGAAGTGATCAAGCCACAGCCTATGCTTTAAGAAGGACCTTACAAAGAGGGGCGGAAGAATTCCCCATGCAATTAGAGGAGCTGGAGGAGTATTTTGAAGGAAGCCCAAACGCACGGGTACGTGCCATTCCTGGCGAAGGTTTGAATATTCCTATATGGTTGCTTGGTTCAAGTGACTTTAGTGCAAGACTTGCAGCTCAGAAAGGACTTCCTTTCTCCTTTGCCAGCCATTTTTCACCAGACTATACATTACCGGCCTTACAGATTTATCGAGAAAACTTCCAGCCATCAAAGGCATTAGATCAGCCCTATGCAATGCTTGGGGTAAATGTGATTGCAGCAGAGACGGATGAAAAAGCGCAATGGCTCTCAACCTCTCAGCAACAACAATTTTTAAGCTTAGCGCGCAATCAGCCAACCAAATTGAAACCACCTGTTAAGAATATGGAAGAAATTTGGTCACCAATGGAACAAGCTCATATTGAAAAAACGCTTGATTCCCGCTCTACGATTATCGGCAGTCCGGAAACGGTTCGCAGAAAACTAGAGGCTTTTATTGAAGAGACCAAAGCAGATGAAGTGATTATAAACTCACAAATTTATCATCAAGAAGATCGATTGCGCTCTTATGAAATCATAGCTGAGATGATGGCCTAATAGGGACTTTGCGAATGAGAAGGATTTTCATCGCGTTCAGCCTCTTACTTTTCATCGGGCTAGTATGGGCGTATCATACGCCCTATCTCACTCAGTTCGATTTAAAAATCCTCTTGTTCTTCGAGGACCACCGTACACCCTTTTTTAATACTTTTTTTGCGTTTGTCACTGAAATAGGTTCGATTAAGGTACTTTTTCCCTTATGTATAGGGGTTTCCATTTATTTGGCTCTAAAAAAGTTTTATTTTGAAATTGGCTGTCTTTGGATTGTCTTCTGGAGTTCACGAGGGGTTAATTTTGTCCTAAAGGAATGGATCAAACGAGATCGGCCTTCGCTGCATCCATTAATCGATATAGGAGATTATAGTTTTCCAAGTGGTCATTCCATGAACTCTATTGCGACATTAGGTTTTCTGTGCTATTTGCTGATCATCATTTCGAAGGGCGATCATAAGTGGAAAATTTTTTGGTCCCTTTTTACTGGAATAATGGTGTTCTTGATTGTCATAAGCAGACTTTATTTAGGTGTCCATTATCCTTCAGATGTACTGGCTGGATTGGCCGTGGGGTATCTATTACTCGTATGCTTCCTTCCCCTTTTCTCTTTTATTCAAAAGAAACGGCTAGCGGATCGCCCGTAAAGGTGAGCCCGCTAGCCTTTTTTATAAATTAGGGATTAACCGCTAAATTTTCCCTTTTTAGCTCCACCTCAAGTAATTCATGGATGGAATGGATTATTATTTTCGGGATATAATTTTCTTCAGGAGTAAGGTCATCGTAAATCTTTCTCTGAAAAATTTTCGTTAAGTAGCCTTTCTGCTTTGCTCTTTTTTTAGGAGCGATTTTCTTCAGAACTTCAGGCATCTGGTGGTCGATTAATATAGATAATGCACCTAACTGGTTGGCAAAATACACATCATGATCCAAACGATCGCCTACATGAGCAATGAGTTCCCCTTCTTTAAGCAACGGATCAACCAACCTAATGTCCGGCTTGGCAAACCCCGTCTCGCAAGGTGTGAGGATCGTATCCATTTGTTCAGCTAAATCAATCGCCTCCAAAACTGGGTATTGATATTTATAAAAGCCATTTGTGACACCCCCCAGCTTAAACTTGCGTTTCTTTAATTCTCCCAAAATAGTTAAGGCGTTTCTTTCCAGTAAGAAGACTTTTGGATCTACTGAATGCTTGCGAACTAAATCCGCAATATTAATTTTTATGGGAATACCGTGTTCAGCCAAAACGACCTCTAAAATATCATCCCAATCATAAGCAGCTACATCTCTTTTTTCCCTTACTCGTTCTCTTTGTTCCTTTATAATTTCCGGCAATATTCTATCGGTTACTTGCAAATGAGGGGCGACCAAGCTTTCAATTTCCGGGAACACCCAGTCTCTAAATGGATTTTGCATCAGTGTTTCATCCAGATCGAACGTGATGTATTTTTTCATCTTTTGCCACTCCTTCAAACTTTACCTATTTACCTTACTAGTAATGATCGAATTGCCCCTGCACAGGGTAATGATCAGAAATTCTATTAACACGGTCATCACGGATAATCGTTGATTTCGGATTTAGTTGCAACATCGCCTGATTGACCAACATATAGTCAATCCTGACATAAATAGGATCTTGCGGTTCACCCTTGATTTTCGTTGGTAGAGAATGATCCAAGGATTCACCAATCCCTATGTCATGTAGTCCCGCATCCAGTAAAGTCTGCATCGGTTGATAATTAATCTCTCCATTTAGAATATGTTGTCGGTTTGAAAACTTCCGCTGAATCATTTTTTCTTTTGCATTGTTTTTTAGATAATCATCCTGATCAAGAGGTGATAATGTATTTAAATCTCCCATCAACATAAGGGGCTCGTGGATGGACTGAATATAATCGGCAATTTCGGCTGTTTCCTTCTCTCTAATTGTGGATTCAAATGGTGAAAGATGTGTGACGAGAAAGTGAATCTGTTGAATTTTGACATGTAAAAGCCCATGATGAAAAGGAGGTGCATTTGTAGCATAGACTTTTTTAATTGGAAATTTTGAAGCAATTCCAATTGAATAGGGGCTGGATTCCATTCGATAAAGTAGCGTGTAAGGCATTCCTAGTTTCTCCATTTCCCTCTGGAATTCCTCTTCTGTCCAATCATTCATTTCATTGAAACCAGCAATATCATATTCTTGCTGTTTTAACCAGTTAAAAAGCAATGTATAGCGTTCTGTTGTTCTACAACCATCCAAAATATTATATTGTACGATTTTCATTGAAAATACATCCTTTCCTAAAATAAAAACTTTATAGAGTCTGCTTTTATGAAAAAATTATCAAGTTCAAGACAGCTTTGCCATGCAAGAAAGACTTTGAGCCGTTGAACAGAGACTTCGTGCCATTGAACGCTCACTTTGAACCATTAAATGCCGACTTCGGACCGTTGAATCCTGACTTTGAACCATTAAACATCGACTTTAGACCATTAAACGGCGATTTCGGACCGTTTCACCAAGACGGCTTAGTAAAGGCCCCATTCGTTCTGTCCCCTTTTCACTTTGAAACTCTGAATTCTCTCGTACACCCATTTGCTTTAGTGTGTGATCTGGTTTGTTTGACTTGAGCAACTTCTCATCCCCACTTCATGCTAAAAAATTCAAATTGATATTATTTTATCGGAATATATGTACCTAATAAATAACGTTGAATGGCTTTTGCTACACCATCTTCTTCATTTGAATCGGTTACAACATCCGCTATTTGTTTTAATTCATCATCAGCATTCCCCATGGCCACACCAAGTCCTGCTGCTTGAAGCAAACGCCAATCATTCATGTTGTCGCCAACAGCCATCACTTGATCCATTGTAATACCAAGGAGCTCACAGACTCTACGTACGCCCGTTTCCTTTGAAATTCCCTTTAGAGATATTTCAATATTGATAGGTGCAGAACGTGTCGTCTCAATACTCTTTCTCTTTTGCAATAACTCTCTTAATTTTTGAATCTCATTAAGATCCGGATGGTGCATGCCAAATTTCAGCCAATCTCGATCAAACATTTCATCTGTCCAATCCCGTTTATGCGTCAGACTTTCGACACTGTATCCCCAAAATTCTGCATCTGCCTTCATGGCTTGTTCATAGAGCCAACGAATATCTTCTCTACTAATAAAATAACGCTCCCAAACCTCACCAGGGCCTTTCCATATTTCTGCTCCATTGACTAAAACCATTGGTGCGTCGATGGCTAAATCATCCCAGATTGCACCAGCCGTCTGAATCCCCCGGCCAGTAGAAAAAATGACCGTCACCCCTTCATCTACTGCTTTACGAATCCATCTCCTTGTCTCAGCGGTTATTTTCTTATCATCCGTCAGTACCGTTCCATCCAAATCAAGCGCTAACAATTTGTAGTTTGGCATTTCATTGTTTTCCCCCTGCTTTGCATTGCTTCATTTTTTATACAACCGGGTGAGCGGCCCTTTTGTTGATTCCATCTTCCCATCATCTACCATTAAGGATAAGCCTTTTCTCGCAGTCTTTTATCTATTCCTTCTCTTTATATTAAATCAAATTGATTGATTAAATCATAAAACAAATAGATGCTAATTTCAAGACTTTTATTGCCTTTTTTAGAAATGCTTTCCTCCCTCCCCTTCGCCATTTTCTTAAGAGGCTAAAGGGGAAGGCATGGGGAACTGTATGAGCCATGCAGGCATAAAAATTCAATCTATGTTCTCTACTTTTTTCAAGAGATTCATCGCCTTTTCAGGAAAATCTGTAAAAATACCCGCTACCTTTGCCTGGAAAAAGCTTTCCAAATCCTCATCTTTATTGATTGTAAACACCCTTACAGGAAAACCATTTTGTTGCGCCTCTATAATCATTTCATGGTCTGTTTCAGGGAGATAGGTGTGAAGAGCTTTGGCTCCTATATGTGTAGCATACTGCCATGGTTGCTCCATTTTTTTTGTATATAGAATGGCACATTCAAGATTTTGGTTTAAGGCCATCACTCTTTTAAGAGAATCATGATTAAACGAGGAGATGATTGATTCCTGCAAGTAATGAAATTCCTCGAGTTCACGAATCATTTTTTTCTCAATTCCTGTATCTTCTTCAACGCGCTTTTTAATTTCAATATTCAATTCAATATTTGTACCTTGTAGCAAGGCTAATACTTCACGGAAAGTAGGAATGGTTTCACCGGCAAACTCAGATGAAAATTTTGAACCGGCATCAAATGCTTTAAGTTCCTCTACTGTATAATCCTCTACTTTTCCACTCCCACTTGTAGTACGGTCCAGTGTATAGTCATGTATAACGACTAATTCATGATCCTTCGTTAATTGAATATCCAGTTCAATTCCATCTACTCCAAGCCGGATGGCCTCTTGAAAAGCAGCGATTGTATTTTCAGGATGTGTTCCAGAACTCCCACGATGTGCAAATATTTTTGTCATGATTAAAACTCCTTTATATAACATTACTTATTTTTTCATCATATATGACTTGATTCTCTTTCAGTGCGTGTTCAAAAAGGAGGATAAAAAGGACCAAGAAGTTCGAGGCGGCGCAGTTTCGAGCAGCGGAATGTCTGCTTTTAAATACATGAGCACAAGGAAAGCTTCCCTGAATCCGCATCGCACGAAGGAAAAGTGGTTTTCTTTTCCGAGGAGCGGAGAAACAAGCCAACGAAGAAATTCGCTTATGTCTTTTTACCGGACTTTTTGAACATCCTCTTTCACTATGATTCAATATCAATTTCTGTTTCTCTATGGCTTTCCAATTTATTTTTTTCTAGTAAAAGCCCCATATTGGTGACCAAAAATGACACAACAACAGCACAGATAACAATCGCATAAAATCCCGCACCAATTCCGATTCCCACTCCTCCTGCAAATAAAATCATAGCAGCAGATGTAAGTCCCTTCACCTTTAATCCATCCTTTAATATCATCCCTGCTCCTAAAAATCCTAAACCTGAAACAATTTGCGCTGCCAACCTCATGGGATCCATCATTTTCCCACTATTATGTTGACTCAACATTTCGGCACTTTGAATGGAAATTATGGTGATCAGTGTACAAGCCACACAGACATATGTATAGGTTTTAATCCCGGCAGGCTTGCTTTTAAATGATCGATCTAATCCGATTAAAAAACCAAGAATCGCACTAATCACAACTCGTATAAACATCTCTCCATGACCATAGATATAATTGTCATATAAAAAGTGGAAGAATTCCACTGTAAAACCTCCTTTTTAGTTCCTCTTTTTCTAAGCTGTCATTCATAAATGTATGAAAAAGATAAGCCCTTAGTTAAAAACTAAAGATGGGCTGTTATGTGCTTGTAGGAAAAGCAAGAAGTTTACTGGTCACTAAGCGCGGCAACGTAAACGACCTCCAGTACTCTCCTTATCTTGAAAGAGAAAGAACCCTCAAAAAGAATAATGAAGTCCAAACAAAAAATTGGAAAACATTAAACTTTTCTAAGGGTTCTCTTCTTCTCTACCCAAAATATGAACAAAAGTTTTTAACGGTTTTAATACACTATAAATAAAGTGGATACGCTTCCAATGTATTATATAAATGTTAACAACACTTGTCAACTACTACCTTATTCATTCCTTTGGGTGATCCATCACGATTTCTACTAAAGATAGAGAAAGTCGATTCGTTAGAAAACCGTTAACTAGAATATATACACTCCTGCCCTAACGGTTAGGCATCCTCTTATCTGCCAACTTCCATATCGCCCAGAGATTAAAGATTGCTCGCATCTCCTGCCTGTATCATGAATGTTCGGCAGATTAAGAGGTTTGTTACTCTATCGCTCCCTATGAGTAAGGGAATAGTCATCCTTTGGTGGCTAGACTCTCTCATAAGGAGTTTTTTGTTGCTTAGTGTATTATAAAATCCTAGCTTGTGGATAAGGTTTGTCGTCCAGCTCCAGCGCCCAGCGACTAGCAAACTTTCGGTGCCTGCTTGCGTAAGTCAACATCAGTTCGCCTTCCGCTTTTCGTGGCTCACTGTGTTTCCTTTATCTCAGGCCAACAGGATGTTGGTAACAAAGGCATTGTGCCAGGAAGGCGCTTATTTAGCCTTTGAACCTTTTCATCCTTATTATAAAAGTTTGTACGTCGCTAAACGGGTGCTTGCGCTTTTGTTCTTTAACTAACTTTCTCTTTCTTGGCTTTCTTTGGCTTTTTCTTCAATCGATCTATATAACCTTGACCTTTTCTGGCAATGATATAACTTGCCGCTTGGTGGCGGTTCAATTTCATTCTGAGTCCGTATTTCTCCATCCCGATCTGGCTTGTGTAAGCAGGATTGACGAGGATGAATGGCACTTCTTGACGATGACACGCATTCTCCATCACTTGCTTATAACGTGAGTAATCGAACGCATGAATCATCTTATTGTACGCTGTATTGGCCTTTTTAGCGATCTTCGCTTTCGTTTTCTTGAAGTTTAAGTCTTCCATGACGATTGGCTTTCCTTGCTCTTTCGCTAGTGCGACGATGGTTGAAATGACTTGTTGAATTTCTGATTTCGCATGGTTTCCTGTGCCATGATAACGAAGTGGGTAATGGCGAAGTTGAATGAGATTGCCATAGGCATCTGTTTCAGACGAGCTGATGAAACCATCGTTGTAGTCAAAACCAAAGGCACCGTATCCTGCAGTTGTTTTGGCAATGATATCATCTGTTACCCAAGTGAAAATCACTTGAAGATACCACTTGCGACCACGTTTTAGGATTCGAAATGTTAAGGGGGTTTCGTTCGCTGTATCCTTCACTTTGTGTGCTTGAAGAATATGGATCAATATGTCTCGATGATGGTTGAACGTCAGATTTTCTAAGTAGATATACTTGTCCTTGTCGTTTATCATCAACCCTAAATCCTTGCGAATTTGGGCATGGAAGAAACCAGTATTTTCGTCATACCTTAATTGAAAGTTTTGATTTCCATAGCTCTCTTCTTTTGAGCCAACAAAATTGATTTGACTATCCCGCTTGTTACGGAAGGTATTGCGCCAGCCTTCGTGCGAACGAAAACCATTTTCTTCTAGCCAATATTGAGCGTTGAATAGTCGCTTGCTTCCCCAACAAAGAGGGAATACTTCGAGTTCATCACGTTTTTCGTATGTCACAAGTTGTTGCTTCATCCTATTGAGCTTTTGCTTGCGTTGCCACAATTCCTGTTTTAATCGTCGGTAACGATCTAATTGCTTTTCAGTTGCTTTGTTGATACGAACGTTCTCTTTGCGTTCTTCCACCTGCTCTGTTACCTTCGCAATCCGTTTCTCCATGACGGAAATCTTTGTGTGCAGATTCGCTTCCTCAACCGCCTTCAACTCTTTCAATGCTTTCAGTCTGCCTTTGGCTGTTTGAATAAGTGTGTTGGCTGTCCTCTTGTCGACAGAATATGTATGTTGTATGTACGTTTCGTAAATTCTGACCGTTTAAACACAAAAATCACCTTCGATACGGACGATCTATAATACAAGTATAGCACTAAAGGTGGGATCTTGAAATATTTATATTCAAATATATTCATATAATACCTTTTGAATATAAAGTCTGTAACAGTGGATTAACCCCACCTTAAATTTTTCTTAGAAAATGAAGTGGGGGAGTAATTCATCGTAACCTATGTCCCTTAATAAATAAGATTAGTAGAATTCATTAAAAGGAACATTGAAGAAATGATTCATCACTAGACCAGCAGCAGATCTTGATTCATCGGGGGTTTCATCTAAAACAATTATTTTTACATTTCTACAGGAATCTGGGATCAATGCTAATACCTCTTTTTTAATGAGCGGGATCAACAGATCACCTATTTTATCCATAAATCTACCTGTAAATAAAATATGCTCTGGATTAAATAGCGTAATGACATTCGCAATCGCCTTTGCAATTGCCCCTTGTATTTTTTCAAACAATTCCATGGTTTCTAGGTCATTGGCTCGAACCTTCTTACTAAATTCCTCCAGTGTAAACCCGGCATTTCGTTTCAAGCCACTTATCGACGCAAAAGTTGTTAAACACCCTTTTGCTCCACAGTGACAGGCGATCGCATCGCTACCAGTAAAAGCTTTATAATGCCCCAGTTCTCCGGCCACATAATTGGCCCCATGCAGTAGCTGTCTATTGATCACCATGGCACTCCCAATCCCATAATCAAATTTAAAAACAATGCTTTGTTCGGAAGAGGCAAGCTTTCCATTTAAACTTTCAACAATCGCTAATAAGTTCGCATCATTTTCTAAATAAATAGGAAGTCCATATCGATCCATCAACTTTTTCTTTAATGGAAAATCCCGCCAGCGCAAACCTGGGGAATAAATGACCGTCCCTTTGTTTGAATTGACTAATCCCTGAATACTAAAGCCGATCCCTTTTAACCCTTCTTGATCAGGCACATGTTCAAGCAATTGATCAATCACCTTAAAAATGTATTCCATGGGATGTTCTTCATTTTCATATCGAGGAACAAATTCGGTTACTTCTTTCACACTGTTGTTTTGAAAGTCCATCAAGGTGCCACGCACATATTTAATCGCAAGCTCTATGCCGATCGCATACATATTACGACTATTAATCACAAGTGGAATCGGGCGTCTTCGTCCCCCATTAGATGTAGGAGTTGTTTCTAAAATTAAATTCTCACTAAGCAAGCGATTGACAATATTCGTAATCGTTTGTTGAGTCAGACCCGTCTTCCCCGCTAAATCAACTCGTGCGATGGGACCTTCTGTATAGATGAGGCGTAACACCTTCTGCTGATTAATCTCCTTAATCATTTGGCTATTAGACACTTTTCCCAGCTTCATATAATTTACCCTTTCCTTCAAAAACATTATTGATCTTGCGCAAAATATTATATTTAATTTTAGTCAGAAGAGAATCATTAATCAAATGGATTGATTTAATAATAGACTATAAATTTAATGCAATGCAACGCAAGAGGTATGTAAAATTTATTGACGTTATTCTCTGGATTGGGGACTGTTCGGGAAATTAACCAATTTCGGAGCACAGTCAACTTGGTCGTTGTTACCTGTTTAGGGATTTTATCCCGCTTCGGGCTCAGCCAACCTTGTCGTTGTTACCTATTTAGGGATTTTATCCCGTTTCGGGCTCAACCAACCTTGTCGTTGTTACCTGTTTAGGGATTTTATCCCGTTTCGGGCTCAGCCAACCTTGTCGTTGTTACCTGTTTAGGGATTTTATCCCGTTTCGGGCTCAGCCAACCTCGTTAGGGACACTTTCGTACTTGCACTCCGATTGCAGGAACATCCAGTTGGTTTTTATTCCTCAAGTACAAACAATTTTAAAATCCGCTTAACGGGATGATTGTAATACTTTTTGAAGCACCCGCATTTTTTCTACATCAAAGGTGTTCGCAAAGGAATTATTTACACGCACGCCCTTGCCAAAATGATATTGGGAAGCACCAACTTGTACGTGGATTTCCTCGATATTACCGGGATGCAGTCCTGCACCTAAAAGAATATCTGGACCATTTTGTCTCTTTGAAAGCTGTACTAATGATTGTAATGCTTTGATTCCTTCCGAACATGAAGGCTTTCCACCAGATGTTAAGATGCGTTTTACATGTTCTTTATATGGAACTAATGCTTCATACGCTTCTGTCAATGACCGAACTTCGTCAAAAGCCCGATGAAAAGTGATATCCAAGTCTGGATGTGCGTGAATGATAGATTCGACAAACGAAAGATTAAGCGTATGATCAGACTGAATCGCTCCAATTACGATTCCTTTCACCCCTGCTTCACACAAATACTTAATATCTTCCAGCATCACTTTTATTTCATTATCCGAATAAATATGGCTATAACCATGAGGGCGGACCATGACTTGAACCGGTATGGAAACATGGTCAAGCACACTTTTTACCACACCATAACTTGGGGTTAGGCCCCCTTCTTCTATTCCGGAAACAAGTTCCAGTCGGTCTGCCCCCAATTCCTCAGCCTTTATCGCATCTGCAAAATTTTGCACAATCACTTCAATTTGCACGTATATTGCCCCCTGCATTTATTTTACAGTGAAAACACTGTTTCTACTTTTCCTACTTCTATTCCTGCATCATTCTTTACAATATTTGGCCGCAGCTCCTTCAAGGACGCGATCGTATTTTTATTGCTGTAGTCAATTTGCTCCAAGATGGAGACTAAAATGTTCGGCCACACTTCTTCCGAACCGCTTAATACCTTTAATGCAAAAGCGATTCTTTCCTTTTTTAAACCGAAACAGTAGACACCTTGCGCCCCGCCTTTTGCGACGATATTCGAATCTCTTAATAAAACAGAGCAGACAAAATGCTCAGAGGCGACAATATTGGGATTTTCGTTCATTAATTTTGTTATTTGGATAACAGCTTTTCGTATTTCTTTATCCTCAATTAAATCCGGACAGGCAAGCTTCAAATATGTAATCGCCATATTCTTAAGCGGGATAGCAAAGACCGGAACACCGCAGCCATCAATTCCTACTTTAATTTTGTCGATAGAAATTTCAGCCAAGTTCGAAAGAATGGCTGTGATTTTCTGTTGTAGTGGGTGATCAATTTTCCAATAACCTTCAAGCGGATACCCTAACTCCCGGCATACTGCAAGAAACCCTAGATGTTTTCCTGCACAATTATGGTATAATCTTCTCTTTTGTTGTCGATTTCGAATCATTTCATCTCTAGGCTCTGAATTTAAAGCAAGCGATGCTGCACAATGCAAATCCGTTTCTGCTACTGGTATTTTCTTTAGTAAGGACTCCAAAGCCGCGATATGATAAGGCTCTCCACGCTGAGAAGCTGTAAATAAAGTAGCTTCTTCATCTGTTAGCTGATATTTTTCCTTCACACCTGTCATAAAAGCTGGAATAGCCTGAATCGGTTTAGCGGCTGAACGATAATAAACATATTGCTCCACATCCCCCACTTGATATAGCGTCTGAAATTGATCATTTACCCCACAGATCAACCCGTCATGAATATTTTCAACTAATCCTGCTCTTGTTTCCTCTATTAATGAGCTCATCATGATGACATCCTTTCTTACGCAACGATTTATTGACTAAATTATACATGTTTCTAAGCTATTCATCACTCTTACTGATTTTTATTTTTTAGCTAGAGGAAGGGGCTTATTTTTCATAATTTAAGCTTAATGAGGAAAATATAATTTTAGAATCTCAATGAAAGTCGATTGGAGGTAAGCATAATGGCGAAAAATCAACATAAAGACAATACCAACCGTTCAGGACAGCCTGAACCTTTAAGCGGCTCAAAAAAAGTGAAAAATAAAAACCACTCCCGTCAAAATCATGCAGGAAAGGGGATGTAAAAAATCCTTGAAAAGCCATGATCATTCGTCATGGCTTTTCAAGGAAATAATTCCTTTACATTAGGCTTTTTTGTTATACAACCATGCTTGCATGGCGGCACCAATTAAACCTGAATCATTCTCAAGTTCGGAAAGTTTTAATTCCACGCTATCCACCAATGATCGCATTCCCATTGTGCTTATTTTCTTGTTCACCAAGTCAATAATCCATTGCCCCTTACTCATGACCCCACCGCCCAAAACGACTACTTGTGGATTAAATAAGTGAATAAGGTTCACAATGCCATAGCTAAGACCATGAATCATTGTCTCAATCACTTGAGTAGCCAGCAGATCACCATTTTGATAGAGTAAAAAAACATCTCTGCTCGTCACATTTGTAGGAAGCCCCTTTTCCTCGCGAGCTTTCTGCATTCTTTTGGCAATCCAAGTTCCGGAGGCGTAGGTCTCTAAGCAGCCACGAAGTCCGCAATTACAAGCCTCTCCATGGATATCAATCGACATATGGCCAAGTTCAGCGCCACCACCCCAAGCACCCCTGATCAACTCTCCTTTTGTAAGAATGCCGCCACCAATCCCTGTTCCTAAAGCCAAACAGATCACTTCTTGATAACCTTGCGCAGCGCCAAATCTATGTTCAGCCAACGCTAATACATTCACATCATTATCGACGAAAACAGGTAAATCGGTGTAAACGGTAATTTCCTCCTGCAGGTTAACGCCATTCCAATTCTGGATATTCGGTGTACCTGAGATCACTTTCCTTTTATTAAAATCCACCTGCCCAGCCGTCCCGATGCCGATGCCTTCAAGCCTGACTTTGTGAGAATCAGCCCACTCTATTAATTCCAAAATAATTGTCTTTACTAAAGTGAGGATTTCCTCTTTTCCCATCTCCGGGGTTGGAACTGTTTTTTTAAAAAGAACCTCACCATCGCTACTGACAATCCCCGCTGCCACTTTCGTACCACCTATATCTAAGCCGATGCCATAAACCATTTATTACACTTCCCTATCTGCTCATTTCCTTATTGATTTTGAACAAAACAAACTTGAACTATTTTAATGTATATTCCACTATTGAAATTGCCTTTCCACAAAGAAAGGCAATTAGTCAAAGGTGTAACACCAGCTAAGTAGCCTATCAAGTTTATATAAGATAAAAATTACTTTTGCTCCATCGCCTCCTTTATCTTCCCATTGGATTCTTCTTCCAATTCGCGCATAAGCGTATTCACGTCAATATCTGTCTCTGCCAGCTTCTTTAAAGCGCTGCCAATATCGACAAAAATATCCCACCGACTTTGCATCTCTTCATATAGGGCCGGTTCTCCTGTAAACCATGCATCTCGATTTTTATTTTCATAGTATTGATTATTAGCTGCGAATTGTTCAAGAATAGCTGGATCACTTAGTACACTGGCTGAAGAGCCATTTTGTACCATCTCTAATTGATTTTCGGGTGAAATATACTCCATTAACACTTGAAAAGCCTCATCTTTATGCTCGCTATAGTTTGCAATAATCATCGGGGACGAACCTAAATAGGGTGTTGTGTCTGGCGCATCCGCCCAGACAGGCGTTGGTAACATATCCAAGCTTTCTTGATCTTCCAGATTCCCCATTGCCTCATTCAGGAACAAATTGGAAGCAAGCGACATGGCCGCTCTTTTTTCACAAAAGAGACAAGAGCCTTCTGTTTCCGGATCATAAATATCAGGGATATTGTAGAAGGTATCCATCATATTAAAATATTGCTTGAATTCTGGTCGTTCATCAAATAAAAATTCTCCTGTTTCAGGATCGGTCATATTGATTGCAAACTCTCTTAACGGCATTTGAGCACCGGCTGCTGTATTGCCCCAAGCAAACTCAAAGCCAACATAGTTTATACCATTTCTTTCACCTGTCATTTGTTTCGCTAATGCAAACACCTCTTCCCAAGTCATACTTTTATTTGGATCTGGATATTTTACCCCAAATAAATCAAATATCTCTTTATTGTAATAAAGAGCAACATGTGAGGAGCCATCTGGCAAGCCAATCATTCTCCCTTCCTCATCAAGCGAACGAATATAGGCCACAAGGGAGGGACGCAACGTATCTAGATCTAAACCATGTTTCACAGCTAAATCATCGATAGGCTCGATCACATCTAATTCTTTGACTGGGGTCATATCGTTATATTGGATAATGATATCCGGCTTTACATTATTAGCATAAATTTCTTGAAGCGACTCCAATGTATTTTCATAGGGGACATACTCAATTTCAATATTTTCTAATTTTTTATCAATATGATCAAATCTCCCGTGAAAGGATTCTTCTCCAAAAGCATAGGCAATTTTGATTGTAACCGGAGTTTTGTTCTCCTCAGATAAGTCCGTTTTATCTGCACCATTTTCATTTTGTTTTCCTTTAGAATCTGTCCCTGATTGATTGGAGCAGGCGGCAAAAAGTAGCATAAAGAAAATGAACATAAGGAATACGCTTGCATCTTTTCTAATTACAGACATTTTCATAACCCCCTTTTAATATCCAAATTTTAACGCAGAGTCCCCCGTGATGCTTCGAAGCAGGATTCTCATCAAACGAGATGATGTTTCACAATTCGGAGCAATGTCCTCGTATTTCGAGATTTGTTCTTATAATTCAAAGCTGACTTCTCGCATTCAGAAATAATGTTGTCACATTTCAAAGCCGACTTCTTGCATTTGATTTAAAGTGTTTCAAATCGTCACATGATAAAAAGTTAAAGTCAAATCCCCACTTCAACTTTTAACATTGATCCAAGTATCTCTCATCTCCAATGCCTTTTTACCAGCATCCAGCAGAGCCATCACTTCCAATGTCTCCGCTTTCGAAACAGGAGAAGCTTCTGACTCAAAGAAAGTAAGGACTGAATCGATTAATCTAGGAAACATATCAGAACATTGGGAAATCCATATACCCTCTCCATTATCAAATTGTAAATGAGCTTGAAAATCGGCATGCTGCATTTGTGAGAACGAAGCCTGTTTTCTACCGTTTTCGTATTCAATATGAAGCAGATTGGTATGTTTCGTTGACAAGCTTTTCACACGATTTCCCCCGACTCCCATCAACGCTACAATCATTTCAAATTGATGGACGGCATAGTTTTTATAAGTGCCGGGCCCTGTAGTCGCCACGTATTCCAATTGCTTATTGATCCTTTTAAAATCGGAAAACTCCTTGGAGAACCGTAAGGCTGAACTAGAATATAAAGGCGTACTATATTGTTCAGCAAGTTCAAACATCCGTTTCCCTGTTTCTAAATTAGGCGAAAATGTTTTATCCATATAAACGGGCTTCCCGGACATTAGCGGGATCTTCCCCAACCGTTCATGGTGTTCTGGATGATCCGGGGAAAAAACAATCAGGTAATCCGACTTCTCCACGACCTCTTCAATCGAAGAAAGTGCTTGTACCTGCTGCTTTTCACACCAGCTTGCTGTATCCAAACCACCTTCAAGATCTGTCTCTGCCCATGCATAAGCAACTTCTACATCCCGACCCGTTTCTTTCACATTTTCCTTAATCCAAGTTGGGTAATTGTTCGCATGCCATTCGTCAAGATAAAAGTCGATAAAACCAATCTTTTTCATTATAAAACAACCTCTCTCTCCTTTTCTGAAGATGTATACAAAGCTTCCATCACCTGTGAGGTTACAAGCACATTGTCTATATTTGATCGACTTTTTACATGATTCATCGCAGATTGAATAAATCCATCAATTTCATCATAGAACATGTCTGTTTTAGAATAAGAGGGAATCGTTTCATACAAGACGCCATCTTTAGCGGAATAAATTTTAAAGTCCCCGCCGTATTGCCATTTGATGCCTGCCTTATCTCCAAGAAATTCAACAAACGTCGCTTCTTCTCCGATGTTTTGTGCCCATGCCCCATTTAAGCTGATCGTTGGTCCTGATGTCCGTATCAAACCTGTTACAAAATCATCTACATCATAGGTTCCATTATAATCAGGCGGTCCCGCCCACATATTGATATAGGTATAGTCCTTCATATTCTTTGCCAATTCACTGTGGGCTGTTCCAGATACGGTGAGTATTTTCGGTTGGCCTAAACTATAAAAAATCAAATCAAGATAATGTACACCCCAGTCAATTAAGACTCCTCCACCTGACTTAGACTTCGTTGTAAATGGTCCTCCAAGCCCCGGGATAGACCGATGGGCACGGAAAGAACAATAAACATGATACACTTTACCGAGTTCCCCATTATCAATCATATCTTTAATCCTATTAACCGCCGTGTTATAACGGTTGACAACACCAATATTCAAAATCCGATTATTGCGGTCAGCAGCCGCCTTCATTTCATTTACTTGGTCCATATTTATAGCGGCAGGCTTTTCACATAACACATGCTTTCCTGCATCCAAGCACGCAACCGCGATTTCTGCATGAGTATCATTTGGCGTACAAATCGATACAGCTTCTACTTCTTCATCATTTAGTATCTTCCTAAAATTATCCGCTGTAATTGGCACATTAAATTTCTCTGCCAATTTTTCAGCACGCTCGGGCCGAATATCTACAAGGTATTTGATTTCCGTCCGTTCGTTTGCAGTGTAAGCATTTATATGGCTTGGTGCTATTGTCCCACAGCCAATCACAGCCACTTTCACTTTCTTCATTTCTGAAAACCTCCAATACTCTGACTAATATACTATAATTCAAGGTAAATCCCGCTTGAATTCTCCATGATTGACAATTTCCGGAAGCGTTGCCAATCTTCATCTATCCAAGAAGCTTAGTAAATCTTTTTCCTGCTGGCATTAAATTTTTCTGCAAAAAGGTAAGCCCTTTGGCTACTTCTATTCTTGAGCCTTTATCTCTTCAACAACCGCTGCATATTCCTCCCCCATTTCACGGATATAGGTGACAACATCTTGATCAGAGGTTAAAAATTCCTTTGCTTTTGTACTCATAAATGGCTCAAATTGCTCATCATATTTTGAATAAGGTGGTAATGGAGCCAATGACTGTTTGAACGGTGCCGTTGCATGAAAGGGTTGATCCCGATCCTTTATACTATTTGCTGTAAATTGTTCAAACGCAGTTTGATTTTCGATAACGGGGGGACTGCCCGCTTGTGATAAATGAATTTGCCCTTCCTCTGATGCTAAGTAGGCAATGACGGACCATGCTGCATCCTTATGCTTACTATGCTTCGTAATATTTAAAGGTAATGCCCCCCAAGTCGGTGCAATATCCGGAAGATCCTCCCATGTCGGGACAGTGGTCATATCAAAATTAAATCCTTCCTCCCGTGCTAATAATTCAAACCATGGGGCATTCAAAATACTCATCGCAATATTACGCGGACCATCATGAAAGCCGTCAGGTGTATCACTTGTGTTAATTATATTCGGAACATTTCGGTATTTATCCAGCAAATCAAAAGATTTTTTCGTATTAGGATCATTTACAAATAGGATTTCTCCCGTCTTAGGATCTGTACCTGGAACACTTAATTGCATAAAAGGCGTGTGAACAGGATCAAGCGCTAACCCCCGATATTGAACACCATTTCGCTCCTGTGTTAATCGACTCGCCAATTCTAGTACTTCATCCCAGGTCATCCCATCTTCAGGATAGGGCTCACCGAATAAATCAAAGATATCTTTGTTGTAGAACAGTGTTCGAACACTATTTTCTACAGGTAATCCATATAAATGCCCTTCACCAGTAGGGTCACTGGCACGTAAGTTTTCAACGATTCCTTCTTGAAAAATACTTAAATCAAATCCCGACCTCTCGATATAGTCATCAATTGGCTCTAGAAAATCAAGCGGTTTCACAAGATCTGCCCTAGGTTTTCCAATATGAATATCTGGCATGATTCCTTTAGCAAAGAGTTCCTGTAATTGTTCCTCACTGTCGCCACCGCTAATTAATTCTAAAGTGATTTCCGGAAATATCTCCTCTATTTTATCTTTATACCTTATTCTAAAAGTCTCATCATCTATCCAAATCATCATTTTTAGTGTCACAGGATCTCCATCATAGGCCCATGGATCAAGTGGTGTATTCTCTTCTCCACTTCCTCCTTCAGTGTCTTCGGCCTTTTTCCCCGGTACTTCTTTTGAATTGTCTTTCTCCCCAGCCGTATCTGAAGAACAACCGAAAATCAATGTCATGCTAAGAAAAAGCATCAACCCCAATAAATACCACTTCTTTATCTTCATATTCACTCGCTTCATCTCCTTTAACATATTCCAGTCATCGCTTTAAAAGAGCTTAAGCATGATCAGTAAACTGAATTGAATAACTACTCAGATAAATATATATACACCTCCTTCTTCTACAACATTGTCCCCATATCTATCTGCATCGTATTTTTATCATAACAAAGCTTTGACATGAAAGGTTTATCCCTTTTTGATGTTGTATTGTTCCTTTTTTGCCCTTCCTAATAAAGTTTGGTATTCAGTTGGGGATACACCGAAGTTTTTTCGAAAAGCTTTGCTGAACGAATGGATGGATTGGTATTGAAGTTTCTCGGCTACCTGTGTCACATTCCAGTCTCCACTTTTCAGCCACTCAACAGCCTTATCAAATCGTTTACGGTTATAATACTCTTGAATCGTTATTCCCATTTCTTTTGCAAATATTCGGGACAGATATGAATAATTATAGTGTAACTGACTTGAAATCTCTGTGAGATCGCCAATTTGAAGGAGATAGGAATCGATATAATTGATCACCCTGTAGACAATTTGTTCCGTTTTATTGGTATTACTTTGAGGATCATAATCAATGGACAAACTCTTCTGGAAATTCCGAAAAACCATGACGATAATTTGCCGTAAATACATACCCATCATATGGGTGGAATATTGGTCTAAATTAATCAATTCTTTAAAAATATGAATAAACGGAAGGTCAATACCAAGATGATCTCGTACTATAGATTGTTGTTCCTTATCAAACATTTTTTTAATAAGAAAAAGCGGATCATTTTCATCCATCCCTTTCGAAAAGCCAAATCCCATATAAAAAAATCGGAATGGATCTATCTCATCCGCATTAATTCTATGAAGTTGGTTCGGTACATTTAAAATAATGTCTCCCTCTTGAACCGGATAACTCTTCTTGTTCACTGTAAAAAGTCCAGTCCCGGAAACAATATAACTAATTTCATAGCAAAGTTGCTTATGTTCATGAACAACATATCCCCCTTTGCAACTTAAATCACCAATTTGATATAAGATAATCGATTCAAATGGCTGCGGATTGATAAAATAATCGTGATCAAAATGAAAATTAGTATCATTTTTAAGTAATTCTTCAGACATCAATGCTCAACCTCCCTTTGAGACTCCCACGCCTAAGAATGGCACTATGTGTGGGAGTGTCAATTTTTTCTGATTCCCAAAAGGACTTAGTTAGTCATTGTGTAATTTTCACATTAGCCGCCTAAACAGGACCGATCGATGGCCATTCAAGTTCAATTCCCTCGCTCACAAGCAACATCTGAAAGTCCTTTAATAACTTCTCGTCATCTCGTACTTGACGGGGTTCTAGCTTATTTCGCAAACAATAAGCAGCCAAATATCCACTCACTTCCCCAATATTCCACTCAACAGGGTGCAAACGGTAACAACCATTGGTAATATGGGTAACTCCTAAATTTTTACAGGCGGGTAACAAATTGTTGATTCTAACAGGAATAAGACTGCCCAATGGAATTTGAAAAGGAAGACTGGAAATATCAATAAAAGAACGAAGTCCTGTGCTCGGATGGAGATCGATACGATAACTGCCAATTCCGACACTATCCTTAAAAACCTCCGCGCCTGCTTCCCCCCTTACAGCTGTGCTAACATGCTGCTCAAGAACGGTAAATTCAGCCTTGAGTCTTCGTGATTCTCGTATATAAGGAAACATCGCCAATCCATCTTCTGTTCCGACTACATCTGGTCGCAAGCGTAAGCCTGGATAACCTTGTTTGCCATTTGGGCGAGGTGCCTCCGTTTGTAGCCAATATAATAACGATAAACTTAATTGTTTGGCCCCTTCTAAATGCTTTTTCCTTTCTTCCTCACTTACATCGATAATCGACCCCAGCCAATAATCATTTTGTGGCCAATTAATAAGGGAAATATCACTGTCATATAGACCTTCTAAAAAATTAGATTGATCAACTAATCTTCGATACTCCCAGAGAGAAAACTTATCCTCTTCTTTAAAAAATCCATATGTGACTGGATCTAAAGTAATTGGACTTACGCCTGTCCAATCAAGCTGTTTGTTTGGCCAAAATGGTGCTTGATATTGTCGCCAAAATTCATAATCCTTTGGCTTGGTAATCGTGAAATCTTCACCCTCTACATAATCGATGGCAAAGCAGTGAGTGATTGCCTGCATCTCCATCGGATCCGCCTCTCCCACTAAAGCATGGGGTTCACCAGTATCCTTTTGTGATTCGGCGCCTGTCACATATTCTACCTTGGCCAGCGGTAAAACATCCCCCATATCGGTAGCGTCTAAAAAATAATCAGCAGTGAGCACAAAATTCCTTTGTGTGCAAAGGTTTTCAACCTCAACCGCCGATACAGTATCTCCATCCGTTTCCGCAGATTTTATCCTTGTTTCTTCCATGATTGTAAGTTTCCCACTATGAAGATAGGGTGCCAACATACCCCTTAGAACAGCGAGTGCTACCCTGGGCTCATGAGAAATGCGGCTAACACTCGCATTTCCCGGATTCAAAAATGTCACTTTTCTTGCCTCTTCACTCAATGGAAAGTGATGGCGATAATACTGGCGCACATTTTTCCGAAAACTGCGATAACTACGTGTACACCCGAACTGTTCAATCCAGCGATGTTCATCAGGTGGAACAGCCTGATTTGTCAGTTGCCCACCAATCCATTTCGTTTCCTCTGTCATGATGACCCTAAATCCCAACTTACATGCCGCCAAAGCTGCTGCACAACCACCTAGACTGCCACCGACGATGACGATATTTGCTGATAATTCTTGTTTATTCATTAAAGTGTCTCCTTCAAACTGTAAAATTGATTTTCCATATCTTCAGGGATAGTTTTCTTTAATATCAAATTCTAGGCGTAGACGATGAGTGGTTTTTTTCCTTTTACTATAGAAACGATCTGTCCTGGACTCAAGCCATTATATTTCTCAATCGAAGTATTCAATGCCCCATCCATCACCTACACATAACGCTAGATTTCCTGTTTTTAGAACTATCTTTTTTCAATTATAATTCTCTCCCCGATAATATTAAACGTGATATACCATGCCATCGTAGGCTACTAAAATGTCATATCTTGAGAAAAACCTCTCCAACTCCTCGTGAAGCATCCCTCCATTATGGGAAAAGTGGGTCGCAATAACTATCCCACCCTCACGCAACATTGCCTTTTGACGAAAAATATCGTTCATCTCAATCACAGCTTCATTGTTCATGTGATTGCGCCTTCCTGGTAAAGGACCTCCAGTACAATCTAAGATAGCAAGATCAAATGATTTTCCTTCTAACCATTCCCACGTTTCAAAAGGAAACCAACCTGTATCGTGTCCGTAAAGAATGGCTTTATCATCTTTTTCGATAAAATAGAGAAGACAAGTCTCATGTTTATCATGATCGGCAATTAGTGGGGTGACCTTCGTACGTTCATCCACCTGCACACATCGAAACGGTTGAATATGGTGTAATTCATAAAGCTCCTGCCTATAATTGATGGACGCTTTACAGCCTTGTATTACTAAATCATGACCATAAATATGTAGTGGACGATCTACTCCATGAGCCATGACTGGACTACGATTTTGAATATCCGTCGGTAGAAAATGATCCGAATGAGTGTGTGTTATAAACAAGTACTCAATCGCTGCTAAGTCTATCTTGTCGCGCAAGACATGATGATACGTATCCGGAGGGAAATCAATTTTTAGAATATTATCAATAATAGCCGATGAGCGAGTTCTGATATTTTTCCCACCCAATTCCTTTGCCTTTTGGCAAAATTCACAGCGACAAAACATTCCGGGCCATCCTTCTGCGGCAGCCGTTCCAAGAAAGTGAATCTTCATTTCCAAACCCTCCTGTCGTAAAGATGAGTTCTCTTATTGATTTAAACGGTCTAGCAACATACTAAAACTCCCTTCATTTTTCAGAGGTTTAACGATTGCAATTCTAATGCCTTAATAGGTAATTCATCTATTCCAACTTAAGAGTAAACCCAACCTCAAACATTCTTTTCCACGGCAAATGCACATCTTCTAAAGAAATTTCTCCTTCTTTTATAGCTGATAAATGGGTGGCGATAAACTGATTTAATAAATCCTCTACCTGACCTGTTATTTCAACCACTTTATCTTTTAAAAATCGAGGTGTTAACCCGAGTGATGGAAGGATATGCTGGGAAAGATGAGTTCTAACAATTGATTGATAGCCCCAATCCTCCACAAGCCGCGAATAAAAAAATTCTCTACTCGCCTTTTCATGTCCAGGGGAAAGCCTAACCTCGGTCTGCTTATAGTAAGAAGCGATAATAGCATGAGCAATTACCGTCCCCATCGTGTTCCCATTTGTGTTCCAACCCGCATAAGACATGAGCTGCTCAAACATTTCCTTTTTCTCTAAAAGTTGCATAAGTGAATGATCGGCGCCATTTGTTACGGCAACATCAGCCAATGCAATATTCTTCCGATTGCCCAAATACCAGTTCATCGCCTGTACAAACTCCCGAATATTCACTTCTGAAAAATAGGTTCGATGTCTTTGCTCAACTTTAAAGCCAGATTGAGCCATTTCCCTCTGGGCAATCGCAGGTGAATAAACCATTAAAATAAAATGATTTTTTTCCTCATTATGTACATGGACGCCACCCGCAGCCGTTATATGTGATTTAATACTTTCTGAAAGTGGACGATCCTCATATTTAGGAATCATAAATGGACCTTTTGTAGAAGAATACCGAATAAAAATCTCTGGTATATATTGATAGGTTTCACAAAAAACCCTAGCAAATAAAGTACAACCAATCTCATCAGCTCCTGGATAAATATTCACCTTATCCAGGAGGTTCCGGCGATCCACCTCATACATTAATGCGCGTTGCTCTTTTGGCGAAAAGCCAAATTGGGCATTATCATCTAAAGGAACAATTAAATAATCGATGATATCAGATGCCACTAAGTTTATCACTTCCTTCGTTATGGAAAAATTATTTTTTCTACGGTTTATAAAATCCTTTTGAACATCGATTGGAATGTCGCGTTCAATTTTTGTGAGTTCCAGTTTTTCTTCCTTATCTAAAATATTTTGGTTTTTTTTATCATACAGCCAGCCCATACGAAAGATTTTTTCCCCATATTCTTCATAGTAATCTGGTTCTTCCTCACTGCTGCTATAAGCTGGTACGCGCATGATTAAATCATAAGCAAAGATTTTAATGGAAGGGTTTTGTTCCTTGATCGACTTTAAAGTGGATAATCTTTCCAAGCAAGCCTCATATGTTAATGAATGGATCCGAGAAGGCACAATCCCGCCATAAACGAACATATCAATAGAAACAATCAAATGACTGGCGCCTTTTACATTTTCTTCTACCCAATTTTGTAACGCAGCCGTATCAGCAGGCTTTTTCATATCCCCTAACATAGACTTATCTGGTATGAGCATGTCCAAATCAGTCATTTTCGCTAATGCCTGTGGGTATCGGTAATTGCAAGGACGTTCATCTAATGGAACATAAATGATTTTATTCATTTTCCCCTCCGTTTTAACAAGATATTTTTTATGGAATCAGAGTTCGGATGACTTAATATAACTTATTAGCTACTGCTTTTGCTGTTTTTTGTAGAGCATTGATAGAACGATCCTTTTCCCGAATCTCAATGTATCTTGTCATTATATCTAATACATGCATTTGGGAAATTAATGAGGAAAAGGCTCCGCCATGTAATGGACTTTCTTTTGATGAGGTCAGTAAGACAATATCACCGTATTTTGTTATAGGTGATTTTAAATGATTTGTAATACAAATAATAAACGCCCCATTATGGCTGGCGATTTCAAGTGCATCAATGAGATCCTTCGTACTCCCCGACCTTGAAATACCAATCACAACATCTCCCTTAGTTGCGAGTGCACAATTCATTGCGATGATATGGGAGTCTGTTGCTGACTCTGCATGAAAGCCCAATCTCATAAATCGATATTGTGCTTGCTGAGCCATAATTCCCGAAGCCCCTACCCCAAAGAGAAATAGTTTATTGGCATGGATAATCTTCTGGCAAGCTTGCTCCATATTTTGCGATTGAATGAGTTGCAACGTATTTTCGATCGTAGTAGTATTTTCGGCTGTAATCTTTTGCGCTAAGACCTCCATACTATCGGATTCATCGATCTCTCCAACCTCTTGGCGATTAGAATCCACTTTATTTTGTGCTACTGCAAGCTTAAAATCTTGGTATCCTTTATAACCTAGTTTTCTACAAAAGCGAATAACGGTTGTCTCTCCTACATTTGCATATTCCGCCAAATCGGAAACGGACCAGTAAACAGATTCATTCATACGCGCTTTCACAACGTCAGCAACCTTTTGTTCAGACTTTGTTAACGAATCATAGATACTTGCAATCATAACTTCTGGATTAATGGTTTGTTTTGTTGTCATCAAGATAATCTCTCTCTCGTAAAGTTTTTAGATGAAAAAATTTTACTTTTTATCCAAGCTTTTATTGGAGACCTTTAGAGCGTCAGCGAAATCTTTTGTAATCAATTGGGGCCTTGTGATAGCTGATCCTACGACGACAGCATGGGCGCCTAATTCCAGAGCCTTTACTGCTTCTCCAGGTGTTTTAATATTTCCCTCCGCAATAATCGGAATTTCCACAACCCCTACAAGTGATTCAAGTAATGGAAAATCGGGAATAGATCGATCTTTCGTATATTCGGTATAGCTTGATAATGTCGTGGAAATAAGGTCTACTCCACATTCACTTGCATAAATGCCTTCCTCACATGTCGATATATCTCCCATTATCAAACAATGACTATGTTTTCGTATATATTCAATTATTTCTTTTAGGGTTACATGATTTGGACGCTGTTGTTTGGTTGCATCCAATGCAATGACATCGACTCCTGCATGAATGAGAGCTTGAACTTCCTTTAAGGTAGGAGTTATATACACTGGGCAATTGGGATAGTTTTGCTTAATTAGACCAATCATAGGGAGTTGCGTTGCTTGCTTAATCGCTTTTATGTCCGCTATCGAATTCGCTCTAATCGCTGCAGCTCCGCCCATTTTAGCCGCTATCGCCATTTTCGACATAAATTCTGCGCCATGTAAAGGCTCTCCGGGAAGAGCCTGACACGAAACAATGAGTTGTCCCTTAATCTCTTGAAGAAATTCTTGCTTATTCATGATTGTTTCACCTCCCCGGATAACCAATAGATCTTAAAAATATCAAGAAAGAAGCCGTAAAGCGCAACCCTCTACAGCTTATAAGAAAAATATCATACAATCTAACTACTAATAAAGCTTTTATTTCTAATTTACTAATATAAAAAGCCTGAGGTGGTAAAGAAATTTGGACATTATTCTCTCTTCTATTCCCATACTAATATAAATGACGGATCGTTCCTCCAATTTACTAAATCTCTATTGGAATTAACCTCCATTTTATCATCTTTTTAAATTTTGTAAAGTGGTTTTTTAATCGATTAATTTATAAATGATATATTTTCAAAGGAGACTTTACATTTAATCACTATGGGTCCGTTACGCTATCTTTTAGGACTTTGGGACCTGTGATTGGTCGTGACCGAAATTGCGGCCCAAAACATAAATGAGCCCAACAAAGCATGGGGGTCAATTACTTTTCTTCTATCATTAAAAACAAGGCAGGATCTCCTTCGCCAAGACCCTGCCTTACAATTTCATTCAAGATTTCAACCCTTTTGGGGTGACCTTGTCTTCCAGCTTTTTCAATAGAAAATCAAAGACAATGGCTAAAATGGCCGCTGGGATGGCTCCGGATAAAATTAGGTTTTTATCCATTACATTCAATCCCCTGATGATCAGGTCTCCTAGACCACCTGCACCGATAAATGTCGCTAAGGCGGCGACTCCGATGGTTAGCACAGTTGCTGTCCGAATTCCGGCCATAAGAATAGGCAATGTCAAGGGGAGCTCTACCATTAATAAAATCTGCCTTGATGTCATGCCCATTCCTTTTCCTGCATCTACCAGTGACTTATCCACACCAATAATCCCCGTATAAGTGTTTCTTAAAATTGGCAGAAGCGCATATAATGTTAAGGCAATGATTGCTGGAACCATACCAATTCCAAATAAAGGAAGCATAAAGCCAAGTAACGCTAAACTTGGAATGGTTTGAATCACGGCTGCTATCCCAATTACAAACTCAGCCACCTTTTTATTTCTTGTCAAAATAATGCCCAAGGGGACGGCGATAATGATGGCTAGAATCATCGAAATCCCTGCCAAAAATAAATGCTCTTGAAAGGCGACCCAAATGGCATCTTTTCTGTTAATAAAAGTTTCCAACAATCCCATCTATTCATCCCCTCCTTTGCCATTTGTGCCATTCCCATTCATATCCGCTAGGCCGCGCATCATACTTGTCCGAGTGACAATCCCAATTAGTTTCCCATCTTCCACTACTGGAATGGCCCCAGTGTTACTCTCTGTAAAAATTTCTGCTACATCTGTTAAAATAGCATCCGCAGCTAATGTTTTGACATTTATCTTCATAATGTCTGAGACAACTAAATCTTCATTTCGGTAATTTTGTTTTAAAGATTCAAGGGTCGCGACTCCATAAAAGTGTTTGGATTTATCTGTTACGAATAAATTATCCACTCTTTTTTCCCTCATTATATGAAGCGCAGAAGCTAATCCGCGTTTTGGTGTCGATGTCACCACTTCTGTGTACATCATGTCTCTTGCTGTCGGTAGCGTCATGCCTTGGTTCAGACGATCCTCCCCAATAAACCCTTTTACAAAGTCATTCGCTGGACGTCTAAGAATACGTTCTGGAGTATCAACTTGAACAATTTCCCCTTCTTTCATAATGACAATTCGATTGGCAATTTTAATTGCTTCGTCCATATCGTGTGTGACAAAAACGATCGTCTTTTGAATTTCTTCCTGAAGGTTCACAATATCATCTTGAAGCTGTTCTCGACTGATCGGATCGAGTGCACTAAACGGCTCATCCATTAAAATAATATCGGGTTCTGCGGCTAACGCACGAATCACTCCAATCCTTTGTTGCTGCCCCCCACTTAATTCTGACGGATAGCGTTTTTTAAAGGTAGATGGATCTAAGCCAACAAGATCTAATAGTTCATCGACCCGTTTTTTCGTTTGGTCTACATTCGCTTTTTTCAGCTTTGGAACGAGGGAGATGTTCTGCTCAATCGTCATATGAGGAAACAAACCAATTTGCTGGATCACATAGCCAATATTTCTTCTTAATTCAACGGGATCAGCGTTCGCTGTATCCTCGCCGTTGATCAAAATTCGCCCCCCAGAAGGTTCTGTTAAGCGATTAATCATTCTCATTGTGGTCGTTTTCCCGCAACCACTTGGACCAATTAATGTAACAAGCTCTCCCTTTTCAACTTCTAAATTTATATTATTAATCGCGACAAAACCATCTTTATATTGTTTTTTTACATTTTCAAATTTTATCATCTGATTCCCCTCTTCGATACTGACATTTCCGCCAATCTCGAAAGAGTTATGCACCTGAATGGAACACAACTCTTCAGATTGTTAATCAATTAACCCTTCTTCTTTTAAAAATTCAACCGCCACATCTTCCGGTTCCTTATTCTCTATATTGACTTGAGCATTCAATTCCTGCATGCGATCATCATCTAAAACATCGGTCAATTTGTTTAATGTGTCTTCTAAACCTGGATTAGCATCCAGAACCGCTTGGCGAATGACAGGCGCAGCATAATAAGGTGGGAAAAAGTTTTTATCATCTTCTAATACCGTTAAATTATATTGTTTAATCCTGGCATCTGTGGAAAAAGCCGTAATAACATCAATTTCTGCATCTTTGGCTGCCGTATACATTAAATCAGGGTCGATATTTACTTGTTTTGCGAAATCATAATTGTACTCCTTTACTAGCGCGTCATAACCGTCCCCTCTTTCAAAGAATTCCGGGTCTGATCCAAAAGATAGTTTAGAGGAATGTTTCGCTAAATCAGAATACGTCTTAATTCCTAATTCTTCCGCTAACTCACTTCGTACGGCTAAAGCATACGTATTATTAAATCCCATTGGTTTTAACCAGGCCATATTAAATTTTTCCTTATACTCTTTTTTTGTCTCATCATAGATTTGATCTGGACTCAAGCCTGGTTTGTATTCTTTATCCAAGACATTTAAATAACCAGTTCCTGTATATTCTACATAGAGGTCTACATCACCCTTTTTCATCGCTTCTTGGATGACAAAGACCCCTCCGAGTGAATCCTTTACTTCCACATCTAAATCTGTATTGGCCTTAAGATATTCAGCCAACATATGGGTCATAATGATCTGCTCTGTAAATTCTTTCCCCGTTACAATAATCTTTCCCGCTTCAGCCTTATCGCCTCCACCCTTCCCACAAGCCGTAAGAGCAAAAGCGACTAGTCCAATTACTGCAATGGACAGAATTTTTTTCATCTATAAAACCTCCGTTATGTTTAATTTTTGCGATTAATCCTAAAACCATACGTATGGATTACTCTTTTTGGTTCTAAAATGGGGGAAGCTCTCAGATTATTTTTAAATGTGAAATAATTCACATTATAGCAAGAGCCTCATCATGATAAAAAGCCATGTAAGTGTCACTTATGAAAATGAAATCATTTAAAAAGTAGGGAGTTATTTTCAGTGAAAAAATCTAATGTCTCTCAATCCTTTAGAAAATTTCCCTTGACGAAGTTGGAGGCTAGTAAAAGTGAAAGGAGAATAGAAATTAAGAACCATCCCCAGCTGCAGGGAGTCAACCGGGCAAATCCAACGATGTTATTATTATACCGATGGACTGTCATGCCTACAATTGGCCTATTCCTCCTTTACACTTGAATACCCTCCATTATTCCGGTTGAGCCGACATCAAAGGTGACGTTCTTATAAGTTCTTACAAATACTCAATGATGCGGACAAATACGAGCAGTTGACCAGAAAAATCTGTCATTTCTTAGATTTACCCATAAAACGAATACTTAAACATTGACCACATTCCATCCAATCGGTATTGTATGTAATATGGAAAAGTGAAGGAGGAGAAGGGTATGAAATACTTTCCAATTAAAAACACGAATTTAAACGTCTCCAATATCGTGATGGGAAATATGCGCATCAATCATCTGTCTCATCATGAGATTGAACATCTTATTCGGACGGCAATGGACGAAGGAATTAACTTTTTCGACCATGCGGATATTTATGGTGGAGGAGAGTGTGAAGCATTATTTGCAGATGCGATTCAAATGAGCCCGAGCATTCGGGAGAAAATAATTTTGCAAAGCAAATGTGGGATTAACTCCAAAGATAATTATTTTGACTTCTCCAAAGAGCATATCCTTGAATCTGTGGATGGTATTTTAAAAAGATTGAAAACCGATTATTTGGATCTTTTACTTCTTCATCGCCCTGACCCTTTAATGGAACCTGAAGAGGTGGCAGAAGCATTCGATGAATTGCATAATAGTGGCAAGGTTCGTTATTTTGGGGTATCCAATCATAATCCGATGCAAATTGAAATGCTGCAAAAATATGTATCCCATAAACTAGTAGTCAATCAATTGCAGCTAAGTATTGCTCACACCGCATTAATTGATTCCGGGATCGCCTTAAACATGAATATTGATCAATCGGTGAATCGTGACAGTAGTATTCTGGAATATTGCCGTTTGAAGGATATTACGATTCAAGCTTGGTCGCCTTACCAAAGTGGCTTTTTTGAAGGTCCTTTTCTAGGTGACTTGGAAAAATATCCGAAATTGAATCAAGTGATCGATGAACTTGCTGAGAAATATCGTGTTACGAACACTGCCATTGCGTCCGCATGGATTACACGTCATCCAGCCAATATCCAAGTAGTCCTTGGAACCACGACCCCTCAACGAATTAAGGATGCTTGTGCGGGGTCTGAAATCGTACTGACAAGAAAAGAATGGTATGATCTTTATAAAGCAGCCGGAAATATTGTTCCTTAAATGAGCCATCATCCCTCTTCTTAGGAAGGGGGTTTTTATTTTGGGGAAATGAACAACATCTAAGTGTATAATAGAAAGTAATCAACCGTTTTCTATTTCAAAGGTGGTGAGTCCATGCTAAATTCCGTGCAACTCTGTTCTCCCTCATTGATGAGCATGCTTGAATCCATTGTTCAGCATGAGAAGGCAATGGGGAAAGGCGAATATGTCTTTCAAGAAGGAGACCGAGCCGATTTTCTTTTTATTGTCCGTTCAGGGAAAGTGCAAATTGGAAAAGTGACATCTGAAGGCCGTGAAATCACTTTTCGAATTTGTAAACCAGGGGATTTTATTTGTGAAGTTTCTCTTTTTGACGAACCCTCCTCTTTTACGGTTTATGCAAAGGTATTGGAAGCCGGCGTTTTTTGCATCATTCCTAAAAAAGCGCTTGAAGAAAAACTGGTGCTCCAACCCGATTTAAGCATCGAAATGATTAAAATGATGAATATTCAACATCAACAATCCCAATCAAAATTTAGAGACTTAGTGTTACATGGGAAAAAAGGAGCTTTATATTCCACTCTTATTCGTCTAACAAATAGCTATGGTGTAGAGCATGAAGATGGTGTTCTAATCAACTTACCGTTAACCAATCAAGAGTTGGCGAACTTTTGTGGCATGACCCGCGAAGTTGTCAATCGATTACTACGTGAGTTGAAAAAGGAAGGCAAATTGACCATGATCAATGGACGAATCGTTATCCATGATCTAGCCTATTTAAAACGAGAAATCCATTGCGAAAATTGCCCGATTGAAATTTGCAACATCTACTAGACTGAAAGAGCCCTTTCCTTGATAAGAAAGGGCTCTTTCGCTGCATAGAACAAATGAGTGTTTTGGTCACTTCACGGCTACCGAAATAGAGGGGATTTCCCAAAAACGGACGCCACGAACACTTCTTGACTACCAAAATAACGGATATTCACTAGAATCGGGCGTCATAAACGTTTCATAACGACCCAAATAACGGAAAATCGGAATTTGATTGATTTCCGTATCTGAATGGGGCTTTCACACATCTTTACAGGACTTGCTCTTTAGCGGGTCCTTTTTTGTCCATTTTTTGAATTCTGTTTTTCAAACTGCTATTTGTGATTTTTGTCACAGAGAAGCAATCCCAATCAGCCTACATTTAAAATATAACGAACACGATGGAGGGGATGGCAAATGAAGAAAAAGAACCGTGGTTCGGAGCCTTATTTAAAAGGAACGCTGATTAGTGTGTTTGTGGTTGGCCTTATGATTTGTATTATGTGGTTCACGGTATATGGATTGTATGTATCAAGATAACATGGAAAAGTAGGTGAAATGCGATGCATTTGCACAGATATGAGAAGATTTGGCTTCTATTTGGGGTTCTGTCATTAATCGTCTTTTTAAGTATTGTCGGTATTACGGCTTTTGCGCACGGGCATACCCCTGCAGGCGGCATGGATATTATTGACCCGGAAAAGGTCAATGAAACCGCTCCATTTAATGATCCAGGCGTCAAACAAATTGACAAGGATACTTATGAGGTGGCGATTGTTGCTCAAACTTTTGGTTACAATCCTGCGAAGGTAAAGGTTCCAGCGGGAAAAGAAATTATTTTTACATTAACAAGTGTAGATGTTGTCCACAGCTTTACGATTGAGGGAACAAAAGTCAATATGATGGTGGTTCCTGGAAGGATTACACATAAAAGCTATACCTTCGATAAACCAGGAAATTACTTAGTCATCTGTAATGAATATTGCGGAACCGGACACCATTTTATGCAAACAGAGATTGAGGTGTATCAACCATGATGGGGATTCAGGATCGAAAACCAGCAATAGCGAATATCATCGTGGCCTATAGTGCGTTTTTAATTGGGACTTTTTGCGGGTTGCTCCAAGTTTTTGTTCGGAGTGATGCATTAGATCTGCCAAAATGGCTGGATTATTATCAAATTTTGACTGCTCATGGCGTGTTACTTGCCCTTATCTATACAACCTTTTTCATCTTTGCCTTTTTTATCTCCGGCATGAGCAAGGCATTAGGAACTTTCGGACCAAAAGTACGCCAATTTTTATGGCTAGGATTCGCCGTAACGACCATCGGCACCATCCTTGCAACGGTGATGATTATTTCAGGAAAAGCTTCAGTGCTCTATACCTTTTATGCCCCATTAAAAGCAAGTGGCTGGTTTTATATCGGTCTCGCTCTTTGGGTTGTGGGAACTTGGATTAGTTGTTTTGCGCTTGTTGGACACTATATCGTTTGGAAAAAACAACATAAAGGACAATTAAGCCCGCTTTTTGCCTTTATGACGATCACCACGATCATTCTTTGGATTATCGCTTGTTTGGGAGTTGTCGCCACTGTTGTCTTCCAATATATTCCTTGGGCATTTGGATGGGTGGATTCGATAAATGTGGAATTAAGTCGTTCCTTATTTTGGTATTTTGGTCATCCACTTGTTTATTTTTGGCTGTTACCTGCCTATATGGCTTGGTATCTGATTGTGCCAAAACTATTAGGAACCAAAGTATTCAGTGATTCCTTGGCTCGTTTGGCGTTCATTCTCTTTATACTTTTTTCGTTTCCGGTTGGATTTCATCACCAATTGACTGAACCAGGGATTGAAAGCTTCTGGAAATTCCTTCAAGTGGTCTTAACCTTTATGGTCATTATTCCGTCACTTATGACCGCTTTCACTGTGTTTGCTACTTTTGAGGTATCTGGAAGGAAAAAAGGTGGCTTAGGTTTATTGGGTTGGTTCACTAAATTGCCATGGAAGGATATTCGTTTCACCTCTATTTTTATTGCGATGCTGTTCTTTATTCCTGGTGGCGCCGGCGGAATTATCAATGCAAGCTTTCAATTAAATGAGCTTGTCCATAATACGCTTTGGATTGTGGGCCATTTTCATATTACGGTCGGTGCGCCCGTTGCCATGACTTTTATGGGGTTGACATTTTGGCTGATTCCCTACTTAACCGGACGGCAATTGACAAAATCAGTACAAAAATTAGCACTTATTCAAATCCTGACTTGGTCAGTCGGAATGCTGCTGATGTCAACGGCCCAACATATTCTCGGACTTCTCGGGGCACCAAGAAGAACAGCCTATGCGGGTTATAATGGACATCCAACGGCAATGGAATGGTTTCACGGGATTCTTTCCAACCATGTCACGATGGCTGTAGGTGGAACGATTCTATTCTTATCTGCCATGCTGCTTATTTATATTGTCTGCAATCTGTTATTTCTTGCACCGACGGCTACGCAACTAGCCGAAAAAGTCGAGTTCCCGCTAGCAGAAAGTGATACTTCCAATACACCGAAATTTTTAGAAAACTGGTGGATCTGGATCGGGATTGCCGTGCTGCTAATTGTGATGGCCTACGCTTTACCATTAAGCGATATGATCCAGCATGCACCTCCAGGATCAAAAGGCCAGATTACTTGGTAGGAGATGAGGAAAATGTTTTTAACCACCTTGGGGTTACTACTTGTCACCACGGTCATCATCATTATAACCGTTGAATTAAATTCGTTGGAGGATGAATAAGAAACTCAGGAAGAGTCTCATTTGGGACTCTTTTTTTATAGAGTAAGACACTCTCTTCAAGCCTTTTGGCAATTAAGAGTTAACTCCGGCTCCTTCCTCCTCACACTCTTCTTTTATTATCCTTCCTTTGGTTCTGTTGGATACAGATTTGGAAGAACTTTTTTAATTTCCTCCTCATGACTTTGCAAAGCCTCGATCCAAAATTCCACCAATTTCTTCCCATTGATTAATTCAATGTCTAAACCTTCCGCATATTCCTTTGCTGCATCTGTAAAGGATGAAGTGGTGATGACATATCCACCTATTGCCTTCTTCTTCACCATGTTTGAATGAATAAGGGCAATCGGCTCAAAGTCAACATCTTCTTTCCAACACTTTACTTGTCCCAAAAATAAGCCATCCTCTGTCTTATGTGTAAAGTCAACACCAAAATCTTGCTTAGAAGGCAAGACATCAGTCTGTCCTCCCCTTGCTTTTTCAAAAATATCTGCAACAAAATCTTCGAAAACTAAAGGAGTTTCTTTTATAAATTGATCGGAATATGAAGATAAGTCCTCTTCTTCATCTTCCGGAGCTTCCTCTTCACAAAACCTTAAGTATAAGCCCATCGCCAGTGTCCATTTTAATTCTTCGCTTGAATGCAATTGGTTGTTAATTAAATCCAATTCGTAATTATTTCGGCGCTTCGCCCGTTGAAAATGAATATAAGCCGCCAGTAGAAGCACCGCAATCGCAACTTCTAGGTAGACCATTTGTCACACCTCCCTTAGAACAGTTATCACCTTTTTTGGGCATCCTTATTCTTAGAGGTCTTGTAAAGAAAATAAAATATGTATGAAAATATTTTAACCAATATGCAACAAAGACGCCAAAACATGGTAAAATAAGTATAACTTTGGGGGGTGTGAGATGAAAAATAAATATAGCGGGCTTGGTTTATTTTTTATCGTTATTCTAATCATTGGACTGTTTATTTCCCGTCCAAAACTCATAGATGATAGTGGTCATGTTGCCGCCTCACCTGCCGTTGTACCGACCCTTTTTCTCCATGGCTATAAAGGCAGTGCGCGATCCTTTTCCACCATGCTAGAACGGATGGACGAACAGCAATGGGGTTCGAAAACCCTAGTCTGTTTCGTTAACAAAAGAGGCAGTGTCTCTTTTAAAGGCTCCATCCCTGAAAATGTCGAAAATCCTTTTATTCAAGTGATTTTTGAACATAACCGTGCGAATCTAAGTGATCAAACGAAATGGGTACAAAAGGTAATGAAGCAGCTTAAGAAACGTTATCATATTCAAGAAGTCAATCTTGTCGGTCACTCGATGGGCGGTCTTGCCTTGACAAATTATTTGCAAACTGTTGCAGATGATCAGCTCTTTCCAAAGGCCGTTAAATTTGTCACAATCGGCAGCCCTTTTATGGGCATTGATCGGGAAAATTACTTTGAAGAAAATTACGGAGATGCCCTTACCGATTTACGTCCAAATTCTGCTGCCCTGCGCAGGCTAATTGAAAATAAAAGCTCCTTTCCACGCGATATAGCTGTTCTCTCGATTGCTGGTGTAGTCAATCATCCATTAGCAGGAGATGGTCTTGTCTCATTGGCAAGCGCACTAGGAAATCAAAATGTTTTTAACAGCGAGCAGCTTACGGAAAAAGTAATCACGAATTCTGCTGCGACGCACTCTGGTCTGCATGAAATGGGTGAGGTCGATGAGCTAATTGCTGAATTTTTATGGGAAGATCTTGGAGCAAAATAAAGTGAAACTTCGTTCAGTGGGGGTTTTTTTCATCCCCCACTGAATGTTAGTTGAACGAATCGGGGATTTACTGGCAGTTGATCCCCCACTTGCAATTCTTGTTTTCCCTCGAATTCTCGAAGTGGGGGTCTTACTGCCAGTTAATTCGGGATAAAAGATGATTTCATCCTAACGGTTCGGGAAAGCCTCAGGCAATCCGGGATCTTAATCTAAATAGCCATCCACCGCCTAAGTCTATTAAGCGGTGGATGTTTTCGTAAAGCTATATTTTAGCTGATCCTTCAGATATTATTTCCGTCTCAATCATTTCAAACGCCTCCACATTCACTAACCCACGATTGGAAATCCGCACTTCTGGAATCACCGGTAAAGCAATTAAAGAAAAGGTCATAAACGGTGCATGAATCGGGCAACCCAATGTTGTCCAAGCCGCTTCAAGCTGCTTGACTTCTTCCACAACGGTTTCTAATGGTTGATCAGACATCAGGCCTGCAATCGGCATCCGTACTTGCGCCAACACTTTTTGGTTTTCGACGACAATCATGCCGCCACCGATTTTGGCCAACTCATTTGCAGCGAATGCCATGTCCTCTGGATTTGTTCCCATAACGAGTAAATTATGGCTATCGTGCGCCACTGTTGAGGCTACGGCTCCTTTTTTTAATTGAAATCCATGGGCAAAGCCAAGAGAGATTTGCCCTGTTTGATGATGGCGTTCAATACAGGCTAGTTGAAGAATATCCTTCTCCTGATCAGGTTGAATGATGCCATTTTCCACATTTAACGTAGTGGTTATTTTTTCCGTCCGCGCACTATTCTCAATCACTTTAATCGCATTGACCGTTGTTTCCGTTTTACTTCCTTTACTTTTTAACTGAAAATCAGCGGCTGTTAAAGCGGATTTCAAGTGAATCGAATGTCGAATATGTTCTGGATAAACGAAGGTCGGAAATTCTTTGACCAACTGACCATTCTCATAAATGACCTCTCCATCCGCAATCACAGTAGTCGGTTCTACCTGTTCAAGATTTTCAATCAATAAAATATCCGCCATTTTCCCAGGTGTGATTGATCCTATATCTTGATCCATTTTATAATAGCGAGCGACATTAATGGTTCCCATTTGAATCGCTGTAACTGGGTCAACGCCTTCTTCGATCGCCCGACGCACAACATGATTGAGATGCCCTTTATCCACAAGTGTTTGTGGATATACATCATCTGTCACTAAACTGATATTATCTGTGCGAACATGATCTTCGGTGATGACTTTGATCACTTCTTTGACATCTTGCCAAGCAGAACCTTCCCGGATCATCAAATGCATGCCAAGACGAAGTTTTTCTAGTCCATGCTCTTTTGTCACCGTTTCATGGCAAGAGTCAACGCCTGATGCAATATAGGCTTGTAACATCTTCGGATCATCTGCTGGGAAGTGTCCTGTTACCGTTTTATTCGCTTTGACCGTCTCGGCAATCTCACCACTCATCAGCGGATCCCCATAAACAACACCTGGAAAATTCATCACTTCTCCTAATCCGGCAACATTTTCCCATTGCATTCCTGCTTTAATATCCTCAACACTTAAAGAAGCCCCTGCATCTTCAAAGTCAGTCGTAGCGGGAACACAGGAAGGGAAGGTCGTGAATACTTTTAAAGGAAGCTGCTGTCCCTCTTCATGCATTAATCGTACACCTTCTGCGCCAAAGACATTGGCGATTTCATGGGGATCCATAAAGATCGATGTCGTTCCTTTCGCAAGTCCAGCCTTTGCAAACTCTGTTACAGAAAGCATCGTACTTTCCACATGCATATGACCATCAATAAACCCTGGTACTACATATCTTCCGTTTGCCTCCATAACCTTCGTTTTTTCTCCGATTGTATGTTGAGCATTTCCGACATAAGCAATTCTTCCCTCAACAACAGCAACATCGGTATTTTCGAGGAACTCTCCTGTAAAAACATTCACCACAGTCCCATTTGTTAGGACAAGCTCTGCCTTCTCTTCTCCTCTTGCCACTTTTGATAAATATTGACTCACTTCATATATTTTTTTCCGCATTTGGACGAATCCCCTTTCGAAAATCAACATTGTTTAAAATCAACATTGTCTCCATTTCTGCACAATCATTTTTTAAAAAAAGAAAAAGCGAAGAATGCTCATTCTTTCATGTGCATTCCCGCTAATGATCTATCCAAACCTTATTAAGCCGCCCATCCTAGATAAACAACAAACACGACAAATAAAACATACATAATGGGATGGACCTCTTTAAATTTACCTTTAAATACCATTGTTAGGGGATAAAAGATAAAGCCTAACGCAATCCCAGTAGAAATACTGTAGGTTAAAGGCATTGTGACAACCGTCATAAAAGCAGGAATGGCAAACTCAAAATCCTTCCAACGAATTTCTGCTAACGAGGAAGCCATTAGGATTCCGACAATAATTAAGGCAGGTGCTGTCACCTCTGATGTGACAACACTTAGCAATGGAGAGAAGAACAAAGCTAAGACAAAGAAACCTGCGGTCACTACAGCCGTAAATCCAGTTCGGCCACCAGCTGCTACCCCTGAAGTGGATTCCACAAAGGAAGTGGTTGTCGATGTACCTAAAACAGCTCCGACCATTGTGCCAATGGAATCTGCTGATAATGCTTTTCCGGCCCGCGGTAGTTTCCCATCTTGTAATAAGCCGGCCTGTCTAGCAACCCCCATTAAAGTACCTGCCGTATCAAAGAAATCAACAAATAAAAAAGTAAAAATAACAACAAGCATATGGGAAGTAAATAAATCCCCTAAATGACTAAACATCACACCGAAAGTCGGTGTCAAAGATGGAATCGTTGACACTATGTCAGAGGGAAGCGGAATTTGTTTAAAAATAATCCCTGCGATCGCTGTGACAATCATTCCATAAAAGATCGCCCCTTTAAAGCCGCGTATCATGAAAAAGGCTGTAATCACAATGCCAAAAATGGTTAATAATGTACCTGGAGCCGTAATATCTCCTAAAGCTACGACCGTTGTTCCTGGATCCGCATCAACCACTATGCCAGCATTTTGAAAACCAATAAAAGTGATAAATAAACCAATTCCAGCTGATACCGCTAATTTTAGCTGCTCTGGAATGGCGTTAATAATCGTCTCTCGAATTTTCGTTAAAGTAAGAATAAAAAAGATAAGTCCAGAGATGAAGGTTCCCGCTAAAGCCGTTTGCCATGGGATGCCCATTCCTAATACAACGGTATACGCAAAGAATGCATTAATTCCCATTCCAGGAGCAAGTGCTACAGGGTATTTGGCCCATAGCCCCATGATTAAACAGGCAATCGCTGATGCTAAAGCCGTTGCTACATAAACGGCGCCTTGATCCATCCCAGCATCACCTAACACAGATGGATTGACAAATAAAATATAGGCCATCGCTAAGAATGTCGTTAAACCAGCAACAGATTCTTGACGGTAACTCGTATTTAATTCTTTAAAATTAAAATATCGGTCCACCCTTTTTCCTCCTATCGTTTCATATGAACGCAAAAAAACCTGAATAGTATTTCTACCCAGATTTCGACGTAAAATGATTAGAGAAAATGGCCTATGTCCATTCTAATGAACGGGTCAATATCTTTATGGCTTTTTTCTGTTGTCATTCTGTAGTCGGGTAATTTAACGGTTACCTGGTAGAAACGCTTGAGCCATATTCCCAAGCATATACATTCAATGAACTTTTTATAAAACTGCAATAAGTACAGCTCTATTTATAGCATAAAAGCCCTATAAACGTCAATATAAAACACGAATATTGTTATTTTTCTTCTCTCTATTGTTCGCCAATTACCCGAGTTCATCAGATATACACAAATTTGCCTATTCACTTTTACTAATTAATAGGATATTTTCTAGTGAAGTGGTAAACTTTTTATCATACTCTCCCGTCTCCTCTTAACCAAGGAGGCGAAATCAACAGAAACCTGGGGTGAGGACCAGATGGAAACCAAAAAGGCTTTACCTGTCCTTTTTGCTGTTATGTTTTTTGTTATGGTAGGATTTGGTATCATTATTCCGGTCTTACCCTTTTATGCGGAAGAATTAGGGGCAACCCCTACACAATTAGGTTTTTTAATGGCTGTTTATTCTTTAATGCAATTATTATTTTCGCCCATATGGGGAAGAATTTCCGATCGTATCGGCCGCAAGCCGGTGATGATGATTGGTATTTTAGGACTAGCCCTTTCTTTCTTTTTAATGGCGTTCGCTTCCCAATTATGGATGTTATTTGCGGCAAGAATCATTGGCGGATTACTCTCTTCGGCCAATATGCCGACTGTCACAGCTTATGTCGCCGATATTACTTCCCCTGAAGATCGGGGAAAAGGAATGGGCGTGGTTGGAGCGTCTGTTGGGCTAGGATTTATTCTTGGTCCGGCTATTGGCGGAATTTTTTCAGAATCAAACTTAAGTACACCGTTTTTACTTTCCGGTATTTCTTCTATCATCACGTTCTTTCTTGTTCTGTTTATCCTCAGGGAATCCCTTCCGGCTGAGAAACGAGGAGAAGAGACAGGAAAAAGAGAATCGATGTTTCATGCAATGAATGGTCCAATTTCGATTTTGTTTATTTTACAATTATTCGTTTCCTTATCCATGGCAGGTCTTGAAGCCACTTTTGCCTATTTTGCCGCTAAAAAGGCTGGATTAGGAACCGTTCAGCTTGGCTATCTCTTTATGATTATGGGACTCGCTGGAGCGATTGTCCAAGGTGGGTTAGTAGGAAGACTAACAAAGAAATATGGAGAAGGAGCTGTCATCCAACTCGGCATTATGATATCTGCCATTGGGTTTGGTTTAATTTTACTTGTGGACAGCTTTACAACAGCCGCTATTTATTTAACCATTTTCGGAATTGGCAATGGTGTCATTCGTCCAAGTGTATCTGCCCTCTTGACGAAAACATCGACAACAGGCCATGGAAATACAACCGGATTATTATCCTCCTTTGATTCCGTTGGTCGCATAGTCGGACCGCCATTAGGTGGCTGGCTCTTTAAAACAGCGACTGGACTACCGTATATATCGGGGATGATCTTATCTGTGGTCGCCTTGATTTTGTATCAAGCCTATAAGGTTGCCACTTCAAAAAAAGCTTTGCGATTGTAAACTCTAGGGTGCCTGGCACGCCCCGAATTTTGTGGAACGCCCACCTTGAAACAGGTTGGGCGTTTTGTGGCTGCACTTAATAGCTTTCATAACGTTTGAATGAATAAACAGTTAATGAAAATAGTCCTGCCAGCAGGAAGACGCTAGCGATTAACATTATCGTGAGTGAATCCTCCCATGTGCCTGTTAATAAATAATGACTCGCCTGACTTTGAGCATTAGCAGGACTCCATTCCATATATTTTGGAAATAGCGAGCTACCTAACGATAAGGCAGCAATCACAACAAGACTTCCTCCCGCAATTCCCCCTGCCTTTTTAAAAAGGGTCCCCCCAAGCAGTGTCACAGACAAAATGAATAAAATCCATATACTATAAACCGCTAGACTTCCTACAAACGTTTTTAGCTCCACACGATCAAATAATATATTTGTATAATAATAACAAAGACCGTAACCTAAAGCGAAGGAAAATAAAAGAATGACCGCATTCGCTACCCATTTGCTGGCAATATACTGAAGGGCTTGAACAGGACGGGCCATTACTAAAGACAAGGCACCACTATTTCTTTCATAAGCGATACTACCCATTACACTAAGGACAAAAATTGCTGTTCCCATGATCCCTAACTGTCCAAGCGTTCCAGCTAACACCTCTCCCCCAGTTGGAACAGGGATTTCAATCACCGTTCCTTCTGGGAGATTACCGGCCATATCTAAAATTTGCGGCATATAATATTGGCTGAGTGGTTGAGAAATGGCCAAAATACTAATCACAATCGGAAGCCACACCCATTTTTTATCACGCCAAGCTTCTATCCATTCCTTTTGTACTAAAGTTAGAAAGACACTCATTGATTGACCACCTCCATATACGCCTCTTCTAATGAGGATTTTTTCTGTTCAAAGCGAATGATTGTCAACTGATCCCGTAGACATTCTAATAAAAGCTGGTTGCGTCCACTTTTATACTCGAAAGTGATTTCCGCTGCATAAGGTGATAAAAAATGGACAGCACGAAGATAGCCTTTTGAAGAGAGCCATTTCGTTATCTCCTCTTCCACTTCCAAAACAAAGGTTTCTGTTTGCTGTGTTGCCTTTAAATCCTCTAGAGATCCAGACCACTTCATTCGCCCGTCTTTCAACATGACAATCTCATCACAGACTTGTTCTGCGTCATGCAACACATGGGTTGAAAATAAAATCGCCATTCTCTTTTTTAGCTCCTGCATAATCGTTAATACAGCTCTGCGGCCTTGTGGATCTAGAGCTGAAACAGGTTCATCCAAAATCAATAGCTTTGGTTCATGCAACATGGCCTGCGCCAAACCAAGACGTTGCTTCATCCCACCAGAAAACCCGCCAATCCGTTTGTTTTTTGCTTCTTCTAATCCAACAAAGGTGAGCATTTCCTCACTATTTCGTTTGCGCATTTCCTTTGAAAGTCCGGAGAGTTTTCCTACAAAATGTAGATACTCTCTTGCTGTCATCCAAGGATAAAAGGCTGGATATTGCGGCAAATAGCCCATTTCATAACGATTCATAGTAGGCTTCCCCGAAAAATAAATCGTTCCTGATGTAGGCGTCAAAAGCCCGGCCAACATATTCAAAGTCGTTGTTTTTCCTGAACCATTCGGTCCCAACAGAGCCACACATTGATTGTTTTCGAGCGTGAAAGATAATTCAGCTACGGCAAGTTGTTGCCTATATTTCTTTGTCAATGAATTTACGGTAAGCAGCATCGTTTTTTTCCCCCTAGTATCTCTTTCTTCCAATCATAAAATAAAGCACAGGTCCAACGAGATTCACGAAAATAATGATAAGCGCCCATAACCACTTCGGACCATTCGTTTCCTCTTCTTTCACACAGCTAATGAGCGCAACGATCATCAAAATAAGTTGCAATCCAATTATTGGGGCAATCATTTCCCAAGAAATACTCATATTACTCTTCCTCCATTTGTTTTTTTCGAAACGGACGTACCACAAAGAAATAATAAAATATCGTAGGGAATGGGAATTGCAGCAACCCCAAGATTCCCCAGACCCAAGCATAGGCCCCTTTTTTCTTCGCATCGATAAATAAAAGAATGCTCTGGATAAGTAAGATTGGCGAAACAAGCAAGAGGGTGATTAACTTTTCAGTGTCCATGTTCTGTCACCCCGACCTGTTTCTTACTTCGCTTTCTTTCGGCTATCAAGATGACCGGTATGGCGCCAATCGCTAAACCCTGCACCCAGATAAAAACAGACGTTATCTTTAATGCTAGCAGGCTATAAGAAATGAGGATAAGTAAGGCCGTGATTAGAAAACTAGTCAACTCCCTTTTAAAAGCACGCTTACGCTTTCGTTTGAATTCCTGCAGCACATTCATCAATTGAGTCTGTTCCGGAACCTTTGCTTCAAAGGTTTTTTCTAGCTTTTCCAAATCCTTTTTAAACTGTGTAAGCCACTCTTGTTCTTGAGAATCTTTCATTCACGACCACTCCTTTCGAATTTTCTTCATGCCATGATGGACACGTGTTTTCACAGTACCTTCCTTTAAACCGAGCATAAGAGCAATTTCCTTATAAGTGTATCCGTAAAAATGTCGTAAGAGAATTGGTGTCCGTATCGCTGCATCTAATAACGCAAATTGGGCCATATATTCTGTCCATTCATAGCCATTGACGGTCACATTCCACTTTACTTTCCTTATAATCTCTTCCCTCAATTTTTCCTGTTTTTTTCTCTCCCTCTTCGTTTTACGCTGATGATCGATAAATAATCGGGAAGCAATCGAAATCAACCATGTTGAAAATTTGGATTCCCCTTTATAGCTTGAGAGATGGACATAGCTTTTGAGCATCGTTTCTTGCATCAAATCCTCTGCCAAATCGGGGTCAAGACTCACTTTAACTAAATATTGATAAACAAAACGATAATGCTCTTGAAAAAGCCGAGTGAAGGCCTCATCATTGCCTTTCACTGCCGCTTTAATCAGTTGACCTTCTTCCTTTTCGTTCAATGCAAGCCCATCCCCCTTTCGATCAGTTCTATAAGATTAGACGCTCTAAAGTATTAAACCGTTCATTTTTTATATAAAAATTTTAAACATCTAAAAGAACAGACCCTGAATGAGGTCCATTAGCCGTTATATGCTGTCTATTAGCAAGCAATTTATGAGCCGTTGTCCCTTTTCAAGCGAAACAATTTTTGTCTTATAAAAAAACCCTTTGCGGTTGCAAAGAGTTTTTTCATTAGAATAAATTTAATTTTTCAATCCTCCGAACAGCCTCTCTTAGCCGTTCTTCCTCTACTAATAATCCAACACGTACATATCCTTCTCCAAATTTACCAAAGCCATTGCCTGGAGCGACCGCTACGTCAGCCTTTTCTAGTAAAAGATCAGCGAATGCCTCACTTGTGAAACCGGCCGCTACGGGCAGCCATGCAAAAAAGGAACCTTGCGGGGCTGCTACATCCCAGCCAATCCGATGACACTCTTCCATAAGCGCGTTGCGGCGCCCTTCATACAAAGCGACTAATTCCGAAACACAGTCTTGTGATTCGGAAAGCGCCGCTATCGCTGCATGCTGTACTGCCGGAAAGAGGCTAACGAAAAGATGATCTTGGATCAAATTGATCGCTTCGATCATAGTGGAATTCCCAACCGCAAAGCCGACACGCCAGCCTGCCATATTATACGTTTTCGACAAGGTATACATTTCAATACCAACATCTTTGGCTCCTTCTGCTTGCAAGAAGCTAATCGGCTTTTGACCATCAAACCCAATCGCCCCATAAGCAAAATCATGAGAAACGGCGATGTCATATTCTTTTGCCAAAGCTACGGTCTTTTCAAAAAACGCTAAGTCTGCAACAGCGCCAGTAGGGTTATTCGGATAATTCAGATATAACAGTTTCGCTTTTTCTTTTATTGGCGTTGGCAGTTTATCATAATTCGGAAGAAAGCCATCTTCCGCCAATAAAGGGATTGTTTCATAGTGAGCATCTGCCAGTGTCACCCCTGATAAGTAATCCGGATAGCCTGGATCAGGTAATAACATCATATCCCCCGGATTTAAGATCGCCATCGGTAATTCAACTAAACCAATTTTAGTTCCGAACAGAATAGCTATCTCTTTCTCTGGGTCAATTTCCACTTGATATTCCCGTTTATAAAAATCAGCCATAGCCTCCTTCAATTCCGCCAAGCCTCTAAAAGGAGAATATTTATGCGTAACTGGATCTTCTACGGATTTTTGCAGGGCTTTGACAATATGATTGGGTGTTGGCTGATCAGGGTTCCCTTGTCCTAAATTAATCACATCTCTCCCTTCTGCTACAGCCTTTCCTACTTTTCGAACGAGAGTCGCAAAAAACTGTGTAGGGAGATTTTGCATTTTCTGTGAAAGTTTCATGACCTAACCTCTTTTACGTGAATGACCCCTCCTTAACACCCTGTCGGGTTGTTTGAAGAAGGGGCTTCCTGTTTCATGAACCATTGCATAATGGGGGTGTCCCAAATATGTCTTACACAGTCTCCACAGGCGTAGA
>NZ_JALIFP010000031.1 GCF_022867885.1 Lederbergia sp. NSJ-179 | reverse complement strand
GTGCGGAAGGGATAAGTGCTGAAAGCATCTAAGCATGAAGCCCCCCTCAAGATGAGATTTCCCTAGGCTTTTAAAGCCTTAAGACCCCTGAAAGATGATCAGGTTGATAGGTCCGAGGTGGAAGTGTGGTGACGCATGTAGCTGACGGATACTAATCGGTCAAGGACTTAATCAATTAAAAAGCGGAAGCGCCTGTCCAACGATGTTTGCTAGTCGATAGGCGCTGGAGCTGGATTATATTCAAACCTTCTTGTGTTTGTCTTCTCCTTTATCTGGTTTTGAGAGAATAAAAAATTCTCTTGATTTTTACATAAAATTAGTTATAATAAGATATGTCGATTTCTACAAGGGATCTTCTGAGCAGAAGTCAGCACAATCATATACAAGTAAGGTCTGGTGACAATAGCGAAGAGGTCACACCCGTTTCCATCCCGAACACGGCAGTTAAGCTCTTCAGCGCCGATGGTAATAAGGGGCTTCCCCTTGTGAGAGTAGGACGTTGCCAGGCTAAAAAATGGAGGATTAGCTCAGTTGGGAGAGCATCTGCCTTACAAGCAGAGGGTCGGCGGTTCGAGCCCGTCATCCTCCACCATTATTACTTTGCCGGCCTAGCTCAATTGGTAGAGCAACTGACTTGTAATCAGTAGGTTGGGGGTTCAAGTCCTCTGGCCGGCATCATGGACGAGCCATTAGCTCAGTTGGTAGAGCATCTGACTTTTAATCAGAGGGTCGCAGGTTCGAATCCTGCATGGCTCACCATTGACAAGTAAGTATGTACCATTTCATCGAGCGGGTGTGGTGGAATTGGCAGACACGCTAGACTTAGGATCTAGTGCCGCAAGGCGTGGGGGTTCGACTCCCTTCACCCGCATTTCAAAATTTATATATCTAAAAGTCTGCGGAAGTAGTTCAGTGGTAGAACATCACCTTGCCAAGGTGGGGGTCGCGGGTTCGAATCCCGTCTTCCGCTCCAGATTATGCCGGGGTGGCGGAACTGGCAGACGCACAGGACTTAAAATCCTGCGGTAGGTGACTACCGTACCGGTTCGATTCCGGTCCTCGGCATTTTTTTGCGCCCGTAGCTCAATTGGATAGAGCGTTTGACTACGGATCAAAAGGTTAGGGGTTCGACTCCTCTCGGGCGCGCCAATTCTAGATACTAGAATCTGGATTGGTAGGTTTCGCCTAATACACGATAACATCCAACATTCTATTTCTCACATTTTAACGGGAAGTAGCTCAGCTTGGTAGAGCACTTGGTTTGGGACCAAGGGGTCGCAGGTTCGAATCCTGTCTTCCCGATTATTTTTGTATGGGGCCTTAGCTCAGCTGGGAGAGCGCCTGCTTTGCACGCAGGAGGTCAGCGGTTCGATCCCGCTAGGCTCCACCATTTTTATGTGAATGACCAATGTGGCGGTGTAGCTCAGCTGGCTAGAGCGTACGGTTCATACCCGTGAGGTCGGGGGTTCGATCCCCTCCGCCGCTATCATTTAATGGACCTTTAGCTCAGCTGGTTAGAGCAGACGGCTCATAACCGTCCGGTCGTAGGTTCGAGTCCTACAAGGTCCACCATTATTTTATTCTTTTGGAGGAATACCCAAGTCTGGCTGAAGGGATCGGTCTTGAAAACCGACAGGCGGGTCATACCGCGCGGGGGTTCGAATCCCTCTTCCTCCGCCATAATAATAATTTTCAAAACGTCGCGGGGTGGAGCAGTCTGGTAGCTCGTCGGGCTCATAACCCGAAGGTCGCAGGTTCAAATCCTGCCCCCGCAATAATGGTCCGGTAGTTCAGTTGGTTAGAATGCCTGCCTGTCACGCAGGAGGTCGCGGGTTCGAGTCCCGTCCGGACCGCCATTTATACATAAAAGCAGTAAGGCTCAGTAGCTCAGTCGGTAGAGCAAAGGACTGAAAATCCTTGTGTCGGCGGTTCGATTCCGTCCTGAGCCACCATTTTAAACGATGCGTCTTGGCGGCTATGGCGAAGGGGTTAACGCATCGGATTGTGGCTCCGACACTCGTGGGTTCGATTCCCACTAGTCGCCCCATAAAGATTTCATTTTGCGGGTGTAGTTTAGTGGTAAAACTACAGCCTTCCAAGCTGTTGTCGTGGGTTCGATTCCCATCACCCGCTCCATTTTAACTTTGGGCCTATAGCTCAGCTGGTTAGAGCGCACGCCTGATAAGCGTGAGGTCGGTGGTTCGAGTCCACTTAGGCCCACCATTCCGCAGTAGCTCAGTGGTAGAGCTATCGGCTGTTAACCGATCGGTCGTAGGTTCGAATCCTACCTGCGGAGTTTCTCCAAATGTATAGTAGATATGTGATAGATTAGCTATTGGAAATTTATTGAATCTATATTCGGGGAAGTACTCAAGTGGCTGAAGAGGTGCCCCTGCTAAGGGCATAGGTCGCGTAAGCGGCGCGAGGGTTCAAATCCCTCCTTCTCCGCCATTACATATTTTATAGGGCCCCTTGGTCAAGCGGTTAAGACACCGCCCTTTCACGGCGGTAACACGGGTTCGAATCCCGTAGGGGTCATCTTAAAAAAGGATAATATCTTCTATAGAAGATATTATCCTTTTTTCTTTAAGAGATAAAAAAGCTGTATCATCCTTCAAGACTTCGTGATCTTCTGAAACTTTCGGACGTGTTAATCAGAATGGTCATCTTCAATATAGCTGTCCTTTTCTTTGTAAGGAATATCGCCTAATGGTGACTCCATTCCCGTGTCATCCAATCTTTCTTCATATTCCACTTGTTCATCTGAACGAATGGTACTTCTATGCTTGCCAGTAATATCTGTTACACTAAAGTTTTCGTATTCTTCTTGTGTTCCATCCTTGCTATCATCATGATAAAGTTCATTATAATCATCGTAATCGCCAACAAAATCAGAAGGCGTTTCAGAAGTACCATATTTAGCAACTTCTTCGAAACTGTCCTCATAATCCCTCACTGGGCTTTTCAGTCGATAAGAATAAGAGTTGTCATGAGCAGGTTCTAGTACATCTTCCTCAATTGGTCGATCTCCAGGTACTTTTTGTTCTGGTGAATGATCGATGCAAAACGTTGTAGAGGGGAGTGCTTCTAGACGCTCATAAGGAATCTCTTTCCCGCATACCTCGCATTGTCCATAGCTTCCTTCGTCCATTGCTTTGAGGGCATGCTCAACTTTTCCTAGCTCATCTTGGGCATGTACAGATAAAGCCATATCTTTTTCCCTTTCGTAAAATCCTGTGCCAGCATCAGCGGGATGGTTATCATAAAGGGAAAGTTCTCCAATATTTTCATGAGCGCTTCGATTACGGAAACTGTCTTCATCTTCTGTTATTTCAAGCTGTTTTTTTTGCTGTAAAAGTTCTTCTCTTAATTTCGACTTTTGCTGCTTAGTAATCATTGCGGCACTCCTTTCAAGTCTTCTCATGTAGTATAAACATTTTTTCAATTACTAATCAGGACCTATTTGTGATTATCTATTCTTTTCCTTTCTTTGAATGGATGTAAACATAAAAAAGCCCTCCTGATAAAAGGAGGACCATTAAATAAAATAACTTATAATTATTCCAACAGACATGAATAAACCATAAATCGTATTTGTTTGAGCTGTAGCTACCATAGCTGGCATCATTTGCAGGGGCTTTGTTTTGCCTATAAAACCCTTTACCGCTTTAACCGCCTTAGGAATACTTAAGTAAGTGATGAATAACCAGTAAGGGGTATCGGTAAAAATTACCATGAAAACAATCCATAAATAAGAAAAAATAAACATGGAGGCAAGTAATTTGATGGCATTTTTTCTCCCAACCAAAATGGCAATTGTTTTCCGACCGCTTTCTTTATCATCATCTAGGTCACGAATATTATTAGAAAGCATAATACTTCCGATAAGGACCGAAATAGGAATGGAAATAAAAATGCTCATTTGTGAAATAAATCCAGTTTGGATAAAAAATGAAATTTGGATAATCACAAATCCCATAAAAAATCCCGACATACATTCACCAAAAGGGGTATAGGCAATCGGATATGGTCCACCCGTATAAAAATAGCCGACAAGCATACAAACAAAGCCGACAACTGCAATCCATAAGCTACTTTCGAGCGAAATATAGACACCAAGCAGAAGGGCAATCGCAAAAAGAACAAAGGCTAATGTTAAGACTGTTTTTGGTTTAACCCCGTTTCTAACAATGGCTCCCCCAATTCCAACCGATTCTTCATGATCCAGTCCCCTTGTAAAATCAAAATATTCATTAAACATATTGGTTGCTGCTTGAATCAACAAACTTGCAAGCAGCATGGCTATAAATAAAGGAATATGAATAGCATAATGGTTTGCGGCTAAGGCTGTTCCAAGTAATACGGGAACAAATGCGGCTGTTAGCGTATGGGGACGGGCCAACTGCCACCATATTCTCCAACCTTTATCTGATGGTATAACGGAACCAGTCTGAACTTTCATAGAATTTTCTCTCCTCTAATAGAAAAGCAGAAGCGGCCGTTTAACGACATACAAACTTTTTACGGTTCTGACGAGATAAAAAAACGTGGTGAATGTAGAAACCGAAAGTTTGCTAATCGCTGGGCGCTGAAGCTATCCAACGCTAGCTAATTTTATACTTTTCTAACCTGTAATAATATACCCATCCTATAAATTTTAGGTAAAGTGTCACAAAGTGTCAATCTTTTCATGATAATTATTTTTGGAAAATCATTTCCTAAGTGCGAACACTACATTTAAAATTCTTCTTCATATATAATAAAGGGGAACACCCAACTTAAGAACGCAGCTTTAGGAGAGATTGACTTGAAGACATTATTATCCCCAAATAGTTTTAAATATGTGTCAACAAACGAAGGGGGCAAACTTTATAGTTATACAATGCAACTGGATCCATGTGATCCATTCGTTTTTTATCAAAGAACTCATTCTTCATTTAATGGACAGCGATTTTATTGGAGAAGTTCAGATGATACAACCATTATCGTAGGGATTGGGATTTCCGTTTCCATCACAAGTAAATCTCCAGAAACTCGATTTGAAGATATTCAGCAACAATGGCGTGATTTGTTGAATAATGCCGATATTCATAATGATTATGAAATAGCTGGAATTGGGCCACTTTTGTTTGGGGGCTTTTCGTTTGACACGAAACAGCCTGCTTCAGAGGAGTGGGAAAACTATGGTGACTCCCTATTTTATTTGCCAAAAATCATGATTACTTGCGTTCAAGAGCAATATTTTTTAACGATCAATAGTTTTGAAAAACTGGAAACAGGATTAAGGGATGAATGGAAAAATAGAATCAAACAGATGAAGCCTCAGGACTTTTCTCTTCCCGCCGTAAACAATCGTAAGGAATATAACATTGCCGAGTGGTTGCAAAGTGTTGAGAAGATTGTAAAGGAATTACAGACAACTGAGATGCAAAAGGTTGTGTTGGCAAGAAAAATGAAGCTTGATTTAGCCGATTCCGTAGCATCAGAACCCCTTATTCACAGCCTTCTATCCCAGCAGCCAACAAGTTTTGTGTTTTCTATGGAGGCGGGTGATAGCTGTTTTCTTGGTGCTTCTCCAGAAAGGCTGATTAAAATAGAGGATGATCAAGTTTTATCGACCTGTTTAGCTGGCTCCACCGGGAGAGGGAAAGATGAAATAGAAGATCAACGTTTAGGAAACAGCTTGTTAAAGGATTCAAAAAATCTTTTTGAACATGAATTGGTCGTTTCTATGATAGAGGATGCTTTAAGGCCTTATTGTGAAAACCTGGCGATACCTAAAGAGCCCGTCTTGATGAAAACCCCGTATATTCAACATTTATTTACACCAGTTAAGGGAAAGGCAAAGCGGAATAGCTCTATTCTCAAAATGGTACAAGCTCTTCATCCTACGCCCGCAATGGGCGGGGTTCCGACAAAAGCGGCACTGAAAATAATTCGCGAAGAGGAAAAGATGGATCGAGGTTTTTATGCAAGTCCAATCGGCTGGACAGATTATCGAGGAAACGGAGAATTTATTGTCGGCATTCGTTCAGGTCTCGTGAAGGGAAACACCGCTTATTTATATGCAGGATGTGGCTTGGTGCCTGAATCGATTTCTAAGAAAGAGTTGCTTGAAACACGGATAAAATTTCAGCCGATGCTACGGGCTTTTGGGAAGGAGATATTATGAATCCACATCAACAAGCAATGACTCAGTATTTGGCCGCTTTTATTACAGGCCTTGTTCAAACTGGAGTTCGGGATGTCGTGATTAGTCCTGGGTCTCGTTCTACGCCACTTGCTCTTTTAATGGTGGAACATAGGGAGTTAAACACGTATATTCATATTGACGAGCGATCAGCCGGATTTTTCGCTCTAGGTCTCGCGAAAGCTTCAAAGTCGCCAGTTGCTCTATTATGTACCTCTGGAACGGCTGCTGCCAATTATTATCCAGCGGTGATTGAGGCTAATTTATCAAGGGTTCCTCTGATTATTTTAACAGCAGATCGCCCCCATGAATTGCGAGATGTGGGAGCTCCGCAGGCTATTAATCAACTTCAATTATATGGTCAACATGTGAAGTGGTTTGTTGAGATGGCCTTACCTGAAAAGAGTATAGAGCAAATGGCTTATTCAAAAATGATGGCTCGCCGCGCTGTGAAAGAATGCACAAGCTCAGTTTCGGGACCTGTGCATGTGAATTTTCCGCTTCGCGAGCCTTTGCTTCCTGCTCTTGATCCCTACCCATTTCCAGAGAAGCAGGAGGAATATGAAACAGCCACAGGGACATTCACATTGCCAGGGACTACACTTGAACGAATGGCAAGCGATATGAGCCGGTATCAAAAAGGATTGATTATTTGCGGTCCAATGGAACAACCATCCTTTTCGAATGCGGCCATCCGATTAGCTAAAAAATTGGCTTTTCCTATTTTGGCGGATCCTTTGTCCCAGCTAAGAATCGACGATCCCATCATTATCGACAGTTATGATGCGATTTTGAAAACAGATTGTGTACTTAAGGAATGCCAACCAGAGTTTATTCTGCGCTTTGGGGCGATGCCTGTATCCAAACCCCTTGCTCTCTTTATGAAAAAATATCGGGGAATTCCTCATCTTGTTGTGGATGGTCATGCAGGGTGGAGGGATCCTTATCACCTTGGAACGAAGATGATTCAAATGGATGAGACTGCATTTTGCCAACAATTGGTTCACCATGTAAAGGCGAATGAAAATAATAAATGGTTATCTCAATGGCAGCAGTTGGATCAATTAGTGAAAAAGGCGATCAAAGCGCATGTGTCTTTGGAGAAGGAATTGGAGGAAGGAAAAGTATTGTATGAGCTTTTCCCATTATTACCGAACAAAAGCACCATTTTTGTAGGAAATAGTATGCCGATTCGCGATGTAGACACATTTTTCCATAAAAATAATCAAGGGATCACGGTGATGGCGAACCGCGGTGCGAACGGGATTGATGGTGTTGTGTCAACGGCTTTAGGGGCTTCTGTCTATCAACAACCGTTATTTTTATTGATTGGAGATTTATCTTTTTTCCATGATATGAATGGACTGCTGGCCGCAAAATTGTACAAATTAAATATCACGATTATTATTCTAAACAATGATGGGGGAGGCATCTTCTCTTACTTGCCCCAGGCAGAATCGAAGCAGCATTTCGAGGTTTTATTTGGTACCCCAATAGGATTGAATTATGAGCATGCTGTTCAATTGTATCAAGGGCAATATACGAAAATCACAGATTGGGAGAAGTTTTCGATGGTGATTGAGGAAGCAGCTTCCTATGAAGGCTTAAATGTGATCGAAATCCCGACAGATAGATCGAAAAATCTTGCATCCCATCGGAAAATGTGGGATCGAGTTTCCCGGGAAATAACGACCTATCTGCAAGGTGTTGAAAAATGATCATTCGTGTCAACGATGTTGATTATTTTTATGAAATGCAGGGGAAAGGCCCGGTGGTTTTGCTGTTACATGGTTTTACAGGGGATCATACAACTTGGACACATTTAAAGAAACAATTGCGGGATGATTTTACGCTACTATCTGTTGATCTTTTGGGCCATGGAAGGACGAGTGCACCAACTGATCCTGCTCGATACCAAATAGAGACAGCTGCCGCTGATCTAACCGCTCTTTTAGAAGCCTTAAAGATTAAAAAAGTGCATCTTCTCGGTTATTCGATGGGAGGGCGTTTGGCTTTAACGTTTGCCATTCTTTTTCCGGAAAAAGTAAGTAGCTTGATTTTAGAGAGTGCTTCACCTGGTTTAAAAACGATGAAGGAAAGAGAAGGACGTGTTTTCAAAGATAAGCAATTAGCACAAATGATCGAAAAAAAGGGGATAAAAGAATTTGTCGATTATTGGGAGAGGATTCCCCTATTTGCTTCACAAAGTAAATTGCCAGAACGGATTCGCCACCAAATTCGGAGGCAACGATTAGATCAGTCTCCTCTTGGACTTGCTAATAGCCTGCGCGGAATGGGAACAGGACAACAACCTTCTTGGTGGTCCACCCTCGCAAGTCTGTCTATGCCTATCCAATTGATTTGCGGGAAAAAAGATCCAAAGTTTTGTCAAATTGCAGAAGAGATGAAGCAGGTCATTCCAAAGGCTAGTTTGACCTGTGTACCTGATGTCGGTCATGCAATTCATGTGGAGGATCCGACAAATTTTGATACAATAGTAAAGAAGTTCTTATTAAAGGCTGAAAGGAGTTAAGAACATGGCAATTCATTGGACAAGCGAAAGGGAATATGAAGATATTTTATATGAAACATATAATGGGATAGCGAAAATTACGATCAATCGACCTCATGTACATAATGCATTTAGGCCGGAAACCGTGATGGAATTAATGGATGCTTTTGCCTACGCCCGTGATGATAAAGAAGTAGGGGTCATCATTTTAACAGGCGCAGGAGAGAAAGCCTTTTGTTCAGGTGGCGATCAAAAGGTAAGAGGACATGGGGGGTATGTTGGGGGAGATAATATCCCACGTTTGAATGTGCTGGATCTACAAAGGCTCATTCGTGTGATTCCAAAACCCGTTGTGGCCATGGTAGCAGGATATGCGATTGGTGGGGGACATGTCCTTCACGTTGTTTGTGATTTAACGATTGCAGCAGATAACGCTGTTTTTGGTCAAACAGGACCAAAGGTAGGAAGCTTTGATGCCGGTTATGGTTCAGGCTATTTAGCACGAATTGTGGGCCATAAAAAAGCAAAAGAAATTTGGTTCCTATGCCGTCAATACAATGCCCAGGAAGCATTAGATATGGGCTTGGTCAATACCGTTGTGCCACTAGAGCAATTGGAGGAAGAAACGGTAAAATGGTGTGAAGAAATGCTGAAAAAAAGCCCAACCGCTTTGCGTTTCTTAAAAGCAGCCTTTAATGCGGACACAGACGGATTGGCTGGCTTGCAACAATTAGCAGGAGATGCCACTTTGCTGTACTACACAACGGATGAGGCAAAAGAAGGAAGAGACGCGTTCAAGGAAAAACGCAAACCAGACTTCGATCAATTCCCACGTTTTCCTTAATAGCTGTTCGCTCCTAACGAGGCTTGGTGGCTATGCCATCAGGTCTTTCTTAGTTAAATGGGGGCTCTTTGAGATAAAAGCGGGGCTGAGGAAGGTTCATAACGACTAAAATTGTAGGAAGTCCTCGAATCGGTCGTTAAGCAGCGTTTATAACGCCCAAAATGGAGAGGAAGTCCCCGAATCGGTCGTTAAGCAGCGATCATAACGCCAAAATGGAGAGGAAGTCCTCGAATCGGTCGTTAAGCAGCGTTTATAACGCCCAAAATGGAGAGGAAGTCCTCGAATCGGTCGTTAAGGAGCGTTCATAACGCCCGAAATGGAGAGGAAGTCCTCGAATCGGTCGTTAAGCAGCGTTTATAACGCCCAAAATGGAGAGGAAGTCCCCGAATCGGTCGTTAAGGAGCGTTCATAACGCCCGAAATTGGGAGGAAGTCCTTGAATCGGTCGTTAAGGAGCGTTCATAACGCCCAAAATGGAGAGAAAGTCCTTGAATCGGTCGTTAAGAAGTGATCATAACGCCCAAAATGGAGAGGAAGTCATCGAACCGGTCATTAAGCAGCGTTTATAACGCCCAAAATGGAGAGGAAGTCCTTGAATCGGTCGTTAAGCAGCGATCATAACGCCCGAAATTAGGAAAAAGTCATTGAAACGGTCGTTAAGGAGCGTTTATAATGCCCAAAATTGAAATTTAAAGTTTGTTCCGATCATAAAAAACCCCACGATTATTGCCAGAAAGTGAAGTGAAAAGGATGGGAGAGAGGATCCCGAATTGGCTTATACAGCGGAGCCATATTAGTCCAAACAAACCTGCATTGGTGTTTGAAGATCAAGTATGGACTTTTGAAGAAGTGAAAGAAATCGTACAAGACGTGCAAGGTAGATTGGCTTCTTGTTTCCATGATCAGGATATTCGCGCAGCGATTTTAATGAAAAATCATCCTCAGATGGTTTGGTTGATTTATGCGCTCCAGCAGCTTGGTATCGAGGCTGTCTTTTTAAACCATCGCCTGACTGCCATGGAATTGAGTTTTCAATTACAAGATAGTGAGACAGACGTCCTCTTTTATGATGAGGTGTTTGTGGATATGACCAAAAACCTCAAGCTTAAGCATCCTCAGCTTCGGATCTATACCCCCGATCAATATAACGCATTCCCTCAGCAACCTATAAACATTAGGCAGGAGTATGATCTCGAAGATACCTGTTCGATTATGTATACTTCCGGGACCACAGGGAAGCCAAAAGGGGTCATGCAGTCCTATGGGAATCATTGGTGGAATGCGATCGGATCTTCTTTGAATCTAGGCCTTCAAGAAAAAGATGCTTGGCTATGTGCGGTCCCCCTCTTTCATATTAGTGGCCTGTCGATTTTGATGAAAAGTGTTATTTACGGGATGCCGGCTTATTTAATGGAACAATTTGAAGAGGAAAAAGCCAACTCTCTGCTTCAATCGGGACAAGTGACCATCATGTCGGTTGTGTCTGCGATGCTTAATCGAATGTTGGAAAAACTAGAAGAGCAGACGTACCATCCTCGTTTCCGCTGCATGTTACTTGGTGGAGGACCGGCTCCGTTGCCTCTTCTAGAACGCTGTGTGGAAAAGGGGATTCCCATTTTTCAAACGTATGGTATGACCGAAACCGCCTCACAGATTGTCACCTTAAGTCCAGAAGATGCTTTTAGAAAATTAGGGTCAGCAGGAAAGGCCCTTTTCCCAGCACAAATCCGAATCACAGATACGGATGGGGGAGTTGCGGAAGCAGGACAAGCAGGAGAAATTCAATTAAAGGGACCTACTATTACAAGTGGTTATTTAAGTCGTCCTGCTGCGAACGCAGCTTCTTTTGCTCAAGGGTGGTTCAAAACGGGAGATATTGGCTATCTGGATGAGGAAGGATTTCTATACGTATTAGACCGACGCTCCGATTTAATTATTTCTGGTGGGGAGAATATTTATCCAGCGGAAATCGAAGCCATTCTAATGGGGCATGAAGCCATCGTTGAGGCTGGGGTTATCGGCTTGGAAGATGAAAAATGGGGGCAGGTTCCCTATGCTTTTGTTGTTGTCAAAAGGCCTGTGACAGAAGAGCGGCTCACTGAATTTTGCCGAGCCCATTTAGCGGCTTATAAGGTACCGAAACGAGTGATACAGGTCAAAACATTGCCGCGAAATGCAGCGAATAAATTATTGCGCCGGAAGCTAATGGATTATGTAAAAGGGGAGAAGACTCCATGATGAATATTGTCAAAGCGCAGCTTTCGATCATTTCCATGCCGTTAAAAAAACCTTTTTCCACTCATTTAGGGATTGTCAAAGAACGGGAAGCGATTATTATTGAATTATGGGATCGTGAAGGAGAAATTGGCTACGGGGAAACAGTTGCCTTTTCCTCTCCATGGTATACGGAAGAAACGGTAAAGACTGCTTATCATATGCAAAAGGATTTTATTTTACCAGTTTTATTAAAAAAAACGTTTGCCCATCCCGATGAGTTTTCCCGAGAATTCTCTCATCTGCGGGGAAATGAAATGGCAAAGAGTGGAATCGAAACAGCGCTTTGGGATTTGTATGCAAAAAAAAGGGGAAAGTCGCTGGCTACCCTACTCGGTGGAACCCGCAAAGTCGTACGTGCTGGAGCGGTTGTGGCCACACAAGATTTAAAACGGGCGCTTACTGAAATAGAAAAGTTCTGTGACCAAGGTTTTGAAAGGATTAAATTAAAAATCAGTCCTGCAAATGATCTAGAATGGATCAGGAACATAAGAAGGGAAGTTCCGGACGTCCCCCTCATGGCAGATGCTAATTCTGCGTATACATTGGCTGATGTCGATCGCCTTCGTGCCTTGGATGAATTCGACCTGCTCATGATTGAGCAGCCCCTTGGTCCGACAGATCTGGTAGAACATGCCATCCTACAAAAACAAATCACGACCCCTATCTGCTTAGATGAAAGCATTACAAATGTCCATGATGCAAAAAGTGCGATTCAATTAGGCAGCTGCCAAATCATGAATATAAAGGTGGGACGTGTGGGGGGGCTGACGAATGCGAAACAAATTCATGATCTCTGCATGGAAAATAAACTCCAAGTTTGGTGTGGCGGTATGATCGAATTTGGTATTTCAAAGGCCCATAACCTTGCCTTAGCCTCCCTTCCAGGTTTCACTCTTCCAGGTGACTTATCTCCCTCCACTCATTATTGGGAAGAGGATATTATTGATCCTCCCATTGAGATGGATAAGGGAAAAATCACCGTTCCATCTCTTCCAGGAATGGGATTTTCAGTAAACGAACAGCGGTTGGAAGAGGTGTGTAGGCATAAAGAAATAATCACAACGATATGACATAGAAAATCCTTTCTATATATTTGTTATAAACAGGAAAATTTAACAAAAGTGGTGGATTTTCGTTTATACTTGTATTATGGAATAATGAATATAATTCCGCATTAACTTGCATATTTTTTATGGTCAAATTTAATCAAGAGCTAACTGAATTTTTCTAATCATAGATTCAGTTGGCAATTGTTCTTTTAATTTAAGTGAGAATGTATTTGTACTCATTTCAATGTCTGTTGTAAAAATATACCGAATCAAGGAGGGGTAATTGTGGTTAAACGTGGTTTAAGCGATAAAGCTTCGAAAATGGCGAAGTTCACTGGTGAAAGGGCTATGATAGATGCTAAGGTGTATAATCAACCAATCATTTACGTTGAAAATGGAAAATTGGTAAAAGAATATCCCAGTGGTTATAAAGAGATAACGGATAGGGCTTCAAATGAATGAAAACGTTGTATGTTTTTGCAGGTAACAACGGTTCGGGTAAAAGCACTTACAGGTCACTAATGAAAAATGAGATATTTTCTGAATTAGATATAGATAATGATTATATTGAACGTATTTTACGATCGGATAATGTATTAAACCCAAAGAAGGAATCGGGTAAACGAACGATAAGCCAGGTGAAAGACTGTATGAATAGGGGGATGAATTTCTCTTTTGAAACAACTCTATCAAGTAAATTGTCCTTAAGGCAGATTAAAGAGGCTAGGTCAAAGGGATATTACATTATTATGTACTACTTATTTTTAGATGGGGTAGAATTAAATATAGAACGTGTAAGGCTTAGACATTTAAAAGGCGGGCATAGTATACCTAAAGACGATATAATTAGAAGAAATTCACGGTCCGTTGAAAACTTAATCGCAATCAAAGATGAGATAGATGAAATATACATTATAAACAATACAGGTAAGAATGGAGTAATGGTAGCAAAGGTAATAGAGGGTGAGCTTGCTAAACTAGAGGGAACTGTCCCTAGTTGGCTGGATTGGTTATAGCACAAAATGATTCAAACAATTTGTATTCATGTTGTCGGACAAGACCAACAAAAAGCCTGTGATTACAGCCATCAAATGGATCACTTATGACATAGTTTGTACCAGTGAGTGACAGGAAAAATCCTTGACGGCTGATGCTAATTCTGCGTATACATTGGTTGATGTCGACCGACTCCGTGCCTTGGATGAATTCGACCTGCTCATGATTGAGCAGCCCCTTGGTCCGACAGATCTGGTAGAACATGCCATCCTACAAAAACAAATCACTACCCCTATCTGCTTAGATGAAAGCATTACAAATGTCCATGATGCAAAAAGCGCGATACAATTAGGCAGCTGCCAAATCATGAATATAAAGGTAGGACGTGTGGGGGGCTGTCAAATGCGAAACAAATTCATGATCTCTGCATGGAAAATAAACTCCAAGTTTGGTGTGGCGGTATGATCGAATTTGGCCTTTCAAAGGCCCATAACCTTGCCTTAGCCTCCCTTCCAGGTTTCACTCTTCCAGGTGACTTATCTCCCTCCACTCATTATTGGGAAGAGGATATTATTGATCCTCCCATTGAGATGGTTAAGGGAAAAATCACAGTGCCCACTCTTCCAGGCATTGGATTTTCATTAAATAATCGTCGGATAGAGGAAGTATGTATGCATACAGAAATAATCGTTTGAAAAACCGAGTGTAGGATTTCCACCGCTCGGTTTTTTAGCTGCAACAGGACCCTAAAATCGTTGCTCATTCTCCCGGAAATTATCATACATTATGAAAGCTCGCACTATTTTCCTGCGTTCCAAAGTAGGAAACATAAAGATCTTCCATTCTTGGTTCTACATTTATAGCGGAAGGAGATGGTTTTTCCTGTGAGATAAGACGTATTTCAATGTTAGCCCCCTGTTGATGTACATTGGATATTGCGTATTTTGCTGAAAACATTGCTAGTTGATTATCTGCTATTTGCACTTGCCACACTTGATTATTTAATTGATCTAATAATTGATTTGGAGGCGCCTTTTCAATAAATTCGCCGTCTTTTAAAAGTAAAACTTCATCCGCCACATACTCAATATCGGAAACAATATGTGTGGAGAGAATAATAATTTTATTTTTTGCAAGTTTTGATAAAATCCCACGTAGACGAATGCGCTCACTGGGATCTAAACCAGCCGTTGGTTCATCTAAGATTAAAATATCAGGATCATTTAATAATGCTTGTGCAATTCCAACTCTACGGGTCATACCACCTGAGAATCCTCTTAATTTTTTCCTTTTGACGTCTGCTAATCCGACTAATTCCAAGAGTTGTTTTACCTGAATTTGAGCGGATTGCTTATCTAATCCTTTTAAGTTGGCGACATAGTTCAAAAACTCTTCCGCTGTAAAATGGCGATAGCCAACAAAATTCTGTGGCAAGTAGCCTAATAGATCTCGATAACGCGAACCTAACGTTGAAATTTCATGATTATTATAAACAACTCTTCCCTTGGTTGGGGCAATGACATCCACTAATATCCGCATTAACGTTGATTTCCCTGCTCCGTTTGGACCTAATAGACCATATATACCTGGAGATAATTCACAGTTTACATTTTTCAATGCATAAAAATCTTTATATTGATGGGTGATATTCTCTATTTTTAGCTTCATAATTCATGTCTCCTCGACTGTATCTTTATGGTAAGAATCAAAATGACAAACATAAGAAAAACGTACCAAAAGGTTAAAGGACCCAGTTTCGGCTCCATTAAAATATCATTCGTCCGGATCAAGTAGGAAAAGAAACCTTTTTCCAAAAACCATTCAAACGAAAAAGGGTTAAGAAGATCCCCTCTCCATATATACGTCATCCCATATAGAAAACCACAAAGAATGGCTGTCACTGTAAGTGATTGAAAGATTGTACAAATGCAAGCTGCAAAAATGGCAAATAAAATACTGCCAATCCATATAGAAAAAGAGTTTTCCAAACAATCCATAATGAATGCCAATGAGGTCGATTTCGTTTCTACAAAAAAGATAAACCCCATGATCTGAATGATCAAACAGATGGCTATAAACCAAGTTGTAGAAATAACTGTAGCGATCATCCGCTTTAAAAGAATACAGCCTTTTCCATATCGAGTTGTTAGAATCACCTCTTTTACTGCTTCCTCCTCATCTAAACAAAACAATTTCGTATTCACAAAGATAATGATATAGCCAATTGTCAATGATCCAAGTATATGCCAAAATGTCTTAGCCCTTGTTAATAATAAATCTGGCCCATTTTGAGTAGCGAAATATAAAATCATTCCCCACAGACAAATAATGCCTCCTATAGTGGGGAGAATCCATCTATTTTTTATTATTTTTTTAACCTCCCAGCGAACCATATCTCCTCCACCTTCCCGTGAAAAGATTGAGCATGAATAACAAACAGGCAATCAATAGAAATAATCCATATACTTCGCTCGCTGAAAATATACTGAAGGAACCTAAATATTGAAACCCTAACATCCCATTGAAGCCATATTCGTACATAGGTGTGAGATAGTTGCTCAGTTCCATGGTTCCAATGTATTTTGCAATGACTTTGTCAAAGATCTCCCCGCCTGCAAAGATACTTCCTGCCATCATCATGATGTATACACTTCTTTTTATACATAACGACAACAAAAAAATAAACAAAGCGAAAATATAGCTGGCAAGAACCATATAACCGTACTCATAAAGTAAAAGCTGGGCAAATGTCCATTCGGGATTCAAATGTACAGAAAGATTTGGTGACAATTTTGTTTGGGTAAATAAACCAGCCGTGTCGTAGTTCGTTGCTAAAGTAATGCCTGCGACTAGATAAAAATACAGGACAATCAGCGCACAATAAATAAAAATAACGGCCTGTTTGACCATTAATAATGGGAGGCGACCTTTCTTGTACGTTAGCATTAATTCCTCCATTTTTTGTTCCCTGTCAAAGGGCAAACATCTTGCAACACCAACAACAATTAAAATGGCAATAAACCAGTATCCGATATAAGGGACGATGGATACTAACGTTTTCCAAAATAGGAGCGGTCCTGGGGGGTCCGGATCACTTATCATTGCCATTACAAAAAAAAGGGTACATAAAAAGAGCGCAATATAAATTTCACGTTGCCAAAATAGTTTTTTTCCTTCCATAAGTCCTAGTTTAATGAAACTCATGCGGTAGTCGCTCCAGTCTCCAAATATGGCTTAATTGATACCCTAATAACGCAATGAGAGCAAAATTGATGATTCCATAAATGATGGAATGAATGGCAAGAAGAATCGGTCCCAATGGAGTATAAATCGAAAGAAGAGCAAAGAAAACCCAAGTAAGGATTATGACGATCCAGGAGGTTTCATTGCGATATTTAATACTTAGTCTTAATAAAGTCAGGCTAAATAATAAAATGGGAGTTAACCCTGAAACTGCCATATGAAAAAGTGCCATAGATAGCTCAACATTATGAATGAGAACCATATAAAGCAATGTGCAACTATAGATGACTATACTCCATCCTGTAACCGCGACGACTTTTGAAAAGAGAATCTGCTGGAAAGAATACTTATATGTCGTTTCCAATTCAACCATGTCATCCGTTTGAGCTTGCATGAGATGCCAGCCTATTAAAAATAAAGGGACGGGTGAAGTGAACACAAAAATGAACCATGGATCGATTGTGAGCGGCATTACTGTCCAAGTTGCAAATATCAGCAGCAATAAGGCAATTAATTGTATTTTGTAATGAGAAAATATCCTAATAAAAGATTGCCAAACTAGTTTTTGCATCACTTCAATCGTTCGTTCTTGTTCGATAGGCATATATGCTAGTAGTCGTTTGACTACTTCCTCTCTCTCCGTTTCTTTGATTTTCGGTAACGGATATGTTTTGAATAATGAGGTCAGCTTTTCATCGGTTCTATTCTTATTGGTATTTTTCAATTAAAATCTCCCTCTCTCATTCGCTTTTTCAATTTTTGTAGTCCCTGATAAAGTCTCGATTTAACAGTTGGAGTAGACGTACCCATAATTTTTGCGATTTCTACAGCCGTAAATCCGTGATAATATTTTAAAATTAAGGTACTGCTCTGTTTTTTTGGTAGTGAATTTAGTAACTCCTTAACCAATGATTGATTGACCAATTGTTCACTAATATCCAACCCTATCTTTAGATTTTCTTGCTCTGCAGAAAAAGAGACAGAATGCTTATGTTGCCTAAAGTGATTCATCGCACGATTATAAGCAATTTTATAGAGCCACGCCTTAAAATTTCCTTGTTCCTTATATTTTGGCAATGCCTTCATCATTGCAATAAAGACTTCTTGTGTGAGATCCTTTGTTTCTTCATAAGGGCTTCCAAGGCGATAAATATAATAAAATATTTCATCATAATAACGACAAACCAGTTCTTCCAGTGCGGCCTCATCTCCCTGCTGAATCGCCTTTACTAATATTGCATCCTCTCTCATGACCAAACCTCCATCTACCTATTAAGCACAGAGAACAACGAAAAGGATTTAAATTCCTCATAGTCCATTTTATAAAGTTGTAAGTTGAGTCAATCACTCTTAACAACGGTTTACAAAAACATCCGTTTTCAGTATAATGAAATAGTAAAAATCTTCCAAACGATTAAGGGGTTGTTTAACATGATCAAGGTTAAAGCTTATCCATATCTATTTACCGTAAAACTTCATAACATGTTGTACACAACCTATTGTTCGATTTGATTTTTACCTAATTACTGTATACAGGCCATAGGGTGTGGTTGCACTCTGTGGTTTTTTAATTCCATATTTCGGATCATTTCGTATGTATTGCTAAATGATCCAAGCAAATGGAAAGAACTATTCAGGGGCGAATAGTTCTTTTTTGTATCAGTAAAAGACGAAGCAATCACTGGGATAGGGGACTGACCCTATATCCCACGCCAAAAGGAGATGAAGATGATGAATATCCAGATTGTAAAATATGATGAGCATTACGCCGCGAGGGTTGCTGATATGTGGAATCATAGTCGGGACGGTTGGGGTGGTGCGAATACGGTTGATACGGAAGAATCGATTTTACATCGGGAAGCGAATTCCACCAATATCCATACCTTTCTGGCCCTTGAAGGAGATCGGGTTGTCGGATACTGTGGTTTAAGTGAATACCGGGAGGATGAAGGGGCGCTTTACATCCCTCTGTTGAATGTTCGTGATGACTATCATGGTAAGAAGATTGGAAAGAAATTGCTTTTAACCGCCTTACAAGAAGCGATTCAGTTAAAATGGCCAAGACTCGATTTGTATACCTGGCCAGGGAATACAAAGGCTGTTCCGCTTTACAAAAAATGCGGGTTTTTCTGGGAAGACCGCGATGATACGACACACTTAATGAATTTTATGCCGACGGTTTTACAAACGGAGGCTGTTCAGGATTTTTTTACAGGATTAAGCTGGTATGAGATGAGCACTCGTGAAATTGAAGTAAAGCCTGATGGTCGAGTAGAGAATGATTTTCATTACTACCCATACGCATGGAAAAATAAAAATGACTCGCTCTGCATCGAATTTGAGCGTACTGGAAGAGGAATCCGATGCATCGAAACAAATGATTATGCTATTTCAGCGACTGTCGAGAACCATTCATTAGTTTTTGGAAACCATTACACGATCAGGTACAGGATTCGAAATAAATCCGGAAAGCCCCTTCATATTGATTTGACAGGGGTAAAGGATAAAAATATTCAGTATTCCTTCCATGAGGCAATAGATGTAACAGATCATGCAGAAATCATCGGGACCTTCTACGTTGATGTGATTCAAGAAGAGCAAGATACGTTTAAAACACATCCAACCGTACAAACAATGGTGAAAATCAATGGAAAGCAGGCCGTGTTTAAGGTAGGCATTTTACCCAAGTACCCTGCACAAGTAACAACAAACTTACCAGATGATTTGACATTTGTAGAAAAAAGGAACGTATTCTATTTGAATATGGTGAATAATTTTCGGGAAAAAGTCCGTTTCGAGCTGGCATTTCCTGCGTCGCCTCTCCTTCAGTTTGAGGAACAAACCGTGCAAGTGGAAATGGAACCAAAAGAAAAAATGTCGATACCGGTTCCATTCATCGTCAAATCCCACGGCTACTATCATGCTCGGCTCCCGATAAAAGCAATAAAGAAGAGTGGCGAGGAAGTACATTTTACAAAAGAAGTGGGAATCCCATTAAGAGGAATTGGTGCTAGATTCCATGGTGAAAATGAGAAACATATCCAACTTTATAGCGGCCCATATTTTGCCATACTAGACAAAAGCGACAATACGATTCTTACTGGGAAAAAGAAAAAAGAGAGTGATTTAAGCCTTTTAACACCTAAGCTTGGAAAGCCTTATTCTGAAGAATTAGCGAAAACGAAGCCAACGGCTATTGAATACTTTGATGGTGCGGGATTTATAGGGGCAAAAATGAGCTATGAACTGGCTTCCTTCCCTTCTATGAAACTGCATATGATTCTAAAGCTTTTCAATGAAGGATTAGTAGAAAACTACTATGAAATGGAAAATCTACTAGATGTGAAAACCGAGAGACCCGTATGGCTTAATCAGTCGATCTATTTTGATCTTGAAAAAGCGACGATTCCCTATCAAGATGCTTTGATAGAAATGAATGATTCCATTGGAAACTCCTATGAATATTGGGATGAAAGCCTGGTTTCAGAGAATTGGCTGTTTGTACAGAATGATAAAAATCCGATTGGGATGTGCTGGCATCCAGATGACAACATCCATTTTGGTTCATGGTTTAATTATTTGGAGCATGATCTTGGTGAAATCGAGGGAAAAAGTACCGTCAAAACTAATCCTATTTACTTATCCATCGGTGCGTTCCATGACATCGAATCGTTCCGTACCTTTGCGAATCCATCCGTAAGCAAGAACAATTTACAAACCGTGAATCATTTGACGGTTTCGATGGGAAACAACAATCCATTTGTTCAGGGGGAAAAAGCGATTTGCACGGTAAAGGATTACAAATCCAACTATTTGCATGGAGAATTGGCGCTTACTTTTTCCAATCATGCAGAGAAAATAGCAGTAAGCCAATTCCACCGTGAAGAACAAAAAACGGAGTGGGTAGCAGAGCTCTCATTGGAGAACATGCCGGCCATTTCTATTCTGAATGCAAAGGCGAAGCTAGATGCAGTCATTCAAGAAAGGCAGACACTTGTCATTAGGCAAAAGGAAGCAGGCCTAAAAACGGAAGTGGTCACGGATGAAGGATTGGATACGTGGACAGTGGATAATGGAATCATTCAATTTAAAGCAACGCCAGCGTTTTTCCCCGCACTCCATCATTTAACATACCGGGGACAAGAATGGTTGGATACATCATTTCCAACGCTGCAACCAAAATTATGGTGGAATCCATGGTCAGGTGGCTTATGGAGTGGGTTATCAGGAATTCGCCCCTATTCCCTTTCAAAAGAAAAGAGTACAGCGGACTTTGCTCGTTTAACCGATAATAAAGGCAACGTTTGGCAGGGAATCAAGCTGACGACGTCCATTCAGAAAAATGAAGATTATAAAGGACTCACCTATCATCAATATTTTCTGACCCTGCCTGGTACCCCCGTCCTCTGCCATGTATCTGAAATTAATCAGAGGACGGGCACTTACTTTGATCAAAAAAATTGGCAAACAGCAGCCTATTTTAAGACGGGAAAACAAATCGAGGATAATTGGGCACGGATTCAGGACAAAAATGGGGACTGGACCAAAATTGTTGCCGGTAAGGCGGAAGTGGAAAATATCATTCATCATAATTTGATCATAGGATGCAATAAGAGAGCGGAACAAATCCAGGTGATAACGCATTCCAAAAACTTCCAATATACGTATATCAATAAGGAAATACTAGAAGCAGCGGCTGGGGAAGATCTGTCTATACCAACAGGCAATACCCAATTTACAAAGCCCATTTTTTATCTATTTAACGACTTTACAATAGAAAAATCAGCGCAACAGGACCTGAAAGAAATACGCTTTTAGCGAAACAAGGTGACAAATCCCAATAAGAATACGTCAGTAAAAGTGAATGGGCTCTACGAATGCCTTAGTCACCAATAATTCGAGAAAAATGCCGCGTTCAAAATAAAATAGTGCATACCCGAAATCCCACCTCATCATGCAGGTGGGATTTCCCACAAAATGAATTTCTCCTTCTTTGGTGTAAGTCGCCGATCATCGCTATCCCTACTCAGGTCACCTAATCCACGTTTATTTATTTTAGTACAAAATTTGCTTTAAAATGGCGTAGAACAATAATTTGCGCTAAATTTCCCTTTTTCTTTTAGCTAAAATAGGTTATATTCATGGATATCAAAAGCACAGAAGAGGAGAGTAGCCACTTATGAAGGAAAAAGAACTGGAATTACTGGAAATATTGGAATCTCACGGACGGATTGAAATTGAAACACTGGCAAAGATGCTGAATATGTCCGTAAATGAAGTCTCCGAAATGAAAAAAAGTCTAGAGCAATCACAGGTGATTCAGGGCTATTCTACGGTCATTGATTGGTCAAAAGTACTAGACCACGGAGACATCACCGCGATGATTGATGTGAAGGTCACCCCGAAAAGAGGTGTGGGGTTCGATCAAACCGCTGAACGAATTTACCGCCACAGCGAAGTCAAATCGGTTTATCTCATGTCCGGGACTTATGATTTATCGGTTACGGTCGAGGGAAAATCAATGTCTGACATCAGCAATTTTGTCGCCGAAAAGCTTTCGACACTTGATTCGGTCATTTCGACAACAACACATTTTATTTTAAAGAAATATAAACATGACGGCGTTATCTTTGAAGAAAAGTCAAAGGATAAGAGAATGGTGGTGTCACCATGACGGCAACAAAAAGCAGCCATTTTGTATCAGAAGTAGCTAATTCAATTCAGCCTTCCGGGATTAGGCGTTTTTTTGATCTCGCCTCACAGATGGAAGATGTGGTTTCCCTTGGTGTCGGTGAACCTGATTTTACAACCCCGTGGAATATTATTGAGGCCAGTTATCATTCGCTTGAGCAGGGCTACACCGCCTACACGTCAAATGCGGGCCTGTTCAGTTTGAGGCGGGAAATCAGCCGTTTTTTAACGAAATATGATTTGGATTATAACCCGGAAGATGAAATATTGGTGACCGTCGGAGCAAGCCAGGCAATAGATCTGGCTCTTCGTGCGACGATCGACAGGGACGACGAAGTGATCATCGTTAAGCCAGGGTTTGTCTCGTATACACCGCTCGTTCAAATGGCAGGCGGGAAACCCGTTCCTCTCGAAACAAAGGCGGAAAATCAATTTAAGCCAACGTCGGAACAGCTCGAAATGTTGATCACTGCAAGAACAAAGGCGATTTTTTTATGCAATCCTAATAATCCGACAGGCACGGTCCTAGGCAGAAACGACTTGGAACCCATTGCGCAAATTGTAAAAGACCATGATCTGCTCGTTTACTCCGACGAAATCTACGCAGAATTAATTTACGAGGAGGACCATGTCAGCACAGGGGCTTTGAAAGGGATGAAAGAGCGGACCGTCATCATTTCGGGGTTTTCAAAAGCGTTTGCGATGACAGGCTGGCGTCTCGGTTATGCGGCGGGCCCAAAAGAGATTATTCAGGCGATGTTAAAAATCCATCAATCATCCATGATGTGTGCATCGACAATGTCCCAATACGCCGGCCTGGAGGCGTTGGCCGGCAACTGTGATAACGTAAAACGAATGGTCCGTAGTTACCGTCAGAGAAGAAACTATTTAGTGCATCAGTTGAACAGTATGGGGCTTGACTGCGAATCACCGGGCGGCTCATTTTACCTGTTTCCGTCTATTAAGAATACCGGCTTGTCTTCAGAGGAATTCGCAGAAAAATTGCTCATGACGGAAAAAGTCGCCGTCGTCCCCGGAAATGTATTCGGCGAAAGCGGTGAAGGGTATATTCGTTGTTCATACGCAACCTCATTGGAACAATTGGAGGAAGCATCGAAGCGGATTCAACGGTTTGTTAAAAGTTTAGATCAGTGAAGTCGCACGGAAAGGATTCAGGAGAACGAAGCGAATTTCAATTTAAAAAAGTCGAATTCCTTACACTAAGGAATTCGACTTTTTATGTTTGGTCTTGTTATACTATAGCCCCATTATTTGGATGATTCGTCATTGTTCAATCAGGCAAACCCTTGAAGAAGCAAATACGGAACTAGTCATTTAAAGCCTTTTTCAGTGCGGTCAAGTTTTTTTCCATTAGACTAACGTAATCTTCGTGATTTTGCATGTCATTCTCCGTTAAAACGGCTAGGTTATGGATATGAAGTATCTGAGTTCCCGTCTCTTTTTGAATGACCTCCGCCAAATGGGAATTGATATTCTGTTCTACAAAAATAAACGGTACATTTTTTTCGTTTATCGCGTCCACAATGCTTTGTAATTTTTTTTGAGAAGGTTCTTCTGTTGAAGAAATGCCTGAAATCGCCATTTGTTCCAATCCATAGCGACTTTCCCAATAGCTATAGGCCGCGTGGGCGACAACAAATTGTTTTCTTTTCGCTGCTTGAGTCATCTCAGAAAAATCTTGGTCAAGCTGATCGAATTTTGTTGTTAAATCTTTGTAATTTTTTTCGAATTCTGATTTGTACTCAGGCTTCGCCTCCACCAATTGCTGCAAAATTTGTTCCGCTAATTCTTTCGCATAGATCGGATCAATCCAAAGATGGGGATTCACGTCACCATGATGATGTCCATCTTCCTCACCATGTTCATGTTCTTCGTGCTCATGCCCATCATGTTCATGTTCCTCATGATTCTCATTTTGATGAGACTGCGACTCCACATCTATTTTCTCTCCGATAGCCGTAAATTTGACCTGTTCATTTTTCAATGTCTTTTCAGCTTTTTGCGCAAAGCCTTCTAGCCCATAGCCAATATAAAAAAATAAGTCTGCATCCGCCAACTTCATCATATCTTTTTGAGAAGGTTCAAAGGTATGCTCATCAGAACCAGGTGGATAAACAGATTTTACGGAAACCTGCTCAGCCCCGATTCTTTCTGTAAAATATTGTAGAGGATAAACGGTTGTATAAATCGTTAGCTTGCTTTCCTTGTTTTGTTGTTGTTCATTCCCGCAAGCTGCTAATACTAAAATAGATATCAATAAAATAATCCCCAAGATACGTGTTTTCATAAATGCCTCCAGTTTTTCATTAATAGGAACCATTACGATTTATCGTCCGAAAATTATCATATCGAATTTTTTGCAAAAAAGCAACCTATTTTTATTGCTTTTTCAGTTTTTCTGGAACAGGGTCGATGCCACCGGGATGAAAGGGATGGCATTTGACAATTCGTTTGATGGTTAACCACCCACCACGAATCGCACCATAACGCTGGATCGCTTCTAATCCATATTGCGAACAAGTGGGGTAAAAGCGACAGGTTGGCGGTTTTAACGGAGAAATAAACTTGCGATAAAAGCGAATGAGACTTAAAAAGATTGTTTTTAACATTGGCAATTTCTTCTTTCTAGAATACTTTTATTTATCTTTTAATATAAATCTAATTGGACCTAGTAGCAAACTTTTTAAAAGGAAATAGAAACAACTAAAAATAAAGTATATTTAAAGAATTCGAAAAATATTGACGTAAAATAATTAATATGTGATACTTTATATGAAATGAATAAAGAAATATGAAAAGGAGATGTTGAATTTAATGAAGAGAACAATGAGGTTTTTAGGTGTTTTACTCGTTACATTATTTCTTTCATCAAGTTTCTTTATGCAAAAGGAAGTTACTGCAGCACCTATTCTTTGTGGTATAAAAAGTGTTGAACCTTCCATTGGTGCACACAGTCTCATGGGTGATGTTACAATTCAATGTAGTGGGTCGCAAGTTTGGAGTTTCATTAGATCAACAGCAACATTTACAAATTCTACCGGAAAAGTGAATAACTATAATAATACAGGTGGATATTCGAGAGCAAGTGAACACTTTAATAAGATGCCAGGAAAAACAACAGTTAAAACAAATGGTACTAAAATCAAAACCTCTTCTGGTAAAACGGTTACCTTATATAAGAGTACATCAACTAAGCAATGGTCCCTAAGTTACCCGAATGGATCAATGACAGATAAAATAAGGTAATATTATTAATGATTTATTGTTTACAACTTATGGCGAACTTGATTGAAAGTAGGGAAGTAAATGGATCAGCGAAAATTAATAGCTTGGCAACCAATTAAACATTTAGAGAAGGGGCAAATTACCAATGCGCATTTTAACTTTACAGATCATGGCCTTTATTTAAAATTAATTGATATTCATGGGAACGCGGTTGATATTATTTACGATAAAATGTCGAATATGTATGATTTTGTCTGGTCATTCCGGTATGCCGGTGAAATACCCAGGACAGATTTAACCAACCTTGTAGTCGAAGCTGAAGATGAAAATTACATCGATCCGGCAGCAGCCTGCTTTTATAAGATGGAAAACTCTGATTTCGTTGTGTGGTTCGATCAACTGGGATATATGGGGAGTGACGACTTTCCGGATGTTGAACATCATTTATTTATGTATAATGATGGAGTATTTGAAGTAATCAGTGATTATGAACCGAAGTTTATTGTTCATCATAAATAAGAGTTATTGAGATCGGCTAGAGAAGCGCAATGCAGGAAGAAGCAGCGCATTATCTAAGAAAGCCACGCACGCAAACCAAAATAAGAGCTTAAGATCAACATGGCTCCATTGATCTTAAGCTCAATTTCCTTATAGCTTCAAAGGTCCCGCCGCTTTCACTCGCACGAGGATCGCGTTGCCAGGCAGATAGGCAAGGGGAAAGTCTTCTAATTGGATGATATCGACTTGATCTGGGTTAGCTCCTGCTTCAATTGCGGTTTGGATCGCTTCAGCCTTGGCTTCTTCAATTGCTTCTTGATGGGATTGATTGTCTAACGGATAAATCCGTTCAACGGTGCCGCTGATATCTCCCAGGGCCGCCCCAATCGCATTGGCGACACCAGCATGGGCTGGGCGAATGACTTGACTAGCGCCTTGTAAGTCCTTGGGCATTAAGGAGGCACCACCGCCAACTAGGACTACTGGCAAAGCTTCTGCACTTGTTTTCATTCGATCGATCGCCTTTTCGACCATTTCGACAAGGTCAGGATAAATGTTGTCAAACGGATAGGAGGCAAGTTGATCACTGTCTGTCCCATCAATCGTCATCATACCTGCACCAATCGCTACATCTGTAGCCGTTAATTCCTGGCCTCCAAAGACAATCGCTTTTTCTGTTAATTGATGACCTACACTATCGGGGCCAATCTTCCAAGAACCATCTTGTAAATGGACGCGGGTACCCCCACCTAAGCCGATTGAATAAATATCCGGCATCCGGTAATTGGTGCGCACTCCTCCGACTTCTACTGCGAGCGAAGTTTGCCTTGGAAAACTATTACTTAACACACCAATATCCGTCGTTGTCCCGCCAATATCGACGACAATCGCATTGGGTTCTTGTGAAAGGTGAGCAGCCCCACGAATTGAGTTTGTCGGTCCGCAAGCAATCGTGAAAATCGGATATTTTTGGGCAAATTCATGTGTCATTAAGGTACCATCATTTTGTCCTAAATAAATTCGCGCCTCGATCCCTTGCTCCTCTAATGCTTGCTGAAATCCTGATGTCACGTGTTGAATCGTCTGCATCAAAGCCGCATTCAAAATTGTCGCATTTTCGCGTTCGATTATTCCAATTGAACCAATTTCACTTGAAAGCGATAATGGAATACTTGGTAATTCTTTTTCTAAAAACGTGGCTACTTCTTTTTCCTGTTCATTTAAAACAGGGGAGAAGACTCCAGAAATAGCAATCGAGTCGACTTGTCCACGGAATTGTTGGACCGCTTGTTCGAGCTCATCATATTGTAGTGCAGAAATCGGTTCTCCATTATATTCATAGCCACCATGAACAAGCACCGTCGTCACTTGCAACTCTTCCACTAAATCCTCTGGCCAGCCAATTAACGGAGGAACGGTTGTCCCAGAAGGTAGGCACAAGCGGATAATGCCTACTTTGTTTAATCCCTTTCGTTCCACAATCGCATTCGTACAATGCGTGGTCCCTAATGTCGCCACTTGAATCTCTTGCACATTTATTCTTGCTTCCTCGACCAAGGCTTCAATCGTTTTTTCCATACCTGTAAAAATATCCGCGGTTGTTGGATGTTTTGCACTTGCCAACACTTGATTATCCGCGTTTAAAAGGACACCATCTGTATTGGTTCCACCAACATCAATTCCGAGTCTAATCATTTGCTTGCATGCTCCTTTACTAACGATTCCAAGGGTCTATAATCATACGGATACTGAAAATAACGAGGACCTGCTGTGTCAATCCCCATCTTACTCCGCCATTTATCATGGGCGGGGAATGCGACTATGACGACTCGTGCGCCATATTTTAACCCTTCCGTTGTGATCGGCATTCCGGTTTCTTCATCTAAAACAGCAATTAAATCAGGAGTCATCGCGATCGGTTTTCCATTTATTTCTGCTAATAAATGCTCGTTTTGGAAATGCAAGGTACAGGCTTGTTGATTAAAATTATCGGTTCCATCAAACTGAGCTTCTCCGCGCGTGAATCCACCTTGGATTCCTCTTTTTGTGTGAGTCGCTTTTCCTTTAAAAAGACGATATCCTTTCAATAACTTCAGCATTTGTTCAATTGGATGGATTTGAGCGGTACGATTCTTTGATAATAAAGCCCCGATTTCTTGCGCGAGCGTGAGCGTCCCAGGAATCACACTTTTCTGCGCTTGTTCACCAGTAATTCCATAATCACAAACAATTGAAGATCCTCCCATAGATATCGTAATATTCCGCGCTAATTTTTCACTCCAAAAACCATCCACAGGTTGGATGGTGACCGTATTACCTTGCTCATCGCCAATCGTCGCGATTTTTGGCTTTAATCCGTCCAAATGGAAGGTAACCATTTGCGCCTCAGGAAAAGCTCGTCCCATTGCATCCCCATCTAATATCGGAATACCATTCATCGCAGCAACAGCGACGGGAATTAAAGAGTTGACACCACCGACTTCGATTGGCATCACTACATCCGTTTTTTTGCCAACAGCTTTTTCATAGGCTTGTAATGGGGCAGACAATTGCTCAAAGGAAGGGATCTTTTCAACTAATACACTTGGGGAACCCATCCCAGAGGCAGGGAGTACCCAATCATCTTCATTCAATTCATCGACGGATATCACTTGGACTGGACCAAATTTTTTAATGGCAGATAAGGCCATCATCTTTCCAATATAAGGATCTCCACCCCCACCAGTGCCAAGGACGGTGGCACCGATCGCAATATTTTCTATATCTTTTTCATGTAACCATCTCATTAGACAGCTCTCCTTTGTTTAAATAAATTAATGAAAATCGCTTGGAAAAGAAAGGCGACTAGAAAACTATCTACCGATGAGATTGTGGTGAGTGTGAATAGTTCTAAGCCAATCGGACCTTCCATTGTCAACCAGCTAATGAGAGTTCCCAACACCCAGGCAAGCAACGGTAGGAATTTAAAGGCTTGATTGTTCTCATTTTTAAACAATGATTGCCCGCCAATATAGTAAGAAGCCGTGTATACCCCGCCAATGGGGGCGATAAACATCGTCATAATCGTTAAGAAATCGATGAAATAATCATAAATTCCTAAGACAGCAAGTAAAGTTCCGATAATCCCGGCAATTAACGTAAGCACAACCTTATTTGTCTTTGAAAAAATTACAGACAAGCTCAATCCAGATGAATAAGCATTATTGGTATTGGTTGTCCACTGTGCAAGAATGAGCACTAAGATTCCTGGCACTCCTAAGCCAACTGTAATCATAATTGTTGTGAGGTCGCTCTCATCCATAATTCTGGAGAGAATCATCGCAATCACAATCATAAAGCTATTACCAAAGAAAAAACCAAAGAAAGAAGCGAGTATCGCATCCTTTTTCGTTCGGGCCCATCTAGATACATCTGGCGAAATCACGGCACCGACAACAAAAACACTAATGACTAAGGAAATCGCCATACCAAATGAAAATATATTTTCAACAGGTGCTGATAATTCACTTGCACCGTATTTTTTAATCGCTAGAATTACGGATAAAATGACTAATATCAAAAGTAAAGGCACAGACCATGAGCTTAGCTTCTCAATCGCGCGATAGCCAAGAACAGCGGTTGTCATCATTAAGATCCCGCCAATTCCAGCCAATAGAGGAAGGGGGATCTCCCATCCTGCCACGCCTTTGATAGCTGCAAAGGCATTTTCTGCAAAAAATCCAGTTTGTACACCAAACCAACCAAGTAGAGAGACGGCTAAAAACAGAGAAACAAATTTCGCTCCATTTGCCCCAAAGGTAAATTTGGAAATCATCGAAGTGGATAAACCAGTAACTGCCCCGACATAGGCACAAAAGGCAGCTAATATCCCTAAAAGAATGGAGCCAATGAATACGGCGAGCAGGGCATCTTGAAAATTCATGCCAGCTCCTAATTCTGCTCCAAATAACATCGCAGATAAGTCAATTCCAACCGCAATCCAGATTAAACTAATCGAATACCACTTTTTTCTTTCGCTTATCGGAACAACTTCTCTTTCATAATCATTTTTCATGTTGGATTCCCTCCAATAATGTGGCCATTATTTTGTTTGCCTGATCTATTTGTTCCTGCAAAGTATGTTCATCATAAAGATTGATTTCCCAGAAAATTCCGTCCATAAGCAGTACAAACTGCTTTGTCAGCATTTTTGCCTCTGTTTCGGTTAAATGAGGGAAATCCCGTTTGGCTAGTTCGACTAAGGACTCGAACATCCATGTATCAAATGTTTCCATATGTTCTTGAAGAAAATGTTTCATTTCTGCAGGCGGTGAGGCCACAAGGGAAATATAAGCATTCGTCTCTTGCATATGACTCTTATGATACGCTACAGTCCCAGTCAGCAACGATTGGAATACTTCTAGAATTCCGCGATCTTTTGCTTTATCTAGGATTCCTTTCATTTGTTTAAAATGGGACTCCAATAATTTTTGAAAAGCTGCAAAAAACAGATCCTCTTTATTTTTATAAAAAAAATAAATAGAAGCTGGCTTGATTCCCACTTCTTTTGCAATCTTTTGCATCGTTGCTCCATGATAATTAACCATCGAATACTGATGAATCGCAGCTTTTATAATTTTATCTTTTGTCAAAAAATTCACCACCTAATGATTGTTAGGTTAAGAATATAGCAAATTTTGTCGAATTTCAAGTGTTTTTTTATACACAAGATGGAATAAATATGAAAATATATTTAAAGGAAGAATATTTTATTTCCAATTGCGAAATATAAGCATGTTTCATCAATAAAATATTGGGTATATAAGAAATAAGGGAGTGATGACAATGACTGAATCAAACGTCGTACAAATCGTAAATAAACAAGTGGCAAATTGGACCGTTCTTTACATGAAATTACATAATCATCATTGGTATGTGAAAGGTCCGCATTTCTTTTCGCTTCATGTAAAATTTGAAGAGCTTTATAACGAGGCAGATAAAAATATCGATGAACTAGCGGAACGTCTGTTAGCGATTGGTGGATCTCCAGTAGCTACGTTAAAAGATGCTTTGCAAATGGCAAGTATTGGCGAAGTGGAAGAAACCTTAGATGCGAACGGAATGGTTCAATCCATCATCGATGATTTCACCATATTGATTGACGAGTTAAATGAGGGAATGGAAATAGCGGAAAAAGCAGGCGATGAATCAACTGCCGATATGTTACTAGCGATCCATACAAGCCTTGAAAAACATAATTGGATGTTAAAAGCCTTTTTAGGTAAATAAAAAACTTGGTGCTTGCACCAAGTTTTTTTCATCAAGAGTTCGGACCGATTCATCAAGAGTTCGGACCGATTCATCAAGAGTTCGGACCGATTCATCAAGAGTTCGGACCGATTCATCAAGAGTTCGGACCGATTCATCAAGAGTTCGGACCGATTCATCAACCTTGCGATGTTGTTTAAGTTAAATTATGTATTTAGTGGTAAAACTTATTAGTATCAGGATATTCGTCATTGACTTCGGCCTGTTCCATCTTTCCTTTGAGCGACTCTAATAAATACAACCGGATAAAATATTGCAATTCGAATTCATTCATATCTTTCACGATTTGTAGTAATTCTTTTTTATTATAATGCTCTAGAACCGCAAAAGTAATCATATCTATATCCTCTTCATCCGTAATCTTATCTTGATACATTGCAAATAATTCATCAACAAGTTTCAATGTTTATCACCTCTCTTTCTTTTTCTTTTACCCTTATCTACATAAAAGCAATCCTTTTTTCGGTGACCCTGAGGAACGGCGTGGCGATTGCGCATTTAGCCATTCTTCCTATTTAAGAGCGATTGCGTTTTTCATATAGGCGATAGAGTCCTTAAGAATAAAATAAGATAATTTGCGGCAAAATATGCATAAACATTAAAAGTAATGACCTTAGAACCATTTTGGAATGGAGGAAATGAGTATGGATCAAGCAGATCGAAAGACTTATTATATCTCTATTGGAGCAGGCGAAATTTTCTCAACACCGAATGTTTCCCCGTGGCAATTTAAAATCGAGGCAACAGAGCAAGAGATTGAGAAGCTACGTCATATTTTCAATGGCAATTATAACAACAGTCTTGTGGATTTTGCACGTGCCCATGTCCCTTTCGTAGAATATCATAATGATTCAACAAATGATAGACATGATGAAAATTTAATACATGTGTATCAAATGATTTACGAGTTAGGGGATCAGGAAGCAAAAGATCATATCGACAGTATCGGAATATTGGAAAATTTTACAAGTAAATAAGATATATTTTCTCTCGCTCCCTTAACTGGGTATAGTAAGGAGAGGGAGGGATACAGATGTATGAATTTATGGATTATAATGGAGCTCAAGTAAAACTTGCTTTTCGGCAAAAGGCTTTTTCAATTAAAGCGCGCCATGTGTTGGTCATTTGTCGCTATCAAGGAAAATGGCTATTAACTGATCATTCTAAAAGGGGACTGGAGTTTCCAGGAGGGAAATTGGAAACAGGCGAATCGGTAGAGCAAGCTGCCCAAAGAGAGGTATGGGAAGAAACGGGGGGCATGATTGAAACCATTTCTTACCTAGGGGAATATCAAGTAGAAGATCCTTCCTCTTCTCCTTTTGTCAAAGCGATTATGTATGCTGAAATTCGTGAGTTGCTGGAGAAGGATGATTATTTAGAAACGAAAGGACCCGTACTCGTTGAAGGTGACCTCTTTTCCCAATTACTGACCGATCGGTATAGCTTTATTATGAAGGACCAAATTGTTCCCCTTGCATTAAAGCAAATAGGTGTCTCATAAATCCATGAGACACCTATTCCACTTTAAGTATCATGTATTAGTTTTCTCTCAATCCACTCGACCCCTTTATACATAATTGTGGCAAAAATAGCGATTAATAGGAGAGAGAGCATCACAAGCGTGAAATTAAAGACTTGGAATCCATAAATAATCATATACCCAAGCCCCTTTGCAGAAACAAGATATTCTCCCACAATCACTCCGATCCAAGAAAGTCCAACATTAACTTTTAGTGTAGAAATAATGGTTGGGAAGGAGGCAGGAAAAACGGCTTCTTTAAAAATTTGTTTTCTCGTTGCTCCGAACGTTTTTAATACTATAATGTAATGTTCATCGACCTCACGAAACGATGTATAGATGACAAGGGTAGTAATAATGAGGGAGACAAGGGTACCCATCGCGATGATCGATGTAAATCCTGGACCAAGTGCGACAATCAAAATCGGACCAAGCGCCACTTTCGGCATCGCATTCAAAATGACGAGATAAGGGTCCAAGATTTTTGAGAAAAACGGTGACCACCAAAGGATCGCAGCTAATACGGTCCCTAATACGGTCCCTAAAATAAAACCCATCACTGTTTCAAAGACAGTGATACTAAGATGAGGAAAGAGGGACGCATCTGCCAATTTCTCTACGAATAAAGAACCAACTTTCGAAGGTGAGCTAAAAATCAATGGATCAATCCAATGTAAACGACTCGCGATTTCCCATAAGGAAAAAAAGAGAATAAAGATTAAACTTTGATAGAAATAGACCCACTTTTTTTCCTTCAAAAGCTTATTCTTGTATTGCGCATGGAGGAGGTCAGGATGAACGGTTTGTTTCAAGAGCTTCCAACTCCTTCCATATCGTTTGAAAGATCTGATTGTACGATTCCTGGCTCCGAACATCAAAGGGTTTTAACATTCGCAGTTCTTCTGGAACCTCAAAGGTTCGATGGATGGTTCCAGGACTTCCGGAAAAAAGCAAGATGCGGTCACTCATCGAAATCGCCTCACCGATATCATGGGTGACAAGAATCGCCGTTTTCCCATACGCCTTTAATATTTCTGCGACTAAATCCTCTAATTTCAATTTCGTCTGGTAATCAAGTGCAGAAAAAGGTTCATCTAATAGTAAAAGCTTAGGATTGACGGCCATTGTTCTGGCAAGGGCGGCACGTTGACGCATCCCCCCGGATAATTGTTGTGGTTTTTGTTTTTCCACACCTTTCAATCCAATCTGATTTAAGAAACTCAGTGCTTGTTGTTTTGTTTTTGAATTTAAGCGACCATTGATCTTTAGACCAAGCAATATATTCTCTTCAATTGTCTTCCAAGGGAATAAATAATCTTGTTGCAGCATATAGCCGATAAAATGGACGTCCTTATTAGGTTTTTTCTGATCAATTCGAATCGATCCCGATGTTGGAGTGATTAATCCTGCCAAGATCGAGAGCATCGTTGTTTTTCCGCAGCCACTTGGCCCTAAAAAGGAGACGAATTCGCCCTCCTTTACAGAGAAAGAAACATCCTCCAAAGCCTTCGTTGCAGTGGAGGGGGTAAAATAGTGGTGACCGATTTGTTCAACTTGGATCAAGCTCATCGTTTCGGTCCTCCTTTATTGAAAATAGTCAAATTGCTGTTGCGCACACTGAAATTGCCGAACTTCGCTTACAATTGTTGATCCTCTACAGGAAATGCTGAACCAGGTATGGAATGCTGAACTTCCAACGGGTATTGCTGAACTTCAGGCAGGAAATGTTGAACTTCATGTTGTAATTGCTGAACTTCAGGCAGGAAATGCTGAACTTTATGCCCTAATTGCTGATCTCACCCAACAAAGGTTGAGCTTCCTGCCGTAAATGCTGAGCTTCAGGCAAGTATGGCTGAACTTTTACCTGGATTGTGGATCTCTTATTATTTTGTGACTTTTTCAACAATTGATGTGTCAACAAGTTTTTCGTAATCACTCTTTTCAGGAAGTTCTCCTGCCTCATCCATAATTGCTTCTAGATTGTTCCAGCCCTCTTTCGTTAGCCGCATATCTTTTGCGAATGAGCCTTGGCTTCTATAACGCTCCACGACAACTTCCAATGTTTCTAAATCGGAGTCTTCAAAATAAGGTGCTACAGCCTTGGCAACTTCTTCAGCATCTTGTTCTTCTACCCAGCTTTGAGCTTTATGAAGGGCGCGCACAAATTTTTCTACGGTTTCGGAATTTTTCTCTATATAGCTTTTTTTGGCCATAAAAGTGGTATAAGGAACATGACCGGATTCCTCGCCAAATGAGGCAACAATATGGCCTTTGCCTTCTTTTTCAAAGACAGAGGCTGTTGGTTCGAAAAGCTGAACAAAATCACCAGTGCCAGAGGCAAAAGCATTGGCAATATTACCGAAGTCGATATTTTGAATAAGCTCTAAATCGGCGTGCGGATCAATATCATGCTTTTTCAGAACAAACTCACCAACCATTTGTGGCATCCCACCTTTTCTCTGTCCAAGGAAAGTGGAACCCTTTAACATATCCCAATCAAAATCATCGATTTTCTCGCGAGAAACAAGGAAGGTACCGTCTGTTTGAGTTAATTGTGCAAAATTTATAATCGGATCTGTTGCTCCCTGCGCATCGACGTAAATAGAGGTTTCAGAGCCAACAAGAGCAATATCCGTCCCGTCTGACAGTAAAGTGGTCATCGTTTTATCCCCACCCCATGTGGTCGTTAGTTCGACGTCCAGCCCTTCTTTTTCAAAAAATCCTTGTTCCAGGGCAACATATAGGGGAGCATAAAAAATAGAACGTGTGACTTCAGCCAGTTTTACTTTTTCTAATGTATCTTTTTGGGAACAAGCGGTTAAGCCAAAGATCAATAAAAAAGATACCATTATTACGAATCTTATTTTAAAACTTGCCTTCATGACGATTTCCTCCTTGGATGTGGTTCCATTTAGAATATAATATGAGAAATGAAAAATTGTGTGATAGCCTAGAGGAAAAGAGATCAATAAGGAGCGGATTAAATGCAACAAGATGGAAAAATTATAGAGAAACAGATGTTTCCTTCTCCAAACCCTCATGTGAACTTATTTTTACTGACCTATATTTCGGGAGGGTTGAGGGTAAAAGGATTATTAGCAGAACCGAACCAATCGGGACAATATGATGGTTTCCTTTATTTACGGGGTGGAATCAAAAGTGTTGGAATGGTTAGACCCGCTAGAATTGCCCAATTTGCCTCAGAAGGTTTTATTGTTTTTGCCCCTTTTTACCGAGGAAATCGTGGGGGAGAGGGGAATGAAGATTTTGCTGGTGATGATCGACATGATGCTTTCTCTGGTTTTGAGTTATTACTGAACTACCCACGTGTTCACTCCAACCGAATTCATATTTTTGGCTTTTCACGAGGTGGAGTCATGGCTTTGCTTACCGGTCTAGAATATGGACAGGCCGCCTCTGTTGTCACATGGGGCGGTGTTTCAGATGTCGCTTTAACCTATGTAGAACGTGTCGATCTTAGAAGAATGATGAAAAGGGTCATTGGGGGTTCACCTAAAACATCTCTAGAGGAATACGAATGGAGAACTCCGCTTTTTGAAATGGAAGCAATGAAGCCACCCGTCTTAATTATCCATGGGATGCTGGACGATAATGTATCCATTGAACATGCCTATCGGTTGGAAAAAAGATTGCGCACACTTGGGAAACGTGTGGAGACTTGGTATTTTGACAATTATACCCATTATTTTCCACCTGCCATTAATCGAAAAGTCGTAAAAGATCTATGCCTTTGGATGAAACAACAAAGAAGTCACGATATAATATAAGTGTGTTCATTTTCATCATGAAATGGGGGAATTAAATTGGGAATGCCCTTAGAGTTAAATACGATGATCGTGACGAAAGGAAATGAAGTGAGACAACAAGATAATCAATTTACTTTGAAAAAAGAGGGATATCGACTTTATCCAATCGATATTCCGATCGAGCTTCGGCATACGATTGAGAGCGATTACCGAGCAACGGCAGTAATTGAAAAGCTAGAATGGGAAGATCAGCAAACGATTATTACCTACCAATTATTGGCTCTACATTCGAGTAATTGATGATACGGAAGACAGAAAGATCACAAACAGTTAATGGAAGTGATCTTTCTGTTTTTTATTAACGCTGAAAGTGCTGGCTGTGCCCGAATCCAGGAAAAAAGTCTAAAAGGGTAACGGCCAATGAGCTGGCTGTGCCCGAATCCAGGAAAAAAGCCTAAAAGGGTAACGGCCAATGAGCTGGCTGTGCCCGAATCCAGAGAAAAAGGGAAAAAGGGTAACGGCCAATGAGCTGGCTGTGCCCGAATCCAGGAAAAAAGGTAAAAAGGGTAACAGCCAATGAGCTGGCTGTGCCCGAATCCAGGAAAAAAGTCTAAAAGGGTAACGGCTAATGAGCTGGCTGTGCCCGGATCCAGGAAAAAAGGTAAAAAGGGTAACAGCCAATGAGCTGGCTGTGCCCAAATCCAGAGAAAAAGGGAAAAAAGGTACCGGCCAATGAGTTGGCTGTGCCCAAATCCAGAGAAAAAGGGAAAAAAGGTACCGGCCAGTGTGTTGGCAGTGCCCGAATCCAGAGAAAAAGGGAAAAAAGGTACCGGCCAATGAGCTGGCAGTGCCCGAATCCAGGAAAAAAGTCTAAAAGGGTAACAGCCAATGAGCTGGCTGTGCCCGAAACCAGGAAAAAATCGAAAAGGGTAACAACCAGTGGGCTGACTGTGCCCGGAAAATTGAAAAGGATGCCTTTACTTGAAAAAAGCTGTCCGATTCTTTCATAATAAACTTGACCCTTATCGAAAATTGCGTTATGATTTTACATTGAACGGATACTCTTATCCTGAGCTGGTGGAGGGAACAGGCCCTGTGAAGCCCAGCAACCTACTACGAAGGAAGTGATTTCTTAGTAGCAAGGTGCTAACCTGGTGCAAGGCGGGTGCCTTGGACGATAAGAGTGAAAGGCTCGGACATGAATTAACCTTTCCTCTATTTTATGCAGGAAAGGTTTTTCGTTTTTTAAGAGTATGTTCAAAAAGTTTGGTAAAAATGACACATCGAATTTCTGTTGTTGGTGATTAACGTCAGCGCCTGTAGCCGACGGGTCCTTTTTATCCTCTTTTTGAACACGTTTTTTAAGAGATCATCTTGGAGGAGGAACATAGGTGTCAAACAATCGTCGTTTATTTACTTCGGAATCTGTCACAGAAGGGCATCCGGATAAAATATGTGATCAGATTTCTGATTCTATTTTGGATGCACTTTTGGCTGACGATCCCAATGCTCGTGTTGCCTGTGAAACTTCGGTAACGACTGGGCTTGTATTAGTAGCAGGAGAAATATCTACAACAACCTATGTGGATATTCCAAAAATCGTGAGAGAAACATTAAAAGAGATTGGTTATACACGAGCAAAATATGGATTTGATGCGGAAACGTGTGCGGTGATCACTTCAATCGATGAACAATCTGCTGATATTGCTTCAGGAGTAAATCAAGCTTTAGAAGCACGCGAAGGAAGAATGACAGAGGCGGAAATTGAAGCGATAGGTGCTGGGGACCAGGGATTAATGTTTGGTTTTGCCTGCAATGAAACAGATGAATTAATGCCGCTTCCCATCTCTCTCGCTCATCGAATTTCTAGAAAATTGACTGAGGTTCGGAAACAAAAAGTTCTACCTTATTTACGCCCAGATGGGAAAACTCAAGTAACGGTTGAGTATGATGAAGAGGGGAAACCGCTCAGGATTGATACAATCGTCGTTTCAACCCAACATCACCCAGATATCGAACTGAAGCAGATTCAAAATGATATTAAAAACTGCGTTATTTCTCCTGTAGTGCCTGAGGGGCTTTTAGATGAAGAGACCAAGTATTTTATTAATCCGACAGGCCGATTTGTGATTGGAGGACCGCAGGGAGATGCTGGATTAACCGGGAGAAAAATCATCGTCGATACGTACGGAGGCTATGCCCGCCATGGTGGGGGAGCCTTCTCTGGTAAGGATCCGACAAAGGTGGATCGTTCTGCGGCTTATGCAGCTCGCTATGTGGCGAAAAATATTGTAGCAGCAGGGCTCGCCGATAAATGTGAAGTGCAATTGGCTTATGCGATTGGAGTCGCTCAACCCGTTTCCATCTCCGTTGACACATTTGGTACAGGAAAAGTTTCAGAAGAAACGCTTGTTGAAGCCATTCGTGAACATTTTGACTTGCGTCCTGCGGGCATTATCAAAATGTTAGAGCTTAGACGTCCGATCTATAAACAAACTGCGGCCTATGGCCATTTTGGACGCCCAGATCTTGATCTTCCATGGGAAAGAACAGATAAGACTGAAGAACTGCTGAAAACTTTGCGATAAAAAGATATACATGTTTATGGATCAATTGGGGAAAATAACAGAGCCAAGATTTTGCTCTGTTATTTTTACTGACAAAAAATCGGATTTAATGCTAAAATGGAAACAATGAGAATTAGTGATAGTTGTTTACAATAGAGGAGTGTCGAAACATGTGCGGTTTTATCGGTTGTATCCACGATCATTCAACATCAGATCGAAATCCTGATCAAGCGTTGTTCGATCAAATGAATACGATTATTACACATCGTGGTCCGGATGATGAGGGCTATTTTGAAGATGAGCATATTCAATTTGGTTTTCGCAGACTAAGCATCATTGATATTGAAAGTGGAAAACAGCCGCTTTCGTATGAAAATGACCGCTATTGGATTATTTTTAATGGGGAAATCTATAATTATGTGGAATTACGTGATGAACTCATTCGAGCGGGATTTACGTTTGAGACGGACTCTGATACGGAGGTCTTAATCGCCCTTTATAGTCAATTGCGGAAAAAAGCTACCCTAAAACTTCGTGGGATGTTTGCATTTCTTATTTGGGATAAAGAAGAACAAGAATTATTTGGCGCAAGAGATCCATTTGGCATCAAGCCATTTTTTTATAAAGAAGCTGGTGAACGGACGTTTTTCGCCTCTGAGAAAAAGAGTATTTTACTCGCGCTTGAGAACAATGAATTAAATATTGATTCATTGCAACAATATATGACTTATCAATTTGTACCAGAACCTGAAACAATGACAGAAGGAATTAAAAAATTAGAACCTGGTCATTATTTTACGAAAAAAGTCAATCAACCTATGAAAATTCGGCGCTACTGGAAGGCGCATTTTAGTCCTATTCAAAAATCCGAACAAGAATTTATAGAAGAAATTAAAGAGGTTTTATTTGATTCTGTGAATGTTCATATGCGTAGTGATGTACCAGTAGGTTCCTTCTTATCTGGAGGAATTGATTCTACATTTATTGTGTCAATTGCCAAGCTGTTTAATCCAAAAATTAAAACTTTTTCCGTTGGGTTTGAGCGAGATGGTTTTAGTGAAATCGATGTGGCAAAGGAAACGGCTGCTAAATTAGGGGTCGAAAACATCAGCTATGTGATTACACCAGAAGAATATATGAAAGAACTGCCAAAAATTATGTGGTATATGGATGATCCATTAGCAGATCCTGCTTGTGTGCCACTTTACTTTGTTGCAAGGGAAGCAAGAAAGCATGTGACCGTTGTTCTTTCAGGGGAAGGCTCAGATGAATTGTTTGGTGGGTATAATATTTACCGGGAACCTCAATCTTTAGAAGTATTTAATAAAATTCCGAAAGTAGGGAAAACAATTTTACGGGCATTGGCCACTGCTCTTCCTGAAGGGGTGAAGGGCAAGAGTTTCATTGAACGCGGTGTAACGCCAATGGAAGAACGGTATATCGGCAATGCAAAAATGTTTGATGAAAGAGAAAAACGCCAATTGTTAAAGCAATATAATGAGGGGATGGATTATCGAGATATTACCCGTCCCCTTTACAAGGATACGGTTGGTTATGATCCAGTGGATCGCATGCAATATATTGATATTCATACATGGATGCGCGGTGACATTTTACTCAAAGCAGATAAAATGACAATGGCCCATTCATTGGAATTACGGGTTCCGTTTTTAGATAAAAAAGTTTTCGATGTCGCTTCTAGAATTCCTACGAGCTTAAAAACAGCGGAAGGCACAACGAAATATGTGCTGCGGAAAGCGGCCGAAGGGATTATCCCCGATCATGTCCTTAACCGAAAAAAATTAGGATTTCCAGTCCCAATTCGTCACTGGTTAAAAGACGAGATGTACGATTGGGTAAAAGAGATGATTCACAATAGTGATACAGACTATATTTTAAATAAACAATACGTATTGAAACTATTAGAAGATCATTGTCAAGGAAAAATGGACAACAGTCGTAAAATTTGGACCGTGCTTGTCTTTATGGTTTGGCATGCGGTTTATGTAGAGGAACAATACGACTTTGGGAAGGAACTTGCTGTCGCCCATTCATAAATTGACGGGAGCCAAGGTATTCTTTTACCTTGGTCCCACTTTATAGCCAACCTGCTACTATTTCGAATAGGTGAGTGCTTGGCTTCCCATTTGCACCCAGGCTTTTTCAAAGTCATGTATGGGTGCTTTTTCATTTCTCATTAAGGGATCGTTAAAATAAACAAATTGGTCATCATAGCCCGTCATTAAAACGGAATGCTCTTTCATTGTAATTCGAATTTCTCCTGATTCTGTATACCAAGTTTGAAAATAAGAGTCTTCAAGCTCGCGGTATTCGGCATTTATAATCACCCAAACAGGTCTTCTATCAGAAAGGGGAATTTTTAATTCTTCAAACGATTGTCCTGTTAAATTGATTATCTGTCCGGGCAAATAAGATTCAGCTAGTTCCATAATCGGTTCGTGGTAGACACCAAGTCCAGGCTTGTCAAATGTATACATATCGCCGATAAAGCCATTATGGGGATCACCATAATAGATTTTCCCGTCTTTTTCTTCTTTTTGGGCGGGATTCTTTTTAATTTTTTCAGCAAGCTCCATTTTATCCGCTTTGACCCCGGCGTTTTCAAGCAACATTGCAAGTGAGGTGACTTCACAGCCTCGTGGCAGCTCAGGAAGTTGTGCAATAACAGGTGTATCAATGATTATCTTTTCCTTTATTTTAATCAAGGAAAGATCCGATTGCAGTGGAGATACTTTCGAAAATACATTTTTGACCGTATCAATCCCATCTATTTTGAAAAACATTATAACGATAAATACAATACCGGCAAACATCATGAATTTGCTTTTTTTAATAATGAATAAGATTAATAGGCTTAGAATAAAAAGAATGATTAGTAATAGGAGTGTTTTCACCCGGTATTCACCTCTTATTCTATTTTCTTATATTATCGGTATCATATTGTTTAACTGAAGTCCGCAACTGAATGAAGTTTTACTCTATCCTTTTTCACCTTTTTGCAGCGATTGATAATACTTCGCTTTTTCCACATATTGTCTGGAAATACGTTCCATATCCTCTATATCTTCCTCGGTTAATGTGCGAACTACCTTTGCTGGTCTACCGAATGCTAGGGTATGGGGCGGGATTGTTTTCCCTTGAGAGACAAGGCTGCCTGCGCCAATAAAAGCCCCTTCACCAATTTCGGCACCATCGAGAATAATGGATCCCATGCCAATCAGTGCTTTTTTTCGAATGATACTGCTATGTAAAATAACTTGATGACCGATCGTCACATCATCCTCAATAATCAATGGATGCTGCGGGCTTTGGTGTAAAAGACACTGATCTTGGATATTCACCCGTTTCCCAATAATAGTGGGAGCTACATCCCCACGAATAACGGAATGGAACCACACACTTGAATCTGCTCCAATCTTGACATCACCGGTAATCGTCACAAAATCTGCCAGAAAAACGGATTTATCGATACTAGGATTTTTTCCATGAAAAGGGTAAATCGACAAAAGAACCATCCTTTCTATTTTGTATTCTCTTTATTGTAGCAGAGAATAGAATGAAAAAGGGGGATTAATGTAGAATAGTACCGTTATTTGGGGATCGAGCTGTCGCATCCAATGGATGAGCAGTGCAACCCGAGTATGAGCCATTGCTCCGCAAGTATAAGCCGTCGCAAGCTAGGTTAGGAGCGGTTGCACTCTCCCAGCAAAAAATAAGCTAAAAACATTCATATCCTTTCAAATCCGGTTATAATAACCGTATTGGATATTTATAAAAAGTGGTGGATGATATGAGAAAATTTGAAACGGAACAGCAAGCCGTTGGGGTAATCGTGATTATTCATGGAGCATTGGAGCATCATGGACGCTATGGGTGGCTGATTGAGATGTGGCGAGCGCATGGCTTTCATGTCATAACCGGGGACCTTCCTGGTCAGGGACTTACGACTAGAGCGCATCGTGGACATATTGATTCCTTTGATCAATATGTCAATGAAACACTAGACTGGGTCCAGACAGCAAAAGCCTATTCACTGCCTGTTTTCGTATTAGGGCATAGTATGGGTGGGTTAACTGCTATTCGCCTGCTGCAAACGAGGGAAATAGAAGTGGATGGTGTGATTCTGTCTTCTCCATGTTTAGGACTGGCGGAATATCCACCCATTCCTTTAAATGCCATTACTATTGGATTAAATTGGATTGCGCCTGAATGGAAAGTCAATCCCGGGTTAGATGTCGAGTTTACGACACGAGACGAGGATACAAAGGAAAGAACGTTAAATGACAGCTTAACGATTACAAAAGTTTCGATCCGTTGGTATCGTGAATTATTGAAGGCGATGAAAAGGGCCTTCATGCAATTGTCAAACTTCCCCGATATCCCTTTATTGGTTCTTCAAGGGGGAGATGATAAAATTGTGGATAAGCTGGAAGTGGCAAAATGGTTCAATCAAGTCAAAAGCTCTGAAAAAATTTACAAAGAATGGGTCGGTTGTTATCATGAAATTTTCAACGAACCGGAAAAGGAACAAATTTTTATGTATACGAAAAATTTTGTAGACATGAGATTACGTTTTTTGGAAGGGAGATAGAGGTGATGACATGACTTTACCAGAAAATCCAGTAACATTGTTAAATCAAGTATTTCGACATGTGTTTCCGATTACTCATCAAGAATTAGCGGATTGGAAAAAAAGAGCGGAATCGATTCCAAATGAGGAGTTAAGAACCCAAGCTCTTGCCAGTATAGAACATAAAACTTTCCATTGTGAAGGCGGCTCAATTATGGCGCTTACCTCCTTTGAAAGGAAAAAGGAGGCGATCCGATTTATTGTCGCTTATCAAACGATTAGTGATTATTTGGATAATCTCTGTGACCGCAGTACGTCTTTAGATCCGGATGATTTCGCGGCCTTGCATGAATCGATGATCGATTCTCTAACGGCAGGGGCAAAACCGCGGGATTATTACCGTTATCGGAAGGAGCGGAATGATGGGGGCTATTTAACGGAGCTAGTTCAGACCTGCCAAGCAGTCTTAGAAGATCTCCCTCATTATGATGAAATCAAACCTTATTTACTTGAATTATGCCGTTATTATTGCGATTTGCAAATACATAAGCATGTGAAGGTAGAAGAACGTGAGGAGCGTTTGAAAAATTGGTTTCAGGAGTATCAAGCGGGGCTTCCCGAAATGAGCTGGTATGAATTTTCGGCCTGTTCTGGCTCCACATTGGGCATTTTCTGTTTAGTGTCCTATGGGCTGCGGGAGGATTTTCAACCGAAGCATGCAGAGATGATTCGCAATGGCTATTTTCCTTATATTCAGGGACTCCATATTTTGTTGGATTATTTTATTGATCAAGATGAAGACCGGGAGGAGGGCGACCTCAATTTCTGCTTCTATTATAAGAATGAGGAACAATTATTTTTGCGGTTGATTCATTTCCTTGAAGAAGCGGATGAGCAGACGAAATTTTTACCAGATACGAAATTTCATAAATTAATCAATCGTGGTTTATTAGGAGTGTATCTTTCCGATCGGAAAGTTAATGAACAGAAAGATGTGCGGCTGCTCGCAAGGAGAATAATGAAGAAGAGCGGTGCAACCGGATATTTCTTTTATTGGAATGGTAGATTATATCGCCGGGTCCAGAATTTGCTAAGCAAATCCTCTTAACCTAAATGGAAAGAATTAGAAATTCATTGGCTATGAATGCTTCTGGGTGTGCGAACGCATGTAGGAAATGGAATTATTAAAGGAAAAAATCGTTTCGAATTCGACATTACGAAACGATTTTTCTTTTCTCATAAGGTAAAGTATAAAAATTGGCTAGTGTTAGGATCTAGCTTCAGGCGCCATCGGCTCGAGGTCAAATAACCTGAGACAATGAAAGGCAAAAAGCGCCTTTCTTTGTCTCAGAACATTTGCTTGTCGACGATTACGGGCGCCTTGCGCTTTTCTCAATAGCCAATACAAAAGGGGGCTGATTGCGCTGATTGATAAAGGCATATTGCAGTACATGGAATTTTTCTTGTTCTAAAGAGGTGACATAATCCAACAATGCGTCCCGCTCTTCTCTGCCTCCCTCATGTCCATGATAGACGACAAGCACGATTATACCGCCAATCTTTAACATATTTAGCATTTGCCCGATCGCAGTAATGGTTGTTTCGGGCTTGGTTATTATTGTTTTATTCCCTTTTGGCAAATACCCTAAATTAAACATCGCTGCAGCTACCTGTCCACTCGCTTCAGCAGGAAGAAGGGTGGCTGCCTGTTCATGACCTGTTTGAAAAAGCTGTACGCGCTTCTCAAGACTTTCAGCAGCTAAACGCCGGGTCGTTTGTGTAATGGCCTGTGCCTGAATATCAAATCCATACACCTTTCCATCTTCACCGACAAGTTTGGCCAGAAAGACAGTATCATGACCGTTGCCAACCGTTGCATCTATCACAATATCGCCCTTCTGTACCGAATTTTTCAAAAGAGAGTGGGCATAGGAAAGAATGGGTTCCAAACCCATAGACTTCAACTCCTCAAATACCAAATATCACTAAAAAATTTTATCATAGGGAGCAGCTTTTGGGAACAAACTAGACATACCCGCTTACGAGCGGGAACATCATGGTGAAGGAGAGGATCCGGTGTGGCAACGCGACAATCTGTCGAAGATTGTATGAATCGTTGTGAAGACGCCATTCTTTATGCCAATGAACAACTGGATGAAGCATTAAGACAAGGATTTTATCAAGACGCCGAATTTAGTGAAGCCCAGGCCGGTTTGGAACAAGCGGTGATGGAACTGGAAAAATTAAAAGACAGCTCCAATGCCCAACAACGTGAACAATTGGATCGAACTCGACTGAAAGTCCAGCAGTTGCAAAACCAAATGATTCTCCAAAACCAAGAACGACCTCCATACGGAACGATGATGTAGGAAAAAGCGCCTTGGGCCTGGCTCAAGGTGCTTTATAACTTAAGTTTCGGTACCCCAAAACCTAGGGGAATTCAGACATAAAATACTCTGATTTCCATTGTTCTTGCCATGTATTTTTAGTTAATGAAATTTCAATTTCTCCAATCACTTGATGAATTAACTCTTGAAATATGGCTTCCTTGCTATTAAAGTGCCAGTAAATGGATGAAACGGTTAAGTTGAGTTCTTTTGATAATTTCCTCATGGAAAATAACTCTAACCCCTCTTGTTGAAGTAATTTCCATGAAGCGGCTATTATTTTATCCTTCGTAATGTTTTCCTTCACTACCAATTTGTTGTACCTTCCTTCTATATCGCAATTTTATCATTTATTTTTCTTGTATTCTTGATTATACGTAACTTAGAGTTATTAAAACAGCAAATAGCATAGACTATTCAGATTACAAATAAAGTTCAAGTAAATAAAGAAGGAGATAAATTAACTCAGATACCTTTAGGAGCCGTAAACTGGGGGCTCTCTCCGTATAATATCCATATCTTAGATGAACAAACATGATGCGTTGTGGAAACGGAGGATATCCATTATAATGAAAATAAAAGAAGGATGAAAAATGTCTGCTAAAGAAGAGATTATTGAAATGATAAAAATCTCCCTTAAAATGTCACGACAGACAAGATAATGGAAAAATTATATGAGAGAATGAAGATAGAATCTGCTATTCGACAGGTGGATGAAGGAAAAGGGATAGGCCATGAAGAAGTAAAGGAGAAATTCAAGAAGTGGTTAGAGTAGTCTGGTCACCTGCCGTAACAGATTTAGAAAATATATCCGAATATATTTCCCTTGGCTCTAAGGAGAATATGCCACGGTTGTAGTAAAAGGTATTTTCGCCACAGCTGAGTCTGTTTCATTTTTTCCTTTGTCTAGACGAATTGTGCCTGAATTTTAAAAGAAAACATCAGAGAAATTGTATAAAAGTTATCGGTTCGTTTACAGGATTAAGAACTCGGACCAAATTGATGTGCTAAGAATTTTTCGTCAAGTGCGAGAATTGAACATTGATATGGGAGAAACAACATGACTATGAGTCCTCTACAAAATTCCTCCAGTTATTGCTTGTAGATATTGATCAACAAGCTTAATAAACACATAAAGCGGTGAATCAACTGCAATCCTACCTACAAAAACATCCAGAAAATTCCCACTTATTATTGAATTAAATCGCTTTATTGCAGAGGTATGATCCAAAAGAAAGAAGAGTTTAAACGCGCAAAAAAATCCATCAAACTTTTGCTGGTCTATTTGACAAAAGGAGTGAACCTGCAAAAGTAGGAGCAACCTTTAAATCTAAAGAATATAAGGAGTAATATTTCCATTATATCAATTTTGTATATTGAAAGGGGAGTTATTAATGCAAAGAGAACAAAGCGAACAAAATAAATCTGCTTGGGAATATAGAGCATATGAACATTGGAATGTAAATTACGGGAGTCCGGAGAAACTAGGAAAGGAAATAAGAGCAAATCCTCAACAGTGGCTTAGATATTATTCGAATGATCTTGGAGATGTATCAGGTAAGCGAATTGCTAATTTGTTAGGCTCCAGTGGCATTAGAGCAGTGAGTCTCGCTGTTCTCGGAGCCGATGTTACGGTAGTAGATATATCGAAAGAAAATGCAAAGTATGCTCAGAAATTATCTAATGAAGCAGAAGTGGACATAGATTACATCGTTTCTGATATTTTCGATATACCAATTAAAGCAATGGAAAATAGCTATGACATTGTTTTTATGGAATTTGGTATATTACATTATATTTCTGATTTAGATAAGTTTGCGAAAATATCTTTTGATTTGCTCAAAAATAATGGGGAATTATTACTAAGAGATTTCCATCCATTTAACAAAATCTTGGATGTAAACCAAAAGGATAGAACAATAATATTTAAAGGGAATTATTTTGACAAAGATTTAATAGAAAATCCGGTTGCATATGAAAGTTTTTTTTCTGAAAAAGAGCGTGAACAATTTCCTAAAACTTACCTGAATCCGTGACTAAGTACTTCGGGCATAAAAAAGAGCGGTTTCACTTATTTCGCTCTTATTCCAAAAGGGTAATTACGATCAATTTCAAATAAAATATTCCTTTTTCTTTAGTTGTCTTTTTTTGAAGGCATGTTGAAATAAGCCTTATGATCACTCGTTTTTTT
>NZ_JALIFP010000030.1 GCF_022867885.1 Lederbergia sp. NSJ-179 | reverse complement strand
GCACCGATTGAAAGGAAAACATTCGATCTCTGCTATACTTGACAGCCTGAAAAAAGCGTCCTGTAGCCATATACAGGAAAATTATTATTTGTTTGACCATTATGATGAGGTGCTTTCCGATATAAAGAAGGAACTGGGCATCGATCTAGGCAAAAAATGCTTGTCACTGGGAGAAATAAAAAAAATTGTAGGGGCAGTTAAAAAAGGGTGAATTACACTACAACTTTCTGACAAACAAAAACAGCCTAAGAGTCAGCATTCATGCGGGTTCTAGGCTGTTTTTGTTTATTTTAACTGCAAAAGTCAGGATATTGTTCCGAACTCTTTGGCTCCAATGATTGTAAAAGCTACCCTTACGATAGGGGGGGCTGTGATTGCAACAAGTAGTTTAAGTTTCTTAGGGCTTGGAGTAGAACCACATATTCCTGAATGGGGAAATATTTTAAAATTAGGAAGTACCTATCTTGAAACAAATGCTTATTTGGCGATTTATCCTGGACTAGCGATTATTTTACTTGTGTTGTCTTTTAACTTTTTGGGCGATGCATTAAGGGATGCGCTTGATCCGAAATTAGATTGATTTGCAGAGGATGTTCAAAAAGTCCGGTAAAAATGACACTGCGAATTTCTTCGTTGGCTTGTTTCTCCGCTGCTCATGTATTAGGATAGGGATCTTCTGCTAAAACCGCCCACGTCCTGTGGGCAACGCAGAAGTCAGCACATCCTGTGCAAGTCCGCTGCTCGAAACTGCGCCGCCTTGAACTTCTTGGTCCTTTTTATCCTCCTTTTTGAACACACATTTAAAAAATAGATGCGGAGGAAAAGAAAATGAAAAAGCGATTTTTAGTAATTTTGCTTGCTTTTGTGCTTGTAGCAGCAGGTTGTGTCAATACAAAATCGAAAAACGAAAAAGAATCAGGGGCTAAATCGGGAGGAGACCAGTCAGCCGTTGAAATTGAAATTCTTGGAACGAGCGATGGAGAGGACGATATGAATATTGTCCGTGACCAGCTCGTCAAAAACGGCTTTAAGGTAAAGCTTAATATTCAACCAGATTATGGTAGCTTTAAAGCACAAGAAGATGCCGGGAATTTTGATGTAGCCTTGTCAAGCTGGACAACGGTGACAGGAAACCCAGATTATGCCGTTCGCTCTTTGTTTAAAACAGGTGGCGATTACAGTATTCTTGCGGATGAAGAAATTGATAAATTAATTGATAAGGCCGCTACAGAAACACCTGAGGAATATCAAAAAACATACAAGGATTTAGAGCAAAGACTTGTGTTTGATAAAGCCTATATTGCACCACTTTATAGCTCTTATAAAACGCAGGCATTGAATAAAGATGTATTAAATCCTGATTCAGTCAGACTTTCGAAATCACGTTCATTAGCATGGGAAGATATAGATTTTAACGACACATCGAAACGGGATACTGCTCCTTTCATCTTGTCGCAATCTAGCGCAACGCTGACTTCTCTTGATCCGATTAAAGGGAATGATGGCTCCATTAATATGTTGAATACGAATATGTATGTACGGATTGTAAACTTAACGGATGACGACCAAATTACATCAGAAGGTTCACTATCTTATAATAATAGTATTGCTGATGGAAATTCCGATTATTATTTCATTCTCCGTGATAATATTAACTTTGCCAAAATTACCGATAAAAAAGCGGAAGATACAGGAGAACGGGTTGGAGCAGAAGATGTTGTTTTCTCCTTAAATCGGGCAAAGGATAAAAATTCTGTTCCTGATCACAGAACGTATAGTTTACATGAACATATTAAAGATGTAGATATCGTTACAGACGTTTCGGAGCTAGAAAAGACAAAGCAGGCGAATAGTGATGCCACAGTAAGAGAAGCTTTAGAAGATGGATTAGATACAAAAATTTCAGAGCTTGTTGCGGATAAAACAAAGGTCAATAATAAAGAAGGAAAATACCAAGTTGTTAAAATCACAACAACAGAACCGTTTCCTCAAGTTCTGAACTATTTAGCTCACCAATCAGCCGGAATTGTGTCGAAGGATCAAGTCGAAAGGATTAATACGTATGATGTTGAATCCTACGATCCAAAGAAAGATATAGCTTATGGTGACCAAAGTACTGTCACAGAAGGCAGCAATTACGACAATCACTTGTATGCAAGTGGTCCCTATATTTTATCGTATAAAAATGACTATGAAGCCGTCTTTTATAAAAATCCGGGCTATATGAAAGGGACCGATCATGAACCACATATAAACACCGTGCAAGTTCGCTTTATTAGTGATCCAGATAGTACATTATCCGCTTTAAGAAACGGCGAGATTTATGTGTATTACGGTATTCCTGAAACGAAATATGATGTGGTTGAAAATGATGATAAATTACAATTACAAACGATAGAAAGTAATGCTGTCACATATTTGCTATTTAACACAAAAAACAGAGAAGTAGCGAAAAGTGATGATTTAAGAAAAGCTGTGCTTTATTCCATTAATCAAGATGAAATTCTTGACTTTTACCAAGGAAATAAAATTAAAGCTGTTTCCACTGTTAGCCCGCTTGTGAAAACAGGAAATGAATTAAAAGCAGACAGTGAAAAAGCAAAAGAATTTTTAAATAAATATCGAGAAAGTAAATAATTAGCTGTTGATTGACACACTGGATTGCCCAGTGTGTTTTTTCTTGGAAAGAAAAGCATAAAAAATGGATAAAATAACCATTTATTTTAATATATTTTTCATAAAGGGAGGTTTTTACTCCTTTTATGACGTAACTATATATATCAGCAAAAAAAGGATGGATGATATGAGTACTGATTTGAAGTTTGATTTCCATACACATCATGATCGATGTGGTCACGCAAGAGCAAAAATAAGGGACTATATTGAAGCCGCCATTGCGGGTGGGTTGAATATGATTGGCATTTCTGATCATTCTCCTTATTTCGCCAGCGAAGAAGACCAGTTACATCCCGGTATTGCCATGGCAAAAAGCGGTTTTGGAGATTATGTGAAGGAAGTTCTATCATTAAAAGAGGAATATAAAGGGAAAATTGACGTATTATTAGGTGTTGAATCTGATTTTTTTCCCGAACATATTGAATTATATCGCAGGCAGTATGAGCAATATCCGTTTGATTATATTATTGGGTCTGTTCACCATGTGGACAGGGTTAATATTTTTGACCGAAACCGCTGGGGTGGTTTGACAAACGCAGAGATTAAGCAAACAAAGGATCGATATTATGATCTAATTGCTCAATCGGCAAAAAGTGGACTATTTCAAATTTTAGGTCATATAGATGCCATGAAAGGATTTTACCCGGACTTTTCAAAGGTTGAGACAGATACAGTGGAACATGCACTAAAAATAATAGGAGAACATCCTATAGCGATTGAAATCAACACCTCTGGTAAGACAAAAGATTGTGGTGGATGGTACCCTTCAGATGAAATCTTAGAAAAAGCTCTTCACTTCGGAGTCAAAGTGACATTTGGATCGGATGCCCATGATCCTGAAAGAGTGGGAGATGAGATGGAAGAAGTTCGCCGTAGATTAAAAGAAATCGGCTTTAAAGACTGGGCTTATTTTAAGCAGAAGAAAATGGTCCTTACCCCGTTATAAAAAATGTTTGGAGGGGAAAATGGAAATCTCCCCAAAATGGGTAAGAATGGATGAAGGAGAGAAGTCTAGAATAAATCCTTTTTTAAATTATCCCTCTTTTTGGTTCCGTTCATAAGGAATACAGCAGAGGCTTCACAACACAAGTGAATAGAAAAAACCATAACTTTTTTAAAATGGGTTAAAAAAACATTACGTTTTCTTTGCTATTTTGATAAACTAGTAATGTTAAGGTGAAACGCTTTCAAAAAGAGGTATCAGAAGAGGGGTGATGAAAGTTTGGAGCATGTGACATTGGAAAAATTTGGATGTTTGACACAAACAGTAGACTTATCCGTTGCTAGTTCTAAATGTATGGATAGGCGTCCTGCTATTTCATGGCGTCACACTTTTTTTGATCATTATGAAGATGCTTTAGTTATCCTAGATTTCAATGGTCGTATACTTTCTATTAACCCGGCTTTTGAAAAAATGTTTGAATGTACGCAAACTGATATGCTAGGAAAACCTTTACCATTTCCTTTTAAAAATGTGCAACATGAATTCTATAAAATTGTACAAAAAATATTAAATGGAGAAAAGATTATCTATCAACAGCTTTTACGAAAAAGGAAAAATGGCGATAAAATGTTTCCCGCAAAATTAACCATTTCCCCTGTGTTTTCTGATTCAGAAGAAATTAAAGGAATATTGGTTATGATTAAAGATCAGAGTGAAATTGATGAATATAAGACATTGATTGAAATGCAAAATGAGACAATGGAAACAGATGAAAATATGCTGCTTGATATTACAAAGTATATCGATGAATTAATTATTCTATTTGATGTAGAAAATGACAAACTCCTTTTTGCAACTCTTGCCTTTGAAAGAAAATTAGGGATTAAACTGGAATCATTATATGAGGATCCCTCCTTTCTATATAAAAGGTTTGATATAAAAAATTGGGAGGAAATATATCGTTTTTTTAAAAGTACAGATAGTTCGCATAGAACATTGGAATTTAAAGCATTCGATCGTATGACCAATAAATCATGTTGGTATTTACTGGAAATTACCCCCATACTCGAAAAAGATGGCTCCGTAAAAAGGCATATTAGCATATTGCGAGATATTACAGAGCTAAAAGAAAAAACAGATCAAATTAAACAGCTTGATCAGTTAGGGGCCATTGGTCAAATGGCGGCTGGAATTGCTCATGAAATTAAAAATCCGTTAACAGCGATTAAAGGGTTTGTTCAATTATTATCAGAAGAGACTAAAAGTGAATATAGTGGTATTATTTTATCTGAACTTGAACGGATTGAATTTATCATGGGGGAAATCCTACTACTGGCTAAGCCGCAAACAGAGATTTGCCTAAAAAGGGAAAATTTAAATAAAATTATATTAGAGGTCATCTCTTTTATGAATTCAGAGGCCATTATTCATAATGTTATGTTAAAAAGGAAATTATCTCCTTTACCACCAGTATTTTGTGAATCGAAACAGGTTAAGCAGGTTTTGATTAATTTAATAAAAAATGCGATTGAAGCGATGCCGGCTGGTGGAAATATATGTATAAAAACTTATTATTCCAATGACTATATTGCCTTGGATATTATTGATAATGGGAAGGGGATTTCTGAAGAAGGCTTAAAGAGGTTAAGAGAACCTTTTTATACAGATAAGGAAAAAGGAACCGGCTTAGGATTAATGATTAGTTACAAAATTATTGAAGATCATAATGGGACCATTCATTTTACAAGCGAAGAGGGAAAGGGCACATGTGTCCAAATCAAACTTCCTGCAGGAAATGTATAGACTGGTCAACCAGGTTCTTATGGGACAAGCAATAGGATGTAGGTCAGAACGGTGTGGCGACAGTCCCACGCCGTTCTTCCCATCTTAATCCAATAATCGGTTATTGTCATCAACAGACATAATTTCGGCAGATTGATTCGTCTCATTTGGTGACAAAACACCTTTCCCTCGACAAACACTGCAATTGTATTGCCAGCCTTCATCATCAGCCAACATACCTGTTCCTTCACAAGCTTTACAGGTTAATTCTCTATCAACCATCAGGAACCCTCCAATCTAATCAATTTGAGTCCTGCGGGACGCAGGTCACAAAGGCGTGGCGATTGTTGTCGCGAATTTAGCCTTTGATCCTTACTTTTTGAACATCCTCTTTATGTCTTTCCTTTACCCAGTTAATAATACCTCCTTGCAACATCACTTCAAGTTGTCGCTTGGAAAGGGAGTGACTGACAAGGATCTTCTCTGTTCTTCCCTTCACCTCAATCGTGAATTCATTGCCTTGTTGCAGCTTTTCATGTAATCCATTCAGTTCAAGAATATCGCCCTGTTGCAGTAGTTCATAGTCATTTGGTTGGGAAAAGGTTAAGGGCAAAATGCCGAAATTCACGAGATTTTGCCAATGAATACGGGCGAAATCTTTGACCAAGGCCACTCGTAATCCTAGATAGCGAGGCGCAAGCGCTGCATGTTCACGACTGGAGCCTTGTCCATAATTGAACCCACCTATAATCGCATGTCCACTATGATCCACTAATTCCTTCGCACGCGTATAATAGCTTTGGTCAATAATTTCAAAAGTAAATTTACTGATTTCCGGAAGATTGCTGCGATAGGGCAGGACTCTTGCTCCACCTGCTAAGATTTCGTCTGTTGAAATATTATCTCCCATTTTTAAAAGAACAGGGAGTTCCATTTGGTCTGGCAGGGCATCCATTGCGGGAATGGAGGCAATATTTGGTCCTTTATATAATTCCACCTTCTTAGCTTCTTCAGGCGGGAGAGGGTGATCCAATAGAGAGATATCAACGGTAGGATTTTTGGGTTCACGAATCTTTGGATAGGGAATATCCAATGTTCTTGGGTCCGTAATCACACCTGTTATCGCAGATGCTGCAGCTGTTTCCGGGCTACACAGAAAAACACTATCCTCTCTTGTGCCTGAACGACCTGGAAAGTTTCGCGGAGTTGTTCGCAAACTGTTCCTTCCAGTGGCGGGGGCTTGTCCCATCCCAATACAACCATTACAGCCCGCTTGATGTAATCTTGCGCCAGCTTGTAATAAACTGGCAATATGGCTCTCTTTTACCAAATCTGTTAACATTTGCCGGGATGTTGGGTTAATATCAAAGGAAATTCCTTGCGCTACTTGCTTTTCCTTTACCATCTCAGCGGCAATCGCAAAATCCCGAAATCCAGGGTTCGCAGAAGAGCCGATGTAAGATTGATAAATAGGCGTACCTGTCACTTCTGAAACAGGAACAACATTCCCAGGGCTTGACGGTTTCGCAATTAAAGGTTCTAATGTTGAAAGATTAATTTCTTCCTGCAGGTTATACGTTGCCCCTTCATCCGCCATTAATTCGACCCAATCTTCCTCTCTTCCTTGTTCTTTTAAAAAACGTTTAATTTCTGAATCGGATGGAAAGACCGTGCCTGTCGCTCCTAATTCAGCCCCCATATTGGCTATGACGTGGCGGTCCATTGCCGACAATGTTTGCACACCAGGACCATAATATTCAATGACTTTTCCAACTCCACCTTTGACATCATAACGGCGCAGTAATTCGAAAATAACGTCCTTAGCACTGACCCAATCAGATAGTTTTCCCGTTAGCTTTACTCCCCAAACTTGTGGCATTTTGACATAAAAGGGTTCCCCAGCAATCGCTAAGGCGACATCCATACCACCTGCACCCATTGCCAGCATTCCCATACAGCCATTCGCGCAGGTATGACTATCAGAGCCTAAAAGCGTTTTTCCTGGCTTCGCTAGTCTTTGCATATGAACAGGATGACTAACACCATTACCAGGCCGGCTATAATAGATCCCAAAACGTTTCGTTGCACTTTGTAAAAATAAATGATCATCTGCGTTCTTATTATCTACTTGGATTAAATTATGATCGACATATTGGGCAGAAGCCTCGGTCTTTGCTCGTTCAATTCCCATTGCTTCTAACTCCAGCATCACCATAGTACCTGTTGCATCTTGGGTGAGCGTTTGGTCGATTTTTAGGCCAATCTCCGTTCCTGGGGTCATTTCTCCAGAAACAAGATGTGATTGAATCAATTTTTGTGTAAGCGTGAGTGCCATGATTTATCCTCCTTATCATTTCATCCATTTTTAACTGTTAACCGTTCTTAACAGCCAAAAATAGATCAATTGACATACTTTCCATAATCGGGAATGGCCAGTTGATCAAATTCATTGACCAATTTATTTAAACTTTGCATTAGTATTTCACCCTTCATGGGCATCCCATGACCGACAATTGCTGCAGTTGGGTTTAAAGCGGCTAGCTTTTTTACCGATTCCCGGGCAGCTTCCCAATCAGTCGTTAAATATCTTGGAGGGCCATTGATTTCTTGCTCCTCTTTGTCTACATAGGTATAGTGTTCTCTTGGGATAAAAAATCATACTATCCTCTTCCTTACTCTAAATCGATTGGTTAATACTGCTAGGTAAGACTTAAGGAAAAGGGACAATACTATAAGATGATGTTCAAAAAGTCCGGTAAAAAGACATAAGCGAATTTCTTCGTTGGCTTGTTTCTCCGCTGCTCATGTATTTAAAAGCATACATTCTGCTGCTCGAAACGACGTCGCCTCGAACTTCTTGGTCCTTTTTATCCTCCTTTTTGAACACGCACTATAAAGGCTTAAGCAAAAGAAAGGATGATATTAGAATGAAAAGGAATATACAAGTTCTGCCCATTATTGCTTCCGTAGGAATTGGAGCTGCTGCTTATAGCATGATGACCGGACGCGGAGGTCAACTGCAAAATATGATTCCCCAATTATCCGGTATGAATCAACAAGGTGGAAGTAACCAACAAAACCAAGCATCTTCACTCACAAACATGCAATAAGAAAGCCCCGTTTTATGGGGATAAACGGCGTTGCGATATTAATCGCAACGCCGTTCTGTCCCACATCCTATGGGCGTCAAAAACAAAAACCCGGGATGGTTTTCCATTCCGGGTTTTGCCTGCTTAAGTTTTTTAATAATATCCACCATAACCACCATATCCACCGGCAAAACCACCGGCTCCAACAATAATTAAGAGGATAAACAAAACAACGATTAGCGCGAAACCTCCGCCAAATCCGAATCCCTCAGACATTTAACCAACACCTCCTAAAAATCTTACAGTATTACCATATGTAAAAATAATAAAGGCGGAAGGACAAATGCCTAAAGAATGATTTCCCTTATAAAAATATATAAATGAACCAAAATATTGAACCCTTCTAATTTATTAAAAAACATCGAATTTTTTGACTTTTTACAAAGTTAAGCCCAAATTGGCTAGGTGGAATAACCAATTTCATTCGACTTGAATAAGGTGATGGCAGAGCCTAAAAAATGGAGGTATGGAGAATGTCTTTAGAAGAAAGAAAAACGCTTGCTTGGCATGAAACATTGGAAATTCATGAATTGACAGCAGCTCAATCAAGCGGATTAATGAAACTTAAAAAGTCAGTTGGGAAAATAGATGATTCCGAGTTGCAAAAAATCTACAAAAAAGCAATTGCAGACACGGAGCTGAACCTAAACGAATTGATTCGATTTTATCCGTCTGCCCCTGTTTCCTCAAGCAGGGAGGAGCTAGATCGTCAAGATATCGGATTTTATTCGGGAGAATTGCTTACATTCAGCAAAACATTAGTACGGAGTTACGCTGTTGCCATTACAGAAACAGCCACACCGATAGTAAGGAAAACATTGACCAATCAGCTTTTAAGAGCGATTCAATGTCATGAAAGGATTTTTAATTATATGTATAAAAAAGGTCTTTATCCAGCTTATGATCTGGAGGCATTATTGAATAATGACCTGAAAAACGCTAAAAAAGCTTTGGACATGAATTAATTTCGAAGCTCTATCCTGTGTTAAATTTCATTCAATGGGAATGTAGGTCAATAGGAAGTAGATGATGCAGACGAAGACAAGCGGACGTGGCGATCTTAGTCTGCATTCCTCTATTTCGCATGGCTAAGAACAATGTTTTTTTCCCTGTCACTCTTCATTTTCTTTACTATTTGATCCGTTTTATTCTCCATTCGTTCATTTTCATCCTTAAATTTCTATTTTAAAAATCCGCAAAGTTAACATCCTAAGTAATGTGAATGAACTGAAAGGAGTAAGAGCAAGTGTTAATACGTACGTTTTTTTTAACGATTTGGACTGTTTTAGACCCGATCTATTTTTCGTGTACCCGTCTTCAGTACATTTGTCCCGAGAGAAAAAGGAATGGCATTTTCCGGGTAAGGCTAACCAGATATAAGGGGAAAGATATCGTCCTGTCAGACGGTATCAAGATTTGCAAAAATGATCTTATGCTTAAAATTCATTTATATAATGTAAGGCTATTACAGGATTTTTCTGACAATAAAAATGATTTAGCAAAGGGGAGAGCGGTTTTTAAACAAATTCTGGAATCAATGCCTCTTTTGGCTGCCTATATTGTGAACCATCCGGAGGAGGCAAAGATAAAAGGGGTTATCGGGATCACCCTCATTAACAAAGGCTACCGTCCATTAGGCTTTGAATGTATGACCCCTGAAAATAAATTTTACACCTGGTTTAAAAAAGCAACACAGATCCCAATCTATCTACTATCTTCTTCAAAAGTATCTATTGCAAACATAAAAAAACATCATCCCGTTTACTTAATGATGTCTAAAGATAAGCTATTTTCTTTATACAAGCGACCCGTTTAGCTAGAGCACAATCAAATATAAGGTGAAACTTCAATCAGTAAGAGGGGGCTAGGCCTACAAGATGTAAATCATGCTGACGCAGACATGCGGTCTTGCGTTCCCCCATTTCCCCACCGATAAAATAAACCGTGTGTCATGGACTTACTTAGGTCGCGATCAGTACATTCTTATGAGCAACCGCCAATGATAATTGATGCAAAGTAATTTCAGGCCGGCTGCCTATACGGATATTAACACCTGTTTGACCTAGCCCTTCACTAATATAAAATGGCTTTCCATCAAGCTTATGGAACCCTTTTATGATATTCTTTCTTGCTAGTTCTCCCATTTTCCTAAGATGGTATGCTTTCGGGTAACAAATTTGCCCTCCATGGAAATGCCCGCTAAGCAAATAATCAAAATGGTATCGTTTCATATGCAGAACAATAGTTGGATCATGGGTCAATACTAGATTTGTTCCCGCTTGAATCCCTTTATAGGAAGCCTCCAAGCTACTTCGATCCGTGCTAAAGTCATCTATTCCAATGATATTAAGTGGATGTCCATCAATCATAATGACGTCATTTTCATTTTGCAAAACCATACAGTTATATTGTTTAAGTGTGGCGACTAATGTTTGTAAGTCTTGACCACGCAAAACATAATCATGGTTCCCTAAAACGGCATAAATCCCATATTTCGTATTTAATTCGTTCAATCTTTTTAAATAAGGGACAAGTTTAGGAATGGTACGTTTTCGGTCGAGGAAATCACCTGTTAGGGCAATCAGATCGATCGGCTCATCTTTTAATTTTTTATATAGTTCATCAGGGGAAATAGAAATATTTTCGAGGTGCAAATCCGAGAGTTGCAGAATATTTAATTTCGGACTATCTTCACTCATGGATTCTTGGTTAATGGTCACTTTATTCATCACGATCTTCTTTGTATTATTATAGGCTTTTTTGACGATATAAAAAAGAAAACCGGCTAACACAACAAAAAATAATAGTTTCAAACTCAGTCCTCCTTCCATAACACATTATACATGAAAAAGACTGTTTTTTTACATGTAATTGATGGAAAACAGAAGCAATTTTTAGTTGTATGCCGTCCCCTTCCCTTCCTTTTTTGCATATGAAGGAAGTAGGAGGGGAAATTATGGGGAAGAAAAGTGACTTTTCCATAGCTGTCATACTTCTGGTTGTGATGATCCCACTATTCTTTTTTATGGTCAAAAATATGGATTGGACAATTGGACAGGACCATGAATGGAATCAAGGTAGAGAGGAAGACCAACAAAAGGATCAGGATAAAAATGGTGGAAGTGAAGAAAATAAAGAGGATCAGACAGACGGAAAAGATAAAGATAAAGGCGAAGACAAGAATAAAGCCGATGAAAATCAAAATAAGGAAAAAATCATATGGGGCGTCGATTCCGCAAGTCGTACAACGGAGGAATTGTATGTTTGTGTGAATGAACAATTTGGGGAACCAAAAATATGGGGAAGATATCTTGGGAGCAAAGAAGATGTATCACAAGGGATGTCGAAAGAAGAAGTCAATTATTTGCATGAGCAAGGCACGAAGATTCTTCCCATCTATAATCACTTTTCCAAAGCAGAGGGATATGATCATGGCATAGAATTAGCCGAACATGCTATTTCACTTGCGCAGGAAATTGGACTCCCAAAAGAAAAAGTCATTTTTGCTGATATTGAACCAGATTATCCGGTAGACGCAAAATTTATTCAAGGTTGGTACGATGGAATAAAAAAATCTCCCTATCATCCGGGGATCTATGGCATTTTTGCGGAGGAACAACCATTATTCGAGGTTTATGAACAAGCTGTAAAGGATAAAAAGGAATTAGGGGAGCAAATGATCATCTGGTCGGCCCACCCCCAACTGGAAGTAACGGCCAAAGAGAAAGCTCCTGAATATCAGCCAAATGGCCCCAAAGGCAGCTTGATATTGGGGTGGCAATACGGAATCGATGCAAAAGAATGTAATATTGATACCAACTTATTCAAAGACGAAATCATGAAATATTTATGGTAAGGCTGGTATTAGACCAGTCTTTTTTGAAAGGTAAGAAATACTCTCTATATAAAAGTGTAATTAGGAGGTAACTTATGCATAAAGCTTTTTTGGAAACAAATCAGCGTCCCTTTCCTTTACCTGAAAGCCGCTGGTTAATGACACAGACTTGGAACCATCTTCTCTTTTGTCACTGGCCGATAGACGAAAAAGTCATTCAGCCACTGATTCCCCCTGAATTCGAATTGGACAAGTTTGCAGGAAAAGCTTGGCTCGGTGTTATCCCCTTTCAAGTGACAGATATGCGCATTCGAGGATTACCTAAACCTCCTTATCTACACACCTATCTGGAATTAAACATTCGCACTTATGTGACGTATAAAGGGACACCTGGCATTTATTTTCTTGCATTAGATGCCGATAAGTGGTCGGCTGTATGGGGTGGAAAAATAGGAGCGTTGCTTCCATATCGTAAAGCGAACATGGAAATGCAGGAAAGAAAGAATAGGATTCATTTCCAAAGCAAGCCGCTCGATCCTAGTCAAAAAGAAAGAACACTATCTATACAATATCAACCGATCTCTGAGTCTTATTCACCAACAACAGATAGCTTGGAATATTGGCTATTTGAACGCTATTGTTTTTTTATACTATTCAAGAATAGGGTTTTTCGCGGAGATATTCATCATAACCATTGGAAAGTGAGCCAAGCAGTAGCAAAGATTGATCAACCATTTTTCTTCACTTTATTTCAAAATCGCCATGATGCGCCTTTATTTCATTATACACGAAAAAAACAAGCTTTTATGTGGATGCTAAATAAAGTTGAATCATAAAAAACAGTTTCAAGGTTATTTTTTAAAATGGCTAAATATCGATATCATTCACTGAAAAAACTTTTAGTATGGATCTGCATAAAATAACTCTTTTCATCTGAACAAGGAAATTTGTCCTTGCCGAACGAGGTACCAGCGAAGTGTTTGGCTGTGCCCGAAAACGTGAAAAAAGCCGAACGAGGTAACAGCGAGGTGCTTGGCTGTGCCCGAAAACGTGAAAAAAGCCGAACGAGGTAACGGCGAAGCGCCTGGCTGTGCCCGAAAACGCGGAAAAAGTAGAAAGAGGTAACGGCGAAGCGTTTGGCTGTGCCCGAAAACGTGAAAAAAGCCGAACGAGGTAACAGCGAAGCGGTTGGCTGTGCCCGAAAACGTGAAAAAAGCCGAACGAGGTAACAACGAAGCGCTTGGCTGTGCCCGAAAACGTGAAAAAAGCCGAAAGAGGTACCAGCGAAGCGCTTGGCTGTGCCCGAAAACGTGAAAAAAGCCGAACGAGGTAACAACGAAGCGCCTGGCTGTGCCCGGAAACGCGGAAAAAGTAGAAAGAGGTAACGGCGAAGCGTTTGGCTGTGCCCGGAAACGCGGAAAAAGTAGAAAGAGGTAACGGCGAAGCGTTTGGCTGTGCCCGGAAACGCGGAAAAAGTAGAAAGAGGTAACGGCGAAGCGCCTGGCTGTGCTCGAAAACGCGAAAAAAGCCGAACGAGGTACCAGCGAAGCGCTTGGCTGTGCCCGAAAACGCGGAAAAAGTAGAAAGAGGTACCAGCGAAGCGTTTGGCTGTGCCCGAAACCGCGAAAAAAGCCGAACGAGGTACCAGCGAAGCGCCTGGCTGTGCCCGAAAACGCGGAAAAAGTAGAAAGAGGTACCAGCGAAGCGCTTGGCTGTGCCCGAAAACGTGAAAAAAGCCGAACGAGGTAACGGCGAAGCGCTTGGCTGTGCCCGAAAACGCGGAAAAAGTAGAAAGAGGTACCAGCGAAGTGTTTGGCTGTGCCCGAAACCGCGAAAAAAGCCGAACGAGGTAACGGCGAAGCGTTTGGCTGTGCCCGAAAACGCGGAAAAAGTAGAAAGAGGTAACGGCGAAGCTCCTAGCTGTGCCCGAAAACGTGAAAAAAGCCGAACGAGGTAACGGCGAAGCGGTTGGCTGTGCCCGAAATCGCGGAATAAACTAAAAGAGGTCTCAACGAATATAGACCGTGTTAATAATTCCATTCAGGGGTAATCGGTGGTGGTTTATAATCGTTTAATCTGAGAGGGTGAGTGTGTTAAGGCCATTTTCATTACCATCTTTATGATCCTAATTGCCATTACTTTTTTACCCTTACTCGATGATAAAAGCTTCAGAAGAGAAAATTCCTCTTGTTTTTTAGTAAATTTAAACATTAAAATACGTTTATGGGTGAAATATGGTAATCTAACATTATATAATATAAAATAGGTGGAATTTTAATTGAGAATATTATGGGATTTAGATGGAACGATTTTTAATACGTATCCAGCCATACTGAACAGCTTTTGCACGGTTTATGAGGAGGTGCATGGAAAACGGGTGGACGAAACGGAAGCATTACGATGGCTAAAAAGAACTTCTAAAGAAGCATTTGCTCATTTTGGTATTTCCGAGCGTTATCGGGGACGATTTAAAGAGCTGGATCATGCTGGAGCAGAAACAGGGAGCTCTCCGTTTGATGGAATTGAAGATATTTTATCGGCTGCGGAAGTGAATGTAATTGTGACACATCGTACCCAAGCATCGACAAAAGAATTGCTAGAAAAGTGGCAGCTTCTACAGTATTTTGCTGAGATCGTGAGTCCTGATGATGATGGATTTCCCCGAAAACCTGAAGTCGATGCGTATCAATATTTACATCACAAATATCATTTGGATTGGGCGATTGGGGACCGTGCCCTTGATTTGATCCCTGCGAAGGCCGTTGGCTTGAAAACATGTGCATTTCAAAACGCAGATATTGAAGCAGATCTTCATATTGAAGAATATACAGATTCGGTCCTGAGTATGTTAAGGAGGCATATGGAATGAAAAAGCGAGCTTTACTCAATGTCGATTATACCTATGACTTTGTTGCTTCAGACGGAAAACTGACATGCGGGAAACCAGGACAGGAAATTGAGGCGGCGATTGTCCAATTGACAGAGGACTTTCAAGAGGCGGGAGATTTTATTGTTTTGGCGATTGATAAACACGAAGAGCAAGATCCTTATCATCCGGAAGCGAAGCTTTTTCCAGAGCATAATGTGGCTGGAACAGCAGGTCGAGAGCTATATGGATCTCTGCAAAAATGGTATGAACGGAATAAGCAAGCAGAGAATGTTTACTATATGGATAAAACGAGATACAGTGCTTTTGCAGGGACAGATTTGGAAATAAAACTGCGGGAACGTGGGATTGAGGAAGTTCATATTGTAGGAGTGTGTACGGATATTTGTGTCTTGCATACAGCGATCGATGCGTATAATAAAGGCTTCAGCATTGTCATTTATTCTGATGCTGTTGCTAGTTTTAACGAAGCCGGCCATGAATGGGCCTTGACACATTTCACCAATACATTAGGAGCTAAAGTAACCGTTGTTACTAGTTAGAGGGGAATCGATATGAATCATTACTATCAAGATGACAGTTTTACATTACATACAGACTTATATCAAATTAATATGGCAGAATCCTACTGGCGTGATGGTATTCATAACCGTAAGGCTGTCTTCGATTTGTATTTTCGGAAGTTACCTTTTTCCAATGGGTATGCCATTTTTGCAGGTTTGGAAAGAATTGTTCAATATATAGAGGATTTTCGTTTTAGTGAATCAGATATTGCCTATTTGCGAGATGAATTACATTATGAAGCAGATTTTCTTGAATTTTTACAAGGGCTGCGGTTTACGGGAACGATCCGCTCGATGAAGGAAGGGGAAGTTGTTTTTCACAATGAACCGATTATGCAGGTAGAGGCACCGTTGGCAGAAGCTCAATTGGTGGAAACAGCTTTACTTAACATTGTGAACTACCAAACATTGATTGCCACAAAGGCATCAAGGATTCGTCAGGTTGTCAATGATGAATTGGCTCTTGAATTTGGTACAAGAAGGGCTCAGGAAATGGATGCGGCCATTTGGGGGACGAGAGCAGCGTTTATTGGCGGTTTTAATGGAACAAGTAATGTCAGAGCGGGGAAAATTTTCGGCTTGCCTGTTTCAGGGACACATGCTCACTCAATGGTCCAGGCCTATCATGATGATTATACCGCTTTTAAAAAATATGCAGAAACTCATCGAGATTGTATCTTCCTCGTCGATACGTATGATACTTTACGATCCGGAGTCCCAGCCGCCATTAAAGTGGCGAAAGAGTTTGGAGATAAAATTAATTTTAAGGGGATCCGCTTAGATAGTGGAGATATGGCCTTTTTATCAAAAGAAGCGCGGAAAATGTTAGATGGAGCTGGCTTGAAAGAAGCGAAAATATTCGCCTCCAGTGATCTTGATGAATATACGATTCTGCATCTTAAGGCACAGGGGGCCAAAATTGATTCATGGGGAGTAGGGACAAAGCTGATTACGGCTTATGACCAGCCCGCTTTAGGAGCGGTATATAAACTTGTAGCGATCGAAAATGAACAGGGAGAAATGATGGATACCATCAAAATCTCCAGTAATGCTGAAAAAGTTTCCACACCAGGTAGAAAAAAGGTTTATCGAATTGTGAATCGGTCTAATCATAAATCAGAAGGGGATTATATTACGCTGTGGGATGAAAAGCCGGAAGAGGAAGAGCGTTTGAAAATGTTTCATCCTATTCACACATACATCAGCAAATTTGTAACAGACTTTGAGGCGGTCAATTTACATCATGTTATTTTTGAGAATGGGAAACGTATGTATGAGTTACCAGCGCTAGTAGATATTCAAGCCTATGCCAAAGAAGCTTTACAACTATTATGGGATGAATACAAAAGATCATTGAATCCTGAAGGATATCCTGTCGATCTCAGCCAAAAATGCTGGGATAATAAAATGGAAAATATAAAGAAAGTGAAGGATGAAGTAAGTCAATTTAAGAAGTAATGGTGTAAAACCAATTCAGTTACCCGGGAGGTTTTATCATGGACACGCTGCAAAAGGAAATTATTAAAGAGTTAAAAGTAAAGCCACACATCGACCCGAAAGAGGAAATTCGCAAGAGCATTGATTTTATGAAAGCTTATATGAATCAATATGGCTTCTTTAATGGGTTTGTATTAGGGATTTCTGGTGGACAGGACTCCACCCTGGTTGGTAGATTAGCACAGATGGCGGTGGATGAATTAAACCAAGAACGGCAGGATGATAAGTATCAATTTATCGCTGTAAAATTGCCATATGGAATACAGGCGGATATGAAAGATGTGGAGGATGCGATTGCATTTATCCATCCGAGTCAGGTCTATGAGGTAAATATTAAGCAAGCCGTCGATGCTAGTGTCAAAGCGATTCAAGACGCTGGTATTACGATCAGTGATTTTACGAAAGGAAATGAAAAAGCGCGTGAACGCATGAAAGTGCAATATAGTATCGCGGCGCATTTTAACGCGATTGTGTTAGGGACCGATCATGCTGCAGAAGCTTTGCCAGGATTTTTCACAAAATATGGAGATGGTGGTGCAGATTTGGTCCCCATTTATCGCTTAAATAAACGGCAAGGACGTGAATTGCTGAAGGAACTTGGCTGCCCAGAGCATTTGTACTTAAAAATTCCAACCGCAGACCTTGAAGATGACCGTCCCTTACTCCCAGATGAAGTCGCGCTTGGCGTTTCCTATGAGGATATTGATGATTATCTGGAAGGCAAGGAAGTAACAGAAACAGCTAAAAATACCATTGAGGCTCTTTATCGAAAATCAGCTCACAAACGTCATCTTCCTATCAGTATATTTGATGATTTTTGGAAATAAAAATAGCGAGTCACGAAAACGTCGATCAGGGAGCTCTCTTGATACCCGAACAACAAATTTAATAGCACAAAAAAAATACAGGACAGGTAAAAAGTGGTGAAAAATTCGAACCTTTTTACCTGTCATTTTTGTTATAATGAAGATGATTGGATTGAAACTGTTTTTAAAAGGTAACTAAAGCAAAAAAATTGGCTAATGTTTGGATCTAGCTCCAGGCGCCATCGGCTCGAGGTCATAAACCCGCGACAATGAAAGGAAAAAAACGCCTTTCTTAATCTCAGAACATTTGCTTGTCGACGATTACGAGTGCCTTGCGCTTTTCTTAGAGCGAATAGATGGAATAGGATAAAAAGAGAGATGGTGTGATGTCGATGAATCGTGAGAGGATGCAAACGCAAGTTAGAAAAATTATCGAAAATATTGAAAAGGTCATGATTGGTAAAACAGATATTGCAGGCTTAAGTCTTGTAGCTTTGCTAGCAGAAGGTCATGTGCTATTAGAAGATGTTCCAGGTGTAGGAAAGACGATGATGGTTCGTGCTCTAGCTAAATCAGTGAATGCTTCGTTTAAGCGTATCCAGTTTACTCCTGATTTATTGCCTTCGGATGTTTTAGGTGTATCTGTCTATAATCAAAAAGAAATGGAATTTATCTTTAGGCCAGGTCCGATCGTCGGCAATATTATTTTGGCGGACGAAATTAACCGAACCTCTCCCAAAACTCAATCAGCCCTTTTAGAAGGGATGGAGGAAAAAAGTGTAACGATTGATGGAACGACTCTGCAATTGAAAAGCCCCTTTTTTGTTATGGCCACGCAAAATCCGATTGAATATGAAGGAACATACCCGCTTCCAGAAGCTCAGCTTGATCGATTTTTATTAAAAATGAAAATGGGATATCCAGATCATTCGGAAGAAGTGGAAGTATTGACAAGAGCGCAAAAAAATACGCCTATAGAAACATTAGAACCTGTCATTTCCCTTGAGGATTTGTTAGAAATGCAGCAAAGTGTGAAAGAAGTGTATGTAGAAGAGGGGTTAAAATATTATATTGTTGAGTTGGCAAGACAAACGCGAAAACATGCGGATGTATATTTAGGTGCAAGTCCACGTGCCTCTATTGCTCTCATGAAAGCAGCTCAAGCGTATGCTTTTATAGCTGGTAGAGATTTTGTCTTACCTGATGATATTCAGTATCTCACTCCTTATGTTTTTTCTCATCGTATCATTTTAAAGGCTGAGGCAAAATATCAAGGGACCCGTTCAGAAGATGTATTGTACCGTATTCTTAACAGTACGGATGTTCCGATTAAAAGGGCTGTAAGGCAATGACGAGCAGAAAATTTAAACGGTTCCGCCGGCTTCAGTCGTTCATCGGATTTATATTATTATTTTTCCTATTAGGGATGTCTTTCGCTTATGCGATGTTCCAAGGGGGATTTGTTAGTTGGTTTATTTTTTATAGTTTTTTGCCGTTTGCCCTGTATTCGCTGTTCCTATTAGCGTATCCTCTACAGGCATTTAAAGTGAAAAGAATCATTTCGAGCCGAACATTAAAAGCCGGTGAAACGATCACGATTGAAATGATACTGAACCGAAAATTCCCTTTTCCCTTGCTATTTTTAGTAGTGGAAGATATCGTGCCGGCCACCATCCATGCGGATCGACATAAGCAAATAATTTTTCCCGGATTTAAAAGAAATATTAAGCTAAAGTATCCAATGAAAGTGTCTAGAGGCGAGCATACTTGGCAAGGATTTCGCCTCATGACCGGTGATATTCTAGGTATCCTCAAAAAAGAAAGATGGCAGGATAATCAGCAAACAATACTTGTGTATCCGCCATTCGAGGAATTAATCTATAAACCATTAGAGAGGCGATTTGAACATGGGGGAGCTGTGAATCCCATGCAATTTCAAAAGGATACTTCACTTGTTTCAGGTGTCAGGCAATATCAACCTGGTGACAGGTTTTCCTGGATTGACTGGAAGGCCTCCGCACGTACAAATGCCATGATGTCAAAGGAATTTGAAGTAAGACGGACGAATGACCTGATGATTGTTTTAGACAGAATGAATTCTGTTCATTTTGAGACTGCTGTGCAATTTGCAGCATCACTTGTGAAAACCATCCTCCAACATGGGGGGCAGGTAGGTTTTTTCTCAGCAGGAAAAGAAGTGACCTATATTCCTATTCGGGGGGAGGATGCGCAAGAGAAAGAAATTTTTCTGCATCTTGCTAAAGTGATTCCAGATAGCACGACTCATTTAGTAAATCGGATGACGAAAGAATTTTCACTTTATAAGCAACCTGCTGTGGTCGTTGTTATCACTACATCGATCGATATGCCGTTACTAGACGGACTGAACGGAGAGCAAAGAAGAAAAGGTGGAATCGTCGTTTATAATATTAAAAAGCGGGGAACTCCTGTTAGTCAAGAAGAGGTTCAATATAGCTCCCTAGCCAACCAAAGGGGAATCGTGGTAAAAACCCTTTACGAAGGTCAGTTTCGGTCGGCTTTTCTGGAGGTGTTGCAAGCATGAAACAGAAAAAAATGATCTATCTTTCCCTTACCTATTGCCTAGGATTTTTCCTATTATGGGAATGGCTACGGCCTCTAGGACAAATTACAAATACGGGAAGTATCCATTATTTTGTCTATTTTCTTCTTCTTTCTCTTTTTCTTTATTTTATCCGCATTCGCTACTGGGTCGGCTTTCTATTGAAAATTCTCTTTATCTATCTCTTTCTTTTTCTTATTTTTGGAAAAGAGAGCAGTGGGTTATTCGGGGGGAGTTATCTCGTTCTGCAAGATTGCTTGGATAATATAAAACTGTTACGAACAGGACAATTTGATGCTTTATCGGATTTATTTCGTACCGCACTCTTTTTTATTTTTATATGGATTGTCATCTATCTTTTCCAGTATTGGCTAGAAGTAAAAAGAAGAATGTTTGTCTTCCTGATCACGACGATTTTCTATATTGGTGTTCTCGATACTTTTACGAAATATGATGCAAAATGGGCGATTATCCGGATCATTTCCATTGGCTTTGTTTTACTTGGGTTATTATTTTTCCAAAGATTGATAGAAAAGGAAAATATCGTGACTCACTCCTATGCGAAATTAAAATGGGCCGTTCCTCTTGTTGCTATGATTGGGGTTAGTGTATGTATTGGCTATATTACTCCAAAGGCGGGCCCGATTTGGCCAGACCCTGTTCCATTTATACAATCACAAGCAGATAATGTTTTACCGAGAAATAACGATCTATCACGCATTGGCTATGGGGAAGATGATTCAAACTTAGGGGGTCCTTTTCTTTCGGATGATCGAGTTGTATTTGAAGCAGAAACAAGGACAAGACAATACTGGCGAGTGGAAACCAAGGATATGTATACTGGAAAAGGATGGACAACAGCGAATGATCCTGATCCACAAGGACATATTGAAACAGGTGATCTTCTAACCGTTGATCCTTTCATACATACGGGTGGTGACACCTACAAAGCAAATATTTCGATGAAAATAGTGTATCCTCATATTCTGATTCCTTATGGTTTCAACTCTGTACATGGGAATCAGGATGGATTTTTCCGATATGATCCTGTTTTAAATAAGCTCACTTCTTATAAAAGTAGAAATTCGCCTGTTGAATTGGATCAATATACCGTCGAGTATAAGAAAACTGCCTTTAGTATGAAGGAAATGCGGGAGACCGATCAGCTTCCAAATGACTCTCAATTTGAAGGAATTATGGACCAGTATACACAATTACCAACAAGCTTACCTGAAAGAGTAAGGGATTTAGCCCATGAAATTATGGGCGAGCATGATAATTGGTTTGATAAAGCGAAGGCTGTAGAGCAGTATTTTAGAAATGGGGAATTTACGTACAATCAGCAAGATGTGGCTGTGCCTGAAAAGGATCAAGATTATGTCGATCAGTTTTTATTTGAAACGAAGCAAGGGTATTGTGATAATTTCTCCACTTCAATGGTGACGTTATTACGTGCAGAGGGCATTCCTGCGCGATGGGCGAAAGGCTACGCACCAGGACGTTATATAGGAGTGGTAGAAGGTGATCCGGAAAATAGAAGATACGAAGTGACCAATAATGACGCCCATTCTTGGGTAGAGGTTTTCTTTCCAACACAGGGTTGGGTTCCATTTGAACCAACAATTGGATTTGATCATACCACTGCATACTCTTATGACGAGGAAAGCAATGAGTCTACCTCTGCTGTGTCACAAAATAATCCGACACAACCGAAGCCTCAAGAAGAAGCGGATCCTAAGGAAGAAAAGAAAAATGAACCAAAGACGGAAGTGAAAGACAAAGCGGACACCACCAAAAAGAAAGCATCTCATTTGAAAGATGATCAAATGTATTTCTTATCGATCGGGATCGGTCTTGTTTGTATCGGAGTTTTCATATTTTGGACGCGAAATAGGTGGATTCCTTATTTTCTTCTCTGGAAATACCGAAGAAAGCCGAATCAAGATGTGCTGGTGGAGGCTTATGGAAAACTACTTAAACAGTTAGAAAGATTTGGTTTAAAACGAAAGAATGGTCAAACGCTTCGTGATTTTGCTGCTTATATAGATGATCATTTTGAAACAAAAGATATGGGGATCTTAACGGAATATTATGAACGTGAAATTTACCGCGACCGATCTATTAAGCAAAATAACTGGGAAGCGACTAGGGAATTATGGGAAAATTTAATTAAAAAAACAACTAGTTGACCATAGAGCGGATTCAAGTATAAAATGAGAGAAATGAAGCAAAACCTTTTAGATGGATGTTTGAACAGTTAAAGTGTGAGCAAGTTTGCTCCTTCGAAAACTTCGAGGGAGCTTTTAAATCGTAGGATAAAGAAAGTTCATTTCTCACAAGTAAGTAATTTGAAAAGCAAAAGAGGATACTATTCATAAGCGTTCTAATAGGTAAGCAAAAATTGGAGGGGTTTGACATGCCGGGAAAAACAGAATTACATCATCAGGAAATGATTGTTGTGCTTGATTTTGGAAGCCAATATAATCAATTAATTACGAGACGAATTCGCGAATTTGGAGTTTATAGTGAATTGCATCCCCATACGATAACCGCTGAAGAAATTTCCGCGATGAATCCAAAAGGAATTATTTTATCCGGTGGACCGAATAGTGTTTATGGGGAAAATGCCTTTCGTTGTGATGATCGTCTATTTGAATTAGGGATTCCGGTTTTGGGAATTTGCTATGGAATGCAGTTAATGACCGTCCATTTTGGGGGAGCCGTTGAAAGAGCAAAAGGTAGAGAATATGGAAAAGCGACTCTGCAAATAAAAGAAGCAAGCCCGTTGTTTAAAGATCTCCCAACAGAACAAAGTGTTTGGATGAGTCATGGAGATCTCGTAAAGGAAGTCCCCACAGGTTTTTCGATTGTAGGCACAAACCCATCCTGTCCAATCGCTGCTATAAGTTGGGAGGACAAGCAATTTTATGGCGTGCAATTCCATCCGGAAGTCCGTCATTCGGTCTACGGAAATGAGATATTAAAAAACTTTGTATTTGAAATATGTGACTGTCAAGGCGATTGGTCCATGGAAAACTTCATTGAAGTGGAAATGGAAAAGATCCGTCAAGAGGTTGGCGATAAAAAAGTATTATGTGCCCTAAGTGGTGGGGTTGATTCCTCTGTAGTTGCCGTGTTGATTCATAAAGCGATCGGTGACCAATTAACCTGTATTTTCGTTGATCATGGGCTCTTGCGTAAAGGGGAAGCGGAGAGTGTCATGAAAACATTCAGTGAAGGATTTCATATGAATGTGATCAAAGTGGATGCGAAAGACCGTTTCCTTGGGAAGTTAGAGGGGGTAACAGACCCGGAGAAAAAACGGAAAATCATCGGAAATGAATTTATTTATGTATTTGATGATGAGGCGACGAAATTGAAGGGGATTGAATACCTAGCCCAAGGCACGCTTTATACGGATATTATTGAGAGTGGCACAGCCACAGCACAGACAATTAAATCCCACCATAATGTTGGGGGATTACCTGAAGATATGCAATTTGAATTGATCGAGCCGCTTAACACGTTATTTAAAGATGAGGTCAGACAATTAGGAACTGAATTGGGGATTCCCGACGAGATTGTATGGAGACAACCTTTCCCAGGTCCTGGTTTAGGGATTCGTGTACTTGGCGAGGTCACGGATGAGAAATTAGAAATTGTTCGCGAATCCGATTATATTTTACGAGAGGAAATTCGCAAGGCAGGACTAGACCGAGATATTTGGCAATACTTCACGGTTCTACCTGATATCCGAAGTGTAGGCGTAATGGGGGATGCGCGTACTTATGATCACACCATCGGCATTCGGGCCGTTACATCGATTGATGGCATGACCTCCGATTGGGCGCGAATTCCTTGGGACGTACTCGAAGTGATTTCTACGAGAATTGTGAATGAAGTAGAGCATGTGAACCGGGTTGTGTATGATATTACGAGCAAGCCACCTGCGACGATTGAGTGGGAATAAAAGGCTAACTTGATTTGAAGAGAGAATGCCTATTTAACAGCATTTGTCCGAAGCTAAATTGGGCAAAATAAATTAAAAATAAGATAGTTCCCTGCCAAAAGCCCTGCCAAGAAAAAATTTTGGCAGGGAATTTTGTTTTTACACTGAATTTTGGCAGGGAACATTTTTAGGTATCTTACGGAGTAAAAAACAATATGTTTTTTTGTAATATAAACTAGCATATTTGAAAAGAATATCATCAATGCATATCTATAAAAAATCTAATCTCAGAAAAAAGTCTTTAAAATAATGTTGAAAACCCAAATTTAAATTTTACAATAAAAAAGAAGAATCTATTTTTAAAAATATCAAAACAGATTCCTTTCCAATAAATTTCAAATTTAATTTATAATAAAAATTGATGATTATTATAGTAAATTCTTCAACTATATCTCCTTACAACGGAAGTTTTGAGAACATATATCTAGCTTGTCTTGGGCTTGAATATTAAAGTAGTATAACCAATTATAGAAGCCCCAATAAAAAGTGTATGATATCCAGATATAGCAGCTATTACTCCTGATAAGATGGAACCTATGGTTTGTCCGAGTGTAAGTATTAAAAATGGTACAACTAACCCAAACGGGATGGTTTCACTACCATGAAAGTCTTAAAAATCAGGTACTAAAATACCTTGAGTAAGTTTTAATTTACACACTTTATTTTTCAAACTCGATTTTTTTAATCAATTCAGTTTACACTCCACTAAATATACATATCATAAATCATTTATAGGGGTTGATTTCAAAATCGGATTTGCATTGTGAGATTAAATACTATTTCTCCATTCGCATCAGTTAAAAGTTGTCCTGCATTTGTACGACCAGTACTGGGAGTATCAAATTTGGTATGAGTATATAAATATTCTTTCAACCTATTTCTTTCATAAACATGATAACAAAGAACCTCTGCAGTGTCTTTTACAACAATATATCCTCCATTAGCTTCATCAAGTCCGCTCCATTCAGTTAAAGGAACCATTCCAAGAGCTATAGCAACTAAAAATTCCCTGACTTTGTATTTTATAATTCTATCATTTTCATGCGGGTTTTTTTCCAAATAAGATTGTACAACCTCGGAAATTCTTTTTCCTCTAACGAAATAAGATTCTAAAAAGATTTCTGAAATAATTTCAGGAAGACGATAATCAATCATTTGTAAGTTCTCTTTGAAAATAGTAGCAGGAATATCCTTATAAATTAAATTAAGTCCCTTTGATCTTATTTCTTCTATTCGTTTTATAACTTTACCTTTGCCCTCAATATTATTTATATCGTTGATTTCAGAATCAGATAAATTTCCAGTGAGTTTATATCTCAATATAGTTCCCCTTGAAGCATTTAATAATGTTGGGTTACTTCCAACATAAGATTTAATGCTAAAAGACAGAGTGGGTTCAAATCCAGTAAAATTATCGTGTATCTTTAGTTTGATATCACCTTTTGAATCAGATCTTTCTTTTATTGTTGTAAGATGTAATTTTTCAATAAAAGGCTCTATTTCAGGGACGGAAAAAGTTGCATTACTTGATTTAATAACTTGAAATAATTGGTGACTCATATTTTTAAAGTCTTCAATAGAAATATTGGTAACTTTACCTTCATGCTCAAAAGTAATAATTCCCCCTGTATCAATTCTGTTATATTCAATGTCATTTTTTACAGCTGATAGTATTGTGTAATAGACAGTTGCTATTTTATTCATATTCTCATCAGCAGCATAAAGTTTACCCGTGCTTAGAATTTCTAGAAAGGCATAAAACTCCGACCATTCCCCTTTATTATATCGCTTAGTCATAACTATTTCCCCCAATGTATAATTACTGATAAGTATATCATTTTTTAACCTATAATAAAAAAACGGTTGATTATTTGATTAAACGAATTGCTAAATCAAAAAAGAGAATGTATACTATAGTGAATAAAGTTTCTTGAATGGAGTGACTTGTTGTGAGAGGCGGATATAGAGAAGGAGCAGGAAGAAAAAGCATAAATAAAAAGAAAATATCGAAAAATATATATTTACCTGAAGAACTGTTAAGTAAAATTAAAAATTTAAATATTAATAATTCCAACAGTTTTAGTAAAAAATGCGTATCTTTAATAGAATATGGAATACAACACTATTCAACTGGAGAGAAGATTATGGATGAAAAGTTGAGATTTATAGATTTATTTGCAGGCATTGGAGGAATTAGAAAAGCATTTGAAGATGAAAAAACAGTTGCAGTCTTTAGTTCTGAATGGGATAAATTTGCTCAGCAGACTTATAAAGCAAATTATGGTGAAACACCAGCTGGAGATATAACAAAAATAAAAGTTGAAGATATACCTGAACATGACGTTGTATTAGCAGGATTTCCTTGTCAACCGTTCTCTATGATTGGGAAAAGGGAAGGATTTGAACATGCAACACAAGGAAATCTATTTTTTGATGTGTTGAGAATTATAACTCACCATAAACCTAAAATGATTCTATTAGAAAACGTTCCAGGGTTATTAACTATTCAAAATGGTGAAGCATTTCGAATAATCATTCGGTCATTAGAAAATGCTGGATATAATGCTTTTACAGAAGTTCTTGATGCACAGAACTTTGGATTGCCACAGATTAGAAAACGTGTAGTTATTGTAGGATTTAGAACAGATTTAAAGGTTAAATCCTTTGATTTTCCAAAGGGGGATTCTAATAGAAAGCCAATCGGAGAAATTTTAGAGGATAATCCTGAGGGATATTCAATATCGAAGCATTTACAATCTAGTTATTTATTTAAAAAAGATGATGGAAAGCCACAAATTGTAGATATGGATTCTGATATTCAAGTTAAGACTTTGGTTTCTAGTTACCATAAAATTCAGAGGTTAACTGGAACATTTGTCAAGGGTGGCGAAACGGGTATCAGGCTTTTCTCAGAGCTGGAATGTAAAAGGCTAATGGGTTTTCCTGACGATTTTGAGGTACCCGTATCGAGAACTCAAATGTATCGGCAATTTGGTAATTCTGTAGCTGTTCCCATGATGAAAGCTGTAGCTGATAAGATGAAAGAGACATTATTTAAACATAGTTCGAAAGTTAAACAACTGGAATTATTATGAAGTGTAAAATCGAAATTACTTAAAAACGCAACATTTATGTATTCGTATATTGCGTTGGATAAATTTACTATTAAAGGTTTATTAATACTTCGGCAGTAACATAGATTTTAGTGTAGAATATTTCCCCCTTAGTTTAAATCTAGTTGATATATTGGTTTAGTGAATACTACAATTATCATCTAAAAAACATACGATTTAAGTATACTCATTTGAAAGGAATAAGACTACAACTTAATTTGGAGAGAAAACGCCTATTTAACAGCATTTATCCTAATCTAAAACGGACAAAAAGGATACACATATTAATTATGTGCTATCCTCTTTTTTTTAAAAAAGAGTTTAGGTTTTAGGGATTGAACTCTTAACTTCTTTCCACACTATGTAATTTTGATATTTGTAGCTGATTTCTAAAATGAATCAATCTTTTTTCTGCAATTTCATCTGTAACGTTATATTGGTTTTTTATAAAAGGTATAGCTTCGGGTATACTTGCAATTTTATGTATTAATAATGATTTTTGTAGCATGAAAGTAGGTACACAGAAGTGTAGTGCAAAGTTATTTGCTTTCCATTCTTGATATTTGAGAAAAAGGCTATCTAAATTTATAATTTGGTTTCCATATTGAAGTAGAACATGACAAAGTTCATGTGCAAAATCTTCCCATTGTTCTTCGGGTGATAAACGTGAATCAATAATAATTTCACCTTTATAGGTTCTACTTGAAATGTTTATAAAATGAACTTTAATGTCTAGTGAATTAGCTATTTCTAAGGTGTCTAATTGTCTTGGGTGATAAATATCTAAATGTGAATAAATTTTTTTGACGGTATCTTCTAATAAAGTTGTGTGATAATTTAAATGGTTCATTAGTTATCTCCCTTCCTTAGAAACGTATGTTCTTTTTATTTTTATAAAAAAAGCTCTAAAAGTAGAGCTTAATTTTTTTTGTCTCGTTCTTTAATAAATTCCCAAAAACGTATTAATTCATCTATTTTGTCTTCTGGGGCGTTTTGTAAGTCTTTGAAGAATATTTGTGTTTTAGGGTCTAAAAATTCTTTCCACATTTCATCGGGGGAATTAGTATGTTCATTTCCTGTGATTATATAATCAATTGATGTTTCGTATATTTCTGATAATTCTTTTAAAGTGTTGAAGTCGGGCTGTCTTTTTGATGACTCGTAACTAGATAAAGTATTGTTTTTTATGCCAATTTTTTCAGCAACATCTTTTTGTTTTAGTCCTTTTTTTTCTCTTATTTTTTTTAATCTATCACCATATTTCATGTTAATGATTCTCACTTCCTTATTATATATCACTATTTTACCATTGTTTCGCCAAATGAGAACAATAATTCACAAAGAGAGAACATAATTTAAAAAATCTCTTGACTTTCTCAAAACGTGAATGTATACTTAATATAAATTCACATATAGAGAACTATTGGAGGTGTTTAGATGAAAAATAATTTAGGATTTCGTATTAAAGAATTGAGAAAAGAAAAAGGTTTAACTCAGTCTTTTGTAGCGAAAGAGTTAGGATATAAATATTCATCAATAATTAGTGAAATAGAATCGGGAAAAAAAAGTATTAGTACTGAAAATTTATTTAAGCTTGCTAAGATTTTTGATGTTGATATAAATGTTTTTTTTGAAGAAAAAGTTCTCGAAACGAGAACAAGTGTGATTTAATTCAATTATATTATTTCTAGGGGGTGAAATTCAAATGAATTTTAATGAAATGCAAAATTTGATGAAAAAGGCAGTTCCTTTGGCAAAAGAAATGGAAGGTGACTGGCAGGCTAGGATGAAGTTAGCTGTCCGAACTGTAAAGGCAGATTATTATATGCAACAGCCGATTTCGAAGGAAATTATTCAAAAGCTTTTATTGCATAATGTTTCATATCGTAGAATTTGTAAAAATTATAATATGTCAAGAAAAGGAATTTCAGCATTTGAGAACATGTAACGAGTGTGAGTTTATACCACTTAATGAATTGTTCGAAAATGCATGAAAGGAAATAATGTTCCTTGAAAACTTCATATATAAAGAGAGCGCATATGATAAATCGTAACTTATCATACACGCCAATAAAACCTAGACACTTTTATTGTAACGTGTTTTGACTGATTTGTCATTAAACGTAATCTAAGTGATGATAGCTAACACTTTTAAAAAAGCTATAGCAGTCCAAAATGAGGGTGCTAATGGTTATAAACATAACCTACTATATGTTGCCATGACCTTAATTGTGAGCAACTGATAAGCGCCGTAATGGTTCTCATAGAGCCTAGCGAATCACTTTTAGTTTTTTATTAAAAATGAAAAAGGGTGATTATCATTCTATATAGATTTGGATGTGCTTCATGCAAAAGTGAATTTGTTATTTCATTTGTAGAAGAATCATTAAATGATGTTTTGCCAGTTTTAATTTGTCCGATTTGCGGTTCTAAAAAGTCGGAGGGTTTTGTAGGTGAAGGGAATGAAATTGATAAAGATTTAAGAAATAATCTAGGATGTTTATTACCTAATCCGATTTATGTTAAGAATAGACCTTCTGTATTTAAAGTGTAGGATTATTAATTGAATATGAAGGTAGGTGAATAAGTGAAATCATGAAATTAAATGACCTTTTGAAAGAAAATAAAATAGTGGCATTTGGTTTTCCAGCAGTGAGAGATTTAGTGCGATACGATAATAAAGAATCAGATAACACTATTATTATTTCTACACTTGCTCCCTCCCTTTTGGTAGGGTATGGGGTGAATGAATACTATGGATTGGATTTGCCTAGAGATAAAACATTTCATACTGGGTTAGATATTATCAAAGCTGATATAAACGTATTTAAATATCGTTTAACTGCTTTAGAAATTTATCCGTGGGAAATGAAAAATAATTTTATTATTGCAAGTCGTCACATGGGGACTGTTGAAATATTAAAAAGGGAATTTCCATTTTTGCAGAATGCACCAGTATTCGAACGTGTTGAAGTAGATGATATTAAAGGGAAACATGTTTATGGTACATTGCCCTATCATTTAATAACAGAATGTGATTTGTATACAGCGGTTACTATTAGAGGATTTGATAATGCAAAAGATGGTGATTTGATGGGAAAAGAATTAAAAGAACGTATTCAAATTGCTGAAAATCCTATTATGTTAGAGATGATTGAATGAATTGTGAGAGGTGATGAGTGATGGAAATGCGTGTTTATATATCTAATCTCGGCAAATATAATGAAGGTGAACTTGTAGGTGATTGGTTTACACCTCCAATTAATATGGAAGAAGTAAAAGAGCGCATTGGCTTAAATGGTGATTATGAAGAAATTGCTATTCACGATTACGAATTGCCATTTGAGATTGATGAATATACACCTATAAATGAGATTAATCGTTTGTGTGCAATGATTGAAGAAATTCAAGGCACACCTATTTATCATGAATTAAAAGCAATGATAGGCTATTGGTTTAGTGATTTAGAAGAATTGTTGGAAAATGTAGATGATATTATCTGTTATTCTGATTGTCATTCTATGGAGGATGTTGCACGTTACTTTGTGGAAGAAACAGGACTGCTTGGAGAAGTTCCAACTAATTTACAATCCTATATTGATTATTATGCGTTTGGTCGTGATATGGAATTGGAAGGAAACTTCCTTGTTACTTCTCATGGTGTATTTGAGTACAATAATTAAAAAAATCGGGAAATTTAAATATTGAAAACAATTAAGGGAGAGATTTTGAATGGAATTTAAAACTGGAATTATACCTAACGAATTAACTTTTGGAGACTTGTTTTTTATGGGATTGAAAAGAGAGAAGATGTTTTTTGATCGAGATAAGAATGAAAGAACGGATAAACTAGAATCAAGGGTTTATAATCTTGCTTCATCCACTCAAAAAGAACAAATTGAAGTGACTATACCGGAATATGTTGATTTAAAAGAGATTGATTTTAACAAACAGGTTAATTTAAAAAATCCTGTCATTAAAGCAAGAGCGCAAGCAAATGGAAACTTTGCTAATGTCATCTGGACAGTGGAAGCTGAAGATATTATTGAGGTAGGAAGTTCTGGTGGTGTGAAAAAGAATGAACCTAACAAAGAACCAGTAGGAGTAGGTGGGGAAAAGAAATAATAGATTAGTAGCGTGCTAGTTATAAATTAATTGGCACGCTTTTTCTTTAAAAGTGAAAGTGAGGAATGAAAATGACAATAAGTATTGATGGAAAGATGCATCGAACATTCCTTTACATTAAATTTGGTCAAGACTTTCCGAGAAAATATTCAAATAGAAAACTCTATATATCCGGTGTAGGTGACGTGTTGGTTTATATCACGGATGTTGGGGTCCCGCAGTGGACAGAAAAAATGACAGTGAAAATTAAAATATGGTATTACATCACACAGATTTATAGAGAAGAACCGAAGAAAAATAAATTAACCTTAGTGAAATAATGTTTACCTCGCAATAAAAAGAAGGTGAAAAAGATAGAATTTCTGAGAAAAAGACTATGGAAATATCGTGGGATACGAATAACGCCAAAAATGGAGCATGGAGTATTAATAGCAGGATTAAGCATATTTATTCCTGTTTTTTTATTGAGTATTTTTCTTTGTTATAAAACTGGAATTAGAAATGTTGCTGAATGGTTCACTTGGGATTATTTGAAAAATATTAAGGACTGGAATTGGGCGTACATTGGAAAAGGATTTTTTATATCATTTCTAGTTGGCGCAATGACTGTTTTATTAGCTTATTTTATTTTCTTTGAAAAATATAGGCGTATTTGGCATAGGCAAAAAATAGCAAGAATGTTTATATCCAATCGTTTTATCGAAAAAGAAAGCTATTCAACGGAATCAAAATGGAGCTTAAGTGATAAGACTGTTACGAAATCAAAGTTAACTTATTTTCCAAAAGCCTATTACAAAATAAATAAAGGATATATCGAATTTAGAGTGGCAATGGATATGAGCCGTTTTCAAGACAGGTTTTTAAAGTTAGGGGATGAACTAGAAAATGGTTTATATTGTACTCTAGTTGACAGAGAATTGGAAGAAAACTTCGTTTGTTATAAATTAATGTATGATGTGCAACGAAACCGTATTTCTATTGATGATGTAACTGTTCAGAATGGTTCTATGAAATTGATGGAACATATCAAGTGGAAATTTGATGAATTGCCGCATATGTTGATTGCTGGTGGTACTGGTGGAGGTAAGACGTATTTCATTTTGACCATGATTGAAGCTTTATTGAAGTCGGGTGCTGAATTGCGTATTTTAGACCCTAAAAATGCAGACCTTGCAGACTTAGAATCGGTCATGCCTGAAAAAACTGTTTTTAGTAGGAAAAATGGAATAAAAATGACTTTGAAGAAAGCAAGAGAAGAAATGCATGAACGTTCCGAAAGAATGAAAAACATGCCGAATTATAAAACAGGTGGAAATTATGCAAGTGTGGGCATGAAGCCACTTTTTGTTGTTTTTGACGAATATGTAGCATTTATGGAAATGTTAGATCATCGAGAAAAGCAAGAAGTATTGGAGGATATGAAGCAATTAACTATGTTAGGCCGGCAGGCAGGCGTTTTTCTTATTTTAGCGAATCAGCGCCCAGATGCAAAGTATTTGGCAGATGGAATAAGAGACCAGTTTAATTTTCGTGTAGCATTAGGTAGAAATAGTGAAACTGGGTACGGCATGATGTTTGGAGATGTTGATAATACGTTTGTAAATAAGCGTATAAAAGGGCGTGGTTATGCGGATTATGGTGCTTCTATCATTACGGAATTCTATACACCATTAGTTCCAAGAGGATATGATTTTTTACGTGAAATAGGAAAAGCAACGCCGAAAATGGAGGTTGCGCCAGCGACGACAGTCGCTAGCGACAGCGAAAAGCAACCGGAGTTGTAGGCGTGGAGGAAGGAGCGTAGCGGATGACGACAGCAAACCCCCCCTACTCTAACAGGGGGGTACAAAATACAAAAGAGGAAGAAAAACCTTTAATATCAATGATTGACTATTTAAGGGTATCGTTTAAAACTCATAATGTCGATATGATATTAGAAGAAGTGCTTCATCTAAAGAAAGATTATATGGAGCATAAAGAAAGTGGTTTTTATGGATATACAGGCACATATCAGTTGGATAATATTAAAGTATTTTATTCACATGATTTAGATGTGCGTGGAACACTTATTGAATTAAGTGGTCAAGGTTGCCGTCAATTTGAAACCTTTTTAAAAGCTAGGAAAGTTACTTGGTTTGACTTTTTTAGAGATTGTAAGAAAAATGGTGGGAAATTTCCTCGATTAGATATTTCGATTGACGATAAAAAAACATATTTTGAAATACCTATGCTTTTTGACAAGATAAGAAATAGCGAAGCGATTTCCCGATTTAAAAAAACTGATTATAATGGCTCGTTATCAATGGAAGATGGTGAACATGGCGGTACGACACTTTATTTTGGTTCAAAAAAACATTCTGAAGTCTATTTCTGTTTTTATCAGAAAAACTATGAGCAATCGGAAAAGTATGGAATCCCTTTAGAAGAACTTGGAGACTGGAATAGATATGAATTAAGATTTAAAGATGATAGGGCGAATGCTGTTGTATCAGAACTTATAAAAAGTGAAAGCATGTTACCGGTTGCTAAGGGAATTATTAAGAATTATTTACGGTTTGTGGATAAGGATAATGATTTAAATAGAGGGCGGTGGAAAACTTCTCATTTTTGGGAAGTTTTTTTAGGTGATGTAGAAAGGTTAAAAATTTTTACAAAACCTCAAGAAGATTTTTATCAAAAGTCCCGAAATTGGTATATGAATCAAGCAGCTAGAACAAGAAAAATGATAAAGCTGGTGGAAGATACAAAAGGAATTTCTGATTTAGAAGATTTTGAGGAAGAATTAGAACTAAACGAAAAGCAAGAGCATATGATGTTGGTTTATCTTGCACAGCCTGAAGAAATGATTGTTTAATGTTTTTCCACTTTTGAGGTAGTGATATTGGGACGCCGTGTGGGGGCGGAACCCCACGACCCTAACGTTATTTGTTATGGAAAGGGGCAGATATTAACGAACGATAGGGCAAACGGTTTTGTCGGTACAATAGTAAGAGACAAGTCAATTTTATTTAAATCCCTTTTGAGTATAGTTGACTTGGTGACCATCAAGCACCGACAAAAAATCGGAAAGCAAGGGGGAAAGGGTGGAGATTTTTTAGGCGGTTTTCCTAAAAAATACTACCCGAACCTTGCTTGGAGATTAGTTACTATGTTAGGTGGTGAAAAATGTGGACCACGCAATTCAGAATTTGAAATCCTATATGAGTGCAACGCTGGATTTGCATAGAGACCTTGACCAGCCAGAAGATATTTATAGAGATGAAATAAAGGCATATGTACGTGCTATCAATGTTCTGGAACTTTATTATTATGATGAAAAAAGAACAAAACTAGAAATCGTTTTGAGTTAATTGAAAGAAGGTGAAAAAATGATTCCACTTGTTTTGAATCAAGCTGTATTGATAGAAGCCTTGGAAAGGGAAAAATTGATTAATCATAAATACGTCATTTTAGAAAAATTGAGGGAAGAATTGCAGGAAATTGATAACTCTCTCTATATTGAAATGAACGTGTATTTTTATCATAAGAATGAACGAGAAGAAGATAAAACATATCATTTTATATTTGCTAATATTCCTCATAAGCAAAATAAGGTAACAGGAAATCCTGAAAATGCAATTATAACAGTAGAATTTATTGCATTGGAGGTTTATGAGTAATGAAGTCCTTGGCAAATTCTTTTAAAGACTTGGGTTTTGTTTCAGATGTTTCTAAACGTAGAGAAGATGAAAGACATTATTTTTATCTTGTTTTTGTGAAAGATTTATCCAGAAATACGTCTTTGATTGTGGAAGGATATAGAAAGAAAGGATATTCAACGTATCGTTTTGATTTTTATAAATCTACTTATATTGATGGTGGCAAAAAAGTACGTGAAAAAGTGTATTTGGAAAATGCTTCACCATTGCAGGTATTGCAGAGGGTGACATCTTTTGTGGATTATATTGAGAGGAGTTCATAATGAGTATAAAAGATAAATTAAAAAAGAATAAAGTTGTTGATAAAATTGAACAAATAGAACGACCAAAAAAAGAGAAAAACCCTGTGCGCAAAGATACATCAAAGCGAACAGCTTTTTTTATTTGGTCATTAATTTTAGGAATGTTATTTTTAGCGACAATTTCAGTGTTATTGTCTTTAAACACTCGTTCCACTTTGAATGAAACAAATAGATTGGTACAGGCGAATGAGGATAAGGAAGTGATAGAAGAAATTCCTGTTGAATCTGCGCATGAATTTTTGTCCAATTTTATTAGAGAGTATATTAATGTTTCAAATGAAAGCGAAGCTTTACAAAAAAGAGCCAATAATTTGAAAGAATATATGGTTTTTAATGACACGTTTAATAATGAAAAAAATCCTTTATACAATTTAGAACAAGTAAATGGTACAAGGCAGTTAGAATCCCTTAACCTTTTTCATGTGGAAGATGAAGGGGAAAGAAATCTTTTTCAATATAAGGTTACATTTAAAAATGAATTGCAAAGGGAAGTAGAAAAGGAGGTTGTCAAGGGAGAGGGTAAAAAGAAAAAGAAGGAAATTGAAATCGAAATTGAAACAGAGGAAGAAAAAAATACTTTGTTGTTAAACATTCCTATTGTTTATGAAAATGGTTTGTTTAGCGTTCAATCCGTTCCATATTTTACAGAAGTTCCTTCCTTAGCCGGAAATATAGAATATGAAACGAAAGAGGTTGACTTAGAAGAATATAACGGAAATGAAAAAGAAAATATCAATGAATTTCTAAATACTTTTTTTGAAAAGTATGCTACAGAACCAGTTGACGAAATGGCGTATCTGATGGATGACCCACAAACGTTAAATGGTTCTTTTTTATTTAAAGAAATAAGAAATTTAAAAATCTATGTAGATGGCAAACATTACAAGGCATTGATGGAGGTGGTTTTTAGAGACGAATTGACAAATATACAGCAAGTTAATCCAGTAGAAATGACAATTTCTAAAAATGGAAGAAATTATTATGTGAAAAATTTTATTTATAATTAGGAGGAATGAAAAATGGACTTTTTTAATCACTTGGTTTTGGCTGCTGATTTGCCTACTTTAGGAGGAATAGAGAATTGGGCGTTGGAAATTGTTCAGCAAGCGATAGTCATTATTATTATTTTCCTAGTCACAAAACATTTAGCCAAATTTAAATTTGGTGCGATTATTGTGTGCTGTATCGTTGGAGGAATTGTTTATTTTGTAGTTCGAAATTGGGACACAGTTGCCGGTTGGATTGAAGCCTTCATGAATAAGCTGTAAGAGAGTGATAATATGGCAGAGAAAAAAGAAAGTAGAGTGGTATTTAATTATAGAAGGGCTCTAAGGGAACCAAAGAAAATTAGGCAGATAACAGATAATTATTATCTGCCTTTTACAATTGAATTGATTCCTGCATTAAATTTTGTGGTCTTTCTAATTATCACATTTTTAGTAGGTTGGATAATAAGGAAATTTTATCCGTATGCATTTTCGAATACGTGGTTTATATTTTTAGTTTGTGTTCCGTTATTATTTACGTGGCTTGTAACGAAAATAAAGCCTGAAGGCAAAAATATTTATATGTTCATTTATGATTATGTCAAATATTTATTCGGGATAAAAATTCCTAAAAAGAAGTTTTGTAATGGGAAAGAAGTAGAGTGGATGAATGAGAAAAAAATAACATTTAAAGAATGTGTATGGGTGGTGGATAAAGAGAATGACCAAACTGAAACCAGCATTGAAAACAATAAAGAACAATATGCTATTAACGAGAACGGGAGACGTGTTCGCATATTATCGTATAAAAAGTGAATCGATTCCTATTCAAAATCAAAAAGTGGTAGCCAATTATAAAAGAAATTGGAAAATGTTTTTTGAGGATATCACAGCTTATGAAGATTTTCATTTGAGAATGTATCCTCAAGAGTTCCGTTTGAAAGAACGTTTTGAGGATTTAAGTTTGGGTTTGTCGAAGGATAGTGAAAATGTTGGACGTTATTACCTAGGGGAAACAGAAAATATTTTAAGGTCACGTTTAGGAAATATGACAAAAAATGATTTTATTGTTGGAATTAAGTTAAAAAATGCATTTGTAAATGTAGATGGTCGATTAAAAGACAATGTTTATTCTATTTTTTCGAATGTAACGGATATGTTTGTAAACTATTTAGGTTGGGAACAAAATGTTCCCACTTCTTTTTTTAATCAATTTGAGGAATTGGAAGATACAATTTATAAAATGGTTGCTGGTGTCAATGGGTCAAGATTAAAAGAAAATGAATTGATTTATGTTAATCGTTATGATTATATTGCTGGTTTGAAACATGATGTAAGTGAGGAGGAGGAACATGGAAATATTAAGGCGATAACAAATTCTATTATTGACCCTACGGAATCATCTACTTTGAAAATAAGTAGTGAGCAAGATGAAGGTTATTTAACTTTTGTCGTGATTGATGAATTTCCGGATAATATGGCAGAGAGCGATATTTTTTATGAAGCCCAATCTTTACCTTTTGAGGTATGTGTAGATTTTAAAATTCATTCAGAAGGTAAAGGAAAATCAAAAATGAAGGTGAATTTAAAGGGGAGAGAGTTAAAAGAATCAGCGAATGAACAAGCAAAAACAGGTGATTTCGTAGATGATTCTGTTGTAGATAGTCATTATTTAATGAGAAATTTACAGCAAGAATTAAAAAATCATGATGTATCTGTAATGAATTGGCTTGCCACGATTGCTGTAACTGGCAGGACGAAAAAAGAAAGTTTGTTACGTGCTAAACAGGTGGTGCGTTATTTCAAACAATTAAATATTATTTGCCGTATTCCAACGGCTGACCAATTAAGTTTATTCTATAGAACATTGCCTGGGGAAAAGTTAGAAGCAACGAATAGAAATTGGTTGCAATCGACTACTCAAGACGGTTTGGGAGAAAGTTTGTTTGGCGTAAATTCTGAAATTGGAAATAAGATTGGCTTTTTTATAGGCTGGGTTGATAGGTTTCATAAACATAAGGATTTAGAAAGTGCCAAATTATCAAGTCGTGACCCTGTATTCTTTCATCCAATGCTTGCAAACCAAAATATTCGAGGTAGTAAATATAGAAGTCCACATGTTCTGATTACAGGTGATACAGGCAGTGGGAAATCATATCTTGCAAAGTTGTTATTTATTTATGTAACACTCTTAAATATAAAATCCTTATACATTGACCCTAAAAAAGAAATAAGGAAATGGATAAATAAAGTTATAAATGATAGCATCATTAGACGTGATTTTCCTTTATTTGTTGAGCACTTGGAAAAGTTTAAATTTATAACTTTGGATTTTGAAGATAAAGATAACTGGGGAGCATTAGACCCAGTAGCTTTTTTACCATCTTCTCAAGCCAAAGAATTGATTCAAGATATTTTTTCGGAAGTTTATGATTTTAAAGGGAAAGATGAAATTCATACAGCTTTCTTAAAGGCTATATCAGAAGTACTCGAAAGAAAACAAAAAGGTGAACAAGTAGGCTCAATGCATATAATTGAGATTATGCAAAATAGCAATGAACGGTCTGTAAAAAAAGCAGGCGATTTTTTATATGAAGTAGTTGCTGATTCTATATTAAAGCTATGTGTACATGATGGTTCTAATTCTGCATTATCATTAACCGATAGAATTAGCATTATTGAAATTGAAAATATTGATTTACCAGAAGCAACTGCAAGTGTTGAAACTTATACAAATAGTCAGCGTAAATCAAATTCGATTATGCTGGCTTTGGGGAAATACTGTGAATTGTTTGGCCGGAATAAAGATGAGCAAACCGTAGAATTTATTGATGAGGCGTGGGTTATTATTTCGTCTCAACAGGGAAAAAAGGTCGAAAAACAGATGAAGCGTGTTGGGCGTAGCTATAATAATGCTTTATATTTTATCTCACAATCTACCAAAGACGCTTTACGAGAAAAGGAGAATGAAACAGGGAACTTTGGTGTAGCTTTTGCTTTTGATGAAGAAAACGAACGTCCCGATATTTTAAAATGGATGAACATGGAATCCAGTGAGGAAAATATAGAAATGTTAGATAACATGTTACAAGGTCAATGTTTGATGAAAGATATGTTCGGTAGAACCTCAAAAGTTACGATTGAATGTCTTTTTGAAGAATGGGAGGGAGCATTGGAAACAATCAATAAATCGGCGGTTGCCTATGCAGAGGAAAAATATTTATAGATGGAATGGCTATCCATAATTGGTAGCCATTTTTTAATATAAAAAAAGGAGATGATTTAATGAATGAGAATGTTTTAGGTATGATGTATATTTCTGAATTAGAAAATTATGTGGAGTTGGAAGAAAAACTATTGGAATTAGATATGTCTGAAAAGTTAGAGGAAATAATTAGAGAGGCTATTGATTATTCGAACGATAATTTGAGGGAAGATGGAAATGTAAATTTTACAATTACAAAACGTCATTCGCAAAAAGATATAAGTTACAATTTTGTTTTTGAATTATTTTTGGTGGAAGAACAGCGTGACAGATACCTTTATTATGAAACTTGTATTGAGCTCTAAGTAGTAATTTTTTCAAGGGTGGCTATCGAAAGGTAGTCACTTTTTTATTTGAAAGGCTGGTGAGGAAATGCAAAATGAAATTTTTTTAAAGTCGTTTGTAAAAGGGTTACAAATTAATTTTGAGAGATTGAAAGGCTTGGAGGAAGGAAGGAAACAAGGAAAAACAGATGCGGAATTTTTAGCTTATTGTCGTGGTGGCGTAAGTGCCTGTGAAAGGATACTAGATTTTATAAAGGATTTGAATGCCAATGAAGAATAAAAAATGGTTGTTAATTCTGCTTACTGCATTATTTTTATGTTTCGTGACATCATCAGTTGTTCTTGCGGAAGATGATGAAGAGGTTGATACAAGTGGGAATCTCTCTGATTTGATTGATGATGATTTTCCAGTTGGAGATTTTATTCTCAAACTTTTCGGGAAAATATTTGACAAAGAATATAAACCTTTTAAGTATATGGATAAGGCAAAGGAAAAGGAAGAGGGTGGTGTTCAATTAGAAATAAAAAAATATCCACTCGAACGCTATATGGTGAATAATGAAGATACAAGTGGAATATTTGGTTTTAATTTGTATTCAATCAATAACTTTTTTATGGGTATTATTCAAAATGTGGTTAAAGTTACAGATAGTTCTTTACAATTATTTACGTTAAATAAATTGGATGATTTTGCGGATGATATTGAAAGTGTTTCGGGTAGTATATATGAAGTTTTAAAGGAGCATTTTGCAGAAATATTGTTTGCATTTTTATGTGGCTATCTTGTTTTTATATTTTTTACCAAAGGAAATGCCAGAGAATCTTTTAGAAAATTTATGTTGTTTGTGGTTGTTTTAATTGTTGCCGGTTATTGGGTATCGAATGCCAGTTATTTATTAAAAAGTATGAATGCACTTTCGGGAGAGATACAATCTACTTTAGTAAGTGCAGGTGATGGTATTTTAGGGATTTTTGATGATAAGAGAGAGGGTGTTTATGCAGGGATTAATGATATTGATGAAAATGAGAAGATAGAAGGTACAATTGCGGTCGTTCGTAATATTTATTTTGATTTAGCATTAAAACGACCATACCTTTTAATTAACTATGGTAAAACAGATGAAAAAGAAATTAATGCTGATGATAAGATTAAAGATTTAGGTTTTGGATTTCAAGCTTTTCCACGTTCGGAAAGAATGCTGGCTTTTAAATTAAACTCAGAAGGTTCAGCGTATAGAATCGGTCATGCCCATCTTGAAGTAAATAAAAACGGAAATACGAATGTAGCTTCGGGTTCAGCTTTTAAACAATCGGGTATAGTATTTTTGACTTTCTTCATTGTAATTGGTTTGTCTATTCCCTTTTTATTATTAGGTTTAATCAATTTTGCATTACAATTGTTAGCGATATTCATAGCTTTAGCTTTACCTTTTGCGTTTGTTTTAAGTTTTATTCCTCATTTTGCAATGACAGGTTTTAAGGCATTAGGTAATATAGTGACCATTTTTTTAACGAAAGGTTTGTTAGGTTTACTTTTATTTGTTGTTTATCTGTTAACATATTCCATGTATCTATTTGTAAAACCGGTCGATACAGGAATGTATTTGTTACATGTGGTGCTTTTGATTGTGATATTTTTCTTAATCATAATTAAGAGAAATAAAATTATTAGTTTTGTTACGGCAGGACGTGTTCAAACAGTTGATGGAAACATTATGCCAAATATGAACCAGTATTATAGTAATCAATTTTCTAATGCGAAAAAGAGATTACAAGAAAGACGTTCTCAAAAGAGGGAATCTCCAATGAATTATGGAGATGAAAAAAGTGATTCTAAACAGAGTGCAAAAACGAATCGAACGAGTATGAGGGAGGAAAGAAAAGGTACTGAAAATGGCAAGGGTGTGGATACTAAACGTTCTCCACAGAGAAAGAAAAAGGATGATGGGGATAAAGCAGTACCTGTACCATTGGAAACAGATGACCCATCAAAAGAACGAACTTCACAGTCAGAAAATACAAATGAAAAAGATATTGGTGGTGTGAATGAAGAAAATCGTGGTCATGCTGAATCTTATCATGACAAAGAACATTCTGTAGAACGAACTTCACAGCCGGAAAATACAAATGAAAAAGATATTAGTGGTGTGAATGAAGAAAATCGTGGTTATGCTGAACCTCATCATGATAGAGAACATTCTGTAGAACGAACTACACAGCCAGAAAACACGAATGAAAGAGATGTAGACAGTGTGAAGAAAGAAAATCGTAGTCATACAGAGGTTCATCATGATACAGGTTTGAATGCGCAACGAAGTAGAAAAGTATCATCTGTAGAAGAAAGGAAAAAAGAAAGAGATGAGAATTGAGGATTGCTATAATAGGCAATTCTCTTTTTGTTTTTTGTGGAGGTGTTTTTTGAATTGAATACAGATAAAATACCTGGGGTAAAAGTGGCTAAAATGAAAATAAAAATCTTTTTAATTGTTTTATTGCTCTTCTTCTTTTTTATCGTTGGTATAGTGGTTCTTTTTGTTGTTAATTCAATAAATATGAGTGATGATGGAATGCCTCATCTGAGAGAAGAAGAAAATGAAGAATATACGGATATTTATACTGGTAATGGTATTGCGCCGGAAGTATTGAGGTATAAAGCTTATTTTGAGAAATACGCCAAAAAATATTTCATATCACAACATGTAGATGTATTGATGGCTATGACTATGCAAGAAAGTGGAGGTAGGGTTTTAGATGTAATGCAATCATCCGAAAGTCTCGGTCTCCCTCTCAATTCAATTACAGACCCAGAAGTATCTATTGATGTTGGAACAAGATATTTTTCACAAGTCATGAAGGAAGCAGATGGAGAAGTGAGGCTTTCTTTGCAAGCTTATAATTTTGGTTCGGGATTTATACCCTATGCGAACGAAAGAGGGGGTTATTCTAAGAAGGTTGCCATTAATTTTAGTAATATGATGGCAAAAAAAAATGGGTGGTCTCGCTATGGTGATGTAAACTATGTAGACAATGTTATGCGTTATCTTGAAGAAGATAATTCCCCTATAAATGTTCGTGGTGATTGGGCATTACCGTTAAAAGAAATTATAATTACAAGTGGTTTTGGACCGAGAACGCATCCGATTACAGGAGAGTTAGAGAGTTTTCATGGTGGGGTGGATTTTGGCTGTACGCCTAGTGATAACATTATGGCGGTTAAGGACGGAAAGGTTGTAGAAGCCATTCATGGAAATACTGGCTATGGAAATTATGTTACTTTGCAACATGCAAATAATGAATTTAGTCGGTATGGTCATATGTCCTCATTAAAAGTTTCTCTTGGTGATAAGGTTAGTCAAGGTCAAGCTGTTGGTAAGTGTGGAACGACAGGGGATAGTACAGGAAATCATTTGCATTTGGAACATTTAACTAAATTAGGTCAAGCACATCAAGATAAAATTGACCCTCGAAAAACATTAGGGTTAGATTAATTGAATGCTATTCGGATTTAGAGAGGTGATAGAATGAAAAAGTATTTACCATTAATTATTGTTGGTGTTTTAACCATTGTTTTTTTATTCGTGAAGAATGAAAATTATAGAAATGAGTTAAAGCAAGCAAAGAATGAAATAAGTCAATTAGAGAGTTTGGAAGAAGTCATTCATTTAGAAGCTGGTGAGATAGCAGAAAAATTTATTATGGGCTACTTTAATTATCAAGGCAAACCAGTAAGGGAAGATGTAGAAATGTACGTATCAGAGAAAAAATTAAAAGAATTAAACTTTGATGGGAATGAAGAATATGACGATAAATTAGCTGAAGTGAAATCTACTGTGAATAATCTAGATGTTTATTTAGGAAAATCAAAAGAGGGTAGGCAAAAAGTTTTAGGTGTGTTTATAAATGAAATTGAAATGGATGGTGCGGTAAGTTCGGTGGATTCATTCATTGAACTAGATATGGAAAATAAAGATGATGTTTGGCGTATTGTTGACTTTAATTTTTTTCAGTATTGATTATATGTTATCATAGGTTAAATGAAAATTATTCTAATTGGAGGTGATTTTCTTGCATAAACACGTGTTAAAAATAATGGTACTGATGATTTTTTCTATCAGTCTAGTAGCATGTGGAAATTCAGAAGCTAAAACAAATAATAATTTAACCTATGAAGATATAGTAAATTTAGCTATTGAGAAAGTGGAGTCAGAAATCGCTGAACGAAATAATATAGAATATGATAGTTCTAGTATAGATTACGGAAATGATTTGAGAAGTAGTTCAGATATTACAATGTGGGAAAATGGAAAATATATAAAAGTTGTTGTTTATGATAAAGAAGAAGATGATGAAAAAGAAATAACTCATTATAGATTAAAAGATGATGAATTAGTGAATATAAATGGTCATCCAGACATTGACTTTGATTCTATAGAGGAACAAGAGCCCGATTATATAGAAGAAAAAGGTGAAATTATTAAGGAGTGATAATATTGTCGAATTTTGAAGAAAATGTATTGAAATTATTAGATGAAATGAACCAACGGCAAAAAGATTTTCAAAAAGAAGTAAATAATCGTTTTGATAAGATTGAATCTGATTTGCAGGGATTAAAAGATACTACAAATGATTTATAATGAGGTAGGTTCTTCAAAAGAAAATATAACTAGGTTAGATGGAGATGTGGAAGAAGTTCAGAAAGAACAGGCATATCAGTTAACTAAATGGATAGATTTGGATAGGCGCATTAGTAAGCTGGAACGGAAAACGATGTCCTGAATTAAAGGGTATTCCGATTAAAGTGTGGAATTATGGTCGATTGGCGTATATTAAACTAACTTAAAAAGGTTAATTCACAGGCCTGTTTCCTTCAACAAACGGGCCATATTGTTGCACAAGGCTGGAACTTTTTTTAGAGAGGTGGGAGTTTTATCAAACTTATCAGGGTGGTCATTTTATTAATACCTATGCCGTTTTTATTTCACTACATTGAAACTTCCTTATTTACTAATGGAGCGTTTTTTGCGTTTGGAGGGACTTTATTATTTATTGTTTTGGCAGGGCTATTATCTGTAAGAATTAAGCTTTATCTTATATTGCTAATAAATATTTTAACTATTTTATTATCAGTATGGTTAGGTACAAAGTTTATAACTCCTCCAAATGATTCTTGGTTTAATCCCTTTGGTATGAATGGCGCTATTATATTTACTGGAATTATCATCTTAATTGGATTATTAATAGTTCGATTTGTTTCAAGTGCCATATTATTAAAAGCAGAGAAATAAAAAACTATAAATTGAAGTCAGGAGTTTTAGGAGTAAATTTCAAAAAAAATATAGCCATTACGCAATCGGGCGCGATTGTAGAAGTGCATAATAAATAAAAATTCAGAATGTATAATTCTACACTATTTTCCGATTACCCGAATTAAATACTGGATTTTATGAAAGAACAGATAAATTATCTGTTCTTTTTTTTTATTGAAAAAAATAAGGAGGAATTGTTTTGCTAATGAATAAAACCATTTCAAAAAAAGAATTGCAAGAAATGGGTTTCTTGCCATATCAAGCAGTAGATATTATTAGACAAGCAAAATATTACATGGTGGAACAAGGATATCCCTATTATAATAACAAAAGATTAGGACGGGTGCCTTGTCATGCTGTTGAAAATATCATAGGTGTGGACGTATCTCTTGAGGAAGGTGATACGAATGGCAAAGACTAAATATAAAGGAGTTTATACGGATAATAAAGGAAATTTCTTTTATAATATTGAACTTGGTGTAGATAAGATTACGGGAGAAAGGATTCAGAAGAAATCTAGGAAAAACGCTAATGGTGAAAAGTTTAAATCTGCAAGAGAAGCTAATAAGGAAGCGACTAGAATAAGAAATGAATACCTTAGCCAAAATGGCTATGCCAATTATCGCCTTACTTTTGGTGATTTTATGGATTTATTTTTTTTACCATACTATCAATCAAGCGTAGAAGAGGATACTTGGGCATCAAGAAAACATGCTTTTGAATTAATTAAAGAAAGGTTTTCTGATAAAAGGCTTAGAGAGATTGATGTCAGAGATTGTGAATCTTTTAGAACTTGGCTCTTGAATGAAACTGGATATTCTCAAAACTACTCTGCGTTGCTCTATGGAGGATTTCGACAAGCACTTGAGTATGCTGTGAATTTGGAATTTTTAGAGAAAAATATTTCAAAGAAAACAAAAGCAATTCCAAAAGCGAAAAGTGTTGTTGGGTTTTGGACGAAAGAGGAATTTGAAAAGGTCATCTCGATGATTTATACTCATAACTTTTATGAGCACATGTGCTTTGTTGCAATTTGGTTATATTATATGACAGGAGTAAGAGTCAGTGAAGGATTGGCACTCTATTGGAATGATGTTGATTTCGATAAAAAGAAGTTAAGGGTTCATCACACTTTGCAAATGAAATCAAAAAAAGATTTTAAACGAAAGCCATATACTAAAACGGAAGATGGTATTCGCACAATATCGTTAGATGACGATACGTTAGCAATCTTGCAAAACTGGAAACAAGTACAATCAGAGCATGGAATAGATAATTTCATATTAAGCTATACAGGACTACCTGTTCATAGGTCTACAATCCATAGAATTGTACAACGATATGCCAAAATAGCAAAAGTTACTGTAATACAAGCAAAAGGATTGAGGCATTCTCATGTTAGTTATTTAATTAATGAGTTTAATGCTGATGTATTAGTTGTATCACGAAGATTAGGACATAGTTCACCGGAAATAACTTTGAAACATTATGCGCACTTATGGAGTAGAAATGATGAACCACTTGCTGAAAAAATGGCAGGGAATATTAAGTTCAATTTTTCTAAGGAAACTTATATGGATTTCAATGGAAATCAAGACATTAAGATGGAATTGGTTCCCTACCAAAACCCTGCCATAAGGGAAAGTAAACTGTCTGAAAGTAGTGATAGCAAGGGTTCTAGGTAGCCCATCTACAGTTGAGTGGGAATAAGAGGCTAACTTGATTTGAAGAGAGAACGCTGATTTAACAGCATTTGTCCGAAGCTAAAATGGACAAAATAAGTTAAAAATAAGATAGTTCCCTACCAAAAACCCTACCAAGAAAAAATTTTGGTAGGGAATTTTGTTTTTACACTGAATTTTAGCAGGGAAATTTTTTGGTATCTTACGGAGTAAAAAACAATATGTTTTTTTGTAATATAAACTAGCATATTTGAAAAGAATATCATCAATGCATATCTATAAAAAATCTAATCTTAGAAAAAAGTCTTTAAACTAATGCTGAAAACCCAAATTTAAATTTTACAATAAAAAAGAAGAATCTATTTTGAAAACAGAGTCCTTTCCAATAAATTTCAAATTTAATTTATAATAAAAATTGATGATTATTGTAGTAAATTCTTCAACTATATCTCCTTACAACGGAAGTTTTGAGAACATATATCTAGCTTGTCTTGGGCTTGAATATTAAAGTAGTATAACCAATTATAGAAGCCCCAATAAAAAGTGTATGATATCCAGATATAACAGCTATTACTCCTGATAAGATGGAACCTATGGCTTGTCCGAGTGCAAGTATTAAAAATGGTACACCTAACCCAAACGACGGGTTAGTCTTAAATACTGAAATTCCCCATACTATTAAGACTCCTGTCATGAAAATATAAGAGCTTCCAAAAAGAACTGGTGACAGGAAACCTGTTATATTGTTAACTGTATAAATTCCTAGGATAAGGGAGGAGGTTGAAAGTGCCAATATAGAAATTCTGTACGCACTCATTAAACCAAACTTATCTATAAACGCACCAGCAGTTCCTCCTAGTAAACCTGCTAGTCCAATAATTACCCAAAGCCACTCTCCCAGGTATGAGGAAATATGTTCTAATTTTAATATAAAATCTCTTGAGAATGTCCAGTAAGCAGAGCAGGATATTCCTATAAGTAAAGAGGCAATAATTAATTGAATGGAATGCCTCCATTCTTTATTAAAGAAACCAACTTTGGTTATCTTTTCTGAAGTTTGCTGCTTTGGAAGAAATTTAAAATTAACAATAAGTACAAAAATAGCAATGACAATAAATATCAAATACGTTTCTCTCCAGCTATTGACCATAAGGATAGCAATTGCTCCAGTAAAAGCTGTTCCAATACTTGTACCGGAATTTATCCATGAATTAACTTGGTTTTGTAAGCTTGTTTCTAAGTTCGTGCTAACAATATTAGCATATGGCGGGGAAGAAAGCCCTGTACTTATTCCTGCCAGAAATATACCTAAACCTAACACGATTGCATTAGGAGAAATGGAGATTGTACCTAAACCAATAATGGATGCCAATCCAGCTATCATAAGAATAGTTCTAGGAGGGAGCTTATTAGAACATACCATTGAAAATAGGATTGCTATACAGTAAGCAATGTATGACAAAGACGAGATTATACCACTAGTGGATTGATTCATATTAATTGTTTCATTAATATATGGAAGCATTAGACCATAACTGAATCGTGACAAACCATATGTCACGGCAATCATTGGCAAGCCTGCTACTATTAATTTTTTTGCGTTCATAATTGTCACCTCTTTATATATAACGTTCATTATAATAATAAAATAAAAAATATAGAGAACAATGTAATATTTTTCACGACACTATCCTCTCCTTCTATTCATTATTCCGTAACCTGAATACTTTTTGCTAAATCAATTGCGTTATCTTTTACCTTATCTAATTCAAGTATCTGAACCATTGAGGTTAACCCCTCGAGTATAATAGATATTTGCACACTTAAGGATTCAGGGCATTGAAGAAGATTCAGATCCATTTCAATTTTGTCTATGAGTTTTTTTTTATGTTTTTTACTTAGTGAAGCAATTTCTTCATTTACACCATCATATTCTTGCTTCGCTCTTAAGAATAAACAGCCATTGAAACCATCCGTTTCTATCCAATCGAGATGCGCTTTAATTAACGACTCTATATACTGATTAATTCCATTATCTCTGTTAATTTTAACTTCCAGCAATTGGAAATATTGCTTTTCTCTTTGAACTAATATTTCCTTAATGACATCTTCCTTCGATTTGAAATGATAGTACATTGTCATTGTTGCTACTCCGGCTTGCTCCAATATATTTTTTACACCAATTGCATGAAAACCATGTTGATAAAATAATTTTTCAGCTGTATTAATTATATCTTCTTTTTTCTGTGATTTTTTCATATCATAACCTCCATATATAACGTTCATTATAAATATTAGCATGTTGCCTATCTTATAGCAAGAATAAATCAATTAATACTGTGTTGTGATTGTTATGTAGCTGGCAGATCTTGTGGCTGCATTATTGGGGTGGAATAAGAGGCTAACTTGATTTGAAGAGAGAACGCTGATTTAACAGCATTTGACCTAAGCTAAAATGGACGAAATAAGTTAAAAATAATATAGTTCCCTGCCAAAAACCCTGCCAAGAAAAATTTTGGCAGGGAATAATTTTTAGAGATTATTCTTTTCAATAAATATTTATGTATTGACAAATTGTTAAAAATACTTTACTATAAGTTAAAAATATACGACATTTCGTCAAAAAAATATGGCGATAAAATTGAAAGGATGGTGAATAAATGAAATGAACCAGAACGGAGAACTATTTAATAACATTCCTGTTCTTAGGGCTGAAAAGAAGTGGTCACAACAGAAGTTGGCTAGCCATGTTGGAGTCAGTAGGCAAACTATTGCATCGATAGAGTCAAATCGTTATAACCCGTCTTTAATATTGGCATATGAAATTGCCTTTGCCTTTGGAAAAGAGATTCATGAAGTTTTTCAATATAAATTGTAAATTAGGAGGTATTTGTAATGCTAAACATAATTGGTTCTATTGTTTCGTTTTTGGGAGTTGTAACTTTTATTTTTGTAATTTGGTTTATGAAACGAGAAGGAGAAGATGAAAGAGGGGATAAAATAATAGGTCAAGCAGGGATGGTTGGATTTGTATCTTTTCTGATTGGATATAATATAATTTTCATCACAAATATTATTTATGGTTTAAATGGGGAGCAATATACCTTTGCATTAGCTTGCCTTCTTGCACTTGTTCTTATCGCTTATGGTGGTACAATTTTCTTTTTGAAAAAGAAATACTAATTTGTAAATAAAAAGTAAGAGTGTAACTCGATAATTCGACCTCTAAATTGAGGTCTTTTATTATACATTTTATAACATATTATTGTTATTATTGTTGTCATTTAACGCATTAGCCTTATTTGGGGCTGGAATGAGTGAAGGTGGAGAATATTCCTATATGTGGCTCGCAACGAGGCTTTCGTTTACCATTTGGATTATCTTATATATTGTCAATTTGTACGCCCAAACAAGACTTGGCGAATTTTTTGGTTCCGCATAATGCTAATATTTTTATTTTTTCGGGAAACAAGTCTTGGTACAAAGGTTAGTCTAATGATTGTTGGTTAGAAACAAGAAATATTATGTTTAGAGTCTAAACAACTTGTAGATACCTTAAAAGTACAAACAAAGGAAGAGTCACTAACCTTGTAGCTCTAAATTCTTTTTAAAAAACAAATAAAAAAGGATAGCACGTACTAGTTATGTCTATCCTTTTTATCCGTTTTTAAAAGAGTTGAGGGATTTCTGATACATTTTTAAAAAATATCCAAAATTGATTATGCATTAAGTTGTTGTTGTAATTTTGATATTTGTAGTTGATTTCTAAAATGAATAAGTCTTTTTTGTGCAAATTTCAGTGTTACGTTGAATGTCTTTGTTATAAAAGGTATACCTTCGGGTATGTTGGCGATTTCATATTTAATTAATATAAATGTTGGTACACAGAAATTATAATGGACCCAAGAAACTAGACACGAAATGAGGAGATGTTAAAGTAGGTTTATGAAACAAAGAAAACGATATACATCAGAATTCAAATCTCAAATTGTGCTAGAAATCTTGAAGGAGGAAAAAACACTAAGCGAAATTGCTTCTGATCACGGAATTCATGTTAATCAATTGAGGCAATGGAAGAAAGCTGTTATT